>CACZZO010000012.1 GCA_902785755.1 uncultured Bacteroidia bacterium | reverse complement strand
GCCAATTTGTTTTGATAGTTATGGCAAAATCAGTACTGATTTCGCCCGCAAGCATTACCAACTGATTCGCGATTACATCAGTTACATGGGTCAACACCCGGACAATGTGATTCAATGGACGGAAAAACCCGATGAAGTGTTGGACAAGATAGACAAATTATGACAAAACAACGCCTATCCGCTGCGGAATGTGTCAAAATTTTCGACTTTCCGCTGGGAATAGAGGGTATAACTACAAAAACATGGTCATGTAAAACGGCAAAAGTGAGCAAGTGGATAGAATTTCGGGGAACGATAGCATTTTTGCCAATCAAATTTCGGGGATAAGTAGTATTTTGCCGAAATAAATCAGCGGGAAAGATAGACTTTTTTCTTGTTTCCGAATGATTTTCAATTGTTTTTACACCAAGGACTTGAGGCACGACGGCGAAACACTTTTGTTGCCAATTTATTTGGTTGGGCTGATTTAATCATTGAGCGGAGAAAAGCGGCCAAAATTACAAATTATAGTGAATTATAGCGTTTGGCAAACCTCGATTTGTCAGACAAAAGAAACAAATGTTCCGCCAAACTTTGCTTTTTTTGGCAAGTTTGGCGGAACATTTCAAGAAAAACACTACCTTTGCAAAAACATTAGAACGCTATGGATAAGATTATTGGACGTGATACAGAACTGGCGAAGCTGTCGGCCTACAACCAAAGCGGGAAGTGCGAATTCGTCGCGTTGTATGGAAGGCGTCGCGTTGGCAAAACATCCCTTATTCGTTATTTCTTCAAGGACAAGTTCGACTTTTTTGTCAGCGGCGTGTTGGAAGGAAACCGTGAAGACCAAAGGGACGCCTTCTTGTCGGCCCTGACCAAATATGGCTACGACGGCCCCGAACCGAAGAATTGGAAACAGGCTTTTGAGGCACTGGGAACCATTATCGAGAAAAACAAGCGCAAGAAACGTTGTGTGGTTTTCATCGACGAAATCTCTTGCTTCGACTTCGAGTATTCCGGTTTCGTCAAAGAACTGGGCAGGTTTTGGAACAACATCGCTTCGTGGCACGACAACGTGTTTTTGGTCATCTGCGGAAGCGCCACCTCTTGGATGATTCGCAACGTCATCGAAAATCGGGGCGGGTTGCACAAGCGAACCACACACGAAATGCATCTGCGCCCCTTCAACCTATATCAGTCCGAGATGTACTTCAAGGCCAAACACTACAGGTGGGACAGGATGACCATCCTTCAACTTTATCTGGCGTTGGGCGGTGTGCCCTACTATTTCTCCCTGCTCGACCCGTCCAAGAGTGCGGCCGAGAACATCGATATGCTGTTCTTCTCCACCAATGCGGAATTCAAGAACGAGTTCCGACGCTTGTACACCTCCCTGTTCAAAACCCCTGAACGATACATGGACATCATCCGCCTGCTTTCAAAGAGCAAGGAAGGGTTGACAAGGGGACAGATTGCCACTGCCATGAAAATGTCATCGGGCGAGGAATTGACCAAGATGCTCAAGGATTTGGTTTATTGCGACCTCATCATCCACCATAGTGACGGGGGCAAAAAGAACTCCGGCATCTACAGATTGATTGACTTCTTCACCATCTTCTACCAGACTTTCTGCGCCTCCGAAACCATCACCGACCGCGCTTATTGGAGGCACACCCTCAACACACCTGGCCAAAACACTTGGTATGGGCTGGCATTTGAACGCCTATGTATGTATCATATTTGGGAAATCATACAATCCCTGCGATTGGACACCATCCTCACCTCTTATTATTCTTGGCGTAGCCGCAAGTCCACCCCGGGAGCACAGATTGACATGATCATAGACCGCGCCGATGGCGTTATTGATATTTGCGAGATGAAATACTCCCGCTATGAATACAGCCAGGATGCAGAAGAGAGCCTAAAGCTGGGAAACCGAATCAAGACCTTCCAGGCTGAAACCAAGACTTCAAAAGCCATTCGGACTGTCCTCATAACCACCAAGGGATTGGCTCAAGGTGAACATAGTGATGATTTTGTTAAAGTGCTAACAATAAACAACTTATTTATTGAAAACACCGAGGAAGGTTAAGCCAAACTTGCCAAAAAATTCAAAGTTTGGCGGTAAATACCTCTTTTGGAATCACTTCTTAAGCTCACAAACCTCTGGATAAAACTACAAAAACATGGTCATATAAAACGGCAAGTATTGCACCCCGTTTTCTCTCTTAATGTCTTTGGAATAAACGAGATACTGGTCAAGAATCCTATCGGGGTACTTCTTGAAGAACGCATCGAGCGAGGCATGGGTGCTGTAGCCCGATGATTTCACTTCAATCGGGCAAACCTTGTTTTTCCTTGCCAACAAAAAATCAATTTCGTAGTTGCGCTTGCCGTTTTCGGTCGGCCAAGTGTGGTAGAACAATTCATTGCCCGCAGCCCTCAACATCTGGGCCACCACATTCTCATACAAATAGCCAAGGTTGGTGTTCAGCTTGTCGTTCCACAACTTTTGGTAGATGACATTTTCTGTGAAGTCCTTGTCGCGGAAAGCAAGGGTGACGAAAAGCCCCGTGTCGGCAACAAACATCTTGAATCGGTCGAGGTCTTTGTAGAACGACATGCCTGCATTGGGGTCGTTGACATGGTATGCCATATTGACCGTCATCGATTCTCTCAAGTCGGCAATATATTCCGTCATGCGGTCTGGCCTGCCGTTTTCGACAACGCTTGACACTTGATAACGCGAAGCGTTCTTGTTCAACTCGGAAGGGATGGCAGCAAACAGCATCGACAGTTTCCCCGAATCGTCAATTTTCATGAAATCGCCGTCATAAAGGTCGAGAATCTCCCTCTTGGTGTTATCCACTTCCGACAGATTATTGGTTTCCAAATACTTGTTCACGGCTTGTGGCATCCCGCCCACAAGCATATAAAGCCGAAAATCGCGCAACAGCTTTCGATGAGCCGCATCACCCAACGGAACAGGTTTTTCACTAATCGAGCGCAGCAAAGGAATGGTGGCACTGTCGCCCAACACCCAGCGAAATTCCTCATAATCCATAGGATACATATTGACACGGGTCTCCTCGCTTGGAATAATGATGTCCTTTACATTCTTCCGAATCGAGATTAATGAGCCTGTCTCAATATAATCATAGCGTCCGTCGGCCACCAAGTGTTTGATGGCTTGCCGAGCCAAAGGCTGTTTCTGCACCTCATCGAAAACAATGGCCGAATTGCGCTCGTGCAGGCTGACCCCATACACTAATTGAAGACGCATAAACACATGGTTGAGGTCGGAAATGTCATTGAAAAGGTTGAACACTTCTTGCGAACACTTTGAGAAATCAATCAAAATATACGATTGGTATTCTTGCTTCGCAAATTGCTCAACTATCGTTGATTTGCCTACACGTCTTGCTCCCTGAACGAGAATGGCGGTACTACCCTTTCGTTCCGTTTTCCATTGCATCAAACGGTCATAAATCTTTCGCTTGAAGGTGTTAGTTGACATCTTGATTCCTATTTAATTCGCTGCAAAAATACAACTTTTGTCAAAAATCTCACTTTTTATATAGCTAAAAATGTCAAAAATCGCAAAATGTTTTTCGGCTAAAATGTCAAAAATCTCACTTTTTGTTTCGTGAAAAATGTCAAAAATCGCAAAATGTTTGTCTTTTTTGTCATTTTTTGGACTTACAGATGGAAGGATAATACATCATGATTTAACCACTTTTGCCATTTTTTAGGCCAACACCTCCTACCCTATCGAAAAAAAGTGTACCTTTGCAGATTAATTAAAACCTAAACGCCATGGCACTTGATAACGAAAAAATCATTGGTGAAGGCCTGACCTACGACGATGTTCTGCTGGTCCCTTCCTACAGTAATGTTCTCCCGCGTGAAACGAGCTTGAAAACCAAGTTCTCGCGCCGCATCGACCTCAACATCCCCGTGGTCTCCGCCGGTATGGACACCGTCACGGAGAGCCGCATGGCCATCGCCATCGCCCAAGAAGGCGGCATCGGCGTGCTGCACAAGAACATGACCATCGGCAAACAGGCCGCCGAGGTGCGCAAGGTGAAACGCGCCGAAAACGGCATGATCAGCGACCCGGTGACCATCCACGTCGACGCCACCGTGAAAGACGCCCTCGACCTGATGAGCGAATACCACATCGGAGGCATCCCCGTAGTGGACAGCCACAATGTGTTGGTCGGCATCGTCACCAACCGCGACCTGCGCTTCGAGCGTGGCTTGGAACGCCCCGTCGCCGAGGTGATGACCAAGGAAAACCTCATCACCACCACCGAGGTCTCTTTCGAGAAGGCCGCCGACATCCTCCAACAATACAAAATCGAGAAACTGCCAGTGGTCGACAAGGACAACCGCCTCGTCGGCCTCATCACTTATAAAGATATAATTAAGGTGAAGGCGCGCCCCAACGCCTGCAAGGACTCGCGCGGTCGTTTGCGCGTGGCCGCCGCCGTGGGCATTGCCGCCAACACCCTTGAACGCGCTGCTGCCTTGGTCGATGCGGGCGTTGACGCTTTGGTCGTCGACACGGCACATGGCCATTCGCAGGGCGTGATTGACATGGTGCGCAACCTGAAAAACAACTATCCTGAAATAGACATCGTGGCGGGCAACATCGCCACCGCCGAGGCCGCCAAAGCCCTGGCCGAGGCAGGTGCCGACGCTATCAAGGTGGGCATTGGCCCCGGCTCCATCTGCACTACGCGCGTGGTGGCTGGCATCGGTGTGCCGCAGCTCACGGCGGTTATGGATGTGGCCAAAGCCTTGGAAGGCACGGGCATCCCGCTCATCGCCGACGGCGGCATCCGCTACACGGGCGACATCGTGAAGGCCTTGGCCGCTGGTGCCTCGTCCATCATGGCGGGTTCGCTCTTCGCTGGCGTGGATGAATCGCCGGGCGACACGATTATTTACGAAGGCCGTAAGTTCAAGACTTACAGGGGCATGGGTTCGCTGGAAGCTATGCAACAAGGCTCGAAGGACCGCTATTTCCAAGACAACGTGGAAGATGCGAAGAAGCTCGTCCCCGAAGGCATCGCAGGTCGTGTTCCGTACAAGGGCACACTTGCCGAAGTCGTTTATCAGATGGTTGGCGGCTTGCGCTCAGGCATGGGCTACACTGGCTCACACACCATTGAGGAACTCAAGAAGGCCAAGTTCATCCGCATCACCAATTCAGGCATCCTCGAAAGCCATCCGCATGACGTGACCATTACCCAAGAGGCACCTAATTATAGCAAGAGAAGTTGACATGAAAGCATCAATTACTTTTCCCGAACTACAGTCGATACTGCAAGAAAAGACCAACCAACAGATTTCATTTTCTACCGTGGATTCAAAGACCGTCCGCGTGACCTATCCGCTTAATTTGGGTTTCGTCAAGAAGGACTTCTCCGCCAACCTCACCATTATCGAATTGATTGGCAGCGACTTATTGGTAGGCATCGACGCGGGCTTCGGCACCGACACCATGCTCAACACAGTACTCGGTCTGCTGAAAAACAAGATTCCCGAAGGCTTGATTGAGAAGCGTCCCGACAAGCGATTGATGCTCCATCTCGGCCAAATCGAGCAGGTGAAGACTGTTTTTGAGGCCATCCAAGTCAACGACATCAGCGTATTGGCCAACGGATTGGAAGTGGACGGCGGATTGAAATAAAATCCACCGTTTTGCGTTATTGGAATAATGAACAAACAACTAATATCAAGAATGAAAAACCGTAACTTTTTGAAAATGTTTGTGTTGGCATCACTTATCATGCCAGCCTTTTTCGCCCAGGCACAGTCGAAAACCGACAAGGAAGTGCTGATGACCATCGGCGACCAGAGCATCACCGTGAAGGATTTCACCGATGTTTACTACAAGAACAACCTCAAGAGCGATGTCATTGAGAAGAAGTCCGTCGACGACTATCTCGAACTTTTCACCACCTTCCGCATGAAGGTGATGGAGGCCGAGCGGCTGCAATTGGACACCAGCGCGAAGTTCAAGAAGGAACTGGCCGGCTACCGCAAGCAATTGGCCAAGCCTTTCATGAGCAGCGACGACATCACCGACGAACTGATTGAAGAGGCTTATCAGCGCAAACTCAAAGACATACGCGCCTCGCACATCCTCATCCGCTGCGACAAGAACGCCCTGCCGTCGGACACCCTGAAAGCCTACAATAAGGCTATGGACATCCGCAAGAAAGCCCTTGCCAAAGGTGCTGACTTCGGCGCGTTGGCCGACCAATATTCCGACGACCCCTCGGCCAAAAGCATGAAAGCCACCGACCAAAACCCTGCCCGTCCGGGCAACCACGGCGACCTCGGCTATTTCACCGTTTTCGACATGGTATATCCTTTTGAGACAGGTGCCTACAACACCAAGGAAGGCGAAATCTCCATGCCAGTGCGCAGCGATTTCGGCTACCATCTCATCAAGGTCGTCAGCATCACCGATGCCCTCGGAAGCGTCCAAGCCGCCCACATTTTCCTGCAACTGCCCTTCGACGCGCCCGCCGAGGATGTGGCTGCCACGAAGCAGAAGGCCGACAACATTTATAAAGAACTGATGGCCCAAAACGGCAAGAACTGGAACGAAATGGTGAAGCAATACACCGACGACAAAGGCACCATCGCCCGCAACGGCGCATTGAGCAGCTTCACTGTGAGCCGCATCGTGCCTGAATTTATCGAAGTGTGCAAATCACTGAAAGTTGATGAAATAGCGAAACCTGTCCGCACCAATTACGGTTTCCACATCATCAAACTGCTGAGCACATCGGGCGTTAGCTCGTTCGATAAGGAAAGCAAGGGCTTGAGCGAGCGCATCGAGAAGGACATGCGCTCCAAGAAGTCGGAAGAACTGGTGCTCAGGCAAGTGAAAAGCGAATACAAGTTCAAGCAGAACGACAAGAACCTTGAGGCTTTCTTAGCCACCATCGACAGCAGCATCCTCCGCAACGCATACGAACCCGCCGCCAACGTGGACATGAACGCCACCCTGTTCAGCTTGGAGAACAACCCTACCAAGGTGAGCGACTTCGTGACCTACATCAAGGCCAACATGACCACACAGAAATACGTCACTCCAGCCACCTACGCCTATCAGCTTTACGAAAGTTTCTCCAACGAAACGGCCATGAACTACGCCGACGCCCATTTGGAGGACAAGTATCCCGAGTTCAAGGCTTTGGTTCAGGAATACAAGGACGGCATTCTGCTCTTCGACCTCATGGACCGCGAAGTGTGGAACAAGGCCGTGAAAGACACTGTCGGCCTCGCCGAGTTCCACAAGCGCAACGCCTCCAAATACATGTGGGGCGACCGCGCCTACGCCACCGTCATCACCGTTACGCGCCCCGAATCGCTGCCCAAGGTGAAGGCCCTTTTAGACAAAGGTGTCGAACTTGACAGCCTGAGAAGCGCCATCCAACGCGATTCCATCGGCTATGCCTTCGTGCGCAAGGGCTTCTATCAAAGAGGCGACAACCAATATGTCGACCAAACCGAATGGAAGGTGGGTGTGCGAAACGAAATCCCCTCCACCGTCGACCAGTCGACCACCATCGTGTGCATCCGCGAAGTGCGCAAGCCCGAACAAAAGACCCTCAAGGAATCCCGTGGCCTCGTCACTTCCGACTATCAGGTGGAATTGGAGCAAAATTGGGTGAAGTCGCTGAAGGAAAAATATCCCGTAAAAATCAACGAGAGCGTGTTGGAGAAGGTCAGAAACATGTATAAATGAGCAGACTAAGCGTTCTTATCGGTGTTGTCTCCCTTTTGCTGCTCACAGGCTGCGACTATTTCCAGAAAAACTCGAAGGAAGTGGTGGTGGCCGAGTGCTACGGCAAGTATCTCTATGAATCCGACCTGAAAGGCATCGTGCCAGAGGGCGCGTCCATCATGGACAGCATCCAACGCGCCAGCTCTTTCATCGATTCGTGGATCAAGAAACAAGTGCTTGTGCATCAGGCCGAAACCAACCTGAGCAAGGAAGAACTTGACCTCACGAAGCAATTGGAGGAATACCGAAACTCGCTTGTCGTTTATGCCTACGAAAGCCATATCATCAACCAAAAGTTGGACACCGTCGTCAGCGAAGACGAAATCTCCGAATACTACGAACAGAACAAGGAAGATTTCCAACTGCGCAATACGATGGTGCGGGTGGCCTACGTCATCCTTGAAGAAGGCAGCGACCAAAAGGAACTTTTCCAAACCCTGATGGGCGACCCTGACACTTTGATGTTGCAAAACATTGACGTTCAAGCCACTTACTACGCCGTAAAAAGCTATTTGGATGTGGACCACTGGATGCGCTTGGACGACCTGACAAACATCGTTCCCATCGAGATTTTCAATGCCGAAAGTTTCCTGAAAAAGAACAAGTTTGTCTGCTTCGACATGAACGAATATACCTACATGGTGCGTTTTGTGGCCTACCTTCTCGAAGAAAGCACCTCGCCCGTGGAGATGGTGGGCGACAACATCAAGAGCGTCATCCTTGCCCAACGCAAGCAAGCCCTGCTCGACAAGATGAAAACCGCCCTCTATGAAAAGGCGAAAAAGGAACGGGCGTTTGAAGTGTATGTGGGTTCGCCGACTTTATATAATGCCGACCAATAGAATGTCGTTTCGGCAGGCTCAACGACCACAGGCTCAACGACCTACCGAATCTTTGAATTTTGAATCTTAAATTTTAACTCTTGGAATTTTGAATTGATGAAAAGAAACTGGATTATCATAGCACTCATGTCTTTGGCCTTGCCAATGATGGCGCAAAACCGTCAGCCCCAAGTGATTGACAAGGTGGTGGCCGTGGTCGGGAAGAACATCATCCTGCAATCCGACATCGAGAACCAATACATCCAATACCGTGTGCAAGGTTTGGCCGCAGGCACGGGGAAGGAAATCAGGAGTCGCATTTTGGAAGACCTTCTTCTCCAAAAACTGATGCTCAACCAAGCCGAAATGGACAGCATCACCGTCACCGACGATCAAGTGGAGGCCGACATGGAGCAACGCATCCGCTATTTTATCGCCAGAATCGGCTCACAAGAAAAATTAGAGGAGCAGTTTGGCAAATCGATGGCTGAAATCAAAGACGAAGTGCGACAAGCCCGAAGAGACCAGATGCTGCAAGAGCAGGTGCAGGCCAAAATCATGCAAAACGTAACGGTCACGCCCAAAGAGGTGAAAGACTTTTTCCGCGACATCCCGAAAGACAGCCTACCGACCATCAGCCCGAGCTATGAAATCGTGCAAATCGTGAAGCGTCCGCCCGTCAGCATCGACGAAAAGTTGCAGGTGAAAGACCGCCTCTACCAAATCCGCAAGCGCATCCTCGAAGGCGAGAGCAGCTTCTCCACTATGGCCGTGCTTTATTCCGAAGACCCAGGCTCGGCGCGTCAAGGCGGCGAGCTCGGCTTTGCCGGAAAGGGCGTTTATGCCACCGAGTTCGAGAACGTGGCCTTCAACCTCCGCGACGGCGAAATCTCCGACGTGGTAGAGACTGAATTTGGCTTCCACATCATCCAACTCATCGAGCGTCGTGGCGAAACCATCAACTGCCGACATATCCTGCTCACGGCCAAGGTGCCCGTCGAAGCCCTCGAAAAAGCCCAAAACCAACTCGATTCTGTAGCCCAGCTCATCCGCAACGGCGACATGACCTTTGAGGAAGCCTGCAAGAAATTCAGCGACGACGACTCGAAGAGCAACGGAGGCTACCTCACCAATGCAGTATCGGGAGGCAACTGGCTCAGCCTTCAGGACTTGCAAGAGTTGGAAGGCAGCTATCCCGAATACAAGAACCTCGCCTTCGTCATCAGCCGCCTCAATGTCGGCGAAGTGAGCGACCCCTTGCCCATGACCACCAACGAGAACAACGATGCGTTCCGCCTCGTCATGGTCAAACGCAAGACCGAAGCACACCAAGCCAACCTCAAGGACGACTACAACCTCATCCAAAACTGGGCATTGGGGCAAAAACGCCAAGAGGCAATCGGCAAATGGGTGAAGGACAAAGCCGCCAAGGCCTACATCCGCTTGGACGAAAACTATAAGAATAACGATTTTTATTACGATTGGAACATTCAATAATGACAAACTTCGCTTCAGATGTCGACGGTGCCAAGGCATTGGTCGAGAAATATGAAACCCTCCGCAAGGAAATCGGAAAAGTCATCGTCGGACAGCATGACATCATCCACAACACCATCCTGTCCATCTTCTGCCAAGGCCATGTATTGCTTGTTGGCGTACCTGGACTTGCCAAAACATTGTTGGTCAACACCATAGGAAAAGCCTTGGGGTTGAGTTTCAGCCGCATCCAGTTCACTCCCGACCTGATGCCCTCCGACATCGTAGGAACTGAGATTCTGGACGAGTCGCGGCAGTTCAAGTTCATCAAAGGCCCCGTTTTCGCCAACATCGTCCTCGCCGATGAAATCAACCGCACACCGCCCAAGACGCAAGCCGCCCTTTTGGAAGCCATGCAGGAGAAGTGCATCACCGTTTCGGGCAAGACCTACAAGTTGCAGGAGCCGTTTTTCGTCCTTGCCACGCAAAACCCCATTGAGCAGGAAGGCACCTATCCTCTACCCGAGGCCCAGTTGGACCGTTTCATGTTCAACCTTTTGCTCGACTATCCGTCGTATGAGGAGGAAATCGACATCGTAAAGAGCACCACTGTGGGCAAGGTCACTGAGGTGAATGCAGTGCTTTCACCTGAAGAAATCATGTATTTCCAGCAATTGGTGCGCCGCGTGCCAGTGCCCGACAATGTGTATGAATATGCAGTGAATTTGGTCGCGAAGACCCGTCCGCATACCGCGAAAGCCCACGATTGGGCCAACCGTTACTTGAGTTGGGGTGCCGGTCCGCGTGCCTCGCAATACCTCATCATCGGCGCGAAGGCCAATGCCCTGTTGACGGGCAAATACTCCCCCGACATTGAAGACGTGCAGCGCGTGGCCGTCCCGATTTTGCGCCACCGCATCATCCGCAACTACACCGCCGAGGCCGAAGGCGTTTCGATTGAGGCGATTATTGACACCTTGAAATAAGGTCATTACTGACCACCAATAAACTTGAAACCCCAATAGGGATTCATCACCAATTCGGGGACGGTTTCACCACCAAGTCGGACTTTTTGCCTCACCGTCATCCGCGACGAGAACACGCCATAGCCACCGTCGATGAGGGTAAATTCATTGTCGCCGGGTGTAAATCCGTTGGAGTCGCTATTGTTATAAACATATTGCCGCAGTTTCTCCCCACCTGCTGCAATGGTAACCTCAACAGGATAGTCGCCAATGTAGCGTTTCAGCCCTTCAACGGCAGTGTCGGCACCGAGAAATTCCCTAAGTTGGGCATAAAAAATCTCAGGCAAATAAGGGAAAACATAGTAATCGCCATCAGAGTTGAGATAGAAAAAGTCGTTGCCAAAGGTGCCGATTTTCCAAGAGAAGGAGCGCGGCACCGAATCACCGTCGGGCGTGCGCTGCTCCAAGAAAGTGAACGACATGCTGACGTCGTAGAAGGTCGCATTGTCGGCAGGATAGAACAAAAATTTGCGCGGAATCCCGAAATACTGCTGAGAGAAATTCACAGCAAGACTTTGCGTACCAAAGGAGGCGGAACCCACCATGAAGGCCTTGGTGCTGATGATTCCATTGGGCAGGACGATTCTCAGTAAATAGCTGTAAATCTTGCCTTTCTCGTTCCAGCCCAACGGCACAGTGGTATAATAGATTTTCTGGTTGGGAGAATAGAAAGTGCCCTGTTGCTTGCCGTGGAGCGTGATGGTGTCGAGGATGATTTCGCGGATGCTGTCGCCGTTACAATATTCAACGAGGCGCACATCTAATTTGCCCGCGTAGTTGCTCGAATCGGGGTTGAGTGCCACCTGATAGGCATCATCCTCCACAAAAAAAGCGCGGGTAATCTTTATATAGTTGGTGTCGGCGGTGGCATCGAGGAGACCGTAAACGATGGGCACTTCCTTATATTCGGCGTAAAGGTCGATGTCGGTCGAACAGGAGAAAAACAATACCACGAAGGGCAAGCAAAGCAGTAGTAAAGTTCTTTTCATCTTCATAACCAATTTGATGATAACCGCTGCAAAAATACAAATTTAATTATTTCAAACAAATTATTTCCTCTTTATTTTGAAAATTTCATTTGTCGAGGGCATTTTGCGCCTTTTTTTGTCGGCAGGGGTTTACACCGCCTGCCTGATGTCGTATCACCCCTTCGGGGTTCCCGCGTGCCGAAACAAAGTCACGGAGGGACGACATATCAGTAAGCAGGCGACATAAGTCCCTGCACAATCCAAAACGCTCACTCCTCATCCACCAAAAACACCGCCACTTGGCGGATGCCGCTGGCCCCGATGACCAAAGTCTGCTCGATGTCGGTACTGCGGCTCGGCCCCGTGATGATGGTCATTTGCGAAGGCCTGTTCTTGGCGTATTTCCTTTTCATGGTTTGGAACGCCGTCCTCATGCCCGGCACAATTTGCTCGGTGGTAGCATACACGAGGAGGATGTCAGGGATGGCGTACGCCTCTCGCGTCGTGGTCAGCGCATCGGAGAGAACGATGCTGCCCGTTTGCGCCACAAGGCACTCGCAACCTGTCAAGCTGACAAGTTTCTGTTTGGGTTCGCGCTCCTTGCTTTCCGTAAACGGGATGTTGTATTTGCTCAGCAATTCCTGCATCTCCGGTTGGGTACACCACAGCGGTTCCCAGCCGTTTTCGGGCACCAACTGCTTGAGGCACTCGGCAAGCTCCAACTCGCTTTCAAGGTAGATGAAAATGCCGCCATGCTCCTTGAAATTCTGTGCGAAAGTGATGGCTGTTCCGTCCTCCTCCTTTATGGGCACCCAAGTCTCGGTACGCTGGTCAATGTCCTTAAACAAGGCCTCTTGCCGCTCGATGAGGGCATTGCGCACCTTGGCTAACATCTGCTCCTTGAAGGTGGCATCCTTGTTTTCTCCCTTGTTGTCCCAAGCCATGATGGTTATGCGTTTTCAGGTTCGTTATTAGGTTGGCTATCGGGTTCGTTTTCAGCGGCTTTCAGGAGAGCATCCTTCAGTTTTTCGTCTTCTGAATTGCCCCAAGGACGCTTGCCGAAGATGCGTTCCAAGTCCTCACCGAAGATGACTTCTTCCTCAATTAGCTTGTTGGCCAATTGAGCCAAGCCTTCGCGGTGTTCCGTCAGGATGCCAATGGCCTCCTGATAGGCTTTTTCCACCATCTTGCTCACTTCGCGGTCGATGGTTTCGGCAGTCTTTTCGCTGTAGGGTTTGGTCAGACTATAGTCCTGCTGACCCGTTGAGTCATAGTAACTTATGTTTCCGATTTCGTCGTCCAAGCCGTAATAAGTGACCATGGCGAAGGCCTGTTTGGTCACCTTTTCGAGGTCGGAAAGGGCACCTGTCGAGATTTGGCCGAAGACCACCTGCTCGGCGGCACGACCGCCCAAGGTAGCAATCATTTCGTGATACATCTGCTCCTTGGTCGTAATTTGACGTTCCTCGGGCAGATACCAAGCCGCGCCCAACGACTTGCCACGCGGCACAATCGTCACCTTCACCAAAGGATGGGCATATTGCAGCAACCAACTTGTGGTGGCATGGCCCGCCTCATGGAAAGCGATGACCTTCTTTTCCTCTGCGGTGATGATTTTGTTCTTCTTCTCCAAGCCTCCGATGATTCGGTCGACGGCATCAAGAAAGTCTTGCTTGTCGATTTCCTCCTTGCCTTTGCGGGCGGCCATCAACGCGGCCTCGTTGCACACGTTGGCAATGTCGGCACCAGAGAACCCCGGGGTTTGCTTGGCCAGAAACACCTTATCAACATCGTTGCCGAGTTTCAGGCCGCGCATGTGAACCTCAAAGATTTCCTTACGCCCCACAATGTCAGGCAGTTCCACATAGATTTGACGGTCGAAACGACCTGCACGGAGCAAAGCCTTGTCGAGAATGTCGGCACGGTTGGTGGCGGCCAAAACAATGACACCCGAGTTGGTGCCGAAGCCATCCATTTCAGTAAGCAACTGGTTCAGCGTGCTTTCGCGCTCGTCGTTGCCGCCTGTGAGGGCATTTTTGCCACGGGCGCGACCGATGGCGTCAATCTCATCGATGAAAATGATGCACGGCGATTTCGACTTGGCATTGTTGAACAAGTCGCGGACGCGCGAAGCACCCACACCGACAAACATCTCAACGAAATCGGAACCCGAAAGGCTGAAGAAAGGCACATTGGCCTCACCTGCTACGCTCTTGGCCAACAGGGTCTTACCCGTTCCGGGAGGGCCAACAAGCAGCACGCCCTTGGGAATCTTGCCGCCCAATTTGGTGTATTTCTCCGGATTCTTCAGGAAATCAACCACTTCCATAATCTCCACCTTGGCTTCTTCCAAACCCGCCACATCCTTGAAAGTGACATTGACATTGGTGTTCTTGTCGTAGAGTTGCGCCCTCGATTTTCCAATGTTGAAAATCGAGCCGGGACCGCCGCCCATGCTGCGCCCCATACCGCGAATCAGCACGATATAGAACACGGCGAGCAGGGCCAAAGGAATCATCCATTCCAAGATGCTGCCCATCCAGTTGCTACGCCTTACATTACTGATATACACCGGGTTAGAAACATCCTGCTGGGCGTTCTCCACCATTTCCTCAAAACGGTCGAGCGAACCTATTTTATAGGTGTAGTTCGGAGTGAGGGTGAGTCCGTCCGAATCGGTCTTCGCGTCAGAGAATTTGCCCCCCAAGCCCTTCCGATTCAGGTAGATTTCGGCATCCTCACGATTGACGAGTTCAATCTTGCCCACCTCCTCCTTCTTCAGAAGTTCGATGAGCTTGCCTTGGTCGATTTCCTCTGTCGGGGTGACAGCATCCCTGCCAAAAAATTGCATACCAATCAGCACGGCGAACAAAATGGCATAAATCCACATCAGATTGAACCGCCTTTTGCCATTCGGTCTCTGGTTGGGCTGGTTCGGTTGGTTGGGCTGCGAAGGCTGGCTCGGGTTGTCGCCAGTCTTTTGAGTCTCTTTATTCTCCATTTGTAAACAATTGATTTTGAAAAGATTATTCTTCCGCTTCCTTCACGATTCTCTCGGCATCGGCCCAAAGTTCCTCCAATTTGTAGTAACTCCGCTTCGACTCCAAGAACACATGAACGACAACATCAACGAAGTCTATCAAAATCCATTCCGTATTGTCGCGGCCCTCCACATGGTAGGGCTTGTTTTGCGTTTTTTTAAATACTAATTCCTCCACCTTGTCGGCGATGGCATCCACCTGCGTCTTCGATGGCGCGTGGCAGATGACGAAATAGTCCGTCACGGAGGTGGTGATTTCCCTCAAATCGAGGGTGACGATGTCCTTGCCTTTCACGGCTTCCATGGCCTCAATCGTTGCGGCCACAATCTCTTCTACGTTATCCGTTTGATGTCTGACTCTCATAATTTCAAAAATAGGGTGCAAATTTACGCATTTTTGCGTTATCAAACCGTATTTGCCGAAAATTCCCTATTTTTGGGGCATAAAAACGACCTTACCATGACAGGAATCGAATCCCTTTTCTCTCAAATCACCACCTTTATCTTTGATTTTGACGGCGTGATGACCGACGGCACCGTCTTTTGCGACTTTGACGGACACCCCTTGCGTGCCACCAACGTGAAAGACGGCTACGCCCTGCAATTGGCCTCGAAATTGGGCTACAACGTGGCCGTCATTTCGGGCGCGGTCTGCCCCTCGACCATCGTCAGGATGAACAGCCTCGGCGTGACGGACGTGTTCACAGGAATCCCCGACAAGGTGTTGAAACTCAACGAATACATGGAAGCGAAAGGCCTGAAGCCGGAAGAAATCATCTTCATGGGCGACGACATCCCTGACCTCAATGTGATGCAATGCGTAGGCCTGCCCGCCTGCCCCGCCGATGCCGTGCCCGAGGCGCAGAAAATCAGCAAGTTCATCAGCGAGCGGCCCGGCGGCAAGGGTGCCGTCCGCGACGTGATTGAGCGTGTTTTGAAAGCGCAAGGCAAATGGATGACTGCGGAGGCTTATTCGTGGTGAAGGCGGTCCCTGAGCCTGTCGAAGGGCCGCAATCACTGCACTATAATTCTGCGATTTAACTCAACCCCATCTTCATCAACGCAACGAAGTCGATAAGTGCCTTTTTCCACATCGATGGGCATCTGATGGTTGAGGCGAGTTTGTCCTAAAAACTCATCGTTGAGGTTCCAATAGATGGTCTTTTGCGGGTTGCGGTGCGCGATTTCAAAGATGACCTGCTGGCGGTCGCCACGAATGCCGATGGGGATGGTCACCTTGGCGTCGCTCTTGGGATAGACGAAGGCCATCACGTCGTCGGGGTGCGCCGCGCCACAGCCCGGATAGAAGGCCGGCAGCGGGCGGAACAGCGGCGAATGTCGTTTGTAGAACCACTCCATCACGGGCGGCAAAACGTAATACACCTCGAAGCATTTTTGATCGACAGGATAGCAGTCGGGCAGCACGCGGAACTGTCTCGATTCGTCGAGGAACACCTTTTTATGATAAGGGCACACGCCTGTATGGTTTTCCACGTTGCAGGCGCGGATTTTCTTGGTATTCGGGCAATACTCCGACTTGGGGTAGCCCGACTCCGCACAAACCTCAATCTCAACGCTTTCCGAGGTGTTGGCGGGATAGCGGTAACTATCATTGAGTTTGGAAACCACGTCGAACAGCAACGGTGCCGCCGCGCCCACGCCCGTCAGTCCTGGGCGACCTTCGCCGTCGGAGTTGCCCACCCACACGCCCACGGCGTAGCGGTCGGTGAGGCCCACCGCCCAAGCGTCTTTGAAGCCGAAACTGGTGCCCGTTTTCCACGCCACCTGTTTCGACGAAGCGAAACCGCCCCACCCTATCTGGCTCACGGGGCGCGTCAGACCTTTCATTACATTGAAAGTCTCGGCGATGGCCTCCGCCGAAAAAGGCGATTCCTTTTCATCGACCTTAACATTGTAGTTTTCATTGACATACGAGGCCAGTTTGCGCCCCATCTTCGCGTAAGCGTTGGTGATGTCGAACAGCGAAACCTCACTGCCACCCACGATGAGCGAGAGGCCATAGTGGTCGGCGTCGAATACGATGCCACGAAGCGGGAGTTGCTTCAGCAAAGCGTGGAATTTTTGTTGGCCGAACTCGCGCAACAGGTGTACAAACGGCGCGTTGAGCGAGTTTTGCAGCGCTTTGTCGGCGGGCACCGCGCCCCAGTATTCGCCGCTGTAGTTCTTCGGCGTGAAGCCGTAAAGGTTCATCGGCACATCGGGCAAGACCATTTGCGGCAAAAGCGTTCCCTCGTCGAGCATGGCGGCGAAGAGGAAAGGTTTCAAAATGCTGCCCGTGGAGCGTTGCGCCTTCACCATATCGACCATCGCGGCATCCTCGGCATCGAGGTTGTTGCCGACGTAGGCAAGGATTTCATCATTCAGGTAATCAACCACATACACCGCTGCATTGTCGATACTGTTCATCACATTCACCGCGTGGTGGTGCTTCATAATGTCCAAAACGGCTTGTTGCAAGTTGATGTCAATCGTGGAGCTGATTTGTTCGCCGTGGTGCCGTTTTTCTTGGTCGGCGAGGTAATGATAGGCCAACATCGGCATCTCGAAAGGCCTCGCGGGAATGTCTTCCATCATGGCCAATTCGGCATCCTCTTCGGAGAGTTTCGGCACGTTGAACCGCTTGGGAATGAAGGCTTTCGAGTGTGGCAGGCGTTGAAGCAACTCGTTTCGTTTCTGTTCCAAACGATTGCGGGAGCGTCCGGGGTGAATCAGTGCCGGCGCGTTGGGCAGTACGGCCAAAGTGGCCGCCTCGCCCCACGAGAGTTCGTCGGGCGTGGTGTGGAAATAACGCCACGCCGCCGCATCGATGCCCACCACATTGCCCCCGAAAGGCGCGTTGGCGGCATAAAGGTTGAGGATGCTCCGCTTGGAGTAATGCAACTCCAACCGCATGGCCAAAATGATTTCAAGCAGTTTCTCGCCGTAGGTTCGGGGCGGGTTGTCGCGCGACATACGCACCACCTGCATCGAAATCGTGCTGCCGCCGCGCACCACTTCCCCTGCCCTCATATTGTCGCGAAACGCCTTGACAAACGAAATCGGGTTGAAGCCCCCGTGCAGGAAAAACCAGCGGTCTTCGTATTCCAAGAGGCAGGCCGTGTATTTCGGTGAATAGTCATTCGTTGCGGGGAAGCGCCATTGCCCGTCATCCGCGATTTTTGCGCCGAGCAATTCGCCGTTCTTCGCGGTCAAGACGGTGGAATAGGGCTTGTCGAAACGTGGTATGGGTATGCAGAGGAAGGCGAGGAAAAGGCCGACCAAAACCAGCAATACTATTTTGAGTTTTTTATGTTTTTTGAATGGTTGCATTTACTCCCTCATTTACTCCCTCATTTACTCCCTCATTTATTCCCTCACTTACTCCCTCATTTATTCCCTCATTTATTCCCTCACTTACTCCCTCATTTTTACATACTACAAATTATTATCCTGATTTGCAATGTAATATCCTCCTGTCTTTTTTGACCCTTGATAATGTATTATACCTACACGACTTAATTCAGAAAGATGACGTTCAACACTCTTGACGGGTATGCCAGTACTGGCGTTTATCGTTGTAGTTCGTGAACCAGGATCTTTTTCGATAGTTGATAAAATTGCTACCCATAGGGATAATCACGTCGGTTAATTCGTCCGCTACTGGCGGACGATTTTCAAACAGCCCTCTCCACTCCTCGTAAAAAATACGCATTCGCTTGATGTTCGTTTCCGAAAAGCCGCGCAATCCTGGCAGTTCTTGCTGCAACAATTCGGAAATGACTCCGATGGCATTGGTGCCCCATTGAGCCGTCCTACTTCTCAACGAAATAAAGCCCCCAATGGCATAATAAAGGGCAAGCACCTCCTTGTTCACCAAACGAGCCGCCCTATAACGGCTCTCCAAAATGGCTTGTTTGATGGCTTTTACTGCCTGAATATATTCCTTTGTTATTTGAGATTGTTCCATATTTCTACTTTGTTGTCTTTTTATCTCGAAACGGTAAGCATCTGGTTTATCCTACTATTTTTCATTTGTTGTTTACCAATTACAAATTCTTATACTCACTGCGGACGAATTGCAAATTCGCCCAAACTAAAGGCCAAATGCGATTGGGTGTTTTTATCATACAATTCTTTATTATTTCATTTCTTTGCTTTTAAGCATTTCTTCACATTGCTTTTTTTTCTTCATCAAAAGTTCATGTAAATCCTCGCTCGGTTTTAAAGATAGTCCTATTTTGACGTCTTCTAACGCTTTTTCATATTCTTTCAATACAATAAACAAATCTGCACGACTATCAAAATACTCAGGATTATCAGGACACAATTCTATAGCTCTATCAAAATCAGCCCGAGCTAAATCAAATTCATTAGTATCTATATATACATAACCTCGGTTGTTATATGCATACGCATCTTTAGGTCTTTTTTCGATAAACTTAGTATAATAAACCAAGGCATTATCATAATCACCTTTTGCGAAAAACGCATCTCCTATATTACAATAGGCTTCATAATAGTCCGGGTCTAATTCCAAAGTCATTTTAAAATCATCAATGGCTTTTTCATACATACCTTTTCTTAAATACGTTGCACCTCTACTAATGTATGATTCAGCATCATTTCCATCCAATGCTATTGACTTATTAAAATCCAAAATCGCTTTGTTGTATTCATGCATACGATAGTATGTATTACCCCTATTATAATAAGCATCAGCATAATCTGTATCCATTTCTAACGCACTATTGTAATCAATAATTGCCAAGTCAAAACGGCGTCTTTTACTATAAGCATTGCCTCTATTAATAAACGCATCTTTTGTGGGAAAGATTTCAATAGCTTGGGTATACAAATCAATTGCTCTGTTGCCATATTCTCTTGTTGCTTGTGTAAACAATGAATATGCCAGAGCCTTGTTTGCCGACTTTTCTGCATCATTAGCTATGTTTTGTATTATATTCTTGATTTCTTCCTGATGCCTTTCATGCGCTGATAGCCTTTTCTCATGCTCTTTAATAATGTCATCTGTCTTTTTGTTGATTAAATAAGGTACAAAAATGGAAATAATAGCGATTAATACTCCAAAGACTGCCAACATTGTATTAATATGAGTCAAATAATCATCATATAACTTTTGATTATCTATCCGAGTTTGTGCTACGGTTGATTCATTTAATGCTTTTAATTGATTAGAAACAGCATAGTAATACGTTACTCTTTCAAGTGAATCTATCTTTTGCTGTAACTTGTTATTGGAAGTAATCGTATCTGTTCCAGTTAACAAAACATCTAATTGTTTCAATTCAACTATCAATTGGCAGTTTGCATCAGATATTGTTTCTATATGGTCTTGCAATCGGGAAATCGCCTTATTATTTTCTTCAAACGCCTTACGTTGCATATTCAACGAGAACAAAGAAAAGCAAATTGCACTACCAAATATGACAGCAATGATAAATACTACCCAACGCAGATTAATTATCCCTTTAATAGCAGAATCGTTATTATTCATTTTACACATACCTTTCCATCAACTTCTTTAATTAAATGCTTTTCTATCATTTCCTCATAAACCCGCCTAAGCGTAGCCGAAATTTTTCCACCCGTCCGCTTGAAACCAAGATTTTATCTCCATGCTCGCATTAGGGGAAGTACAAGTATAAACATATTCTGATTTAGACAAACGATACTCACGAACAAAGCTATGTTCACACTCCGGGTTTGTACATTGACAAAACACATTGTATTTATCTCGCCCTTGAATACACAAATACATAAACTGTGGTATCATATGCATCTTACAAAAAGGGCATTTTATTGCCGTTCTTTGAATTGATATATTCCTGTGATTTCCTGAATTATCTTTATATAAGACATTTACACTATCCATATTACTATTTTTAAATATTCAATTGTTTTCGAGAATTCAACGCTCTACGACAAATTTGCACACTACTTTCCGTAATTTTCGTGTTGCAAAGATAATATTAATTATATCATTCCCTTGAGAAAATAGTTAACCCAATCATTATAATATTATTTTATTGATTTACAAAGTACTACATGCAAACTAATGTTTTTCCTCACCCCCTTCTCCCTTGAAAAAAGTATTATTAATGGTGTGCCATTCGATTTTATAATGATACTTTTCAAATGTTTTTTCCAAAGGTCTCACAACAATGTGTATCTTTGCAAAACAAAATACATCTTGTGATGTACATACAACTCTTACATAGTCAAGGGGACAAGGTTAGTATTCAAATTATTCACAGACTTAAACCAGATAGAAAATGGATGAATTGACACACATTCCTTTAATTGAAAATACAGACAATTCTGAATCCGCTGAGCTCAACTTAATAATCACAGCAGTGAATCAACTTATGGTAATTACAGAACATCTAAGCGTGTTGACACAATCTGTGGCTCATTTATTAGAAAAGAACAACTCGATTGAGACAACTTTGATAAACATCGATTCCACAATATCCAAGATAGATGATAAGTTATTTGACTTTGACCTAAATGGAATAGAGTTAAAAGACAAGGGAGTTTATAACATGGATGACCTACATAAAGACATAAATGCTGTTGAAGATGCTATAAGGGATGGAATAGAGTTAAAAGGCACGGGGCTCTATAATTTGGATGACATACATAAAGATATAAATGATGTTGAAGATGCTATAAAGGACTTGTCGTATAACCTTTCATAAAAGACCATTGAGAGGCACATGCCCTTTTAATATAATAAAATAGCATTTATAACACATTCACCTTCCCGTCAATTTCAGCAACCACTTTATCATTCAGCATTTGCTCATAAACGCACCTGAGTATTGTTGCTATTTTCCCACCTGTACGTTTAAAGCCAAAAACGCGAGCGGTTTCAGTAATCAAATTCTCTGAAGTAATGCCA
Organism: uncultured Bacteroidia bacterium; assembly: GCA_902785755.1. Taxonomy (GTDB): domain Bacteria; phylum Bacteroidota; class Bacteroidia; order Bacteroidales; family F082; genus Limimorpha. Next base: position 241,727 of record CACZZO010000012.1, on the reverse strand, counting down.
AAACTATGCTGAACAATGGTTTTCATTGCCAAAGCCAATTCTGCATCACAGATAAGTTCTATAGACCTTACGTTTTCAGGTGAATCTGGAACCCTTACTTTCAAATCATCAAAATCCACAAAGGCAATAAAATCCCCGTCTCGTTTTACATAGCCATCCAAACGATGCATCAAATAGTAGCTAACTGTATCGCGAATCACATTGGTTGCTTTCTGCCTACCCCACATTGGGGCAAGTATTCTGCACAACGCTTCAAAATGAATTGGTTGGTATGCCTTTATGACATTTTTTATAATTTCGACTTCATTATTTCCATCGTGAAATTGGAATGGCAATTCTTGATAAATATCAAATCCATATCCTTCACTTATCGTTTTCCTATCCTCAATTTTCTCTTCTATTTCAATAGCATTGCAGTCATTGTTTCGTGCCTTTTCAACAGATTCTTCAAACGGTATTTCGGACAAAGCCACATCAATTGCCTCAACCAATCTGTTTTCTTCGTATTTCTGATTCTTTATCCAATCAGTTGACCAAATTCTGTAAATCTTCCATCCCATATCCTCCAAAACCGTTTGGCGCAAACGATCTCTTTCCCGCGCTGTCCTTGAACTATGATACATGGCTCCATCACATTCTATCCCAATAGCAAATTTGCCACTTTGTGTAGGATGCTTTATCGCCATATCAATCCTGAAACCAGAACATCCTACTTGCGTAACAACTTCATATCCTTTGGAAGACAAAAAGTCATAGACCGCTTCTTCAAAAGGAGAATCGAAATCCAAACCATAATTATAATGAATTTCTTTTTGCAATGCGGTAATGCCTTGTTGTGCATATTCAATGTATGAACGCAATAGTTTCACGCCTTCGGCGGATGTTTTATCAAGGTCGATGTCGGTTGCGACAATTGAACCGACAAGTTTGACATTATATTTCGCACGAGTTATGGCAACGTTTAATCTTCTAAATCCTCCGTCACGACTTAAAGGACCAAAATTCATATACATAATGCCACGACTATCTTTGGCATAGCCAATACTAAAGATGATAGTGTCGCGCTCGTCACCCTGTACATTTTCAAGGTTCTTGATAAAGAACGGCTCTTCCTTGTCTTCTGTGAAGCACCTTTCCATTGAACCATTGGAAAGCCGCATCTGTCTGATTGCTGCGTCAACAGCGTTTTGTTGTGCCTCGCTAAAAGTCACAACACCAAGCGACCTTTCAGGATGCTTCTTGAAATGTTCAAAAACCAACTCTGCAACACGCTTTGCCTCTATCATATTGTTTCGCTTCCCACTTCTGTCATAAACGCCATTGGTAACATGAATATACTCAACTCCTATATCTGGAGCCTTTTCAATTGCCGATGGGAAAGTAACAAGTGACCCATTGTAAATTTTCATGTTGGAAAAAGCGATAAGATGTTCGTCCCGACTACGATAATGCCAACGCAAACTCCTTTCTGGCAACACCGTAACCGCTTCTTCAAGGATAGATTCGTATGCTCCTGCATCATCTTTTTCTTCTTCCACTACATCAACATCAAAATCCTCATCATTCAATGATGTAGCAAAGAAATTTGTAGGAGGCAACTGTTTCGTATCACCTACAATAATCACTTGCTTTCCTCTCATAATGGCTCCGATGGCATCTTCCGTATGAACCTGAGAAGCCTCATCAAAAACAACCAAATCAAATTCATAACTTCGGGCTTCAAGGAATACACTAACAGATAAAGGCGACATCATAAAACATGGTCTCAAAGTTGAAATCAAGTTTGGTATCGACATAAACAGTTTACGTAGAGGCATAATACGACGTTGTTTTGCCAACTCTCTTTTCAAAATACCAATTTCATCCCTTGATGAAGTAATCGAATTAAAGTCCGGGATACGATTAACAAGCCGTTCACGCACCCTTGCTTGCGCAATTCTAAACTGTTCTGTATCCAATTTGCAAAACTCATGGATGTTCTGCTCTCGTATCCTTCCCCGAAAATCTCTAACCGCAGGGAATTGAAGCATCATTTTATCAAGCCATAAACGATAAAACCGCTTGAGATAGGCTTCAGCTATATAATTTGTTTCTATCTCTTTAGTTTCAATCTGCTCCACAAACGGCTGCAATCCTACTGCCTCACATTTTTTTATGTTTGAACGATAATCCACCCATTCTTCAAGCAGATGTTTGTTGTTTTTACATGATGACAAATAATCGGCAAAGTCAATAAGATTCGTTTTATCAAACTTGCCTGCATCCTCAAACAAATCGCAAAACCATGATAATGGTTTTTCCATTTTTGATTTGATTTCAGAGATTTCTCCCAACATAATGCCACAGAACTCTACGCTCTCCGATTCTGCACATATCTTATTGACGCAATTGCTTGACAATGAATAATCTTCAACACATTTTTTGAAATTCTCTGCAAATGCCATTGCTTGACAAAGCCTATCCCAATCGGTATCTAATCCCACATAATATTTTCCGAACTTTGAGGACAATTCATTTTGCCTCTTTTCCATTGATTTTACTGCCTCTTGGTATAATTCAAGTTTGTCAAGTTCAACCGACAACGTTTCGTATGTTGTTTCTTCTTTCCTTAAAGACAACAATCCAGAAAAAGCATCTACAAAGTCTTTCGACTGGTCATACCCTTTGCTGATTTCCTCAAGAACAGATCTATAATGATTATTACTTTCAACATTCTCTTTCAGAAGGTTAGTAGCCAAATCATACTTATCTCTTATTCTTAATCGTTCAAAGAATTCGATAAAATTGAATAATTCCTCTACTGGCAATTCACCATTTATAATCAAGTTCCGAAGTCTATCGGAAGGTTTGTCTAAGACTGTAAACAGTTTATAAAAAGTCTCCACATCGTCTTGCAAAACAGCCCATTGGGTATCAACACCACAATAATAGTTTCCGTAGTCGGCCTTGCATTGTTCAGACAATCCTTCAATCGTTTTTTTGTCATCCGCAAGTTTTTTGAGTTGAAGCAATGTATCAATTGCATCATGATAACTTAGCCTTTTCCCCGTTCTTGAAAAACCTTGAATGGCTCTTATATCAGTTTTATACTTTTTGTTTAGAAACCTAAAGAATGTTGCATACTCACCCCTAAACCGCTGCAAAATCGGATAACAATCAATAGACAGAATATCTTTATCAAATTCATTTTGAACCTCTTGCAATTGTGATGAATAATCATCATGTACTTTCTTTCGAGTTTCCAATGATTGCTTCAACTGATTGAACTTTTCCTTATCAAACCAATTAAGAGTAGGTTTTATCTCTTTTATCTGAATCAATACCTTAAGTATCTCAACAAACAAATCAAGTCCATTCAAATTGTCGGGAATATACAAACCGACTTTTTCAGCCAATGAAGATGCTTGAGCGAAAATTTTCTCAATATCTGTAAATATATCAAGGAGTTGTTGCCTTGACTTAACAAGGTCTGAAAGATTGAAACTATTATCAGCAAAGCACAAAACAGAAAACGCTTTGTTCTTACTGCTTATAAGTCTCGTTTTCTGCGTTTTACAATCAACATCAAATATTTGTTGATTAAACGAATCGGAGATTTCATTGTAATTATTCTTAATGAGTGTTGTTCCCGTCCTACATTCATTAATTGTTGCTAAATGTTTCTCAACATCATCAGTCAGCCATCTTTCAGGGATAAGGGGCGAATCCTTTGCTACTTTCAAAAAAGCCAACAACTGATTAACTCCTTCAATAGAATGAGAGAAGTCCAATTCCAATGAAGTAATACACGAAGAAACCTTGTCATTTAGCGTGGTTAATAAAGGAACAAGTTCAGAAATGTTTGAATCAATATCGTGCCTTAATTCATTTGACAAAAAATCTATAGTTGCGCCTCTCCAAACATTATCTTTGTAATCCTTACTCCGTTTTCCGATAGTTTTTTCCAATTCCCGCAACAAGTAAACATTATCATTCAACTTTTGCGCATCAATCTTTTCCACTTCAGGAATAGAGAAAACCACATCAGGAACGTCACCAAGTTTCGCCAATTTGCCATTAATCTCAAAAACGGTAGTCTTCAACGCAGAACAAGGCGTATGCAGCTCATTTTGGTATTCATTCAATTCTTCGCGCTTCCGCTGCAAAATCTCCAATTGAGCCAACGCTTCTTCCTTGACTTTCTTTCTCTCAATAGAAATTGAATTAGCCAATTCTTGCAAGACTGCTTTTTTATTGGCTTTATGGCTATGGAGGGTCATACAAAAATCTGACAATCCAACATTTGCCAGTCGATTATACACAACTTGAAGTGCGGCCATTTTTTCTGAAACAAACAAGACTTTCTTACCGTCTGCCAATGCTTCAGATATAATGTTGGTAATTGTCTGGCTCTTTCCCGTTCCAGGTGGACCTTGCAACACAAAACTAACACCCTTTTTTGACAAAAGTATAGCATCTTGTTGACTGGAATCTGCATCAACAACTTGAAAAACATCTATTGGGCGTTCCTTTTTATCGTGATCATAGTTGCTAATGTCTTCATCCAATGAAATAGGTTCTCCTTCACCTGCAATAGCTGACACAATCGGATTAATACAAAGTCTTTCCTCGTTTCTTTCAAGGTCTTTGTACATATTAATCTTCAAGAAAGAAAGATTGGAAAGATTGACATCTCTTTCAATCGTCCACCCTTTGTTTTCAACTATCTTTTGGCACTTGTCAAAATAATCAGAAATAGAATCCTGCGTACCATCAAATTCTGGAAGAATGATTCCAAAATCATTTTCCAATTTGTACAACAGCGTAGGATTAATAACTATTTCATCTTCGTGTGGTACAAGTTTGTATGGTGAAGTGATGGATTCAATTATCAATTTTACGGGGACAAGAATAATTGGCGATAAAAAAGTTTCAGTAGACCCATCATTTTCACGCCATTTTAACATTCCAAAAGCAAGAAACAGGATATTGATGCCTTGTTCTTCAATAGAAGTATTAGCCCTATATCTAAGCACCTTCAAAGTCTTTTGCAATTCAGAAACAGTTTTGTTTGTTTTCACATCACCCTCTATCACTGTTTCATGAATTTCGTTCCCGTCATCATCAACAAACACTTTCTTTGAATAAGGAAAAACAATAGGACTCTCCTTTACGGCGATTTTTTCAAATATTGATTCGTATGAGGGCGAAACAATATGCACATTAGACCTTTTGCCATCCTTGAAGTTGATAAGACGGTTCCTTTTACCAAAATCAAGCAAGAGTTTTTTCCATGTTTCGATTCTATTGTGCAGCTTTTGTCCCATACAATTAAATCAGTTCTTTGTCCCAATTATTTCAAACTGCAATATTAGCAAATTTTCCTCAAACCATTTCCATCATCCCGGAAAATCCTTCAACTTCTCCTCAATCTCCTTGATGGTCGGAATAGTGCCTTCTATTTTTTCAGGATAGAACTTTTCCAACTCGTACTCCGAGATTCCCAAAGGCTGGCTGCTTGATTCCAAGGCATATTGGGCTTGTATGCGGTCTTTCTCTTTGCAGATGAGCAGGCCAATGGTGGGATTGTCGCGGCCTTCCTTGCGGAGAATATGGTTGCACGAAACGACATAGCCACCCAACTGCCCCACGTCGGCAAACTCGAACTTCCCGATTTTCACCTCAACGACCACATAGCACGACAGATTCAGGTTATAGAAAAGCAAGTCCATAAACTGCTCCCTTTCACCCACTTGTATGCGGTATTCCTTGCCAACGTATGCAAATCCCGTTCCGAGTTCCACCATAAATTGGGTGATATTGTTCAGCAAAGCATCCTTCAACAAACGCTCGTTGTAGCGCCCTGTTATTCCCGTGAAAGCGAAATTGTATGGATCCTTTGTAAGTTCTTGGGCGAGACTTCCTAATTCCTTGGGCAATGTTGAACAAAAATTTGACAAAGCCTTTCCTTCACGATGATAAAGGTCGGAGTCAATAACATTAAGCAACATATCTCTACTCCAATCGTTTTCTATGGTTTTTGTCACATAAAACCAGGCTTCTTTGTGAGACATTTTCTTCTTGAATTTATCAATCAAGAGTTTATAATGTCCCCAAGGAATCATAAACAAAGGAGTGCCAGCTTGTTCAACTTGAACAGTTTTATTTTGCTCCCCAAGTTGGGGAGTGATTTTGTTTGCTGGCTCCAATTGCTCCCCAACTTGGGGAGCAATTTCCGTTTGGGGAGGAAAAAGAAGATAGAAGTTCTTCATATACAACAAGTTCGTTTGCGAAAAACAAGTAGCATCAGGGTTAGCTGCTTTCAAATCATAACTCAAATTCTTCATAAACCCGCTGCCCCATCGACTTTCGGCCTTTTTCTCCACAATATCCCGGCCCAGTTCCCAATAAAACCGAAGCATTTCCTCATTCACCTTCACCGCCGCCTTGATTTGGCTTCTGCGGTAACGGCTGCTCAATTCCTTGATCCATTGGATATAATCCTTGTCCAAAATGTTTATCGACTTGCTCATAGTGTTGCCTTTTGAAACTGCAATATTAGCATTTTTCCCTATACCCTTTCCCAATTCCCTTAAACATTCTTCATATCAACCCCGTCATATAAAACGGCACAAGCGTGGTTTCGCTGTCTTTGCGCAAGTCTTTGGCATAAACAAGGTAACGTTCGTCAACACGCGAGGAAAATTTCTTGCAGAACTCATCCAAAGAGCGGTGGGTGTTATAGCCTTCCGACTTGACCTCGATAGGACAAATTTTCGCCTTACGCGACAACAGGAAATCCACTTCATAATTGTGCTTGTTGCCGTCTGGGAAAGTGTAATAGAACAAGCGGTTGCCCGCCGCCACAAACATCTGCGCCACCATGTTCTCGTAAACATACCCAAGATTGGCGGACAGACTGTCATTCAACAGTTTCCGATAAATGACATTCTCTGTGAAGTTCTTGTCCCAGAAGGCCAGTGTCACAAAAAGCCCCGTGTCGGCAATGAACATCTTGTAGGCTGATCGGTTGGCGGACAAATCCATCCCAACATTGGGGTCGTTGGCATGATAGCACACATTGACCGTCTTGCTGTCCTGCATCATGAAAACGAGGCTTTCCAACTGCTCTGCACGGGTTTTGTCGATAACCGTGGAAGGTTGAAAACGATTAGCGTTATTGGCCAACTGCGATGGAATAGACATGAAAAGCGTTGTCGCCTTGCCCGTTTTGTCAATCTTTTGAAAATCATTGCGATACAGACGAATAATGCCTCTCTTGGTCTTGTCAACGACAGACAAATCCTTGGTGACGATGTATTTGCTCACCGCCTGAGGCATCCCGCCAACAAGCATATACAAACGGAAATCACGCATCAGTTTTCGGTTGACAGCATCGCCATAGCCCCGTTTTTTCTGCCATGCCTCGCGAAACAAGTCCATGCTTTCGGCATCGCCCATTGCCCACAAGAACTCTTCATAATCCATTGGGTACAAATCAATTACCTCTTCTTCTGACGGAATGATGATATTATCCACATTCTTGTGGATGCTGATGAGCGAACCCGTCTCGATGTAATCGTATCGGCCATCCTCCACCAACGCCTTAATCGCTTGACGAGCGACAGGAAATTTCTGCACCTCATCGAACACAATAGCCGTTTCGCGCTCATAAAGCGATATGCCTTTCAACAGCCTCATACGATTGAAGAAAAAATCCATGTCCGACAAATCCTCAAACAAGGCTTTTTCTTCTTTCGAGACTTTCGAAAAGTCAAAAAGCGCAAACGATTTGTATTCGTTTTGGGCGAATTGCCGCACAAGCGTGGACTTGCCCACGCGCCTTGCGCCTTCAATCAAAAGTGCCGTTTCGCCCTGCGATTCCTCCTTCCATTGCAGCATCTTTTGGTATGCCTTGCGCCGAAATACATAATCTGACATAGTGATTTATTTTAAATTCGTTGCAAAATTACTGATAATCTTTTAGTTGTGCAAACAATTTTACAAAAATGTTCTCTGAGCGCAATTTTCAAAACAGCAAAATGTTCCCTGAGCGCAATTTTCAAAACAGCAAAATGTTCCATGAGCGCAATTTTAACTACCGCTTTCATCATCGTGATAGACAAAAAAAAGACTCCGCAGCCTTCCAAACATCGGGAAAGCTGCGGAATCAATTGCCATTTGCAAACTACAAAAGCGTTACTTCACCACACACCCACGAGCAGGCACTTGATAGAAGATTTCGTTGTTGTACATATCCTCGCAGCGCACGGCGGGAATCATATAGTTGCCTTCGTAGGTGGCGTTGGCCTTCAGGGTGAAGGTCTTGCGCGTGTTGGGCGCGAGGTCGAAGTAGAAGTAGGCGCGGTCGTCGCGGTAGTCGATGTGCTTGGCGCCGCTGTTGCTGTCGCCGCCGGTCATGCGCTCGTTCACCAACTCCCAGCCCGAAGGCAGGTAGTACGACAGAGCCAGCTCCGTGACTTGCCACTCACTCGGGTTGGTCACCGTCATCTGGACTTTCAAGTCGGTGCCAGAGGTCAAGTTGGTGAGATTCACGGGATTGCCGTTCTTGTCGGAGTAGTTCACCGTCATTGTGATGAAATTGCCGCTTTCGCTCATATCGTATTCGGCAACGGCGGTCTTGGTGAACAGGTTGGCAATCATCTTCTCGTTGGTGTTGTTCTTGATTTCGAGCGTGTTGTTGCCCAATTTCGGTGTGAAGCCAAAGCCAGCAGAAGCCATATTGGTGTTCAGCGTGCGTTCCTCGCCGTTCACCTTTACGGTGGCGGAGAGGTTAACGTTACTTAGGTTCATCTTTTCGGCATACTTGCCTAAGACAAGGAGCGAGAAGGCCGTGGTCTGGGTGTCCATCCAGCGGTCGCCGCTAATCATACCGCACACCCTGTTGATGTTGTTCTGCACCGTTTGCTGATCAATGTCGCAGAGCATTTGGACGTAGGTCAGGAAAGCCAAATCGCGGGTGCGGGAGCCGAAAGAAGTGTAATAGTCGGACATCCTTTCGCCCTCCTCCACATTGGGCAGCAGGTTCTGCGCAATGGTGGTCTTGCCCGTTTGCGCGAAAGCGGCTGCGGCCAACGCCTTGGTCAGCGGATAGTTCATCTCGATTTCCTTGAAGCGGTTCATCGCGCCCATTTCGGCCTTGCCAGCCAATGCCAGCACAAAGAGGCGATAGGCTTGGATGGTTTCGCCCTGCTTGAAGTCAGGATTGTTCTTCCACTGCTTGGCGCGGTCGCCTTGGTATTTCAGCAGACCATCAATGAAATATTGCGGCACGTTGTAGCCTTGTTTTTGGGCCTCCACCAAGAAGTGCAAAGCGTAAATCTCCGTCCACGGGTCTGTGTAAGTGCCTCCAATCCAGTTGGTCATCGAATTGTCTGACTTCTGATAGGCCTTCAGGTTGGTGATGGCGGCTTCAATATTGCTGCGCATCGCTTCCTTTTCCTTGTCGTCGAGTTGGACGAAATAATTGAGGTAAAGTTGCGGGAAAGCCTTGGAAGTCAATTGTTCAAGGCAGCCGTGCGGATAATCCATCAAGTAGTCAATGCGGCCAAAGAGGTCGACGGGCAGCAGGCTCGAAACGGTGATTTTGCCCTGTTGCGAACAGTCAATGCCTGTGAGATTGAACGGCACGCTGACCGTTTGTCCAGCCTCAATTTCCTTGGTAATCGTGCTGCGATGCTCGGCGTAAGGCATACGAATCGGCATCACCGTCGAGGATTCGGCTGTGTAACCCTCACCCGTCACCGTGAGTTTCAGTTCGGCATTGCCCAAAGTTTTGGGGATGCTTGTCCTGACCGCAATAATGCCCTCGCCATTGTTGTCAATCGTGACCATAGTCGGCAGATTGCCAACGGGTTCAAGGTTCTTGTTGTCAAATTTTATCGGCAAGGTCTTACCCTTCATCGTCGGGGCTTGCACTTGGACTTTCAGGTTCAGTTCATCGCCGGGAGCAACCACTCGCGGCAGAGAAGGATAGAGCGTAATCGGGTCAACGACCTTCATCTGTTTTTCGGACGAGCCAAAAGCCTTGCCGGTGCCCTTGGCCACCACCATAAAGCGCAGGGCACCAGAGCATTGCGGCACTTCAAAACTATGGGTGTTTTCTTGCCCCGCCTTCAACTCGAAAGGTCCCAAAGTGACGGCGTAGGCCTTGAAACGGTTGTCCAAAGTGATTTCCTGATTGAGGATACCGTCGCCGCCGATGGCGTAAACGGACCCCAACTCGCCGCTGAACGCATCAACGATGTTGGCGTAGTTGTCCCAAGTGCGGACGCTCAAGGCCTGCTTGCTGTTGAAATAGCCGTAAGGGTTCGGGGTCTTGAAATTGGTGAGGCCAAGAATGCCTTCGTCAACGATGGCCAAAGTGTAGGTCATGCCCTGCTTGTTGGCCTCGCTCACCTTCACCTCAATCTTCTTGTTCGTGTTGGCCGTTTCGGGCACTTGGAGATTGGGTTGCAACTGCAAATCCTTCTTTTCCACCTTTACCGGCACCACGCCATATAGACGAATCGGCATGTCGTTGGCGGCATCATGTGGCTGAATCAGAGCGACATAGACATACACATTCGGAACCATCTCCTCCGTGGCTGTGATTTCCACCTTGCCCTCTTGACCGAGATTTTCGACCAACATGTTCTGCAAAACCCTGTCGTTGGCCTCAACGGTTACGAGTGCCTTGGCCTTGTCGTTGGCAGGGAACGTGACGACCATCTTCTCGCCCACCTGATAGCTGTCGGCAGTGGTTTTCATGGCCAATTGCGCAGGCGCACCAGAAGCGGACGAAGAATGTCCATAGCCCCAATCGAAACTGATGACTTTGGCGAACTGATGGCCGCCCTGCTTGTCGTTCACCACAAAGAGGTAACTGCCCCATTTTTCGTTAGGAATGTTGAAAGTGACTGAAGTCGTTCCGTTGCAGGTCAAGGTACCGTTTTGCACGGGAGCCTTGTAAGTGCCTGAAGCATAGCGTTGCAGCGAATACTGATCCTCACTCGACCACCACCAATAGGAATCCAACTTATACAAGGCATATTCAAGGCCAACCGCCGACTGATAAGCCGTGCCGTCCTCACCGACCATCGCGATATTGAACTTCCAATCCTTGCCCGTGTCGTAGTAACTGCCGTATTTTGAGGAAGTTTCGGGCAAATCCACACCCACATAACGCTGGAAGGGAGAAAGTTTTGCCTTGAAGGAAGCAATGCTGAAATCGCCGCCCTGCTCGAAAACCTTCACCGTGAAAATGCCGTTCATCATCTGCGAGGCGTAAACATCCTTAATCGGGCCAAAACCAATGTTGGCGATGCCTTCCGAATTGAGGTTGCCGCTAAACAGCGAAATCTCCTGTGGCTCAAAACTTTGTGTTTCGTTGACGAAGGAATAATTGGCGAAATTCTTGAACGAGGTTTCGCCGCCGCGCAACTTCACATCCACTTCAGCTTTCAAACCGTTGGCTTTCATGCCATTGAGCCATCTTGAAGTCAGATTGACACGCTCATTGCGCGACAAACTGACCACTTCGGGAAAGTTGAAGTTGATTTCCAAACGGTTGGGCTTCACGGTTTCCACGCGGAGGTTCTTGGTGATGGTGCTTGTACCCACCTTGAAACGCGCCGTCCACACTCCCGTTTCGTCGCTGACGTTGGTCGGGATGCGGAAGCAATAAATGTCATTCACGGGCTTGGTGTTCACCTGCTTGGCATAGAGTCGACCTGTCGCGTCAACCACCTCAAGGACAACAGGATAGTCGTCAGGCACGCTCGATTCGAAGTCGTTCAGCATCAAGTTGAGTTGCATCTCATCACCTGGCCGCCACACGCCTCGGTTGCTGTAGGCAAAGCCTGAAACGCCCTTCTCGACAGGCTCGCCCGCCACATCGAAACGGCTGTAAGAGAGCGCATTGCCATCGTTTAACTTTATCACCGACTTGCTGCCTTTCTTGTCCGTGACCATCACGAAGGCAGGACGATTTTCGCATTTCAGTTGCACATGACCCTGCGCATCGGTGCTACCTTTGACCAATTCCTGACGCTGGAAACTGTAGGCCGTCACCTGCGCGCCCGAAACCGGCGTGGCATCGGAAATCCTGTAGACAAACACATCAACCGCGTCGCTGCGACCCATTTTTGCGGTCAAGGCCAAATCGCTGACGACGATGTTCTTTTTCTGCTCCACATAGTTATAATAATAGAAACCATTCGGGTCGCCCCACTCGCCGTCGTAGCGGTATTCCTTGTAATCGTAGGCGTTGCCGTCCCAATAGGAAGCCTCAAGTGCCTCGTTTTCAGACACTGCGCTGCGCATTTCATCAGATGCAAAAGTGTAGTCGGCGGGACCGAAATTGAGGCTCAACTGGTACATCGCGCCCGGTTCCACCTTGATATAGTCGGAAAGCACAATCGGGAAGGTCTTCCACTGGTTGGCGTATGGGTTGTCGATGGCCAAACGCACCTTTTTCTCCAACCGACCCGCCTTGCGCACGCCGTAAGTTTCGTTCAATTCGTTGTCCTGCAAGAAGGAAAGGATGTTGTCGTCAAAGATACGCACAATCCTCAAAGTCACCGAGTTAAGGCAGATGGCATCAAAATAGATGGTAGTTTCGTTCACATCGGGAATGATGACACCATCGTCGGTCCAGCGCACTTTCGGGAGGTTGTCGGTCAGGTCGAAATCATACTGATAATCGCTTTGCAGGAGCATGCCGTTGGCGGCGCGAATACCACTGCCCACGATCAGTTGAAGGCTCTCCAACTGGTAAGGATAAAGGTTAGACTTATCAAAATAGAAATCCACCTTATTTCCCTTAATGTCAGCCTTATAGCCAACTTTTTGGTCGAAATTCACGAAGCCGTCAAGATTTTGGTTTTCCTTCAGCGGCTGCGAGAAAAGCAAAGTTCCCTTGCTTCCCGCCTTGTCCACATCGAACATCACTGGCTTGAAGTCATCTTTGGCATAAACAGTCAGGCTGCGCTCCATCTTGGCCTTGCAGTCAATGGGCTTGCCATCGAGGACAACAGGCATCTCGTAATCAGCATCTTGGCGTTTCAAGTCTTTCAACTCAAACTCAAAGAGGTTGTTGCCCAACGAAGCCACCTCCACGGGATGGGCTTTGCGGAAAGCGTCATCAAAGATTTTGACGGCATCCTCAAGGTCGATGGGCGTGGCAAAGGCAACCTGCATCAGGTAATTCATCTCTTCGTTGGAGGTGCAAACGGGTTGCATCGTGACGAGGCTGAAATTCTGTCGGCGCACGCCAAAGCCAAACTCAAGTTGCTGGTCGGCAGGCACATCCACGAAGTCGGCCATTTTGAACTGACAGACGTAGTTCTGCTCCTTGTCGATGTCGTCGTACTGGAAACCGATGGTGTTCTCGTCAATCCAAACGGCCTTGCCCTTCAAAGCGGGCTTGAAGTCGAAAGCCTTGGCGGGGATGGGTTCGCCGTACTTCACTTTCAGCGTCGCGGGGTTGTTGAACCGCACCATGACAGGCTCGCCCGCCGCAATGATGCCCGAAGTGTAACTGTCGAGCAAGGCCAACATGGCCTCATTCAAAGGCTGGATGCGCTCCACGAACATTTCCGGGCCTTTCGTCGTTCCCTTCTTGCCGCACGAGGGCATGAAGGCCAGCAGCAACGCCGTGACAATCAGGCTGATGCCGCCGAATTTTCTCAATTTTTGATTTGTACTCATATCGTAAAACTTTGATTGTTTTCGAGAGTACAAAAATAGGAAACCTATTTGAGAAAAAAGCCGCTTTTCGCGAAGAAAACGACTTTTTTTTGAACATCTTCAACGTTTCTCGGCGTGTTTCTTTGCCCGGTGGCGATCCTTTGCCCACAGGCCGTACACCTCACTCACGTTGCCTGCTGTGGTGAAGGCATTGATTTCGTTCTTGCCGAGATATTCCATCAGTTTTGAGAATTCGTCGTTGGTAAGCAACGATTCCAATTCAATCGACTTTTCGTTGGTGTAACCGCCGATGACTTCATAAAGCGTGCAGCCACGATGTAGGTCGTCAATAATGAAACGGCGGATGCGGTCGTAATCTTTCGAGACGATGCAAACACGCTTGCGTTGGTTGAGGTTGGCTGTGAACATATTCACTACCAGACCGTTAATCCAAGTGGCGATGAGGCCGATGACAACCATCTGGAAGGGGTTGATGGCGAAAGCCGTGAGGCAGATGATGGCACCCGCCACGCTCACCGACTTGCCCATGTCGAAGTGCAAGTATTTGTTGACGATCTTGGCCAAGATGTCGAGGCCGCCCGTGGAAGCGTTGATGGAGAACATCAGCGTTTGGGCCGCGCTGAGGATGATCACGCAGCAAAGCAGGTCGAACCACGGGTTGCCCATCACGGAATAGGCCGAACTGGGGTCGACACCCATATTAATAAGGTAGCTGTTCGGGGTGGCGAAGTTTTCCCAAGGGTAAATCCATTCGCACACCTTGGTCATGGGACCGAGAATCATGGCGCAATACACCGTTTTGAGGCCGAACTCCTTGCCGATGAGCAAATAGGCCAAAATCAGCAAGATAGCGTTGATGATGGAAATCATCATCGAAAGGCTGATGCTGATGCCCATACCATTGAAAATGTTGGTCAGCACGATGGAGAGACCCGAAATGGAGCCGACAATCAGTTTGCTCGGGACGAGGAAATAATACACGCAAACGCCCGTCATAAACATGCCGAAAGTCATAATCAGCAGTTCAATCCAGAACTTTTTGCTCACCAAAGCCGAGCCTACTTCCTTCATTATGTCATTAAACTTACTCATAACACTTTGAATTACAATTTTTTAATTACAAATTTGTTTTTGATTTTTGCGGCTGCAAAGGTCGGAAATCTTTTTGAGATATGAAAATAATTCGAATAATAATTGTATTTTTGCTCCACTAAAGATCAAATCATGGAAACCTATCATATCAGAAAACAGATTCACCGTTTGCCCGGCAAGGTGATTCACACCGTCCCGCTGCCGCAGCCACAGTTGGTGGAAGGCCACGGCGCACGCAAAAAGATGGGCAAGATTTGCCAAAAATGCGGCTACAAAAATGTGCTGGTGGTCACAGACCAAACTTTGAGCAGCCTCGGTTATGAGCAAGCCATTACGCAAGCCTTGGAGGAGGCCGAAATCCATTTTTTGAGGGTTTTTGAACGGTAAAACTCGTTGGAAAGAAGTGTGGGATTTTCGGTTGAGTTTTTTCCAAAATTGTGATTTTTTATCAACTTTGGAAAAAACTCAGATTACGAAAACCAATTATTGGAACAAGTCATCCATCGTTAAAATCGAAACAAAAGTTGAGGAATAACGGCCTTCATTAAGACCGTAAGTAGTTAGCAATGTGAGCCATAAGGCTTTCTTTGTTTTTGTTTCATTGCGGAAAGCCGCTATCCTGTTTTGCAGTTTTTTGGCCTCATCGTTATCAAGGCGAAAATCCGCCTCGCTGTATTTGATTTCAAACAGATTGATGATGCCATCGGCGCGGTCAAGAACCATGTCGATTTGCGCTTTTGGTGTACTTTTCTGGCTTCGCCATGAATAAAATTGGGTCGAAATCCTATCAATGTGGAGTGCTTGCTTGATTTGTTGTACATGGGTCAGGCACACCCGCTCAAAACTCAATCCCAACCATGTGTTGACCTCGGAAGTGCCGATATGGTTGCTCCAATAGCCCGTCTCAGCCTCAGCACGCGACACGAAGGTGAGGTAGAAAAGTGAGTAGAAATCAACAAGTTGGTAGATGGCGGAATTCTTTTTCGTGGTTTTGTTATGGATGGGATACTTGCGAAGAATGTCGCAATTGACGAGGTCTTCAAGTTTTCCGCTGAGCGATCCGCTTGAATCCTGACCCAAAGCCTTTCTCAATTCGTCGCGCGACATTCCTGCCTTGACTTTTGCCAGAGCATTGACGATGGTCATATACGATTCCGGCGACTTGAACAAAGTGGAATACAGCCGTTTGTATTCCCTGCGAAGTTCTTCTTCGTCGCCGAAAAACAGTCGGTCGATGTTGGCGGCGAAACTCTCGCCACGATGAAGCAGGCTCAAATAATAGGGCACGCCGCCCAAGGCCATGTATGCCTGCATGACGGTCAGGCGGTCCCACTTGAATTGCCGGCTCTTGAGGTATAACTCTGTCTCTTTCAGCGTAAACGGGTGCAAATGCAATTCGTGCGTGATGCGGTCGTGGAGGCCGCCTTTGTCGTTGACGATGTTGCGTATCATCCACGAGGTGGCGCTGCCGCACACGATCAGCGTCAGGTTGTCTTGCAGCGAAGCCCAACTGTTCCAAAAATAGCCCAATGCCCGCACGAATCCCGACCGTTGCGTGTCCATCGAAGGCAATTCATCGAGAAACACGATGCAACGGCGTTTCAGCGTGACTTTCTTTTTCAGATAAAGTTTCAGGATCCTGAAAGCCTCCATCCAAGTCTTGGGTTTTTCGGGCAGTTTGCCGCTATATTCCTGCATGGCGTCAATGAAAGCCTCCATCTGCTCCTCCTTGGTGCCGTTGAGTACGCCCGTTATGGCAAAAGCCATTTTTCCATTGAACAGTTGGTTGACGAGATAAGTCTTGCCGACCCTTCGGCGACCATAAATAGCAACAAATTCAGGACGCTCGGAAGTGGTATATTCCTTCAGCAATTTTATCTCATGTTCGCGACCTATCAATTTTTCCATAACATTCTATATTCTAACAGGATGCAAAGGAAATAAATTATTCTGAAACCACAATGAGTTTTTTCCAAAATCGTGAAATTTTGTCAATTTTGGAAAAAACTCAAAAAGCACTCACATCAACTTCTGGTAAAACTGCCGCCATTTTTTCGGGTAGTTCGTTGCGCATGGGCTTGGTCGTAGTCGGCTGCCACAGTGTGACAGCCCTACACCATACCGCCCGGGCTGTAAGGTTATCGTACCACGGCAGCCGCATTATTCATTCGCGCATTGCAAATGCTGATATTCAGGCTTTCCGAATTGAAATTCGGAAGAACGGGGGGGCAAAATTATGGTTTTTATTGATTTTGGAAAAACTCATGGCGTTTGGCACTATTCCTTCTTATTTTGATAGACGGTCTAACAAGGACGCATCTCTACAATTTTAATAATGCACTATACGTTCATTTGTAATAATCTGATTAATATAATTCGCATCTAATATCGTATAATTCCTTACATCGCATTCAATATCACCACCGACTATAAGTATTCCATATAAGACATTCTTTCTAAATAAAGCACAACCACTATTTCCTGGTCTAAATCCTTCTGAATTATAAACTCTATAACAATTTTTCCATATTGTAGCCTTGTCAAATGATAATGCTCCGATAGAAGTCACGACACATATATTTTGTTTAGATTTGGTCTTGTTTTCATCTTCAAAATATGTATATGGGGATACATATAACCGTGTTCCCTTTTTAATCGGAACATCATTACAAACAAATTCGCCAATAATATCATCAAGGTTGAAAATAATCAAATCATTACTAACCCCAACTTCAACTTCAGTATTTCTTCCATCATAAAAAACATAATCATTCTTGACCTTTTTAAATTCATTTTCATATTTGTAATAAAGGGAGGGACACCTCTCTTTCTTGTTATGAGATGGAGCCACATGAGCAGCCGTAATCAAATAAGAGCCAACTATCACACCATTTCCAACAAAAGAAGATTCATTTTTTTCCAAATATAAAGGAACTAAATACTTGTCATAACACGAACAATGAAATTCATCGCATAAATAGTCTGGGCTTACTTCTATCTCTTTAATGTCCAGTGCTTTTGTAAACAAATCATCAACATCTATTTCAACCTCATTTTTTATCATATCATTTCTGATTTGTCAAAGTTTTAAGGATTGTGATCTTGAACTAAACGAACCGATAAACCAAAATAACGATTGCATAAAATTCCCCCCAAATAATTATCATCAAAAAAAATGCCATACGCACCCACACCTCCAGAATCAGAATCAGCAAGCCAATAATCACCACGGCTACGCACATATTCAACCAAAATGCCATCTCTTCGACCTCCTACTGGCAAAAAAACAACACCAGCCTCTTCTAAAGCACTCATTTGTGAAGCACTAATTATATTGCTGTCAAATGAAGCCCATCTTTGATTCGTTTTATTTAAACTATACATATCTATATTCCAATTGTCAGGCAACAAAATAACACCTTGAACATAATTAACGCATGCTTTGGCAAAACGAATACCTGAAGAAGTACTTCGATTAAATAATATGTAGTTTTCTTCATTTACAGTCAAAGTGCGCCATTCATTAACATTATTGCCGCCATTACTAATGGCGTTGTACCCCCAATCGGCTTGGCCTGTTTGGTCGAACAAATTGTATGAAAAAGAGCCATATACATAATAATCATTATTATTTTGAGAAACAGACCAAGGTTGATAACATACTGAACCATGATTTATGCCACTTGTTCCCCACCCAAAAAGGTCTCTATCAACATTTTGGTTACTGCCATTCTGTCCAGTAATCGTCCCTAAATAATCCCACTGATTATCCGCGAACTTCCAATAAGGCGTAGCAGCACTGCCAATGTACTGCAAATTCCCTTGCGAGAAATACACTTGATCACCATTAGCATTGATAGTGAATAGGCCGTTTATTGCTCCTGTTGGTACTCCTCCTGAAACGGGTGTATTGATGGTAACAGCAACGCCACTTTTCAAATAGCCATTGTCAATAATGGCAGGGATTGCCTCGTGTGTTCCCGTATAGTTTCCATCTTCAGAATATGCCGAACCTTCTTCTCCTGCTTCTAAAGCATCTTGTGGCAATAGAATAACCCACTTTTCACCATTTCCAGCAGCCAACTTGATAACACCTTCTCCTTCTTGGCTGTAAGCAAATTCATTTGTTGCGAAATCAATCGTCACTTTATTGTTCATTCCAGTGATGCAAGTCGCCGCTTCTGAAGCGGTAGTTACATTGAATTTCACCAAAGCGCATTTGTTCAACAATGTGGCAGTATAGTTTGTTGTCACCGCACTATAATATTGATTTGATGGCGCATACGAAATCACAGGGTGGCTTGTTGTTTGGTCACTAATGATTACAGAACAAGACGATGTTTCTCCAACCACTAACGATTCCGTTGGGATAACATTACCAAGGAAATAAAAATGCAAAGGTTGGCCTTCTGTCGGATTGGTAATGTCACCACTGAAATTAGTTCCGGTGTAAGTCAGCGTTCCGATATATTTTCCATCGCTAACAACATGAATCATATCGCCTTCCGCATAATAAACAGGGGCAATGTCTTCCTCGGGAACAACATTCGCTCTAGTGCCTTCATCAACATTAAGCGTGATGAAGACTGATTCATTATTGTTTTCAAACTTGTTTATTTCATCGTTTTTCTTGCATTGGAATGTCCCCATTATCATTGCACAAGCCATTAAAATTAAACCAAGTTTTTTCATAATCAGTCCTCCTTTTTCTTGATGATTGCATAACCAACAGTTGCTCCAAGCAAGATTAGCAACCCACTTCCAAGGGGCACATTTTGACCGAAAGCCTGATTGTCAAGGTTTCCAGTAACACTGCTTCTATTCATCAATCCCCTTGTTTCTGTTTCTTCAACGGCATTCTCCCTACCGAATAATCCTCCTTGATAACTGTTCTGTTCCTGAGCGAAAAGGCTTGAAGATAAAAACAGCCCTATCGCCATCACTAAAATTGATGTTTTGGTTTGCATTTTGGATTTCCCAATAGTTTTCATGATTTGAACTTTATTCATTCTGCCCTACGGCTCAGAAGAGCAGTGATATAAAAGCCTACAGAGCGGAGCCTCCCAAACTTATCCTTATTTCTGACAGTTGGGCCTAGACTTCCCATAAGAAAAGAAACTTTGAATAAGGGTCTGCTCCACTGTATATGTAGTGTTTTGAAACATACACATAACAGCGAAAGCAACCTTCTACCCCTTATCCTCTTTCTTATTTCACAGGTGAATTGTCTAGGTTCACTGTCGAGGCAAAAGCGAAGAATGCGCTTTCTCTGGCCACTCCGATTTCTCCCGGAATGGCAGGGGCAAAAATAGGGAAAATCTGAAAAACACAAACAAATCAAGAAATTTTTCTAAAACGATACGCAAAAATCAACTTTTATGTTTATTTTTGCGGCAGATTAAAATTAGACTTATGGAAAGAAATCTATTTCTTGAGTTATTGGAAGACAACAATAAGGTAAGCCTTTATTCTCCTCATTTTGAGGGAGAAGAATATTCGGAGTTTGAGAAATTCCTGCTGGCTTATAAGGACACCTATCCCGATGACATTCGCCAATTGGTGTATCGTCTCGACATCATCAAGCGCGACGGTGCCGAAGACAGGCATTTCCGATATGAAGGAACACGCAGGGATAGAGTGATGGCTTTGCCTTCCCATCTCGAAACAACATCACTACGATTGTACTTACTTAATATCAATGCCAAAATTCTTATTCTTGGCAACGGTGGATTGAAAACAACCGCGACCTACGAGGAAGACGCTGTTTTGCATAAATGCGTGCAAACGCTTCAAAAGATTGACATCCAAATGAAACAAATGGAAAAACGACGGGTTATCACCGTGACAGGAACTAAGTTGCTTGGGACACTTACCTTTTCGATAGACGACTAACCGCAAAAACCCTGAAAGATGAAAACGAACCGGATAATGGACGAGATTCGCGAAACGATTTCGCCTGAAATGAAGATGCAAATGGAATTATCTGTGGCCATCGCCAACCGCATTTATGAAATTCTTGAGGAAAAAGGAATGTCACAGAAAGACTTTGCCCGACTGATGGGGAAAACCGAAACGGAAATCAGCCGCTGGCTTTCTGGAACGCACAATCTGACCTTGGCGACACTTTGCAAGATTTCCATCGCTTTGGGTGAAAATCTTTTGGAAGTGCCTGTAAACCATAGTGAACTTGTCGAGGCATAAAATATCTATCCAATGACCCTACTCGATTGGCTCCCCATAACGAAAAAAGAGACTGACCTGCGCGGTTGGGATGAGGTGGACATCGTGTTCGTCACGGGCGATGCATACGTCGACCATCCTGCGTTTGGGGCGGCGGTTATTGGAAGAGTATTGGAACACAATGGTTTCCGTGTCGCATTGATTCCGCAACCCAATTGGAGGGACGACTTGCGAGACTTCAAGAAATTCGGCAAGCCGAGACTCTATTTCGGCGTGTCGGCGGGCTGCATGGACTCGATGGTGAACCACTACACCGCCAACAAACGCCTGCGCAGCAATGATGCCTATACCCCAGGCGGCGAGGCAGGCTTCCGTCCCGACTACGCCTCAGTGGTCTATAGCAACATCCTCAAACAACTCTATCCCGATGTGCCCGTTGTCATTGGTGGCATCGAGGCCTCGCTGCGGCGCGTGACGCACTACGACTACTGGTCGGACAGCCTGAAACCTAGCATTTTGGTCGATTCCAAGGCCGACATTGGTGTTTACGGCATGGGCGAACTCACTATGGTGGAAATCGCGAAGGCCATCCAAAGCGGAAAGAAAGTCAACGAACTGACTGACATTCAGCAGACTTTCTTTTTGCAAGACAAAAAACAACCTTTGCCTGATTTCAAAGGCGAGACCATCGAACTCGTTTCGCACGAAGTCTGCCTCAAGGACAAGAAGAAATACGCTTCCAACTTCCGCCACATCGAAGAGGAATCGAACAAGAAACACGCAGCAAGGCTGATTCAAGAAGTTGGAAACCAAAGACTTGTCATCAACCCACCCTTACCGACTTTCACCACGGAGCAGATTGATGCTTCATTTGATTTGCCTTACACGAGGTTGCCACATCCGAAATATGCCAAGCGTGGCGTGATTCCCGCTTACGAGATGATTCGGCACTCGGTGAATTTGCACCGTGGCTGTTTTGGCGGCTGCGCTTTTTGCACCATCTCGGCGCACCAAGGCAAGTTTGTGGCTTCGCGGAGCAAGGAATCCATTATGCGTGAGGTGGAGAAAGTCGTTGAAATGGAGGACTTTAAGGGCTACATCAGCGACCTCGGTGGCCCGTCAGCCAATATGTATCGAATGAAGGGCAAAGACGAGCGCCTCTGTGAAAAATGCTCCCGCCCGACCTGCCTGCAACCCACCGTCTGCAAAAACCTCAACACCGACCACCACCCGCTGATTGACTTATATAAAGAGGTGGACGCGCACCCGAAAGTCAAGAAGGCCACTATCGGATCGGGCATCCGTTATGATTTGTTTTTGCACGACTGCACGCCCGAGGAAAACAAGGCGATGGGCTATGACGAATATTTCCGCCAATTGGTCACGCGGCACGTCAGCGGGAGGTTGAAAGTCGCGCCCGAACACACCAGCGATGCCGTCCTGAAACTGATGCGAAAGCCCAAATTCGATATGTTTGTCAAACTGAAAAAGAAGTTCGACCAAATCAACGAAAAGGAGCATCTCAACCAGCAACTCATCCCCTATTTCATCTCCTCGCACCCTGATTGCTACCTTGAGGATATGGCTGATTTAGCCGTAAGAACCAAAGAGTTAGGTTATCATTTGGAACAGGTGCAAGACTTCACCCCAACCCCGATGACCTTGGCCACCGAAATCTATTATTCCGGCTACGACCCCTACACCTTGGAACCCGTTTTTTGTGCCAAAACAAAGGAGGAAAAACTTGCCCAGCAAAGGTTTTTCTTCTGGTACAAACCAGAAAATAGAGAGTGGGTAAAAAATGCACTACGGCGCATTGGTCATTCGGATTGTATTAAACTGTTATTCAAATAGATACATAAAAATCAAAGAGCATTTTTATTCACGATACTATAGCCAAAAGTACCATTTTTTTGATAGATTTGGCCATAGTATTATCGATTATAAAGCCAAAAGTATCTATTTTTTGATAGATTTGGCTATGGTATTGCATCCTATTTCAGAATTTATCTCTATCTTTGCCAGCGAAATACGATAAAACACACTATGAAAAATCGCAGCATTATCGGAAGAGATTACGAGCAATCCCTCATCAAGAAACTATACCAGTCCGACAAGGCCGAACTTGTGGCCATCTACGGGCGGCGGCGTGTCGGGAAAACCTATCTCGTGAAGCGTTTCTTCGACGAGCAATTCGACTTTTACTTCACTGGGCTTTACGAAACGCCCAAGCAGGTGCAACTTTCGGTATTCGCTGCCGAAATCGAGAAAAAGACCGGCAAGGCAACACCCGTGCCCAAGACTTGGTTTGAGGCTTTCCGCCTCTTGCGCAAATACTTAAGTACGCTCCGCAAAAGGAAAATCGTGGTATTTCTCGACGAACTGCCGTGGATGGACACGCCCAAAAGCCACTTCATCCAAGCCTTTGGGTACTTCTGGAACTCGTGGGCCTCAATGCAAGATGGCATGAAACTCTTCATCTGCGGAAGTTCCACGACTTGGATGCTGTCGAAAATCATCGGCGACAAAGGCGGCCTCTACGGGCGCGTCACGCGGCAGATTTACCTGGCCCCTTTCCGATTGAACGAAACGGAGGAATTTCTCATCAAGGCCAAGGGCATACGTTGGAACCGCTACCAAATCACGGAAGCCTATATGATTTTGGGCGGCATACCTTATTATTTGGATATGCTCGATAAAGACAAGCCCTTCGCAAAAAGCATCGACGACCTGTTTTTCCGCGAAGGCGCACCGCTGAGCACTGAGTTTGAATTCCTTTATCGCAGTTTGTTCAAAGACTCGGAGCAATATCGGCAAGTGGTGGAAATCTTAGCCGAAAAAACCAAGGGAATGACCCGCGAAGAAATCATCAAGTCGTTGAAAATGAAGAGCGGAGGCCGACTGACCACCATCCTCAACGAATTGTGCAGTTGCGACTTCATCAGGAGATACAGCGCCATCGGGAAATCAGACAAGGACGCGCTCTATCAACTTTCCGACCCGTTCACGTTGTTTTATTTGCGCCACGCCGGATTGTCGACACACAAAGACGAGCAATTCTGGCAAAACAACCACGGCTTGCCCGCCCAAAACGCTTGGAAAGGCTATGCTTTCGAGCAAGTGTGCCTCCAACACCTGCGCCAAATCAAGGCGAAACTCGGCATTCTCGGCGTGCTGAGCAGTGCCTATTCGTGGTCGTGCAAAACTTTCACCGACAGCGACAAAACCGAGTGGGAAGGCGGCCAAATCGACCTGCTCATCGACCGCAACGACGAGGTGATTAACATCTGCGAAATCAAATACTCCAAGTCGCCATACGTCATCACGGAGGAATACGAGCGCAAACTTTGGTCGCGCGAAGCGACTTTCCGCCACGTCACCAAAACGCGAAAAGCGCTCCAACACGTGTTTATCACCACATACGGCGTGAAACGAAACGAATGGTCAGATGTCGTTCATTCTGAAATCACCTTGAACGACCTCTTCGCCAAAGTGGAACTATAAAGGTCGTTTCGGCTTCCGATACTATAGCCAAAAGTATCCAATTTTTGATAGATTTGGCCATAGTATTTTCGATTGTAGAGCCAAAAGTGTCCTTTTTTTGTAGATTTGGCTATGGTATCGAGCAAACATCAAAGCACGAACACAAATGCTGTTGCCACAAAAACAAAAAAATCACTACCTTTGCCGCAAATTTCTAACACATAATAAAATGAAGAAAAACCTCATTGGAGCCATCGTGCTCGTCGCTGCGCTTGCCTTAGTGGGCTGCGGCAACAAAAACCAGAAAAAAGAAGAGGCCACCAAAGACACCCAGGCCGAAACCAAAGTCGAGGAAGCGACTCTCCCCAACCGTCTGCTCATCATCGTCGACCCGCAAATCGACTTCACAACAGGCAGTTTGGCCACCAAAAACGGTCCCGCAGCAATGGACTATTTGGCCAAGGCTTTGGACGGTGGCGCATGGAAAAACTACAGTTGGATTATCGTCACACAAGACGCACATCCCAAGAACCACTGCTCGTTTGTGGAGCAAGGCGGCGTGTTCCCGCCCCACTGCGTGGAAGGCACCGAAGGCATGAATGTATATCCCGCTTTGCAACAGGTACTAAATGGCTTGACTGCAAACGTTTCCAACATCCATTATATGCAGAAAGGCGATTTGGCTGACAAAGAAGAGTTTAGCATTTTCCAGAACAAGCACAGCGGTGAGAAACTTCGTCGCACCATCGAGGAATTTGAACATTTTGATGGCATCGACATCTGCGGCATCGCCACGGATTACTGCGTTTACGAGACCACGAAAGATTTGATGGCTTTCTATCCCGCCAAGCAAATCCGAATCGTCACCAACTGCCTCGCCGCCGTCGACGACAACGACACTAAACTCGCCGACCTGATGAAGGAAAACGACATACAAGGCATTGAGTTTTAATGACTAAATTCAAGACATTCCTACAGCACAAGGGCATCGACATGACCTGGAAGGCCTATTTTGTCGACGCTCTTGGCGCTATGGCGTTGGGTCTATTTACCTCCTTATTAATAGGCACCATCTTCCAGACGTTGGGCGACAAAACCGGTATTGAGGCCTTTGTGACCATCGCGAAATACGCCAAAGCCGCCACGGGAGCCGCCATTGCGGTGGCCATCGCCTACAAACTCGGTTGTGAGGGCTTGGTATTGTTCAGTGCCATCGCCGTGGGCATTGCAGGCAACGAACTCGGTGGCCCGATGGGAGCCTACGCCGCTGTCATTGTGGCCGTTGAGTTGGGCAAAATGGTTTACAAGGAAACCCAAGTCGACATTTTGGTCACCCCTGCAGTGGTCATCATCAGCGGCGTGTTGGTGGCCTACGCCGTGGGCGCACCCATTCAAAAGGTAATGACCGCGCTTGGCACTTTCATCGAAAACGCCACGCAAATGCAGCCTTTCCTCATGGGCATTGTCGTTTCAGTAGTCATCGGCATGGTGCTCACTTTGCCCATCAGTTCAGCGGCCATTTGCCTTGCCATCGGTTTGGGCGGCATTGCCGGAGGAGCGGCCACAGCGGGCTGTTGCGCACAGATGATTGGCTTCGCCATACTGAGTTTCAGGGAAAACCGCTGGGGCGGACTTGTGGCGCAAGGGCTTGGCACTTCCATGCTGCAAATGGGCAACATCGTGAAAAACCCGAAAATTTGGATTCCCGTGCTGCTCACTGCCGCCATCACCGGCCCGATTTCCACCTGCGTCTTCCATTTGCAGAACATCCCCATCGGCTCCGGCATGGGCACTTGCGGTCTCGTCGGGCCTATCGGCATCTACACCGCGATGCCAGAAGGCGGCGCGAATATGTGGATTGGGATGTTGCTTGTTTGTTTCGTGTTACCTGCCGTCCTCACTTGGCTTTTTGGATTGATTCTAAGGAAGATAGGCTGGATAAAAGACGGCAACCTTAAAATCGACTGCTGATGCCCAAACAACCTGACAAGCCGCTCACGCCCGACCAAGTTTTGGACAAAATGGCCAAGTATTGCGCCTATCAGGAACGTTGCGTAAAGGATGTGCGCGACAAACTGAAAACCTTCGACATTCCGCAAAAAGAAAAAGACGAAATCCTTGATTATCTGTTGAATAACCGTTTTGTCAACGATGAGCGGTTTGCCAAAAGTTTCGTGCGCGGCAAAATCAACCAAAGCGGCTGGGGCGTGAACAAAATCCGTTTCCACCTTATTCAGAAAGGCATTGATAAAGAGATAATTGACGAAGCCTTAGAGCAAACCGACGAAGAAACCTATCGCCAACGGCTCATCGACATTCTCAAAGTGAAAGCCAAGACCGTGAAGGCTGAAAACGACTTCGAGAAAAAGCGCAAATTGGCCGCCTACGCTATGCAGAAGGGCTTTGAAGGCAATCTTGTTTGGGACATCTTGAAGGATTTTTGAATTCAAAAACATACAGACATGAAAACAACTGTAAAACAATCACTTAAAACCATCATTCCAGCATTCTGCGCCTCAATTCTAATGCTTATGACCTCATGCAACCACAAAACACCCGTTGACCTCATCGTCCACAACGCCAACGTCTATACCGTCAACGACGATTTCTCCAAAGCCCAAGCCTTTGCCGTGAAAGACGGAAAGTTTGTCGCCGTGGGCGATGAAGCAATCATCATGAGCCAATATTCAGCCAAGGAAACCATTGATGCCCAAGGCGATGCGGTGTATCCGGGCTTTATGGACGGCCACAGCCATTTCACGGGATACGGCGAAAACCTCATCCGCTGGGCCGACCTGAAAGGCAGCCGATCCTACGACGAAATCATTGAGCGGCTAAAAGTCCATGATAGCCTCTACCCTTCCGAATGGCTTTTGGGTCGCGGCTGGGACCAAAACCTTTGGGAAGTGGCCGAATTTCCTGACAATGAAAGACTTGCCGAGGTCTTTCCCGAGAAAAAAGTCCTGCTGACCCGCGTGGACGGTCACGCCGTTTTGGTGTCCAAGGAAGTGCTTGATTTGGCGGGCATTAACGAAAACACGAAGATGGAAGGCGGTATGGCCATCGTCAAGGACGGTCGCTGCACGGGTGTGTTGTTGGACAATTTGGCCGATGCTGCCAAGACTTTGGTGCCGAAAATGGAAACCGAACTGCGGGTTCAAGCCTTGCTGAAAGCACAAGAGAACTGCATGGCGGTCGGCCTGACGAGCGTCACCGATGCGGGACAAGACATCGCCACCATTAATCTTATCGACAGTCTGCAACAAGCCGGACAGCTCAAGATGCACGTCAACGCGATGGTCAATCCTGATGATAAAACGATGGATTACTTTATGAATCAAGGTGTTATCGACAAGGAAAGGCTCACCGTCCGCAGCGTGAAAATCTATGCCGACGGCGCTTTAGGCTCTCGCGGCGCGAAACTGCTTGAACCCTACACCGACGACCCGACCAACGACGGCTTGATTTTGGAAAGCGACGACTTCTACCGCCACGTTTGTCAAAAGGCCTACGACGCTGGTTATCAAGTGTGTTGCCACGCCATAGGCGACGGCGGAGTTCATCATATCTTGGACATCTTTTCCGAATACCTCAAAGGCAAAAACGACCTCCGCTGGCGCATTGAGCACTCGCAAACAGTAAGCGACGCTGATTTCCAGCGTTTTGGCGAGTTTTCCGTCATCCCTTCCATCCAAACCACGCATTGCACTTCCGATATGGACTGGGCCGACGAGCGGCTTGGCGAGCGCATCAAGAACGCCTACGCCTACCAACAGTTGCTGCAACAGAACGGCTGGGTCATCAACGGCACCGACTTCCCCATCGAGGACATCAGCCCGATTTACACTTTCTATGCCGCCGTCGCCCGCAAGCATTTGGACGGCACGCCCGCCGAAGGCTTCCAAATGGAGAACGCCCTCACTCGCGAGCAAGCCTTGCGTTCCATCACGATTTGGGTGGCCAAAGGCTGCTTCTTAGAAGCCCGAAAAGGCAGCATCGAAGTAGGAAAAGACGCTGATTTCGTGATACTTGACCGCGATATAATGACAGTAGACGAGCGGGCAATTCCAGAAGCGAAGGTTAAACTTTGTCACATATATTGAACCGACTTTGGCCGTCTTTTCTACTTCGGCTCGTGTGCCGTTGTGGGTGAGTTTGCCAAAAATGGGTTCTCGTCCCTTGGCCACCATTGTCACATGCACTATGCACGGCTTGCGCCATGCGCCGGGCTGCTGCCATGTGGAGGTTTCGTTGGGTATATTGTTGCTGGTGTTCATTCTCGTTTGGGGCTTTTGCGGCGGGAATGGAATTCCCGTGGAAGGGACAGAACCCTGACGCAAAAATAAGACTTATTTCGGCATGAAAGGCTCAAAGCGTCTTTTTTGAAAAAAACTTTGAACCTGTGCTGCAATTTGGCACAGGCTTTCTTTTTCTTTGCAGCGTGAAACAAAAGCGGTCTGAAAAATATGTCAATAATGGTTGTGTTTGGGAAAAATGTTTACCTTTGCGTCAAATTGGATGAAGCAAAGCTCTTACCAAATTAAACAATGTGTTATGAGAAATGTAGAACTTGACCTGAAGAAAGTAGGCGAAATCGGCGGTGACTTCATTATTCCAGCTTATCAGCGAGGCTATCGCTGGAATGAAGAGGTGAGAATGTTGCTTGACGATATTGCTTCGGTACCCGAAGGGGAGAACTATTGCCTACAACCTATCGTGGTGAAGAAATTAGAGAACGACAGTTTTGAGTTGATTGACGGACAACAAAGACTTACGACCCTGTATCTGATTTTGAACTATCTCAAGACTTATCTGCCAAGATTGAACATCAAATTCAGCATCGACTACAAAATCAGAAAGGACAGCAAAAAGTTCCTGACAGAAATTGATTTTTACAACGTCAAGAAAAAAGTCAGTAACATTGACGAACTCTTTATCAACAGAGCGGTTCAAACCATCAGTGACTGGTTTGAGAGAACGCCCGATGCCAACAATGCTGCAATTCGCATGGCTGACAAACTCAACAACAAAGTAAGTGTCATTTGGTATGAGATTGATAGTAAGGAGGATGCAACCGTCCTATTTACACGACTCAATATCGGTAAAATCCCGCTGACCAATGCAGAGCTTGTTAAAGCCATCTTTTTAAGCCGCAACAATGGCATTGACAAACGTTATCAACTTGAAATTTGCACACAGTGGGATTCGATTGAAAACGAATTGCACGACGATGGATTTTGGGGATTTATAACAAACAAAGATTCAGATGACTTTCCAACAAGAATAGAGTTTTTGTTTGACCTAATGGCAGGCAAGCGAGATGACGACCGAGAAAGGCTCCGCACTTTTTTCTGGTTTGCCAAAAAAACGCGTTCCAATGAATTCATGGACAAAAAAATCGACCTCTGGAAAAAAGTAGTCGAAAACTACCAAAGACTGAAAGAATGGTTCAATGACCATGAATTATACCATAAGATTGGCTATCTCATTGCCGTTGGACAAAAAACGCTTGGCGAGTTGATCAACGATTCCTCAAAATTGACCAAAACAGGCTTCCGCAAATCTTTAGACGAACTAATCGCCAAAAGTATTGATTTTGGAAAGGATTATCAGGACTTGAAATACGGCAACGATGATGGTAATATCAACAAAATCTTGCTTCTGTTCAATGTGGAGAGTGCAAGGAAAAACGGCGACAAAACGATGCGTTTTCCATTTTGGCTGCACAAGACACAAAAAGGCGGATGGTCTCTCGAACACATCCATGCACAAAACTCGGAAGGTTTGAAAACACGCCAGCAATGGAATGAATGGCTTGACCTTCATGTGCAATCTTTGCGAAACATTAATGCTGAAAAGAATTCGGAACTTGCAAATGAGATTGAAAGTCGCAACAGGGAAGGATTCAGCGGCGACACATTCAACTCTTGGTTTGACAAAACAATTGCTGCTTTTGGGATGGAAAGCAATCTCGACTACATTGACCTGTTGGGAAATATGGCTTTGCTTGGAAAGTTCGACAATTCTGCTCTTAACAACTCCACCTTTGACGTGAAGCGCGACAAAATAATTGAGATGGACAAGCAAGGAAGCTATATTCCCGTTTGCACTCGCCGTGTGTTTTTGAAATACTATACACCTTCAGAAAAGAACCAACTACACTTTTGGGGAGAAGATGACCGGAAAGCCTATTTGAAGGCAATGAATGAAACTTTGAAACCCTATCTTTCAATCATAGGAAAGGAAATCAGCCATGAATATTAATGAATGTACTTTTCAAAGCGTGTTTGGCGAGCATATCGCATCAGACGGAACCAAATACAAAATCAACAAAATAGAGATTCCTATCATACAAAGAGATTACGCGCAAGGCCGACAAACCAGCACAGTAAAACGGGTTAGGGAACGCTTTCTTAACAACATATTTGATGCCATTAAAAACCATCGGCATCTTACCCTAGATTTCGTATATGGCGAAATCAACGACGGCAAACTGACACCTCTTGACGGACAGCAACGACTCACTACCTTATTTCTACTTCATTGGTATGCCTCAAAAAAAGATAACATAGACGAAGGGCAATGGGCATTTTTGAGGAATTTCAGTTATTACACTCGCCCCAGTTCGGATGACTTCTGCCAGAAACTAACAGAGTACAAGCCAAGATTTGAAAAAGTTTTGTCCGATGAAATAAAAGACCAAACATGGTTTCAATATCAATGGCAAAACGATCCGACCATCACAGGAATGTTGGTGATGATTGATGCCATCCACGAATTGTTTGGAAAAGAAACGGGGCTATGGCACGCTCTTGTCGATGAACAATCGGTGTCGTTCTATTTCCTCCCCATCAGCGAAATGGGCCTGACTGACGAATTGTACATTAAAATGAATTCTCGTGGCAAACCATTGACTTCATTTGAGCATTTCAAGGCCGAATTTGAGTCTTTGGCCGAAAAAGTCAATCACGATATTGCAGAAGAATTCCGTCATAAATTCGACTTGGATTGGACCGACATGCTGTTTCCTTATCGCGGCGGGAATGACATCATTGACGATGAGTTCATGCGGTATTTCTTCTTCGTCAGCGACTTGCTTTGCTACATGCAAGACAAACCTTTGCAGAAAGACGAGTTCAAGTTAGCCAAAATGCTATACAGCTTTGACACTCCAGACGCAATAGACAATCTCAATTTCCTAAAATCAGCATACGATTGCTGGTGCGGTTTCAACATTGACGAGTTCTTTGGCAAACATTTTTCTGGTAACCAATTCCAATCGGGCAAGACAAAGATTTTCCAAGACAATCTTAACCTTTTCAAACAATGCTGCGATGAATACGGCGAATATGTTGACAGTGGAAACAGAACGCGCAAATTCCCGTTAAGTCTGACACTGCTTCTATATGCTGTGATAGTGTATCTGCAAAACAGGCAGAATATTTCCGAAAACGATTTCCAAAGGAGAATCAGAATTGTTCGCAACCTGATTTGGAACTCTCGGTTCGAAATTCGTGCCGATGCCCAACGCAACAATATGCCCGTATTACTGGCGGAAACCAAAGAGATAATTCTTACAGGTATTATTCCAGAGAAAGGAGCCTATAACCAGAGACAAAGAGAGGAGGAGCTTGCCAAATCAGAATGGCTTAAGCAAAACCGGCAGTACGAAGAAGAATTGTTCCATCTCGAAGACCACAACTTGCTTTATGGATGCATCGCTATCATTGGCACTGAAAACCCATCCAATTTCAACAAATTCAGAAAACTTTTTAACATTTGTGAACGCAAACTGATTTCAAGGGCTTTATTAACCATTGGCAACTATTCGCAACGGCTTGATTGGCGTTGGCAGCTTGGAACGAGAAATGATTCCACTTGGCGAGACTTGTTCCATCCTTCCAACCAGCGCAAAGGCTTTGAAAACACCAAAAACGCTCTTAACAGCCTACTCAACAGACTTGAAGAAGTAAGTGACAATGCCTTGTTGGAAAACGTCGAACATTATCTAAACGATATTGCTACTCCAAAGGATCTTCGTTATTATTTTGTAAAATATCCAGTTATGCTTTCTGATACTTATGGAATGTATTATTCCTATGACGATGGAGCCTACCATACCGCCAAGATGCACACATCAGAAAGACTTGTAAGGCATTGGAACGTGTTCACCCTCGCATTGCATGATAGATTAGAGCGAAAGTATGGTTTAGGAGACTATGGCGACCGTTTGCAACTTACAGAGGAATTTTCTCTTCAGTATTTCAACGACAAGATTGTCATTTACGAGTCCGATGCCGATGGCAACGAAATTAACCAAGATGTGTACCAAATCGAACAAGACGAGGATGGTATCGATATAAAAGATAGAGTGGAACAAGGAGTTGAAGTTGTGAAACAGATTGTTGGAGAGTAAAAAGAAGAGTTTTTTCAAAGCCTGTGCAGCGATTTAGCACAGGCTTTTTATATCTTTGCGCCATCAAAATGTATGAGTATGTCCAATAACCAAATCAACAAATACGTGTGGCTCGTAGAGACGCTCTACCACGCCAAGAAAATCACGCTGAAGGAAATCAACCAGCGGTGGCTCGAAACCGATTTGAGCGAGGGATTGGAGATTCCGCGCCGCACGTTCCACACTTGGAAAAACACAGTGGAAGATATGTTTGGCCTCGTCATTATGTGCGACAAGAGCGACGGCGACCGCTATTACATCGAGAACCGCGAGGCGCTTGAAGACGACAGCCTGCAACGCTGGCTGCTCAACACCATGTCGGTCAGCAACACGCTACTTGAAAACAAGTCGCTCAGCGACCGCATTTTGCTTGAAAATATACCATCGGGACAGGACTTGTTGGACACGGTGATGGCCGCGATGAAGAAAAGCAAAGTGCTGGAAATCACCTACAAGGGTTATTGGAGAGAACACGAAAGCACTTTCAGGGTGGAGCCATATTGTGTGAAACTGTTTCGCCAACGTTGGTATTTGGTCGGCAACAGCGTTTATGAAGGCAAAATCCGCATCTATTCCTTGGACCGCGTTTTGGATGCCCAACTGACGGACGAGCCTTTTTCCTATCCCAAGGATTTCAGTCCCGAGGTCTATTTTGAGGGCTGTTTCGGTGTCATCCGTGGCGACGGAACCCGAATAGAAACGGTGAAGATTAAGGTTAGTGCCAACCAAGCCAACTACCTGCGTTCCTTGCCTTTGCACCCAAGCCAAAAAGAAACCGAGCGCACCGCCGACCACAGCATTTTCACCCTGCAAGTCCGCCCGACCTTCGATTTCCAGCAAGAACTCCTCTGGAACGGCGACGCGCTTGAAGTGTTGGAACCGCTTTGGCTGCGGCAAGAGTTGGCGGGCACAGTGAAACGGATGTGGAATCATTACAACTCAAAATGAAAGACTTCGCCGCCATCGACTTCGAGACCGCCAACAACGAGCGCACGAGCGTGTGCAGCATAAAACTCAAAATACCACAATTCAGCCATCCATATCAATAAAATATAGCCCATTGAAAATGAGATATATAGATTATATTTCTAAAAATTCAACACAAATTTTTACACAAATCGTTCCCTTTTCTGGAATTGTCAGTATTTTTGCAGAAATATCACGCCTATGAGTACCATACAAGAATTGTCGGTTTTGCGCGAAAAGGAAGACCACATCGAGTTTAAGGAAGCGGCACGCAATTACCCTTTTGCTGGCGGCCAGCACACCGACCCGAAAGACAGAAGGCACTGTGTATTAGGCTATATCGTCGCATTGGCCAATGAACGAGGCGGCAGGCTCGTGTTGGGTATGACCGACAACATTCCTCACAAGGTGGTAGGGAGCGACTTCGCAGCGGATAAAACGGGGGCTTTGGAGGACGAAATCTATGAGAGGTTACATATCAGGGTGAGAACCGAAGAACTCTACGACGAGACACAAAAGCGCGTGTTGGTCATCAATGTGCCGTCGCGTCCCATCGGGAAAGCGCTTCGTTTTGAGGGCGTTCCATTGATGCGTATTGGCGAAAGCCTCCGTGAAATGGACGACGCAGAGTATTTCTCCATCATTTCGGAGCAATCGCCTGATTTTTCGGCAACCATCTGTAACGGGCTGACCATCAACGACCTTTCCGAGCCAGCGATTGCCAACTTGCGGAACCGCATTTACCAAAAGCAAAACAACCCCAACATACTGACCATACCCGAAAGGCAATTGCTCACCGACTTGAATTTGATGAACGCCGAGGGCAAATTGACCTACGCGGCTTTGATATTGCTGGGGAAAAGCGAAATCATCAACCAGTATTTGCCTCAAAACAACATCGTTATTGAATATCGGGCCAACCACGCACAAATCCGGCATAGCGCGAGGCAAGAGTTCAAAGAACCGCTCGTCATTGCCATCGACAAGGTTTGGGACTACCTCAACCAGCCCGCCAGCAATCCGACACAGCACATCGAACTGATGCCGCAAATCCTTGACATCCTGTCATTCAACAGCGAAACCATCCGTGAGGCCGTGCTGAATGCCATGATGCACAGGAGTTTCCAAATGGGCGGCGACATTTTCATCAGGCAATACCCCGACGAGATAACCATTTGCAATTCAGGAGGTTTTCCATACGGCGTAAACTTGGATAACTTACTGACTATCAATAGCTCTCCACGCAGCAGGCTTCTGACAGAAGTCGTCGAAAAAACTGGATTGATTGAGCGGTCGGGGCAAGGTGTGGACATCATGTTCCGCAATTGCCTGATGGAAGGCAAAGCCTTACCCGATTATTCGGCCTCCGATGATTACCAAGTGCAACTTTCGATAAGTGCCACTGTCGTTATGCCTTATTTGGCGTTGCTTATCCGCGATTTCCAAAACTCAAGAGCGATTGACAAGCAGTTGAGCGTGTTCGACATGCTCACCTTATATTCCATCGCTTGCCACAACGACAGCTATTTTTATCCCAATAGCATTAAGAAACTGCTTGAAGAAGAGCTAATTATGCCCGACAGTTACTTCCAATACATTCTGTCCGACACCTACTTCAAGCACTTCCCGCCCGTGGCAAATGGCCTTTTCAAGGCAAGCGACATCAGGCAGGTCTATTACCTATTGCAGCACGATGGCGACATCAGCATGTCCGATTTCATTCAGGTTTTCGCCAACGAATATTCAGTGAAGCAAACCCGGACTTTGGTCGAAAAGATGTTTGAAAACCAGATTATAGGCAGGGAGGGGAAAGGAAAAGCCACGCGCTACAAATGGACAAAGTCCAAAAACGGAGAAATATAGCCCATTTATAATCAGATACTTAACATTTTTACATCGAATCGTTCCCTTTATGAACAACTTCGCCGCCATCGATTTCGAAACCGCCAACAACGAGCGCACGAGCGTTTGTAGCGTTGGAGTTGTGATTGTCCGCAATGGCGAGTTTGTGGACTCGTTCTATTCCCTCATCCAACCAGAGCCGAACTATTATCTGTATTGGAACACGCTCGTCCACGGCATCACCAAGGAGGACACCGAGGACGCGCCCGTGTTTCCATACGTCTGGCGACAAATCGAGCCGCTTATTGAGGGCTTGCCACTGGTGGCGCACAACAGCCCTTTCGATGAAGGCTGCCTGAAGGCCGTGATGCGTTGCTACCAAATGGATTACCCTGACTATCAGTTTTATTGCACTTGTCGCGCCTCACGAAAGCATTTCGGAAAACGATTGCCCAACCATCAACTGCACACCGTGGCGGCGGCCTGCGGATTCGAGCTTATCAACCATCATCACGCCTTGGCCGATGCCGAGGCTTGCGCTTGGATTGCGCGGGAGATTTTGTAAAAATGGAAAAATTTCCGTAATTTCCGCTTGAAAATGGAAAAATTTCCAAGAAACAACCTATGAAAAAGGAAAAAACTCCGTATTTTTGCCGAAATTTATGCAAAAATGGAAAATTTTCCAAAAATCGGAGAAGCCTTGCCTGAAGTTATGATAGCCAATGGCGACAAGAAATATTCCTATTACTTGTCTGACTTGGTGAAAAAAGGACGTATCAAAAAGGTGATGCCTAAAATCTACACTTCCAACTTGAACGAGTCCGAAGAGGTCATCGTGAGGCGAAACCTTTTCCTCATCTTGGGACGATTGTTTCCTGAAGCCGTTGTCAGCCATCGCTCGGCAATCGAAATGAAACCAACCGCTTCTGGCGACTTTTTCCTGACCTACAAATACACCAAAAAGATAACGCTGCCAGGGCTTATCATCCATCTTTTGGAGGGTCAATCGGGCCAGCCGGAGGACACGCCTTTCGTCAACGGGCTTTTCATCGCGTGTCCCGAAAGGGCATTTTTGGAGAATCTTCAAACCGCCTATCAGAAAAAAGACGGAGGGAAATGCCTGCCACAATCCGTCATCGAAGAACGTTTGGAGAAAGTCATCAGAATCAATGGCGAGACTGCCATCAATGCCTTGCGCGACAAGGCGAAAGTGCTTTCGGAACGGTTGGGGATGACTGACGAATACGCACGATTGGACAAACTCATCGGTGCCTTGCTCTCAACACGCGACGCAAACATCCTGACCTCACCTTTGGCCACGGCACGGGTTTTCGGAGAACCTTACGACCCTCAACGTTACGAGTTGTTCCAAAACCTATTCACCGTGCTCAATGACGACGTGTTCCCGTCCTATCCCGAAAACAGTCCGACCACTTTGGCTTACCGCAATTTCGCCTTTTTCGAAAGTTATTTTTCCAACTACATCGAAGGCACGGAATTCACCATCGACGATGCCAAACAGATTATTGAGACCAATCTTCCCCTACCCGCAAGAAACGAAGATTCACACGATATGTTGGGAACATTTGCCATCGTTTCCGACCGTCGGGAAATGTCAATCGTGCCCAACACCACTGACGAATTGATTGAACTATTGCAAGCAAGGCACAAAAAGTTGCTTTCTGCCCGTCCGGAGAAGCATCCTGGGCTGTTCAAGATGCAAAACAACCGCGCCGGAAACAGTCTTTTCGTTGATTACGAACTTGTCAAAGGCACCTTGAAAAAAGGATTCGATTTCTATCGGGCTCTTCGCTCGCCTTTCGCTAAAGCCGTCTTTATGTTGTTTATGGTCAGCGAAATACATCCCTTCGATGACGGGAACGGTCGTGTTTCACGTATTATGATGAACGCGGAACTGACCCACGCTAACGAAACAAAAATCATCATCCCAACGGTTTTCAGGACGGATTATTTGGATGCCTTGCGGAAATTCACCCGTCAAAGTGACCCAACCGCCTTGATTCGTGCCATGAGTAGAGTCCACCGCTTCAGTGCGCAACTCCAAACCGAAAATTTTGAAACCCTGCAACTCCAACTGGAACGCGCCAACGCCTTTTCAGACTCGGAAGACAAAATACTTAGATTTTAATGAGCACAATGAACATTGATTCCATCCTCATCAAAGACGCGACAGAGAACAACCTGAAACACGTCACCGTCAAAATCCCGAAACGTCAAATCACTGTGGTGACGGGCGTGTCGGGTTCGGGGAAGTCGTCGTTGGTGCTCGACACTATCGCGGCCAAGTCACGGAGGGAACTGAACGATACTTTTCCTTCGTTCACGCAGCAATATTTGCCTAAATATGGCCGTCCCCACGTCGGCGATATTGAGAATTTGCCCATTGCCATCGTCATCGAGCAAAGGAAACCAACTTCAAACTCACGCTCCACAGTTGGCACTTACACAGACATTTACGCCCTTCTTCGCTTGCTGTTTTCGCGCATCGGGCAGCCTTTTGTGGGCTATTCGGATGCCTTCTCTTTCAACCACCCATCGGGCAGTTGTCCGCGCTGCGCCGGCTTGGGCGAAATCCGTGAGTTGGACATCCACAAGTTGGTCGACTTCGACAAGTCGCTCAACGACGAGGACACCATTCATTATATCGCCTTCGGCAAGGGTGGCTGGCGCTGGATTCGCTATGCGCACAGCGGACTTTTCGACCTCGACAAGAAAATCAAGGATTATTCGCCCGAAGAACTCGACTTGTTCCTTAACTCGCCGCAAATCAGGCTGAAAAACCCACCTTCGAACTGGCCGAAAAGTGCCAAGTACGAAGGTCTCATCCCGCGAATGTACCGCAGCATCATCAATTCGGAGGAGGGCCTGCTCCACGCTGCCGTACTCAACCCGATGCTGACGATGGGCACCTGCCCCGACTGCAAAGGAACACGCCTCAACGAGAAAATCCGCTCCTGCAAAATCAACGGCGTGAACATCGCCGAAGTGACTGCAATGAGCATCAGCGACTGCCGCAAGTGGATGGAAACCATTGACAATCAACTTGCAGAAGACATCAAACACGCCACCATTGAACGCTTGACCGCTTTGGAGGAAATCGGGTTAGGCTATTTGACTTTGGACCGCGCCATCGGGACGCTTTCGGGCGGCGAGGCGCAACGCTGCAAAATCGCAAAATACATCAACTCGCCACTGTCGGACGTGATGTATATCCTCGACGAACCCAGCGTGGGCCTCCACAACCACGACATTATGTTGATGCAAAAGTCGGTGCAAAAACTGAAAAACCACGGCAACACGGTCATCCTCGTGGAGCATCACAAGGAAATGATCAAAATCGCCGACCACATTATTGATATGGGTCCAGGCGCAGGTATGGCTGGGGGCGAAATCGTCTTTGAGGGAAGTTACAACGAACTACTTCATAGTCAAACGCTTACAGGCAATTCGCTCAATGCGACAAGCGCGATAAAGGAACAAGTGCGCCAACCCAAAGCCTTTTTCCATTTGGAGAATGTCAGTTTGCACAATATCAAGGACTTGACCACCGATTTGCCCTTGGGCGTGATGTGCGGCATCGCGGGCGTGGCCGGTTCGGGAAAGAGTTCGCTGATGGAATGTTTTCGCAAAGCTTATCCGCAGCCCGAGGAAATCGTTTACATCAGCCAGAAAAACATCGGCATTAGTTTGCGCTCCACGCCAGCCACCTACCTCGAAGTGGCCGACGACATCCGTAAATTGTTCGCTAAAACGAACAAAACCAAGACCGACCTGTTCTCCTTCAACGGCAAGGGAGGTTGTCCCGTTTGCCAAGGCAAGGGCGTGATTGTCAATGATATGGCTTTTATGGACAGCATCGAGACTGTTTGCGAGGCTTGCGGTGGGCTGCGTTACTCCAACGAGGTCTTATCTTATAAGGTGCAAGGAATGAACATCGCCGAGGTGATGGATATGACCGCCAACAAAGCCTCGGAAATATTTGCTGGCACCGTCATTGCCGAAAAACTGGAGCCATTGCGCAAGGTCGGTTTGGGCTATCTCCATCTGAACCAATCGCTTTCGACGCTTTCGGGCGGCGAGTTGCAGCGCATCAAGCTGGCTTCCAACCTTGTTGAATTGTTGAATGTTGAATCGTTGAATCGTTTTCGCAACAAATCAACAATTAAACAGTTAAACGCCTCAACACTTCAACGTCCCAAAATCTTCATTATGGACGAGCCTTCCGACGGCCTCCACCTCAACGACATCCGCCGCATCCTTGACCTTTTTGAGACGATAGTCGAGGCGGGAAACAGCATTTTCCTCATCGAGCACAACTTGGAAATGCTGAAGGCTTGCGATTACATCATCGAACTCGGTCCGGGCGGCGGCGCAATGGGCGGCAAGGTCATTTTCAGCGGCACCCCGACGCAAATGTTGCATTGCAAAAAGTCGGTCACGGGGCCTTATTTGGCCTCCGAGCTCAAATAATTTTCTTCGCAACCGCGACGCATATATTGTAATAATGTGTACTTTTGCGCTTTACATTAATTCAAACGCAAAATGAAACACATCATCCAACGCGGATTGCTGCTGACGGCCTTTGTTTTCGGGCTGTTGTTCCGAATGTCGGCGCAATCCACACAAATCGTTGTTTTCCTGAACAATGGCAGCGAGCAAACCTACTCATTGATTGAAGCCGACCGCCTTTATTTTGAGGACAATACGAAACTCGTCATCGAGCAGATTTCCACCAAAGGAACGGTCATCATTCCGTTGGCCGACATCCGAAAGATTACTTGCGACGAGACAGTAGGCGTTTCGGAAGCATCTGATGCCACGGTTTTCCTCGCCCCCAACCCTGCCCACAACGCTTTCACGCTCCGCAACCTTGAGGGCAAAGACAATGTCAGCATTTACGCCCTCGACGGAAGAATGGTCAAATCAATGGAAGTTACTGGAGGCCAATCTGTTGACATCAGCAACCTGCCCATAGGGTTGTACCTCGTAAAAACTCAATCATCAACCTTTAAAATGATTAAGTTATGAGAAAGTCATTGATTATCATTGCCTTATTGTTTGGCTGCATTAGCCTTAATGCGCAGGAGTACCACATCAACCTACATAACGCTGGTACAGTGATTTACGACAATAGTGTAAGCGACATCCACACCATTCATTTTGAAGGCAGCCAGCCCGCCAATATGATTATGCAAGCCGGATGCGGCATTACAACCTTCCCCATCACGGCTTTCGACAGCATCACTTTTGTTCAACAAGAACCACCTGCGGGCGACACGGTATACATTATTTATAATGGCTCAAGCGTGAATGTGGTCAACCCGTTCTCTGATAATGGCGTGACAGTAAGCACAAACAGCACCAATGTCACGGTAAACTCCACTATGGCCAATGTTCCGTACATCGTTTCAGGCAGTTCTTCCAACGGCTCGTTAACATTCAACAGTAGCAATTCTTTCTATTTGGCATTGAGCGACTTATCACTAACCAGCGGCAACACTGCGGCCATCAATATCGCAAGTCCAGTCGCTGTCACTCTTAACCTCAGAGGCAACTCAGCCATTGCCGACAACGCCAACAGTGCCATCAACGGGACCCTTTATGCGGCTGGCAACCTCTCCATTAATGGTTCAGGAACGATACAAATCACGGGTAACGCCAAACATGGCATCTCAGTGGAAGGCATTTTGACGGTCAATTCCGGCGGCACCATCATCATCTCTGAAACCGACAGCGACGGCATACATGGCAGTAGTGACCTTATTTGGAATAACGGTACACTTGTCATTGTGTCGGCAGGCTCCGATGGCTTGGACATTTCAGGCAATATCACCATCCAAAACGGCGACCTGACCATCCATACAACAGCGGAAAGTCAAAGATGTGTCAAGGTGTCGGGCAATTTCACTATGAATGACGGAACGCTTAATATGACCGCCACAGGCACCGACGGTAAAGGCATCAAGGCCGACAGCAACGTTTTCATCAACGGAGGCTCCATCGGCATCGGACATTCCGGCGATATGTCGAAAGGCATCAAGGCCGACGGCGACATCAACATTACGGGAGGAATCATCAACATCACCTCTTCGGGAAGCACGGTTTTGGAATCGGTTAATAACCAGAACGTTCCCGCCTATTGCTCGGCCATCAAGTGCGACACCGATATTAATATTACGGGAGGCGACTTCACCATCACCTTGCCCACCTCCAACCACGGCGGTAAAGGCATCAGCACGGACGGCAACCTGACCATCGATGGCGCCACTATGACCATCACCACGCAAGGCGACGGCGCGACCTACACCATCAGCGGCTCGACCAAAGACGCCTACACTTCGGCCTGCCTGCGCTCCGACGGCAATATGAGCATCCTTTCGGGAAACATCACCTTAAATAGTTCTGGTACAGGCGGAAAGGGTATCAATGTGGGCGACGACAGCCACACCACTTCCACCCTGACCCTTGGCACCACGGGCGGCAACGACGACGACCTCATCCTCAACGTGACCACCAGCGGCGAGCGCATCACTATCTCATCAGGCGGTGGCGGCGGCTGGCCTCCCGGACCAGGTCAAGGCGGCGACTACGCCAACCCGAAAGGCATCAAGAGTCGCGGCAACCTGACCATCAACAGCGGCACCGTCACGGTCAACTGCACCCAAAACAATGAAGGCGGCGAGTGCATCGAAAGCAAGGCCACGCTGACCATCAACGGCGGAAACATTGAGACCTACTCGAAGACCGACGACCCCATCAACGCGGCGCAAAACCTCACCATCAACGGCGGCACCATCTATTCGCATAGCGACAACAACGACGGCATCGACTCAAACGGCACCCTTTTCCTTAACGGCGGCTTCGCCATCGCCAACGGCGCGCGCCAGCCCGAAGAAGGTTTCGACTGCGATTGGAACCAATTCAAAATCACGGGCGGCACCCACATCGGCACGGGCGGCGCGACGAGCAACCCGACGCAAAACGTTTGCACCCAACCCACGCTGAAAATCAACACGCAACCCGGCTACGCCATCCAAGTCCTGAAATCGGACGGCACCGTGATTTGCACCTACCAATGCCCGACCTTCACGGGTGGCGGTGGCGGCGGTTGGGGCAACAATATGGTGATGCTCTTCACCGACCCGCAACTGCAAACGGGGCAATCCTACACCGTGAAATACGGCGGCACCATCAGCGGCGGCACCAACTGGAACGGCTACTACACCGGCAACGTGACCTACACTGGCGGCCAAAGCACCAACGTGAACGTCAATTCGATGTACACTACCGTGAGCGCTGGAGGTGGCGGATGGTAAATGTCAAAGATTTCGGAAAGAAGAGTCTTTGCTCTGCCATTTTCAATTTCCAAGTAAGTGTTCAAAAACAGACTGCCACAGCCATTGACTTCGGGACTTCGGGACACGAGACTTCGGGTATTTGACTCGCAGTCACGGAGTCTCGCAGTCTATCATATCCACCTACTTATTTGAAAGGTATTGCAACGGCGTTTGCCCGTATTTTTTCTTGAACGACCGCAGGAATGTAATGTAGGAATTGAAGCCCGACATCAACGAAATCTCTTCCACGGAGTGTTGGTTTCCGTCATCTTTGCTCTCTAACAAGCGTTTGGCTTCCTCCAAGCGAAAGTCGTTGATGTAATCGTAGAAACTCTCATGCTTCTCTTGGTTGATGTAATTGCTCAAGTATTGCCGGTTGGTACCCAAAAGTTGTGCTAGCTTCTGCAAAGTCAGTGTGTTGTCTTGATAATATCGGTTTTCAACGATAACGCTTTCCAAGTTATTATTAATCAACACTTTGTGATATTGAGGATTGGAAACGGGCTCCTTTGCTTCAATTTCTTGGGGTTCGGTCTCATCCTCGGCTTCGGTTGTGGATAGGGTAAACACCTTTTGCCTAATCAGTTTTTTCGTGACAAACAAGACAACGGCTATAACAAAGAAACAATAAACCGTGTCGAAAAGCAGGTTGTTGTTCATCGACTCAGTCGAAAACCATGTTTGCTGCGAAAAGCTTTCGGCAGTCCAAATCAAAAGAACCACGAAATAGACGGCAAGCAGGTAGTTGGTCCAGCGCAAGTCGAAATACTCCATGTTGCCAACATTGTCGAGCAGCATTTTCGTGTGTTTTTTAATGGAAATCCAAAGACAAACCAGCAACACTACTGAGACCACCAAAGTGTAGATTCGTACAATGGGCAAAACCATACTGCTTTGGGTAATGGCAAACAATAGCATTGCCATGATGAGTGGCATTTCCAAAAGCAAAAGTTGGCGTATCTTGAAGCGGTTGGGGAATACCAAAGAAACGCCGAACATCATATATCCGCCCGCAATCACAAAATCGAAAAACAACAAAAGCAAGTTAAGGAACTCGGAAGAGGGCAGATTGCGGCAGGCCAGTATCACAAAATTGTTGAAAAAGCCGATGGAATGCAGGAGCAAAACAGCCGCGTAGATGCGTTGGAACTGATAGCGGCGGTGACACTTGAGCATGAAGACTCCGATTCCTGCCAAAGCGCATTGCGT
This sequence comes from uncultured Bacteroidia bacterium, assembly GCA_902785755.1. Classification (GTDB taxonomy): domain Bacteria; phylum Bacteroidota; class Bacteroidia; order Bacteroidales; family F082; genus Limimorpha. Next base: position 197,453 of record CACZZO010000012.1, on the reverse strand, counting down.
TAAGCCGGAGACGAAACAAAGCAGCAATATGTAAAATGAAGCGCCGTTCATGTAGGCAAAATTACGGTTTTCCTTTCAAAGAAAGACCAATTTCCGCCCCGTCCTTAATTTTTTTACGCATTGAAAACAATTTTTTACGCATTGAAAGATTACTGGGTATCTTTTTTACGCATTGTTTTTTTTGAAATTTGGCCTCATTATATGTAAAGCGAACTAAACAAATTTACAACTAATCATTAAAAACAAATCATCATGAACAGAAAAGTTTACTTCTTCCTGCTGATGGCGCTATCACTGCCATTGGCAATCATGGCCCAAACGGCCGTAGTTGTTGACGGAGACAATCCCTTCTCCGACAACTTTGAAGGCTCTGAATGCGAATGGGAATTCGTGAACGGCGAATCCGTTAACGCCTGGTATTGGGGAACAGCCACCAGCAACGGCGGCACCCATGCCGTTTACATCTCCCAAGACGGAGGTGAAACCAACACCTACAACACAGGTGCTTCCACCTGGGTGTATTTCTGGAAACTCTTCACCCTTGAAGAAGCCACTTATCGCTTCCAATACGACTGGAAAAACTATGGCGAAGGCGGCTGTGACTACATCCGCGTTGGCTTAGTGCCTGGCTCAACGGAGCTTAGCCAAAACTCAGGGCTGCCCTCAGGTTGGATTACAATTGACGACAATACTCAATTGTTAGGCAATTCCAACTGGAGCACCCGAAGTGCCATCAGAAACGACATTACGGAAGGCACCTACAAGATGGTCTTCGCATGGCGCAACGACGGCAGTTATGGAGGCAACCCTCCCGGTGCCATCGACAATGTGGCCATCGAAGAAATGGTGATTGACGGCCACACCTATCTGGTCCAAACCAGCGACAACGACTTCATCATGGGCGACGGCTCGAATGTGAGCATCGCGGACGGTAAGGTGGCCTCGCAATACAAGATGGCCTCCGTTGCCGACTGGGCCGCAACCACCAGCCTGCCCCAAAACCTGAAAAACCACCAAGTGGTGACTTGGCGCAACTATGTGTATTGCGTGGGTGGCCGCAATGGTTCCAATCCTGTGAGCAACGTGTATCGCGCCACACAACAAGACAACGGCATTTCGGGTTGGACTACCCTCAATGCCCTGCCACAACCTTTGCAAGACATGGCAGTGGTGGCCACACAAACCCATTTGATTGTGGCTGGCGGTCGCAACAACGACACCGTGAGCGACAAGATTTATTCGGCATTCATCAACGATGACGGCTCCATCGAGGCATGGGAGGAACTCACCGTCAGCCTGCCCCAGCCCTGCTGGGGCGCTCGCGCTGTGGAAGCCTTGGGTAACCTATATATAATAGGTGGCGCCAACACCGATACCGAAAACGATGCCACCGACAAGGTGTATCGCCTCACCGTGAACGCCATCGGCGAAGTGACGGGCATCACCGAAGTCGCCAGCTTGCCCGAAGCCCGCAACGGACACGCCGTGGCCGTCTACAACTCGAAGATTATTGTTACCGGCGGCTACGACGCTTCGTTCACCCAAAAGAACACGGTGTATAGCGTCGCCGTCAACCTCGACGGCAGCCTCGGCACTTGGGCCACCAATACCGCCCTGCCCAACACCGTCTATGGCCACACCACCGTTTGCACCAACGGCATCCTGACCGTCATCGGCGGCAAGGAAGGCACTTTGGAAAGCAACAAATTCACCTATACCGATGCCGATGCAGCCACTTACGATTGGCAACTATCAGACATCCAACTGCCTGAACGCTATACCGAAGGCGCTTCCTTCGCCTTTGGCAACAAGATTTTCTACTGCGGCGGCATCAACCTTTCAGGCAACCTCAACAACGCCACTCGCTTCATGGCCGTGACCCCCTCCACCACCCTCGCCGGCCATCCCGTTTTCGTCAGTTGGCCCTTCAATGTGGGTACGCCCAAAACGATGGACGAGTTCAACTACAGCCTGACCAACACCGGTTCCTACGCCTACGAGGTGCTCTACCGCACGGCTGACGAAGACCAGGTGTTCAGCAACTGGACCTCGGCTGGCACCAACCTGCCTGTGACCGTAGGCCAGACCAAGAGCTACATCCAATACATGTTCCGCATCACCTCCACCGGCGAAGAAGCCTTCTTCATCGATGACGTCACCCTCACCCTGAGCGGCTACAGCCAATTGGCCGGCAACCTGAACTGGATTGGCAACCTCACCGCCGAACACAGCCCCTATTTGGTGACCGAAACCATCAGCTTCACCTCCGGCACCCACAACATCGGCCCAGGCGTCACCATCATGTTCATGCCCAACACAGGCTTCAACATTGGAGCCGCTTCCGTCAACTTCAACGGCACCGAGGAAAGCCCCATCCTTCTGACCGCCTTTGAAGCCGGCAGCGGCAGTTGGAACGGTGTGTATTACCAAGACGCCAGCGACAACAACAGCGGCCTCTCCTCAGTGATGGAATACACCACCATTGAGAAAGCCGGCAACGGCGAAAACCACGCCAACCTGCGCATGTATAACACCGGCCAACCCTCCGTCATCAACCATTGCAACTTCAACCTGTCTTCGGTTGACGGCATGTATTGCTATTACTCAGGCACGACCATGACCGACTGCACCTTCGATGGCAATGTCAGAAGAGGCTTGTACATTGATTACAACTCGCTGCTCACTTGCACCTCCTGCACGATGAGCAACAACTACGACGGCCTCTTTATGTACTATTCTTCCTCTTCAACCTTCAACGACTGCACGATGACAGGAAACACCAACTGCGGCATTTCTTTAGCCGAAAATAGCCACAATGCCGTCTACTCAGGTGTAACCTGCTCCAGCAACCTCTATGGCCTGTATTCCTACACACCCGACCGCTCCTTCAACTTCGACGAAAGCGCCATCGCCTTTGCCGACAACGGTTCTGACATTGCCGTGGGTGAAGGACGAATCTATTCCAACCAGACATGGAATTACTATGCCAATGGCTATGCCCTTTTGGGTAATGTATGGATTGGCAATAACTCCCCAAAACTCACCGTCGCTCCCGGCAACACTATCAAAGTGAAACAAGGTTGCCGCATTTATGTGGGTGACTGGAGTGGCGGTCAACTCTATGCGGTGGGTACGGCCGCAGCCCCCATCACCTTCACTTCGCTGAACGGCGAGGTGGGCGGCTGGCAAGGCTTCTGCTTCTACGACAACAGCGACTATAATTCCTCCTCTTCGATGCGCTATTGCGTAGTGGAAAATGCCGTCACCAACCTCTACTGCGAATACACCAACCAACCCAGTGTGATGTACTCCACGTTCCAGAACGCCACGGATCACAATGTTTACTTGTACCAATCCAGCATCAGCTTGGAAGGTTGCACCCTGAAAAACGCCCCAAGAGGCTTGTCGGTGGACTACTATTCCCAGCCCACCATTGTTTCCACGACCTTCGAGAACCACAGCGAGGCTTGCGTCCGTTTCTACAATAACAACAACACCTCAGTAACCTACGCTGGCTGCACCCTGAAAGATTCGAATTATGGCATCTGGTATAACACACCCGATATTGACATTCCTGATTTCACCAATACGGTTACTTTCGAAAACAATGTGGCGAACATTGCCATATCTGGTGGAACCACTTATACCCATACTTGGGCTGCCAACACGTATGCTGTTCTTGGAAACATTCGAATCTATAATGGCACCCTAACGCTTTCTCCCGGAACCGTGTTGAAGTTCGCGGAAGGCACCTATCCTTATGTTGACTCTTATGCCAATCTTATCGCCGAGGGTACGGCCACACAGCCCATCACCTTCACTTCGCTGAACGGCGAGGTGGGCGGCTGGAACGGCCTCCGTTTCTACGACTATTCCGACTACAATGCAGAACAGGAGTCCTCGCTGAAGCACTGCATCTTGGAGAAAGGCAACAGCTACAACTTGTACATGGAATACACCACCCAGCCCTCGTTAATTGAGAACTGCATCTTCCGCAATTCGGCTGCAAAAGGAGCTTACCTATATGAAAGTTACAGCACCTTCAGCAACTGCACCTTTGAGGACAATGCCGAGTATCCGCTCTATTACAACAATGGCCATTATGTGGGTGAGTTGGACAACCTGACCTTCAGCGGTAACTTGCTTGACGGCATAGTCATGAACAGCGGCCACATCACTGTGGACCGTACTTGGAATGCCTATACCTACTACATTCTCAATGGCAACCTTTATGTTGGACGCTATCGTTGGGATTCTCCCAATTATTGTGGCTTGACATTGATGCCCGGCACCATCTTGAAGTTTGCAGAAGACAGATATATGACCATTGGTAGCGATTCCTATTATCCCGGTGATTTACACGCCGAAGGTACGGCAGAGCAACCCATCATCTTCACTTCGATGAACGGCGAGCCTGGCGGCTGGGGCGGCTTGTATTTTGGCGATTATGCCGACTACAATGCAGAGCAGGTGTCAACGCTGAAGCATTGCATCATTGAAAATGGCAACGAATACAATATGCAATCATACAATACCTATCAGCCTTCCTTGATTGAGAACTGCGTCTTACAGAACTCCAACGGAATTGGCCTGTATCTCAACTCGTATTCCGCACCTGTGGTCAGCAAGAACACCATCAGAAACAATGCTTCCTACGGCATTTATTTAACGGGCAGCTATGTGGCTCCAGTCATCGGTGGCTCGGCTGAAACCGCCAACAACATCTACAACAATGGCGGCTATGCCGTGTACAACAACACCAGCACCAACTTCGACATGACCTACAACTTCTGGGGCAATATCAGCAGCACATACATCGACGACGAACTGATTCACGACAAGATGGATGATTCGTGGTATGGCCGCATCACCTACGAGCCAGTGAGCTGGTTCCCGGTGGAGAGCTTCGAGCATCTGCAAGGCACCTTCAACTATGGCGAAGACAAGGCAATGGCTAACCGCGAGATGAACATCATCAACGCAGGCGACACCATCATAGCCACCGCCACCACCAACGGCAACGGCGAGTACGACTTCAGCAACTATGCCGTAAGTGTCTACAACACCTTGGATGCCGACCTTGGCGTGGATATTTTGGCTGGTGTGAACGCCACCGACGCCCTCTTGGTGATGCGCCACTTCGTCCATTTGGATACGCTTGCCTACAACTATGCCGCCATCGCCGACGTGAACGGCAGTGGCAACATCAACGGCACCGACGCCATGCTCATCCTGCGCCGCGCCATCGACGAGCAATTCCCTGTGGGCGACTTCTACTACTACACCCCCAACGGCATCAGCGTTGAAGGCGGCACTTGCACCTACGACTTGAGCTTCCTCTGCTACGGCGACGTGAACGGCTCCTACACGCCCGCCACCCGCGACAATACGATTGAACTGATGACCGAAGGCCAATTGGTGGCCGAATCCAATCAGGAGATAGTGCTGCCTGTGAGCATCAAGAACGCTGTGGAGATGGGTGCCCTCACCTTGCGCTTCGCCTATCCCGAGGAATACCTTGAGATTGAGGATGTGGTGCTGGCCGCCACCGGCGAGAGCCTGATCTTCAGCGCCAACGAAGGCGCGTTGACCACGGTGTGGTTCAGCCTTGAGCCTATCGACTTGGTCGAAAACGACGAGCTTATATTAATAAAGGTGCGCACGAGAGACCTGAACAACATCGACGAGCCTGTCGTCTTCAGCTTGAACGCATATTCCGAGATGGCCGACGGCAGTGCCCAAGTGCTTGACGACGTGGTGATTGCCATGCCAGCCATTGTCACCGCAACCCTCGGCTTGAACAACAACACGATAGATGTTGCCAACATGACCGTCTATCCCAACCCCGCCAAAGATGTTTGCCGCCTGAGCTATCAGTTGGCTGAAGCAGGCCATGTGACGGTGACGGTTTACAACATGATGGGTGTGAAGGTGATGGATGCCGCCAACTGCCGTCAAGCCGAAGGCAAGCACGAAGTGCGCCTGAACACCTCCGAACTTGCAGCCGGCACGTATTGCTGCCGTATCACCTTCGAAGGTGAGAACAGCTGGGTGAAGACCACTATGTTAATCATTGAAAAATAAGATGCCATGACACGGAAGAATAAAATTCTCATTTTGCTATGCTGTCTCTTCCCGTGGATGTGGGCGGCGGCTGACCCCGTCGTTACGTCAGTGGGCAGCGGCTCCATTTGCCCCGAGAATGAGGTCGTGATTCCCATCACGGTAAGCAATTGCAATGGTGTGGCAGCCATCAGCTTAGCCTTGAACTTCGACAACACGAGAATCAGCTACGAAGGCTACCAGAACGTAAACAGTGCCGTTTCCACGATGCTCGTCAACCAGAGCAACGGCACGATATATATGACTTGGGCTAACATGAGTGCCGTCAACGTGGATGACGGCACCCTCTTGGAGCTTCGCTTCACCGGACTCCCCGACTACAGCGGCTACACCTACCTGAACTGGAACACGAGCCAATGCGAGTACAGCGACGTGACGGGAACAGCCCTGCAAGCCAACTACTCCAACGGCTCCGTGAACGTGTATGCTGTGCCAAACATCACCTCCAACCCTTCCGACCGCACTATAGCCGAAGGGCAGAACACCTACTTCGATGTGAGTGCTTCGGGCCAAGGACTGAGTTACCAATGGCAAATCAAGACCCCTGCCGACAACACCTGGCAAGACTTGACCAACGACCAGTTCCACGGTTCTGTGAACAATTGGAGAATGTATGTGTACAACGTCAACTTGGACATGGACGGCAACCAATACCGTTGTGTGGTGAGCGGCACCTGCCCCTCGCCCGCAATCTCAGAGGCGGCTACGCTGTCGGTTGAGGTTTTCGTCCCTACCATTGTCACCTCATTGAACCCGGTGTACAGTTGCGCCGACCAAATCTTTTCGGTTCCCGTCCATGTGACCAACTGCAACAATGTGGGTGCGGTCTCCTTGGTCTTGAACTACAATTCCAACTTGGTGACCTACGTCGGCTACGAGAACGCCAATCCTGAGTTGGAGAACGGCACCATGCGTGTGAACGCTACCGGAGGCACGGTGTATTTCACCTGGGCCTCGTCGAACCACACCCTTCAAATCGGCAATGGCGACCTGATATCGTTTGCCTTCAAGTCGAATTCGGGCAACTCCTCGCTGTCGTGGAACACTTCGCTTTGCGAATACAGCAACCAAGCGGGTGTGGCCCTGCCGACCTCTTTCAGTGGTTGCAGCGTGAACATCTATTACCCACCGACGGTGACCTCCGATCCCACCGACAAGACCATCATGGAAGGCAACAGCACCAACTTCTCCATCAACGCTTCGGGTCAGGGATTGAGCTATCAATGGCAGATGAGCCAAGACCAAGGCATTTCGTGGGAAACCCTGACCAACGGCGGACACTACAGCAGCGTTACTTCAAGGACGCTGTATGTCAACAACGTGGTCGCCTCGATGGACGGCTACCGTTACCGCTGCGTGGTGAACGGCACCTGCGAGCCTTCGGCCACTTCCAACTACGCCACCTTGCATGTAGAGACCCTTGTCCAGACCATCGCCACCACGGCAGGCAGCATCAACACCTGCTCGCAAATAGAGTTTGGCATCCCGATTTCAGTGACCAACTGCAACAACGTGGGTGCCATCAGTCTGGCCTTGGCTTACAACACCGACGTAATGACCTATACAGGCTACGAAGGCTTGAACCCCGGACTGAGCAATGGCCAACTGCAAGTGAACGCCGCCAACGGCATGGTCTTCATTGCTTGGGCTTCCATTGCTGGAGCCAGCATAGGCGACGGCAACCTGCTCACCCTCAACTTCACGGCACTGTCAGGCAACAGCAACTTGAACTGGAATACCGCCTACTGCGAATACGCCAATCCCCAAGGCTCGCCGTTGCCCACCAGTTATACCAACGGTTATGTGTCGGTCGCTGAACTCAGCTTCACCATCACGACCCAGCCAGCCAACCAAACCGTGGTAATGGAAGAAGATGCCACCTTCTCCATCGAGACCTCCGGCACGACCACTGGCTACCAATGGCAGGTCAGCCAAGACCAAGGCTCCTCTTGGAGCAACGTCACCGCCAACGACCACTACAGCAACCCAACCACCAACACCTTGAGCATCAGCAATGTTCCGCTTGAGATGAACGGTTACCGCTACCGCTGCGCAGTGGGTGGCACTTGCGGTTTGCAGTATTCCTCCGTGGCCATCCTGACCGTGCAACTTCCCCCGAACTATTACGAAGTCAGCCTTTCCGCCGACCCGACAGTAGGCGGAACGACCGAGGGTGCAGGCGCTTACGAAGAGGGAACGTCATGCACTGTGACCGCCATTCCCGCCACGGGTTATGACTTTGTGAACTGGACGGAAAACGAAGTCGAGGTCTCGCAAGATGCCGAATACACCTTCACGGTTGAGGACAACCGCGACCTTGTTGCCCATTTTGCACTTCAAGAGATTGACATTGTGGCCACTGTGGTTCCCGCAGGCAGCGGCACCATCAATGGCTCAGGCACCTACCTCTATGGCGACCATGTGCTGCTGACCGCCATTCCCGCCACGGGTTACGTGTTCGACAACTGGACCGAAAACGGCGAAGTGATTTCGAGCAACCAAAGCATCAGTTTCACGGCACAAGCCGACAGGACCTTGGAGGCTAACTTCTCCGTGTTGCAAGTCAACATCGCGGCCACACCCGTGCCTGCCAGCAATGGTAGCGTTACAGGCGCAGGAACCTTCCCCTACGGCACCACGGTCAACTTGATCGCCCTTGCCAATGAGGGATTCCAACTTGGCACCTGGACCGAAAACGACTCAGTGGTCTCCACAAGCGACACACTGACCTTCATGGCCGAGACCGACCGCAACTTGGTGGCCAACTTCATCATCAAACAGTTGCACATCACGGCAGTGGCCGACCCCACACAAGGTGGCACCATCACTGGCGCAGGCACCTACAACTATGGCGACCCCGTCGTGTTGACCGCCACTCCGCTCGGCCAGTTTGAGTTCTACAACTGGACGGAGAATGGAGAGGAAGTCTCCACCCAACCCACCATCAGTTTCACCGCCTACGAACACCACAACTTGGTGGCACACTTCATCACCACCATCACCATCGCCGTCACGGTTGATCCCGAAGAGAGCGGAACCATCCAAGGTGCTGGCACCTACAACTATGCCGACCCCGTCACTTTGACCGCAGTGCCTAACACGGGTTACAGTTTCGCAAACTGGACAGAGAGCGACACCCTTTATTCGACGGCGACCAGCATCAGTTTCACGGCTTATGAGAACAGAACCTTTGTGGCCCACTTCGATCCCATCATGCACCACGTCACCGTGTCGGCCAACAACGATGCGGCTGGAACGGTTTCGGGTGGCGGCGACTATCAGGAAGGCTCTCAGGCCACCGTGTCAGCACAACCTAATGAGCACTATGAGTTTATCCGTTGGATGGAAAACGGCACGACCGTATCCACATACGCCAACTACACCTTCACCGTTTACGGCGACCGCAATCTTGTGGCCGAGTTCTCATTAGTCAGTTATGAGGTCACTGCCTCAGCCAATCCCACCAATGGCGGTGAGATTACAGGCACAGGCACGTACTTCTACGGCGACGAGTGCACCTTGACCGCCATACCCGACTCGCGTTTCACCTTCGTGAATTGGACAGTCAACGGCGCAGTGGTTTCGACCAATATGGACTACACCTTCACCGTAACGAGCAATGTGGCTGCCGTGGCCAACTTCGAGTGTGCGTTGCCTTTGGGATTGTTTGCCAACATGTTGCCTGCCGACAATGACACAGTCACCAACATGCCCGTCGTCTTCTCATGGGATGCCGTTTCGGGTGCAACGCGTTACGACCTGTATCTTTGGATTGCCACCGACCCGATGCCCTCAACGCCATACGTTTCCAATTTGACCACCACTTCCTACAGTTGCAACTCGTTGTCCAACTATCAGGCTTACCAGTGGCGCGTCAAGGCAAGGAACTATTGCAACGAGACCCTTTCCGAGGTCAAGAGCTTCTCCCTCAATGTTGAGCCTGAGTTGCAAGTCAGCACCAACAGTATCGATTTTGGCGAGGTGGAACTGACCCAAAGCGAGAGCAGGACAATGACGGTGAGCGGTATCATGCTCGAAAACGAGTTGGAATTCCAGATTGTCGGCGATGAGGCCTCCATGTTCTCCTATTCCACGAATTGGGGCTGGAACAACTATTCCGGCGGCACACTGACCATCACCTTCACTCCGACGGTGGCACAATGGTCATACAATGCCACGCTCATCGTGAGCAGCGGAGAACTCACCCAGTCCGTCGCTTTGTCGGGCAACCTTGCCAACATCTACCAGTTCAACACATACGTTGACGAGGACATCTATCCCATGAACTCGGTGATCCCGATTTACGGCACGGTGACCTACTTCGACAACACCCCTGTTGCCGACTTGAACGTTGACGTCAGCGTTACCGTGATGGGCAGGAGAAGAATCCTGTCGACTGTTTCGGATGAAAACGGCGAGTTTAGCGTCAATTTCGAGACGGAACGTATGGAGTCGGGCTACTACACCGTCAATTCGGGTGTGGCCGGCCACAACAGCACCGTGGTACACGACAGCTTCAACATCTTGGGCATCGACGTCTTCGAAATCACCATAGAAGAGAACATGAACGTGACCAACAGCAGTTGGATTTTGTGCGACGTGACGCAAGACATCCCAAAGACCGGCTACATCAAGGTAAGGAACAGGAACAGTTTCGATTTGAGCAACATCCAAATGAACGTTCTTTCGGCTCCTGAAGGCGCCAACTTCACCTTCACGCCGATGGCTACACTTGCCGGGCTCCAAGAAGGTTATATCCAGTTCACCGCCCTCGGCACAATACCGACGGCAGAGCTTTCGTATCAGCAAGTCTGGATCAAGGCATTCACTGACGAAGGTGCCGAAGCACTGTTCACCATGTGGTTCTATTGCGACATAGCCCACAGCGTTCTCGAAGTTGCACCGACCGAAATCAACACCACCATGACGAGAGGAGAAAGCAAGACCATAGATGTGACCATAAGCAACCACGGCGAGGCTGCCTCGGGCGAAATCACCATCAGCCTGCCCGATGTGGATTGGATGGAAACGGTAGGACAAACCACACTGCCTTCCATCGAAGTGGGTGAAACAACCACCTTCACTTTGAGGCTTTCTCCCGACAGCACAGTGCCTTTGACCGAACACACGGGTAGCATCCAGATCAGTTGCGAAAGCGGCAACTCCGTCTATCTGCCTTATTCGATTATGGCGGTGTCAGTAGCCAATGGCGCACTCCTCGTCGACGTCACCGATGAGTTCACCACCAACACCAACGGCGGCAACGGGCCGCATGTGGAAGGCGCGGAAGTGACCTTGACAGGCTATTATTCCCATGAATTGGTGGCGCACGGCTTTACAGGTGCCGACGGCACTTTCAGCGTGGAAGGCCTCGCTGAAGGCTACTACACCCTCAACGTCCAAGCAGATTCACATAATGGATTCAATGGCTATGTCCTCATTGAGGCTGGCACCACCAACCAGATGGATGTGTTCCTGCAATACCAAAGCGTGAATTATTCGTGGATAGTAGAGCCTACCGAAATCGAGGATCATTATGAGATTGTGTTGGATATCGAGTTTGACGTTGAAGTACCCGTCCCGGTAATTACCATAAGCGCACCAGCTTGCATTACCGAGATGGACAGTGCCTACACATTCAACTACGTCATCACCAACCACGGACTGATTGATGCTTACAATCAGACCATCTATCCTGCGGAAACCGAGCATTTCCGGTTCACGCCATTGTACAATTACATCGACACCATCCATGCGCACGAGTCAATTGAAGTACCTTGTGAGGTCACGAGGAAGAACCTCGGCGAGATTGACTGCGGCGAGTGGGGAGAAACGAGAGTGCAATACAGTTACTTGAGCGGATCAAACCTGATTTATAACCAGGCCTTTGCCTACACCAGGTTGGGCAGTTGCACTTCTTGTTACCATCCTCTGCCTCCTATTGACCCCGGCACCGGAGGCGGTGGCGGTGGCGGCGGCGGCACACCTCCTCCTCCTGGTATTCCAGGCCCAGTACCCCCAATTAACCCGCCTACACCTACACCTCCTATCGTTCAGCCTACTCCTTCCGTCCATGTGAGGGTTGGTATCCAGTTCTCACAAAGCCTGACCATGACGCGCGAAGCCTTCATCGGCACATTCACGGTTCAAAACAGCCATGAAACCAATGCAGTTGAAGGAATCGGCCTCGATTTCGTCATCAAGGATGCCGAAGGAATCGACCACACCGACTTGTTCCAAATCAGCACCATGTCGTTGGAAGGCGTAACTGAAATTGACGGCACAGGCACTTTGGCAGCAGCATCAAACGGCACGGTCAGAATCCTGTTCATTCCTACCAGAGATGCCGCTCCGACCGAACCCATCAACTATTTCTTCGGCGGCACCTTCACCTTCGTTGACCCGTGGAACGGTGCTACCCGTGTAATGGAACTGTATCCTTCCGAACTCACCGTACATCCCAGCCCTGATCTTTACATCGACTACTTCGTGTCGGAAGATGTTTATGGCGACAATCCGCTCACACCGGTGACAGAGCCTATCATTCCAGCAGAACTTGCCGTAAGGATTTGGAACAAGGGTGCCGGAACCGCAAAGAATGTGAGGATTAGCTCATCTGTACCCACCATCGTTTCGAACCAGCAAGGCCTGCTCATTAACTTTGGCCTGTATGGAACCTACATGCAAGGACAAGGAGTGAATATGGGCGTAAGCGACATTGATTTCGGAAACATCGAAAGCGGAGAGACGAAAGTGGGCGAATGGTTGTTCACCAGCACGTTGCTTGCCCATGTGGTCTCCTACGAGGCGAGTGTGGTTCACAACGACAGCTATGGCAACCCGAACCTGAGCCTTATCAGCCATGTCGGTATCCATAAGCTGGCCCACGCTGTCTTCACCGACTTTGTCCCCTTTGGTGCAAAATCCAGTGGCATCAACGACTTCTTGGTCGACGATGTTCCCGACGAGAACAACTATCCCGATTACATCTTCTTCTCCGATGGAAGAAGCTCGTCGGTTGATGTTGCCGAAAGCGTTGCGTTTGACCATTTCGTCACCGCGCACGACACTATCGTTACCCTCACGGTCAATCCGTCGAGTATCGGATGGAACTATGGTGAGACAGCAGACCCAGGCAGAAACTACTACAAGTTGTTGAGTTGCACAAGAAACGATGGAGTGGAAATTCCTTTGAGCAATGTCTGGCAAGAATCCATCCTCCTGCATACTGGCGATTACGCAAACGATTCCGTCTATGTGGACAAACTGCGCATTGTAGATACGGTTGCAGCGGTTCAACCTCACACCTATTCCTTGGTGTTTTCCGGCGATCCACTTTATCCATACGTCTTCTTCGGCACCGAGGATGAGTATTGGTCGAATGTAGCCAACTGGGAAAACGATGTCAAGCCGTACAGACCTAACGACAACGTCGTCATCAACGGCATCTGTGAGCTTGATGAAGACGCTACCGTTTCAACCTTGACCATCGAGGAAGGCAAGATCTTGACCATTTCCGATGAACGAACCCTGACCGTTTCGAACATGTTGACCAATACTGCCGCAAACAGTTTGGTCATCGAAGAAGGCGGACAGTTGATTCATGCCAACGCAGGAACGTGGGGTAAGGTCAAGAAATCCATCGAGCCTTGGACCAACAACAACAATGGCTGGTATCTTGTTGCCTCTCCGCTTGTGGGCAACACGGACTTAACGGAAGTGAACGATTTGCTCCTCAACACCTACGACCTGTATTACTACGACGAGCCGACCTTCTATTGGATCAACCAGAAAATGCCCGAAAACAATTTCACGGAATTCGAAAACGGAACGGGCTATCTGTACGCCAATCTTGAGGAGGTTACGTTAGAGTTTGCGGGAGAGCTTCAAAACGGTGCCGCCACGGTGAATGTACCGTTGAGCTACACCCCGAACATTCCTCTTACAGGTTTCAACCTTGTGGGCAACCCGTTTGCGCACAACGTCACCTCGTATGCTTCCGAGAACGTGGCCGAAGGCTGCTATCTCACCAACGAGACAAAGGACGACCTCATGGTGGACGAAATCAATGAGGAAAATCCGTTGAAACCTGGCGCAGGCTTCTTCGTGAAAGCCACGGATGAAGGGGCTTCCATCACCTTCAACGCGGGGCGCGGCACATCGGCTAATCCAAGCGGTTCCATCCGTGTGGAAGTCTTGGAAAAAGGCAAAATCGCCGACCGCCTCATCGTGAAGAGGACGGGCGAGCCTTTAGAGAAAATTTCGCTGAATGAAATCCGCACCAAGCTCTTTGCCACACAAGGCGATCAGGAAATCGCCATCGTGCCTTGTGAGGGCAAGGAGCAAGCCATGAGCTTCAAGGCCGCGAAGAATGACAGCTACACCATCAACGTGAGCAGCAATGGAATTGAGTTCTACTATCTCCACCTCATTGACAACCTCACTGGCATGGACGTAGACCTGCTGAAAGATCCCGACTACACCTTTGAAGCTCACACGAGCGACTATGCTTCAAGGTTCCTGTTGCGGTTCATCCCGAAAGAGAATTCTTCGACAGGTTCAGAGGACAACTTCGCCTATTGCTTCAACAACAAATGGGTCATTGCCAACGAAGGCGAGGCCACCCTGCAAGTCGTCGACGTGGTTGGTCACATCCTCAGCAGCGAGCAAATCACTGGAAGTTGTGAGAAGAAGATTGACGCTGCCAATGGAGTGTATATGTTACGCCTCATCAACGGCAAACAATCAAAGGTGCAGAAAATCGTGGTGAGATGATTCGTCATCACACCTCGGCACTTTGACAAAGAGCCAGCGGAGTCATGCCGCTGGCTCTTTTTTGTTGCCTTCACGAAACCAACTTCTTCATTTAAGTAACTGTTCAACATTAAGCTGCAATATCTTTTGACTTCGGGACTTCGGGACACGGGACTTCGGGTATTCAAAATGCCCGTCGTGCGGCTCGCGTATCACCAAGCGCAACGGCACCCGGAACGGGAAACAGCTTTACAAGTGCATGGCCTGCGGACACCAGTTCCGCGCGGGTGACACGATGACTGACAAGGAGCTTTGGACGCTCTACCAAGCCGGCAAGCAGACGGTCGGCGAGATAGCCTCCATAGCAGGGAAAAGCCCTTCGACCATCAAGCGCAGGCTGCGTGGAATCGACATCAGGTGGGAACAGCCCCGCCTTGACGGGAGGGGCGGGTTCGTCCACCTTGACGTGACCTACTGGGGGCGCAACTGGGGCGTGCTGCTTGCCTTGGACGATGCCACATGCCGTCCCCTCTACGTGGCCTTCGTCAGGCACGAGACCGTGGCAGACTACGTGAAAGCCGTGGAAACGATAACGGACATGGGCTACGCCATTAGGGGAATCGTCATCGACGGAATGCGTAGCTTGTTCGACACCTTCCCACAGTACAGGATCCAGATGTGCCAGTTCCACATGCGCTCAATCGTCGACCGCTACCTCACGAAGAGCCCCAGGCTCAAGGCCGCCATAGCCTTGAAGAAGCTCATGGAGAGGCTCGTCTCGCTGAAGCGGGAAGAGTTCGAAAGGGAGTTCGGCCAATGGAGGGAGGACTGGGCGCACACGCTCAACCGCCAGACGACAAGCAAGCGGACAGGCAAGTCGCACTACACCCACAAGCGACTTCGGACCGCCATGAACAGCGTGACCTTCTACCTGCCTCATCTCTTCACCTACCAGGAGAAGGGCTGCGAGGGGATGCCAAACACGAACAACAAGATAGAGGGCGTGTTCACCGACCTGAAGAAGAACCTGAACAACCACAGCGGCATGGGCGAGGCCGGGCGAAAGAGATTCATCAGTGGGTTTTTCTTGGCATTGGCGGACAATCAAGCATCTCACAACGACAAGGCCGCACCCTGAATGAAGGATGCGGCCAATGACTTGCCGTCATGTCGCACAGCCTATTCCTCACGGGGTTGCTCCCCAGCAGAGCCCCGCTACGCTTCGGCTGCGCGGCAAAGATAGCGACTTGGAACAAACGCCTGACACCAAGCCGCAAATTTTCAGCCTGCAATTTGACCCATTGGACTACAACTCGGTTTTTCCAGCCTGCATTTTGACCTATACGCCACGAATTTTTTGTTCGTTTTGTGTTCTATTTTACAATAAATCATTACTTTTGCAGCCGAGATTTGAACATTTTGTAAGCAACTTTTAAACATTTTGTAAGCAACTTTTAAACATTTTGTAAGCAACTTTTGAACATTTTGTAACGGAGATTTGAACATTTTGTAACGGAGATTTGAACATTTTGCAAGCAAAAATTGAACATTATGGAGTTTAGAAGACCGATATTTTCAGAAGTACTCGACCGCATGAACGAACCACGACGGTTCATCCAAGTGTTGGCAGGTCCACGACAGGTGGGGAAGTCGACATTGATGGATCAAGTGTTGGCGGAATGTCCGCTGCCCAACTATCTTTTTAATGCGGACGGCATTGATGAGGAAGACACGGACTGGGTTCGCCGGATATGGGAGAACACCAGAAGCCAGATGGATACAAACCAACAGACCGAAGCAGTGCTTGTCATTGATGAAATCCAAAAAATCAGGAATTGGAGCGAAATGGTCAAGCGCGAATGGGATGCCGACACGCGAAACCGCCGACAGTTGAAACTGTTTCTGCTTGGTTCTTCAAGATTGATGTTGCGCAAGGGGCTGACCGAGTCACTTGCCGGCCGTTTCGAGTTGATACGATTGGGGCACTGGACTTTACAAGAGATGAGCGACGCTTTCGGCTGGACGCTTGACGAGTGGATTTATTACGGCGGCTATCCCGGAACAGCGGCTTTTATCAAGGATATGAGACGCTGGAGAAAATATGTAAAAGAATCGCTCGTGGCACCTGCCATCGAAAAGGATGTCATTTTGACTTCCAACATTTACAAACCCGCCTTGATGAAGCAGTTGTTTGAAATAGGATGCTCGTATTCGGCTGAGTTGCTGTCGCTTACCAAGACTTTAGGCCAATTGCAGGATGCGGGCAATGTCACCACGCTTTCTTCGTATTTGGAAATTCTTAACGAATGTAACCTGCTGACAGGCTTGCAGAAATATGCCAATGATGAAGCCCGCCGTTACCAGTCCGTTCCCAAATATCAGGTCTACAATAACGCCCTCCTGACGGCTTATCGCGGGACGACATACGAGAAAGACCGTACCGACACCAACACATGGGGGCGATGGGTAGAATCCGCCGTAGGCACTTACCTGCTTGGCAATGCCGATGAGGGCGGCTACAAGGTGTATTACTGGCACGAGCGTTCCGATGAAGTCGATTATATCATTGTGCGTCAAGGAGATGTTGTTGCGTTGGAAGTAAAAAGTGGCCGACGGGGAATGAACAGCGGTTTGCCCAAATTCCGCGAGCGTTTCAAGCCCAAGCGAGACCTCGTCATTGGTACGGATGGCATCCCCTTCAAGGATTTTTTCCGGATGAGAATAGAGGATTTGTTCTAAATTCACCAAACCCATGAAAGAAAGCACCATCCATCCCGAACTGAAACTATATGTGGAGCAAAAAATCCTCCCCCAATACGACCATTTCGATGCGGCGCATCAGCGGAACCATGCCGAAGAGGTCATCGCAAGAAGTTTGGCCTTGGCGAAGCATTATGAGGTCAATATCAATATGGTGTACGCCATCGCTGCCTACCACGACACGGGGCTTTGCGAAGGCCGCGACACGCATCACTTAGTTTCAGGGCGTATCATCCACGAAGACAAGAAGTTAAGGGAATGGTTTGATGAAGAACAAATCGAAACGATGGCGCAGGCAGCCGAGGACCATCGTGCATCGTCGGGACATGAGCCGCGTTCGATTTACGGCAAAATCGTGGCCGAAGCCGACCGACTCATCATGCCTGAAAAGGTCATCAGGCGCACGATACAATACACCCAAGACCATTTCCCCAAATACGATAAAGAGCAACAATATGAGCGCTTTCGCGAACACCTTATAGAGAAATATTCTGACACAGGCTATCTCCGACTTTGGATTCCAGAATCGGACAATGCCGTGCGTTTGGAGGAACTGCGGAAAATCATCCGCGACGAAAAGGCCATGCGCGAGGCTTTTGAAACGGAATTTGCCAAAAATGCACTATTTCACCACGAAATGCGCTCTTAATTTAGATATTTTGTATTTTTGCGACCAAATTAATTTTCAACCAATATGAAAAAAACATTATTTACCTTCTTGATTCTCTGCCTCAGCGTTATCGTAACGGCACAAGAGAAGAAACAAACCGAATTCGAAATCAACTTGGGCGACACCATCGTATGGCAGCCTTTTGAGAATTGCGACACTTTAAACTACGGTATCAAAGGACATCAGTACATCAGCTACAAACCCATCAAAACTGGCTACTGCATCCAAATCGTCGCTGAGCACGTCGGCAAAAGCACCATCACCGCCACTTGCCGCTGCAACGACTCCGTTTCCTCCGCCATCATCAAGATTAGGGAGGAAGTGGTTGAGCCAGTTAACACTGTTCCCGTAAAGCCTCAGACACAATCATTTACGGGCGTTTACGGTTTCTATCCTCCAACCAACTATTTCTTCGTTTCCGTAACCAATCCTGAACAAAACTGCCGCGAGACTTATGTGAGAATCGGCGACATCGAAGCCTTCAACGATGGTCAGGGCTTCGACCGCTTCTGGAATGTCAAGACTGGCAAGAATTGGTATTACCGCCCGGATGCCCAAGGCTGGACAGATGATGTGGATTGGGAATTTGAGCCTCTTGGCAAGTCGTTCTTCCCCCTCAACTCTTTCGCCGATGAGGTGAAGAAAGACAACCTTTCCCAATACTATGTCGGCATGGAAAAAGTGCTCACCGTCGACTGCTGGCATTTCTTCGTAGACCAAGAGGACGGTAGCGTCATCCAATATTGGGTCGACCCCGTCAACGGATGCACTCTGAAACGCCAAGTGAACAACGAGAAGCCGCGCGAAGTTGCCGTTTATGACCTCAATTACAGGAAACTGCATTTCGGCCCCAGCTTCAAGAAAGGCCTTCACGACACGAGAAGATGAAATGAGGCATGTTGAATCTTAAATATTGAATCTTTAAATATCAAATTTTAAATCACATAAAATGGAAAACATCGAATTAAAGAAAACCCCTTACAACCAAATTCATCACGATTTGGGCGCAAAAATGGCTGAATTTGCCGGCTACGACATGCCGATTCAATACACCGGCCTCGTCGAAGAGCACAACAACGTCCGCAACAACGTCGGCGTGTTCGACGTGAGCCACATGGGCGAGTTCCGTGCCAAAGGCCCGATGGCCAAACAGTTCATGCAATACTGCACGGTGAACGACGTGGCCGCTTTGAGCGACGGCAAGGTGCAATACACCTGCTTGCCGAATGGCAAGGGCGGCATTGTTGATGACATGCTCGTCTATCGCATCGCCGACGACCATTATTTCATGGTGCCCAACGCTGCCAACATCGACAAGGACTGGGCTTGGATGAGCCAGATTGCCGAGAAATTTGGAATGACCCTTGGCGAGGACTTCAAGAACGAGAGCGAAGAATGGGCACAATTGGCCGTGCAAGGCCCCAACGCCCTGAAAGCCATGCAGAAACTCACCAAAGCCAATGTGGTTGACATGGAATACTACACCTTCCAAATCATCAACTTTGCTGGTGTGGACAATGTCATCTTCTCGACCACTGGTTACACTGGTTCAGGCGGTTGCGAAATTTACATCCCCGTCGCCCATGCCAAGGAGGTTTGGGATGCCGTGTTTGAGGCTGGCAAGGAGTTCAGTATCATGCCCGCCGGCTTGGGCTGCCGCGACACCCTGCGTTTGGAGAAGGGCTTCTGCCTCTATGGTCACGAAATCGACGACACCATCAGCCCCATCGAGGCTGGCTTGGGCTGGATTACCAAGTTCGTGGACGGCAACGACTTCCTCAACCGCGAAATCTTCGCCGCACAAAAGGCCAATGGCGTAAGCCAAAAGATTGTCGGCTTTGAGATGATTGACCGTGGCATCCCGCGCAATGGTTACGAAGTGTGCGACGCCGAAGGCAACTGCATCGGCATGGTGCGCTCGGGCAGTCCGTCGCCCTCGACTGGCAAGAACATCGGCACCGCTTTGGTGAAGAAGGCCTTCAGCAAGAAAGACACCGAAATCTTCATCAAGATCCGCAACAAACTCGTCAAGGCTGTGGTGGTGAAGATGCCGTTCTTGGCGTAATAGTCAAGTTCCTTCAATCAAGTTCTTTTTATCAAGAATTTGGAAAATTAGAGAAAAAAATCCTGCTTCGTAATTGTTAGAGGCAGGATTTTTCATTGCCAATGATAATTTTCTGCACAATTTTATCATTAGTAATGAAAATATTTGATTGAATTTTCGCATTGGTAATGATAATTTTTGTACTTTTGCCACAAAATCAAAGGCAATGGAAAAGGAAATCATCAGCAGAATCATCCGCGAAGGACAAGATTATATCCCTGAAATAGAGTTATATAACCGACCGATGGAACTTGAGCTAAAAGGCAATTATGTGTTTGTCGGGGTGAGGCAATGCGGCAAGTCTTATATGCTTTATCAACGCATCCAGCAATTGTTGCAAGAAGGCCATAGCATTAAGGAAATCGTTTACGTCAATTTCGACGACGAGCGTCTTCGCCAAATGAAAGCGGAGGAACTCGACCTGATACTACAAGCATACGCTTCCACCAACGAGGGCAAGCCTTTGTTGTTTTTCGACGAAATCCAAAACATTGAGGGATGGGAGCATTTTGCCCGTCGGTTGGCCAACCAAAAACATCAAGTTTTCATCACCGGCAGCAATGCCAAAATGCTCGGTCGCGACATCGCCACTACTTTGGGAGGACGATATTGGACACGCAATGTCTATCCTTTTACATTCAAGGAATACATTGGCAGAGAGCACATTAACCTCGATTCGCATTGGTACGACAGTCCACAGTTGAGAGCCGCTGTAGAACGTGCTTTCAACGAATATTTCCAATTCGGCGGCTTCCCTGATGTGTTTGATGTGAGTGCAAAACGACTGTGGCTCAATGAACTTTACAACAAAATCTTCTTTTCCGACCTTGTTGTGAGAAACAAAATCCGCAACGAAGCCTCGCTACGTATGACCGTCAAACGTTTGGCCGAAAGCGTGAAACAACCAACTGCCTACAACCGCATCAGTAATTTGGTGAAAAGCACAGGCATCAATTGCCAAGCCAACACCGTTATGGAATATGTCAGTTTTATGCGCGATGCTTGTCTGCTGTTTTCCATAAACAACTATGCCTCAAAGTTTTCTGATCGCGAAACCATCAAGAAACATTACTTTGTGGACAACGGCTTGCTGATGATTTTTTTGAACGATGGCGAAACTTCATTGTTGGAGAACCTATGCGCCATCCACCTTTTCCAGCAATACGGCGACGAGCAGTTGTTTTATTACAACAAAAACGTGGAAGTGGACTTCTACCTTCCCGAACAACGCACCGCCATTCAAGCATGTTACAGCATGAGCGAACTTCAGACTTCGGAGCGCGAAATCAACGCGCTTGTGAAACTTCATGCGTTTGAGCCGTTACAACGTGCTCTAATCATCACCCGTGACGATGAATACACCATCCAAAAAGACAACGGCCTCACCATTGAGGTAAAACCCATTTGGAAATGGCTGTTGGAATAATAACCTCTGCCAAAATTTCCGACCTTTGCCACGGAACAATTCTTGATAACCACTCCCGCATGGACGAAAAAGCAGAAAAAAGGAAGTTTTTTGGTAGCCTCATCATCCCACTCATCATCGTGGCCTTGATGTGGTTAGTGAAAATCATTGAGGTGTCGTTTGGCACTGATTTGGGGCGATATGGTGTAGTGCCTCACACCGCAAAAGGTCTTCTCGGCATCCTCACTTTGCCCTTTCTGCATGGCAGTTGGGAACATTTGCTCTCCAACACCGTGCCAATCCTTGTGTTGGGAACGGCTTTGTACTACTGCTACCCCACCCTCGCCAACCGCGTGTTACTCATCACCTATTTGGCCAGCGGACTCCTCACTTGGTGCATCGGCAACCCTGACACGACTCACATCGGGGCAAGTGCGCTCGTTTATGGACTCAACCTTTTCCTCATCACGAGTGGCTTTATCCGAGGCAACCGTATGCTCATCGTCATCGCGCTCATCATGGTTTTCCTTTACGGCAGTTTCATCTGGGGCATGATTCCATCATTGGCCATCCCGCAAAACATCTCGTGGGAAGGTCACCTCAGCGGTGCCATGATTGGCGTTTTGTTAGCCCTTTTCCTGCGCAAGGAAGGGCCGCAAAAAGAGGTCTACCATTGGGATGAGGACGAGGAAAATGAAGAATACGGCTCTTCGACAGGCTCAGAAACCGAGGCTCCTACAGGCTCTGCATCCGAGGAAAAACCTTATTGGGATGTGCCTACCCCAAGCGACGAGGAATTGACCGTGCGCTATCGGTTCAGGCATTAAATCGCCTCAGCCTCAAGGAAATCCAGCACTTGTTTGGCAATAATCCCATGCCCTTCGGCATTGGGATGCCAATGGCTCTTTTTAATCCCCTCCAAATCAATACATTTCACGTTGTAATGATTTGCGATGCGATGAATCGATCCGATGAAAGCATCACGCCTGTCCGCATCAATGCCATTGGATCCGAGGTTCATGTCAAGAAGGAAATACAACTCAGCATTGGGACACCTTTGTTGCAGATTATCAAAGAGATAGGACAAAGCCGGACGGAAAGTGCAAAGTTGATCTTCAGTCCAATCTGAAAAAACATCATTGCCAAGCGGCACAACCGGCACATTGTCACCATCATGGGCGCAAGCATCGTTGGTAGCCCCGAAAATGAAAATCACGTCAGGTTGGCCAAGGTCATCCATGCGATGAAGGAACGAATGTGGGCCATAGTAATTCGCATAGTTAAAATTACACACCAAAGACCCTGAAAATGAATTATTTATATCCAATATCCAGCCTTTTTCGACAGCCACCTTATGCCACCACATCTGCTCTACATTCGTTACGCCAATGGAATCGAATGGATAAACATCGTTGGTTTCAGGGTGGACATAACCCTCGAAAGTTGAATAACTGTCGCCCAAAATGGAGAATCGGATTTGTTTGGGCGGTTCAGGTTGTTTCACGCAAGCCGACATGAGTGCTGCCATAGCAAATAATAATAGTAATTTTTTCATTATCAGTTAATTATAATCATTTCTGTTCTACGATTCAAGGCGCGATGTTCTTCGCTGTCGTTGGACTTCAAGGGCTTCGATGCACCATAGCCTCTTGCAGTCAAGCGGTCGGAATCAATGCCTTTGGCAATCAAGGCATTGCGAACCACTTCGGCGCGGTCGGCAGAGAGTTTCTGGTTGTAACTTTCACTGCCTACATTGTCGGTATGGCCCGCGAGTTCCACTTTCAAGTCGGGATTACGCTTCAGGAACTCCGTCAACATCTCAACACCCGATTGCGAATCTGTTGTCAAGTCCGCACTATTATATTCAAAATGAATGTTTTGCAAAACTACAGCATCCCCAACCGACAATTCCGTCACATCCACCGTAGAGAGGTAATTGGCAGAATCAGAGCGGATTTCCTCGGGCAGCTCAAAGGTGTAGATGTCGTAGCCGCCTTTGCCACCCTCGCGTTGCGAGGATATAAAAGCCGTTTTGCCGTCAGCCGCCACAAAAAAGTTGATTTCGTCGCCGTTGGTATTGATGGGAAAGCCCAGATTGACAGGCTCTTGCCATTGACCGTCCTCTCCCCTGCGACTCATAAACAAGTCAAAGCCTCCCATGCCAAAGTGTTTGTCGGACGAGAAATAAAGCGTGTGACCATCGGGATGGATGAAAGGTGCCATTTCAGTGCCTTTAGTATTAATAGGTGTACCCAAATTCAGCGGTTCGCCCCAAGTGCCATCGGCGTTGCGGCGGACGCAATAGATGTCGGCATTGCCGTTTCGCCGCGAAACGAAATACAGTTCGCGTCCATCTGCACTCACGCAAGGCTGTGATTCCCAACTGCTTGTGTTGATATTGCCTTTCAAGCGTTGTGGCATGATCCATTTTTCGTTTTTCAACTCCGAAACATAAATATCGCAGCCACTGTCGCGACCCCAGCCGCAGCCCGTCAGGTAGAGTTTCTTTCCGTCAGCCGAGATAAACGCGGCTCCGAGGTCAATGTCATCAGGAAAATCTGCAAACGAAAGCAACTGAGGCTCAGACCATTGCTCGCCGTCCCAAAACGAAACAAAAAGAAACTCCTTTTGGTAGCCATCGCCCAATGGCATCTTGCGCGTAAACAGCAGTTGCGAGCCGTCAAACGACAGCATATTGACATATTCTTCGGCAGTAGAATTGATGGCCGCACCCAAACTCTTAGGCTCGAAACTCACGGGATGCTCCATCGTCCAATCGCGGAAAGTGGCCAGTTCGAGCATTTCTGCCACCGTTTCATCCATCACTGCATTGCCTTTGGCCGCCTTTTGGTACCATCGCAGCAGGGCAATTTCGCGTTTGTAACTGCCACGGTTGTCATACAATCGCGCCAAAGTAACAGCCGCCGGCGGAAACAACATCGAGTCGGAGGCCAATGCATTCTCGTAACCAATCAGTGCCAAATCAAAGTCCTTGGTTTCCATCCCGATTTCGCCCTCAAGCAGCCAAGCCTTAGCATAGTTCGGGTCCTCAACGATGGCCTTCAACACTTGTTGGTGCGCCTTAGCATAATCACGCATTTGGAAAGCCTTTTCAGCAGATTCATAGGCTTTTACGGCCTTCTTGGGGTGCTGGGGAAAGGCCTCCAACGCCATCAGAAGCATCAATCCTATCAATAAAAACCTTTTCATAGACTAATCTCCATAGGTGTACTTGGTCGGAAAAACATCACAAAATAAATTGGGACATACAAGGTGCGTCCTTCCTCGCGAAATTCGCGTTCATTCGACAGCACAACAGCCCGCTTAATATTGTAATCAGGGTTGGCGATGAACTTGTCCAAAGCCTTGTGGGTCGAATAGTCCTTGCCCGACTTGACCTCAAGCGGTACTGCCGACAAGATGTCGAAATCATCAATCAGAAAATCGACCTCACCCTTACTCTTGTTGTCGTAATAATAAAGGTCGAATCCGTGAGCCAACAATTCCGAAGCCACCACAGACTCGTACACCGAGCCAAGGTTAACACTCCTTTCGTCGTCAAGCACCGCCCTGATATTGTACTTGTAAAGCAAATTCGTGAGCAGGCCCACATCATTCAGATAGAGTTTTATCAAATTCTTGATGGTCGACTCAAGCAAGGGAAACCTCGGATTGGAAATCGACTTCACCTCGATAGCAACACCAGCCTGTATCAAATACTCAAACTCATCGGCATAAGTGGCGTAGGTCTTCCCCTTCTTGTTCTCGATTTGATTGAACTGCACCCTCTTCTTCCTGTTTTCGAGATTGGAAGGAATCAAATCGTAAACACGCCTTATTTTCAACTTGTTTTCAGCATCATACTGAGCCGCATCCTCGCGATACAACTTTTGGATTCCGTCATGCACTCTGCGCACTTCCACGATATTGTTGGTTTCAATGAACTTGTTTACCGCATCGGGAAGGCCGCCAACGAGCAAGTATTTCTTGAAAAGGTCGAGGAAAACGCGGTGCATTGTTTCGTCAAGACCATGCTTTGCATTAAAAGATTGTTCCAATTGGTTTATGGCCTCTTCTCCAACGCCATTAGCCCAAAGAAATTCCTCGAAATCAAGCGGATACATTCTAATAATTTCAATTCGTCCACCCGGCTTAGAGAGCGTTTCGTTCAAGGCAATGCCCAATTGCGAACCACTAACAATGTAGGTATACCGATCGTCATCCTTCAGGAACTTCAGAAGGGTTAGCAATTCAGGATAGACTTGGATTTCATCGATGAAAACGAGAGTGTTGTTTTTCTTCTTCAATTTGGAGCCTGCCACAGTACTCAGCCTGAAATAGAAGTCGGCCACCGAGCCAGTCCCCTCAAAAGCCTTGCTCCCTTTCTTGTCGTCATACATATTAATTTCAACGAAATTGGGAAACAACTCCTTACCCACCATCCTGATAATAAAGGACTTGCCAACCTGCCGCGCCCCATCAACAATCAAAATCTTGTTGCTGTTCGAGGCAAGGTGCATCTTGATTCTTTCTGCAATCCTACGCTTCAGCATAATGACTTTTTCTCGTTATTTCACGCCGCAAAATTACACTTTTTCCAGAAATTTCAAGCAATTTTTGTGACTTTTTCCACTTTTTTTGACCAATTTTTGTGACTTTTTCCAGTTTTTTGAAGCCATTTTCGTGACTTTTTCCGACTTTTCAACCCCTGTTTTCGTGACTTTTTCCAAGTTTTTGACCCTCATTTTCGTGACTTTTTCCAGTTTTTCAGAGGTCATTTTTGTGACTTTTTCCGATTTTTCTCCATCCATTTCCGGAAATCCACCTCAAAAACCCTCGCGGTCATGGAACGGGTAGTCTCTGCCGAGATGAAGCATTTCCCTTCATCGAAGAAGCAAATGCCTTCGGTCTGGCAAGTGACCAATTGAGGCATCTCAAAACGTCGGTACGGCAACTTCACTCCGGCCTCGTCGAAGTCGAAGATGATGTATATGAACGGCCTCCATATCGGCTTCTCATAACCAACGATGACCAAAACCTTGTTCTTGCGGTCATAATCGGCGCCAGTAACTAAGCCTCGCGAATCGAAGCCGTTGACCACCTCTGCCTTATGTTTTCCGGGCGTTTTCGGAAGGCGGTAGAGGCGTGTGGTGCCCGTTTCCCAGCCTTTGCTGAGCAGATAAAGATACTCTTCCGTGGCAAACATCGCCTCGCAATCGAAATCATGCAATTTGCGTTTCTCGAAGTTCGTTTGGTCGGCAAAAGCAAAATCAATAGTATCGACCACTACATTGGTGTCGCCTTCAACGGGAATGACCGATAACGGGAAGGTGTAAATCCGAAGTTTGTCGCGGCTGCCCTTGTTGTTGCCGAAGTCGCCCACAAAAACGGTTTCCCCGTCGGTACAAACATCCTCCCAATCCTTGTTCCTCGCATTGGAGAGAGTGATTCTTTGCACCACCTCAAATGTCACGGTATCAAGTGCGTACAATATCGGTTTTCCGCCGCTGTCGTTGTGCGTCCAGAGTTTTCCATTGTGAAAAAAAAGTCCCGAAGTCTCGCGAACCTCCTTCGGCAATTCCGCCTTAAAATTCAGGCCAAATATGGGAGAGAAGCCCGCCTCGCCCCCCTCTTGCGCCCATGTTAAGGAGGAAAGCAGCAATAGCATCAAAACGGAGAGTATGGCTTTCATAGCGGAATAATTACGGGACAAAAATAGACAAATTACCTTGAATCTTGCAAAAAACAAAGACGAAACCACCAAAAAACCAGCAGTTTCGTCTCGTTATGATTTTTGCTTCATCATTTCGGATAAACCTCGCCCTTAGCAGCCTTCAACGTGTTTTGCAGCAGTGAAACTATAGTCATCGGGCCAACGCCACCCGGGACGGGAGTGATTCTTGAGGCCACTTTGTAAACCTCATCATAGTCCACGTCGCCCAAAATCTTGTAACCCTTTGGGTTAGTCGGGTCGTCAATGCGATGGATGCCCACGTCGATGACCACAGCACCGGGCTTCACCATGTCGGCGGTCACGAAGCCTTGTTTGCCGATGGCGGCAACAAGAATGTCCGCATTGCGACAAATTTCGGGCAGGTTCTTGGTGCGGCTGTGGCACAAGGTGACGGTTGAATCGATGCCCTTGCGCGACATGAGAATGGCCATAGGCGTACCCACAATGTTGGAGCGGCCCAAGACGACCACATTCTTGCCAACCGTCTCAATGCCAGAGCGTTTGATGAGTTCCATGATGCCGTTGGGCGTGGCTGGAATGTAGCAAGGCAAGCCCAACATCATGCGACCAGCATTGATGCTCGTGAAACCGTCCACATCCTTTTTGGGGTCAATGGCGTTGATGACCTTGTTCTCGTCAATCTGTTTGGGCAGCGGCAGTTGGATGATGTAGCCGTTGATTTCAGGGTCGTTGTTGAGGAATTCGACCATGTCGAGCATCTCCTTTTCCGTCGTCGTAGCGGGCAGGCGATACACCGAAGAGGTCATGCCCACCGAGTGGCAGGCTTTCTCCTTCGAGGCCACGTAGGTCTTACTGGCGCCGTCGTCGCCCACGATGACCGCCGCCAAATGCGGAGCAGGCTTCCCGTGATCAATCATATCGGCAACCTCAGCGGCGATTTCTTTCTTAATTTGTTCGGAAATCTGTTTTCCGTCAATGATTTTGTTTTCCATGTGTATTTCTGATTTCTAATTTCAAGATTTCAAGATTTCAGGATTTCTTATTTCTAATTTCTAATTTCAAGATTTCAAGATTTATCGGGTTTCTTGTATTTTAGGCCTTTTATTTCTGTATTTTGCAGATAATCAATAAAGTTACTAATAGACTGGGAAATTTCAAGTGATTGGTTTTTCAATTCTTCAAAAGTGTTTTCATCAATAAAACCATAATCAAATGCACGATAAATTTGGCTTCTTGTTTCACCACAAGAACCTTTGGCTATAAATAAAAACTGCCTAAATTCGCCATTTCCATCTCTTTCAAAACCTTCGGCAATATTATCCATTATCGAACCAGATGAAGCACGAATCTGACTACAAAGTCTGAATTCTTTCGCAAAATCGCCTTTTTTTGAAACCTCAAAAATCCTTTTTGAAAAGACCCTCGATTCTTGCCATATTGGTAAATCCTCAAACCTTTTGTATGTAGCCATAATTCTTTGGTTTACTTTAATCTTGAAATATTGAAATTCCAAATCTTGAAATCCCATTAACGTCGCTTCATCGCCCCCGCCATACGCATCAACTTCTTCCCTCCGCCAGTGGTCATCATGCGCATCATCTTCGAGGTTTCCTCGAACTGCTTCACGAGGCGGTTCACCTCTACGATGCTCGTGCCGCTGCCGTCGGCAATGCGCTTGCGGCGCGTGCCGTTGAGGAGTTTCGGATTCTCGCGCTCTTGAGGCGTCATCGAATAGATGATGGCCTCGATGCTCTTGAAGGCATCGTCGTCGATTTCCTCGCCTTTCATGGCCTTGTCCATGCCTGGAATCATGCTTGCGAGTTCCTTCAGGTTGCCCATCTTCTTGATTTGCTGGATTTGCTTCAGGAAGTCGTTGTAGTTGAACTCGTTCTGTGCCAATTTCTTCTGCAACTTGCGGGCTTCTTCCTCGTCGAATTGCTCTTGTGCGCGTTCCACGAGGCTGACAATGTCGCCCATGCCGAGGATACGGTCGGCCATGCGCTTGGGGTGGAACACATCGAGCGCGTCCATCTTCTCGCCGATACCGACGAACTTGATGGGCTTCTCCACCACCGTGCGGATGGTGAGGGCCGCACCGCCACGGGTGTCGCCGTCCAACTTGGTCAGCACCACGCCGTCAAAATCGAGACGGTCGTTGAAGGCCTTGGCCGTGTTCACGGCATCCTGACCCGTCATCGAGTCCACCACAAACAAGGTCTCGTGCGGATGCACCTTTTCCTTGATGTTGGCGATTTCGTTCATCATCTCCTCGTCGACGGCCAAACGACCGGCAGTATCGATAATGACCACGTTCTTGCCCTGACTGCGGGCATGGTTGATGGCGTTTTGCGCAATCTGCACGGGGTTTTTATTGCCTTCTTCGCTATATACCTCAACCTCAACCTGTTGACCCAACACCTTCAACTGCTCGATGGCGGCAGGACGATACACGTCGCCAGCCACCAAAAGTACTTGCTTGCTGCGCTTGCGCTTCAGGTAGGAGGCCAATTTGGCGGAGAAAGTAGTCTTACCGGAACCTTGCAGACCCGCAATGAGGATGATGCTCGGTTGGCCTTTCAGATTAATATCGACGGCATCGCCGCCCATCAGTTCGGCCAACTCATCATGCACAATCTTGACCATCATCTCGCCCGGCTTCACCGAGGTAAGTATCTCTTGTCCAAGGGCTTTCTCCTTGATGTTGTTGGTAACGTCTTTAGCAATCTTGTAGCTCACGTCGGCATCGAGCAAGGCGCGACGGATTTCCTTCATCGTGTCGGCCACGTTCACTTCGGTGATATAGGCCTGTCCCTTAAGGACTTTGAACGAGCGTTCTAATTTTTCGCTTAAACCTTCAAACATAATTCTCAAAATTTGGGTGCAAAAATAGGAAAAAAAGATGAATGAGACGAAAACAATGCCAAAACCTCATTTGGATGGCAACGCCTTGATATTCTCCAAGAAATCCTTCTCCACTTGGCTCAATGTGCGTTGTTGGTATTTCTTGTATTCGTTGGTGGCGTGTTCGATGGCTTGTTCGTGCGACACTTTCCCAGCACCTTGAAGCAACTTTTCTCCGCTCATCGTCAGAATGTTGTCCAAATGTGCTGCCCAGTCTTTCATTGTCATGGCTTGTTGGCGTTCCGCTTGTCGTTCTGCAAAGTCCAAGTATCCTGAAACAATCTGTCCCATAGCCCGCAACTCCTTTTCATCCAGATAGTTCTTTGCAATGACGGCATCTTTCAGATGCGGTCTGTCGCCTTCAAATGTCATCAATCCCATAAATTCCTTTTCGGCATCGGCGCGACTGACAATGACTTCGGCGGCAGTTTGCCCATGCACGGCATAATGAATCTTGTTCTGCACCCGTTTGAAAAACTCAATGGAAATGTCGGCCTTGGGATTATAGTCGATGCTTGTGGCGTAAATATCAAGCACTTGCCTGTAAAACACCTTCTCCGAAGAACGGATGTCGCGAATGCGTTCAAGAAGTTCTTTCCAATAACCGCCCCCGCCGAGGTTTTTCAGGCGGTTGTCATCGAGGGCGAAGCCTTTTTTGATATACTCTTTCAGCACGCCTGTAGCCCAAATGCGGAATTTGGTTGCCTTGGCCGAATTGACACGGTAACCAACGGAGATAATCATGTCAAGATTATAAAAGTCGATTTGTTCTTCAATCTCACCTCTTATACCTCTATTTACGACAGTTGCAATTTTTGCAACCGTCGTTTCTTGCTTCAATTCCCCGTCTTTGAAAATGTTGGCAACATGACGACTAATTCCAGATTTATCCACATCGAAAAGCGTAGCCATAGCCTTCTGTGTGGCCCAGATTGTTTCATCCTTGACAAGCACTTGTATTACTCCTTCTTCATCGGGAAGTTGGTATAGTATGAATTGGGTTTCGTTGGTCATAAATTATTCTTCCTCACTATAATACACCTTATAATATTTGCCTCGTTCGTCCTCGCCTTGCTCCACATTCTGGCGATTGCCGTTGATGATGATTTGGATTTTCTTGTCAAGATTGATAATGCGCTTGTAACTTCGCTGTTGTTTTTTGAAAGCATAATTGGAGATGGCAAATGTATCGTCAATGACAATGTCATTCTCCGATTCATAGTTACGTTTGAAGTTATGGAAACTTTCTATCACTTCAGGCTGCTCAATCACCTCATTGGCGAAATCCTCAATATCAAATGTATCTTTCTCCTTAAAGAATTTCAGCGACTTATTCAGCAAATCGATTTGGTCTGCTTTTGAAACCTCAAACTCTTTGGGCAATTCCTTGGTAACGAAGTTCTTGGCCATTGCCATCACATTTTGCGTGTTAGCATATTCGTCCTTGCGTTGGCGGATGTGCAAGAAGTCATCGATCCAATATTGCGCGTCTTTATTGTTTTTATCTATCACAAATATCCAAGGCTCTCCTTTTGTGAAAACAATCAGACATGCTTTATCAATATTTTTAGACAATATTCCTGAAAGGATTCTCATAGATGAAACATTTTCATTATTTAAATCAATCTGTAGAAAAGATTCTTTTTGTTCAATTTTATATATACCTAATGCTTCATAATAAGAATCTTTGATTTGAACATCTTCAAATTTGGCAAATACTAAATCACCGTCTTTAATTTTCGGATGTATCGCAACATCTTTAAGGTAATAGTATATCTTTTTTGATGTATTTAACAGATCTTCCTTATCCCAAAATTCCTTCACAATTTTTCTAAGTACATTCAAATCTATATCTATATCATGAACAAACTCATAAACCTCATTATGGGAAACAAAAACATCTAATAAAATGTTCTTCAACAAAAGATTATCTGCTTTTTCTATACTTGTATTGCGGCTCGAAAGTATGTTGTGAGAATTATCAATACAAAATCTATGACAAATTATTTCACTTATATATGTATCAGTCGTAACTATCATTTTATGCTTTTTTTAGATTAATTACATTGGTTAAACTTGAAACTGCGAAAAGTGTGTTGTAAAAAATTCTAATCATCCAAAAAATAAAAAGAAATCTAAACGTTAAATTGATCACTATTTTGAAAAACAAACACACCGATTCTAAACTAATTTGTGACACAAAAGAGTAGTCGAACGGGTTGTATGATACACCAATCTGCATAAGTATGAAAATAACGATTAGACAATAAACAGATAGTATTGTTGTACGTCCAATCATAAAACTGAATTGTTTGTAAAAATTAAATAATTGTATTTTCTTTGTTCGTTCTTTTCCTGATGTGTTTTCGTTTTTCCCTTCTTTGTCTGGTATTTTTTCAGATACAAACACTAAAACCGTAATAAAAAGACCAATTAATATTGATAGCGCAGATACACAGTACTCGAGCAATTTTTCAGAAAAACCATTTCTTGAAACAAAAAGTAGTGACAATGAAATAAATACAAACACAAACACACGAAAATAAAACTTTAACGGTTTTATTTCATTGCCATTAATATCTATCCGTTCATATTTAAGGGCCTTTTTTCTGACTATTTTCAAATATTTAATCAACATATTTCATCTGTATATCTGGTCTTAACTCTGGAAGAATCTGATCATCGAACAACTCATTACAATACTTTTTCAAATCTTCAAAATCAGGACTATTGTTACCCGTCATCTTAACTCTACCTTTGAGATAAACAACTGGTGTAAACTCCTTATCTTTTGTATTCCACTCAAATATCTTAGAAGAATTAGTGTTAGTGTTTCTCGTACCAACTTTAATCTTATTGAAATCTTTTAATTCGTTTGTTTTCTTATGTCCCTTAAATGAACCTTTTGAAAACACATCTATTATTTTATTTCCAAGTTTCGCAAAATCCATAGATTTGTTTTTTGGTGTAATTGTTATACTGACATCATAACCGTCCATATCATACAAAAAAGGATCGTCACTTGGAATATCATTCAAAATGGTAGTTTTAAAATTTAGACTTGATATTGTTGCTCCTTTCCTAAACTCATCTTGAAATTTTTGGGGACAAAATCTTTCAACGATAGGCTTTTTGTAATCACCATATTTGAAAAGCTTTGTGACATAATCACGTAATAAGACAGTAATAGTATCTTCAGAATTGTCAGAATGAACCATAAAAAAGCCTTCGGTAAAATCGACAGGAAAATAAAGAAAAATATAATAGTACTTAAGTACAGAATTATCACGTTTTAGTTTTTGACTAACCTTTTTGTTGGTTATGTCTGATAAAATAGAATCCTGACTATAGGGTCCAGCATTAAGAACGCCACTAATTATACAGGAGGAAGTATTAAATGATGGTTTTTTGTCATAATGGACATTCACTGTTTTATCGTCAATCCATGTGAGCACTTTTTTCATTCGCTCATTTATTTCAAAACCTTTTTCTGGGGCATTCATAAAATGAGCAAATAATCTTGTAAAAACTTCGGCATCTGTTGCAGATTTATCCACCCCTAATACTTCGATTGCAAAATCCTTGAAGGTTTTATCCTTGTCTGTTTTGTGATTAATTGAGAATCTAAAAAATTCCAATTTAGGATTGTTGCTTTTTGCCATATTCTTTACTTTTTATCATTAATAATCTCGTTCATAATTAAAACCGCCTCCCGTTCCTTCAAATACGCCTGATAGCGGAGTTCGTTTGCTTTCAGCACTTTGCCGTTTATCTCTTTTTGCTTTGATTCATTTTTGAGCAATGGAATCTCTATTTTTGCCAACTGACCTGCATCAATTTCATCAATTACTGCACCGAATGTATTACGCTTGATGAGTTGCTGCGCATAATCCGTATTCAGCCAACAATACAGATAGCCTGCAATATCATTGTCGGCAGGGATAATCCTAAATATATGGTCGCTACCAATCCAGTTTTCCCAATGCTGAGGGACTAATGCAACCTTGCCTATCGTTCCACTTCGTGTAATCAAGACACTATTAGCCACAAATTTCAGTTCAGAGTCCAAACTTGAATGTGCAAGATACTTTTCGGAACTGGGATTCAGTTCATTTATTTGTTTTCCACCAATGAATTTCAGGCCAAAACTTGAACCGACATAAGTCCTTTTAAAACGTGTAGGCAAAACAATTGCTTCGGAAATTTCCGGACTTCCACAAGGAACAATCTTTGCAGCACTTGTTTTCAATATCCCGATTAATACGTCATAAGCTGTTGAATGGTAAGAGCAATCCAACCTCCAGTCCGTTCTGCTCAACTTTATCGAATAATTCCTCAAACCTACATTTCCGTCAAAATACTTGGGTTTCAGTTCCTCAATCGGTGGCAATTGAAGTTCTTGGAACAGAATCTGTTCGGCCTCGTCCATCAAGGAATTGGATTGGTCGCGAAGGTCGTATGATTCCATAACCAAATTGTGTATCTTTTCCTTAATGGATTCGGGGGCGTTGGGTATGACGATGTTTCTAAGATGTTCTGGTTCGATATGCTGAATGACTGCGCCATAGTTGTTGTTCTGAACAAGTTGCTGTCCTGTCGGGGTGCAGAAAAACGCATAAATGTAGCCCGTATCAAACGGACCTTTGCCATACAGACGGAGCAAATCGTGACTGAACACAGCATCGTTCAAATAATCACCCACAATACTGCATCGTCCTACTGTTCCAGAAACGGACATAAGCAACATTCCTTTTTTTACCCTTAGTGTGTCAATATCCACATTGGTTCTGTCCGAAATGTATTTGGATGGTTTGGGATAAACATCCATTATCACCGATGGCAAATAAAAGGGTATGGCTTCTTTGCTTTTTTCGACATAAACCCTTTTGAACCTATCACAAACAAAAGCGTCCTCCACCAATCCATCTTTTCCCCACAAATATACATATCCGTATTTGCAATGCTCCACACGGTTTTTGGCGGCTTTGGCTTCAAGGTTGTAAGCGTCTGCCTCCAATCGGATGTTGTTGGAATACACCTCCGAAAGCAACACGGAAGTGTATTTCAAAGGATCGGGCAACAATATGGAATTCCCGTTTACCATTGTATGCCCTCCTCACGTTTCCATTTTTCAAAAACATCGGCCACTAAAATGGTTTGGTCGTTGACGACTTTTTCTTGCTGCATCTCTGTACGATAGGCAAGACTTCCGTCCAAAGCCCGTTCAGTTACCGTTTTTTCCTCCGCCTTGACAATGACATTGCCTTCCTCATCGCGCTTGTAGATTTTGTTGCCGCGCTTGTCGTGCCCGATATGGTCAATCATAGCCATAAAGATGCTGTAGTCAATGATTTGTCCGCTCTTTTCCTCCTCGTCAATCTCCTTTTGGGTTTTCTTTTGCAAGAAAAGGATTGAGCATTGCGTTCCGTTGTGCGGCTGGAATGTGTCGGCGTGAAGGTCGATACTTGCAACAATCCTTGTCTTGCGTATCATCCATTGGCGAATGTATTCCAATCCCGGAGAGCCAAGAATGCTGTCAGGAAGGACAATAGCTGTCCGTCCGCCTTCTTTCAGCAATTGAAGCACTCGTTCAATGAAAAGTTGCTCAGGCGGCACACTCGATTTCAGTTTTTTCTGCATCGCCCATCTTCCATCTGGTTGTTTCTCCCAAATATGGGCAAGTTCGAATTGTTCAAGAATTTGCTGGTCTTGAATCGGTATTTTTGTTCCGAATGGCGGATTGGTGACAATCACATCGAAGAATCCTATCGACTTATAATTGGTGATGCTGTCTGCGTTGATGTGTAAAGTCTCCGCCAAGTGCCGTTTTGTTTCTTCACTCCATTCGTGAGGCGGAAGCAATGTGTTCATCTGCATAATGTTTCCGCTTCCGTCGTTGTTCATCACCATATTCATCTTGGTGGCCTTAACAAGGTCGGGATTGATGTCGAAGCCGAAGAAGTTTTCGCTTGCAATCTCGGAAATCCTGTCATTGTAAGCCTTGGTTATATCGTTGTTCCAACCGTCTTTGGGGCCATATTGTTCTTCCATTCTTTTCGTCAAGCGGTTCACGACGCAAGTCATAGCATTGACAATGAATCCACCCGTTCCACAACTGCTGTCCAACACTTTCTCGTCGTCTTTGGGATTTATCATCTCCACAGCCATTTTCATCACATTTCGTGGAGTGAAAAACTCGCCACGGTCGCCGCGAAGATTCGACCCCACTATTTCCTCGTATGCCTTGCCTTTGATGTCGATATTAGTGTTGAGCAAAGTGTATTTCTGCAACTCGGCCACAAGGAATGTAAGAGTACGCGGATTGAGTTTTATCTCATCGTTGGCATCAAAAATTTGCGGATGGCGCTTTTTAACCGCCTCGAAGATTTTATCAATACGTTTCTTTACGGTAATTTGTCCGTCGCGATTATTGCGTTCCTTATTGGTGGTGTAGAACTCAATGGGATTGAGCAAATTGCGCTCGTCTTGTATCTTGCAGAAAATGACTTTCAAAAACTCGAAAAACGCTGGTTGTTTCTGCAAGCCCTCATTGCTGTAAATGATATTGTGGCAGGTGCGGAACGTAAACAAAAGATTGTCGTCAGAAGCCTTGGTCAATGTGTTGCGGTTAGGCCGTCCATCCTCATCAGTTTTGCCGTCGGCTGAGGGAATGTCGTTGTATTCCACAAATGCGAAAGAGCCGTTTTCATCTTTCAGTTTGCGGTAAACGGTCTTGCTAATCCCGTTAGTCCACATTCCCCATTCACAATTGGCACAACTCGACATATAGGTCTTCAGTTGCTCAATACCATTATCTTTGTCGGAGGCTTTAACCGACTCCTTCTTACATTCTATGATTAACCAGATTTTATGCTGGTCTTTTTTGTCGTCCGATGTGACACCGTCAGGAAATATCACAATATCTGCACGTTTTTTTCCCGAACCCATTTGCACGGGATATTCCACCGCAATGCGTTCTTTGGCATATTTGTGTTCATTCACCAGACGTTTTTCAACGGTCTGTCGCACATATTCTTCCGGAGTGTCGTTGCGGATTGTCCCGTCCACATAGTCACGGATTTTCCCTTCGGGAATGACTAATATTGTTTCCTGATTATCCATCACTTAGCGTATAAAATTTTTATTTTTTACGCTGCAAAAATAGCAAATTTTCCATCAAAATGCCAAACTATTCGGATTTTTCAATCGACTTAATGCACTTACAATACCCATATCATCGACAGAACTCTTAATGTGTTTACATTCACCATTCTCAATCCCTCAAACACCCCACCGGCACCACATAAACGCCGTCATCCCTTTGATACGAGAAATCGTGTATTTTTGTAAAAACAATCATAAACAACTAAAAACAAGCGAATTGCAGAAATACAAATTTTCTCATTTGGGAACTTGGCGCGATTTCATTTGGGAACTTGGCCGATTTTCGTTTGGGAACTTGGCGCGATTTCGTTTGGGAACTTGGCAAAAACCTGTTCGGCGAGTTGGCGGATTTTCACTCGGCGAGTTGGCGATATTTTCAAAACACAAAAGAATAATTCGCCATTCCATCAAATTGTTGTACTTTTGTCTGCTCAAAAAATCATCATCATGATTAAAGAAAATCTCAACAAAATCCGTGCGACATTGCCAGAAGGCGTGACTTTGGTGGCCGTCAGCAAGACCAAGCCCGTCAGCGACTTGCAGGAAGCCTACGACGCTGGTCAGCGCGTTTTCGGCGAAAACCACGCCCTCGAGATGCGCGACAAGCATGAGGTGCTGCCGCAAGACATCCAATGGCACTTCATCGGCCACTTGCAGACCAACAAAATCAAATACATCATCCCTTTCGTCACGCTCATCCATAGCATCGACTCGGCCAACCTGCTCGAAGCCGTCAACAAGGAAGCCAAAAAGCACGACCGCGTTGTCGATTGCCTGCTTCAATTCCACATCGCGCAAGAGGAAACCAAATTCGGCCTTGACATGGAAGAAGCCCGACAACTGCTTGATTCAGAAGCGTTCAAACAGATGGAAAACGTGCGCATTTGCGGCGTGATGGGCATGGCCACCTTCACCGACGACGAGGCCGAAGTGCGCAAGGAATTCAAGCACCTGAAGGCGATTTTCGACACGCTGAAACACGATTATTTCGCTAACCAGCCACAGTTCAAGGAGATTTCGATGGGCATGTCGGACGACTATCCGATTGCCGTCGAGGAAGGCGCGACGATGGTGCGTGTGGGAAGCAAGATTTTTGGAGCACGATTTTACAATGGCCGATAGCCAATGACTATGGCCTGCTCCGACAACAGGTGCGAACTTCAACCTTTGGGTGAAGCAAGCCATAGCCATAAGCCATAGGCCATAGTCGGAAAATGAACAACAAATAAAATGACTTCACTATTACCATTATTACTACTCGCCATCGGTTTCGTAGCCTTGATTTTGGGCGCGAACTGGCTCGTCAATGGTGCTACGAGCGTAGGCATCCGTGCGAAATTGTCGCCACTCATCATCGGCCTGACCATCGTGGCTTTCGGCACTTCGTTGCCTGAAATGATTGTGAATGTGTTCTCGTGCATCAAAGGCAGTCCGGGTCTTGCCATCGGCAACATCATCGGGAGCAACACAATGAACATTTTGCTCATTTTGGGTGTGAGTTCGCTCATTTGGCCCATCGATGTGAGCCGCGTTTCCATCCGCCGCGACATCCCTGCCGGTTTTTTGGCCACGCTTGCCATCACCCTGATGGCCAATTATTTCTTCACGGGACAAGCACGCACAATCAACTGGATGGAAGGCCTCGCACTGTTGCTGATGGGTTTCGCCTACCTGCTGCTGACCATGCTGAAAAACAATCCACAAGAGGAAACCGAAGACATTCAGGAAGCCATGCCGTGGGGCAAAACCATTCTTGCGCTAATTGCTGGAATTATAGGACTTTACATCGGCGGAGAATTGGTTTCCCGTAATGCACAAACCTTGGCAAAACAATGGGGCATGAGCGAGAGCACCATTGGCTTGACTGTGGTAGCTACAGCCACTTCCCTACCCGAACTCATCACTTCCATCGTGGCTGCACTGAAGAAAAACTCTGGCATTGCCATCGGCAATGTATTGGGTTCCAATATCTTGAATATCTTTATGGTGCTGGGCATCAGTGCGCTCATCACGCCGTTGCCTTTCGACCCGATGATGAACAAGCAATTGATGATTCTTTTTGCCGCCAACATCCTCATGCTGTTGTTCGTTTTCACAGGCAAAGGCCGCAAAATCTCCCGCTGGGAAGGAGCCTTGCTCACTTTAGGCTATGTCGGGTTCATGTGGTTTTCGCTGGTGATGCGATAATACCTCACGCAGTATTTTTCTCACGCAGAAATCGCAGAACTATGGGAAACCTACCGGACAATAAATTCACTCCGCTTTGCGCTTCTGCGGATTCTGCGTGAAACAAAAAAAGACCCGTCTTTTGGACGAGTCTTCATGTGATTGATTCTCTTGATTCCCAATCAGTCAGCCAATTGGAAGGCGGTCTTCACGGCCTCGTAGTTGCTGTAGTCCACATCGCTTCGGTTGGAATAGACTGAAGCCTCGATGGCCACAATCTTGAACCTATGGGTGTCGGGACGGTCAACTTTCCAGAAATCGCTTTCCGTCCAGAAGATGCGCACGCCACCGTCGTTGAGCGTGGCAACTTCAATTGAAGCCTCGTAAAGGTTGGGATTGCCATTCTCATCATCGTCAGGGCTGTAGTAGTAGGTAAGCGGAACTTGCGACCAAGTGCCTTCGACATCCATGTAAACGAGCACTGCGCCATAATTGTAAACGTTGTTATTGATGGCAGGATAATCAATAGTCACAATGTAACGGCCTCTTTCATGCCCTTGGCCATCGGTGAAAAGACAATCCCATTCCCAGTTATTGGGATAGACGGTTAATGTCGAAGAAGCAACATTGGCGTTGCCATCATGTCCTGCGGGGCCTTGCGGACCCATCGGGCCGCGACACGAGGCCATCGCGAAAACGGCCAAAACCGTCATGCAGATAATACTTAACTTTTTCATTTTTAGAGATTTTTAATTATTAAACTTAGATTTGATTTTCATTTTACGCTGCAAATTTACTACAAATATCTTGCCGAAATGTTCCAATTCGGGAAAACAATCTCAAAAAACCGTAATTTTGCGGCATGAAAAACCGAAACTACATTGTTCATTTGGCCGGCATCGTTGCCATGATTTTTTGGGGGATGTCATTTGTTTGGTCCACGCAAGTGTATGAAAACCTGAATCCTACGGCGACCATTTTCCTGCGTTTGGTAGTGGCCACCATCTTCCTCACCGCGATACTTTTCGCGTTCCGCCTCAACGAAAAAGTCAAGAAAGAGCACTTGGGGCTTTTTGCTTTGGCGGCCATGTTCGAACCGTTCCTCTACTTCATTTTCGAGGGCTACGGGTTGAAAAACACCTCCCCCATCATCGGTTCGGGCATCATCGCCATGATTCCCTTGGTGACTCCTATCGCGGCGCGTATCTTCCTGAAAGAGAGGCTCACGCCGATGAACATCGTGGGATTCATCACCTCTTTTGTCGGCGTTATCGTGCTGCTACTCAACAAAAACCTTGAGTTTACTGCCTCGCCCAAAGGCATCCTGTTCCTATTTGGAGCCGTTGTGGTGGCAGTTGGCTATTCCATCGCGCTCATCAAACTGACCAAACTCTACAAACCGTTGACAATCACTTGGATGCAAAACATCATCGGGATGATTTACTTCATTCCAGTGGTGGTCATCATTGAGCGATTCGAGCCTTCCAATTTTGCCAATGTGGGAGGCTACATCCTTCCGTTGGTCTGCCTTGGCGTGTTTTGCAGTTCCGTTGCATACGCCTTGTGGGCCTTCACCTTCAGCAAGTTAGGCGCATCGCGGGCAAATGTCTATTCCAACCTGATTCCCGTGTTCACGGCCATTTTCAGTTATTTCATCATCCACGAAGCGTTGACGGCGAACAAGATTATTGGCATTTTGGTGGTCGTGGTGGGATTGGTGCTGTCGCAAATGAAAGGGATAAAGCAATGATCACAAGTAAGGCAAATCTTAAAATAAAGAACCTCGTCAAGTTACAAAAGGCTTCGGAACGCCGCGAGCAAAACCGCATCCTGATTGAGGGGAAGCGTGAGATTGAACGCGCCCAAGCTTGCGGCTTCGAGATTGAGCAGTTGTATGTCTGCGAGCCGCTGTTGCGTTCACCTATTAATATTAAAGCCGAGTTCACGGAAACCGTTTCGGAAGACGTTTTCGACAAAATCGCATACCGCGAGAGCAGCGACGGGCTTTTGGCCGTGGCCATACCCAAATACAAGAGCCTCAACGAGTTTCAACCCAAGAAAGACGCTTTGGTTATCGTGTTGGAAACGGTCGAGAAACCCGGCAACCTCGGTGCAGTGATGCGCACCGCCGATGCCGCTGGCGTGGATGCCGTCATCGTCGCCGACCCCGCCACTGACCTTTTCAACCCCAATGCGATACGGGCAAGCATCGGCTGCATTTTCAGTGTCCCAGTCTATGCCTGCTCCACAGAAGAGTGTATCAAATGGCTGAAAAAGAACGAAATAACCATATATTGCACCTACCTCAAGGCCTCCATCGACTACCTTGATGCCGACTTCCGCAAAGCCTCCGCCCTCGTCATGGGCACCGAGGCCACGGGCATTTCCGAGACTTGGGTGGAGGCCGCCGACCAAAACATCA
Organism: uncultured Bacteroidia bacterium; assembly: GCA_902785755.1. Classification (GTDB taxonomy): domain Bacteria; phylum Bacteroidota; class Bacteroidia; order Bacteroidales; family F082; genus Limimorpha. The sequence goes on along the minus strand of CACZZO010000012.1, from coordinate 155,289 downwards.
TCATCCCCATGAACGGCATCGCCGACTCGCTCAACGTGTCGGTGACCACCGCCATCGTCACTTTTGAGGCCATCAGACAACGTAGAAAATCATGAAAAAGGACTATTTTCTGCTGCATCTTTCCGTTTTCATCGCGGGTTTCACGGGCGTTTTGGGCCGCCTCATCACCTTGGATTCGGCCATTTTGGTATGGTGGCGAATGGCTGCAGCAGCGGTGATAATGTTTTTGTATTTGCGTTTTGTACAAACACGGCGCGGTGCAGCGGACGCATTCGATGCGTCCCTACAACGATTCAAATTCAGGGACGTTTTGCAGATGGGCGGCGTGGGAATGTTGCTTTGTCTGCATTGGGTGTTTTTCTATGCCTCCATCAAGGCCAGCAACGTCAGCATTGGCGTGGTGTGTTTTTCGTTGGTCGGGTTTTTCACGGCCTTGTTTGAGCCTATCATCAACAAACACCGTTTTTCAGGGCGCGAATTTTTGTTCAGCCTGCTCACCATTCTCGGCATCTATCTCATTTTCCATTTCGATTCGCGCTATCGCTTGGGCATTGTTTTGGGCGTGGTTTCATCAGCCTTGTATGCGCTGTTTGCCATTGCCAATCAAAGGGTTGGGAAGCATTACGAGGCCAAGAACATGCTGCTTTGGGAGATGGTCGGCGGCCTCATCGGCCTGACCTGCCTGATACCTTTATATAATCAGTTCATCCCTGTCGGGCGGCTCTATCCCGTCGGGATGGATTACGCCTATCTTGCCTTCATGGTCGTGATTTGCACCATTGGGCTTTGCCTTCTGCAAATCATTGTGCTTCAGAAAATTCCCGCCTTCACCGTCAACCTGACCTACAACCTCGAACCCGTTTACAGCATCATCCTTTCGATGTTCATTTTCAGCGAATACAAGGAACTGAATTTCTCGTTTTGCATTGGCATTGCGCTGATAATCATTTCAGTGGTACTACAGACCTGGAGTGAAATAAAACGACGGCAGAAGGTTTAATCACAATTTCACTCTCACAAACACCGGATAATGGTCCGAAGGATTGTGCCGAATGTAGGTGTCGAATGAGATTTGCTGCGGCGCATCAGAGGCCTTGATGTTGTCGTCAGGGTCGTTGTCGGGTGTCCAATAACTGTCAGTGAACACGCCGTAGGCCTCCACTTCCGCGCTTGGCGACACAAACACATGGTCGATGCGGCTGGTTGTGAAGTAGTTGGTTTTGAAGGCGTTGAAGGTTCCGTTCTCCGCAAAACGGATGCGAGCCGCATCGTAGGCATCTTTCAGCAAGCCTGAATTGGTGAAAATCGTGTAAATCTCATCGTTTTGATCCACATTGAAGTCGCCTGTGAGGATGACGGGCTCGCCTTGGGCAATTTCGCGAATCTTGGCCACGACCAACTTGGCAGCCTCGCGCCGCGCCACCACGCCCACATGATCCATGTGGAGGTTGAAGAAATAGAACACTTTTTCCTTATATCTCGGTCCGCGATTGAACAAGCCTCTGCGTTGGTTCAAGTCGAGAACCTTTGCGCTGAACTTGCCCCAAGTGCAGATGCGTATGCAAGCCGCGTCCCAGCCCAAGCCTGGCTTTTCGGGCGTTTCGCTGAGCCAGAAATCGCCATGGTTGAGGAGTTGGAGTTTGTCCTTTTTGTAGAAGATGGCCTCGTGCTCGCCGCCCCGCTCGCCATCGTCGCGCCCGATGCCGATGTAGTCGTAGCCGTCGAGGGCATTTTTCATGTCTTGGAGTTGTTCCCAAAGCACTTCCTGAGTCCCGAAAATGTCAGGCGACATGAAGTTCACTTGGTCGCAGATGACTTGGCAACGTTTGGGCCAATGTTCGCCCTGCACACTGTCGTTCCAGTTCTTGTAACGAATGTTGTAGGAGCCGACGAGCATTTGTTGGGCTGTAAGTTGCAATGAAGCCACGATAAAGGCTAAGAGAAGGAGTTTTTTCTTCATAGTTCTTTCATTTCCTTGTTCAAAAATTCAACAAAAGTTTCCTTGGCAGGTAGTTGGAGCAAATACTTGGAAACGAACAAGTTCTCATCCATCCCTGCCGTGGCATACCTTACCATTTCGGACGAGGCATCGGTGCAAAGCAGAATGCCTATCGGGGCATTGTCGCCCTCGGCCATCATCTTGTCGCGGTAATACGCCACATACATATTCAGTTGAGCCATATCTGCATAGTTGAACTTCTTGGTCTTCAGTTCAACCAACACGTGGCATTTCAATATCCTGTGATAAAAGACCAAGTCCACGAAGAAATACTCATCGTCAATCAAAATACGCTTCTGCCGACCCTCAAAACAAAAGCCCTCGCCCAACTCCAATATAAACTCCTGAATGTGGCTAATCAATAGGGTTTCAAGGTCGCTTTCCTCTACGACATCAGCACTTTTTAGCCCCAAGAAATCAAACACATACGGTGATTTCACTATGTTTGTCGGCATAGCCGTTTCAGCCTTTTCGTTGACCAAAGCCATCAGTTTCTCCGGATTCTTGCTGATGCCTGCCCGCTCGTAGCAAAGGGTGTCAATTTGCCGCCTCAATTCACGCACACTCCAACAGCCTTTGATGGTTTCGATTTCGTAGAAAGTTCGTTTCAAAGGGTTTTCTATGGAAATCAATTCAGCAAAATGAGTAAACGAAATGAATCCAAACAGTTTTTCAGACGGCACTTGCGGTAATTTTTCAGTCGCTGACTGAAAAATTATACCATCGTGATTATCAAGAATTTGTAATTTTCCAGACAGTGTCTGGATTTTCAATCCGTCTTGTGCATCTTTTCTTACCTGTAATTTTTCAGTCACTGACTGAAAAATTGCATCATCTTGATTACTGGTTAATTGTAATTTTTCAGACATTGTCTGAAAAATTGTATAGTTTTGGGGCTTCCGCAAAAAACGCTCAACATCTATCCCAATTTGGGGATAGACGGTATAAAACTTCCTGCATTGGCTCAACATAGTTATACCCATTCCCTTGATACCGATAGACTTCGCCAACTCCGACAGCAACTTATCCCCATACTTCGCCCTGTCCTCACCATTTTGCTCAAACTCAACAATCCAATAGCCCACCAACCAATTACGCGCAGTAATGTTCTGGTTGATGGCACGCATCGCATTGTTTTGCAACAAATTGTGCGTCATTTGTATATTATTTGACAACTGCGGAAAATCCATCGGCTTTTTCTGTTTGGTTTTGCAAAAATATGAAAATTAACTTTACTTTTACCCTTTCTCCAATTTATTATACCAGCTTCCTAATACAAACATCTCCCCAACAAAAGCGAAGCCCTCACTTTCATAATACTTTTGCAGATGCGGTTTATCCTTGTCAACAAGAAGCGTTACCTTGGAGAAGCCATTATCTATGGCGAAATCCACACGGTCGCGCATCAGCATCCTACCAATGCCAGCACCCCTATATTCGGGAAAAACGGCCATACTATCCAAATAAAATTCGCCCGGACCCGTTTCCATCGCATTGCGACTCAAATCCATACCAGATGTGTGCTTCACAAGGCCGAAAGTCTTTTCACGCATCCTTGCATAACGAGCGCCATCGTAAGCCACCAAAGCCCCCACCCTTTTGCCATCGGTATCGGCTATGCGCGTGTTGCAATAACTATACAAGGTGTCGTCCATACGGCAAATCTCAATAAAATGCTCATAAATGCCTCGCTGCTCATCTGGAAGCGTTGCATCAAGGTCAAGCATATCAATACCCGCCAAAACCACACGGGCAATGAATGGAGCATCATCCAATGTGGCATCACGAAGCTGGACTATGGGAATTGCAGCTTGCATCAGCGAAGTTTATTTCTTTGATAATGAGGTGCTACGATAACAATAAAGAAAACGAGCGACACCAACACAGAAGCCGATGCCACCAAATATGCCGTCGAAAAAGAGAAATGCTCCGCCAACATTCCACCAGAGAAAATGCCGATGCCAAGGCCCAAATCCCAAGTGGTGAGATAGGTGGAAGTGGCCGTGCCGCGCTGGGCATTGGTGCCAAGATTGATGAACAAGGCATTGAACGACGGGAAAGCCGCCCCGAAACCCAAACCACAGCACAAGGCAATCAACAGGAAAGCCACTACCGTATAGTTGGTGCCCAAAGCGTTGCAATGGTGGCACATACCCAAACCGAACATAGCCAACACGACAATGCCCAAACCCAAAGCGATGGTTTGCGTCACTTTACCCCTATCGACCATCTTGCCCGCAAACAGGCGCGAGGCAATCAACCCGACGGCATAAACAGTGAAGAACAAACCGCTGCTGATGGTCAAGCCCATCTCTTTGGCATAGAGGGCGATATAGTTGGAAATCTGTCCGTAGGCGAAAGCCAAAAGCGTGAACGAAACACCCGCCAACAGACCTTTCAACAAAATGAAACGGTCCAAAGAAATCGGAGGACGCTTGACGGGCGGGCGCACCCTATGCTTGATTTGGGTGGCGAACAAAACAGCCAACAAGCTGCAAGCCATACAGCCCAAAAAGATAGCATTGAAACTAAAGTGCTCATACACAAACAGTCCCGTCATGGGGCCGACTGCCATAGCGATGTTGTTGGCCACGCCGTAATAACCGATGCCCTCTCCCCTATGCTCTGATGGTACCACGTCGATGACCAAGGTGTTGCCGCCCACCGAAGTGAGGCCGAAAGCCAAGCCGTGTACGATGCGGATGATTATTAATAAGGTGATAGTGGCAGCAAAAAGATAGCCGACAAACACCGCTGTAAAAATGGACAAAGCCAACACATACAAGGGTTTGCGCTTGAAAGTGTCCATCATATAGCCAGAAAAAGGCCGCACCACCAAAGTGGCCAAAGTGTAGCACGAAATGACCGTTCCAATCACTGCATTGCCCGCCTGAAAATTCTCCATAATGAAGAAAGGCAGCACGGGCAACAGTAAATAGAACGAAAAGAAAAACAAGAAGTTAGCCGCGCAAAGGCAGAGGTAATTCTTATTGAACAGTTTTTCTTCCATGACTATGGCTCGATTTCGGGTTGCAAAAGTAGTGAATTAAGGATTAAAACAGTGAGTTTCGGAAATTTTGTCATAAATTTTCACCTATTCTATGCCTAATTCGGAAATTTTGTCATTAAAAACAAGTGTTTTGGCCCGTTTTCGGCATTGGCAAAGAATTTGACTATGAGAGGTCGTCCGAGCGAAAGGACAAAGCCCCGTAGGGGCGACAGCCAATAAGCAGGCGACGTAAGTCCCTGCAACGAACAATCAACAAACAACTAAATAATAGGAGATCAAAACCATGTTAGTAACTAGAAGAAACCAAGACTTCATGCCGACGCTGTTCAACGAACTGATGAACTGGAACGACACGACTTATTCAACCCCTCGCATGAACATCATGGAGACGAAGGACAACTACAAACTCGAACTCTGCATCCCCGGCCTCACCAAGGACGACGTGAAACTGAGCATCGACACTGAAGGCAACCTCGTGGTTGAAATGACCAAGGAAACCAAGAACGAGAAGAAGAACGAAGAGATGCGCTACCTGCGCCACGAGTTCTCGGTGGAACATTTCCGCCAAACCGTGATGCTGCCCGAGGACATCCACAGGGAGCAAATCAGCGCGAAGGTCGAAAACGGCATCTTGGACATCATCATCCCGAAGGTGACCGTCGAAGAGAAGAAGCAGGCCGTGCAGACCATCGAAATCGGCTAAAGCCTTGCCAAAACAACCCCAAAAACGGGACGGAGCCTTCCGCCCCGTTTTTTTGTTGCCCCAAACGCGATTTCCGACACTTTTAATTCGTAATTTTGTCGCCAAATTAAAAAGCGTATGAAAAAAGCGTTACTTATCACCATTTTGGGCCTTTTCTGCTTCTTGCAGGCCTTTCCGCAAGACAAGAAGCCTTTCATCACCCTCGACAACCTGCAACTTAACACCCGGGCCGACTTCACCGTTGACTACAAATTCGGTCACGACACCATCGCGCCCAGCACCGACCACGGTTTTGCAGGCAAGTATCTGGTAGTGGCCTTGGACGGCACCATCGGCAGCAAGTTCAGCTACCACCTGCGCCAACGCATCAACGCGCCCAACATCGGCTTTGCCAAGACCTTCTTCCAAGGCACCGACTGGGCTTACCTCAACTGGAACTTTACCGACAACCTTTTCCTTTCGGCGGGTAAACAGGTGGTGGCCATCGGCGGATGGGAATACGACACCAACCCCATCGACATTTACTATGGCACAGAGTTTTGGAACACCGTGTGCTGCTACGAGGTGGGCGCATCGCTCAACTTCAAGGACAACACGGGCAAGAACCATGTGCTCTTCCAAGTGTGCAACTCGCCCTTCATCAACCAAGCCATGCAGAGCATGTATGCCTTCAACCTGATGTGGTACGGCAACTTCAATCATTTCAAAACCACTTATTCGGTCAACCTGATTGAGTATCAGCCCGGCAAATACATCAACTACATCGCTTTGGGCAACAAATTGCAATTCAAGGGTGTGGAGATGTATCTCGACATCACTAACCGTGCCTCCTTCCATCAGGAGCATTTCTTCGGGCAGGACATCACCGCCATTTTCGGCATCGGGGTTGACATCGGGTCGAAATGGATTGTGTTTGCCAAGGCGGGCTATGACTACAACAAAGCCCAACTGCCCAACACGGAAACCTACGACCAATACGACCATTACATCACGCCAGGCAAGAAAGTGAACTTCGAGAGCCTCGGCTTCGAGTTCTATCCTTTAAGCGACCGCAGCTTGCGCCTCCACCTCTGTGGATCGCACACCAATGTAGACGGTGCCAGCAAGTTCCAAGCCAACCTCGGCCTCACTTGGAAGGTCGACCTGCTTCACGCATTCATCAAAAAATAATTCGTCATGGCAAAAACGAAATACAACACCATCAAACGAACCACCACGTTCTATCACGACAGGGTGGAAAAAGTCTTCAAAAGCATTGAGGAAAAACTCAAGAAGCCCTTGAAATTCACTACAAAGCGCAGTTTTGAGGCCATCGTGTTCCTCATCATCTTCTTCGCCTTCTTCGGGCTTCTGGCCTACAAGATGACCCTGCCCAAGATGCTGAACACCTTCATGCAAACGGCCTACCACCTGCTGCTCGAAACCGTGTTCTACATCATGGCCATCTGCGTACTCATGGGTGCCATCAGCAAACTTTTGACCGAGTTTGGCGTGGTGCGTCTGTTGGAAAACCTCTTGCGCCCGCTGATGAGGCCGCTCTACAATCTTCCGGGCGTGGCTGCCTTGGGTGCCATTATGACTTTCCTCAGCGACAACCCCGCCATCATCACCCTCGCCCACGACAAGAACTTCAACCGCTATTTCAAGAAATACCAACTCGTTTCGCTGACCAATTTCGGCACGGCTTTCGGCATGGGTTTGGTAGTGGTTGCCTTTATGACGGGCTTGGGTTTCGGCAAAGGAGCTTTGATTGGCGTTGCTGGTGCAGTCATCGGAAGCATAGTTTCCACCCGTTTGATGCAACGCTCCACATTGAAGGCCTATCCCGAATTGGACACCCCTGTTGATGAGGAATTTGGCGGCGACGAGCAACAAATTTCGTTCAAGACGGAAGGCGGCGTGTTCATGCGTTTCCTCAATTCGCTCTTGGACGGCGGCAAAGACGGCGTGAGCATCGGTTTCGCCATCATTCCGGGTGTGCTTTGCATCTCCACCATCGTGATGATGCTCACCTTCGGCGCTTCGGGCGCGAATGGTGAATATATGGGCGTGGCCTACGAAGGCGTTCCAGTCATCAGTTGGGCGGCCAACAAAATCAACTTCATCTTTGAATGGCTCTTCGGTTTCCAAGATGGTGCCTTGATTTCGTTCCCCATGACTGCCCTCGGCGCGGTGGGTGCCGCCATCGGTTTGGTACCGCGTTTCATCACTGAAGGCATCATCGACAACAACGCTATCGCTGTGTTCACGGCTATCGGAATGTGCTGGAGCGGTTTCCTCAGCACCCATGCCGCCATGCTTGACAGCCTCGGCTACCGCAAGCTCATCGGCAAAGCCATCGGCGCACACACCATCGGCGGACTCATGGCGGGCATTTCGGCCCACTGGCTGTATGTGCTGTTAGCATTGATATTCTGAAAGCAATAGAGCCAGTATGCACACTGGCTCTACAATTCATGCACAAAAAAAGAGGCCCAAGAGCCTCTTTTTTGTATTAGGACAAAAGGTCATCAACTTTTCTTCCCTCCCATGCTGTAGGTGAGATTGAAACGCAAGGTGTTCTCCAAGGGGTTGCTGCCTGCCACGGTATTGACCGGAATCAGGTAGGAAACATCGAGGCCAAACACATTGTATTTCAGAGCGGCACCAAGGGTGACATACTTACGGTTGCCCTTCAATGCGGTCTCGTTGAAATAACCTGCACGCACAGCGAAGATATTGTTGTACCAATACTCGATGCCTGCACCAATGTTGATTTCGCAAAGCTCCTCATAGAACTTGCCGATATGAGCATACTCATACGCGCTTTGGTCCCAAGAATAGCCCGGAGCATCATAGAAAGATTGGATAATGCCCTGAACAACAGCCACATCATTATCCATGCCATAAAGAATAGTACCCGTAGCCGGATCCTTGATGGGCGGAGTGGGCACCAAAAGTTTCGACACATCAAAAGTGAAACCCAAAGAATTGTATTCGTCCAATTCGAGTTTCAGGCCAGCACCGGCACGCAATGTGGTCGGGATAAAATCGCGGCGGCTGGAACTGGTGTTATAGTTGATCTTGCTACCGATGTTGTTGATGGAAACGCCCCACGAAAAATCGGCATCCATGCTGCTGAACCATTCCACCGCACGCAGGTAATAGACACTGATGTCGGCGGCAACAGAGATACCCGCGCGGGCATAGTCAGACTGGTTCTGAATCAGGTTGGAATAGATGAAACGACCCGTCACGGCACCCGACAAGTAATCGCCAAGCATACGCGAATAGGCGGCATCGATGGCCCATTCATTAGGTCTGTAAGTGCCAAGATAGTTGTTGTCCTGACCTCTATACTCAATTACGCCCGGGCTGAAATAGCGCAACGAAGCGGCAACTGCCGAGCGGTCGTTGATGGTATAGGCTCCAGCAAGATAAGCCAAACCCATGTCGGGAACCAAAGCCCTCAGCCAAGGGCTGTAACCCAAGCCGATGGACAGCTTATCGGGGAGGAACACATACTTGGCGGCATTATAGTGCATGGAATACACATCGGGCGAGGTAGCCACGCCGCAATCTCCCATAGCTCCTCCTCGCGAGTCGGGATTGATGGAGACGAACGGAACACCTGTCGTAATCACATTCGGAGTGTAGCTTTGTCCGTAAGCGGCTGCCGCAACCATCATCAAGGCGGCAATAAGAACTTTCTTTGCTTTCATATTCGTTTTTGTATTTGAAATTGCAAAAATAACGCTAATTCCCATTTCATATTGTATTAGGCATAAAAATTTTTTGCCTCAGTTCCCAATTACCATCCGTTGGCTGACCGTGCGCGATTGGCCTTCCTCGTCGGTCAAGGTGAGGCGATAGAGATAAACCCCTGATTTCAAGCGAGAACCTGTTGCATTGCAACCGTTCCAGCGGATAGGTTCGATGACACCGTTGGTCGAGCTAACCCTTTGCTGCAAATTGGCCACCTTGCGGCCCATGATGTCAAAAATCTCAATGTTCACGTCGAAGTTGCCGTCATCGCCGATGTGTGTCATGGTGATATAGGTTTCCTCTGAGAAAGGATTGGGATAGTTGCGCACCTGCGAGAGTAAAAGGTCTTCATCGACCACAAACCATAGCGAGGCTTCGGAGGCATTGTTCTGCGTGTCCCACACTTTGAGGCTAAATTCATATCTGCCGGGCTTGAGATTGGAAACGGGAATAGACAACCGTCCGCGCCTGTAGTCATCAGAGTTCGGCACATAGCTGTCATTCAAGATGAGGCTGTTATACTCGGAATGGCTGCTGCTGAGCACAATGTCGCGCCCAAGACTGTAGTCGTAATGATAGATGCCCTGAGCATCATAAAGGTCGGCATGGAGCATACCTTGACGGTCGACATACTGGCCGTTCTCAAAGTCGGGCGTGTTCCAATAGAAGTTGATGGTTGGCCCCTCGTTGTCGGCCACTGCCGAAGGATCGACACCGCCCAAAGTAAGGTCGTCGAACTTGCCCATCGCATCAATACCGCGAATGGAATCGTAGGCATACAAGCTGAAACGCGCCGTGTTGGTGCCCATCTTGATGTCCTCCGGCACTTGGAACGAGATTGTGAAACGTCCATCGGTCACGGTAACCCGACCACGATAGAGCACATCCTTGTGGAAATAAGCCGTGTAGTAATTATTGGTGCCATAAAGAGCCCTGACTTTGGTCTTCTTGTCGAAAAACCTAACCCACAACTCGCCGTTGAACTGCGCATCGGGGCAGCCATTGATGTCAACGACCTCACCTTCCACGGTGACCATGCTCAAGGCATGAAGTTCTATCTCATCGTTTCCTACGTTCTTCCCATTGATGGTTCGCACCACAACTTTCTCTTGCGGCATGGCAAAACGGATGGCCGGGTCGCCGAAAAAGAGGAAACGGATGTTTAGGCTCAGCATCGAGGTATTGTCATAATTCACCGAATTGGATTTCGCCATCCTTACGATGTCGCCAAAGCGAAGGGGTTTGCCTTCCCTGTCGCGTCGATAAAGCACATCCAACAATGCTTTGCCCTGCTTGAAATTTTGGGGGCCATAAGTAGGGCGACTGGTGGTGAACATGGCCACAGAGCCGCCATCGGGATTGAGGAACATGTTCTCGCCCGCCGAAACCACAATGGGATTGTCGAATTTTGAGAACTCGCAAGTGGCCGTGAAGACGAAAGGCAACTTTTCCCCGTTCCTCAACAGGGAAATGTCGGAATTGGTGAACAGATTCTCGTGGGTCAAGCCCTTTACGCCGCCGTGGCCCGTATAATACATGGCCAATACTCCCTTGTCGAGCGTGCGCATCAAATCATCGCTGGCTCCCGGAACGAAATTGCCCAAGTTGTTGGTGACAATTTGATAGGCTCCACAATACACTTTCCTTGCCGTCAGCGCGTCGCAGGCGGTATCGGTTACGTCCTCATAGCTTTCGCTATTGTTCAAGAAAGCGGAATCTTCGTCATCGGCAAGCAACAGGTAGTCGGCTTTCCAGTCGCCGTGTGTTTGTGCAAGGTCATCATAAAGGAAAATCTTCCTCAAGACGGTCTCGGCCTCTGCCACCGTGGAGACGGGCAAGCGTCCTATGCCCAAATCAACTTGACCAACGCATCCGCTGCCCTCGTCGTCATCCATCAAGCCATAGTAGTCGTCGGCGCAGAAATCCCTTTCCGAAAGGGCTTCGACACTCTTTTCCTGATAAGTCGGGACGAAATTCTTTCCGTAGCCCATGAGGTTCCTGAAGTCGAAGGAAGCACGACCAAAAAGCGTGAGATATTTGAGGCTTCCATTGCTGCGGAGATACACCTTCCTTACGAAATCGCGGATGCCTGTCGGGTCGGGCGTGCCGGTGGAAAACTCATTGTAGATTTCCTCCACATTCACCACCACGCTCCTCATTCCGTCTTTTTCGGCATGGTAGTTGGCCAAGGTTTGGGCTTGTTCCATGAACAAGGGCGAGGTAATAATCAGCATGTCGGCATTGTCGACGGCGTGCAGGTTTTGGTTGGGAATCGGCTTCCAGCACTCCACGGCATAAGCCGCCGAAGGTTGGAACAGCACATAGCGTTTTTCAACTGCCTCGTCGGTGGCAAACACCAAATTGCCTCCGCTCAGTATGCCGTCTTGCCTCACAGGTCTCATCGGTGCCGTGACATCCCACAACCAATGGGTGACATCAGTGTTTTGCACCCAAACGGCACTCACACCGTCGCCAAACTGCGAAGGCATCAGCCTGAACAAGAAATTGTGGCCAACCCGTTTCAAATGGCGCCAAGCATACACCTCAACATAATCGAGATGGAAAACCGACTCCACATTAGTAACCATGCTGAAATCGATGCTCGATTCGTCAGTGCCAAGTATGCCTTGCTTGTCGAAAGTGGCCCATCTTCCATAGTCATTCTTCCCTGGCAGCTTCAAAGAGATGTTGTTTACCAAGAGGTTATCGTTCATCCTTGCACTATATTTCAGGAAACCACTCCTGAAATGACCCAGCACTTGGCCCTTAACCCTAACGGTTTTGCTCGTCACCAAATTGGGGAAGGAAAACGGTACCGAAAGCAGGGAATCTCCATTCATGAGCCGCTCGCCAAGCCAATTCCGTCCTGCCGAGTAGGGCGAATACAAATCCACATCGTGCCAAAAGAAGTCGGGGAAATCGCTAATGACGGCCGTAGCCCCCTCGACGGGCAGCGAAGCCTTCTCCCCTATTCTCAGTCCATCAGTGCCACTGTCGACGCATAGATAATAATAGGTGGTGTCGGAATAGGCGTTCTGCTCCCTATTGTAAGTGTAGCCATTGGCATCAACCATAACCCAACGGGTAGGCTCCTGCCCATAGAAAAGCACCACATCTCCTGCATCGAAAACGCCATCTTCCGCGCCTTCCACATAAATGGCCATCTCGGTCAGGTCGTCGGGACGAGCTTCAGAGTTTTTCTCAGGCAAAGGTCCCGAAGTATTCCCGAAAAGGCGTATTTGGTTGGGATTCAGCGCGGCCATGTCGATACCAATGGATTGCAAAGTGGAATAATCCAACTTGTGGACACCTTCTTGAGTTACCGATAGCCTATACCAAGTGTGGTCGGCCAACACGGATTGATAGGTGTTTTCCTGCGCAAAGCCCCAACCAAGGGAGAGCAGCAGGGCGGAAACAATTGTATAGAATCTGCGTTTCATACTGAAAATCATTTACATAAAACTAATTTCGACACCAACGAAGCGGTTTCTCCTTGGTCGTTGGTGGCTACAATGCGATAAACATAGACGCCATTTCGCAAGGCTTGCCCATTGGCACCGCGACCGTTCCAGCGGATGGGTGCAATGCGCGTTGATGTGCCTTGCACTTGCTCCGAAAGGGTGGTCACCCAGCGTCCCATGATGTCGAAAATGTGAATATCCACTTTCACGTTGTTGCCCACTTGGTTATGGTCGAACACAAAGTGCGTTTCGTCCGTCACGGGATTCGGCGCGTTGAAGGCGTTCTCAATCGTCATGCCGCTGTTGTTCACCACAACGAAGTCGATGGAGGCGGTGCTGGAGTTGTTGTAGATGTCCCACACCTTGAGGGTCAAAGTATATTCGCCATCGGCAAGGTTCTGCAATTTGTAGTTAATGACGCCCTTGCCCGGATGTCCTATTTCGGCGACGAAATAATCGTTGAGGCAATAGGAATTGCGCGAATTTCCCGACAACGTGGCCGTGATGTCGTGACCGATGCCCGCTCCGGTCGTGTTGATGCCGCTTTCGTCTTCAACGAAGGCCAAAAGTGTGGGATGCTGCCCCGTCAGGCCACCGCTCACAAAGAGCGTGTCGTCGATGAACAGGCTTATCTCTGGCGGTTCATGATCCTCGAAAGCATCGTCATAGAATCCTCCGATAATGAAACTGTCGCAGTTGCCATTGGCTTCCTCAACATAATCGGTTGCATAATAATTGATTAGTCCTTGCCCAAAGCGATAGGAAATGTCGCGAGGCACGATGAAACCGATCTTGAACCTACCATTTTCAGCCTTGGCTTTTCCGTTGAATATCACGCTATTGCGCAACTTGAATCGATACACATCCGCAGCCGTTCCCAAAGTGGCAAGGTCGGCTTCTTTGTCGTAAACGATGACGCTTACCACGCCGTTGAAACCAGTTGCAACATTGCCGCTCAGGTCTTTCACAACGCCCTCAATCTCCACCGGCTGCAATGCGCTGATGGTATCATGATATATAGAGAAAGTCTCCCAAGTGGTGTCATTGATTTGGATGGAATCCAAGTCGTAGCCCGGATATTGCCCGTTGATGCTCAGCGTTTCCACCTTCCATTTCGGATAGGCCAAGCGCAGGGCCGGGTCGCCGAAAAACACATAACGCTTTTCGTAGACATTGCCTGTGGTCTTCGCCATGCGGTACACGTCGCCCAAGCGGTAATGCTCCTCCCCGACGATGCGGAACAGGTTGTTGTAAACGCCCGTGTTGAAAGCCAAGTTTTGGGGACCATAAGTCACCCGCGAGGTGGTGAACATGGCAATCATGCCGCCGTATTGGTTGAGGAAGGCATATTCGCCCAAGGAAGTGCGCCTGTGGTCGTCGTAGCGGCTGAACTCGCAGGTGCCGGTAATCATCAGCGGATACATCGGGGCATTGCGCCATGAGTCGACGTCGCGCCTTTGCAGGATTTTCTCAGCCGAAAGCTGCACCTCGCCGCCGTGACCCGTATAATTGAGCACAAGCGTACCTTTTTCCATCCTGCTATTGATGGCCTCATTCACCTCGGGGCAAATCTCACCCCCAGGTGCGCTGATTTGGCGATAAGCATCCAAATAAATCTTGTCGACCACAACGCCTTCGCCGCCCACACCTTTCAACATGGCCGCCAACCTCTCGGCATCAGACACAAAGCCTCCTTCGTCGTCGGTGACGAAGGTGATGGTGTTGCGCCAAGGTCGCATGGTGGTTTCGTCTTTCACAACATAACGCTCAATCTTGTCCACCATTTGGGTAGCCTGCTCCAAGGTCTGCACAGGGAAACGGCCTATACCAATGTCGGCCAACGAATTGTTGAGTCCGCCCTCCGACTCGTCCATGAAGCCGAAATAATCATCCGTGACGAAAGTCTCATCCATTTTCAGCGATTTCACCGACTCGAAAGCAGGCACGAAATCCACCACGGCATCGCGGTTCTTGTAGTCGTAAGAGCAATCGCCCAACAGCAGCAGATACTTGATTTTACGGCCCGGATTGCTGTCGAGATAGAGCATCCGGCAGAAGTCGCGGATGGCCGTAACATCCTTCGCGCCGCACGAAAACTCGTTGTAAACCATTTCAGGCGTGGTAACGAAAATGTTCAGGTCTGGGTCGATGCTACCGTGGAGGGCTTTCAGTCTTTCGGCCTGTGAGATGAAATCGCCGTAGGTCAGAATAACGAAATCCACATCCCTGATGCCGTGAAGGTTCTGGTTTTCAATCTTTCCAAAGCCTTTGGCCGTGCAATAGGAATTGCCGTTGAAGGCAATGAAAGCATTATCGGCATTGCCATTCATCTTGAAACTCAGCACCGATCCGTTCAACCTGCCCTTCACTTTGGCTGGCGTTGTCGGGTCAGTCACATCCCACACTTGCACCTGCTGCGTTGCGCCAGCCAATTGGTATTCGTACACCTTATTATTATCTGATGCGTCGGGGTTACGGAACGCCATTTGTTCGCCCGTCATTTTCAGGCTGCGCCACGCATTGACCAACACATAGTCGACATAGCCTTCAGAAGTGGAGTTGTTCCCCATCGAATTGTGCTTGAGCGTGACGCGCACCGTTTCGGCAACGGGCACGGCACTCACCCATCCACCCACATTATATCCGTAGGGACTTTGGGAGGAAGAAGTCGTTGTTTCAATATTATATGTGGCCTTTTTCACCTCATCAACCGAGACCTCGAAATTGGCCGGCTTGAAATTGCGACCTGCAAGAGCTGTTTTCACCCAGCACATCTTCGTTGTGAGCACATCGGGAAAACTGAAATCGAAACTCTTGATTTCCGTGCTGTCCATCTTGTCGCCATAGTAAGTGCGGCCTGTTCCGTTCAAATTGAATTCATCCCGTTCATGCACCTGATAGTCAAGAAATTCATTTATCGTCATATCCGTTGCGGCAGCAAGGGTTTCCAATTCGCTGATGCGCTTGCCAGCCTCCAAACCGGTGACCACAAAAGCATAGGCATAATCATCGTATGGATTCTGTTGGTGGATGAAAGCGGGCTTCTCCGTATCATGTTTCCAGCACACAGGACCACGGCCATAGAAAAGGATGTAGTCGGCATTGTCGAACTTGCCGTCAGCCTCACCTGAAACGAAGACAGGTACTTCCACCAAATCGTCAAAGCGCGGCTCGACATTCAGTTCAGGCAACACGCCGCCGCCATTGTGATAAATGCGGATTTGGCGCGGGTCGACATGGGCAACGTCGATGCCCAAATCCGACAAATCGGAATAGGTCAGCTTGTAGATACCCGTCTCAGGCAACCCGATTTTGTACCAATCGCCCGAAGCCATCGCTGAGCGTTGGGCGTAAGTCGGATTTGACCTTTTTGCCTCAAAATCAGGTTCCAAAGTCGCCAAAAGCGTGGCGGAAAGCAGTTTTTCGTATTTACCCCCCCTTTGACGGAAAGGCACGACGCGCACCGAAAGCAAAGCCTCGTCGCGTGAGCAAAGCGGAACGGCACTGACCTCAAAATCATTCTGGCAAGCATAAGACTTGGCAATTTGGGTCTCTTCCTCAGAAAGAGCAACCGCCTTCACATCTTGCAATTCAACCCTTGCTTTCACTTGATGGTCATAAATAGGGTACGATTGGCAAAACGTGGGCATTCGACCCTCATACGTCCCATCCTCGAGATTAATATATAATAAGGTGTCAGTAGCCACGATTTCTTTGACTAAGCCTTTCCATTTCAACTCAATCGGATTGAGGTTGACCACTTGTCCCGAGAGGAAAAAAGGGGAAAAAACCAACAAGGCAAGCACCAAAATTGCCGAAACCGAAAACTTCCTATTGTGCATAATATCAACTTTATTGCTTAACAATCAGATTCTTATAAAAATTCAAGCCTTTACAGACCGAGTCTATTTAAAGAAAACGAAAATACAACTTTTTTATTGCAACGCGCTATTTTTTCGCCACAAAAAAGTTTTTTTTCTGAAAAAAGAAACAAAATGACGGATAATTCAAAAAAAGACCGTAAATTTGCCTGATTTTTTTGAAAAAAGTCACATACTGATACAATAAAAGCGAAACAACCGAGTTATAGATACAAATTTAACGACAATGTATAGAAAACAAGGATTCAGAACATTAGCCATCATCGTTTTGGCAGGATTGCTCACCGTTTCCTGCTCCAAGAAGTCATCACGCACAACAGGTTGGGCCTACAACGACGCCAACAACGGAGGTTTTGAAGTCACCGAAATCAACGACCAAGAGATTGGCCCCGGCTTGATTGCCATTGAAGGCGGAACCTTCGTGATGGGTGCCACAACAGACAACCTGACCTACTCGTGGGACAACTCACCGCGCAAGGTAACGGTGCCCACTTTCCTCATGGACCGCACCGAGGTCAGCAATGTGGACTACCGTGAGTACATCTACTGGTTGAACCGCGTTTATGGCCAGAATTATCCGCAAGTCGTGCGCAACGCCGCCCCCGATACCTTGGTGTGGCGCGACCGCTTGTCATACAACGAGCCTATGGTAGAAATCTACTTCCGCCATCCCTCCTACAACGACTACCCCGTGGTGGGCGTGACATGGGTTCAGGCCAGCGACTATTGCGCATGGCGTACAGACCGTGTCAACGAGTTGATGCTCGTTCAGGCTGGCATCCTCGATTGGGACCCGACCCAGCAGGATGAAGAAAACTTCAACACCGACGCTTACCTTGCGGGACAATACACCGGCAAGGTTAAGAACGGCAAGAAAGACCTTTCGAAAGGTGGCGACGGCGTGCGCAACGTCAGAATGGACGACGGCATTTTGCTGCCCTCCTACCGTCTGCCTACGGAAGCCGAATGGGAATATGCAGCCGTTGGTTTGGTGGGCAACACCAGCAACGAAATCGTCAGCGAACGCAAGGTTTATCCTTGGAGCGGCGACGGTCTCCGCACCGACAACAAGAGGTATATGGGCAGCTTCATGGCCAACTTCAAGAGAGGCCCGGGCGACTACATGGGTGTTGCAGGCAACCTGAACGACGGTGCCGCCCTGCCTGCTCCTGTAGGTTCCTATTGGCCCAACGACTACGGCCTGTATAACATGGCTGGCAATGTTTCCGAATGGTGCCAAGACGTCTATCGTCCTTTGACCTTTGAAGATGTGGCCGACTACAGCCCCTTCCGTGGTAACGTGTTCACCCGCAAGGCCGTCGACGATGAAGGCTTCCTGCTCCAGAAAGACTCCCTCGGTCGCATCCGCAGAGAGCCTATCCCACAGGAAGAAGCAGCCAAGCGCCAGAACTACCGCACGAGCTTCAACGCCAACTATGACGACGGTGACTACATGTCGGCCATCCGCAACCGTTGGAGCGACTCGCAAGATGACCAAAGCGTATTCACCAAGGAAATGTACGAAGCCGCCACGAATGACACTCCCGGTACCACCCTCATCAGCGACGAATCGAGAGTGTACAAAGGTGGCTCTTGGGCTGATGGCCCTTACTACCTGAGTCCCGGCACGCGCCGCTACCTCAACCAGAACCAATCCGCCTCCACCATCGGCTTCCGCTGCGCGATGAACAAGGTGGGCAGTTCTTTCGCCAAGTAATTGAAATAGATTCTTTTTCATGATAGTTTTGAAGCCGTTTGACCCGTTCAGGCGGCTTTTTTTCCATTCAAATTAAAGCCATGAACCCTATTGAAACGATATACCAGCATTACCAAAAAACCTACAAGGTTTCGACCGACAGCCGCAAGATTGAGCAAGATGCCGTCTTTTTTGCCCTGAAAGGTGAGAACTTCGATGCCAACGACTTCGCCTTGCAAGTGGCGGAGCAAGGCATGGCAAGCCTCGTTGTCGCCGACCGCAAAGACTTACCAAAACACGAGCGCATTTTGGTCGTGGACGACACGCTGAAAACCCTACAGGATTTGGCGGCTTACCATCGCCAACAAATGAAGGCCACCGTACTCAGCATCACCGGCACCAACGGCAAAACGACCACAAAGGAACTTATCTCGGCAGTGTTGGCCAAGAAATACAACATCATCCACACGATGGGCAACCTTAACAACCACATCGGCGTGCCGCTCACTTTGTTGAGCATCAAGCCTGAAACCGAAATTGCCGTTGTGGAAATGGGCGCTAACCACCCAGGCGAAATCGACTTCCTCTGCCGCATCGCCGACCCAGACTATGGATTGATTACCAACATCGGGAAAGCCCATTTGGAGGGTTTTGGCAGTTTTGAGGGAGTTATCAAGACCAAGACGGAGCTTTACAGACACATCAAAGCGCATGGCAAGGCTGTTTTCGTCAATCAAGGCAATCCGCTGCTTTGGGAACAGTCGGAAGGGATAGAGCGCATTTCCTACGGAAGGCATTGCGCTGCTGACACACCCGTCGCACCTGCAAAATGCGACCCGTATTTGGGTGTCTTTTGGAAAAAACGCCTCATTCAAACTCATTTGGTAGGTAGTTACAATTTTGAGAACGTGGCCGCAGCCATTGGCGTAGGGCAGTATTTCAAAGTCGAGGACGATAAGATTGTGGAGGCTTTGGAAAACTATACACCCACCAACAGCCGTTCGCAAGTGATAGAAACCCAAAAGAATAACATCCTCATGGATGCCTACAATGCCAACCCGACCTCGATGCGCGCCGCACTAATCAACTTCGCCAGCATTTCTTGCGAGAACTACCTATTAATATTAGGCGACATGCGCGAATTGGGATCGGCCTCAGAGGAAGAGCATCGCAATATTCTTGCGCTGATAAAAGAATTAGGATTTAAAGAAGCCTTCTTGGTCGGGCAGAATTTCTGCACATACAATGACAATCCGAATTGGAAAACTTTCGGCAAGGTTGAAGAATTATGCCAACATCTTGAAAGCCATCCGATTGAAGGCAAGCATATTTTGGTAAAAGGCTCGAGAGGCATACAACTGGAGAAAGTTTTACCTTTGTTATGAAAACAACAATAGCCATAGGCTTAATGTCGGGTAGCTCGCTTGACGGCTTGGACATCGCCCTCGTGCGTTTTCACGAGGACAACGACAAATACCATTTCCAAATCCTTGAAGCCGAAACCCTTCCCTATCCCGACCATTGGAGAGCGCAACTCGCCGAGGCCTTCCACAAACAGCCCGAAGACTTGGTGCAATTGGATAAGGATTACGGCAAATACTTAGGCGAACAGGTCTTGGCTTTTGCCAAAAAACACAATGCCCAGCCTGACTTTGTGGCATCGCACGGACACACCATTTTCCACCGCCCTGAAGAGCATTACACCCTACAAATCGGCAACGGTCAGGAGTTGGCGAAGGTGTGTGGTTTCACCGTCATCAACGACTTCCGCAGCGAGGATGTGAGCAAAGGCGGACAAGGTGCGCCACTTGTGCCCATCGGCGACAAGCTCCTTTTCAGCGACTATGAGATTTGCCTCAACATCGGCGGCATTGCCAATGTTTCCTACGACGAGGACGGCAAGCGTATCGCCTGTGACCTCTGCATCGCCAACCAAGCCCTCAACTTTCTCGCCCAACTGAAAGGCCTCGACTACGACCGCGACGGCGAATTGGCTCGCAGCGGCGAAGTCAATATGGACTTGCTGAAACGCCTGAACAGGCATCCGTTTTACGGGCAAATGCCTCCCAAATCCTTGGGCAGGGAGTTCTTTGAAGAAAACCAAAAAAGCCTGCTGAAGGATTTGCCCATCGAAGACCTATTGGCCACCTTCACGGAGCATATCGCCCTGCAAATCGCGTTGGGAATCAGCCATTTGCCAAAGGGAAAGATTCTCGTCACGGGAGGTGGTGCCCGAAACAAGTTCCTGATGGAACGCCTGCAAGCCCGCACTTCGCATGAGGTCGTCATCCCCGAAAAAATGATCATTGACTATAAAGAAGCCTTGGTTTTCGCTTTACTTGGATTGCTCAGTTTGGAGGGGAAAACCAATGTCTTGGCCTCGGTTACTGGGGCTGAGAGCGATAGTTGCAGCGGGCAGATTTGGAGGTGAAAAACCAGCCAACTGACGGAATGAAAACCGGCCAACTGACGGAATGAAAATCGGCCAACTGACGGAATAAAAACCAGCCAACTGACGGAATGAAAATCGGCCAACTGACGGAATGAAAAATACAAAAAACTTTGTAAATCAATAAAAAAGTAGTATTTTTGCAGCGGATAAGAAATGGTCAAATTATGGACGAAAATTCAATGTATAAATCAAGGATTGCAGACAAACTACTTTTGGAACAATTGGAAGCCGCTGGCGCGGTACTTATACAAGGTCCCAAGTGGTGCGGAAAGACCACAACAGCTGCACAAGCCGCCAAAAGTGTGTTGTACATGGACTGGCCTCGTGAAATAGAGAAAAACCTGTTTCTCGCAGAAGAGAACCCGGAAGCGCTGTTGGACGGCGAAACACCTCGGTTGATAGACGAATGGCAGTTGGCACCCCAGTTGTGGGACGCGGCGCGGTTTATGGTGGACCAGCGTAGGAAAACGGGGCAATTTATCTTTACAGGCTCGGCTGTGCCCGCCGACAAAAGCAAGATTCACCACACGGGGACAGGTCGATTTGCCTGGCTCACCATGCGCCCCATGAGCCTCTGGGAATCAGGGGAATCGAATGGAAAAGTCAGCTTGCTCCGTCTGTTTGCAGGGCAGCATGACGTCGCCATCGCGCCCGACCATTCCTTGAGCGACTTGAGCTTCATGGTTTGCCGTGGCGGATGGCCCAGTTCGCTGAACATGAAACGCGCGGCAGCGTTGCGACAGGCCCAAAACTATGTGAACGCCGTGTGCGAAAGCGACATTTCTCGCGTGGATAATACCGTGCGCGATGCCACCTTTGCCCGTCGCCTGCTTCGCTCATACGCCCGACACCAAGGCGCGCAAGTGCCCATCAGCACCATTTATGCCGACCTCGCTTCGAGCAAGGAAGGCTCGATGAGCGAAGAGACCATCTCCTCATACATCACGGCATTGAAGAAAATCTTCGTCGTGGAAGACATGCCCGCGTGGAGCCCCAACCTGCGCTCCAAAACGGCCATCCGCACCTCCGAAACACGATATTTCGTTGACCCTTCTGTGGCGACTGCGGCCCTTGGCATGGGGCCAAAAGACTTGGAAAACGACCTGAACACTTTCGGCTTGATGTTCGAAACGATGGCGGTGCGCGACTTGCGCGTATATGCGGAAGCTCTCGACGGAGACGTGTTCCACTACCGCGACAAAAACGGCCTAGAATGTGACGCCGTGATTCATTTGCACAACGGCAGCTATGGTTTGGTGGAAATCAAGCTTGGTGGAAGCAAGTTGGAGGAAGAAGGAGCAAACACTTTGAAAGAATTGGCCAAAAAGATTGACACTACCCGAATGAGAGAGCCTTCATTCCTCATGGTGCTGACAGGCTTGGGCAGCTATGCCTACCAGCGCAAAGACGGCGTGATGGTGGTGCCTATTGGGTGCTTGAAGAATTGAATGCTGTTTTATAGTTCTAACTGACTGTTGCAGCCAAAAACACATCTCCAAGAAATTGCTTTCCTAAAACAAATGCTGCGTAAACAAAACCGGTGGATTTCCAATCAACTGAATATCAAATTTTAAAGAGTTTTCAATATAAGTGCTTGCACTATGGATTCGGAAACTGATTTGCCACCCTTCGCCAAGAATAATCAGTTAGTTTTATGTCAGGGTTTTTATCCTAATAACCAATAAGCAAAATCCCAGTTAGGGGCAAATGCAACCTATTAGAAACATATAGAGTTTCAAGGAATGTATATACCCTATCAAAATCATAATGCGAACGATACTTATTTCTAACGGCCAAAACAAGATACTCGACATCAAACATCATACAAGCCTCAAAAATGTCTTTCAAAAAACGATGGTTTTCAGTAGCCTGACCCGCTTCAACTTCAATAACTATTTTTCCATCCTTGCTAATTGCATCAGCATAAAAGGATTTGTCAACTTTATTATTGACTCCAAATAATACTGGAACATCAATTTTATCTTCCTTTGATTTGCCACATTCAACAGTAAACCCTATACTTTCAAAATATGGTCGTAATACAGCAAGAACCTCATTGCTAGTCAAATCATTATTGTCTGATGTTATTTTGTCATTGGCATTAACAAAGCAATTCACAATTTTTGACATTTCAGTATTGATTCCTCTTGACCGTGGGAAAAATTGGTATTGAATCATGGTAATATGTGTTTTAAGGCAGTTTTATATCATCAGTTTGCAAGGCTTTTGATTCGAATGCGAATAATAGCTAATGCGTTGGTTTATAATATTTACGTTGTCTTCTGTTTTTTAGTCAATTATTGTCGTTTGGTGGTTTATTGGCGCAAAAGTAAGGAATAATTTCATTCAAAGGGGCAACCGTAAATGATTATTGTTGTATTTTTGAGGCGAATTTGAGAAGGGGATGAAAAAGAACATCAGACAAATCATTGCCGAAGGCGAGAGCCAACAGACGGAGTTCAAAAGCAGTTTCAACGCGGAAGCTATGGAAAGCATCACTGCTTTTGCCAATACCGAGGGCGGCTGCGTGCTGGTTGGCGTTTCAAACAAGGGCAAAATCGTGGGCATCGATACCAACGAGGAAAGCGTGCAGCAATGGGTCAATGAAATCAAAAGCAAAACGGAACCTGCCATTTTGGTTGATGCGGAGCGGTATGAGATTGAAGGAAAGGCTGTTGTGATGCTTTCCGTCCCCGAATATCCTGTCAAGCCGATTGCTTTGCAAGGCAGGTTCTACAAACGCATCGGCAACTCCAACCATTTGCTTTCTGCCACCGAAATCGCCAATTTGAGTATGCTTTCGCTGCAAGTGTCGTGGGACTCTTTTCCGGCGTTGGGAAAAACATTGGAGGACTTGGACACTGAATCGATTGACCGTTTCATTGAAAGAGTGAGTTCCAACGGGCGCTTGAGCCTCAGCGGAAAGACTTGGACCGACAAACTCAGGAAACTGAAACTCATCAATGGAGAAACCCCGACAAATGCCGCCTACCTTTTGTTTGGCAAGGGCAACATCGGTTATAATGTTCATGCGGGCAGGTTCAAGACACCGTCCATGATCATCGACGACCGAATGATGAACGGCAACTTGTTTCAGACCGTCGAAGAAACTATGCGATTCCTGCTTTCACAAATCAAGGTAGCATACGAGATAACGGGGAAAACCACGCAAAGAACCGAAATTTTCGAGTATCCTTTGCCCGCCTTGCGCGAAATCGTGTTGAACACCATCATCCACCGCGACTACACCAGCCCGATGGACGTGCAAATCAAGGTTTTTGACCAAAAAATCACCTTTTTCAGTCCAGGTGAACTCTATGGAAAGCAGACCATAGAAGCCCTCAGGACCGATGATTATCAAGCATATACAAGGAACAAATTGATTGCCGAAGCATTCTACTTGACTGGCGACATTGAGAAATACGGCACTGGTTATACAAGAATTCGCTCTGAGATTGCCTCCTACCCTACCATGAAATTCGAGTTTGAGGAAAAGCCAAGTGCATGGCTGGTAACCATTAGTTATACAGACCGGAAAATGGACGAAAACGGAGAGGTTGCAACCGAACTTGTCACTAACTCGTCACCAACTTGTCACAACTTGTCAGTACAAGTTAAAACATTGATAATCAATTTAAACAAACAATATCTTTCATTTGAAGAACTAAAGCATGCAACCGAACTTGCAACCAAGCATGCAACCATATCGAGACAGTATTTCAGCAAAGCTTATATAAGACCCGCTTTCAACATTGGTCTTATAGCGATGCTTTTCCCTGATAATCAAAGACATCCAAAGCAAAAATATTATCTGACCGAAAGAGGAAAAGAAGTGCTGGAATCTTTAAGAATCTCTGAAAAACCGAAAAATGACGAAGAAAATGACGAGCTTGCACCGAACTTGTCACAACTTGCACCTAACTTATCAGTTCAAGTTAAAAAATTGATTATCAGTTTAAAAGAAAAGTATTTAAGCATTGATGAGTTGCAGGTTGCAACCAAGGTTGCAACCTCGTCGCGTCAGTATTTCAGGAGAGTGTTTCTTGCACCTGCTTTCAAGGAAGGTTTTATTGACCTGCTCTATCCTGACAAGCCCAATCATCCCAAGCAAAAATACTACCTGACCGAGAAAGGAAAAGAAGTGCTAAAAGCATTGGAAGCATAGAATCATGTTCAAAAAAATCCTAAATACTTTCGGAACGAAGATGTTGGCCGCCGCGCTCAACTTCCTCATCGCCATTATCATCTCGCAAACCTTGGGCGATACGGGATCAGGGACACAGTCGTTAGTGCTGGCCTCCATCACGTTCATCCTCATCTTCTCCGAAATCGTGTGCGGTGCCAGCATTATCTACCTTGCCCCTCGCCATTCGTTCAAGAAGATATTGGTCGCGTCGGCGGTTTGGTCCGCTTTGATTGCCGTGATTATGGGCTTCAGTATCAGGCTTTTCTATCCCAAGTTGGAGCCTGATTTGGTCGTTCATGTGGCTATTCTGTCGTTCATCTCATCGCTCAGCAATATCAACTTCCGCTTCTTGGTCGGCAAGGAGGAAATCCAGAAGGCCAACTACAACACACTGCTCCAGCCCGTCCTGCTAACCATCACATTAGCAGTGTATTACATTGCGCTGAAAAAGACCGACATCTACGGCTACATCATCGGACTTTACGCCGCATACGGGGGCACTTTCCTGTTGGGTGTGTGGATGTTGCGAAAGGAATACGCCAACCTGCCCAACGACAAGGACAAAGATTACAAATCGGCACTAAAAGACCTTTTCAAATACGGTTTCCTCAACCAGACGGGGCATTTTGTGCAGTTTTTCAATCTTAGGTTAAGTTATTATTTATTAGATAGTTATATCGGAAGAGGTCAGGTGGGGGTCTTTTCTCGCTCGGTTTCGTTGGCCGAGGCCATCTGGGTCATCAGCAACAGCATCGCCCTGGTGCAATATGCCCGCATCGCCAATGCCGACGACCGCGCCTACGCGCAAAAACTCACCTTGGATTTGAGCAAAATCTGCCTGCTCATTTCGGCTGTGGCCGTTGCGGTGTTATGCCTACTGCCCGCTGAGTTTTACGTTTTCGTCTTCGGCAAAGACTTCGGCGAGATGGCCCATCTCATCCGCATCCTCGCGCCGGGCATCCTGCTCTACTGCATTTTCCTCATCCTCGGACACTATTATTCGGGCATCGGGCGTTATCAGATGAACACTTTTGCCGCCATCTGCGGATTAGTCGCCACCTTCGTATGCGGATTCACCTTGATACCAAAATACAACGTTACAGGCGCGGCCATCACCTCGGCGATTTCATACACCGTGAACGCCATTTTCCTGTTCGTGTTCTTCGTCAAGGAGTCGCGTTTCAAAGGTCGCGATTTCCTCCTGACCAAGGGCGAGATACGGAACTATATCGGCGAACTCAAGCAATATTTCTTGAAACAAAACACAGAAAATGAATAAGATACAAAAATTCACCAAAGCCATCGGGCGCATCATCAGGCATCCTTATTTGCTCAACCTCGTTTTGCAAGACGAAGGCAGCAACAAAGAGGATGTCATCAGAAAATACGGCCTCAAAGACGGACTTCCCTTTCTGGAAATCAACGAGTTGTTTCCCGATTTCCATGAAATTGCCAAGCCTTACGCTTATCTTTCGGGAGCCACTATGCCCATCGACATTGCCTTGCTGCGAGCCTTGGCCAAAAAATACGAGGTGCAAGACTACTTTGAAATCGGCACTTGGCGCGGTGAGAGTGTGGCCAATTTGGCCGATGTTGCCGAACATTGCGTCACCTTCAACCTACCGAAAGAGGACATTATCAAACTAACTGACAATAAGTTATATGCTGACCTGCATAGTTTCTTCAGCAAGGATTTGTCCAACGTGGAGCAACTTTACGGCGATTCACAAACCTTTGATTTCGCGCCCCATTTCGGCAAATACGATATGGTTTTCATCGATGGCGACCACCATTACGAAAGCGTAAAAAAAGACACCGAAACCGCTTTCAAACTGCTGAAAAACGAGCGCAGCATCATCGTTTGGCACGACTACGCCCTCGACCCCGAAACCATCCGCTGGGACGTGATGGCAGCCATCTTGGACGGTGCGCCCGCCGAAAAACGCAAGCGTATCTATCACATTTCCAACACCTTGTGTGCCGTTTATCTTCCCGATGACTTCCCAACCCACAAACTCGTGCCTTACGAAAAACCACACAAATACTTTGAAATCGAAATCAAAACGCATAGAATAGAATAAATGTCTGGATTGCTTCGTCGTTCCTCCTCGCAATGACGCAAAGCGACGCAAAACCACGTCCCGAAGGGACGACACTTCAGTAACCGTAGGTCGCGACCTACGGCAGCACCCCGACAGGCAACAACAAAACAAAAGAAAAAATGAACATCCTGCACCTGCTAAGTTGGTTTCCCACGCCCGATGACCCCACCTTGGGCAACTTCTGCGTCCGAATGATTGACGCGCTACCCGAAGAATGTCATTCGGTTATCCTCTCCGTCTGCGACGGAAAGAACATAACGAAGTCATTCGAGGTCAAGGAGATAGAGGGCGCGCGACATACCCATGTGCAGATTTATATCCGTCCGCCGAAAGCCAATGCCTTGCGCAAACTGAAAATGTTGCAGATGTACCAATATGGCCTCAACTACATCAAAAAGCGTTTCTTCGATCCGGATTTGATTCATTTGCACGTCACCTACCCGCTTGGGCAGGTCGCTTTGCTGTGGAAAAAACTCTTCGGCTACAAATATGTCCTCACCGAGCATTGGACGATTTATCAGCCTCAGAACCAAGAGGTTTTGGTCGGCAGATTGAAGAAAAAGATTGTCAAGATTGCCAACAATGCTGAACTTATCATGCCCGTCAGTCTTGACTTGCAGCGGTGCATGGAAGGTCATGGCGTGAAGAACCGTTTCCGCGTGATTTACAATTTGGTGAATACGGATATGTTCAAACTTGGCGAGCCGCATCAAACGGGGAAAAAACGGATCCTCCACATTTCCACTTTGCGCGACGAGGCCAAGAATTTCAGCGGCATCCTCCGCACCATCGAGAAACTGAAACAACAACGCGACGACTTCGAGCTGCACGTCATCCACGACTACGAAGCCCCTGAGTTCAAGGCATTTGTAAAAGAACACAACCTTTCGGACTGCGTCATTTTCCACGGCAAGAAAACCTCCGCCGAGGTCGCTGAAGCCTACCAACAAGCCGACTTCTTCGTGCTGTTCTCTAATTTCGAGAACCTGCCCTGCGTCATCGTGGAGGCTTTTGCCAGCGGCGTTCCCGTGCTTAGCACCTCCGTTGGTGGCATCGCTGAAATCCTTTCGCCCGAGCGTGGCATCCTCATCCCTCAAGGCGACGAAGAAGCATTATTGCGAAGCATGAACCAAATGCTTGACCATTGCCACGAATACGACCGCGAGGCCATTCGGCAATATGCTATCAGCACCTTCTCCAACGAAATCATTGGAAATCAGATTTTTGAGACTTATAGAGAATTGATTGGAAAGGCTTAATCCTCACTCCGCACGGCATTCTTCATAATGCCGATTTTGGAACTCTCCACGAAATTGAGAATGAAATCACGGTCTTCCGATTCGGGAAGGTGTTCACGAATGTATTGCACCGACTGGGTGACATTCATTCCTACGCTGTAAATCACGCGATACACATCCTGAATGGCATTGATGCGATCACGCGAAAAACCACGACGCATCAAACCAATGGAATTGACGCCGACATAGCATACCGGATGTCCCGGACCTGTCTTCACAAAGGGAGGAATGTCCTTGTTTACCAAGGCACCGCCGCAAATCATCACATGCGCCCCGATGCGGCAAAACTGGCTCACCGCCGCCAAGCCACCGAAAATGACCCAATCGTCAACAGTGATGTGACCTGCAAGGGTGGCAGCGTTGGCCATAATGACATGGTCGCCAAGGTAACAGTCATGCGCCACATGGGTAAAAGCCATCAACAAACAATCCTTGCCGACAACCGTCTTGCCAGAAGCCACCGTACCTTTGTTGACCGTCGCCGACTCGCGCACCGTTGTGCCGTCGCCAATATAGCAATAGGTTTTTTCCCCTTGATATTTAAGGTCTTGCGGAATGGCAGAAATCACCGCTCCAGGGAAAATCTTGCAGTTCTTCCCGATGCGGGCACCGTCCATAATGACAGCATTGGGGCCAATCCAAGTACCAGCACCGATTTCAACATCTTCGCCAATCCAAGCGAACGCCTCAATCTTCACGTCATCCGCGATGCGGGCATTGGGGTGGATATAAGCTAAAGACTGGTTCATGCTTAATATAATAAGGTGTGCTTGATTTTCCTTGCGAAGGAAGTGTTGGAGAAATGGCCTGGCTTCACTGCAGTCACCTTGCCCTTGATGGGACGACCGACCAAAGTCAAGTCGCCAATGACATCCAACAACTTATGACGTGCAGGTTCATTCTCGAAATAGAGTTCCACATTGTTCAAGATACCGCACTCTTTCACAGTCACTTTCGGCTTCTTGAAGAAGGCCGCAATGTGGTCGAGTTCCTCGGCGGAAACGTTGCGGTTGACGAACACTATGGCGTTGGTCAAGTCGCCACCTTTGATGAGGTTGCGGCTGATAAGTGTCTCTAATTCATGCAAGAAAACAAAGGTACGGCAAGGCGCAATCTCGTTTTCGAAGTCCTTCAGGTCGGTCAATTTGGCATGTTGCTCATCCAAAACCCTCGTGTTGTACTTCACCTTCACGTCGATTTCGAAATGGTCGCAAGGCTCGATGGTCAACTCAATGCCCAAAACCTCATTCTTGTAGGAAATCGGTTCCTCGATGACCAAATAATTGCGCGGTGCGTTCTGCTCAACGATACCCGCCTGATGGATGGCATCGACGAAGAACTTGGCACTACCGTCCATGATTGGAGTTTCCTCTACATCAATGTCTATCAACACATTATCAATACCCATACCGCGAAGCGAAGCCAAAACATGTTCGACGGTATAAATTTTCACGCCACCTTTGCCGAGGGTAGTACCTCGAGCTGTATCAATGACATTGTCGACATCTGCTTCGATAATGGGTTGGTTTTCAAGGTCAATTCTACGAAAACGGATTCCTGAATTTACGGGAGCCGGATTAAAGGTGAGGGTGCCGCACTGGCGGGTATGAAGCCCTGCTCCTTTGACACTGACTCTATTTTTGAGCGTACGTTGTTTCTCCATAAAAAATCATATTCGTGGATAATCTCCACAAAAAACGCGCAAAGATAGGAATTATTCTGTCACCCGCAAAAAAAATTCCCTATTGGTGCCTATTTCACCGCTTTTCGGCCTTTAGTTCGGCCAATTCCTTTTCGAGTTTTTCCAACTTTCGGGCCATTTCATCAATATGACGAAAACGCGCATTGGAAACCAGATATTGGCGCAAAGGCTGTATCGGTGTGCCCATAAACTCCTGATTTTCTTGCCTGATGCTGCCCATAATACCGCTTTGTCCGCCGAATTTCGAGCCGTCGGCAATGTTGATATGCCCCACGAAACCCGACTGGCCGCCCACCACGCAATTCTTTCCGAGATGCGTGGAGCCGCTCACACCCACTTGAGCCGCCAAAGCCGAATTTTCGCCTACTTCCACATTGTGCGCCAAATGCACCAGATTGTCGAGTTTCACGCCTTTGCGGACATGCGTCGAACCCATCGTGGAGCGGTCGATGGTGGTGTTGGCCCCGATTTCCACATTGTCCTCGATGACCACATTGCCCACCTGCGGGATCTTCTCGTAATGGCCATCGGGCTGCGGCGCAAAGCCGAAACCATCCGCGCCAAGCACTGCGCCCGCGTGGAGGATGCAATTCTTCCCGATAACGGTATTCCTATATAATTTCACGCCCGGATAAAGCACCGTATTGTCGCCGATAATGCAGCCGTCGCCGACATACACCTGCGGATACAGTTTCACATTGTTGCCGATTTTGGCGTTTTCACCCACAAAAGCGAACTCGCCAAGATACAGGTTTTCACCGCATTGCGCCGATTTGGAAACGAAAGCCAAAGACGAAACGCCTTGCTTGTTCTGCGTCATTTGGTCGTAGAAAGCCAATAGCTTGGCAAACGAAGCGTAAGCATCGGGCACACGAATCAAAGTGGTTTGGATGGGAGCCGTGGCCTCGAAATCCTCGTTCACGATGACGATGCTCGACTGCGTTTCGTAAATATAGTGAGTGTATTTCGGATTGGCCAGAAAACTGATCATGCCAGGCGCGCCTTCCTCGATTTTGGCCACGTTCCAGACCTCGGCGTTGGGATTGCCTTCCACCTTGCCTTCAAGGATTCCGGCGATTTGGTTAGCGGTAAATTTCATTACAATGTGTGTTTGATACCGTAAAAACGGAAAATAAAGACATTTATTGTTTCGGGGACGGCCCTTCGACAGGCTCAGGGGCATAAGGTCGTTGAGCCTGTCGAAACGCCGACCAACAGGTTAAAGCAGGCGTTCAAAATCGCGTTTCAGGACAGCCACGGCCTGCTCCACCATCGGATTGGGCAAGGCCACGAGGCTCTGCGCCAAGATGGACACATCCTCCTCGTCTTTCAGTTGCTCGAAAGTCGTATTGATTTGGTTGACAAGTTCTTCCTTGGCGTTCACCACGGCATTCCAAGTGGAATTGGAAACATACAACTGCTGGGCAAGATTGTGCTCAAACTCCTCGCGCACATTCTGCAAAAGTTGCAGATGAAACGCGCCCTTCTCCATGCCCGGCGCATAGACGCGCTTCACCAACTGGGGCAGTTGTGCCCTTTCGAGAAAGAGCAAGAAACGCTCGTAGGCCTGCACCTTCAGCGGCATAATAATCTTCAAGGCTTGCACCTTCAGTTCCATTTTGCTACCGTTGCGAAGTTCGGCGTCTTTCATCCGAATCAGTCGGGACAAAAGTATCATCGCGGCGACCATCAGCAGCAGCCCCGCGCCCATCAGTGAATAGATAATCCAAGTGTTCATTGTTCGTTTGAATTTTGCGGCAAAGGTACGGGTTTTTCGCTGAAGCGCAAAATCCTTTGTGATGAGGTTAGTTTTTTGGCTTTTACGCCGTTGTGAGTTTCAAACATTTTGCGATTCTTGCAGTTTTTAGCAAAAAAGATTTTGCGATAGTTGCTGTTTTTGAGAGAAAAAATTTTGCGATTCTTGCAGTTTTTGTCGAAAAACATTTTGCGACAATGTAAAAAGTTGTATTTTTGCACAGATTTTCAAAGGATTATAAAATCATCATTTTTGACGAGGTACAACTTCAGCCTTTGGCACGGCAGGCCATAAAACACCTTGTGAAGGACGGAAGATATGACTATATCGAGACGGGTTCACTGCTTTCCATCAAAAAAAATGTGCAGAACATCCTCATTCCCAGCGAGGAAACCCGAATGACGCTTTATCCTTTGGATTTCGACGAATTCCGTTGGGCCACAGGCGACAATGTTTCGCCTGATTTCATGCGACAGGCTTTCGACATGAAACGTCCAATGGGTCAGGCAGTACACCGCAAATGGATGCGTGACTTGCGGCTTTACATGCTTATCGGCGGAATGCCGCAGGCGGTGGATACCTACAACAAAACCAACAACTTGCAGCAAGTGGACGAGAAAAAACGCGAAATCATTATGCTGTATGACGACGATTTCAGGAAGATTGACGCGACGGGAAAGGCCTCGCAAATCTTTATGGACATCCCTGCGCAGCTTTCGAGCAACGCCAACAGATACATCGTTTCGAGCGCAACAGAAAGTCGTCCGACCGAAACGACTGCCGTTGTGATTAAGGATATGGAGGATAGTATGGTGGTGACTTTGGCCTATCACGCCAACGACCCCAATGTGGGCCTTGGCCTGACCAAAGACTACACCCGCTACAAAATGTTCATGAACGACACGGGGCTGTTCATCACTCTGGCCTTTTGGGATAAGGATTATACCGAAAACACTGTCTATGACAAATTGCTGTCCGATAAACTTTCCGCCAATTTAGGTTATGTGTACGAAAATCTGGTCGCCCAGATGTTGGTGACAGCAGGAAACAGCCTGTATTACTACACTTTCCCCGATGGCAACAACCATAATTACGAAGTGGATTTCCTGCTTTCGCGAGGCAACAAAATCGTTCCCATCGAAGTAAAGTCGTCGGGTTATAAAACCCACAAATCCTTGGACGAGTTCTGCAAGAAATATCCTTCGCGCATTGGGGAGCGCATTCTGCTTTATACCAAGGACTATCAGAAAACGAGGATGTTACTTGCTTGCCAGTGTATTATGCGGGGTTATTATAACGGTTTCATCTGATTATCAATTGACAATTAACTTTCAGTCCATTAAGCCAATTATCTCCTTACGAACGAAAAAAAGAGACGTGCCGAAGCACATCTCCTTGACAATCATATCATTTTGCAGTTTATTCTTTAGGGGAGACTAAACGTACTGAAAAGCCAAGATAACGACTGTTTTTGTCCTGAAGGTTTAAAGAACTATTACTAAAATAAACATAGTTCGCTTGACCACTATCATAGTAAGTGGTTGACCAATAGCAACCTCCATTATTATTATACTCCGTAATGTATCCTACATAATTTACCGTAGTATAATAACGATAGCGATTACCTGCAACAGGTAAGAAAACACACCCCAAGTTTTCCATTACTTCCCAAGCCTCTACAGAATAACTATTTGCATTGAAAGACGCACTTTCATTATTGATTTGTAATGGTGTCGGCATATAAATTGGAACAGAAGAAAAGTTATCGGGGAAAAGAATAATTCCAGAAACTCCATTCACCGTAGCCTTGGCAAAACGGGCATTTGATGTATTACCAATTGTTGAAGCAGAACGAGTGTTGAAAATGTAGTTCCACTCATCGCTTGTCAATGTCCGCCACAAACCTGCTTGATTTCCTCCATTACTAATGGCATTGTGAACTCCCCAATCATACTCTGCACTCATTCCTGTCAGATTCAGGTCGTACATATTGGTTGACGGCCCATAACCATAAGTGTTGCATTCTGTATTTATCGTCGTGTTACTATAAGAAAAAGGTTGATATCTGACATTGAAATTGTCATAAACATTATGATAACCACTTGTTGCCCACCCAAATAAATCAATCCAATTATCATAAGTAGAAGAAACATTCTTGTTGCTTTGTCCGACATAATCCCACTGATTTGTTGCAAAACGCCAAATATTTGTTGTAGCCTTATATTGCAAGTTGCCTTGCGAGAAATATACTTGGTCGCCATTCGCATTGATGGTAAACAAACCATTGATGGCTCCTTCAGGATGCAGGCTTGGGGTTCCTCCTTCCGTGGTGACATTCACCTCAATGCCAGCTGTCAGGTAGCCGTTCTCAGTAATGGCAGGCACAGCACCGTGTGTACCAGTATATGCCTCGTCTTCGGAATATGCACTACCATCCTCCCCTGCATCCATCGCCTCTTGCGGCAATAGGATTGCCCATTTTTCGCCACTGCCCGCTGGCAATTTGATAATGCCATTGCCTTCTTGTGAAGGAGTCACAGTGTTTTCCGTGAAATCTACCGTCACCTTGTTTCTCATTCCAGTAATGCAGGTGGCCAATTCAGAAGCGGTGGTCACGTTGAACTTCACCAAAGCGCATTTGTTCAACAGCATAGCCGTGTATGTTGTTGAACCGGAATCGTAGTTTTCGTTGGACGGTGCATATTCAATCACGGGCAAATGTTCTGTCTGGTCGCTGATGACCACAGAACACGATGTTGTAGAACCTGCGGAGAGCGTTTCGGCAGGCGTGACGTTGCCCAAGAAATAGAAGTGAAGTGGCTGGCCAACGGCAGGGTCGGTAATGCCGCCGCTGAAATTGGTGCCATTGTAGGTCAACGTACCGATAAAATGTCCTGCGCTGGCCACATAAATCACATCGCCATTTTGATAGGTGACTTCGCCCGTAACCGTATTCACATCCATCCTTGTGCCTTGATTGCCTTTGAGGTCAAGGGTGATGGTAACCGCTTCGTGGGCAGGTTGCGATTCTTTTTTGCATTGCGTCAGTACGACCAAAAACGCCAATGCCGTTACGATAATGCCAATCTTTTTCATTTTCATTTTTCCTTTCTGTTTTGTTTTGTTGTTTTCTTTGATTTTAATGCTGAATAGCCGATGCCCGCCGTTAATAGGACAAACAATCCGCTTCCCAATGGGGCACCAAATGTTTGGCCAGTAATGTTGCCGTTGGTGACACCAAAACCTTGACCCGTGAAATTGCCGTTGGTTGCTCCAAAGCCTTGACCCATCAAGTCTCCACCGATGGAACTTTCGTTTCGGCCTAACAATCCTCCCGAGTTTTTGATGTCATTTCCACCAAACAGGCCTCCCGGCTTGCCTTGCGGTTCCTGAGCAAAAAGACGGAAAGAACTCAGAAGCAATACCGCCACCGAAGCAATCAGCACACTGGTTTTCATTTTGAACTTTCTCATTATTAAACCATTATGTTTGCGCCAACAGACACCCAATGATGGCGCGACCCTTATAAGTTGTTCAGGGCACAAAAAGAAAGCGGGGTATCTAAGCCTCTGCCAGTCCGTCTCATTAGGTCGTAGGAAACCCCTTATTAATAAACCGAACAGATTGATACCCACGCCATTGGAAATATAGTTTTCCCGAAAAAGTGTGCACGAGGACACAAGGTCCTCTGCACACCAACGGGAAGCATTATACTTTCCGCGTGGCATCCACCTCTGACAAGTCTTTGATTAATAAGTTGAATTTCCTACGTTCAATGAAACCAAAAACAAGCGTTAGCAAACGCCATCTTTCTATGTCATCCTTACCCTTAAGATTAGGACGCTGCAAAAATAGTAATAATACCTAAACAAAGTGAAATAATAGGTGATTTTTACAGACCGCTAATCCAACATAATACCACTATCTTTTCATAATGACAGCCTTTACACTTCCGTGAAATTGTCAGTTTCTGTATCATTCAAAAGTGTTCCGTTTATCCTATCAAGCAACACAAGAATAGACTTGCAACTATCATTATTGCGTTTTATTTCTTTAGTAATGTCCTTCAAGGCTAAAACTCCATTGTCATGAACCACAATACTATCTCCCATAAAATCATTGATGGAAAAGCACTCTCTTATCTCGTATTTTCCGCAATAAGAGCCAGTAATGACAATTGCTTCATTTTGATACTGATTCAGCCATTGGTTGATGACTTCAGAAGTAAAACTTACACCTTTTATAATATGGGTTCTCTGTGTCGTATGAATTGGTGACAGATAAAAGTACAAACTCCTTCCTGGCACCATGACAAACCTTTTTTGATTATTCCGTTCAAATATAGACTTTATATAATCAGAAAAGTGATTGTCTATCAATTTGCTATTAATACAAAAAGTTAGATCATACGCTGTGCTTTTTCCAACATTAGTAATCTTCAATAGATACAAATGCTCATATGAAACGATTTCGAAAACTAATCGGGCACGGGTTTCCTCTTCTCTTTGTTTCTTTAATTCGTCAAGTTGCTTATCATTCTGCAACAATGAACGCAAAGCAATAAATGCCATTACAGCAGTAGCTATGCTGCCTACCCCTGTTGCTATTGCAGAGACCGAAGTCCAT
The DNA here is from genome assembly GCA_902785755.1 of uncultured Bacteroidia bacterium. Taxonomy (GTDB): domain Bacteria; phylum Bacteroidota; class Bacteroidia; order Bacteroidales; family F082; genus Limimorpha. The sequence goes on along the minus strand of CACZZO010000012.1, from coordinate 118,673 downwards.
CCTTCCCAAAATATAATACAGCAATTCATCATACTATTAAGGGGACTTCTAATTATACTTGGTTTCCTTGATTTCGGGTTGTCAGGATGCCGAAGTCCCGTTTGGGCAGACCTTTCAACCCGCTGCAAAGATATGCGGGTTCTGTTCTATGCGGCAAACTTTTCTGACATTTTTTTTGAGTTTTGCGGTATGTATGTATGTATCAGAGAGTTGTGTTGTTTTTTGTTTGTCACTTTTTCAAGAGGTTCAGCCTGACGATTTGCTCGTAGCGCGACATGTTGTAGGTCAGGTTGATCAGCCCTATCACCGCCGTCGCCCTCGCCAAGCCTACCGTCCTGATGTACAGCCTGTTCATCGTGTTCTCCATGAAGCCGAAGATATGCTCCACGCGGCATCGCGTCCTCGACTTCTCCCTGTTCGACTCCTTCTGCCCCTCGGTCAGCGGATGCCCGCGGTAGCCCTTCTCGCATATCTCGTCCTTCATCCTGTACTTCTCCAATGTCTCCTCCTGGCCCACATACGCGCTGTCGCCAAACAACGGCTGACCCTTGTCCGACTCCTCCAGCAGTGTGTCCGTCGGCTGCGAGTCGTGAACCGAGGCAGGCATCACCTCCTGCGCCAGTATCAGCTTGCTCTTCGTGTCGCCCTTGATGTGGTTCTTGTAGCCGAAGTAGTTCACCCCGCCCTTCTGCGTCCAACGCGCCTCCGTGTCCTTGTGGTGCTTCTTGTTGGCCTTGCGCCTCATGTCCTCCTCGCTGTCGCCTTCCTCCGGCTCCCACAGACCGTCGCCCTCCCCAGCCTTGATGCGTTTGTTCTCGTCGGGCGTGTTGCGCTGCTTCGGGACGCTCACGAAGCTCGCGTCCACCATGCGCCCCTCGTTGAATATCAGACCCTTGCCGTTCAGGTAGTCCACGAACTTCTGGAACAGGTCGCCCACCTTCCCGCTCTTGACCAGTCGCTCCCGGAACAGCCATATCGTCCGCGCGTCGGGGATGCGGTCGCCTTCGGCAAGGCCCAAAAAGCGGCGAAACGAGGTACGGTCAACTATCTGGAACTCCGCCTGCTCGTCGCTCAGGTTGTAGTAGCGCTGCAGCACCATCAGCTTGAACATCATCACCACGTCGTAGCGTTTCGCGCCCGCGTTGCTCTTGCGCTCCTTCGGCAGAAGCGCGTCCTCAAGCTCCGACCTGAACATCTCAAAATCAACTGTTCTCGACAACCGCTCCAGCGGGTCGCCCATCTCCGTGAGCTTGCGCTCCTTCTCTTCCGCATCAAACAAGGTCGTGTTGCCTGTCGTCTTATACTTTCTCATAACTGTCTCTTTTATCGGTTTACTTCATAACGACAATTTTACAACTTTATTGTTTGATACACAATATTTTATGTATTTTTAGAAATGCTCTTAATTTAATCCAATAACCATTCAGATTTTTGGCAAATATACAAAGAATTTCTATTGGAAAGTGAAACCATCTGTAATTTTCCTTGTTAAACAAAGTCCATTCATCCTCTGTCCGCACAATTTAATCAGACATCTTTTCAGACATTCCAACCACTTCCCAATGTCCACCCTTATCAGGACCGACACGACGGATAAGATTGTTGTTTTTTAGATAATCAAGATGGTTTTGGACTGCGGTAATGCTAATACCAAACTGTCCAGCCAATTGCTGTGCCGTAACATTAGGATTTTCAGCAATGGCTTTCAAAATATTCAAACGCCGTTGCCGCGATTTTCCTACCAACATTCCTTCTACCAACTTTTCTGGGTTTCCTACCAATATTTCTGGGTTTCCTACCAATGTTTTGGCGTTTTCTACCAAGTTTTCATTATTTTCTACCAACTTTACAACTTCGTTATTGACCATTTTCTGGGTACTTTCATCAGTTTTCTCCGAACCATCCTCCCCCCCCACCAAATCGGTATCCCTCCAAATGACGGTTTTGAAATCGCCAAAGCCGTCATCGCTGACAAAGTCAATCTTGGCGTCCTCTTTCAATACTCTGGGAATGCCGGAACCCAAACCACGGTAAATCATCGTCCGCGCACAAAACTCGGCCATCAAATGGTTGCGCTGCTTGGATTTGCCCAAACGGATGTCCTCAACAGTCAAGCCGCCAAACAAACTGCCCGGATTGATGATTTCAATACGGTTGTCGAATATCAGTAGACGGATATACGCCGAGCCCAATAAATCCACATGCACCAAGGCGTTTTGTAGTAATTCCTCCAGCACCACCTCGGGGATTTCCAATTTGCCCACGCTGTTGAAGTTTTGCCCTGCCTGCAAATGGTGCAAGTTCGACTTCAAGAACGACATCCCCTCGCGGAACATTGTGGGAACCGTTCCAATGATGTCGCGGCTGTCGCGGTAATCGCTGCCGCCAATGTCGTTGCCATAATAAGCCACCGCCTTGATGGTGTAAGTCGGCATCCTCATTTGCGGGTATTGGCCGAAAAACAACATGCCCGCACGAGTCACCTGACCGCCGTTTCCTAAAATGCCCAAACTCGTCAAAAGTTTATCGACAGGCATCCCAAACGACTCTTTCGGCTTGCCATACACCTTTTGAAAATAGTCGTTAATATAAGCCACTTCAAGGTCGGCCATGCTGGTGCCCGCAATGACAGCCTCGTCGGCATGATAACTCCCCGAAGCCTGAAACAGCGACAAAATCTCGTTGTTCTCCACGATGCGGCGTTTGTCAGAGCCTTGTTTCACCCAAATGTTACCTGAAAGAGTCTTGTAGGGTTTGTTGCTGCCCTGATTGACATACGCTACCAACAAACGCTTGCCATCCACAATCACGACCTCGGTTTGCAAATATATCACAGGCCTCACTTGGTCGTTGGCGTCCGTTGAAACTTCGTTTGATAACATTTGTATCTCGCTGTACGACAGCCCAATAATCTGACCTGTTTTATCCTCCACGCCAAACACTATCATACCGCCCTTGCTGTTGGCAAAAGCCACCATTTCCTCGGCAATCTGCTTCGCCGTGCTGAACTTCAACTTGAATTGCACGGTGCTGGTTTCGCCGCAGGCAATAATCTCTCTCAATTCATCCGCTGTCATAATACACTAACTGTTAAAAGTCTGCAAAGTTACAAATAAATCGGCATTTTTCTGCCAATCGGCAAAATTTCAAGTCTTTCTATCAGTTTAGCACATGAATCGCAGTTGGGGGTTGATTACAGGCTTATCTCCGGAATCACCAAAGCCTCTTCATCCCGCAATCCATCCCGCTGATAAAACATGCAATAATAAATCGGCAGATAGGTAATTCCGTTTTTCACCGCGACTTCCCGCGCATTATTTAATACAACGGCCTTTTGGATGTGGTAGTCGGGCGTGTTTATGAAATTGTTCAAGGCACTGTGCACGGTGTAGTCCTTGCCCGACTTTACCTCCAACGGCAAAACCGAAAGATGCTCATAATCGTCAATCAGGAAATCCACTTCGCCCTTTTGCTTGTTGTCATAATAATGCAGCGGAAATCCATGTGCGTGAAGTTCTTGCGCAACCACGCTCTCATACACCGAACCAAGGTTGATACTCCGCTCGTCGCGCAGCACCGCATTGATATTGAGGTCGTACAAGAGGTTGGTCAGCAGTCCCACGTCGTTCATGTAGAGTTTGAGCAGGTTCTTGCTCTCCGATTCCAGCAGAGGAAACTTCGGATTACTGACGGCTTGCACACCAAGGGCAATGCCCGAGTTGGTCAGATACTCGAACTCGTCGGCATAGTCGTTGAACTGCTTGTGCTTGGCGGTCTCTTCGATGCGCTTCACGATGATGCGCTTCTTCTTGTTCTCCATGTAGGAAGGAATCATGTCGTAAATCTTCCGAATGAGCAGTTTCTTCTCCGCGTCGTATTGCGAGGCATCGATTCTGTATAAGTTGTGAATGTCGCGATGCACCTTCCTCACCTGCGCCATATTCCTGTTTTCCAAGAACTTGTTGATGGCTTCGGGCAGCCCGCCGACCAACAAATAGAGTTTGAACTGCTGCAACATGTAGTTGTGCAAGGATTCATTCAGCGATTCTCCCGCGAGAAACTTTTCCTTTATCCCGTTAATGGTTTCCTGTCCGCAACCCATGGCAAGCAAAAACTCTTCAAAATCAAGCGGATACATTTCTTCTATTGAAATGCTTCCTATAGGAACGGAGGCGGTCTGCGTCAAGGCCACGCCCAACTGCGAACCGCTGGCCACGTAGGTGTATCGCCCCTCTTGGTTCAGAAACTTCAACATGGTCATCAGGTGTGGATAACTTTGTATCTCGTCCAAAAAGACCAAGGTGTCTTTCTTGCTGCCGAGGCGGTTGCCGGCAATGGTGCCCAACTGCATGTAAAAGTCTTCCGTATTCATGGCAGTGGCAAAGATGCCTCGGCTTTCCCTGTCTTCCTTGAGGTTGATTTCGACATAGTTCTTGAACATCTTTTTCCCCACATAACGGATGAGGTACGACTTGCCGATTTGCCTCGCTCCGTTCACCAAAAGAATCTTGTTCGGCTCTTCCCGAAAGAACTTTTCGATGCGCTTTTCGAACTTCCTGTATAGCATAATTCTCAAATTTTTCGCAAAAATATATAAATCAGTTCATTCCTGCAAGAAAAGGGGATTTTTTCCGAAAAAAATCATCAAAAAAGGGGACTTTTTCCGAAAATTTCTGCCTAAAAAGGGGAATTATTCCGTGATTTTAAGGGGCAAAAAAGGGACTTTTTCCGATTTTAGGCTACGGCGTTTCCTCAAACAAGTCGTCAAGTGTGATTTGGGCGATGATGTACTCCGAATAGGCGTTTCTTTGCAATCCGGAAAATTTCCTCTTTCCGACCAATGACTTTTTTCTGCATGATGAATCCCGATTGGTTTCGAGGCAAAAAAACAAAAATTTCGGATTCAGTTGCTAAAACCACGAATTTTTCACCGTTTTAGCACTCGAATCGCGATTCATATCCTCAATTAGCCATCAATTTTTCTCCTCAACATGCCTCCCAATCAAAAAACAAATGCCTCCACACAACTCAGGTGCAGAGGCATTATTGTCAGGCAAAACGGTTCAGAAGTTTATCACTGCGCGCACATATCTTCTGCCATCCTTGCTGCCGTTGTAGGTCACATCCTTATAATGCAACTTGCCGAAGGAATCCATGAACCAAGCATTGCATAGGGAATACTCAGTCGACGACCAATACTCCCATTCGCCATTGCTGGAAAATGTCGTGCCTCCGACCGTCGAAAGGCTTTCATCCACCTTGCCCAAGTTGGCATAAAGGCGTTTCATTTGGCCAATGGCAGGCAAATACCAACCGTTCTTGAAGTCGAGGGAATCAAAAGCCGGATATTCGATGTCGTATCCCGCCTCGATGAGGGTTTTGGTATGGGCATAGCCGTTGAAGTCGCTCACGGCTTCCTGCATTCCCCTATAGTTACGCACACGGGTATCAACACTATTGGGTCCCCATGCATATTTGCCCAAGTCTTTCAAGCCCACAGCCCAGCCATGCTGCCGCGAGCCATCCACATGGAACACCACGCCGATGGGGGTATGTCCTGAAACCGCAAAACTACTGGGGCTGACAACGACATTGCCTTCGCAAAGAATGTCGCCCACGTGAACTTGAGCCTTCACAAATGGCGCTGCAACCATAATCAGGAGCGCCGTCATCAAATGTCTTGCTATTTTACGCATAACTTCAATTTTTTCCCTTTGGCACATCAAATATTGAACCAAATCTGTTTCAATCAGGCGACAAAAATAGAAAAAATCGACACACGAAACGAACAAACGACAAAAAAAAGCGAAAAGCATGGCTTTTGAAGCAAAAAAAGGCCTACCTTTGCCCATTCAATTCAACAAACAACAATTAAACATTTAAACATAAATCATGAGTGAAATCATCCTTTCCAACAGAGTTTTGAACATGGCTGAATCGGCAACCTTAGCCATGACCAACAAGAGCCGTGAACTGAAAGCACAAGGCATCGACGTCATCAGCCTGAGCATCGGCGAACCCGACTTCAACACGCCCGAATCGGCCAAGCAAGCCGGTGTGGACGCCATCAACAACAACGACACGCACTACCCGCCCGTGCCCGGCACGCCCGCGCTGCGCAAGGCCATCGCCAACAAACTGAAACGCGACAACGGCCTCGACTACAAGGAAACCGACATCCTCGTTTCCAACGGTGCCAAGCAGGCCATCAACAATGCACTTTTGGCCATCGTCAACGACGGCGACGAGGTCATCATCCCCGCCCCGTTCTGGGTCTCCTACCCCGAAATGGTGAAGTTGGCTGGCGGCGTGCCCGTCATCGTCAAGAGCGACATCGAGCACGATTTCAAAATCACCGCCGAGCAACTCGAAAAGGCCATCACACCCAAGACCAAGGTGTTCATGATCAACACGCCTTGCAACCCCAGCGGCAGCGTGTTCACCAAGGCCGAACTGACCGCTATCGCCGAAGTCTTGAAGAAATATCCCCAAATCATCATCATCTCCGACGAGATTTATGAGTTCATCCAATATGAGCAGAAGCACGAGAGCATGGGCCAGTTCGATTTCCTGAAAGACCGCCTCGTCCTCGTCAACGGCGTGGCCAAGGGCTATGCCATGACGGGTTGGCGCATCGGTTACATCGCCGCACCCCAAGCCATCGTGAAGGCCACCAACAAGATCCAAGGCCAAATCACCTCTGGTATCTGCACCATCGCGCAAGCCGCCGCAGCCAAGGCCATGGAACTCAGCCCCGAAAACTCAACGGAAATCCAAGAAATGCTGAAGGCCTTCCGCCACCGCCGCGACACTTTCGTGAAACTGCTGAACGAAATCCCTGGCGTGAAGTGCAACACTCCCGCTGGCGCGTTCTACGTCTTCCCCGAAGTGAAGTCGTTCTACGGCAAGACCGACGGCGAGACCACCATCAAGGGCAGCGACGACCTCTGCATGTGGCTGCTCTACAATGCCCATGTGGCCTGCGTGGCCGGCAACGCCTTCGGCAACGACGACTGTATCCGGCTGTCGTATGCCACGAGCGAGGACAAACTCATCGAGGCCGTGAAACGCATCAAGGCTGCATTAGCCAAACTGCACTAATTAAAGTCGGCCCTTTGACAAGCTCAGGGACCTCTGTTTTTTACGAGAGGCAAGGTGCCTGAGCCTGTCGAAGGCCCGTTTTCAAAACATCGAAACAGCCGACTATCATAAGTTTGACGACGTGAATCATCCTTGCGAAAACCCTTACGAAAGACTGACCATCGAATGGTATCTTTATAATAAGGTGTGGATCGACACGGTGCAGTGGCACTTGGAAGACCTCATCCGCGACCCGAACATCGACCCTGTGGAGGCTTTGGCTTTGAAGCGCCGCATCGACAAGTCGAACCAAGACAGGACTGACCTCGTGGAGATGATTGACGGTTACTATCTTCTTCTTTTCCAACGTGTTGAACCGAAAGCCAACGCCACGCTCAACACGGAGAGTCCCGCTTGGGCCATCGATAGGCTTTCGATTCTTCAGTTGAAGATTTACCACATGAAGGCCGAAGTGGAGCGCACCGACGTGAGCGAGGAACACAAGGCAGAGTGCGAGGAAAAACTGCGCGTGTTGCAAGAACAAAACACCGACCTTTGCACCGCCATCGACCAACTGATGGAGTGCTACAAGACGGGCGAAAAGGTGATGAAGGTTTACAAGCAGATGAAGATGTACAACGACCCGAACCTCAACCCCGTGCTTTACGGACAGAAACAGTAAAGTTCCTTATTCTTTCACCCACTTACCCTTGGCTTCCCTTTTGTTGTCGTGCCAAATCTCCCAAACATACATTCCTGAAGGCCAGCTTTCGGAATTGATTTCTGTTCTAAAATCAAATGACTTGACTTGCAGAAGTTGGCCTTGCAGATTGTAAATGCGGATTACGGCGTTCTCAATGGGAGCATCCACATACAAGTTGGCATGTCCAGGGTTAGGATAAACGCCACACGACAAATCCTGGCTTTCTTTCACGTTCCAATAAGTGGGTCTATTCATCTCAACGAGGGTGATTTCGAACTGGTTGATTCTGGCAAACCCCATCAATGGCTCATAGGAATAGAAGCCTAACGCTCTCTGTTGTGATTGCAGATATGAACCGAAAAAGATTGGTTGGCAATTGAAAACATCCCATTCCCAATCATCATCCACTTTTTTGTAGAACGAAACGGTACAAGTCTGTCCATCTTCCGAAGTCTCATACGCGATTCTTTTTCTATAGTCCCACTCACCATTCTCTGCATCCCAAATGCCGTCAAGTTGTTCAGCAATACGGTCCTGCTCGTCATAGGCGTATCGCACAATGGAAGAATTAACCCACTCGCCATCCATGAGGGACAGCGTGGTCTCCAATTCTTTCTTTCCGCTTGATGTGTAAGCATAAACCGTCAAAACAGTTGAAGTCAATTCACCTTCAACATTATAGCTTTCCGAATGAGACGAAATCAGATTATAGCTATCGTCATATTGGTGAACTGTCCTTTGTCTGAGCAACATGCCCTCACTCACCCATGAAGTCCAATAGCTCTCAATAACGGTCTTGCCTTCATCCTCATAGTCGTAGAGCCAGTGCATGTGGTAGTCTTCGTAGTCTATCTTTTGGTCTTTCCTTGCCAATCGTCCATCATCGTAGTAAGTATAAAGCCAATACTGGTTGCTTCCCATTTGGCCCATAAAATGTTCAACTGTCTTGATTTGCCCATTCTCATACGTGAAGTTGGCTGTTTCATAAAAGTTAGGATGACCTCCTTGGTGAAACGTGCTTTCCTGAGTAAGATAGTTCCCAGAATAAGCGTAGTTTGTCGTAAGAAGATACGCAGGAATCTCAAATCTTGAGAGCTTGCCATTCTCCTCATAAATGAATTCAGATTCCATTGTCATGGAAATCTCTCCATTTTCATTGATTCTCCTACCGATGACCTGTGTAGGTTGAAACACAGTTTCATCCTCGACTTGTGCGAAGACCGAGCTTATGGCAGTCGCACAAACAATTAGTGTAAACAATGTTCTTTTCATGGCGATGTTTCATTTATTTGTTATTCGGCAAAAATAGAAAAAAAAGTTATTTGCAAGTCTTTTTTTGTTTTTTTGAGAAAGCAACAAAAAATATGCCTTTTTTCGGTATTTTTGCACCGAAAACCATTTAAAATGAAAAAACTCCTCGTCATAAGGTTCTCAGCCCTCGGCGACATCGCCATGACGGTGCCCGTGGTCTATGACTTGGCCACTCAATACCCTGATTTGGAGATTACCATGCTCAGCCGACCAATGGCAAAGCCGTTGTTTGAGCTAATGCCCCAAAATGTACATTTTTTTGGTGCCGATTTGGAAGGCCGGCACAAAGGTTTTTTTGGCTTGAACCGCTTGATAACAAACGATCTCCACTATGAGAACTTTGACTATGTTGCAGATTTCCATGATGTATTACGCAGCATTATAGTGAGGTTGAATTGCCGAATGCTTGGACAAAAAGTCGTCAAAATCGACAAAGGGCGCAAAGGGAAAAAGGCTTTGACGAGGCAGAAAAACAAGGTTTTTGTGCAACAGGCAACTTCCTTTGAGCGTTACGCCAAGGTACTGGAACAATTGAGTTTCCCAATAAAACCGCAATTCACAAAACTCGATTATTCAGATTTTTGCGGGACGCAAAAAGCGACTAATGAAACTTGGATTGGTATTGCGCCGTTTGCCAAACATCCTGCCAAAGTCTATCCAATGGAAAAGCTGGAGGAAGTCATCAAGGCCTTAAGCGAAAGGGAAAACACAAGCGTTTTTCTTTTCGGTGGTGGCGAGGATGAGAAACGGAAGATTGCGGAACTTTGCGCCAAATACCCGAATGTGCAACCCGCCAAAAGCCTGCATGGTTTGGCGGGTGAACTTGCCCTGATGGGCCAATTGGACATGATGCTTTCGATGGACTCGGCCAACATGCACTTGGCTTCGTTGGTCGGGACGCGGGTGGTTTCCATTTGGGGCGGCACCCATCCTTACGCTGGATTCTTGGGCTGGAACCAAAAACCTGCCGATTGCGTCCAACTCGATTTGCCCTGCCGTCCCTGCTCTGTTTACGGCAACAAACCCTGTTTCAGAGGCGATTACGCTTGCTTGAACGGCATTGCGCCAAGCCAAATCATCAAAAAACTGGTCGGCCATGAGTGATTCCCCCATCGCAACCATGTTCGACCGCATCTCGCCGAAATACGATGCGCTCAATCATTTGCTATCCCTTAATATAGATAAGGTGTGGCGACGAAAGACCGCGAAAATCGTGTCCTTCTACTATCCCAAAGCCATCCTCGACCTCGCCACAGGCACGGCGGATTTGGCCATTGCCCTTGCGAAACGTAATCCGCAAGCGCATATTATCGGAATGGACATTTCCGAAAAAATGTTGGAGATTGGGATGGAGAAAGTCAGGAAGAAAGGTCTTGAAAGCCAAATCGAGCTGCGTTTGGGCGACGCGGCTGCCTTGCCTTTCGAGGACAACAGTTTCGATTCCATCACGGTGGCCTTCGGGGTGAGGAATTTCGAGAACTTGAAGCAAGGCCTTTCCGAAATCCATCGTGTGCTGAAACCCAATGGACTGGCTTTCATCTTGGAGTTCTCGATGCCTGAAAAGTTTCCTGTCAAGCAAGTTTATACACTGTATTTCAAGCATATACTTCCAAAAATCGGGAAATGGATCTCGAAAGACGCGAGTGCCTACAGCTACCTGCCCGAATCGGTGGAGCGGTTTCCCAAACCCTTGGAATTTCTTCGCTTGCTCTCCTCAGCCGGTTTGACAGAGGGTACCATGCGACACTTCGGCTACGGCATCGCCACGCTTTATTCCGTCACCAAAAGCAAATGAATCGTTTTTTTCCCTACTTTTGCGCGGAAAAACCGAAACATCGTGAAAAAGAGATACTTAACCATTATCATCGCGGTTTTGGCCATTGTCGTTCCGCTTTTCGCCGAGAACGAGCCTGTCGAAACCCTCAACGAAAGGCTTCAAGTCCTGAGGAATAACCTACGACGCGAATACCTCCAAATGTCGCTAACAAAGGACAAAATCACAAGCAATTACGACTTTCAGCACCAAAGGATGGTGGACATCATGAAAGAGTGCAACGAACTTTCGCTGCGCCTCTATTCGCAGAAACAGGAATACACACTCGACCTCTGTTTCGCCTTGGAGAAGGTCAAGAATGAGTTTGAAGAATTTACCAAGGACAAGACGCCTTACGACCGCATCATGATAAACTTGGACATCGAGATCGACCGCTACGCCCGCCTCGTCGAGTCGCTGCGCCGACTTCCCCCTGAAATCGCGAAAGTCAAAAACCTGCCCGACAGCCTCGCATTCTACAACGACACCTTGCACCAGCACCTCAAACTCAACAGAGACAACCGCATCGACCTCATGGCCGAGGCACGAAACACAACCGACTCCATCGCGAGGGTCTTTGTCCTCGACAAGAAAGGCGAGCGCGACCGCGACACCTGCCTCTACTTTGCCACCGAACTGCTGAAAATGTATGCCGAAAGCCGAACTGTTATCATGGCCGACAGCATCCACTATGAGGAAGTCTACCTGCGCCTGAAGGAATCCTACGACTACGCCCAGAAGTACTACAAACTGCTGCAAACCCGCATCTTCATTGAAGGGCAAACCCCTTGGCCCGTCATCCTTTCCGACCCGAAACAGTATTGGAATGAGGCCGTTAAAGACATAAAAAACAAATATGCCCTTTATGAGGACACCTTTGCGAGCCAAGACTCCTTGACCGTTACCATTGCCCCAAAAGTCACTGACAGTCTTTCCATCGCCGACGTGTTGCCCATACCCCTATCTGAAGAAGATTCCACTCTGACCGCCTCGACCGACACAACAAGCACCATTGCTGACCCATTGGACAAAGTTGAAGAAGTACGTTCGTTGGACGAAGCCGATTGGGAGTATTTGGCTTTGCTTCTTGTCATTGTCTTCATGCTTGTAGGGTTGATGTTTGCTTGGCTCATAGCCACGCTTGTTCTCTTGCCCATCTTCCTTTTCGTCAAACCCGTCAAGAAAGCCGTCGCCAAACAACAGCGACGTTATCTGACCCTGCTGGCTGGCATCCTGCTTTTTGTCATCTTCAACAACTCCTCCAATTTTGTCGAAAACGACTTGTACGAGAAGGCCATCAGGCTCACCAACACCTTCATGTGGTTGCTCGCCGCCATCATAGCCGCATTGCTCATCAGGCTGAAGCCGGAGCAACTCAAAAACAGTGTGAGGCTCTACCTGCCGACCATCCTTATGGCCATTGGCGTCATCGGCTGCCGCTCCATCTTCTTGCCCAATACGATGCTGAACTTCCTCTTCCCTCCCCTGCTGATTGTCTTTTTCATCTGGCAACTTTTGGCCTGCCTCAAGCATGGCAAACTTGCAGAAAAGAGCGACCGCATCATGGGCAGGGCTTCGCTTTCAGCCACGGGCTTGGCACTTCTGTTGGCCGTTGCAGGCTACATCTTTGCCGCCTTGCTCATCCTCGTCTGGTGGTATTTCCAGTTGGCCGCCATCCACACCATGACCACCATCTGGCACCTCATCAGCCGTTATAAGGAAAAACGGATGAAACGCCGCATCAACCATTACCGCGAGCATATCACCTACGTAAGCGGCTCCGACAAGGAGGCCTTGCTTTTCGGTGCCACTTGGTTCTACGACCTCATCAAGGAAGTGGTGCTTCCCGTGCTTGCGCTGATGTCGGTGCCGTTCTGTTTCCATCTCGGCCTTGACATCTTCGATTTCGACGACCTCTACCATACCCTATACCACAAGCCTTTCCTTCTTCTCACCAATTCGCAAGGCGTTGAAACGTTCAGGCTTTCCTTCTATGGCGTCATCCTTTTGTCATGCCTCGTGTTCGTTTTCCGCTATGCGAACAAAGCCATCCACTACCTCTGGCGGCAAGGCCGTTATTCTGCGTTTCTCCGCAAAAACAACCGCAAGAGCATCCGCAAGAACGAAATCAACCTCTCGCTGGGCGACAGCATTATCAGCGTAATGGTTTGGATGATTTACGCCATCGTTGTCATCATCACAATGCACATTCCGACGGGTTCGCTGAGCCTTGTGGCCGGCGGTTTCTCGGCTGGTGTCGGTTTGGCCCTCAAGGACATCATCAACAACTTCATCTACGGCATCCAACTTATGACGGGTCGCCTGAAAATCGGCGACTGGATTGAGTGTGACGGCGTGCGCGGAACGGTCACCGACATCAGTTACCAAAGCACCCAAGTGGAAACCATCAACGGCACGACGGTATCGTTCCTCAACGCTGCACTTTTCGCAAAGAACTTCACCAACCTGACCAAGAGCAACTCCTACGAATTCCTCAAGATAACAGTGAGCGTGGCCTACGGCACCGACATCCAGCGCGTGCGTGAAATCATTTTGGAGGCCATGCAGGTGCTGCGCACCAAGGATGCCTACGGGCGCGATATGGTGGAGCCGAAGAAAGGCATTTATGTGGTATTCGGCGAGTTTGGCGACAGCGGCGTCGAAATCAGTGTGAAGCAATTCGTCCTTGCGGCGGAGCGCATCGGATACGCCGACCGCGCCAAGGAAGTGATTTACAACGCATTGAACGCCAATGGCATCACCATCCCATTCCCGCAGCGCGACATCCACATCATCACTGAGGAGGAATGATTTTTTGAAAAATTTCCGCAATAAAAGAGCATCTCTATCGTTATCCACAATAATCAAAACAGAATCACCTTGAAAAAAGCATTGAAAATATCCGCCATTGTGCTGTTGCTCAGCCTTTTTGCAATACCAGCACAAGCCCAACGAAGAGTCGTCCGCTACCTGCCCAACTACGAAAATGAGCCTTACCATTTCGGTTTCCTTTTGGCCTACAACCAGATGAGCTACACCATCAAGACCGTTGAAAACTACCAGAACATGCCCCAACCCGCCGACTCGTGGCCCGACCCCCAAAGTCATTACAGCGTCCCCAACACACGAAACCTCTATGTCTATAACGTGGAAACCTTGCAGACACCAGGTTTCACCGTGGGCATCATCGGCAGCAAACGTCTTGGCCGCTATTTCGACCTGCGCTTCATCCCCTCGTTGAGTTTCAGCGAGCGCAAAATGCGCTACGACATTGCCATTGAGGACCTTGACTACAACAGGGATCCGAGAACTTTCACCAAGTCCATCGGCACCACATTCGTTGAGTTCCCACTCAACATCAAGTACCGCTCGAAGCGTTACAACAACATCGGGGCCTACGTTTTTGGCGGCATCAACCCCAAACTCGACTTGGCCTCGCAAAAAGATAACAAGGTGACCAATGCACAAGGACAGACGTTCATCAACAACCTCGTGACAAAGCGTTTTGATTTCGCAGGCGAACTCGGTGTCGGTTTCGATATCTATAACCAATGGTTCAAGATGGGCGTTGAGGTGAAAATGAGCTACGGAATCCTTGACATCGTGAAGAATGAAGCCTTCATTTACACCGCTCCTATTGACCAATTGCGAAACAAATTGTTCCAAATTTCATTTTTATTCGAATAAGTTGAATTTTTATAAAATTGACTTTCAAACAACTACAAAGTTTTTGATAAATTTTTCAGAGAAAGCATTGCAGGTAACGAAAAAATGTCTACTTTTGCACCGTCAAAATGACACACGAATTGGTCTCTTCGTCTAGTCTGGTCAGGACGTCAGGTTTTCATCCTGGTAACTCGGGTTCAAATCCCGGAGAGACTACCAAAATCAAGCCCGCCAAAACAGCGGGCTTTTTTATTCCCGTCGTATGAGCAAGTTACAAGTCATCATCAGCAACCAATACAATCCCTTCCTCAACCGCGCTATTGAACAGTATCTTACTGACAATCAAGAGGAAGATACCGTTACCATGTACCTTTGGAAGAACCAACAGACCGTGGTCATCGGCTACAACCAGAACCCTTATTCGGAGTGCAACGTCCAACTATTGCTTGACGATGGCGGCCACCTCATGCGGCGTGGCACGGGCGGTGGAGCGGTATATCACGATTTGGGCAACATCAATTTCTCTTTTGTCGCCGACAAAAGGCTGTATGACGTAAAAAAGCAACTATCCGTGATTCAGGACGCGCTCCTCTCCTATGGCCTGCAAACCGAGATTTCAGGCCGAAACGACCTCACCTGCGAGGGGCGCAAGTTCAGCGGCAACGCCTTCGCCAAAGGCAAACAAAACGACCTGCACCACGGCACCATCCTCATCAAGACCGACGGCACGATGATGCAACGTTACCTCATTGTTGATAAGGCCAAGCTGATGAAAAACGGCGTGAAAAGCGTGGCCAGCCGCGTCATCAATCTCAGCGAACTCGTCCCCGAACTCACCTCCGAGAACATCAAGCAGCCTTTAATTGCCTCGTTTGAAAAGGTTTACGGTGGCAAAACCAACATGCTCGACTTCGACACCATAATTAATAATAAGGAAGTGCAAACCATTACGGCGGAAATCTCGTCACACGAGTTCCTTTTCAGCCGTTGGGAACAGTTCAAAACGACGAAAAAAGCCCGTTTTCCATGGGGCGGCGTGGAAATCGCACTTGAAATTGACGAGGCCAACGCCATCATCAAGGACGTTCAAATTGCCTCGGATTGCCTTGATACTGAAAGCATTGCCGAAGCAGAAAAACTGCTGAAAGGATGCAGCACGAAGGCGATTCCCACTTTTGATGAGGGTAACGAGATTCTTCGGGATGTTGTGAATTTGGTTTACCGCTGAACTTTTATTCGTATTTTTGCAGCCAGATTGGGGTGTACGTTGAGCCCTGAAAGGGCGACCCGAGCACTATCGGGCGATGTCAATCTCCAATAAAACAGAAACGGCTGCCACGATGTGACAGCCCTCCAACTGTAAACTATTAACTTTCAATTGACAACTGAATGAAATATTACCTCCTCCCCTTAGGCTGCCAAATGAACCTCAGCGACTCGGAGCGCGTGCGCACGGTGCTCAACGGCATGGGCTTCGTGCAGACCGAAAACGAAGACGAGGCCACCATCCTCGGCATCATCGCCTGCTCGGTGCGACAAAAAGGCATCGACAAGGTGTATGGCCGCATCGAGAAATGGAACGCCTTGAAGCACCGCCAAAACGTCATCACTTTCGTGTCGGGATGCGTGCTGCCCGCCGACCGAGAGCGTTTCCTCAAGCTCTTCGACTTGGTATTTCCAATGAATGACTTACCCAAACTGCCCGACATGATTAGGCAATACGGCATCGTCACGCCCGCCTCGTTAAGGTTCGGAGAAGAGATTGGTTTTCAGCCTGTTGTCAAGCCCATTGCGCCATTGTTCCACAAAAACGACAAAATCAACCCTTCGGCCAATATGGACAAGTTTTGGTCGATTGTGCCGACGCAAACCTCCAATTTTGAGGCCTTCATCCCGATTCAGAACGGTTGCAACAAGTTCTGCACCTATTGCGCCGTGCCCTACACCCGTGGCCGCGAGGTGTCGCGCCCCTCGGAGGAGATTCTGGCCGAACTGAAGGCGTTGGTCGAAAAGGGCTACAAGAGCATCACGCTTTTGGGACAAAACGTCAATTCCTACGGCCTCGACAAGAAAGGCGAAGAGATTGATTTTGCGGAACTTCTGCGCCGCGTGGGCGAGTTCGGCAAGGCCAGCGGCAAGGAGTTTTGGGTGTATTACACCGCGCCGCATCCCCGCGACATGAAGGACGACGTCATCGAAGTGATGGCGCAATACGACTGCCTCGGCAAGCAAATCCACATCCCCATCCAATCGGGCGACGAGAACATGCTGCAACGCATGAACCGCCACCACGACTTGGCCACCTACCGCCACATCATCCAGACCATCCGAGAGAAACTCCCCACCGCCACCATCTTCACCGACATCATCGTGGGCTTCACGCACGAGACCGAGGAGGAGTTTGAGAACACGCGCAAGGCCATGGAGGAGTTCAAGTACAACATGGCGTTCATCGCGCAATACAGCGTGCGCCCGGGCGCGGTGGCCTCCGAGTGGGATGACGACGTGCCCAAGGAAGTGAAACGCCAACGCTACCACCGCCTCACCGAGGAACTGATGAAACACAGCCTCGTCTATAACCAAGGCCTCATCGGGAAGACCGTGAAAATGCTCGTGGAAAGCCACGACCGCAAAAACGGCTACCTCACCGGCCACACCGAGGGCAAGATTGTCATCCGTTTTGCCTCGAAAGACACGAGCCTCATCGGGCAGATTGTAAAGTTAAAGGTTACTTCGGCTTCGCCGCTGTCGATTGAGGGGGAACTGGCATCATCGAAAACGGAATAAATGGTCATTTTTCTCCCTTAAAAAACGGAATAAGTGGTAATTTTTATGGTTGATTTTATGGAATAAGTGGTTTTTTGCTTGCAAGATTCTTGAAATTACTGCATGTTTCTCCAGCACGACCCCGAAAACGACACTACGATCATCCTTCCTGAACTGGAAATGGTGTAGAGCATTTTGGGGGTATTTGCCGTTGACGGAGATTTCAAATCTCCTTCCAATTTCGGCTTCGCCGCTGTCGATTGAAAGAGAGTTGATTGGATGATTATTTTACGCACCATAATCGGGCAAAAACTTGGAAAAAACAGATGTTTTTGCCCAATTAAAACCTTAGACATAGCCCCCAAAAAAAGCATATAAGTGTCTAATCCACAAATAGTTCATCCATGGTTATCGGGATTGGAGAAATCTCAGAATACATATTATTTTGAAGAGAAAAAGTGGTGACTATGCTTGCCTGAACACCGCCTTTATAACCCGTTTCTTTTTGGAATGTCTCCATGCGATGTACGATTTTTTTGTATTCTCCTTCTGTCAGCGTGTAGTCATCTTTGGAATATTTCATCTCGCATATCGTCACCATGCCGTCAGCGCGGTCAATGACCAAATCAATCTGGACGGCTGGTTTGCTATTTTGGCTACGCCATGCATAATAATCATGCCTGATGGCATCCAAGCGCAAACCTCTAACTATCTGTCTCACATGCCATAGGCAAACTCGCTCAAAGGTTAACCCATACCAATTGTTCTGCTCAGGAGTACCCAAGGCATTGCGCCAAAAGTGTTCATCGGTGACGCGGTTCGTGCCAAACTTATAATGGAACAACGAGAAAAAGTCTATCAACTGGTAAATGCCGTTTTTTTGCAGCGTGCCGTTATTGTATCTTCGGACGAAGTCGCAATGTTCCAGGTCATCCATCATCTCACACAAGTGTCCGTTATCCGCGATCTTCAGTTCCCGCGCGATTTCCGCTCTCGTATAGCCATCGCGATGAGAACTGAGCAACCGAATGATTTCCATATAGCCTTCGGCATTCTTAAACAACGAGTTGAAAAGCCGCTGATACTCGTTTTCAAGTTCCGGTTCGGCAGAGAAAAACAGTGCGTCAATGTTGTCAGGGACATTTAGTTTCGGGTCGAGCAGACTCAAATAATACGGCACGCCGCCAAGCACCATATAGGCCTGCAAAACCGCAATCCTCGGCCATCGGAACTTCCTGCTCTTGAGATATTCCTCGGTCTGTCCCAAAGTGAATGGGCGCAAATGCATGGTGTGGGTCGTGCGTTTATGCAGTCCAGCCTTGTTGTTGACGATATTGCGCATCATCCATGACGTTGCCGAACCGCACACCACGAAATAGATGTTGTCCATCCAAGAGGCTCGGCTGTTCCAGAACAAGTCCAACGCCGGCAAAAAGCCTGAACGAGGCGTGTCGAAGCAAGGCAATTCATCGAGAAATACAGTCAAACGTCGTGTCCGATTGCGGTTTTTGCGTTCCAGCAAATCCGCAAGTTGGGTAAAGACCTGAATCCAAGTCTTTGCCCGCTCGCCCTTATATCCATATCGCACAAGGGCATTGTGGAAAGCCTCCATTTCGGTTTCGCGCGACCCGTCGATAACCCCAGTAGCATAGAAATCGAACTTGTCTTTGAAGAAACTTCTGACGAGGAATGTCTTGCCCACACGACGGCGGCCATAAAGCGCGACAAACTCGCTCCTCCCCGACTCATAATAATCGTTCAACTTGCCCAACTCCGTTTCTCTTCCGATAATCTTTTCCATTTGATTTTCTTGTTGTTAAATCCGACCACAAAGGTACAAACATTTTCAAATCAAAACGCGAAAGCGGGCAAAAACTTGCAAAAAACAGAAGTTTTTGCCCGATTTAGGAAAAGATTACTCATTAAAATGCTGAAAGAAAACCATGTTTGAATCAGATTGTGAACGTGAAGGTGACTTCGGCTTCGCCCTTGTCGATTGAGAGGGAGCTGTGATGTTTCTCCCGCCCCTATGGGGCTCATCGGTGTTTTTGTTTCGTTTTTGGCAGGGGTTGACACCGCCTGCCTTATGTGCTGTCACCCCTTTGGGGTTCCCATGCGCCGACACAAAGTCACGGAGTGACGATGGATATTAGGCAGGGGTGAAATGCAATGCAACCCCTGCCAACAAAAAAACAATTCCCAAACAAAACAAAAAATATTTCGATAGCGAAAACGATTTACAAACCTTGCAAAACGAAACATTTTGAAAAAGTCGTAATTTTGCGCCATGAAACAAGAAGAGCGGATGAACAAAGCCAGAATCTCCTTCAAAACCCTCGGTTGCCGCGTCAATCTGTATGAAACCGATGCCTTGGCTTCGCGGTTCAAGGCGGCGGGATATGAGATTGCCGATGGCGACAGCGCGGCGGACGTCTTCGTCGTGAACACCTGCACCGTCACCAACACGAGCGACCAGAAATGCCGACAGGCCATCCACCAAATCAGGCGGAAGCATCCCGAAGCGCTGATTGCCGTCACGGGCTGCATGGTGAACCATCGGAAGGAGGAACTTTTGCAATCGGGCATGGTGGATTATGTCATTGACAACGAGCGCAAAGCGGCCCTGTTCGACATCATCGACGAACATTTCCGCAACGGCCACAGCGACCCCGAAGGCTACGACCGCGACCTGTTCAGCTACCGCCCCGCCTTCGACACCTTCCACACCCGCAGCCTCATCAAAATCCACGACGGTTGCAACAACTTCTGCTCCTATTGCATCATCCCGATGGTGCGCGGAAGGGCAACGAGCCGTCCCGCCGAAGACATCTATAATAATGTGCGCGAAGTGGTCGGCCATGGCTTCAAGGAAATCGTGCTGACGGGCGTAAACATGGGGCGTTACAAGCACGAAAACACTAATTTCGAGCAACTCGTAGAAAACATTTTGGACATCAACGGCGACTTCCGCGTGCGCGTTTCCTCCATCGAGCCGGACCAGTTCAGCGACCGTTTTTTGGCTTTGTTCCAACATGAAAAACTCGCGCCGCACATGCACATCTGCCTGCAAAGCGGCTCCGACGACACCCTGAAACGCATGAACCGACATTACACAGCCAATCAATTCCGCGAAATGTGCCAGCGCATCAAGACTTTCCGCCCCGACTTCAACCTCACCACCGACATCATCGTGGGCTTCCCTGGCGAAACCGAACAAACCTTCAAGGAAAGTTGCGACTTCGCCCTCGAAATCGGCTTTAGCCACATTCACACCTTCAAATATTCGGTGCGCACGGGAACAAAAGCTGCCTCCATGCCCAACCAAGTGCCTGAAAAAGTGAAATCGGAACGAAGCGAGGTGATGCGACAGATTTCGTTGGAAAACAAGACCAAATACTTTGAAATGATGCAAGGCCGCAGCCAACGGATGCTCATCGAACGCATTGACAGCAAAGGCATTGCGCGTGGCTACGGCGAGAATTACGTTCCTGTTTTGCTGAAGGATTCGTCCGCCGAAAAGAACACCTTCATTAATATAAGGCTCTGCGAAATCATCCATCGCGAAAACGAGGAAAAAATGGCATTTAACACGCTTTGAATCAAATATTTAAGCAATTGAAAGAAAAAATTTCAACAAATCGGTTTGCAATTCGCGGAAAAGTTGTAATTTTGCAGCCCGATTCAAGAAGAATTATATAAGAAAAAAGGAATAAGAGATATGGCAAATCACAAAGATGCATTAAAGAGAGTCCGTCAGTCAGAAAAAAGACGTTTGCACAATCGCTATTACGCCAAGAACATGCGTAACGAGGTCAAGAAATTCAGGGCTTTAACTAACAAGTCGGAGGCCGAGGGTCAACTTTCGAAGTTGTATTCCATCATCGACAAGGTGGCTAAGCGCGGCATCATCCACAAGAACAAAGCCGCCAACCTGAAGTCGAAACTCTCGAAGTTCACGGCAAAATTGGCATAATTGGAAGTTTTATTCATACATGTTGGTGCCTCTTCTACAATGTGGAAGGGGCTTTTTTGGTTGAGATGACATGAACGAGAAAAAATCCATCAAGGAATGGGCTGCCGACGACCGCCCACGCGAAAAAATGATGGCCAAAGGCAAGGCCGCATTGAGCAATGCCGAACTCATAGCCATCCTCATCGGATCGGGCAACAGCGAACTGTCGGCGGTGGAACTGTCGCGCCGCATCCTTGACAGCGTCGACAACAACCTCATCAGCCTCTCCAACCTCACTTTGAGTGACCTAATGCGCCACAAAGGCATAGGCGAGGCCAAGGCCATCACCATCATGGCCGCCCTCGAACTCGGCAAACGCCGCCGCGCCGCCGAAGCCAACCTGCCCGCCGAGGTGAAAGACTCAAAGGACACTTTCGAACGCTTTTTGCCTTTCATTGACGACCCACGACAAGAGCATTTCTTGGTCATGTACCTCGACCAAAGCCACCATGTGCTCAAGGTGGAATGTGTCAGCAACGGCGGCACTTCCAACGTCATCGCCGACCCGAGAATCATCTTCAAGAGCGCCCTGAACATCGGGGCATCTTGCATCGTTTTGGGGCACAACCACCCTTCGGGCAACACACGCCCCAGCGAGGACGACCGCCTGTTGACCAAAAAATTCGTCGCCGCCGGCAAATTGTTGGACATCACCGTCGTCGACCACATCATCATCGGCATCGAGCGCTACCACAGTTTCCGCGACTACGGAGAAATGACCTTCTAACAACAAGACAAACCATGAAACTCGTCACCATCATCGGGGCGCGTCCCCAAATCATCAAGGCCGCTGCGTTGAGCCGCGCCATCAGGAACCATTACAAAGACCAAATACAGGAAATCATCGTCCACACGGGACAGCACTACGACGACAACATGTCGCAGGTGTTTTTCGACGAACTCCAAATTCCGCGTCCCGATTATAATTTGCATGTCGGCTCGGCCTCGCACGGCGTTCAAACCGCCCGCATGACCGAAGGCATCGAGGACATATTAATAAAGGAGCAGCCCGACTTCATCGTGCTTTACGGCGACACCAACTCGACCCTTGCCGGAGCCGTGGCCGCCGCCAAAATCCACGTGCCCATCGTCCACATCGAGGCTGGGCTGCGCTCGTTCAACAAGGCCATGCCCGAGGAAATCAACCGCATCGTGTGCGACCACTGCTCCACCCTGCTTTTCAGTCCCACCCTGGCCGGCGTTGAAAACCTGCGCCGCGAAGGCTTCGCCATCGACAACGAGCCTCCTTTTAGCATCGACAAGCCGAAAGTCTACCACTGCGGCGACATCATGTATGACAACAGCCTGCACTTCGCCGACATCGCCGAAACCAAAACCGACATCATCAACCGACTGAACCTCAGCGGGAAACCCTTCGTTTTGGCCACCATCCATCGCGACAGCAACACTGACCATCCCGAAAGGCTGAGCGCAATTTTCAAGGCCATCATCAGGCTTTCTGAAGATTGTCGAATCGTGTTGCCTTTGCATCCGAGAACTTCCAAACTCCTGAAAACCAATCTTGACGAGGAGTTGCAGATGCAAGTTTTCAACAACACGAACATCAGCCTTATCCCTCCCGTATCGTTTTTGGAGATGATAGCCTTGGAGCGTCATGCGCGTTTGGTCCTGACCGACTCGGGCGGCGTGCAAAAAGAGTCTTATTTCTTCAAAAAGCCCTGCATCATCCTCCGGCCTGAGACGGAATGGGTTGAAATCGTGCAGACGGGCAACGCCATCCTCGCCGACGCCGACGAAAGCCGCATCAGGCAGGCTTGGCAGCATTTCAAGGACAATCCGCCGACCGTGTTCCCCGAAGTTTTCGGCGACGGCCATGCGGCGGAATTCATGCTGGAAAAAATTATTTTGTGCAAATCGCTGTAGATTAGGAAAAAATCCGTACTTTTGCACCCGCAAATCAAGCAAACATCAATAACAATTTATTCATTTAACAATCAAACAGTTATGAATCAGTACGAAACCGTTTTCATTTTAACTCCCGTTTTGTCTGACGAACAGATGAAGGAAGCGGTAAAGAAGTATGAAGATCATCTGACCGGTGCTGGTGCAGAGATCGTTCATGAAGAGAACTGGGGCATGAAGAAACTTGCCTACCCCATCCAGAAGAAATCCACAGGCTTTTACCAACTCATTGAGTACAAGGCCGAAGGTAATGTCATCGCCGATGTCGAAACCGAACTGAAGCGCGACGAACGCATCCTGCGTTTCCTCACCGTGAAACTCGACAAGCACGCTATTGCCTACAACGAGAAGAAGCGCAAGAAGGCCGAAGCCGCCGCAGAAGAAGCACAAGCCTAATGTTGAACAATTAAAACCGAAGAAAAATGGCACAAGTGAACAACAACAACGACATCAAATATTTGACTCCCATAGCAGTCGATACCAAGAGAAAGAAATACTGCCGCTTCAAGAAGAACCGCATCAAGTACATCGACTACAAGGATGCCGACTTCTTGCTGAAGTTCGTCAACGAGCAGGGTAAGATCCTGCCCCGCCGCATCACCGGCACTTCCAGCAAATACCAGCGCAAGGTTGCCCAAGCCATCAAGCGTGCCCGCCACCTCGCCCTGATGCCATTCGTAGCAGATTGTTTGAAATAATTTGAAGGAGGACAACACATGGATATCATTCTGAAACAAGACGTCAACAACTTAGGATATAAGAACGACATCGTCACCGTGAAGCCCGGCTATGGCCGCAACTTCCTCATCCCACAAGGCTTAGGCATCTTAGCCACCGAACGCAACCGCAAGATTTTGGCCGAAGAGATGCGCCAACAAGCCCACAAGGAAGAGAAAATCAAGAACGAGGCTCTTGAGAAAGCCAAGGCTTTGGAAGGCCTGAAGTTGCAAATCCCTGCCAAGGCTGCCGCCACGGGCAAGATTTTCGGCTCGGTCAACACCATCATGATTGCCAACGCCATCAAGGAAGCCACCGGCATCGAAGTGGACCGCAAGCACATCGTCCTCAACGAAGAGGCCATCAAGGAAGTCGGCGAATACAAGGCCAAACTGAAACTCCATAAGGAAGTGGCCGTCGACATCGACTTCAACGTTTTCGCAGAATAAATAATCAATATTTATAATATTTGCATTATTTTTGTGCTTTTTTGAGAGTGGCTGTCCTCCAAAGGACAGCCTTTTTTGTACTTTCGCCGTCGATTTTTGTCAAGTAACATCTCAAAGCATATGATTACCAAGAACTTAGTCAAGCAAGTCGCTTCGTTGCGGCAGCAGAAATTCAGGAAGGAATTAGGGCTTTTCGTAGTGGAAGGCCGCAAGATGGTTGAGGAACTGCTTCGCTCTGGTTTCGAGACCGTTGGGCTGTATGCCACCCAAACCTTTCTCGCGGATTATCCCGTTTTCGCTGAGGCCGAAACCGTCAGCGAAGTGCAGATGGAACAGATGAGCGGTCAGGACACGCCACCGGGCATCCTCGCCGTGGTCAGGATTCCGCAGCAAGGCGAAATCGAGACAAGGTCGAAATTCGTTTTGGCCTTGGACGGTATCGCCAACCCAGGCAACATGGGCACCCTTATCCGCACGTCGGAGTGGTTCGGCATCCGTGATGTGGTATGCAGCATGGATTGCGTGGAACTGTGGAACCCCAAGACGGTGCAGGCCACAATGGGTTCGCTGTTCAGGGTGAAGGTTTGGAAAACCGATTTGCCTGCTTTCCTGCAAAAGGCCAAAAACGAGGGCAAGGCGGTTTATGGCGCCTTGCTCGAAGGGGAGAACCTTTTCCAGATGAAGGAAAAACCCGAGGACTTCATCGTCATCGGGAGCGAGTCGCACGGCATCCGCAAGGAGGTGCTGCCTTGCATCACACATCCGATAACCATCCCGCGCATGGGCGGCAGCGCAACCGAATCGCTGAACGCTGCTGTGGCTGGGGGAATAATAATTGCGGAAATGACAAAATAAAAAGAGCCGCGATTGCGGCTCTTTTTATTTTGCCCAGAAGGACAATCTTACTTCACGATGAGAAGTAGACACCAGCTTCAACATCCAAGTTGATGGTGTTGTTCACGCTGTCGAGTTTCACCACGCGGACGAGTTGGCCAGCCACATTGTAGATGGCCACGCTGTTCAGGTTGTCGCCTTCGAGGGTGACGCTCGTAGTGGCAGGGTTAGGATAGATGCTTGCCAACTGCGAAACGGTTTCCTCAACGCCTGTGGGATCATAGGTCAAGACAACCGGGATCTCAACATGAGGCATGTTTTGATCGTTGGTGTTGATGATGAGGTTGGCTTCGTAGCGAGTATCGGTGAGGCCGATGGAGTTGAGCGTGAGGTTGATGGTTTCGCTCTGACCGCCCATGATAGCACCTTCAGTCTTGTCGACGGTGGCCCAAGTGGCAGGAACAAGTTCACCTTCGCAGTTGACAGTAATCAGCCAAGCACCACCGAAACTACCAGCGCTATAGCAGTGGCTGAAGCTGTTGCCATTGGTGCTGAGCCAGTTACCATCTTGCTCTTCACCATACTCACCACCGTCCATGCTCAGCGGATATTCACCAGCATTTTGTTCGAGAGTAACAGTTGCCCACATGGCTTGACCCGTCATGTAGACAGGCTCGTCGAAGGTAGCGGTAATCCAAGTGCCGGCAGCAGTTGAGTTGATGGTCTTTTCGGCAAGGAGCTCGCCAGGTTGGTTGTGGAGGCCTTGACCATAAATACGGAAGATGTAGTTGTGGTCGGCGGATTGGTACTGAGTACCAACAAGATATTGGGCTGAAACGATTCTCATACCCATAGCGGCACCAGCATAAGCGGTGGCAGGCAGACGGATACCCATCTCACGGGTGTAAGCAGCATCAGAGCCAATGCCTTGGTTTTCTTCACCATTGTGATAGTAAAGTTCGGCAGTTTGCGAACCGGCACCACCTTGACCGAAGTCGAGCCAGCCAGCCCAGTCGCCGATGGAGTTACCACTGTTTTCGATGGTGATGGCGACAGAAGTCATGTCGTCTTCGCCGAGGGTCTCATTGACGGCAGAAGGAGTGATGGTGAGTTCAGGAGCGCTTTCGCCACCAATCTTCTTGAAGCTGAAGTTGTCGAGATAATACTCAGAGGTAGCGGCATTCTCGGGAGGGTAGAAGTTCATAGCAGCAAGGGTACGGCCAACCGTATTGTTGCCGAAACTGTCCAAGCTCCACTGCCATTCGCAAACCAGCACTTCTTCAGCACCAGGGGCAGTATAGTAGTAACGAGCAACATCGGTGTCGGTATCCACATTCAAACGGAAGTGCATCCATTCATCATAAGCAACATTAGTCAAAGTGGCAGTGCCATTGCTACCAGCGTGGATGGTACCTTGACCAGGAGCAGAGGTGGAATTCTGGCCATCGTTGGTCAGGTGGAGGTAGCACTGCATGGCCCAAGTGCTGTTGCTGCCAGCAAAGTGGTGCAGGATGTTGAAATAACCATTCTTGCCTTGAGGAACGAGGATGTCGAACTCGAGGTCATAGTTACCGTTCTCTTCGTCGCCGAGGAGGAGGACTTGGTCATTGCCGTATGTGAGGTGACCGCACTGTGTGTTGTTGAAGTTGGCGACAACGCCGTCTTCGGCACCGCCGGGAGCATTGCTCCAAGTGGTCCACCAGTCGTTACCATGAGAAATAGCGTCTTGGGCAATCTTGTTGCCTACGGTGTAATCTTCGAAGGTTTCAAACAACAACACCTCGTCGTTGCTTTGCAGCGTGACGGTGAGGTTGTCCATGAAATACTCGGAAGTAGCGGCATTCGAAGGCGGGAAGAAGTTCATGGCACCGAGGACGCGGTCGGCGACGTTCTCGCCGAAGCTGTCCAAACTCCACTGCCATTCGGCATAAAGTTCTTCGGGTTGGCCAACCACATTGAAGTATAGTTGGGCAATGTCGTTGTCGGCATTGACATGCACGCGGAAATGCATCCATTGGTCGTAAACACAAGGCAGGTCGCAGGTGCCGTTGCTACCAGCATGCACGGTACCATGACCGGGAGCTTGGGTCGAGTTCTGACCATCGTTGGTCATGTGCATGTAAACCTGCATGGCCCAAGTGCTGTTGCTACCAGCAAAGTGGTGCAACACATTGAAATAACCGTTCTTGCCTTCCGGAACAAAGGCATCGAATTCGAGGTCGTAGACACCCGTTGAGTGGTCGCCAAGTTGGACAACTTGGTCGTTGCCATAAGTGAAGTGGGCAGCCATAGTGCCACCAGCCTCGCCAAAGACACCATCTTCAGCACCGCCGGGAGCGTTGCTCCAAGTGGTCCAAGGATCACCGAGGGTTTGAGCAATCTTAGCGCCTGCGGGGCAGTCGTTGAAATCGAAGCTCATCTGTGCGAAAGCATTGCCGCAAACGAAGGCAATCATCGCGATAAGTAAAGATACTTTTTTCATTTTTTTGAAATTTTAGTTAGTATTAAGTGAATTGATTCGTCAAAAACAGGGTGCGCAAAACGCGCTGCAAATATAATGAATTTTTGTTTGATGTTATGCCGCAAGGGAAAAATTATTCCATTTTGCCTTTGGTTAATTCGGATTCAAGAAAAGAGAACACATAACGAGGGCTTTGGTAATAAAGCCTGGTCTTTTCATTCAACACTTTTTGGTAAGTGTCGGAGTTAAACACTATTGAAAGCGCTTGCTCCATGCTCAACGTTGCATCTTGATCCATCAAAAGCACAGCAAGGTTTTTCACCATATCCATCTTCATCATCGCCTGTTCGCTCATAGTCTTTTCAACAATTTGATTGCCTTTTCTGTTCCGAAAAAATACTGGATAGTCAATCCTTTTATATAATGCAGATTCTTTACTAATGTGGGTAGGTCAATAGACTTGTTCTCGTATCTCCAAAGTTGTGCGCCTACGGTGTCGTTGGCTATCGGTCCAATCACCACATCATAATCATGCATCGCCGTTTTCGATACACTGTTGCGGTTTAAAATGATGAATTTGGCCCATTCCTCGGAATAATCGTCAAAACGGAGGATGCGCAACGATGAAAACTCTGCCTCGTCCACTTGGTAGGTCATAACCACAGGAACGCCCGTTTCTAATTGTTCCACTTTTGTCTTGGCCATCTCAAAAGCCTGGTCATAATTGTCAGACAAATAGAAACCTTTACCAAAGTCCTTGTTTGGCTTTGATTTCAGCAGGTCGATGCTGTCAAATTCTACATTGGAACCATGATACAGAATCATACGAGAGCCCCTCCTTTTCTATGGCAATATTCTGTCAGGTCAGCGACCATGGAAGGAAACGACTGGGTATGGACATAATCATAATGACGGTCCACGAAATCAATGCCTTTGAATCGGCTCAAATAGTTAAATGCCTGCTTCATAGTGAGGCTGTGCTTCCGAGCAAACTCAACGATGAAAATCAGTGTCCAATCCAGTTTGTCTTGAATGTTGTATGCCATATCCATCTCGAACATTTATAACTCAGCGGCAAAAGTAGTCAAAAAAAAGGATTTCCGCATAGATTTATGACAATTTATTTCTCATAATTCTGCGGGTTCTGTGTGAGGCGATTTGGCTTCTTTCCAGTAGGCAATCATCTCGTCAAGGGTGAGGTGCTGCACGCCTTTACCTTGCTCGCGGGCGCGTTGCTCGACGTGGGAGAAACGCTCGCGGAACTTCTTGTTGGTCTTTTCGAGGGCATCGTCGGGATTCACGCCGATATAATTGCCGTATGCCGCCAAAGCGAAGAGCAGGTCGCCGTATTCCTCTTCTATATGGGCAGTGTCGTCATGCTTTTGCAATGCCTCAATGAGTTCTTCCTTCTCCTCCTCTACCTTCTGCCATGCCTGCTCCGCATCGGGCCAACGGAAGCCCACGCCAGCGGTCTTTTGGGCCATGCGATAGGCTTTAAGCAAAGAGGGCAAGCCTTCAGGCACACCACCCAACACGCTACGATTGTGCTCGCGCTCCAACTTGATTTTCTCCCAATTCTGCTCCACCTGTTCGGCGTTCTCAACATGCTCGTTGCCAAAGATATGCGGGTGGCGCACAATCATCTTCTCGCAGATGCCGTTGAGCACGTCGGCAATGTCGAATACGCCCTGCTCCTGCCCTATCTTGGCATAGAAGACAAGATGGAGCATGAGGTCGCCGAGTTCCTTTTTCACTTCGTTGAGGTCGTCGTTGAGGATGGCTTGGCTGAGTTCGTATGTTTCTTCAATGGTGAGGTGGCGCAGGCTGTGTATGGTTTGGGTGCTGTCCCACGGGCAGCCGGCGCGCACTGCGTCCATAATATCCAGCAAATGCTTGAAGGCTTTTAGTCTTTCGTCCATGATAACATTATTTGAGAGCGCAAAAATAGGTTTTTTAATCACAAAACTTTCAAAACAGTCAAAACATTTTGGCTTGAAAAGTCGCCAACCGGCTCCTTTTCAACGCATCCTTTCGGATGCTTATGAGAGTTTTTTGTACCTTTGCATCTTCAATGAAAAGCCACACGCTCCATACAGTCCTCTGTCTGCTCTGCTGCCTATTAATAATAGGTGTGAGGCAAGTGTGTGCCCAATCGAGCCACAAGAACTACGAGATTGAGGCGCGGATGCACTATGGCTACATGTATTTCCAGAACGACGAATTCCACTCGGCATTAGGCCGTTATAGCCGCCACACGCCGGCCTTCGAACTGTCGCTCCACCGCAACACCTATGGCCAACACCGCTGGGAAGTGCTGCACAACTACCCTTCCATCGGGTTCACCTTCTATTATTCGGGCTTCGGCAACGATAGCATCGCGGCGGAATTAGGCAAGGTGTTTGCCCTCTACCCTTTCATCAACTTTCCTATCACGCCGGGCAAGCATAGCCGCCTGACCTTCAAGTTGGGCGTGGGCCTGTCGTGGCTCACCAACAAGTTCCACCCGACGGAAAACTTCCACAACTACGCCATAGGTTCTCACCTGAACGCTGCCATCAACCTCTCGTTTGAATACCGCCAGCGCATTGTGGAGCGGCTGCATTGGGTGACTTCCATCGGCCTCACCCACTTCTCGAACGGAGCGACGCGAACACCCAACATGGGCATCAACATTTTCAGCGTGGCCACGGGATTTTCGTGGTACTTGGCACCACCCAAAACGCGCATCGACAAGAAGTTGCGCCCCAAAAACTACCTCTTCGAGTTCGACGGCAAGCGGCATTTCGTCACCGACTACCAATACACCCTCGGCTTCAAGGACATGAGCCAGCAATACGGCACACACCAGTATTTTTACGTCCACAACATTGCCGCCAATTTCATGTTCCAGATTACGGAGCGCGACAGGTTGGGTCTTGGTCTTGAAATGGTTTACGACAACTCCGACAAAATCACCAAGCCCAATTGGGGCATCTACCTCAAGCCTGGCTTCCTCTTTGCCTACGAAATGATGCTCGACCACGTCAGTTTCATGTTCAACGCCGGGGTGCGCAACAACGTACCGCTCAACTCGAAGACCTTCGGCCTGCTGTTTTACCAAAAGGTGGCCGTCCGCTATTATTTCAACGAGAACCTGTTTGCCACGATCGCCTTCACCACCTACGACATCAAGGCCGACTTCATCAGCATCGGCATCGGCTACCATATCCAACACAAATACTACTTACCACGCCATGAAAAGAAATCGCATCGCAATCCTGTTTTTCCTCGTTAGTTTGATGACCTCGTGCAGCAAAGTGGACGCGCTCTTCAACAACGGAGAACCCGTCACCGAACAACGCAACCTTGGCCAAAGGTTCAATGCCATTTCGATGTTCAACAACGTGAATGTCAAATTAGTACATGACAACCACCAGCATTTGGAACTGACTTGCCCGAAAAACCTCATCGGGAAAGTGACGACAGAAATCATTGGCGACACACTCTTCATCAAGAACGAGAACGACTTCAACTGGCTCCGCAGTTTCGACTACAGCATCGACCTGACCGTGTATTTTGACAGCCTCCAAACCATCGACTATGCCTCCATCGGCGACCTCATCTGCACCGACTCCATCAAAGGCATCGGCCAACAATACATCGACACCACAAATTATGGTATCGACACCATTTGGTCGCGAAGTGTTTTCCTCAACATCAAAGAAGGTAGCGGGAACGTCGACCTCACCGTGAACTGCAACATCTTGAAAAACGACTTCAGCAATGGCACGGCAGAAGTGACCCTCAGAGGCAAAGTTGGCTATGCCGAACATTACCTGAGAAGCTATGGCCTCGTCCACGCCGAACATTTGAATTCCAACATCGCCAGCGTATCGTCCGAATCGACCAACGACATCTATGTTTGGGCCAGGACCATACTCACCGCTCACATCTATAGCATTGGAAATGTGTACTATAAAGGCAACCCTTGGCTCGCAACAGATGGCGACGGCGAAGGGCAAGTCATAAAATTGGAATAAAGCCGAAAAAACTCCCCCTAAATATCGATTTTGGTACGAATTTTGCATATTTTTGCAGCGAAAAATAATTTCAAGAACAAATAAAAACACAATAAAATGAAAGCGTTCAGAATCCTTCCGTTCATTGCCTTGATGGCCTTCGCCGCTTGCTCGTCGAACAAGCAAATGGCGAAAGACGACACCTACTATTCGCCCTACGGCAATACGGGCAGTCGCATGGCCGCCGGCAACGGCTCCTATGTGAGCCCAAGCATCAGCAGCAACTCGGAATACGACTACCAAGCCTACTATTCCGACAGCAAAAACTACGTCAGCAATGCCGAACCCGTGTATCAAACCACGGAAACGGTGACCGACACCAACGGCGTGGTCTACACCACCACCGAAACCTATTACGATGCCGACTATGCGGCTCGCATCAAGCGTTTCGGCACGCAGGCCTCCTCCTCGCGTGACTATTACGACGACTATTACACAGGCGGCTACAGCAGTGGTGGCGACACATACGTTTATGTAGGCGGCGGCTACGACCCCTTCTATTGGAGTTTCGGCCCGAGTATCTACATCGGTTGGGGCTATCGTCCCTACTGGCGCACCTATTGGGGCTGGGACTATTACTGGGGCTATCCCTATTACGGTTATTGGGGCTGGAATCCCTATTGGGCCTACTACAACCCGTATTGGCACCACCCGTATCATCACCACCATCACCACTACGACTGGCACCACGGCAACTATAATGGCGGCGGCAACAACAGTCTCGGCAACTATGTGGCCAGCGTGCGCCACGGCAACAGCACCGCCGGCTCGATGAGCAACAGTATGAACAACGGTCGCGTCAGGCCCTCAACGGGAGGCAGCATGTCGGGCACAGCCAGCGCTGGTGGCAGCAATGCCAGAGTCAGCGGCAGCAACTCAAGCCGCCCAACGGCAGGCAGTGCTTCAAGCCGCACCAGCAATGCTAACGTCAGCAGACCCACCGTCAGCAACCGCCCGACAGCAGGCACCAGCGGACGCACGGGCAACGCCACGGCCAGCCGTCCTTCAAGCAGCAGCACCGCCCGCACGGGCAGCCAAAGCAGTGAACGCCAAAACTACACCTCGCCGAGCAGCAGCCGTCCTTCGCGCTCCAGTTCTGAATATGTGCGCCCGCAAGGTTCGTCCTCCTCGCGCTCATCCTCATCCAGCGCAAGCAGAAGCAACTCAAGCAGTGGCAGCTACAACAGAAGTGGCTCATCAAGCAATAGGAGCAGTTCGTCAAGCGGCAGTTACAACAGAAGCAGTTCGCCTTCGAGAAGTTCCTCATCGAGTTCAAGCCGCAGTTCGGGCAGCAGTTATAGCGGAGGAAGCCGTAGCTCAAGTTCGGGCGGCAGCCACAGTTCAGGTGGCGGAAGTCGTGGTTCAAGTAGCGGCGGCGGACGCAGTTCGGGCGGCGGAAGAAGATAAATTTCAGCCAAATAGCCGGATTTGACAATAAAAGACTACCTTTGCAGTTCGATTCAAAAGGTAGTCTTTTTCGTTAATATGAAGAGAATCATCACTATAGTTTTTGCTCTGTTCTGCATTTCGGCGACCTTCGCGCAAGGCCCCGACGATGCCTGCCGGTTTTCACAAACCTATTACCAAGGCACTGCCAAGGCTTTGGGCATGGGCAACGCTCTCGGTGCAGTGGGTGGCGACATGACCGCCGTCAGCATCAATCCGGCTGGCTTGGGCATTTACCGCAGCAATGAGTTTACGGCCTCGTTCAACCTGATGGACAACTTCCATTCCTCTGACTATTACGGCTCGACCCAAAACGCCAACCGTTTCCGCCTTTCGATTCCCAATGTGGGCTTTGTCGGCACCAAAGAGCGGAGCAACTACCGCGCCTTGCGATACACCCAGTTTGGCATCGGACTCACGCGCACCAACGACTTCAACATGCACACCTTGAGTAGAGGCATCAATCCAACAAGTTCCAAGATTGACAATTATCTCGCGCAAATCGACGGACTCAATCCCGATGATTTCCAAAGCCTATTCCCCAACGACATCTATCCCGCATGGCAGACCTATCTCATTGACATTTATGAAGATGAAGAAGGAGAATATTACAGCAGTCCCGTGCCTCAAGGCAACATTTGGCAAGGTCAGGATTGTGACTTTAAGGGGCGTTCCGAGGAATGGACCTTTGCGGGAAGTGCCAACTATTTCGACAAACTCTTTATCGGCATCAGTGCGAACTTGGCCCACATCAAGCGCGAAGGCGTGAAGGTTTTCAGCGAATCGCATCCCGACGGCGCAGACCCCGGGAGCGGTTTCAACAAGTGGAGTTTCACCGAGAACCTCCGCTCTACTGGCTGGGGCGGCAGTGTCAAGGTCGGGTTCATTTACCATGCTAATTCGTGGTTCCGTTTCGGCGGTGCTTTCCACTCCCCGACCATCTATGCTTTCACCGAATCGTGGCAAACCGAAACAGAATCTGAAATCAACTGGATTACAAGGAAATACATTAGCCCACAATCCTACTACGAATACACATTCATCAGCCCTTTGAAGTGGATTGGGAGCATGGCTTTTGTCGTCCAAAACCGTGGCATCATCAGCCTCGACGCAGAATATCAGAATTATGGTGCGGCCAAGTTCACCGCCAATGACTGGAATTATGACACCGTCAACTTCAACATCAGAAACACTTACGGGCGCACCCTCAACTTCCGCCTCGGCAGCGAGTGGGAACTCGGTGGCTCATACCTTCGTTTGGGCGCAGCCTATTACGGCAGTCCATTGGGTTTAGGAAAATCTGACGGTAGCGTCAAGAAAGCCTCGGTCGGCATCAGTGTGCCCGCAGGCACAGCCGTCACTTTCGATTTTGCCTACGAACTCACATGCGGCAAAAACCAAATCACTCTTTACGATGCAGGCAATCAGGGCATCGAACCTGTCACGCAAAGGCAATTCAAGCACCTCCTTTTGACCACCCTCAAGGTGAGGTTCTGAACAAAAAAAGGGCCACACGAATGTGACCCCAAACCAAAAAAACACTATTTTTTACGTTATGCGTTATATTGCGCAATGATGTCTTTGTCCACCAAGATACGTCCACAATATTCGCACACGATGATTTTCTTGTGCGTGCAGATGTCCAATTGGTGTTGCGGAGGAATACGGTTGAAGCAACCACCACAAGCCTCATCGAAAATGCCGACCACGGCGAGGCCGTTGCGGGCGTTCTTGCGGATGCGCTTGTAAGCAACGAGCAAGCGGTCTTCCACAAACTTTTCGGCCTCTGCCGAGCGTTGCAAAAGTTGTTCCTCCTCCTTCTCTGTACCTTCCACCAACGAATGAAGCTCATCTTTCTTTTCCTTCAATGCACCCTTCAATTCGTTGAGACGCATCTGGGCTTGGGCAACCTTTGCCGCCACATCATTGTCCTTAGCCGTGATTTCTTTGATGCGCTTGTCCGAAAGTTGGTTATCAAGTGTTTGATACTCAATCTCTTTTGTCAACGAATCATATTCACGGTTGTTGCGGACATTGTTTTGCTGCTCCTCATATTTCTTAATCAGTGCTTCGGTCTCTTTCATCTTGATTTTGTAGTCCGAAATATCCTTCTGATTCTTCTTGCTTTCATCCTTGAAGTTGGAAATACGGGTTTCCAAACCAGCGATTTCGTCCTCAATATCCTGAATTTCAAGGGGAAGGTTGCCACGATAGGCGCGGATTTCGTCAATCTTGGAGTCCACTTGCTGCAAAGTGTAGAGGGCCACCAATTTCTGCTCAACGCTCACCTCAACTGGCACTTCGCCAGCAGGTACGGATTCGGTCGCAGCCTCCGCAGGCTCTTCCTTCGCTTCTTCCTTGACTTCCACTATTTCATCTTTAACTTCTTCAACCACAGGAGTTTCCTCCTCTTTCTTCGCGGTTTTTTTAGCAGTCTTCTTGGGTTTTTCCTCAGCGGTTTCCTCCTTGACTTCGGTTTCCTCAACTTCAGGGTTTTCCTCAACCTTGGCGGTCTTTTTGGTTACCTTCTTGGTTTCCTTAACTTCTTTAGCCTCAGCAACTTCAGTCACTTCAGCCTCTTCATTATTCACTTTCTTAGCCATATTGTTGATTTCTAATTTCTTACAAAATAATGAACCGCATTTGTCCTCGTTTCAGCGATTTCGGCTGCAAATTTAGGAAATTTTTTCCGAATCAAGTCACATAATAATTCTTTCGTGAATTGTTCGGTCTCGAAATGCCCGCCGTCGACCAACAAAATGTTACCCTCTGGAACGAAAAAGTCGTGATATTTGACGTCAGCGGTAAGATAAACATCGGCATGATTTTTCATCGCATCGGCCATAAACGGAACTCCTG
Source organism: uncultured Bacteroidia bacterium (assembly GCA_902785755.1). Classification (GTDB taxonomy): domain Bacteria; phylum Bacteroidota; class Bacteroidia; order Bacteroidales; family F082; genus Limimorpha. The sequence continues at coordinate 82,575 of CACZZO010000012.1, read as the reverse complement.
ACCCGCCACAAAGCGCGACTTTCTGAATTTTACGACCTGTCAAAGCAGAATGGCGCAAACAAGGCGAGCCGATTGTTTTGGCCACAAGGTTCAGAAACTCAAGTTCATCCATCGGTTTTTCAAACTCACCCACCATGCCTGCTCCACAAAGTTCAGGTGAACATTCAGAAGGTTGAAGAATGTGCAAATTCTTCAAGCCAAACTTTTCCGCGAGGACGCGACTCACACCTAAGTAACTGTTATCCAAATTAGTGTGCATGGAAAACATAGTGATGTCGTTCTTGACGGCTTTCATCACAGCACGCTCGATGTAGGTTTCGGGAGTCAAATGCTTCAATCCCCTGAAAATCAGCGGGTGATGGCTGATGATGAGATTACAGTTTTTGGCGATGGCCTCGTCCACGATTTCTTCGGTTATATCCAAGCAAATCAATGCTTTACGTGCTTCTGCGTTCATGTCACCGACTTGCAGACCTGCATTGTCGTAACTTTCTTGCCAATGCAGCGGTGCAATCTCGGTAATGCAATCCAAAATGTCTTTTACGGTCATATTTTCAAAATTTGGCTCAAAATTAGGAATTTTTGCCTAATTTTGACCCCCATAATGAGAATTTTACTTTTGCCCATATCGCTTTTGTATCACATTGCGCTGAAAATCAGGCATAAACTTTACGATTGGCGGATTTTGAAAAAGACGCGATTCGAGAAGCCCGTGATTTGTGTGGGCAACCTCTGCCTTGGCGGAAGCGGCAAAACGCCTACCGTGGAATACCTTATTAATATATTGCGCGACAAATACAAAATGGCGACATTGAGCCGAGGCTATGGACGCAAGACGAAAGGTTTCCAAATGGCTGACAACCAAAGCACTTACGAAACCATTGGCGATGAGCCGCTACAATATTTCAGGAAGTTTCAAGGGATTTTGGTCGCGGTGGACGAAGACCGTGTGGACGGCACAGGCAAACTGCTTTCCTTTCCTCACCGTGCTGAAGTCGTTCTCTTGGACGATGCTTTCCAACACCGACCCATCATAGCGGGATTGAACATCCTACTGACTGAATATCAGCATCTTTATTGCGACGATTTCCTGTTCCCTTCCGGCACTTTGCGCGACATCAAGTCAGCCGCCAAACGTGCACAAATCATCGTGGTCAGCAAGTCGCCGAAGAATTTGGATGAAAGAGAGAAACAACAGATTATCAGAAAGTTAAAACCAACAAACGGGCAAAAAGTGTTTTTCTCCTATTTGGAATATTCTCCTTTGCAGCCTTTGAACGAGGCGGCCAAACAATTTGAGGTTGCTAAAGCCGATTCCGCCCTGCTGTTTTGCGGCATTGCAAATCCGAAGCCGCTCATCAAGGAACTTTACAAACGATTCCAAACATTTGATTATCTGACTTTTGCAGACCATCATGCCTACACCGAAGACGATTTGATAACCATCCTGCAACGATTTGGGCATCTCGACGGTGAACAAAAAATCATCGTCACCACCGAAAAAGATGCCGCCCGATTGACAAATTCTCCTTATTTTTGTCAGTTTGAAACTGCGCCGCTATTCGCTTTGCCCGTTGGCGTAAGGTTCCACGAAGAAAAAAAGTTTAACGAAGAAATATTGAACTATGTACGAGAAGATACTCACTACAATTGATTATATCAAGCTGAAAACGAGAAATTTCCAGCCTGAAATCGGTATTGTTTTAGGTTCTGGTTTGGGCGGTCTGGCCAATGGCATCACCGTGCAACACGCCATCCCCTATTCTGACATACCGAACTTCCCTGTTTCCACCGTGCAAGGCCATAAGGGGCAACTGCTGTTTGGCACTATCGCAGGTCGGCGTGTCGTGGCCATGCAAGGGCGTTTCCACTTCTATGAAGGCTACCCGATAGAAACCGTCACCTTCCCCATTCGCGTGATGATGCAGTTGGGCATACAATTCCTCATCCTAAGCAACGCCGCTGGCGGCCTTAACCCCGACTTCAAGGTGGGCGACATCATGATCATCACCGACCAAATCCACATGATGCCCAACCCGCTGATTGGGCCGCACGACGACCGTTTCGGCGACCGTTTCCCCGACATGAGCGAGCCTTACGACAAGCGCCTCATCCACTTGGCCGATGCCATCGCAAAAGAGAAAGGCATTGAAGTTCAGCATGGTGTGTACACCGCCACCACCGGCCCGACCTACGAAACGCCTGCCGAGTGCCGCTACTTCCGCATCATAGGGACTGACGCCATCGGAATGTCAACCACGCCAGAGGTCATTGTGGCGCGACAGGGCAAGCTGCCCGTTTTCGGCCTGTCCATCATCTCCGACATGGGCAACATCTACGGCGAGGACCATCCCGTCATCATCACGCACGAAGAGGTCATCAAGGCCGTGAACGCCGTCGAGCCGAAACTCATCACCCTCATCACCGAAGTCATCCGCCGCTCGTCCGAAATCAAGTTCTGATGGCCGTTTATTTCGTCACCGATTTCCATTTGGGCATCCCCACGCTTGCCGACAGCCACGAGCGCGAGCGCAAGTTATTGCGTTTTTTGGAACAAATCCGTCCCGACTGCGAAGAACTCTACCTAATGGGCGACTTGTTCGACTTTTGGTTTGAGTACAAGACCGTGATTCCCAAGGGGTTCGTCAGGCTGCAAGGCAAGCTGGCCGAGTTTACCGATGCCAACATTCCCGTGCATTTGTTCATCGGCAACCACGACCTTTGGAGTTTTGGTTACCTGCGTGATGAAATCGGGATTGAACTGCATCGCGAGCCCGTCATCAAGACCATCAAAGGAAAGAAGTTCTTCCTCGTCCACGGCGACGGACGCGGCCCCGGCGACAAGGGCTACAAGTTCCTCAAAAAGGTGTTTGAATGTAAGCTCAACCAGTTCTTGTTCAGGCTGATACATCCCGACTTCGGCATAGGATTGGCCTTGAAATGGTCGCACAACCACCGCCTAAAAAAACTCAAAAACGAGGTGGAGCGCGGCTATTACGACGACATTCCCAACACGCGCCTCTACCAATACGCCCAAGAGCAAGCCCAACTCGACCCTTCAATTGACTTCTTCGTCTTCGGCCACCAGCACAAACCCATGCAATACAAGACTGGTAACCATGCCCTGACCACCATCGTGGGCAATTGGATTTATGATTTCAGTTATGCGGTGTTTGATGGAGAGAAGGTGGAGTTGAGGAGGTTTGAGCCAGAGATAAGTTGACGGATTGTGATAGATTTTACAAGATTCCATCAAGTAATTATTGGTTGTTTTCAATGTAAAATATTGAAACACAACATAATGTATTTATGAAAATTCTTTTGCAAGCGTTGCAAACCGATTTTCTTTTGACCCCATCGGAGGCGACAGCCATATCTCCTTAATCGCTTTCTTTATCACAACTTTTTCTCCAAACAACTCACCATTTGGATTTTTTGCGTAAATTTGCCCACAATCTTGAAATCTTCAAATCTTGAAATTCCAAATTAAATAATTATGCAAATCACCAACAACTACATCGAAGCCAACAAGGAGCGTTTCCTTGAGGAATTGTTTGACCTGATCAGAATCCCGTCCATCAGCTCGGAATCGGCGCACAAGCCCGACATGATCCGCTGTGCCGAGTGCTGGCGCGACCATCTTTTGAAAGCCGGTGCCGACAAGGCAGAGGTGATGCCTACCGAAGGCAATCCCATCGTCTATGGAGAGAAAACCATCGACCCGAAGCTGCCTACCGTGCTGGTTTACGGCCACTACGACGTGATGCCCGTCGATCCCATCGACCTATGGCACACCGACCCGTTTGAGCCTGTCGTCAAGGACGGAAAAATCTGGGCTCGCGGCGCCGACGACGACAAAGGCCAGTCGTTCATGCACGCCAAAGCCTTTGAAACGATGGTGAAAACCAACACTTTGCCCTGCAACGTGAAGTTCATGCTTGAAGGCGAAGAGGAAATCGGCTCGGGCAGCCTCTCGAAGTGGATTGAGGAATACAAAGACCTCGTGAAGGCCGACGTCATCCTCGTTTCCGACACCTCAATGATTGCCACCGACGTGCCAAGCATCACCACAGGCTTGCGCGGCTTGGCCTATTGGGAAATCGAGGTCACCGGACCCAACGCCGACCTCCACTCCGGCCTCTTCGGCGGCAGCGTGGCCAACCCGCTCAACACCTTGTGCGAGATGATTGCCAAGTGCACCGACGAGAACAACCACATCACCATTCCGCATTTCTACGACGATGTGATTGAATGTTCAGCCCGCGAGCGCGAACTGCTCAACATGGCGCCTTACAGCGAAGCCGACTACAAGAAGAGCCTCGGCGTGAAGGCTTTGCGCGGCGAGGAAGGCTACACCAAGATTGAAAGAGTCGGTGTGCGTCCCAGCTTCGACCTTTGTGGAATGTGGGGCGGCTACACGGGCGAAGGCTCCAAGACCGTGCTGCCTTCGAAGGCCTACGCCAAACTGTCGTGCCGCTTGGTGCCCAACCAAAACCACGAGAAAATTGCCGCTTTGGTGAAGGACTATCTCGAGAAGAACGCTCCCGAATACGTCTCGGTGAAGGTCACGCCGCTGCATGGCGGACAGGCCTACGGCTGCCCCATCGACCTACCGGCTTACAAGGCCGCCGAAGCCGCCTACATGGACACCTACGGCAAGCAGCCCATCCCGATGCGCTCGGGCGGCTCGATCCCGATTATCGCGAGGTTCGAGGAAGTGCTTGGTATCAAGTCCATCCTGATGGGCTTCGGCCTCGGCGAAGACGCCATCCACTCGCCCAACGAGAACTATCGCCTCGACCATTTCTACAAAGGCATTGAGACGATTGTCGCTTTCTACCAGCACTTTGCGAAAGACGGAGAATTGGCTTAAACAATTGAAAAACAAAGAATTGAAAAAGAGCGGCCAACACCGCTCTTTTTCGTTTATTTCGAGAACATCACCTTCTCGCTGTCGAACATCCGCGTGAGAATCCAAATGCCCAAAGCCGTGTAGAGCACGTTGGCGACAATGGTGACAACGACCGCCACCATCGATGCCTCGTGGGCAAAGACCTGTGACATACAGAGCACGCTGTTGTAAACCGGAATGGCAAAATATGCGAGATTGGACACTTCTGTGCCCGACATCATCGGCAACATCCCGACCAACATCACCACAATCATCAAAGGTGCCATGATGGTGGAAGCGGCTTTCACCGATTTGGCAAAGGCTGAAACGATGGACGCAACCGAAACCAAAATCAGTATAGTACTGAAAATCAACAACAAAAGCACAACATAATCCGAGGCTTGGTAGATATTGGCATCCATGCCCAACTCGTCGGCGCGAATCAGTTTGGGAAGCGAGAGCATCATGCCCGTGAAACTCGACAAGCCGCTCAACATGGAGATAAGCGAGAGGCTCAGCACCTTGCCCAAAGCCAACTCGCGGCGTTTCAACGGCGTGACCAACAAAGTGGCAATCGTTCCGCGTTCCTTCTCGCCCGCTATGGACGGCGGCGCGATGGACATGCAACCCATGAACGCCACCATAAGCAGCAGCATCGGAATCAGTTTGCTGAAGAGATTGCCCACCACATCCTCGTTGGAAGCAAGGTCAAAAACAGCCGACTCGTCGACGGAGGCGTTGATGTCGAAGCGGTTGCAGTACATGTTTTCGTAAGCGTTCAAGGTGGCACTCACCATCGTATAGGCTTGCTGCGACGACTCCGAAGCCGAATTGTAGAGCAGCTGCACATTCGGCGCGGGCAAACCGCTCGCCGGGTCGTATTGGGCAGTCAGCGAATCGAAGCCTTCGGGGAACGCGAGCACGGCAAACTTGCTTTCCTTCAAGGCGAGTTTTCCGCGAAGTTGCTCGAAATCAACGTCCTCGGTCACCATGTCCAAAGGCAAAGCCTCCAACATCGGGTGCAGGCTTTCAGGCATGTTCTCCACATAAAGCGTGGCACGGTCCAAGTCCTTGGGTTCCATAAAGTTGTTGCCCATGAAGGAATAGATGAGGTAAATCATCAAACCCGGCATGACGACCGTGGTGAGCAGCATGGTGCGGTCGCCGAAGAAACGCGCGCACTCCTTTTTTATAATCGTCCAAGTGTTGTTTTTCATCACTCCAGCCCTCCTTTCTTGGTTTTGTAAATGTCGAAGAAGCGGTCTTCAAGCGACAGTCCGCCGCAGATGCCCTGCAAGGTGTCGCAGTGCGTCATTTGCCCGTCGATGATGATGCCCACGCGGTCGCAAAGGCGTTCCACAAGGCTGAAAATGTGGGTGCTGAGGATGATGGTCTTGCCTTGTTCGCGCAATTCCAGAAGGTAGTCGGTAACGGTGCGGGCGGTGAGTACGTCCAAGCCGTTGGTCGGCTCGTCGAAGATGACAAACTCCGGGTCGTGCACCAACGAAACCACCAACGAGGTTTTCTGCTTCATGCCCGTGGAGAGGTTGGCGACCTTCACCTCGGCGAACTTGTCGATGCCGAAACGCTCGAAGAGTTTGGCCTTGCGTTTGGCGACGACTTCTGGGTCAATTCCATAGAGTTGTGAGAAGAAGTCGAAGAGGTAATTCGGCGTGAAGAAATCCTCCAATTTCAGTTCGGAGGTCAGGAAGCCGATTTTCGCCCTGACCTGTTCGGGTTGGCTCACGATGGAGCAACCGTCAATGAAAGCGTCGCCTTTGTCGGGGGCAATCAAGGTGGCCAACATGCGCAAGGTCGTGGTCTTGCCGGCACCATTGGGACCAAGCAGACCGAAAATCTCGCCTTTGTTGGCGGTAAACGAAAGGTTATCGACCGCCACAATCTCCTTGCGGTCGGTCCTTTCGATTTGTTGTTGCTTGCGCGAGAGCCGAAACGTCTTGCTCAGACCCTCTACGCGTAGGATTTCATTCATAGTATTCTATTTTGATAAATGCTCACAATTTATGTAAATCTGAAAATCGGATTTTGTGATTTGCATAAAAATGCTATTTCATTCCACCCCGAACAAACTCCTATACCGCTCCGAAAGAAACTCATCCACCCAATCGTAATACGCCTCTACCATCTTGAAACTCTTCGATTTACGCAATCCGTCAAGGGATTCTTCGCCTCGGCGCATCACCTCTTTTTCAATGGGTTGGATTTGTTGCAAAATGCCCGTGTCCTGCTTGTTGAACAATTTGGAAAGGTCACCGTAAGTCGTGGTATTTCCTGCTTCAAGCGAGAAGATCCGCTTCTTCAGTTCCAGACCTTTCTCGTTGAGCCACGAATGCCCCGTACCGTCGTCGGTGACGATGGCGGGCAGTTTCCCTGAAGGAGTGAGCACCAACGGAATGGCTACGGTGGTCAGCGGCCAGCCGATAATTGTCCAACTGACGGTGTTCAGCGGCGATTCATCAGGACGAACTCCCTGAACAAGAATCACCGAAGAGGTGGAATAGCGGGCAATGTAATCACCAAAGGGAAAATACTGCGTGTCATTCTCGTTCTCAGGCATGAAATCATACATATCAAGTTTCGTCACGCCGTGTTTCAGGTATCTTGAAATGGAGGTGATGAGGTAATCATGCTCCAAATTGCCTTCCTTGCAAGCCTCGGCCATGAAGTCGGTGATGGCGCAATAACGTTCCACACCTTGGTCAAGTTTATGGTTACCTGTCGTACCGAAATTGGTTCGCATCAGGTAGCCGTCGGGGGCAACATTCGGGTCGTTCACGTCGAACTTCACATACTCGTAATTGCCTGTCTCATAATAGGCGCAACCGCCTTTGGCATCGAGGACGGCGAAGTTGGAATTGACCTCGCGGGGCTTTTTGACGGTGTCCAAAAGCCGCTCAAAATCCTCCAAGGTGGCGCAAAGCTCCAAGGCCTTGCGGATGAGGATGCCGTCGCCGTCGGTGTCGCCGCCATCGCCGTTGAGGTTGTAGGCCGCCGTGTTGATGATACCGAAACCAGCCTCATTGTGGCCGCCCCAAACATTGACGGGCGCGGTATCCTCGGCATTCACCAAACCGACATAACGGTAAACCCGTCCCTGCACGATAATCGTCATGTTATGCAAAGTGCTGGTATCGCGGTTCTTAAATATCAAAGGACGACCGTCCTTCGTGGCCTTGCCGGAAACAATGACCGAGGTGCAGGCCAAAACAGGTTGCACCTCGGTCATCACGGCTGCCATCAGGAAAAGTGCTAACAAACGCTTTTTCATGGCAAGTCAATTTAGTCTATAACATGCTGATAATAAGTTCCTTCCTTGAAATTCTTGATACCGTCCTTCAAGAAAGCCACAAAAGCATCCTTGTCCAAATCGTAAGCGCGAGGCTTCATCAGGAGGTTGCCGTTGTGGTCCAAAAGGCAGTAATACGGTTGGGCATTAGTGCCAAACTTCGAGATTTGGAAGTCGGCATACTTGCGCCCAATGGTCTTTTTTTCCTTGCCGTCGTAGGTCGAAGTGTACCATTCCTCTTTAGGCAGCGAGGTCTTATCGTCGACATATAAAGCGCAGAGCACAAAATCATGGCGCAGCATATCCTTCACTCGGGGGTCGCTCCAAACGTTGGCCTCCATCTCACGGCAGTTCACGCAACCGTGACCTGTGAAGTCAACAAAAATGGGACGATTCGTGGCTTTTGCGACGGCCAAGGCTTGGTCGTAGTCGAAATAGCCCTTCAGGTTGTGCGGCAAATGGAACAAATCGGCATACTTGGGTTCTTCGGTAAACTCCACTGCTGCAACGGCTTGCGCTTGACCTTGCGGAGCCACCGCCATATTGGCCATCTTGGCATCCACATATTCAATCACCTTTTCGCTGTTCTCCTCAATGATGCGATTGAGGTCGAAATCGAGGGTTTGCTTGGGCGGCAAATAACCCGACAAAGCCTTCAACGGAGCACCCCACATGCCAGGAATCATATAAATCACAAAGACGAAGTCAATGATAATCAGCACCAAACGGAACACGCCCAACTCCTTGACTTCCTTCTCTCCCTTGAAGCGGATTTTGCCGAGGAGATAAAATCCAAGCAAAGCAAAACAAACAATCCAAATGCCGAGATAAACCTCGCGGTCAAGTAAGTGCCAGTGGTAGGTTTGGTCGGCCACGCTGAGGAACTTGAAGCCCAACGCGACTTCGATGAAGCCCAAAACGACCTTCACGGAGGTGAGCCAACCACCGCTCTTGGGCAGACTTTGGAGCAAATTCGGGAAGAAAGCGAACAACGCAAACGGCAGCGCGAAAGCCACGGCGAAGGCGAACATCGTCACAATGGGAGCCCAAAACTCGCCCGATGTGGACTTGATGAGCACCGTACCCACGATGGGGCCTGTGCAGGCAAACGACACCAAAACCAAGGTCAGAGCCATAAAGAAAATGCCACCTAAACTCTTGGTATTCTGTTTACTGTCGCTTTTGTTCACCATATTGCTGCCCAGTGTGATTTCAAATGCGCCAAAGAACGAGGCGGCGAAAATCATGAACACGAGGAAGAAAATGATGTTCGGCAGCCAGTGCGTGGCAAGCCAGTTAAAAATGTCGGCAGTTACACTATTGCCGCCTACCAACCATGTCGTCAAAATGATGATGGCAATGGGCAAGGTATAAAGCAACACAATGAAAATGAAGTACATAAACGCCTTGAAGCGGCCTTGGGCCTTGGTTTCACCCTCGCCGTGCATGAAAAACGACACGGTCATGGGAATCATCGGGAATACGCATGGCGTTAGGATGGCCGCAAATCCCCACAGGATGGCTTCGAGAATCATCGCCCAGATGTTCGACTTTGTTCCCGATGCGGTTACAGGCTCAGCGGCCTCAATCACAGCAGGTTCCGAGCCATAAGTGATGTTAACATCCTCGGCTAACGAAACGCATTGGCCGTCCTTGCAGGCTTGATAGGTGATTTCGCCTGTGATGGGGAAAGAGCCGTCTTTCAGCTTGCGGAAAGTCTGTGCAAACGCCGCAGAACCAGCAAATTGCTTGTACTCTGTTTCAAAGATGTCGTCGTAATAAAGCGGCACATCTGTAAGGTCGCGAGCCTCGCTCACAGCCTCGAAAAACTCCGATGTTTGGATGTCGAACACCGTTGGCAAAGGTGCCAAATCGGGCATTTTAGTTGAATAAATGTGATACTGCGGGTCGATGGTGGCCGTGGCGACCAAATCGAACTCGTTCTCGTTGAGGTTTTCAATGGCGAAAGTCCATTGAACAGGGTCGATGATTTGCGCCTGCATCTTCAGAGGCATGATGGCAACGAAAGCCATCAGCAGGCAGAAAAAGAGTTTTTTCATATTGGATAAATGTTTAATTGAGATTAGGCGACAAAGATACAAAATCTATCTCACCAAGTCGCAGCGAAAAACAGATTTTGTTTCTGAAGTCACTTTAAATCGGTCATCAATGCGATGCCCAACCACCCAAAGGATTTCATTTTCTGCAGAAAGCAACAAAAGTACATTCTGTTTTTGTGCTTCCGTAAACTTCTGATCCACAAAGAAATCGCTGAGCAATTTAGAGCCTTTCATACCCAAGGGATGGAATCGGTCGCCATGCCGCCAATGGCGTAAGGTCAAAGGGAACTTCAATTTGTCGAAGTCCAATTGAGCCACGTCAGGCGACTTGTCAATGACAAAATCGGGAGTTTTCTCCAACTTGGAAAAACAAAGATGGATTGGCAAAACTATTACATCCTCCCCTACTCCGATTTGGACTTCTTCATTCTCAATAGCCTTGATTTCAGAAAGTTGCAATTCATCTCTGCCAATAATCAATTGGTGTGTCGAGGAAAAATACTTATTCCCTATTCCCGTATTCATTGTTTCAAAAATGAAACGGCATTGGTCAGTATTGAAGCCATATTGCCTAAGCCACTCAAAAAGCAACTGAAATGAATAACCCGGCCTTTCGACAAGCTCAGGGGCCTTAGCTTCTGACAGCCGCTTTGCGTCATTGCGAGGAACGAAGCAATCCAGAAAAGCAGAATAAGGAAACCTTTGAACATCTCCATCTTGTTCAACAATTTGCGCCAACTTCTCTTTCAGCAATTCCCGATAAAGCTCGTTTTCCGAAGCAAGATGCTCCAAAGATTTATATAATCCTTGCCTCGCTTCAGGTTTCAGTTCATCAAAAGCAGGCAAGAGTTGGTTGCGGATTTTGTTGCGCAGATAAACGCTTTCTGCATTGGTGTGGTCTTCTCGCCAAAGGATTTGGTTCTCAACGGCATACTGACGAATCTGTTCTCTTGAAGCCCATAGCAAAGGCCGAATGATGACGCCGTTTTGTGGCAACATTCCTTTCAATCCTCGAAGGCCCGCACCGCGCAACAAGTTGATGAAAAAAGTCTCGGCTTGATCGTCGGTGTGATGCGCCACAGCAATTTTGTCGTAACCTAATTGCTGCCGCAACTGCTCGAACCAAGCATAGCGCAAGTCTCGTGCGGCCATTTCGATGGAAATGCCGTTTTCAGCAGCGTACTTCTCGGCATCAAAATGCTTCACAAAACACTGAATGTCATGTTTTTCCGCATATTCTCGCACAAACTTTTCATCGCCATCGGATTCCTCGCCGCGCAAATGGAAATTGCAGTGCGCCGCGACAAATTCCACCTTGTCTTTCAGCAACAAATCTGCCAACACCATGGAATCGATGCCGCCGCTGAGGGCCAGAATGAGTTTGTCGCCCTCGGCAATCAAGTTACACCTATTAATATATGCTTGGAACCGGTCAATCATTGTCAGTGCTTTACCACAAATTTTCCCATACCTTTTCCGTTCGTCTGAACGAAATACAAACCATCGGGATACCGATTTGTATCGATTCTTACCTGCTGACTATCAGACACAACGGCATCCATCAATTGACCCAAGCTGTTGTAAACTTGAATCAAACCCTGCGCCTCAATGTTTACAACATCATCAGCTGGATTGGGGTAAATCTTACAACCTTCTTGCTGATTATCAAAGACATCCGAATAGCACTGATGCACTTCTATACCCAATGGCTCAAAGGCATCAATAATGGTTTGCAAATCATAGATATAAAAGCCCGAATGGCCTCCGTCAAGTACGATTTGTCTATCTGGAGCAATCAAGAAATAATGCGGAGAATAGGAGAAATGAAACAAATCCACAAACCTCTGAGCACCTCCTTCCCGGCCTACCGTAGGATATTCGACACCAAATTCCTCGCACCACCGGAAACACAATTCCTCAGAATCGGTAGTCACTTCCATGTAGAATATGTCTTCATTGTTGCATCCGTATCGATAATAGGATTCCACAATGTATGGCATCGCCTCACGGCATGAAATGCAAGTGAATCCGAAGAAATCAACGAAAACGAACTGACCACGATCAAGGATGTCGAACAAATGGATTTCGTTGCCATGACAATCGACCAGCTCGAAATCCAAGGCTTCGGGGCCGACGCAAATCGTGTCGGAGATGTTCTCAGAGCCATCCTCACATCGCGAAGCCACATAATAACAGTTTTCCTCCGTTGGATAATACGTTACGTTTTTCAAGTATGGTTCAACCGTGTTGGCTTCCAAATGGAAAACATCATCTGCATAATTCCGCGAAAACACATGATAATACTCGGCACTTTCAACGCTCGCCCATTCAAGTTGCAATTGCGCCTCCGAAAGAGAGGCCGTCAAGTTGCTTGGTGCCTCGCACTGGCCAAAATTGCAATCGCTTGGCGCAATGCCCAAATCCAAAAAAACCTCCTCAAAATGATAGACTATCGGCTCTTGAAATATCTGATGGTCAGGCAAAAACAGTAGAAACTGGTTGTTCCCATAGTCGTAGATGCAATCAGGATATAGGGCATAAAACGAGGCACTTCCTCCATCCATGCCAATCACTGGGAACTCAATATGATGTTCTTCAGCCCAACTTTGGCACTGCGCATCATCGGCTTGGGTCAGCAAGTCCATGAAAAACACATCCCTGCCATTGCAGCCGTACTGATGGTATAAATTGTTCATGGTCAAGGTCTGCCCATAACCGCTAAAATCATTCTGAAAGTGAACCAAGACAAATTGTCCACCGTCGAGCAATTCAAACAGATTGTACGCTACTCCATTACAATCCGTAAAGGTAAAATCCTCAACTTCGGGCGGACACTCGGACTTCAACTGCCAACCCAATGCTAGAAATACCAATACAAACAACGCCTTTTTCATGTTCAGATAGTATGGATTGCAAAAGTACAAAAACCTCACAATCCGAAAAACAAATCATTTCTTTTTCTTCACCGAGAAACCAAAGCCGCCGATTTTCTCACCGAGGCCGTAATACTTGCCATGGGAATAGGCCAAAGGCTTGGCGTGGTTGAGTTGGAACGCGCCCGTGCCCTTGTCGATGAGTTTTTCCTCCGCATTGACGGCCACCACCTCGGCAATGAACATATCGTGCGAGCCTAATTCCTTCACCTCCACCACCTTGCACTCGATGCTCAACGGTGATTCGGCAATCAATGGGGCTTTCACGATTTGGGCAGGTTCGGTGTGCAGGTGCATCTGCTTGAATTTGTTGTAATCGCGGCCTGAGCGCACACCGCACCAGTCCGTGGCGGCGGCCAAGTCTTCCGTCGTCAGGTTGATGACGAACTCCTTGTTTTTTATGATGAGGTTATGCGAATGGCGTTCCTTGCGGACGGAGATGTAGCACATGGGCGGGTCGGAGCAAATCGTGCCCGTCCAGCCGATGGTGATGATATTGTAGTTTTCCTCGCAGTCGCCGCAGGTGACCATCACAGCGGGCAAGGGGTAAATCAATGTTCCAGGTTTGAAGGGGATTTTCATAAGTGTTGAGCTTTATTTGAATGCAAAAATAACGATTTTCCCTATCATCTTGCGGAGAATAACTCGTTTTTGTATTTTTGCGCATTGAAAACAAGATACCATGACAATTACAGAAGAAGAACTCCAGCGCATTGTGGCAAGAGCTGTTAAAGTCGCCTTGAATGAGATTCACGGTTCTGACGAACAAACAGAATCATCCTCACCTTCAACAACAGAGGAAAAAGTTGAAGTAAAACAATTCTCGGAAGAAGAATGGGACGAGGCGAGGCGTTTGATGGAATCGAACCGAGGGAAGGACGACGAGCCGAAAGTTGGAATTTTTTGGTACGACCCTCGTAAAAACGACCTTTTTGGTGTGCGCTCCCATCGCGTTTCAGACTATGTGAAACCCAATTCCCGTTCGGAATTTGGAAGTATTTCGTGTTCCGAGATGCACGAAGATGTCTGGAAAAAGGAATTCCATCGACAGAAATACAAGAACGGCGGCATAGGACCTTTTACCGGTGCTTACGAAATGGTTCCTCGCGGACGAATTTTCTACAATCCTGAAGATGACGAGTTTACCATTGCCGTTGGTTCGTGGATTGAACAGTATCCACAAGCCGTAGCCTTAATCGAAGAAGAATTCAATCTGAAAGACACAAAACACGAAGTGAAAACTGCCCATCATTGGGACATTGGTCAACGATGGACATAACATAAAAAATCCCGCCCAAAACGAGCGGGATTTTTCAGTTTTTAAGGTCGGCCAGTCGAGGCTTGATATTTCTATCGGTCGGCCTTTCGACAGGCTCAAGGACCTTAGCTTAATCGATTGTCCAAGTCGAACCGCTGTTCAGCAGGTCGTCCATGCACTTGATCTTCGAGTTGGCCTTCTCGTTTTCAATGACTTGCACGAGGCTGTCGTTGAAGGTCGGGGCTTTCACGTCGCGGATGACGCCGATGGCGACGGGGAAATGAGGCGGCATCATGTGTGCCAGCATCATGTGAACACCTGTGTCTTCGGTAGTCTTGTCGTGGACGAGCAAGTCCTTCTCGGTGATGCCGTTTTCGCCAATCTTCACCACTTCAAGTTGGTTGCCGTTCAGGCGGATACCCTTGTCGCGGTTCTTGCCGAAGATGAGCGGCTGGCCGTGGACACACTTCACCTGCATATCGTCGCGGACGTCCTTGCCGGTGATGTTTTCGTGTACACCATTGGAGAAGATCATGCAGTTTTGCAGGACTTCGGTCACGGCGATGCCATCGTGCTTGTACGACTCCCAGAAGATTTCGCTCAGCTCCTTGGGGTTGATATCCACGCCACGAGCAAAGAAGGTAGCCTTGGCGCCGATGGCGAGTTCACCAGGATTGAACGGGTCTTCGTATGTGCCTTGCGGCGAAGTCTTGGTCTTCGTGCCACGGAAGGTGCAGGGCGAGAACTGACCCTTGGTCATACCATAGATACGGTTATTGAACAGGATCAGGTTGATGTCGATGTTACGACGGCAGGCGTGGATGAAGTGGTTGCCACCGATGGCGGTGCAGTCGCCGTCGCCGGTGATCATCCACACGCTGAGGTTCGGGTTGGCCAACTTCACGCCAGTGGCGGCAGCGGCAGCACGACCGTGGATGCTATGGAAACCATACGTGTTCATATAATAGGGGAAGCGCGAGGAGCAGCCGATGCCAGAAACGACAACGATGTCTTCTTTCTTCTTGCCCAACTTCGGGAAAATGTCTTGAACGGCCTTCAAGATGGCGTGGTCACCGCAGCCGGGGCACCATTTCACCACTTGATCGCTTGCAAAATCCTCTTTGGTCAGCATGACCTCTTGTTCGATATTCTGATTTTCCATAGTCGTATTATTTTAAAAGGTCATTAAACTTAGCTTCAAGCTCGCCGATGGTGAACGGCAGACCCATCACCTTATTGAATTGCTCGCACTTGTATTCCGGGAAGTTCATGCGCAGGTACTTGGCAAACTGGCCGCGGTTGATTTCGCAGACCAAGATCTTCTTGTGACCTTGCAGCGCTTCCTCGGTGTTGCGCGGCAACGGCATGATGTAGTCGAAGTGGGCGTGAGCGATGCTCTTGCCTTCTTCCATCAGGCTTTCAACGGCGGTGCGAACGGTGCCGAAAGTGCCGCCCCAGCTCACCACGAGGAGGTCAGCGTTCTTGTCGCCGTAGATTTCCTGCAGCGGGATGTCGTTGGCCACGCGGTTGATCTTCTCTTCACGGAGTTCGGTCATGATCTGGTGGTTCTCAGGATTGGTGGACAGGTTGCCCTTGCCGTTTTCCTTTTCCAAACCACCGACGCGGTGACGCAAACCGGGCGTTCCCGGAATAGCCCATTCGCGGCGGAGCCATTTCTCGTCGCGGCGGTAAGGCATATAATTCGGGTCGTCGGCCTTGGCCAACGGAGGCGTGATGCTCGGCAGGTCAGCCATCTTGGGGATGCGGAACACCTCGGAGCCGTTGCCCAACGAACCGTCGCTGAGCATAATGACGGGAGTCATGTGCTCCATGGCGATACGGGCGGCTTCGTAAGCGGTGTAGAAACAACCAGCAGAGCTACGGGCAGCGATGACTACGAGCGGAGCGTCGCCATTGCGGCCGTAGAGGGCTTGCAGCAGGTCGCTCTGTTCCATCTTGGTCGGAAGACCCGTGGAGGGACCGCCACGCTGCACGTCAATGATGACCAACGGAAGTTCCGTCATCACGGCCAGACCCATGGCTTCGCTCTTCAGCGAGAGGCCGGGGCCGGAAGTCGTCGTCACGGCCATGCAGCCTGTGTAGGCAGCGCCGATGGATGACATGATGCCGGCGATTTCGTCTTCAGCCTGATAAGCCTTGACGTTGAGGTTCTTGTATTTGGTCAGTTCGGCCAAAATGTCGGTGGCTGGAGTGATGGGGTACGAACCGAGGAAAAGCGGGCGGCCCGACTTCTCGGAGGCGGCCATCAAGCCCCAAGCGGCGGCGGTGTTGCCGGTGATGTTGCGATACTTGCCCTTTTCGAGGTCGGCGGCTTCCACTCGATAGGTGTTGGTGAAGAGTTCCCAAGTGTCGGCATAGTGATAACCGGCGTCGAGGACGGTGCGGTTGGCCTTGATCACTTGATCTTTGCCTTTGAACTTGGTCTCGAAGTAAGCATACACAGTGTCGAGTTCACGATTGAACAGGTACATCACGATGCCGAGGGCAAACATGTTCTTCGACTTGAGCATCGACTTGTTGTCCATGCCGAAGTCCTTCAGGGCCTCTTTGGTGAGTTCCGAGATGGGAGCCTTCACCACTTGGTAGTCGGCCAAGGTGCCGTCAACGGTGGGGTCGTCGGCATAGCCGGCCTTCTCGAGGGCCTTTTCGGTCACCGAGTCGGAGTCGAAGATGATGATGGTTCCAGGACGGAGCCAACGCATGTTAGCCTTGATGGAGGCGGGGTTCATTGCCACAAGGACATCGCAGAGGT
Source organism: uncultured Bacteroidia bacterium (assembly GCA_902785755.1). GTDB lineage: Bacteria > Bacteroidota > Bacteroidia > Bacteroidales > F082 > Limimorpha. The sequence goes on along the minus strand of CACZZO010000012.1, from coordinate 65,353 downwards.
CGCCCGTGGTGTGGACAGGTTTGTGTCCGAAATGCACTTGGAAGCCAGAGACGCCAGCCACGGTGCCTTGCGGTGGGCGGATTTCAGCCGGATAGTCCGGGAAGGTGGCGAAATCGTTTCCGGCAAATGCTGTTGAATCCGAAAATAGATTTCCGGTAAGTTGCATACCATCGCCCGAGTCGCCCGAAAAACGGATGACGACGTGTTCAAGGGCTACAACCTTACTTTTTGCTGTCATATTTACTGATTTTTAATTTGATGATTTTACATGTAGAGTAATTCGCTGCAAAAGTACATAATAAATAGGTGCAAAATCGAAAGTTTCTCGTTTTTATTTTCCTTTTTAGAATGAAAAACACATCCCTTTCAATATCAACGACTTGAACCATTTCCTTATTTAGACTGAATAAAAATTTCCATTTTAGGCTTGTTGGAATGAAAGTTGTAGTATTTTTGCGGCACTAAAACTCAAAACAAACATTAAAATTAAAAACATTATGGCTTACAAAATCACAGACAGCTGCGTTGCTTGCGGCACATGTATCGACGAATGCCCGGTGGGCGCTATTTCGGAAGGCGACATCTATGTCATCGACCCTGACACCTGCGTTGGTTGCGGAACCTGCGCCGGCGCTTGCCCGAACGAAGCAATCGTTGAAGACTAAATCGAGAAATGAAACTGCATTAAAAGGAAAAAGCCTGCCAAAAACAGGCTTTTTTTCATTTTTTTGTCAGTTTTGAAAAGTTTGGCAAAGTATTTGCTATCTTTGCCGCGTTCTTTGAAACAAACTCAAACAAATAACCTTATTACTAACTTAAATCATTAAAAAATGAAGAAATTAGCATTGGCACTCGTGTGCTTCGCCAGCGTTGCTTTCATTGCAAGCTGCACCCCGGAAATCACCAACCCGGAACCCTCAATCGCCGTCAAGACGGGCGAAAACTATGTGTATGACGGCCAAACCGTCGACATAGGCCAAAACTACACACTTGGCTTCCGTGCTGCTTCCAACAGCCAGACCATGAAAGAACTTGCCACTTTCAAACTCAATGTCAAGTTCACCACCTTGGATGACACTGAAACCAGAACTTACGACTCCATCATCAATGTGAGTGGAACTGAGTACACCTTTGAACAGGTCCTGAATTTCGGTTTGACCAATAATGAAGAAAGCAGAGAATTGGTCGCCAAGGCCATCTTCACCGCCACCATCACCGATGTTGATGGCAAGATGAACAGCACCACCATCAACCTCAACATCAACCAACCCGCCGTTGCTTTGGAACCCAAGGATTTCTCATGGGTCAGACAAGGCAGCAACCCTGGTGAAGGCCTTGCTGAATACGGTTTGGAATGGAAGAGCAACGGTAGCAAAGAAGACTTTGCCATTATCAAGCCCGTTGCTGGTGCAGAAATGTACCTGATTCTTCCCGAAGATTGGGCTGCCGTTAAGACCGATGTCGATAAGGCCGCTTTCTTCAGCGATGGCGTCTACAGCGTGATTTCCGATTTCCGTGGCGTTTCCGCGTGGACTTCCAAGGACTATGACTATGTCATTGGTACCCGTTACAATGGTGAGTACCACATGATTCACATCACCCACGGCGAGGTTCAGACCATCACCAACAGCCAAGGTCAGACCATCCGCACTGACATCACCATCACTGGCCAGTCCAAGTAAAGAAACACATCATTCCTAAAAAATCCCCCAAAGGTGCGCCGCAATGACGCACCTTTGTTTTTGCAACCAACACAAAAATCTGGGCGGAATCGATGATTTTTTGCTCGATTCCGCCCAGTTTCTGTAAAAAAGTGGGCGGAATTGAAGAATATTTCATCAATTCCGCCCGAAATTTATTATTTTTGCGGCGAAATTGAATTGGTTATGGCTACTTTAATAGGAAGAGAAAAAGAAACTGCCCTGCTGCGGGAATACATCGGCTCAAACCACGCCGAGTTCATCGGCCTCTACGGGCGGAGGCGCGTCGGGAAAACCTTTCTCATCAACCAAGTGATGAAAGACGAACTGACGTTTTCCGTCTCCGGGCTGCTCTACGGGAAAAAGTCGGAACAAGTGTCGGCCTTCCAAATCGCGCTGCGCGAATATGGCTACGAAAAACCGCTGTCGTCCAATTGGTTGGAATTGTTCCACGCCTTGCAGGAACTGATGACACAAAAAGCAAAAAACGGCCAGCCTTGCGTCATTTTCATCGACGAACTTCCGTGTTTCGACAGGAAAGGCGGCGCTTTCGTGCGGGCTTTGGGGCAGTTTTGGAACACTTGGGCCTCGTTGCGCGACGAGGTGAAACTCATCGTTTGCGGCAGTGCCACCTCGTGGATGGTGCGCAACATCATCAACAACCGTGGCGGACTTCACAACCGCCTGACACACAGCATACATCTTGCGCCCTTCACCCTAAAAGAAACAGAAAACTACCTGAATGCCAACGGTTTCCACTGGACACGCCAGATGACAGCCCAAGCCTACATGATGCTTGGCGGCGTACCTTACTATCTGAGCCTTCTGAGAAACAACGAAAGCCTTGCCCAAAACATCGACAGGCTGTGTTTCAGCAAGGGCGGCGAACTGGCTTCGGAATACGAATCGCTATATAAATCGCTGTTTGACAACGAGAAACCTTATCTGAAAATCATCGCGCAATTGGCGGCCAACAAAAAAGGCCTCACCCGAGTGGAACTCACCAAGAAACTGAAAACCGCCGACAACGGACATATCAGCAACCAGTTGGAAGACCTCGAAAACTGCGACCTCATCCGCCGCTACCACACCCGCGAGAAGAAAATCAAGGCGACGGGCGGCATCTTCCAACTCACCGATTTCTTCACGCTGTTTCACCTCACTTTCGCCAGCAAACAGTTTGAGGATCAGCAATATTGGCTTCATCACCTCGGCACCCCGACCGTCAACACATGGTACGGCCACGCCTTCGAGCGGCTTTGCATGGCACACATCCCGCAAATCAAGAAAGCACTCCGAATCGACGGCATCGGGACGGAATACTACGCTTGGCGCAGCAAGGCGAAGAACGACAAAACCCAGATTGACCTCATCATCGAGCGTGCCGACAAGATGATCAACCTCTGCGAAATCAAATACAGCGAAGGCGCATATCTGCTTGACAAAGAGGAAGCTGCAAAAATCAGGAAACGCCGAGCCGCCTTCGTGGAACAAACCGGAACTCGCTGCGGCATCCTCCCCACCCTCATCACCGCCAACGGAGCCTCGCAAAACAGTTATGCTTCGGAAATGGCCTTCCAACTCACTTTGGACGACTTGTTTGAAGACTAAAAAATCAGAATCTGGGCGGAATCGAGCAAAATATCATCGATTCCGCCCAGTTTCTGTAAAAAAGTGGGCGGAATTGAAGAATATTTCATCAATTCCGCCCGAAATTGGAATATTGGTTTGTAGGGCCGTCTTGTCATGGAGCCGCAAAAATGTCCAGGGAACGGCTGCCACAATATGACATCCCAACAAGATCACTCCGCCAAAGCGTGGCTGATTTTCCGATTGATTTGCAACAACCGCTTTTCGTCCATTTTGACGACCGCGCGGTCGTAAGTCATCAAGCCGTTGAGTTCGGTTTCGCAATCGGTGGTTTGCGTGTAAACCGCCGCCGAAAAACCTTGGAAAACCATCTTATACAGCATATTGGCGTATTCAATGTATGTGTCGGTCACCTTTTCTTCGGTGTCAAACTCCACATAGCCCCAGCCTTGGTCTTTCACCCAAGTGTGGCCATCCACCTTGCGCCCAATGCCGCCATATTCGCCCAAAACCGTGGCGCGAGTCGGGTCGTAAAGCACCATTTTCGGCTCGGGATAGTGGTGAAGGTCGAGAATGTCGCCGCAAGTGTAGAAATTTCCTCCTGAAGCGGGATTCACAAGGCGCGTCGGGTCGAGTTTCTTTGTCATTTCGACGATTTCAGGGGTCTTGAACTGTCCCCACGACTCGTTGAACGGCACCCAAACCCCAATGCACGGCACTGATTTCAAACTGTTTATGATTTCCGTCCACTCTTTTTTGTAACATTCCTCCGATTCGAGCGTGCGCAGGCTTTCAGGACCTTGATAATACTGCGTCGTTTGCCACTCAGGTCCGCGACCGCCGCTCGGCATGTCCTGCCAAACGATGAGGCCGATGCGGTCGCAATGGTAGTACCAACGCGCAGGCTCCACTTTCACATGCTTGCGAATCATGTTGAAGCCCAAGTCTTTGGTTTTCTGCACGTCGTAGGCCAAAGCCTCATCGGTGGGAGAGGTGTAAAGTCCATCGGGCCACCAGCCTTGGTCAAGCGGGCCGAAATGAAAAATCGGGAGGCCGTTCAAAGTGAGGCGCACTATGCCACTTTCGTCGCGCTGCGTGCCGAAACTGCGCATGGCGAAATAACTGTCTACCTCGTCAATCACTTTTCCTTTGCGCAACACTTTGACTTTCATGTCATAAAGGAAGGGATGGTCAGGTGTCCATCGGAGAAACTCTTCCGGCATGTTAACCTCCACAGGCTGTCCGTTGATGGACTTGCCCATAGCGACAGTTTCGCCCTCAAACGACACCTCCACTTGGTACAAATCGTCCTTGGTCGGGTTGGTGAAATCCACATCCACGCTCACCGTTGCCTTGTCGAAATCGGGTGTGGTGACGAGATTTTGGATGTAATCTTCAGGCACATTTTCAAGCCAAACTGTCTGCCAAATGCCCGTCACGGAAGTGTAGAAAATTCCTCTTGGCTTTGTAACTTGCTTTCCATGAGGGATGTAACTGCTATTGCTCGGGTCCCAAACGCGGACAACGAGGTTGTTTTGTTTCCCTTGCAATGCCTGTGTGATGTCGAAAGTAAAAGGTGTGTAACCGCCTGTGTGTGAACCAACTTTGATGTCGTTCACCCAAACATCGGCCATCCAGTCGACGGCACCGAAATGAAGCAGGATGCGACCATTTTTCCAATTGGAAGGAACGGCGAAAGTCTTCTGATACCAAAGCGCATTGTCAGGTCCGACCTCTTTTTGCACACCCGACAGCGACGACTCGATGCAAAACGGCACGAGGATGTCGCCTTCGTATTTTTGCGGAGCCTTCTCCCCTTTCGCTGTGATGGCGTATTGCCAAAGGCCGTTGAGGTTTTTCCACACAGGACGCACCATCATCGGGCGCGGATATTCGGGCAAGGCGTTTTCGGGCGCGACTTGCTCCGCCCATCTCGTCTTGATTTTGTCGCCAGCGGGTGCGTATTGGGCGACAGCCATGTTTGCTAACAGCATCGAAATTAGTAAGAATTTGATTTTCATATAATTAAATATTATTCTTCTGTCATTTCTTTGTTAAACGCATCGGTGGCGGAAATGAGGCTGTGGATGGCGCGTGGAATCAATTCCTCAAGTTGTGGCTCAGTATCAAGTTGCTGTTCGTAACAAATCCATACTGAAGCCCCCTTATCATGCTCATCCTCAAAGTCATAGAGTACCGCCTTAACCACCTTGAAATCCCAATTGATCTTGTTGCAGGCCATGATGGCCTTCGCAAAACTGTCGTCCGTCACATCGAAAACGCCGGGCAGAATCAGGCGGAAAAAGAGCGGGTCGTCGGCATCGTTCCAAAGGAGGAAATTCCAGCCGTCGTAGGTGAAATTCAGGCCTAAATCATTCTTTTTCGCAACCATTCCTTGCGACTTCAAATATTTGGAAACCAATTGTTTAACTTTCATTTTCAATTCTTGTTGAAACCGATGCGCGTCTTGGTGGAATAGGTCGGGTTCTTGTATTTCAGCACGTCGACGAGGATTTTCTGCGAAATCGGCACATCGTTATAGGCAGCAGTCATGGCGGCCTCATTGACGGCCTCCGTGATGTCGCCCGCGTTGAAATCGTCTGACATTTTGGCTAATTCATCAAAGTCCAATTCCTCGCAGGGACGCTCTTTCAGGTGGTCGATGAAAATGTCCTTACGCGCCTCAAAATCAGGTTGCGGCACGAAAAACACGCGGTCGAAACAGCCCACACGCATGATGGCTTGGTCGATGAGGTCGGGGCGGTTGGTGGTAGCCACCACGAGGATGCCTTTCTTGGAACAATTGTTCATCATGCCGAACAAGGCCGAAATTTGCTGCGTGATGTTGCTATCCTCGCCCTCGCCGTTGGGATTGGGAGCAATGAACTCAATTTCGTCAAAGCAAAGCACAAACGGAGCCTTGATTTCGGCGGCATCGAACACCCGTTGCAGGTTGTCAAGCACGCCGTCCTGATAGATATGCCCCATCTCCACGCCCTTGATGATGGAATAATTGAAGCCCAATTCTTCCGCAAAACTCTCAAGCACAAGGCTTTTGCCACATCCGGGAGGACCATAAAGCAGCACGCCGTTGATGGCAGGCAACTTGTACAACTTCGCCTTTTCGGGATTTTGAAGGGCGAAAAGCACCTCCTTGCGCAGTTGTTCCTTCAGTTCGTCGCGACCCGTCACATTGTCGAAGCCGCTGCCTGAGCCTTTCTTGAAAGTGATGGTTGGACCGCTGTTGTCATGGTCTGGTGTTTCGGCCTGCGGGTTGGGGTTCTCCTCCTCCATCTTTTTCGCCAATTCGGGCATTACCTGTTCCAACAAAGCCTGCGCAAAATCGGCAGCCGAAGCGAAACGATCCTCAGGCTTTTTGGCCAAGGCTTTCAACAAGATAGCCTTCATGTAATCAGGCAGTTGCACCTCCTCAGTTTCCAAAATGAGGTCTTGTTTCCGCGCCTTCTTTACGGCATCGGCCACCAACTTCTTGTCGCCATTGGCAGCCGCCAAATCCACTTCCCACGGCGACTTGCCGAAAATCAGGAAATAGAGCAGCGCACCCGTGGAGAAGATGTCGCTTTTCACCGTATACACCGCGCGGAAGGTCTCGGGAGCGCGGAAAAACGGCTTCAAGTCCTCAACGGAGAAAGTCGGGCGACCTTTCACCATGTAAGAAATGTGCCCCAAGTCGATGATGGTGGGCATCAGCATACCATCCTCAAGTTCTTGTAGCATGATATTTGAAGGACGTATATCGTTGTGTATCAATGCACGGGAATGGATGAACGATAGGCCGCTTAGCACACACAAGGTAATCTGCACGGCATCCTCCAAGTCGAAGGGGCCTTCGGAAGTGACCGCCTCCGACAGCAGCACGCCGCGATAGAACTCCGTCACCAAATAATGGAAGGTTTGGTTGCCCTTGCGCACCTCGCCGTTGTCGACATAGCGGATGACGTTCTGGTTCTCGTCGGTGTTCAATTCCTTGCAGAGTTGGATTTCGTAGACCTCCTTGCCCTCAAACAGTTGCTCGCGAGGGATGCTTCTGAGGTCGAACACCTTCATAAAATACATCATATCGTCAGGACCAAGCACCGTATATGACTCAGCCACAATACCTTTCTTTATGAACGAGTTGATGACATATTTGCCAATCTTCTCACCTTTTTTGAATGTTTCCATACGTTTGAAATTTATTGGGCAAAGGTCACGATTTAATTTGAAACATACAAGCAGAGAGGATGAAAAAATTCTTGTGTTATTTTTTCCAAAGAAAACATCGGGTGGAAAAATGACAAAAACAGACTAAAAATTGGGTGGAAAAATGACAAAAACAGACTAAAAATTGGGTGGAAAAATGACAAAAATTTCACTATTTATTATTGTAATATCCAAAAAATGAGTATTTTTGCGTTCAAAAATCAGATACGAAAATGTTGAAGCGAAAAATAGAGGAAGAAATCACTCAATTCTTGTCAGTTCCATCGAACAAAATCCTACTGGTTGACGGAGCACGACAAATCGGCAAGACCTATATCATCCGACATGTGGGCAAGAAACTGTTCCCCAATTATGTGGAAATCAATCTACAGGCCGACAGTACAGGTAGCCGTATGTTTGCCAATGTACGGAGCGTAATTGACTTTTACACCATGCTCGGCACCTTTGCTGGAAACAAACTGCGCAAAAAGGAAAACACACTTGTTTTTTTGGACGAAATCCAAACCTATCCCGTGTTCCTCACTTTGTTGAAGTTCCTGAAAGACGATGACAGATACACCTACATCTGTAGCGGTTCGCTGCTTGGCGTGACTTTGCTCCAAACGCCGAGCATTCCAATAGGAAGCATTGAAACCTTGCAGATGTATCCACTTGATTTCGAGGAGTTTCTTTGGGCAAATGGATTTAACGAGGAAACCATTTCGTTTGTGCGGGATAAATTTCTTGCGCAGCAAAGCCTTGACGACTCCCTTCACCAAAGGATGATGACACTTTTCCGTGAATATCTTCTGACCGGCGGCCTTCCTGATGCCATAAATTCCTATCTCTCAGAACGAAATATTATGAAACTGAGGCGCATACAAACCGAAATCCATCGTTATTATGGTGCAGATGCCTCGCGTTATGATGCCGAGCACAAACTAAAAATCCAAAACGTGTTCCAAATGATTCCTTCCAACCTCGAAAACAAGAAAAAGCGTGTCGTGGTAAAGGATATAGAGAACAAGGCAGGGAAGCAATTCTCTGATTATCAAGACGAATTCGACTATCTGATTTCTTCTGGCATTGCGCTTGAAGTGAAGGCCATTTCCAATCCAAGATTCCCTTTGGTGGAATCGGCGCGGAAAAATTTGTTGAAACTCTATTTGAATGATGTCGGACTACTGACCAACATTTTGTACAAAACCAATATCCTGCCCATACTCGAAGATACGCCAAGCATCAATTTAGGCTCTGTTTACGAGTCGGTGGTTGCCCAGGAACTGAAGGCACATGGCCACAATCTGTTTTATTACGACAACAAGCACCACGGCGAAGTGGATTTTCTCATCGACGACTACGACAATCTCTCAGTATTGCCTATCGAGGTGAAGTCTGGGAAAGACTATAAAATCCATGTCGCACTGACGCACTTCACCCAGACACCCGACTATCATATCAATAAGGGCATCGTTTTATCAAACGGCCAGAAATGGGAGACCAAGGGAACGATCATTTACATACCTGTCTATTTCGTGATGTTTTTGTGAGAGGAATAAAACTTGAAATGGACAAGAGAAATAAAATAATTATCTTTGCACTCTTGTTCAAAGTCTGATGAAAAGATACCTTATTATAATAATCATCCTACTGGCATCGGCATCCTTGCTTGCAATGCACTCGTCGGAGAGTGTAGGTCTGACTCCAAAAAAGTTGGAAACCGAGCAACTACCCGACCTCAATATCCCCCGTTACGGCCACTGCACCTTCATTGTCAATGGCGAACTAACGGTCATCGGGGGGCACACCACGGGTTTCGTTCCAACGGCCACGGCAGAGTATTTCAGCTGCGGCACTTGGCATACGGTGCAAATGGTCTATGCGCACGACTTCGGCATTGTCGTTCCATTGAAATCTGGCAAAGTGCTGGCCTGTGGCGGTGCCAATGAGCCGTTGGGCATCGGGCAAACTTTCACGGCTGAATGGTACGACCCCGTCACCCATACCTGCGAGGGCTTCGGCTGCATGGACATGAAACGCAGCAACTTCTCCGCCACTGAAATCGACAGCGGTCGTGTGGTGATTTCAGGCAATTGGTATAGCAAGGACGGCATGGAACTGTTTGATGGCCAAAAAACCTTCAGCCCCATCAAGGAGGTTGCCGCAAAGCGTTCCTGTCCCTACATACTTCGCACGGCTGTTGACAATGTAATGATATTCAGTAGTTTAGACACAAAGCATGTTAGTGGTATTCGTCCTGACAGCATCATCGTTGACCAACTGCGGGGCGAGCCTTTCCATGCATCGTTGCTCGATGAATGGCGACCGTTGGCCTACGACATTCCCCAAATGAGTGAGCTTTGTTTTATCGGCGACGAAGCTACGGGCGACTACGCCTACTTGCTGCCCGTGGAAAACGCCGAAGGTCAAATAGGTTTTGTCAAGACCCGAGGCACCGAATTCAGCCTACTTTCAACCACTTGTGCGGTGCCGAAGGTGTTCCAAGGCGACAGCATCCAGTATCATTTCCCCGTGGTGGACAGACAGCGCGGACGGGGTTATTTGGTGGGCTTTTGCCCAAGCAAACGGGTTTATGTGCTATGTGTGGATTATACGGAGTATCCGGCACCAATGACACTCTATTATACCGACCCCCTGCTTGCCATAGGTCCCACATGGCCCGTCCTTAACTCCGACGGCAATCTCATCCTTACAGGTGGTCTCGGCACTTCCAACTACAACCCCTACAGCACTTCCAACTACAAACCCTACAATTCCGTGGTGGTGCTGCGCGTCCATCCTGATGCGCCGCTGTTGGCCGCCCGTGCCTCGTTCCCGTGGCTGTGGGTAGGGATAGGCTTGGCGCTTGTGGCTGCACTCCTCGCGTACCTTATTAAATATCGTGCACGAAAAGCAACGCCGCGCGAGGATGATAAGGTGGAAGAGCCCGACGAAGCCAACGAAACAGACGAAACGACCGACCTCGTGGCACCAACGACCAATGAAGCGGATGAAGAGCTACTGCAGCATGTCTGCCAGTTGATGGAGGAGCAGCATCTTTATTTGAATAGCGGCCTGAAGCTGTCTGATGTGGCGACGGCGGCAGGCTGCAACCGCAATGCATTGTCGGCCTGTATCAACAACCTGCGACATTGTTCGTTCTCCCAGTTCGTCAACACCTATCGCGTGGAACATGCCAAGCGGTTGTTGTTCAGTAATCCCGACACTCGCGCCTCGGAGGTGTGGATGGAGTCGGGGTTTGCGAACGAGACGACCTTCTTCCGCGCTTTCAAGGCCATCGTCGGCATGACGCCTTCCGAATGGAAAAGCAATAATCAGTAAGAATTCACTTACAAAACATCAATTGTAAGTAGATTTTGACGATTTGTAAGTACACAATCCTTTTTGAATGTCGAATTTTGCGACAAATTTGTAATCAACATTTCGTAATTAACATTTAATACCTTAAACAATGAAAAAATCATTCTTACTTATGGCGCTTTTATGCGCGACGATGCTGGTTTTTGCACAAAACAGCACCCAAACCGCCCTGCTACAGCATGGCGACGAGATTACCACCTTCTACGGTGCTGACGCTTTTGCAGAAGCCTATGATGCCGCCGCCTCAACCGGTGACATCATCACCCTTTCAAGCGGCACCTTTAATGCGAGCGACCTTGGCAAAGCCATCACCTTGCGCGGTGTGGGCTGCGTTAGCGATGACGAACTAAACACACTTCCCACCATTATCGCGGGAGATTTTCAGACTTGGAATTCTTATGCTCCCGCCGTCTTGACTGTTGAGGGTATCTTCTTCGATGGTGTAATCACAGTGAACGGCCAGAATGCCCCGGTCTTTATCAGATGTAATATCAAAGAAATCAAATGGGGCTCCGAAGGATCGTCAGCTGGAATGAACGATGCCGAGTTTATCAATTGCAAGATTAGATGGTTCAGAGAAGATAATTTCCATAACACCACATTCCGCAACTGTGTGGTTTGGGATTGCCGCAGTGAAATAACAAATCAACCCAACAACACCATCCAGATCTATAATTCCTACATCTGGTTAAATTCTGGACAATATAATTTGTCTGCATATAATAGTATCATTGGAGGAGGTGGTATGTATGGGAATAGCGTGGCTTATAATTGCATAAGCTGGGGTTCTATGTTTGATGGGTGTTCGCATCATAATTGTTGGGTTTTTGATCAGATGCTGGATGTTTTCGAGTTCTTTAATGGGAATTATAATGCTTTGGTATGGGAAACGGAGCCTCTTATCTTGAGAGGCGATGTCGCCGCCCAATACCATGGTCTGGATGGCACCGAGGTGGGCATCTACGGTGGCAACATGCCCTACAGCACACGTCCTACTTACATGACGACCTACCGCACCACGGTCGGCCAACATTCCACCCCCGACGGCAAGCTGAACATCCACATCGAGGTGATTGACGGCAACAAGTGAAACCCAAAACACTGAAGCCATGAAACGATATGTATTAACAATCTTCAGCTTGCTGCTGTGCCTTGGGTTGAGTGCCCAAACCACGCGCACCTGCCGCTACTGGTTCGACGGAAACTACGGGCAGAACGCGACCAAGACTTTCAGCGGCGACACTTGGGATGGCGAAATCGACGTGAGCCAGCTCCCCGACGGCATCCACACCCTCCACTATTACCTGACCGACAGCACCTCCACGCCCGTGTACGGAACCCTTTTCCACAAAGTTTCGACCGTTGGAGCCTCCTCGTTAGAGTACCGTTATTGGTTCGACAACAATGACAACGAGATGCACCACGGCTCGGTGAGCAATGGCATTTTCCAAATTGATGTCAGCAGCCTCACCACGGGGATGCACACCATCCACCTGACGGTCAAGGACGAAAACTACAGCGCCACGCACGACTACCTCTTCATCAAGACCGAGTCGTTAAGCGACCTCGCCTACCACTGCTGGTTCGACAATGATGAAAACACCGAGCAGACAGGTGCCGTGGGCGACGGCAACATTCTGCTTGATGTGACAGGCCTCGAAAATGGTGAACATTCCGTGAGCATATATCTCGAGGGCAGCACCGTGTCGGCTCCGCAAACCTACGACTTTTTGAACAACCTCGCTGTGGACGAAAACGAGAGCATCAGCCTCGTCGTCTATCCCAACCCTGCAACAGACCGCTTGACGATTGAGAGCGAGGAGGTTATCCACCAATGCGAGATTTACGACCTCACCGGGCAGCTTGTCAAAACCCTTGAGAATGATTCCGAAAGGATGGAAATCTCGATCGAGGCATTGCCCGCCGGGACTTATCTCGTCAAGTTAGTCACTGACAGTTTTGCGCAAACCCGCAGGTTGATCAAGAAATGAGAAAGAGAGCGACTAAAAAAGTCGCTCTCTTTTTTAAATATTCACTTGATTTTCAGCAATCAAGCATCAATATTCGCGTATGTGGCGTTCTGTTCAATGAACTCGCGGCGCGGAGCCACTTCGTCGCCCATCAGCATGGAGAAGATGTGGTCGGCTTCCATCGCGTTCTCGATGGTCACTTGACGCAAAGTGCGGTGAGCCGGGTCCATTGTGGTTTCCCAAAGTTGCTCGGGGTTCATCTCACCAAGACCTTTGTAACGCTGCACGTCGTAGCCACCAACAGTGCCGTTCTTTGTCAGTTCGGCCATCGCTGCGAAACGCTCGTCGTCGGTCCAGCAATAGCGGACGGGCTTGGTGCCGCGCTTGATAAGATACAAAGGCGGCGTGGCACAATACACATAGCCGTTCTCAATCAGTTCGCGCATGTAGCGGAAGAAGAAGGTCAAAATCAATGTGGTGATGTGGCTACCATCAACATCAGCATCGGTCATAATGATGACCTTGTGATAGCGCAACTTCTCCATATTCAGAGCTTTACTGTCCTCCTCCGTGCCAATGGTCACGCCGAGAGCAGTGTAGATGTTCCTGATTTCCTCGCTGTCGAACACGCGGTGTTCCATCGCCTTCTCGACGTTCAGAATCTTACCGCGCAAAGGCAGAATGGCTTGGAAATTACGGTCGCGACCTTGCTTGGCGGAACCGCCAGCGGAGTCACCCTCAACGAGATAAAGTTCCGTCTTGGCGGGGTCGCGGTCGGAGCAGTCGGCCAACTTACCCGGCAGACTGAATCCCGACAAAGCACCCTTGCGCTGCACTTTTTCGCGGGCGTTGCGGGCGGCTTGGCGAGCTTGGGCGGCCAAAGTCACCTTGTCGAAGATGGTCTTGGCCTCTTTGGGATGCTCCTCCAAATAGTCTGAAAGTTGCTGACCCACAATGGAATTGACGATACCCATCACCTCATCGTTGCCGAGTTTGGTCTTGGTCTGGCCCTCAAACTGAGGCTCCGGCACCTTCACCGAAATGACAGCCGTCAAGCCTTCACGGAAATCGTCGGGCGAAATCTTCACCTTCAGTTTCTCCAATTTCTCAAGCAGACCACTCTTTTCGGCGTAGGCATTGAACGAGCGTGTCAAGCCCGAGCGGAAGCCTTGCAGGTGTGTTCCGCCTTCTATTGTATTGATATTGTTGACATAAGAGTGCAAGTTTTCCTTGTACTCGTTGTTGTATTCCAATGCGATTTCAACAGGCACATTGTTCCTTTCGCCACTAATGTAAATCGGTTCGGGAATGAGTTTCTCGCGGTTGGCGTCGAGGTAAGCGATGAAGTCAACGAGGCCGTTTTCAGAATAAAAGGTTTCGCTGCGATATTCGCCGTTTTCCATCTTCTCACGCTCATCGGTGAGTTGGATGGTGATGCCGTGGTTGAGAAACGCCAACTCGCGCATACGGTTGGCCAAAGTGCTGTAGTCGTATTCCGTGGTTTGGAAAATCGAGCCGTCGGGCTGGAAGGTGATACGGGTACCGTTCAGATTGGTCGTGCCCACCACTTTCACATCGTAGAGCGGCTTGCCACACTCATATTCCTGCTTGAAAATCTGGCCTTCGCGATAAACCTCAGCGGTGAGGTGCGTTGAAAGGGCATTCACGCAACTGACACCCACGCCATGCAGACCGCCAGACACCTTATAGGAACCTTTGTCGAACTTGCCGCCAGCGTGCAGCACGGTCAAGACCACTTCGAGGGCCGAGCGATGCTCCTTCGGGTGCATACCCGTGGGGATACCACGACCATTGTCGAGGACACTGATAGCGTTGCCGGGCAGGATGCGCACATCAATCTTGTCGCAATAGCCCGCCATAGCCTCATCGATGGAGTTGTCGACCACTTCATATACCAAATGGTGCAAGCCACGGAAATGCACGTCGCCGATATACATGGCAGGACGTTTGCGCACGGCTTCCAAGCCTTCAAGCACTTGGATTTTACTGGCACCATATTCCTCGCTTGCCAATTCTCTTTTCTCTTCTTCAGTCATTTTCAGAAATTTTGCTGTTTTCAAATAAAGGTGCAAAGATACACAATTTTTCGGCACGACACCCAAAAAAGTTGAGAAATTTGTTTTTCGGCAAAAACGCCTCTACGGGGCTGAAAATGGGCAAATTTTGGAAACGGTCATTTTTTCGCACACCGAAACAAAAAGAAATCGATTTTTGAAATAAGCGGCTTTTTAAGGCTTCAAATCCATTTTGTTTTCACACACGAATTTCCATGAATTGAACACGAATTTTCAAAAACAATTTCAGAAAATTCGTGATAAATTGCTGATAATTGATGTTTTAAAAAACTCAGAATCTCAACTTCACGCCAGCGAAGAACTGTATGCCCGTCACGGGATAATTGTAATAGAGTTGGTATTTCTGGCAAGCCACATTGTCAATCAAGGCAAAAGCCGAGATTTGGTCGTTCACCTTGTAATCCGCGCCGAGGCTAAGGTCGACGACATCCTTTAGTTTTTCAGGCCCCCAACCCATCCAATTTGAGCCGGAATCGCCTTGCACCAAGGCATAGCGTCCGCCTTGATAGAGGAAACTCGTATTGAAAGACAGCTTGTCGTTGAAATCGTATGTCAGTTTCAGTTTGCCTTCCGTGGTGGGGCGATACCAAGCGTATTCCTCTGTGGTCGGTTTGCAGTTGTTGTAGGCAAAGCCCAAATCGGCGGTGAGGCTGTTGCGCAACTTGACACGGACATCGGTCAAAATGGTCACTAATTTAGTTTCGTCGTAAAGCAAACCAAACTTATTATTAATTATTTCATTATCAACAAATTCATATTTCAGAACAAAGAATGGGTCATTCTCAGTATGGCGATAGCGCACGCCCAAATGCAAATCGACGATTTCGGCAATATTGGTGCGCACACCACCGTCGAAACCGAGTTTCACATTCTTTACCCGAAAGTCGGGCACCTGCAACTGCCACACAAAAGGATTCTCTTTGATAATGTCACCAAAAGTCACCAGGCTTTGGCCTCCATTCAGGCCTGCATAAAACTCCAATTTCTTGTCCAAGACAAACAGGCTACCGCTCACATCGGGCCTAATGGTAACTTTCCTGTCATCTTTGGCAACAAATCCATCAACAGAAGCCCCCAAATGAAGTCGATAGAAATCGCCTGCCATCTCAAAACTTGGGTTCAATCGGCCAAAACCTCTGTTTCTCAAGGAATCCAGACATTTATAGTGATTGAAATCCAAATCGACATCCACTTTTATCCTTTTTGAAGACGTTCCTTTCTTGTACCAAGCAGCAGGGTATAAAACATAGGAATAGTCGAATTCCAACAATCCATCGCCACACCCAAATTGGTCAAATGCATACCGATACTTGATGGCACCCGGATCGACTGGCACCCCCAAAGGATAGCCCTTGGCATCCAATTTCACAAAAGCGCCAATCGTATTATACACCTGCCTTGGGCAGAACGCCTCGATTTGTTCGTCGGTCAAGGGCATTTCAACAAGATTCACGCCATAATAATGATTCATGTCATTGTCGAAAAACACCCTGCCTTCCAACCTGTACATTCCCATATCCTCATACGACAGATTTACATCGAAAGCATTGTTCATATAACTCGACGGCGCGTAGTCCTTGATGTTCAGCCACGAAGAGTTATGCTTCACGCCCACGCCGAGGCCTAAAGTCTTGGTCAACATGGAGTTGTGCTTGTAGAGGAAAACCGGTGAGATGCGTGTGCCGAGGCCAGCCATGAGGAAGTTGTTGGTCGGGGTGACAAGCTGGTCTTTCTTCGCGGCGAAGCCTGTCGGGGCGATTTTCTCCAAATCCAAGGCGAATTTTTGCTTGGCCTCGATGGGGTTCACCTCGGAATTAGGATAGTTATACGAGGGTTGCGGCGTTTCAGGCTGCAACTGCAACTTGTTGACTTTGTTTACCTTGGGACGGTATTTGCCTTCCACGGTGACTTGTTCGTCGTGTTGGGCGAAGGCGGTCAGGCTCATTAGAGCGAGGGTCAGGATTGCTATTATCTTCTTCATTGTCTTGGTGTTAGAGCAGGGACTTACGTCGCGTTCCCCCTTTCGGGTGACGCAGGGACTTACGTCGCCTGCTTATTGATATGTCGCCCCTACGGGGCTGGGTTGTTGCTATTTTGGCGGGGACTCGCGTCGCCCGTTGTGTTCTGTTCGTCCCTTCGGGACTCATTCGGGTTCAATGGGTTCTATGCCGTTGCTGTTGCTCACTTTGGGTTCCTTTCGTTCCACTTCGGCAAGTTTGGCGCGGGCTTCTTGTTTCAGGTCGTTGCCTTTGTAATTGTCGATAACGCTGCGAAGTGTTTCCTTGGCTTGAAAATAGTTCTCCTTGGCCACATACACATCGGCGAGCGCGATGAACGACTTGGCGACCCAGTAATCATATTTCGAGAAGTTGTCGGCGATGTCGAAGACCTTGTTTTCGGCCTCGTCATACTTCTTCAACTTGAGGGAGGCCACGGCGGAATAATACGCGCTTTCGGCCCCATACACCGACTTGTCGTTGCGGGCACTCTTGTCGAGTCGCTCGATGGCAGCGGTATAATTGCCCTTCTCGAAATACGACTTGCCCATGATGTGGTTGATTTGGTTCACCTGCTCGTCGGTCAGGTCGCGGGAAACGCGCAGACTTTCGCCCATCTCAATGGCCTTGTCATAATTGCCGAGGAAGAAATTGCTCTTCATGCTGCCTTCGAGGGCTTCGAGACGTTTCAAAGGCTCCTCGGTGATGCGCGACAGGCGTTCATAGTATTCACCCGCCTTACCATAATCGCCCTTTTCGTACTCGATGCGAGCCATTTTCAGCAGGGCGTTGTCGGTATAATCGTTATCGGGCTGCGACAATATATAATTAAGGTGTGTGACGACTTGGTCCTCCGTCCCGACCTTCTCGGCACATTCAAGGGCGTAATAATGCGCCTTCAGCGAATAGGCTCCGTTGCTGAAGTTGTCGAAATAATATTGCAGGGCGGTTTGGGCTTGCTGATAGCGACCGTCGAGGTAGAAAATCTCCGCATTGGCGAAAGCTAAAGAATCCTGTTGCGTCACCTTCACCTGACCGCCATTGGCATTGACATAGCCGAAATACTCATCCAACTTGTTCTGTTCCATGAAGATACTGCGGATGATGCTCAAAGCCTCACGCGATTCATCGGTGTTAGGATAAGTAGCCACCAAATTCTTCAAATTGGTCAAGGCTTGGTCGTACTGGTTGTTGTTGTAATAAATCATGCCGACCTTCATCATAGCTTGGCGCGTGTAGGTGGAGCGCGGACGGTCTTTGATGAGGCGGTTGAAATTGGCGATGGCCGAGCGTTTGTCGCCGTGGACGAGATAAGTGTTGCCAATCTCGAACAAAGCCTGCTCGTAATATGGCGTGCTTGGATAAGTCTGCACCAAATCGTTGAGCATGTTAATCTTCTGATTCACATCGCCTTTCGCGCCATAGCAAAGTCCCTGCTGGTAAAGCGCGTAGTCGGCATTGCGCTTACCGATGCGGGTGGCAAGGTCGTAATAATTGATGGCGTTGGTGTAGTTACGCTCCATGTAGAAGCAATCGCCCAAACGGATGTAAGCATCTGATTTCAAATCCTTTTGCGTGTCGTTGGCGGATTGGATGAAGCGGCGGAAACAAGTTTCGGCGGCATCATAGTCAGGCTTTTGGTAGTAAATGTAGCCCAAATCATAGTCGGCGAGGGCATATTCGGGCAGACCCGTAGCGGCATTCATGGCTTTGAACTGGGTCAGATACTTGCCTGCCGTGGCATGGTCGCCCATTTGGTAGGCCGACTCGCCCATCCAAAAACAGGCCTGCGCCTTGTGGGTTGCGCTTTGGCGGCTGTTCAGGACTTTGGAGAAATACACCTGCGCCTTGTCGTAATAGCCCTTCTGGTAATTGTCAATACCTGTGGCATACAACAGGTCGTTGTAAACGGTCTGCAACTCCGCGCTTTTCTTCTTCATGGCTTCGAGGCGGCTCAGGGCTTCTTCGTTTTCTTTCGCGTTGAGCAACAAATAGATGGCCATCTCCTCCACCTCTGCCTTACGCTCCGAATCGGGATGTTCGGCGATGAAATTGTCCAACAGTCCGACAGCCTCGTTGAAGGGGTCGGCACCGGGAATGAGGCTCAGGCGAGCGTAATCGAACAGTGCCTCCTCGCTGAGTTCCTTGTCGAAACCGGCGGAATAAGCCGTGTGGAACGCGCTTCGGGCATATTTCGGCTCATCTGTCTTGGCATAGCACGAAGCCAAATAATACGAGGCATATTGCCCCAAGATGTCATTGCTGCCCGCAATTTTCTGCAAGTCGGCGATGGCACCCGTGTAGTTGCCTTTCATCATCTTGCTCACGCCCATCTGGTAGTAGGCCTCGCGCGACACGCCTCGGCTCAGGTTTTTCTTGTAAATGTCGTAATATTCAAGGGCTTTGTCGTAGTTTTTCTGCTGGAAATAGGCATCGGCCACAATCTGCGCCATCTCGCTCTTGCGTTTCTTGTCAGCCTGCCGAATGTAGTCGGGACCGTCAGCAATCACCGACTCGTAATCGCCTTTGAGATAGTCGATTTGCATGATGTAAGAAGGCACCACCTTGGCGAAATCCTTATGGGTGCGCAAGAGGCGGAAGTTGTCCAAAGCCTCATTATATCTTTGTTTAACATATTGGATATGAGCGTAATAATATCTCGCTTGGTCTTTATATTTGCCCTCATTCATCATCAGGCCGTGGAAAAGCGGCATGGCCGTGTCGAGTTCGCCCGACTGGAAATAGGCATAACCCATGTTGAACTGCATCTGTTGCGCCTCGTCGTTGCCGAGGGAGGAAGCGTCGGTCTTTTCATAAATGGCCAAAGCCTCCTTGTACTTCTTTTCTTGGAACAAATGGTTGGCATACAGAAAGTTGGCGTGCCTCGCCCAAGTGCTGCTCGGGTTGTCGTTCACGAATTGTATCACCTTTGCGGGACCATCGGAATGGTCGAGATAGAGCGCACTGACCGCCTCGTAATACTGCGCATCCACGCAACGTTGCTTCTTTGGGTCGTTAGCCAAGGCCCGATATTGCGCAAACGTCGACAAAGCCGCGCCATATTCCTGATTCCTGAACAGCAAAACGCCTTCGTTGAAAAGGGCTTCGGGATTGTATTCTTCTATATGCTTTTGCGCTGAAACTGAAATGATTAAAGCGAACATCATCACCATCATCAAGCCAAGTTTGAGTCGAGATTCCATAGGTTGAAATTTTTGACGAAAATACGGTTTTCTCACATTGGTTCGGCAAAAATGCTCAAAATTCGTGCCGAAAGCCTATTGAAAACGCCAACACGTGGGAAATATTGTCGACTGCACCCGCGACTTTCACTTTCCATTCTGGCGAATAAAAGAAAAACCGTACCTTTGCCGCACAAATGCAATTGGATATTATGTTCCCCAGAATTGAGAGCATGAGTTAAGGTGAAAAAAGAGTGGTTTTGCAGGGGACAAAAACGTTAGGGAAATTGACAACAAAACGAAGGAAATTCACAAACAAATTCAAGGCCATGAATCCCATTGCCCTCCGATTACTCAACCAGCAGCTCATTTGCCCGCAGTTTGACAAGCCCGAAGAGGTCATCAAACAGATGGGTGCGATGCAGGCGCAGGAATACCGCATGATGCGCTGGGCAGTGGCGATGCGAACCAAGAAACCTTCGGCCAAGGCCTTCAAGAAGGCTTTCGACAGTGGGCAAATCGTCCGTCTGCACCTGATGCGCGGCACTTGGCAACTCGTGTCAGCCAATGACTATTGGCCCTTGCTCGATCTTTGTGCGCCCAAGGCCTTGGCGGTCATCAAGGGATGGATGAGCAGCAACAAAATCAGCATCCCGGACGAGGAAGCGATGAAAATCCGCGAAATTCTTGCCCAGACCGCCACCGACAAGGGAAGCGTGACCAAAGAGGATTTCGTGCAGGCTTTGGCTGAAAAAGGCATCAGCATGGACGAGCATCGGCTGTCGTACCACATCCGCTACGCCGAGCTGTCGGGAACGCTTTGCAGCGGCGATTTGCTGCCGATGAAGGCAACCTACGCCCTTGCTGCCGACAAGGTAAAGAACCGTAACAAGATGCACCGCGACGAGGCTTTGGCGATGCTCACCCGAAAGTATTTCCAAAGCCGCCAGCCTGCCACGTTGGAGGATTTCGTGTGGTGGTCGGGGCTGAACATCAACGATTGCAGGCGGGGAATCGAAATCTTGGGCGATTATCTCCATGTAGAAATGTGGCGCGCCGCATCTCTGCCACTCAGGGAATTTTATTTTACGGATGATTGCCGCACCCGTGGTTTCCGCAAAGGCAAATACCTTTTGATTCCTCCTTACGACGAATACCTCATCGGCTACAAGAGCCGCGACATCGTCCTCTCGCCTGACTATAGTCACAAGGCGCACAACAACAGCGGCATTTTCCAGCCTATCATTGCCCACGATGGCGTGATTTGCGGCAACTGGACGCCATTCAAGAAAGAACTTCAGGCGGATTTCTTCATGGGAGAGCATGGATCAGATGTGTTTGTTGAATGGGAAAAATACAAATTGTTTCAAGAAAAATGACAATGTGAAATCTATTCTTTGTGAATCAATAAACAACTAGTTCAAATCAAGAAAAAAAAGTACTTTTGCATTCAAATACAAAAACAAATTACAATGAAAAAGTTAGATAAGGAAGAACTAATCAAAAGTGCAAAAACTTTCTGTGAACAAGAAAGTGGAAAATATAGGGAAGAATTGTTTGGCGTGACAGATGGTAAGGCTGTTGGTACTTATGTAGAGCATTTGTTTCAAGACTATTTGTCTGGACATTATGATATGAAAGTCGGGAGTTCCGCCAATGGGCTTGATTTACCTTCAGTCGACACTGATATAAAAGTAACATCAATCAAGCAGCCACAATCCAGTTGCCCGTTCAAAGATAGTAAACAAAAAATCTATGGATTAGGGTATAATCTTATTGTTTTTGTTTATAAGAAGTATGATGATACAAAGAAGAAAAAAGGTATGCTTGAATTTGTGTCGTGTACTTATATTGATAAAAGCAGGACGGCAGATTACCAAACGACTACTGGGCTGAGACAAATTATTGAGAATAATGGAAATGCGGACGATATTTTCGCTTTTCTGAATGACCACAAAATCCCAGCGGATGATGTGACTTTGATGAATATGGCTAAAGATATTCTCAAAAATCCTCCCGCCATAGGTTATCTTACCATATCCAATGCGCTACAATGGAGATTGCAATATGGCCGGATTGTTTCTATGAATGAAACGGTTGATGGTATTTCTCCAATCGTTAAATATGATTCGGACATAGACAATGAGTGAGATAATCGTCAATGAAAAGAAAGGAGAATATGGCGATTGGCAGACCAACTTGCCACTTGCCATATCTGTTTGTGAGCAGTTGAAAGCCCAAGGCATACGCCCACAAGTTATTGTTGAGCCTACTTGTGGACAAGGCAACTTCATTATTGCCGCTTTGCTTACATTTGACACCATCGAGGATGTTTATGGAATAGAGATATTTAAGCCTTACTTGGATGTTTTAAAGGATAGACTTCAAAAGTTTGGGAAATCGTTGGATGGAATTAACATACACCTTTATCACGAAAATGTTTTTGATTTTGACTTTAGGAGGATTACTGAACATATTAATGGCAGAGTAGTACTTGCCCTTGGCAATCCTCCTTGGGTTACCAATAGCAAACTTAGCGAAATCGGAAGTGACAACCTTCCCGTCAAAACAAACTTCAAGAAAGTAAAAGGCCTTGAAGCCATTACGGGTAAAGGGAACTTTGATATTGCTGAATATATATGCATTCAGTTGATTGAGAAGTTCGTGGCTGAAAATGTTTATTTTGCCTTCTTGTTGAAAAATTCTGTCATAAAGAATATTGTGTACGAACAAAAGGCTGGCAAGGCTTCTTTGTCAGATATTGCACAATATAATATCGACGCTCAAAAGGAGTTCAATGTATCAGTTGCGGCAGCACTATTGTCAATGCGTCTTTTTGGGAGTCACGAAAGGATTTGCCGAGTGTTCGACTTCTATACAAAAACCTTATTGTATAGATTCGGGTGGGTTAAAGATAAATTTGTTGCTGATGTGGATAACTATGTCAAAACACAAGTGATAGATGGAGTGTCTCCATTTATTTGGAGGTCTGGTTTGAAACACGATTGTTCTAAAGTGATGGAGTTATGCAAAAAAGACGGAAAGTATGTAAATTCTTTTGGTGAGGTCGTTGATATTGAAGATGATGTTGTATATCCTCTTATTAAAAGTTCAGATGTTAAAGGTGAGGTTATTACCCAAACACGCAAATATGTGATAGTGACCCAACACAGCACGAACGAAGACACAAGGGTATTAAAAGAAAGACATCCAAAGGCCTATCATTACCTTATGTCTCATTCAGAACAATTTGATAATCGCAAAAGTTCCATTTATAAAGACCGACCTAGATTCTGCATGTTTGGGATTGGTGACTATACGTTTAAGAAATACAAAGTCATCATATCGGGGCTTTACAAACAAACAAGTTTCTCTCTTGTTTCTGAGATTGATGGTAAAACAGCAGTGTGTGATGATACATGTTATATGCTCGGGTTCGATAGATACAATGTTGCGCGACTAACATTGGAAATACTAAATAGTCAGCCTGTACAAGATTTTGTACAATCCGTATGCTTTTATGATGCCAAACGGGCTATTAATAAAGACTTGTTAATGCGAGTAAGTTTGTTACCTGCTCTTTCTTTGCTGAAAGGACAAACATTTGGCCTTGAAAAAGAACAATATGCTGATGCAGAAAAGGCCATCACGCATTATAGTAATGCGGCTACAGCACAACAATGCATTGACTTTGAGGCTGTCGTTGCAGAATGTCCAAATGGAAAAAACAATGTACACAACCTGTTATCAATAAAAGAAGACAAGTGAGTGTGCAGATGTGGAATGGAACCGATACAAGAAATACCAAATCTATTAAATTGAACATGAAAGGAAAACCTTCGTCCGACACCAAGCAGTTTCTGTTGACGCTTCTCGCGACAACCATCTCCATCATACTCACCTTCGGCACTTCAGCCGTCATCGACAAACGCCACAAAGAGGCGGCCAAGAAGGAAATGGTCATGATGATTCTCTATGACTTTGACAAGACCATCGATCAGGTGCAACATGCCGATTCGATATTTTGGCAAGCACTCAAAGCGCAGCATGATGCTATCCTTCATCCGGAGCATTTCTATAGCCACATTTCCACATTTAAGGCATCTGTTCAACTTGTCTATACAGAGTTTTCCGAAACAACCGAAAAGGTTTTCTCTTCCAATATCGAGACTTTCAACACCCTCGGCAATGTCAATTTCGTCCATGAGGTCTCAGCATTTTACAATACGCGCCGTTTCTACCAAGAAAACGTAATGGATGAATTCGAGAAGGAGATTTTTGGTTCGGGAATCGCACAGTCTATAGAGAACCTCGTAAAAGTTAGTTTTCCAGATCATTTTATCACTAGCAGGCACTGCCTGAATACTATGCAAAAAATACGTAACCGTTGTATGCAAATGATGAAAGTCAGCGAAGAGGACCTAAAGGAATTCAGTCGTCTACGCTCTGTGGTAGAGGTGAATAACGAAGAAGACGACAAAGAGTATCAGGAGCTGGTTGATGAATATCTTGAGGCTGTAACATTTCTGAACCAGACCAGAGAGGAGCTTAAACAACACCAATAAACAATCAAATAAATGGAAATCTTAGGAAATTAAATACGAACATCATATTAGACTTCCTATGAACAAAGATGCCGATGTACAGATTACCGAACTCTTGCGCACGTCGCAGAGCTGGGATGGGGCCGAGATGCCCGACTACCCTATTGGGCGGCCCGAATTGGTGGCCATCCGTTACGAGTTCCCTCCCGGAAAGAAGTTGGGCTGGCACCACCACGACGTGATGAATTACGGCGTGGTGCAGCAAGGCGAGCTTACCATCATCACCCTTGACGGGAAAGAAAAGACCGTTCACGAAGGCGAGGCGGTCGTGGAGATGGTAGGCACCATCCATCACGGCGAGAACCGAGGCAGTGTCACCGTAGTTCTTGACATGTTCTACCTTTCCCAAAAAGGGCAACCCCTTTCCGTATCACACCCTGAAATCACAATGGAATAATAGATGAAAGTTTTTTTCTTCTGAAGTCACCTTTTGCCATCCAGACTTGTTATAAGGGCGAACTGGTTCAAGAAAACAGAAGTCTAACACTAAAAACAAAAAAAATGGATAGCAATTTAATTTGGATGGATTTCATCGACATGCTTCCCGTCATTTTATGTGGGTGCGTACTCCCCATTATCTTCATTTGGATGGAAACACGTCGTAAAATGAACGAGACCAATGCTCGCACGCAAATCGTCACGGCGGCCTTGGAGAAAAATCCCGACATGGATGTCGAGGAACTGCTCAAAAAGATTTCGCCGAAGAAAAAGCTCTTGAAGGAGAAACTGCTTTCGAAACTGCTTTGGGGCTGCATCACCACCATATCGGGCATCGGCTTGATTGGATTTGGCATCTTCCTTATTAATACAATAAGCAAAGATACGCAGAAGATTCACATGGCAGACGATGTTCAGACCGCCATTGCTTTCGGCGTGATTCTTCTGGCCATAGGTGCCGCGTTCATCATCAACTATGGCGTAGGTAGAAAGATGCTCGCCAAGGAGATTGAAGCCGAGGAAAACAGAGTGAACATACAGAAATAATCCGTGACCCGCGAAGGATTCATAGCACTTGTGGAGCGCGAGCAAGAGGCACTTCGGGGCTTCTTGCTCTACCTCTGCTGCGGCAACAAGGACGAAGCCGACGACATCGCGCAAGACGCTTTGGTCAAGGCTTACCTCTCTTCGGCAGGCTATCAGGAGAAGGGTCGGTTCCGCTCGTGGCTGTTCAAGATTGCCCACAACACCTTCCTCAACCACAAGGCAAGCTGCTGCACAACAGAAAGCCTCGACGAGGCCCGGACGCTCATCAGTAACACCTCCGCCGATGCTCCCTTCGCACACCAAGACCTCTATCTTGCCCTGCGCACCCTGCCGCCCAAGGAACGCTCGGCCATCACGCTTTTCTACCTCAACGGTTACAACATCAAGGAAATAGCGGCCATCACCGACACATCGGAAGATGCCGTAAAGAAACAACTCTCGCGCGGACGCGACAAACTAAAGGAGAAACTGAAGCCATGAACAAAGACAAAGAACTTGAGGAACTCTTCCTCGCCCAGAAGCCGCATTTCGATGACAACGAGGCCTTTATGGCATCGCTCAACAAGCGTTTGGATGCCGTGGAGTATGTCAAACAGCACCAAGAGGCCACGATTCGCCGCTACAAATGGGCTATGGTGGCGGCTTTTGTGGTGGGTATCATCAGCGGTGCCATCACCATTGCTTTCGTGCTCTCCATGCCAGCCGAGATTCCGCTTTTCTCCTTCAGCGCACGGTCAGCCGTCCTTGTTTGGCTCAGCGAACACTCCCGAATCATCGTCACCACTGCATTATCATTGTTTATGGGCTTCGCCGTTTTCAGCATCTTCGGCAATGTGATGGACATTGTGAAAATGCGGAAGCGGGTCATGGAAATCCATTAGATTTGCACGGTTTTGTCAACATTCAGCATTGCCTCAATGGGCACGGTGCTGTCCATCAAGCCGATGCGGGTGTCGGAGGCGTGGCGGTTTACGCCGGTGTATTCCAATGAGGCATCCTCGTAGCGGCGGAATTTCAGAATGGCGTCGTTCATTTGGGCACGGTTGAAGACACCGACACGCAAAAGCAAGTCGAAATCATCGATGGTAAGGCCGGTAACGCGCTCGAATAATCTTGGTTCTAGTTTGCGGATGACATCTTCTAAACTTTCTTCACGATAATCGGTGAGGTACATGAAAATGGGGATGCGCGTAGCGAATTTCATCAGTTTTTCCTGCACCTCGCGCCGCTTGGAACGGTATTCTTTCTCCTCGGCGGTGAGTTCTTTCTTCTTTTTGGAGTCGTTATTGTCGCCCATCTCGCGCTTCAACTTCTTGATCTTCTCGGCTCGGTTGACAATGTTTTCGATGATGTCGCTGCCCAAGGCGCGGAAGCCTTCAATCTTCATGATGGTGGCCAATGCCTCGGGATTGTCAAGCACTCGTTGAAGAGTGGCGTTATCCACGTTTACAAGTTGTGCGCTGTTCCAACGACGGGCAAGCAACGTCCCACTGGTGCCGTTATCGACAAAGTCAAGTATCTCGGTGGCATCGACCCGTTTCATGGAGCTGCCATCGAATTGCAAGATGGGCAAGAAATTGATGAACTCATCTACCTTGTCGGTGATCCGACGGTTGCTGTCCACATCCAACTGGTTGGCGTAGGTCACCACTTCACGCAGGGCACGGTTGGGGGCGAAGTCGAACACATAACAGGTGGGCTTGAGGATGGTGCGTTTAGTGGGGTCATCCTTGTCGATGGCAGTCCATGGACTTTGCACACGGAAAGCCGTCTGGAAATAGGTTTCGGGACTGGAGCAGTTGCGCAGCATCAGCAGTCCTCCCAACGGACGCAGCGTTACGCCAGTGGTCAGTTTGCCGCAGGTCAGCGTGATAGTACGGGTCTTTAATGGGTTGTCGCCCATAGCCTCACGCACTGGTCCAAGGGCATCAATTCCAATGCCAGCCTTGGTGCCGCTACAGTTGATGATGGTGTAGTTCTGATAGAAGCCGTTAGCCGGACGGTGAAGCAGTGTCTCCATGGCATCACACGAGGCCACATTGGGCAGGAACCACATTGTATGGGCGCAGAGGTCGAGCAGACGGGTGTCTTCGAATGGCAGAGCAGGTCGCACATTGAGCGGCGAACTGCCGTCACCGAAGATGGGTGCCTTGCCACGGATGATGTCGAGCCATTTCTGCACGGCTTTTTCATGGACAAATTTCTTTCCTTCCGCGCGGAAAAACTCATTCAAATCGAAGCCGTCCATGTCCCATTGCTCAATCATGGCTCCAAGGTCTTGCGGCATTTGGTAGGTCATCATGACCATGGTGGGCATCTCCAGATAGGGACCGCCAACGGCTTCTTTCCGTGCCTGCTCGTCTTGATAAGTCCAGTTAAAGATTTGACTTTCCATAAACTCGCCTGTGGCCAATGCTCGGAACGGCGTACCGCTGAGGTAGAGGTAATGCTTGCCCGTGATAGGCACATCATCGTCATCCCAAGCACGTCCGCTTTCCACATCAATGCCGCTTTCTGTCATCACCTCATCCTCCTCCGTCTGTCGCTTTTTGGCATCGGCATCCCCAAGGTCGAGAAGGCTCTTGGCGTTGTCGTTCCAAGCCCCAAAGTGGTATTCATCCAGCACAATCAAATCCCAATTGATACAATGCACCCACTCATTCTTGGGCTTGATGTTGCCGTAACGGTCTCTGCCGAGGTAATCTTGGAATGACCCAAAGACGACCAAGGGGAGTTGAGAGTTTAGTGTTGAGGGTTTAGAGTTGTTGGCATCACGACTGCTGTAATATCGCCAACCTTCAAAATCACGGTGGCGCAGCAGGTCGTCGCGCCACGAGTCTTCCACGGCGGGTTTGAAGGTGAGCACCAAAACACGTTTGGCACCCATCCGTTTGGCAAGTTGATAGGTGGCGAAGGTCTTGCCGAAACGCATCTTGGCATTCCAAAGATAGTGGCTGGGACGGTTAGGTTCCTCTATGTCCATCTTGGCGAAGTAGTCGGCAGTTTGCTTTACCGCCTGTGCTTGTTCGTCGCGCATCTTGTAGTCAAGGTCACGATCCGTCTTCACCTGTGTGTCGCGGTGACGCACGGCCACGTAGGCCGCTTGAGCTTCGCGTAGTGAGCAACGGCACCACTCGCCGATGAGTTCCTTGCCCATGCGGCGCAAGCACTCGTGCAAGTCGTGGTCGCTGAAACTCTCGCCGCTACCGTCGGCATAGAAGGCATTGTCGTGCCACAAAAGGTGATAGGTTTTATGTGGTTCTGTGATGGGATGCTGCTCATCGATGCGTTTCCGCACATCGGCGCGGGTGGTTTGTCCTATCTTTATCCATCCAGGGAAGGATGTGTCGTCGTACATGTAGATTTGAGGTACTGTACGGCGATTGTTGGGGAGGATTTGGTCTATTGTTTGCATATTGGTATGTTTTTACTCACTACACTGCGCCTATCGGCTTGTATGGTGTTGCCACCATACTGCGCTGTGCTTGTATGGTGTTAATTGCACTCTGTGCGTGTCGCCTCTTCGAGGCGATGAGGGGACGGAACATGTCGGAGACATGGGAAGTGCCGTTAGGCGGAAATAGCCCGATATAAGCAACGGAGTTGCGTAGTGTGGAGCGTTGCGAGCGGTATATGATGTGGCATAGTGTACACCATCGGGAAAAGCATCTCGGAGAGATGCGACTATCACAATAATCCCAACATCTCCTCGTTACCGTAATATGAGTTACACACAGACATTCTATCATATCATCCTCCGTACTCACCGAAGCATTCCGGCCATTGCTGAAGAGTATGAGCGGGAACTCTACTCTTACATGCTGGGGTTTATCAACAATGTCGGAGGTCGTCTTTACCGTGTCGGCGGTATGCCTGACCATGTGCATCTTTTTGTGTCCTTGCCTGCCACCTTGGCGATGTCCAAGTTCGTGCAAGAAATCAAGGTCTCTACCAGCAAGTGGCTCAAGGCCAACCCTCACTTTCCGCTTTTCGACGGATGGTCCAAAGAGTATGCGGGCTTTTCTTATAGCCTGCGCGACAAGGACATGATAGTGGGCTATATCGCCAAGCAGAAAGAGCACCATCGTAGTAAGGCGTTTGCCAAGGAGTACCGAGAGTTTCTGACAGATAACGGCGTGGAAATCAAGGAAGAGTACTTCCTCAAGGACTGACAGCCGTATCATGTCGGAGACATGAGATGTGCCGACAGGCGCAAGTAACACCATACAAGCGGCGAAGCCGCGCAGTGTGGTGCTATACGGGCTACGCCTCTCATGTATGTCGGAGACATGCGATATCGCTATACTGACTATCATGGTCGGTCTCATCTCTACGAGATGCCCGCCAGACGCACACTCCTCATCCACCACACTACGCTGCGCTTGTATGGTGGCAGACGGGCGAGGGTGTGACAGCATATCGGAGATATGCGACACCGTACTGTATCTATCATCCAGCATCGTCTGTCCCATCTCTTCGAGATGCTCATAGCGCGTGTGCATCGCTATCACCACACTGCGCCTATCGGCTTGTATGGTGTTAATTGCACTGTGTGCGTGCCGCCTCTCCGAGGCTATGTATGCCGCTGCCATCATCATAATAGTCTATTCCATCGGGCGAATCATACTCTCAATAAAGGCTATCTCGTCTTCGTCCAAGTCGTATTTCTTGTACAGCATCTCGTCTGTCCATGGGTGGGAGAAGTCTTGCATTGGGACGAATTGATAAACTCCACGCATGGCATCTTGCGAATTTTTACGCAGTAGTACCATAAATCTGAAAAAACGTGTTTTAATGTATGAGATTACATTGTTACACTCATTTTTATCCTTGAATGGGCCAATCACTAAATAAGTTTGATTGCATACGGTGCCAGGTTCAGCATAGAAGGGGGTACTTAGAATAGAATGTGGGAAAGAATCACTTCCACTTCCAGCTTTTCCTATAAGAACTTTATGACAATCAATCAAATTTTTCCCTTTTGTTATCTTATAGCCTTCAATAAATGAAGTTCCTCCTTTATATTCTTTCTCATTACCACTTATGTACATCTTAACATCAGAAGAAGATGTTTTTTCTAAATGACCTTTTTCACTTGTTATGATTCCGAAAGGTGTTTGAGGACTCACAAGACTACTAAAACTATTCTCTTGGTTGTTTTTTGCTTTCATTTTGTAATAAATGGAAGTCATTTGATTGTATCGGATAAAAGTTGTCGCACCTTTTTCTAAAAGGGGTCTTACGGTTGGACCTATTTTCTCACCATTTAAATTTGTAGTCACACTACAATCTCCAGCATTATCCTTGTCCCATAAAAAATAACACACCCCTGCTTTTATCTGAACTCCAGGGAAAACATCTGAAGCATCTGGATAATCTTCTAAAACTCGCAAATGATTGTCGTGCAACATTTCATCTCTAAATTCATCAAGACCACGACCTCCTGCATACCATCGTGCCGGTATAATCATGCAAAGATATCGAGGGTTGAGTTTTTTGGCTTGTTGCACAAATTTGTGGTATATAGCGATTGCATAGTTTTCTTTCTCAACACCGACATTCAATTGGTACGGCGGATTTCCTATAATTACATCAAATTGCATGTTTTTGAAGATTTCGTTTATGTTTCTGTGAATGAATGGATAAGCGTAGGTCTCAATAGTTTCTACGCGGTCGTATTGGGCACGATTGGCACCACAATGCTTACACTTGCCGTTCTCCCAAGTGTGTTGGCATCGTATATAGCGCAGGTTGCCTTGCGCATCGTCGAAACAGGTGGCCACACTATACTCACCATTGGCTTGTTTTGTGCAATAGAGTGTGCGACGACTCATCTCAGCAGTGAGGTCAGTACAGGCAATTCCGAAAACCTGTTTGGTCATAATATGGTCGATGCGTTGTTGCAAGTCGGGTATTTGCTCTTCCAGCCCTGCCAGCAGCCGTTTGGCAATCTCGCGCAGGAAGACACCGCTTTTGCTGCAAGGGTCAAGAAAGCGCGTCTTGCTGGAACGGAACAACTCCTGTGGCAGCAAGTCGAGCATTCGGTTAGCCAACTCGGGCGAGGTGAAGACCTCGTCGCTGCTCAGATTGGCCAAACAATTGAGGATGTCGGGGCTATAGTGTGTCATATCGATAAAGTTGGGTGTAATGCAATGGTGGATAGGTACGCACGGGTTCGTCGAAACTTTGCACTTCGCCTTGCTCGTCGAAGAGGCTGTATTGGTGGCTTTGTGTGACAAGGAAGTCAAACTGGAAGTCGCGCCGCGAGAACTGTTTGCTGCCCGCGATGGGTGTCCATTCGCAGAAAGTAATGGGCTTGTCCTCGGCCGTGCGATAGGTCAGCGCATCGCCGCAGACGATATTCTTTTGCAGCATGTATCGGAGGCTTTCTTCATAACCGTTTGTACAGCCCTTTTTGCCAATTTGGTCAATCACTTCGGCAAACAACCGTTCACGACAAGCCTCGGCATTGTCGGGCAGGATGTCAATGCCATAACAGGAGCCTACGGCAATCAGGCTCTTAAACTCCCACTCGGTTGGGGTTTTGATGTCATTCAAAAGGGAAAGTTTGCGGCGTAGAATCTCGATAAGGAAATTCCCATCGCCGCAGGCAGGCTCAAGAAAGCGGCTGTCGAGCCGGAAAGACTCGTCGCGCACCAAGTCGAGCATGGCGTTCACCTCGCGCGGATTGGTGAACACCTCGCCATGGTCAGCCACCCTTTGGCGGCTTTTGATTTGTTTTGTGTTTTCGTGTTGTACAGGCATAAGAAAATCGTGGAACTTTGCTTATGTCTCCTTAGGTGTTCCACGACCTGTACAACCGATAAGTAAGCCCACGATTTCTCGTGAGCGTTAACTACTTTATTCAATTGTACTTGATTTGTGGAACTTCAAGGGGACAATGAGAGCGAAAACGCTTTTATAATATGTTAGTTATGTTCTATATTTCTTTCTTTATCAATTAATTAAATAATTAATTCAATGTTTTTATTAATTCATAGATACTATTTCATCAAATGCAATTCCCGATAAGCACGTCTAATGTTATCTTGAAACTGCTGATACGATTGAAGCTGACTCAATTTCTCAATTGATATTTTTTGCCCTATGGCAAGATAGATGTCGCTAATATTCAACTCCCTTCTCCTACGTTTTGTCTTTTCTTGTTGAGCAATTCTAATGGCTTCTTCGATAATAAATTTCGGGTCTGCTATTGTTTCAGGTGCTCTATCAATCTTAAGTTCATTGTCTGTCTTTGTGGTTCCAATCTCGGTTTTTAGCAAAACCTTATCAGCCAGCATCCATGATTCCATCATTTGAACAGGAATTATGGGAACAATTATTTTGCATGTAGTTTTATTGTCTTGGACGTTAATTAGTTCTTGAGCTGGAGCTATCATGGTATCAAGTGCGTTTTGATTTGTCGGGCCATCAGCATCTACATGGATACAAAGTATCATCATGCCAATATCATCAACCCCTTGTTGCGCAGCTAATAATGCATATTCTCTAAAAGTAAGCCCAGTTTTATTTACTTTTAAATGCCAAATGACGGGCTCCACATCTCCAAAGCACTCAAATGCAATTTCCTCAAAAGACCTTTCGATGATCTTTTCCAAGAAACGCACATCAGTTCTTCCCTCTGTCGTATATCCTATGAATACTTGTTTTGTCGCCATATTTACTCTCCACTCAATGAACTCAAATATTCCTTTACTGTCAGTATTGAGACTTTTTTATCCTGTTCGGAAATAGGGAGCGTAAGTTGACCATCCTTCGCCACAGGAAGAATCGTGGTGTTTTTTGTTTTTTGTTTTCTCCCATTTATCTCTTGTATTCTAGTCCTCATTTCAGCAAAATGAAGAGAAACATTAATGTCCTGTGCCCAATACATATGGATGATATTGACCAGCAGTGGAGAATGAGTATTGACTATCACCTGTCTTAATGGCATTTCCGAATCCATAAAGTCTGTTGACAAGTCTTTTAAAAGGTCAACCATTGTTTTAATCCGAAATGGATGGATACCGTTTTCTGGTTCCTCAAAACATAAAAGACCCGTGTGTGTGTCATCTTGTTCCAAGATACATAAGGTCAGCATCCTTAATGTTCCTTCCGAAAGAACCCTAGAGGAGTATTCTTTCCCATCTTCTCCTTTTAAATATATTACATACTGTTTATTTTCAACATCATCCCTCACCTCAACTTCAGAGTAATTAGTAATAAACTTGCTGAGTTTTCTGGATATTTCCTTTAAACAGTATGGGTCTTTCTGTTTGATTCGGAAAAGGGCTGCAGCCAAGTTTTTTCCAGAGAACGAAATGGAATCTTCGCCTGTTTTTTTGCTGGTCGGCTGTCGGAGATCTTCGGGGTTTAATTGTAGGAAATTCCAACTCTTCATTTCCTCTTTTGCTGCAAGAATATGTCGAAAATCAACAGAATCAAAACTGCTCAAAATCGTTTTTTTTGCATGCTGAAGATTAATAACACGCTTTTTCCCAGAAGTTCCATCTTGTGGAACATAAACAACGGGTATGTCGTTTTCAATTCTTGTTTCAATATATGGAACACCTCGCTTGCCTGTTACAACTTTAGGGCGCCAAAATTCAATTTGTTTATTGGGAATAAGCTTTATCCAATTATCATCGTTATGTTTTATTGTGTTCAGTCTTTCGTGTACAACTTCTAAATCATCCAATCCATTATCATTTATAAAATGCTTTATTTTTAATTCGTAATGAAGTCTTGTATACTTTAAAGTCGCAGTTGCCCCCCATGCGTCTGTAATATCTTTATTAACTAACATTTCAACAACGAACTCCATGACTGATGCGCACTCGCCATTGTCATATTGAGTGAATAGCTCATGCAGGTCACCTCTCTGGTTTTCACGAAATGCTGTATGAACTTTGTCAACCTCCGCCAGTCGTGAAAGCAGTCGTAATGCATCAAAGAGGTTACTTTTCCCAGCTGCATTTGCTCCGGCAATTACGGTTAAGGGAGTAAAAGTCATTTCAAAATCTTGAAAAGACTTAAACCCATTTATTTTAATATAGGTCAGCATATTAATTCCTATTCAAATAGTTTATTTTGCAAAAATACATATTTATTTTGAATCATCAATTATTCCTCATCACCTCACTACCATTTCACTCATTTCCTGCCCTCCCAATTGTTCATACATTCCACCAACACCTCCGCAAGGTTCTCTCGGCTCTCACTGTGAAGGGTTTCGTAGTGCGGAAGTATAAACCGCTCTATCAGCCCCACGCGCTTCATCCGCTCGTACACCTCTTTGTAGGAAGTGTTCAGCAGTCGGGCGGTGGTCTCGATGCAAGTGGCCACAAAAGTCATCATCACTTGTGCCCTCGGTATTTCTACAACATTCTTCATAACGCAACCTTCAAGAACGATTATTTATCACCGCAAAAATACAAATCTTTCTTCATTCAACAAAAAACCGTTATGAAAATAGCTGGCTTTCCATCACCCTCCCAATAAACCGCACAAACGCTTCAATATTCCCCTCCATTAGTTTATTTTGCAAGCATCTTTCCTCTGAGGTGCTTCAAAGCCGCAGGAAGTTCCTCTGGCTCCATCATCCGGAGGGTGGCGTTGATTTCTTCGAGCAGCTCGGGATAATGTACACTCTGCGCGTACGCCAACTTGATGGCTAAGCTCTTCACGCCGACGGGCGCATCGGAAAGAATGGCGTTGAAGCAGAAATCGAGGAAATCGGTGCGGATGTGATCGGGGTCGAAGGATGTCCGTTCCAAGAGGTTCATAATCAGGCGGCGTTTGGTGGTGCTTGCCGTGCGCATGGCCTCGTCGATGAGGATGTTTTGGCGTTCAGCCAACCAAGCGTCGGCAGTCTTGGGCAAATGCGTCAGCACCCAGGCTGCGTTGTCGGAAGTGCGTTTGTCAGGGTCGAAAAGCAACTGAAACAACTCCTCTTTGAAGTCGGCTCCGGCCAAGGCTCTGACTTCGTTGCCACTGAGCCTACCCGATAATATCGCCTTCAGTTTTGACATAATGGGCTATTTCACAACAAACTTCGCCGTTTCACAGAAGTTTTCTCCCTTGACCTGCAAGAAATAAAGTCCCTTCCCCAATCCGGCAACGGAAATGGTTCCGCTTGAAAAACCTGCCATTACCTTTTGGCCCAAGACATTGAAAATGGAATACTCCACAGCTTCACAAGGAAAGTTCTTTACATAGAGCACATCGGAAACGGGATTGGGATAGACTGCAAGCGGCTGTTGGGCGGTGGGCTCTTGAACAGTCAAAGGTCCCATAGAGGGGATGATATTCAAGATGATGCCTTC
The DNA here is from genome assembly GCA_902785755.1 of uncultured Bacteroidia bacterium. Lineage (GTDB taxonomy): Bacteria > Bacteroidota > Bacteroidia > Bacteroidales > F082 > Limimorpha. The sequence continues at coordinate 29,321 of CACZZO010000012.1, read as the reverse complement.
CACCTTGGTCATACCGTAGTAGAAATTCGGGTCGGGGATGTCGTACCAGTTGTCCAAAGTGCCACCATAGCCGAAATTGATATGAAACTTGCCGTCCGATTCGCGATAGCCATCAACCACAACGTTGTGTCCGACCGTACCAGCAGGATTCTCGACTGCCAAATGTGCAGGAAACCCCGCTTTCAGATTGGAAATCAAGGTGGCATACATCACCGAATCAGGCTCGCGAATCAGCACACAGTCCGCAAAGCCGAAGCGTTGGTAAGCCTCAAACGCTTGGTCCACATAGAAGGTGCCGGAGGCTTCGGAAGTATAGACCTGCTTGAGCGCCGTGCCGCAAGCAAAGACCAAGGCAGCGGCCAACTCGTCAGACAGTTCCTCGCCACGCTGGAAAGTGGCATCGACGGAATCTAACATTACGTTCAACATCGGGAAGGACGGAAATTTCAGGGTCGCCCAATCGTCGTCAATCATATAATTGCGGCCAGCATAGTAATGGGCATAGTCGTCATCGTCGGCAAAACGGGTGCCTTCTGTTGTTCTCAAATAATTGATAATCTGTCCCATAGCAACTGCTGGACAACCTGCGACACTATAGGCATTGCCATTCACGGGGTCTCTTGGGCAAAGCTGGTTGTAAGGATAATTCTGCGTCCAATGCGTGTTGAGCAAACCTTCAGCACGAAGCGTCGGAATGGCAGCATCTGGAGCATCCACGGTTTTCAATAGCGGACTTTGCGCCCAACCATTCAAAGCGCAAAGAGCAATTAATAATAAGGTAAGGACTTTAGACATATCATTCAAATTTGATTTACACCGCAAAACTACAACATTTTCATTATCAATGGCGATTTGATTTCATAATGTCCATATTAATGTCCACATTTGGTTTTCGTTTCGGAACGGATAATGCGCTAATTTTGCAGTCGATTTGATATGGAAGAGTAAGGTTCTTACAGGTTTAAAATCACATCGTTATGGAATTATCAAATTGGTTTAAGGGATTCGAGAAAGGCATTGCACGGCTTTCATCAGAACAACGGTCGGTTTTCTTCGCGGAATGTGGAAAGAACTGTGTGAAAGGCGGTACGCTTTCGGTTTACCAAAAGCTCTATGAGGACGCTAAAGGTGACATGGATGTTTTCTTCGAGATGGCCAATGATTTGCCCGGAGTGAAAGGTGAGGTCGTCGAAAAAGGTCGTGTCTATCGGCTTGTCTTTTTGGAATGCACTTGTGAATTGTGCAAAAAGGGATATGTCACAACACCTTTGCTCTGTGAATGTTCGCGCCAAAGCGTGATGTATTCGATGCAAAGTTTGTGGAAAGGCAAAAAATTCACCGTAACGCTTTGTCACTCCATCTTGGGTGGTGGACCGGATTGTGAAATGAGGATAGAGGTAGAAAAATGAATACGAAAAGATGAAAACACTGAAATTGATAACGCTTACTGCCGCACTGCTGATGACGGTTTCGGCATTTGCCCAAAACCAAAACTTAGTCGGCCACATCACCGATGAAAACGGCGAACCTATGCCCTTCGTGAATGTGGTGTTGCTTTCGCTTCCCGACTCAACCTTTGTGCAAGGAACGGTGACGGATGAGCAAGGCTCATTCCTCTTGCCGACCGACAAAAAAGACGGCCTGCTGAAAGTGTCGTGCGTGGGCTACCAAACCCAGTATGCAAAGCCAACAAACGGCTTGACCATCCAGATGACGGTGGATGCCCAACTGCTCGGCGAGGTGGTTGTGAAGAGCCAGTTGCCCCAAACGCGGATGACAGGTAACTCGATGATTACCACCATCCAAGGATCGGTGCTTGAGGATTCGGGTACGGCACAAGAGATGCTGACCAAAGTGCCTGGAATGACCGGCAGCGAGGATGGCATTGAGGTCTTGGGCAAAGGCGCACCTATTATCTATATCAACGGGCGGCTGATGCGCGATGATAGCGAACTGCGCCGTCTGCGTAGCGACGACATCCGTGATGTGGAAGTCATCAACAACCCGGGAGCGCAATATGATGCCACGGTGAGGGCTGTGGTCCGCATCCGCACCAAGAAACAACAAGGTGACGGCCTGAGCCTCGACCTGAACCTGACCGATGAGCAAGTATTTTTTCTTTCGTTATGCTTGTCGGTCTTGCCATAATAAAACATCTGTTCCGTTATTATCCGCCGCAAAAGTAGGGAAATCCCATGCAATTCCGATGCGTTTTAGTAATAAAAATGTCGCAAAGTCCATAGAATTGTCCATATAGGGTTTTCATTTCGGAACGGATAATACTGTATTTTTGCAGACGTAAGATATTAACTATTTAGCCATGGAACAAAAATTTTGTCAGAGTTGCGGAATGCCGCTCACCGATGAAATCCTCGGCACCAATGCCGACGGAAGCAAAAACGAAGAGTATTGTATGTATTGCTATAAGGACGGTAAGTTCCTGCAAGACTGCACGATGGACGAAATGATAGAGCATTGCGCCCAATTCATCGGAGAGGTCAACAAAGGCTTGCCGCAGCCCATCACGAAGGAAGAATACATCGGCCAGATGAAGATGTACTTCCCGCACCTGAAACGCTGGCGCAAGGAATTGTCTATAGATGATGACACTACTGAAAATCCTGCTTTGATGGGCGTTAAAGACCTTATCGTCAAGATGGCCGACACGCTGCCCATCACCATGATATCGTCGGTCGATGAGGAGGGCTTCCCTTGCACCAAGGCCATGCTGTCGCCTCGAGTCCGTGAAGGCATCAAGGTGTTCTATTTCACCACCAACACCTTTTCGCTGCGTGTAGCGCACTACAAGGCCAACCCCAAGGCCAGCATTTATTTCTGCGATACCGAAGGCTTCAAGGGCATGATGCTGCGCGGCACTATGGAGGTGCTGACCGACGCCAAAAGCAAGGAGATGATTTGGCGAGAGGGCGACACAGAATACTATCCTGGCGGCGTCACCGACCCCAACTACTGCGTACTGAAATTCACCGCCACCGATGGCCGTTTCTACAGCGACTTCTATCCGAGGAGCTTTGTGTTAGAGTAAGGTTTGTTGATGAAATCCCTGCCAAATGCCATATCGGCACTTCGATTTTTAGGGGTCGTTTGCCTTCTATTTTTTGGAGTCGAGAGTTGTGCTTTCTGGGTCATTTATTTCGTCTGTAGCCTAAGCGATATGGCAGATGGCTATCTCGCCCGAAAACTCGGATGTGAAAGCCAAGTAGGTGCATTGCTGGATAGTTTGGCAGATTTGGTTTTCGTGATATGCTGTTGCTTTAAATTGATACCTGCATTGGCATTTCCAAAATGGCTGTGGATTTGGGGCGGAGTGATTGTCGCCATCAAGGTCATCAACCAAATCTCTGCTTTGGCGATGTACAAGAAATGCGTTTTTCCTCACACCTTTGCAAATAAAGTAACGGGGGGTCTACTTTTTGTTGGAGCTCCTTTGACGGTATTTTTGGAATCGATTGTTCCAATGGTCATTATAGCCGTTGTCGCGACATTTGCCGCTGTTCAAGAGGGGCATTTCATCAGAACGGGGTTGGAGAAACCATAAATTTGCCGTATTTTTGCAAGCAAATTATCTTATCATGCGAAAAACCCTAATCTTATTGCTGACCGCCCTTTTTATGGCCTCATGCAGCAACCCTAACACAAGGTATGTCAAGAAAGCCGTCCGCATCATGGACAGGAACGGCATCTATGCCCAAGGCCCTGAATGGGAAAAAGCCAAGGCAGAGGCACTGGCAGCAAAGCCTTCAAGCCTTGAGGAAGCACAGGAAATCGTCATGCAAGCGGGGAAAGTAGCCGGAGGCAAGCATACCTACCTGATGACCGCCGACGAAGTGACGGAAAACAACACCGCCGACTGGGAAATGCCCACGGTTGAACTGTTGGACAGCAGCATCGCTTCTATCAAGTTGCCACAATTCATGGGCAATGCGGAAGACGGAATCAAGTATGCCAACACGGTGCTTAACGTCCTTCCCGATGCCCTGCAAGGTGCCATTATCGACCTGCGCGGCAACCGAGGAGGCAACATGTATCCGATGATTGCCGCCGTCCATCGGTTCCTTCCCGATGATGTCATCCTGAAATTCTCTTCGCGCAAAAGGCCATTGAACATCAACACTTTCTTTGTCATGCAATCGGTTGGATTGGAGAAACAAACGGCCATCGCTTGCCCTATTGCCTTGTTGACCGACGATTGGACAGGAAGTTCGGGCGAGGCTGTATTGATTTGCTTTAGAGGACTGGAAAACACGCGCACTTTTGGTGCTCCTACAGCAGGTTATTGCTCTTGCAACCAGCCTTTTGCGCTCCCTGGAGGCTCTCAACTTGTGCTCACCATTGGGGAAGACATTGCCCGCACAGGAGAAGTATTTTGCGACGATCCCATCGCCCCTGATGTGCTGACAGAAACACCCTTTGAGGATGCCTTAGAGTGGCTTAACCAAAATCTTTGCCGTTGAGAAGGCAGGTTTGAGAAAAGAAAACAACAATAAACAAACAAGAAATGGAACAAAAGTTTTGTCAGAGCTGCGGAATGCCGCTCACCAATGAAATCCTCGGCACCAATGCTGACGGAAGCAAGAACGAGGATTATTGCATGTATTGCTACAAGGATGGCAAGTTCACCCAAGACTGCACGATGGACGAGATGATAGAGTTTTGCGCCCAGTTCGTGGATGAAGTGAACAAAAACATGCCCAAGCCCATGACCAAGGACGAATACAAGGGCATGATGAGGCAGTATTTCCCGATGCTCAAGCGTTGGAAACAATGAATTCATGGCACAAAGGACAGCAATAATCATCGGTGCGGGCATCTCCGGGCTTACTGCCGCCGTCTATCTTCAACGTTCAGGCTTCCAGATGCTTATCTTGGAGAAAGCCGCTGGTCCGGGAGGGGTTTCCACCAGTTGGAAGCGCAAAGGCTACACTTTCGAGGGCGGCATCCATTGGCTCATTGGTGCCAAGAAGGAGATTCCCTTGCATCAAGTTTGGTTGGAGACCGGCGCCTTGCAGGAAAACAACCCCGTCCATTTCAAAGACCCCATCTACACGTTGGTGGACGAAAAAGGCACCATGCCCTTGTATCGCGACTTGCACGGATTGGAAATCACAGGCCTTCGAGACCGATTGGCCTTGTGGCGACTTCGTTTTCATTTGGCCTGTTTCAAGCATTTCCATCAGCCCATCGGTGATTTGCGTGGCCTGAAAGTAAGATACCCTAAGCCGTTTTCCGTTTGGGAATATGTCAAGATGCTACCTGCCGTCCTCGTCACGCCTTTTTTGATGGCACAATCGGCGCGTGCCTACACCAAATGGTTCAAAAGCCCTCGGATAAGGGCTCTTTTGGCCGCCGTTGTTGAGCCTGACATCAATGCGCTTTCGTTCATCTACACCCTCGGCACCTTCCAAGTGGGCGACAGCGGCTACCCGAAAGGAGGTTCTCTGCGCATGACCCAAAACATGGCCGACACATTCACAAGTTGCGGTGGAAGAATCCGATACCAAACCCCTGCCGTTGAGATTTCCTTCGAAGGAAAGCAGTGGTCGGTTCACACCAAAGACGAAGTGCTTACGGCAGATGTTGTAATCGTTTCGGCGGATGCCCGAAGTGCCATCGACACGCTTTTCAAGGAGCCTTTGCAGGATGGCTGGGCCAAGAAGATGCGGTCGGGGCTTAGGACAACCCAGTGCATGTTCCTCGGTGTCGGCATAAAGGCCGACTTGTCCTCATGGCCTCGGTCCATGCAAATTGTGCTGCCTCGACCCCTGAATGTCGCCGGACGCACCTACAAAACAATTGTCGTGAACAACTATGCCACAGAAGAGGGCTATGCCCCTGAAGGTTGCAGTGTCATCACATGTCTGCTTCATGGTCCCACTTACGGCTATTGGAAAGCGGCCAAAAACGAGGGCTGCTATGCAGCCAAGAAAAAAGAAGTGATGGAGGATTTCATTGAAGCCATCAGCGAGGTGATTCCCGAAATCAGGGATACCGTTGCCGTTACCGACATGGCCACTCCCCTCACCTACGAGCGTTATTGCAGCACCTTCGAGGGAAGCTACATGACGGACTGGCCGCCCTTCCGACGCTTGTATCACGCGCCTGTCCGCTATCGCAAAGGCCTGTATTTCACGGGACAACGGACAGCCTATTCCGGCGGACTTCCCCCGGCAGCCGAAAGCGGTCGCACCACCGCCCAAACCATTTGCAAAAACCTTAGCGTGGAGTTCGTCGGGGCTAAAGTCAAATTCAAATGAAACAAAGAATCAAATAATTGCCGTATTATTTCAACTTTAAAACACCATGCAAACCGAAAGAATCCTACTCCGCCCTTGGAGCGATGATGACGCCGAGACCCTTTTCAAATACGCCTCCGACCCCGATGTAGGCCCTCGCGCCGGCTGGCCGCCTCACAGTTCCGTTGAAATGAGTTTGGAGGTTATCCGAACCGTGTTCAACAACGCCACAACTTGGGCCATCGAACTCAAAGCGATGGGCGAGGCCATCGGCTGCATTGGCTATCTCCCTGCAAGAGGCTGTCCTATTCCCGCCCGCGAAGGCGAACCGCTTGTAGGCTATTGGATTGCCAAGCCCTATTGGAACCAAGGCATCTGCACTGAGGCATTAAGATTGGTGATTGACCATATCCGCAAAACAACCGACATCAAGTCGCTCATCTGCGGGCATTTTGTCGACAACCCCGCCTCTGGCCGCGTGATGGAGAAGTGTGGTTTTGTGGCCACTGGAGAAACCTATTTTGATGATACACAATACCAAAGCAAGGGCAAACCGATTAGGGTGTTGAGGTTGGTTTTTTTCCCCCATCTCCCAATATGGAAAAGGTTTTCATTAAATGAAGCGGCGTTTCGACAGGCTCAACGACCTTGACAGACCGTGTTTCTTTAGGGTCCCTGATCCTGTCGAAGGGCCCGCATCAAAAACAACAGAATGATGAATTTAGACTCAAAAATACCCGCTGGTCCGCTGGCTGAAAAGTGGACGAATTATAAGGCTTCGCAGAAATTGGTCAATCCGGCCAACAAGCGCAAACTTGACATTATCGTGGTCGGCACGGGCTTGGCTGGTGCTTCGGCAGCCGCCTCGTTGGGTGCCTTAGGCTTCAATGTGGATATTTTCTGCATCCAAGACTCGCCACGACGTGCCCACAGTATTGCGGCACAAGGCGGCATCAATGCGGCCAAAAACTACCAAAACGACGGCGACAGCGTGGAACGCCTCTTCCGCGACACCATCAAGGGTGGCGATTATCGCGCCCGTGAGGCCAATGTCTATCGTTTGGCTGAGGTCAGCGGTGCCATCATCGACCAATGTGTGGCCCAAGGCGTGCCTTTCGCCCGCGACTATGGCGGACTGCTCGACAACCGCTCTTTCGGCGGCGCACAAGTGAGTAGAACCTTCTACGCCAAAGGGCAAACGGGACAACAACTTCTACTCGGTGCATACGGTGCCTTGAGCCGTGAAATCGCCCGTGGCACAGTGAAACTGCACACGCGCTGCGAAATGATGGACTTGGTCGTGGTTGATGGTCGCGCCCGAGGCATTATTGTCAGGAACTTGGCCACCGGCGACTTGGAACGCTATGCCGCCCACGCGGTAGTGTTGGGTACTGGCGGTTACGGTAATCTCTATTACCTTTCCACCAACGCGATGAACAGCAACGGCAGCGCGGCGTGGGTGTGCCATCGTAAGGGCGCAGCCTTCGCCAACCCTTGCTATGTGCAGATTCACCCGACCTGCATCCCCGTCCACGGCGACTACCAAAGCAAACTCACGCTGATGAGCGAGAGCCTCCGCAACGACGGTCGCATTTGGGTGCCCAAACGAAAGGAAGATGCCGAAGCCATCCGCGCTGGCAAACTGAAAGCCAACGACATAGCGGAAGAAAACCGCGACTATTATTTGGAACGCCGTTATCCCGCTTTCGGCAACCTCGTACCGCGCGACGTGGCCAGCCGTGCCGCCAAGGAACGCTGCGATGCAGGCTATGGCGTGGGCACAGGCTATGCGGTCTATCTCGACTTCGCCGATGCCATACAACGCCTTGGAAAAGAGGCTGTTGAGCAGAAATACGGCAATTTGTTCCAAATGTACCAAAAAATCACCGACGAGAACCCTTACGAGACTCCGATGATGATTTATCCCGCCATCCACTACACGATGGGCGGCCTTTGGGTGGATTACGAACTGCAGACCACCATTCCAGGACTCTTTGCTGCTGGCGAAGCCAACTTCAGCGACCACGGCGCCAACCGTCTCGGTGCCTCCGCGCTGATGCAAGGTTTGTCCGACGGCTATTTCGTCTTGCCCTACACCATGCAAAACTATCTCGCCGACCAAATCTATGTAGGGAAGATTTCGGCAACAACGCCAGAATTTGACGCAGCGGAAATGGCTGTGCGGCAACGCATTAATAAACTTCTTCAAATCGGTTCAGAAAAAACACTCAACTCTAAACACTCAACTCTAAACTCCACCGACCACTATCACAAAGCATTGGGCAAGATCATGTGGGAATACTGCGGCATGGCGCGCAACACCGAGAGCCTCAACAAAGCAAAGAAGGTGGTCTCAGAATTGGAAGATGAGTTCTGGAAAAAGGTCTTCATCCCAGGCACTTCCAATGAGTTTAATCCTGAGTTGGAGAAAGCCTATCGACTTGAAGATTATTTTGAGCTGGCACAACTCGTCATCGACGACGCTATGCACCGCGAGGAATCGTGCGGCGGCCATTTCCGTACCGAGCACCAGACCGAAGACGGCGAGACCCTCCGTGACGATGAGCGTTTTATGTATGTCGCCGCTTGGGAATACCAAGGCCACGGCCAACCCGAGACCATGGAGAAAGAGCCGCTGGTCTATGAACACATACAAATCGCAAAACGTAATTACAAGTAAGCCATGAAGTTCACATTACATATTTGGAGACAGGAGAACGCCCGCGCCAAGGGCCATTTCGAGACCTATCCTTTGGAAGGCATCTCGCCCGACTGTTCCTTCCTTGAGATGCTCGACATCTTGAACGAGCAGCTCATCAACGACCACATTGCCCATCCCGTGTGCTTCGACAACGACTGTCGAGAGGGCATCTGCGGCATGTGCGGACTCTATATCAACGGTCGCCCGCATGGCAACGACGACGGCATCACCACCTGCCAACTCCACATGCGCAAGTTCCATGATGGAGACGACATTTGGATTGAACCCTGGCGCGCCAAGCCGTTCCCTGTCATCCGTGATCTTGTGGTGGACCGTTCCGCTTTCGACAAAATCATACAGGCTGGAGGCTACATCAGCACCACCACGGGCGGCGTGCCTGATGCCAACACGATTCCGATTCCAAAACATAAAGCCGACATGGCCATGGACGCCGCGTCCTGCATCGGTTGCGGCGCCTGTGTAGCGGCTTGCAAGAATGCCAGCGCGATGCTGTTTGTGGGTGCCAAAGTCAGCCATTTGGCTTTGTTGCCCCAAGGCCAAATCGAGGCTGCCGACCGAGTACACAAGATGGTCTGCAAGATGGACGAATTAGGTTTCGGCAGCTGCACCAACACCTACGCCTGCGAGGCCGAATGCCCGAAACTCATCAAGCGGCAGAACATTTCGAGGCTTAATCGGCAATGGATTGGGGCGTTGTTCGGAAGGGATAGAAAATAATCGGTTTTATTGAAGTCACTTTACTACCACTTTCTGTATCAATCTGTTACCATTCCAACGGATGGAAACGAAATACACGCCCTTGGGACATTCGCCCAAATCGAGTTGGATTTCTGAACCAACGGCACTGCCACGCATTACGGATTGACCCGAAATGTTAAGCAAATCGTAATCAAACCGTTGCGCATCAGCGACGGTCAATGTAAGCGTTCCAGATGTCGGGTTGGGATAAACCACAAAACTTGACCCATTTTCATCAACGCCAACCACTTGATTCATCACGACATGAATCTCGAAATCCACAAACTGGCCGTCGCTGGTGGCATGCATTATGAGGTCGGCCACGGCTTGCTCTTCCACCAAACGGCTCAACACCAATATTTTGCCATCCATTTCAACAGAAAGGGCGGTTTCATTCGAATTGGAAACGATGCCGTAAGTGATGCCCTCGTCGGGGTCGTCGGGGTCGGAAGCCACGCCATCAAGGTTGACTTGGAGGGTTTGTGGAAACTCATCGAAAACCACATCTTGCACGGGATTGAGGATGAAAGGCGGCTCGTCAACAATTTGATTAATAATGACATGCACATTGAAATTGACATATTGGCCATCGCTCGCGGCACGCATGGTGAGGTCAGCCACTGCTGCGTCCTCGTTTCGGCGTGTCAGCACCAAAATCTTTCCGCTCATTGAGGCCGACAAGGCTTCGGGATTCGAGTTTCCCACAATCATATATAAAATGTTTTCATCAGGGTCGTCGGGGTCGGTGGCCACACCTTCTAGGTTGACTTGGAGGGTTTGCGGATAATCGTCAAAGACCACATCCTGAACAGGATTGACAACGTATGGCGGCTCATCAATGACCTGATTCATAACGACATGCACGATGAAATCGACCGACTGGCCGTCGCTGGTGGCGCGGATGGTGAGATTGGCCGTGGCTTGGTTGGCATTTTGGCGCGTCATCACCAGTATCTTTCCGCTCATCGTGGCAGTCAATGCGCTTGGATTCGAGTTGCTGACAATACCGTAAGTGATGTTTTCATCAGGGTCGTCAGGGTCGGTAGCCACGCCATTGAGATTGACTTGAAGCGTCTGCGGATAGTCGTTGAACACCACATTTTGCACGGGATTGACAACGTATGGCGGCAAGTCGGGGGCTACACCACCACCGTTGAAGTTGTCCATGCAGAAATAGGCCGGCGTAATCATGCCGCCATAGTTGCTCTTCGTCGACGACAGGCTGAACGAAATGGTCGCCACTGGGCCTAAGGCACTGAGATCGAACCACTCCCAAGTGTCGAGGACATAATCTTGACTATTGTCTTCGAAGCGATAGTCGGCAAGATAGAAATCCAGTGTGCCGACGGTTTGGCCGCTTGCGTTCTTGCCCGTGGCGGTCAGTTTGAACCAATCGGGGTCGTCGCCCGAAAGTCCGCCAAAAGGCGTCTGACCCATACTGCCTTGCAAGACATCCTGATAGGCCCATAGGTTATTGGTGATGTAGCATCCAGTCACCGTATGCGACTGGCCATCAGCGGCATACACATCGGTCTGCACGCCGTATGTATATGCCACGGCATATTGGGTAGAGCCATCGTAGCCGCAGCCAGTGACAGCCGTATATTGGGCATTCAGACCCGTTTGGTTCAGGTCGGTGCGGTTGGAGGCCGTGAAGCCGCCCCAATAGCCGTAGCCGGTGTAATTGGTGAAGAGCCAGCCTCCACTGGGCATCTCATTCTCGCCCTCGGGAGCCGCCCAAATGCCGTTGCTTCCGAGTTGCACATCTTCAAAAGTGGCAGGTTCTTGCGCGAAGGCGAAGTTAGCCACAAAAAGCGAAAGGAAAAGGAAAAGATTTTTCCGCATAACTTATTGGTTATTAAACATTAAATAATAATGCAAGACCATCGCAAGCAGCTATGCCAATTGCCACGCTTAGCGTCGCCCTTGTTCCCGAAGGCTTGCAAAGAATTACCTTGTTTGGCAGGTCTTCTGACTCGCCCGAGCCTGTCGCCTTCCCATACGGATGGGCCGTACAGTGGCTTTTTCTTGACAGGCCTTACACGGGCTCACAGCAGCGGGCACTGTTGCCGATTTGCACGGCATTCCCTTAACCAAATCGGGCGCAAAGGTAAGGCATTTTTCCGAAATGGCAATTGCCAAAGCCAAAACATTATTTCGGGGTGATAGGCAAGCGTACAGAAATATTCCCTATTTTTGCCGCCGATTTGTGGTGTCCCTTGCGGACTCAATAGGGAATCGGGTGAGAATCCCGTACAGTTCCCGCTGCTGTGATGGCCAATCGCCTGCCACTGTGCCACTGAAAGCCTTGTCTTTCGGGAAGGCGGCAGAAGCGAGGCCTCAGTCAGAAGACCTGCCTCAAGTCGCGAAACAAGGCTTCCGGGAATTGGAGCTGGGATTCTATCTTTAAAAGGTATGCCCTACCGAGGGCGTTATCTTCGTTTTAGGTATTCCAACATTTTTCCAGAAGTTTTGAGGTAATGAATTGAATGTCAAACCTTTAAACTTTTGTATTATGTATTCAAAATTTTTTACGCGATTGTTCCTATTGATAGGAATGATTGGACAATTTTCGGTTCCCTTGAGGGCCGATGAGATTCAGATTGGGTCGGGGAATAGTACGGACTACAACTTGCCAACCCATTCTAACTACGACTACTCTCTGACACAGCAGATTTACACTGCTGAAGAGATTGAGACTGCTGGAGGTGGCGACGGCATCATCAACAGCATCTCTTTTTACAACGCGGGTTCGGAGAAAACACGCACTCTTGATGTTTATTTGGCCAACACCGACAAGGCTTCTTTCGCCAATTCGTCGGATTGGATTGCCATCACTTCAAGCAACCTCGTTTATAGTGGAAGCGTGACATTCGCATCTGGCACATGGACTACAATCACGTTTACCACGCCTTTTTCCTATGACGGTTCAAATCTTGCCGTCATTGTGGACGACAACACCAGCGGTTACAGTTCTGGATTGAGTTGCCGAACTTTTACCGCATCTTCTACTCAAAGCATTTACAGCCGTCGTGACAATAATAACATTGATCCTTCCAATCCTATCAATGGTACTCCCGTCACGACCAAAAACCAAATCAAGTTAGACATCGAGTTTGCCTCTGAGACCTGCGCCAAGCCCAAAAACCTCAACGCCACCAACATCACTGCACACACAGCCACCCTGACTTGGACTGCTGGTGCGGAAGGCCAAAGCAACTGGGAAGTCTTTGTGACCATAGACGCTACGATTGTTCCTGATGAAAACACTACACCTACCTATCAAGTTACGGAATGTAGCAAATCTTTGAGCAATCTGGCTGCACAAACCACCTATTATGCGTATGTCCGTTCCGCTTGCGGCGGTTCTGACGGCAACAGCAAATGGGCAAAAAAGGTCTTCACCACCACCCGCGAAGCCTTGGCTGTGGATGCAAGCCACCCTTACTCACAAGACTTTGAGACCAGCAACGATTGGGGTTTCGCCAACGGCACCCTCACCAACCAATGGTGCTGGGGCGGCGCGACAAACAACGGAGGTGAAAAATCCATGTATGTCTCCAAAGACGGTGGAACAACATACGAATATGCCCACGGCAATACGGCCATTTACGCCTCCAAACTGTTCAACTTTGCCCAAGGCACCTACACCTTCTTCTTCGATTGGAACGCAAAAGGAGAAAGCACCTACGACTACCTTCGCGTGGCCCTTGCTCCTGGCGATGTTGAATTCACGGCTGGAACCAATTTGTATCCTGGAGTTGGCACCACAACTCTACCCAACAATTGGATTGCCCTTGACGGCGGAAGCAAACTCAATTTGAGCGATGGATGGCAAACCCGGTCTGCTGAAGCCTCCGTTTCAGGCACTTATACTATGGTATTCATTTGGCGTAATGATGGTAGCGGCGGCACTCAACCCCCTGCGGTTATTGACAACATCAGCATCAGTTACATGACTTGCCCGCGTCCCACTGGATTGACTGCCAGCAACATCGGAGGCCGCACGGCCACGCTCTCCTGGACTGAAAACGGCACCGCCACCAATTGGGTGCTGCAATATGCCACCAACAACAGTTTCACAGAGAATTTCGTGGAAACCACTGTCGACGGCACGGCTTCCAAGAATTTGACGGGTCTTTCTCCCGAAACCACCTACTATGCTCGCGTGAAATCAGTTCTCGGCAACCAAGAAAGCTCGTGGAGCGACGTGAAGGACTTCACCACCACAGCCACCTGTCCCAAACCCACCTTGAGCTATGTTTCCAACTCCAACACGGCTTATACCGGCACGGTCAGCTGGACAGGCGATGCCGACAATTATGAGCTGATTTATTCGACAGCCACATCCTTCAATCCTGGCGATGAAGGCGTTACGCAAATCAACCTTGGCAGCGTGAACACCTACACCTTGCAAAACCTCACTCCCGAAACGACCTACAGAATCAAGGTGCGAGCCAACTGCGGCGAAGAAGACGGCTACAGCCAATGGAGTAACCAAGTGAGTTTCAGTACTTTGGCTACCTGCATCGCACCATCAAGCCTGGCGGCCACCAAAACCGCCACCACCATCACCCTCAGTTGGACAGCTGGCGCAACAGGCCAAGACGCTTGGGACATCCGCTACAAGAAAAGCACCGACAGCGAATATACCTACATTCACCTCGACGATCACGCTACAACAAGCCATACGATTGAAAACCTTAGTCCAGCGACAGCATACAGCGTGAACGTGCGAGCCTATTGCAGCGATACCGACCAAAGCAAATGGGGATACAGTGCTTACAACCAAAACTCCGACCTTTCCGTCACCACGGAATGTGGAGCCTTGACAATGCCCTACTCTTGCGACTTTGAAGGTGCTTTGGAAACCTCGCAATCTTCCAATTATCCCATGCCCAGATGCTGGACACGCAAGGAATATCGTGGCGGATACTCTGGTAGTTATACTTATTATCCATCGGTGAGGGAGGCTTCCTATTCCTACCCATACGCCCACGGCGGCAATGGTGAAAGTGCTACTTCCGGGAAGAGTATGCATTTCTACAAGCCCTACGCTTCAACGGACGAAGCCGCCATTTTGCCCGAAGTGGACGCACAATACACGATGTCCGACCTTCAAATCAGTTTATGGGCCAGACTTGAATCGGCCATGACCAACAAAGACCTTTCCATCGGCGTGATGACCGACCCGTCCAATATCTCCACATTTGTTGAAGTGGCAACAGTGACCGTGAAAGACGCGAATTTCCAGGAATACACCGCATTCTTGGAGAACTATACTGGCGAAGGCCGTCACATCGCCATCAGGTTCAATTCCAGCACTACGGGCTACATTTTCGTTGATGACATTACGGTGGATGTCGCCCCGACCTGCCGCATCCCGAATGACCTCAACGCAGAAACGACCGACCTCAGCGCCACACTGACTTGGACGGCTGGCCTCAACGAAACCGCATGGAATGTGCAATACAAGAAAGCCTCCGACAGCAATTGGAGCGAAGTGATTCCCGTTAATTCAATGACTTACACGCTCACCCAACTGAAACGAGCCACGGTTTATGAAGCAAGAGTGCAGGCTGTTTGCAGCACCGACGACCAAAGCGACTGGGCAGAAGTGAGTTTCACCACCGAATGCGGCATTTGGCCCATCGATGCACAAAACGCATTGTATGAGGACTTTGAAAACATCGATGCCTCAGATTTTCCGCCCATTTGTTGGGAAAAGTTCAACCACGAAATGACAGGTTACAGCTATTGGTACTTGAATGCCAACAATGGTTTGGGTTCTGGTGCGGCCTATAGTTCTTGGAACGAAGGCTACGCCTTCCTTGTCATGCCAAAGATGCACATTAATGGCGATGCCACACTTTCGTTCGACTATCTCATCGACACGGGCAACTACAACGAAAGCTGCTCAGTGGTGGTTTCCACCAACGGAATGACTTTTGACGATTTCAACGAAATCATTTGGACGGCTGAAGGCAACTACAGTCCATCCGTGAAGTCCAACGCCACAGTGTCATTGTCCGCTTTTGACGGCCAAGACGTCTATGTCGCCTTCAAATACAAAGGCTCAGGCACAAGCGGCTGCACTTGGTACATTGACAATGTTGTGGTGTATGTAACGGTCGAACAGACTATTGAACTAGCGCAAGGTTGGAATTGGTGGTGTCCCGTTGTGGAAACGACTTTGGAAGAACTTGAAAATGCCCTTGGTGCAAATGGTATCACCATCTCATCACAAAACTCTGGCTTTTCCAACTATGATGAAGAGGACGAGGAATGGAGCGGCAATCTCTCAACAATTGTCCCTGGACAAATGTATAAGATACAAGTCCGTAACGACTGTGACTTCTCTTTGAGTGGAAAGGCATTGTATTCCTCCAGCATCACCATCGAGCAAGGACATAACTGGATTGGATACACAGGCTTGCAAGCCATGACAATCGAGCAAGCCTTAAGCGGTTTTACACCATCAGAAAACGACAAAATCAGTTCCTTCGATGGAAAATTTGCGAACTTCGAAGACGGTGAATGGAGCGGCAACCTCACCCACCTGCAATCAGGTCAGGGCTATATCTATATTTCAGAAGACCCTAATTCCAAAACGCTCATTCTCTCAGGAAATTAAAAACACAACCAATAATTCAAAGAAAATCAACAAAATAAATTCAAAAACTCTTACAAAAATGAAACGGAAACTATTTTTTATAATAGCAACTTTGCTAATTACGGGTTCGATGAAAGCCCAACAACTACCGACTCATTACCCTTTTAATTATCACGACTTTCCGAGCAATATGCCTGCAATCATTCAGGTAAACATTGATGGTGTCGAGCAAACCTCAAGCGAACTTGAGATTGGAGCCTTCAACGGTGATGTGATAACAGGTGCAGAAAGGATTGGCAGGTATGGATCGGCTGGTTATTATCGTGCTTATCTTTCCATCTTTGGTTCAAATCAACCATACGAAGTCACATTCAAACTCTACAATCATCAAACCGAGGTTGAATTAGACAACTATACGATTACTTATTTAGGTGAGCCATACACTTTTATGTGGTCAGGCACCTCAAGCATTGGTAGCAACAAAAAACCCGTCGTTATCGACTTCCTCACCACAACTTCACCAACCTTCACCAAAACCATCACTGCCCACACCCCCAATGGCGGCTGGCATCTGATTGCCTCGCCTTTGGATGGTGAAACCAGCCCAGAGGTTGTCGGCGGGATGCTCAACAACAGTTTCGACCTCTACCGCTTCAACCAAAGCGCTCCTTCAAACGACCAAGGCATTACGCTTGAATGGGAAAACTGGAAAAACCAATCTCAAGAACACTACCATTTCAACCTCGAATCAGGCAAAGGGTATCTCTATGCCAACAGCGGAGATGTCACATTGACTTTCACTGGCACGGCATACACGGGTAATGGTGAGGTGACTTTAATCAAGGACGACAACGCCGACTTAGCTGGTTGGAACCTTGTGGGCAACCCCTTTGCCCAAACCGCTTACATCTCCAAGCCTTTCTACACCACGAATCCTGACGGCACCGGAATCATCGCCGGAACGGGCAACAACATTGGGGCTATGGAAGGCATTTTCGTGATTGCCAACACTGATGGCGAAACCATGACCTTCAGCACGGAACAGCGCGACGAGCAAAACCAGCAATTTGCCCTCAATGTCAATCGAAACCGTGGTAATATCATCGACCGCGCCATCGTCCGTTTCAACGATGAAACCACACTGCCCAAGTTCATGCTGAACAGGAACAGCACAAAACTTTACATCCCGCAGGACGGGCAAGACTATGCCATAGTGTGCAGCGAAGGCATAGGCGAACTGCCCCTCAACTTCGTGGCCTCCGAAAACGGCACCTATTCCATCAGCGTGGATGTTGCGACCGTGGAAATGAACTACTTACATCTCATCGACAACATGACTGGTGCCGATATTGATCTACTGCAAACCCCAAGTTACACTTTCGAGGCCAACACGACAGACTATGCTTCGAGGTTCAGGATGGTGTTTGCAACCGAAGACGCTTCTACCGGGACTACGACCGACTCTTTCGCCTACTTCAACAACAGCCAGTTGATAGTAGCCAACGAAGGCCAAGCCACCTTGCAAGTCATTGACTTGATGGGACGTGTTGTCAAAAGTGAAACAATCAATAACGTTGCCAATATCAAAGTAAATGCTGCCCCTGGTGTTTACTTGCTCCGCCTAATGAACGGGGACAATGTCAAAACGCAAAAGATTGTAATACAATAACAAACACTATGTGTTAGAATGAGGAAATAAAACTCTTTTTTAATTTCATGTTGTTGCTGGCGGCAGCCACGGCTGCCGCCGACTTTTTAAACTTTAGGAAACATAAGTTCGTGAGAAATGAAGAAACAATATCAAGCAGTCACGGCTGAAGAAGCCGTCAAAGTCATCAAGTCGGGCGACCACGTCCACATCAGTTCGGTGTCGAATGTGCCGCAATGTTTGGTCAAGGCCTTATGCGACAGAGGTCGCGCGGGCGAGTTGAAGAACGTCTATATCCATCACTTGCACACCGAGGGTGCCGCGCCCTACGTCAACCCTGAATTCGAGGGCATTTTCCAGCACAATGCCTTCTTCGTGGGAGCCAACGTGCGCGAAAGCGTCCAGAAAGGCTTGGCTGACTATATCCCCGTTTTCCTTGGCGAGACCTCGAAACTTTATCGCGAGCGTTACATCAAATGCAACGTGGCGATGATTCAGGTTAGCCCTCCCGACAAGTTCGGCTATGTGTCGCTCGGTTCGTCGGTCGATGCAACTTTGGCCGCAATGGAGAGTGCCGAGTTTGTCATTGCAGTAGTCAACAAGCACGTTCCGCGCACCTTCGGCGATGCTTTGGTCCATATCAGCAGAATCAATATTTTTGTTGAGGATGATTCGCCATTGCTCACCGTCGATATGCCCGAGCCCAACGAGGTGGAAAAGACCATCGGGCGTTATTGTGCCGAACTCATCGAAGACGGTGCCTGCCTCCAGATGGGTATCGGTTCCATACCCAACGCCATCCTTTCGTGCCTCCACAACCACAAAAACATCGGCATCCATACCGAGATGTTCTCCGACGGCATTTTGCCGCTTGTCAAGAAAGGCGTCATCACGGGCGACAACAAGAAACTCAACAAAGGAAAAATCGTCTCCACCTTCGTGATGGGCTCGAAGAAAATCTATGACTTCATCGACGGCAACCACGAGGTGCTGCTGATGGACGTGGAATACACCAACGATCCCTTTATCATTGCACAGCAACCCAAGATGACTTCCATCAATTCGGGCATCCAGATTGACCTGTCGGGACAGGTGTGCGCCGACTCGTTGGGCGAGCGCATCTACTCTGGCGTGGGCGGCCAAATTGACTACGTCTATGGTTCGTCGCGCTCGAAGGGCGGCAAGGCCATCATCGCAATGCCCTCCACCACGCGCAAGGGCATCAACAAGATTGTGCCTGCCTTGGACTTGGGCTCGGGTGCCGTCACCACGCGCAACCATATCCACTGGTTCGTCACGGAATATGGCGCGGTGAACCTCTACGGACGCTCGCTGCAAGAACGCGCCAAACTCATCATCTCCGTGGCGCATCCGCAGTTCCAAGAACAGTTGGACGAGGCCGCTTTCAAGAGGTTTGGGCCGCATTTCCATTACCTTTGGAACAATATTGTTTGATAATGAACCACGAATTGCGCGAATATTTCTAATTTTGCACGAATATTCGTATGGATCCGCAGCCGTGGCTGCATAATTCCGTAGCATACATTCGTTCAATTAGTGAAATTCGTAGTTCTTTTTCTAAACTCAAATCCAATGTTCGGTAGCATCAACTTCGTGGAAATCTTCGGCGCGTTCATCGTGATGGCCGCCATCATCGACATTTTCGGCTCCATTCCCATCTTCGTGGGTATGAAGGCGCAAAACAAGACCATCAAGGCGGGGCAGGCCTGTTTGACCGCTTTGGGGTTGTTTTTGGCGTTCTTTTTCGCTGGCGACGCGCTGCTCAAGCTCTTCGGCATCGACGTGGCTTCGTTTGCCGTGGCAGGTTCTTTCGTGCTTTTCATCTTGGCCGTCGAAATGATTCTCGGTCGCGAAATCATCAAGAACGAAGGTGGCAAGGGCGGCGCCAGCATCGTGCCCATCGCCTTCCCCTTGATTGCCGGTCCGGGCGCGCTGACGGCCTTGCTCTCGCTCCGCGCCGACTACGCCGTCATCAACATCCTCATCGCGCTGTTGCTCAACATCTTGTTGGACTACATCGTCATCAGCCAGCTCGACCGCATCCAGAAACTCTTGGGCGAAAACCTGATTTTCATCCTCCGCAAGTTCTTCGGTGTCATCCTCTTGGCCATCGCCGTGAATATGTTCGTCAATAATATTTCGGTGATTATCGGGAATGTGGCGAGATAAACCTTATTTTTGTGGCATTAAAATGAATCAACTATGCTAAACCTTTTCACCGGCTCGGGCGTCGGGCCTACCGTTTTGTATTTGGCCGTTTCCATCTTTGTCGGCCTGCTTTTGGGCAAAATCAAGATTGCCAATGTGTCGTTGGGCATCACTTGGGTGCTTTTTGTGGGCATCGCGCTGAGTGCCTGCGGCGTTTCGCTCAACCACGACATGCTTCACATCATCAAGGAGTTCGGGCTCATTCTTTTTGTGGTGGCCGTGGGCTTGCAGGTCGGGCCAGGATTCTTCCGCTCGTTCAAGAAAGGCGGCTTGGCCATGAACCTGATGGCCTTGGCCAATGTCGCGCTTGGCGTGGCGATTACGGTCATCATCGCCAAAGTCGCGAACCAAGACTTGGCCGACATGGCAGGCGTTTACACGGGTGCCATCACCAACACGCCCGGACTTTCAGCGGCACAACAAGCCGTCAATGACTTGGGCATCGCGGGAGCCTCCGACCGATTGGCGGCGGGCTATGCCGTGGCCTATCCATTGGCCGTCGTTGGCATGATTATGACCTGCATCTTGCTCCGTCCGCTCTGCCGGATTGATTTGAAAAACGAGCCTTCCACCGAAGAAAACCTCGAACCCAAGGCCGAAAAACAAGCCACACCCACGTCGCAGCGGCACAAGGTGAATTTGATTCCCATCTTCGTCATCATCGCCTTGGGCATCATCGTTGGTTCCATCCCAATTCCTGTGGGCATGAAGGCTCCCATCAAATTGGGTTTGGCTGGCGGTCCTTTGGTAGTGGCCATCATCGGCAGTTGGCTTGGCGTGAAGAAAAATTGGTTCACGACCGAGTTTACTGAAAGCCACGGCGTGTGGATGCTCCGCGAGGTGGGCATCGCGCTCTTCCTTGCCGGAGTGGGCTTGGGCGCAGGCGGCCAATTCGTCAACACTGTGCAAGAGCATTATATGTGGGTCATTTACGGTGTCATCATCACCATGGTGCCGCCCGTCTTGGTCGCACTTTTCGGGCGTTTGGTGCTGAAGGTCAACTATTACACGCTGATGGGCTTCATCGGCGGCTCGCACACAGACCCTCCTACCCTCGCCTTCGCCAACACAGTAGCCCCCGAAGGCTGCAAACTGCCCAATATGGGCTATGCGACCGTCTATCCTCTCACCATGTTTTTGAGGATTTTCACGGCCCAGCTTCTGGTGTTGATGGCGGTGTAAAAACAAAGAGGCTCCGCTTGGAAGTGAAGCCTTTTGTAATACCGTAGGACAACATATCAATGTAGTTTTTTCAAAAAATAACTACATCATTAGGCAGGATTTTACAATATTTTTCCGTCCCATATCAACATAAAAAAGGCGTTTTCCTGACACTGCAATCCAAAAACAAAGAGGCTCCGCTTGGAAGCGGAGCCTCTTGTAAAACAGCGACCCAAGCGAATAAGCGGGATTCTGTTCCCCTTGCGGGGTGACTGTCATTTCTCTCGGCCTGCGGTCGCCCGCAGGCTCAAGCGCCCTACCCTGAGACGACGGACGAGCAGCCCGTTCAAGGCCCGAAAGCCTCATTGCCTCTATACTTGGACTTGCAGCCCATAAGGTTTGCCCCGGCGGAATGTCGCCACCCACCGCGTGAGCCCTTACCTCGCGTTTTCACCCTTACCCTTGCGGGCGGTATATTTTTCTGTGGCACTGTCTGTTACACTCGCGTGTACCTTCCTGTTAAGAAGTATGGTGCTCTGTGCTGTCCCGACTTTCCTCGCGCCGGCTTTCCCGACCCGCGACAGTCTGCCTGAATCGCGGTGCAAAAATAGGGAAATTCTCAATACAATTCATGTATCGGTGCAAATACCGAACCCTTATGATAATTGCCGCCTGCAACGCCCACATCGATTTCCTTCTTATCGATGATGCTCAATTTCTTGACCAGTGTACTCGGGCCAGCCTCAGACATAAAGTCAAAGAGACTGACATACCCGCTCAACACGATGCTCCCTTCCGAATGGCCCAAACACTCGGCGACCTTGGTCTGAATCTTTTTCGGCACATTGATGATATAATCGCCGTAAAGGCTGTTATTCGATTTCGTGACGGTGTAGGTCTCGTTTTGGAAAAGCCATTCACCATTGTAAGCGACGCTGATTTTGTTGTCGTCTTCAAAAGTGAGAACAAGGTTTTGCGTGGTGTCAGCATAAATAATGCCGACAACACCGCCCACTGCGGATTCCTCCCATTGCCAAGAGCCCTTCAGCTGTGGGATTTGCACGGTGAGGTCGATTTTTTTGCAAGAGGCAAAGCCCATGAATGCCGCCAACAGCACAAGCAGCGTTCCGATTTTGATGTTTTTGTTTATGAACATAATGATTGGATTTTGAGGTTTATAATTTGCTTTGAAACTTGTTCCGCAAAAGTATAGAAAAAATTTGTCGTTTTGGCATGTCTATGAGCCATTACAAACTTTTTCAAAATATGTGTATTGATTTTCAATTAGTTATTGAGGTTTATTACAACTTTTTTTTGGAAAAACAATTCCTACAAGCACGGCAAACTCGTGGTTTTCCAGCAAAATCCTCCAAAATTTCAGCCTTGGGGAAACCCATTTCGCAGCAAAGCGACAACATCTCCTCACCTTTCGCTTCATTGATTTCGAACCAAATCTGTCCTTGGGGATTCAACTGGTTTTTGGCCAAAGCCAAGATTTGGCGATAAAACCGAAGCGGGTCGTCGTCGGGGACAAAGAGGGCCGTTTCAGGCTCCCAATCGAGGACGTTGGCTTCCATCGCGGCTCGCTCGCTGTCGCAAACGTAGGGCGGATTGCTCACCACCAAATCCACGGGCTGAGCGAAAAAAACGGATGTGGGATTCATAATGTCGTCTTGCACGAAAGTCACCTTTGCACCATTGCTTTCGGCATTTTCCATGGCCATTTGCAAAGCCTCCTCGGAAACATCAAAGGCTATGACTTCGGCGTTCTCGAAATGTTTTGCCAAGGCTATGGCAATGCAGCCCGAACCCGTTCCAATGTCCCAAATGCGCATGGGTTTTTCCTTGGGCATCGAAGCGCAAATCTTCTGCACCATTTCCTCCGTCTCGGGGCGCGGAATGAGCACCGACGGCGACACCTTTATTAATATGTCGCCGAAACGCGCCATGCCCGTCACATATTGCACCGGCTCTCCTGCCAACAGCCGCTTGACGGCTTGCTCCAACTGAAAATGTTGGAATTCGTCGATACGCAATTCGGGGTTCATCAACTGCCGTTTCAAGTCAATGCCGAAAAGGTCTTCCAACAGGATACGCATCAGTTGCTCCGCCTCGCGCTGTGGGAATTTTACAGTCAGCACTTCGGTGAAGTGGCGTTTTGTTTTTTGCAGATTAAATCCAAACATGAGGCAAAAATACGCAAAAAACCGTATTTTTGCCGAATGATTTACCTCATTTTAGCCATAATATTCTCCACCGGCGTTTTCGTAGCCATGCGCCTCTTCGAGCGTTTCAAACTCGACAACCACCAAGCGCTGATGTGGAACTATGTCTTCGCCGCAGGCACTGGCTTCTTGATGTGCAAGCAGTTCGACACGCCTGCACAATTGGTTGCCGAGCCGTGGTTCGGACTCTCGCTCATCACGGGTTTCTGGTTCATTTTCACCTACTTGCTGATGACCGCCTCCACCCAACGCTCCGGTGTGACGGTCACTTCGCTTTCAAGCAAACTCTCTGTGGTGTTGCCTACCTTGGCGGGCGTAGTCTTGTTCAGCGAGAGGCTGAATTTCGTCGCCACGATGGGCATTGTGCTGGCTTTAGTAGCCTTGGTGTTGGTGGTCGGCGGCAAAAAAGAGTCTTCTAAAACCAACAAAACCAATTGGTTGCTACCAATCCTCATCTTTTTCGGCACAGGCACGGGCGACATTCTCATGAAACTCACCGAGCAAAAGAACCAAGCCAACGATATGAGTTTCATGATTGCCTTCATCTATTTCATCGCCTTGCTGTTTGGCATCCTCATCGTGGCCTACGACCTCTTTCGAGGCCGCTCAAAATGGCAATGGAAAAGCGCCGTCGGAGGCATCGGGTTGGGTGTCATCAACTTTTTCTCCACCTTCTGCGTCTATCACGCCATGCGCTGCTTCGACAATGTCGTGCTGTTCCCCGTATATAATATAGGTGTAGTCAGCCTCACCGCCCTTACGGGTTGGCTGCTCTTCAAGGAAAAACTCACTTGGAAGAATTATTTGGGCTTGGCCATCGCCATCATTGCCGTCATCCTCATCACCCTGAAGCCATGAACGACGACACCTATTATATGTTGGCCACACGCGGCGAGGGCCTTTATAAGGAAAAAGGCAGCAAGTTCATCGCCGAGACCTTTGTCGTGATGAACGAAGACGAGGCCAAGGCAGCCGTGGCTTCCGTCAAGAAGAAATATTTCGATGCGCGGCACCATTGCTATGCCTACATGATTGGTCCCGACAAGAAAACCTTCCGCTCCAGCGACGACGGCGAACCCTCGGGCACGGCGGGCAAACCCATCCTCAACCAAATCCTCTCGAAGGATGTCACCAATGTTTGTGTGGTCGTGACGAGGTATTTCGGAGGCATCAAATTGGGCACTTCGGGACTCATCAACGCCTACAAAACCGCTGCCCGAGAAGCCCTTGACAACGCGCAAATTGTGGAGAAAACCATAAATGAAATTTACAGTTTGGAGTTCGAGTACCCGCTGATGAATGAGGTGATGCGCATCCTAAAAGAGGAAAATCTGGAACAACTGAATCCTCGCTTCGAATTGGACTGCTATTTGGAGTTTTCAACAAGGAAAAATGACGCTTCAAGAATTTCGGAAAAATTTCGCAATTTGTTCGGGGTAAAAATAGCGCATATCAAAACCGTGTAAAACAGCAAATTACAGAGTATTTAAGTTTTCTGAGACCGAAATCCTCGTAATTTTTGAAAAAGAAAATTGAAAGTCAATAGGATTTTGATTTTTTTATAAACAATTAATCATTTACCTTTGCAAGGTCGAAAAAAGCCCGAAAACGGGAAAACGAGACACCCTTTCTACCCCAAAAAGTAGTTTGAAATACAACAAATTAGGCATAAACGACGATGAGTAACCATGTCGAGATATGGAATAAATGTCTGTCTGTGATCAAGGATAACGTCACGGAACAGGGCTACAAGACTTGGTTTGAACCCATCGTGCCCATCTCTCTTTCCGACGACGTGCTCACCCTTCAGGTGCCCACCCAGTTTTTCTACGAATACCTTGAGGAGCATTACATCGACCACCTTCGGACGGCCATCAAACGTTTCGTCGGTGCAAAGGGAAAATTAGCCTACACGATGCCTGTAGACAGCGCAAACAGTTCAGGCTCCATCACTTTGCCCAGTTCCAACCGCAATTTCCCGAAGAATCCTCTCGGTCAGCCCGCTCCGCAACGGCTTTCGGAAGGCCCCATCAATCCGTTTGTCATCCCCGGACTAAAGAAACTGCAAATCGACTCGCAGCTCAACGAAAACTACACTTTCGACAATTTCATCGAAGGCGAATGTAACCGTTTGGCGCGTTCAGCCGGCCTCGAAATCGCCCGCGAACCCGGAAAAAATGCGTTCAATCCCTTGGTCATTTACAGCGGCACTGGACTTGGGAAAACCCATCTTTGCCACGCCATCGGATTGGAAACCAAGCGTTTGCACCCAGAAAAGACCGTGCTTTATGTGCAGGCCGAACAACTTTCCACCCAGTATGTGTCGGCCAACAAGAACAACAATCGCCCCGATTTCATCAACTTCTACCAGATGATTGACGTGCTCATCGTCGACGACATCCAATTCCTTTCGGGAAAGGCTGGCACTCAGGATGTTTTCTTCCACATTTTCAACCACTTGCAGCAAAACAACAAGCAGATTGTCATCACCAGCGACAAGTTCCCATCCGACCTTCAAGGCATGGAAGAACGGCTGCTTTCGCGCTTCAAGTGGGGCCTCCCCGCCGAACTTCAGGTGCCCGACCTGCCGACACGCACTTCCATCATCCGCGAAAAACTCTACGACAACGGCATCACCTTCCCTGATGAAGTGGTGCAATACATTGCCAGCAATGTGCGCAACAACATCCGCGAACTTGAAGGCGTGATGAACTCGCTGATGGCGCAGTCGCTGCTCAACAAGAAGGCCATCAACCTCGACATGGCGAAGGAAATCATCGAGCGTTTCGTGCGCAACACGGTCAAGGAGGTTTCGGTGGAATACATCATCAACATCGTGTGCGACTATTTCAAAATTTCGCCGGAGCAGATGGTGCTCAACACGCGCAAGCGGCAAGTGGTGCAGGCACGACAAATCGCCATGTTCCTCTCGAAAAAATACTCCAACGCCAGCCTCGCCTCCATCGGGCAACAATGCGGCAAGAAAGACCACGCCACGGT
Organism: uncultured Bacteroidia bacterium; assembly: GCA_902785755.1. Lineage (GTDB taxonomy): Bacteria > Bacteroidota > Bacteroidia > Bacteroidales > F082 > Limimorpha. Next base: position 2,731 of record CACZZO010000012.1, on the reverse strand, counting down.
GTATCATGCCTGCAAGACCATCGCCAACCAATTGGAGACCGACAAACAGTTTAAGGTGATGTTTGCCGACATTGAAAAGAAAATCGCCTTGCAATAACTCCCTTATGACCAACAACTTCGGAAAACTATACCTCGTACCCAACCTGCTTGGCGCAACAAAACCAGAGCAAGTGATTCCTGCCGGAACGCTCCAAATCGTGAAACGATTGAAACACTTCGTTGTGGAAAACACCCGCACTTCGCGCCGCGTGTTGAGCCGCATCGGAATGGACAGCCCTATCGATGACATCAATTTCATCGAATTGGACAAGCACAACGCCCGCAACCTCGACTTGATGGAGCACCTCGGCGCGTGCCTTCAAGGTGAGGACATGGGCTTGATGTCGGAAGCCGGTACACCTTGCGTCGCCGACCCGGGAGCATTGGTAGTTGATTTGGCACATTCCGCTGGTATTCAAGTGGTTCCGTTGGTCGGGCCCAATGCCATGATTTTGGCACTGATGGCTTCGGGATTCAACGGACAAGCCTTCGCCTTCCACGGTTACCTGCCCATCAAAAGTCCCGAAAGGCAAAACGCCATCAAGGACTTGGAACGCCGCTCATTGGCCAACAACGAAACGGAATTGTTCATCGAAACACCTTTCCGCAACAACGCCATGTTGCAAGACCTTTGCAAAAACCTCCACCCCGCCACAAGGCTTTGCATAGCCTGCAACCTTACTTGCGAGGACGAACTTATTATCAGTCAAGACATTGGCACTTGGAAAACCTTCAAAGGCGACTTGAACAAGAAGCCGGCGGTTTTCCTAATCTATAGTGAGCCGAAAAAAGGGTATTGGGGACGAAAGCACTAAGCCTCCAAAGGCTCCCAAATGCAATCGTCGATGTTTCGGGTTTCCTTCGAGAAATTGACCCCCACTTTGAAAACCTTGCGCCCCTCAAATTGGAAAGGCAAAGGATAATCCTTCGTGTTGATTTGCGCCAAAGCCTCCGCAGCCGTCTTATTGAACTTGAACTCAAGCAAATGGTGAACATCACGGTTTGGTAGTGGTTTTCCAAGTCGCGAACCAATTCGTAAGGCGTGTCGGCGAAAAAGGTCTTCATCCGGTTCAGGAAACTTTCAATGTCACCTTTGCGGAGGTCGCGCACAAAATACTCGATGAAAGCCGAGGATCGGTTATCGGTATTACCCGTATAACGCGGCAACAGGAAATTGAGGAAACTCTGCTCCACTTCTCGATTTGGGAAGCCGAGACTGTAACTACCAAACTCCTTGTCGTAGCCCTTAATAGTCAGATAACCAGTTTGATAGAACATTGCTATTGGCTCTTTGGTCAAACTCTCCTTGGCGGCGAGGTCATTAGCCAAAATGTTCCCCGAGGAGAAATCCCGCAAATCATAGTCACCGTTTTGCAGCAGTTTGACGAGGAATGTCGGCGTGCCGGTCGAGAACCAGTAATTGCGATACCTTTGCTCAGAAAGAGAATTGAGAACGCTGAAAGGATTGTACATATCTTTCGACATATCCTCCGAAAAATGGTAGCCGTCATACATTTTTCGCATTTCTCTTCCATGATGGCGGCCTTGTCGGTGCCTTCCTTTTGGGCAAACGCTTCAAGATGTTCGCTGAAATGACGCTCAATTTCCTCGGCGGTAAGGCCGCAAATATCGGCGTAGCGTTCATCCAACGAAATGTCTGTCAGGTTGTTAAGATCGCTGAACAGGCTGATTTTGGAGAACTTTGAAACGCCCGTGAGCATGACGAAACGAATAAACTCATCGCAGGTCTTGATGTTGCCATAAAACGCTTTCAGAATGGAACGGTATTCCTGTTGAAGCGGCTCATTGTCGATGGCCTCGATGAGCGGTTTGTCGTATTCGTCCACAAGGATGACGACTTTTTGGCCTGTACTCTGCGCCAACCTGCTAATGATGTACTTGAACCTTTGTGCCGCGTCAGGCGAGTTTAACTTGATGCCGTATTTTTCTTCCCAATCAACGAGGTTGGAATTGAGTGCTTCCAAAAGGCCTTCCTTCGAAGTATATAAACCCACATTCAGGTCCAAATGCAGAACTGGATAAGACCCCCAAGTCTGTTCCAATTCTGAGATAGCCAACCCCTCAAACAATTCTTTTTTCCCTTGGAAATAAGCCTTCAAGGTTGAAATCAAAAGACTTTTCCCAAACCTTCGCGGGCGCGAGAGGAAAATGTATTTCCCGTTTTGGGCAAGGTCATAAACCAGCTTGGTCTTGTCGACGTAGGCGAAACCGTCAGTTCTGAGGCTCTCAAAACTCTGTAGTCCGATGGGTAGTTTCAGCATGGCACAATCAATTGAAATTCAGAGTGCAAAAATAGTATTTTTTTTGATAGAGGGAAACCAAATCCAAATCAAGCTTTATTCCTTGATGACTTTATCCGAAAACACATTCCCGCCTTCCAATGTGACGCGCATCGTGTAAGTGCCCGAAGCCAAGCCTTGCAGATTAAGGTTTTCAAGTCCATTGCGCTGGGTGCGCACAAGGTGGCCTTGCAAATCGTAAAGCTCGATTTGCTTGGGCGTTACGTCTGGAGAGAAATACAGGTGCAGCTCGTCTTGGGTGGGGTTGGGGTAGAACAGGTAGGGGCGGATGGTGGCTTCCATTTCGAGTGTATTCCATCCATCGTCTTGGATGATAACAACTGAAATGCTCCCAGGGATTTCCATGTATTTATATGAACCTATTGCAACCT
>CACZZO010000011.1 GCA_902785755.1 uncultured Bacteroidia bacterium | reverse complement strand
TCCAGAAAGGGTGCTGGATTGCCCTCCGGAAGTCGATCCTCCCTTCATACAACAAAGGTAAGAATTAACCTTGTACGAATTACGCTGCAAACTTAAAGCAAAGGGTGGTCGATGATGGGTGGGTTTTTCAAGGAAAAGACAGGCATTGACCCGTTCACGATGGATTGCAGTGTCATGACTTTCTCTGAACAATACGAAAGTATGGACTCGCTGCGTACCGCATTTTTTGACCGTATTGATGCCATGCCCATCCGTGAGTCGATTATCTGTTATGATACTGCGAAACGCATTTATCCAAACAACTCAGGCATGGATGCCACCTGTTGCCTGCCGCGCACACGCTTCATCGAGGAAAACATCCCTGACTGGAAACTCTACAATGGCAAGGTACTTTATACTATTGACCGCCGTTTTATCAAAAAGAACGGTTTCCCCGAAGGTTGTGTGAGCGCGTTCCTGAAATCAGAGGGCGAGCAATGCGTTCCCATTGACCAGTATATGTACGGCAAAGATGAGAAGGAATTCAAGTTGGCACTTTACATGGGCGAATATCTGTTGCGGTTTGATGACGGAAAGGAGTATAAATATGCTACAATCAATGTAGAATGAGTGCGTTATGAAAAAGAACTCTATTCTTGCTTTGCTATTGCTATTCTTTGCTTCTTCGCTGTTCGCGCAAACCAAGACCATCGTCCACGGCAATCTCGGCGTGGAGAATGTGAACATCAGCATCGTGAACACGCTTTACGGCACCAGCACTGATGCCAAAGGGCATTACGAATTGCCTCTTTTCGACCGCTCGGAGGCCATCAACTTGTATTATTCGTGCATCGGTTATCAAGATACCGTCGTGAGCCTCACGCCGAGGCAGTTGCAGCGCGACTCCATCAACATCAGTTTCCGAATGAGGAAGATGAGCTACGACCTTCAGGAAGTGGGCGTTACGGCACACAGCGACTTTTACCGAAGCCCGCGTGGCACCAACATCGCCGACATAGCCTTTGCCGATGACAGGATTTTAGTGCTTGAAAACAGGGCAAAAACCTCCTCGTTGCGCCTACTCGACCTCAATGGCAGCGATATGGGAGTCACGGATTTTGATGGCTTTTATGATGAACTGTATATCGACGCTTTCGGAGATTTTCTCCTTTTGGGTCAAGACTCTTGTTTGCAGGTTTGTTTCGATGCGGCGGGGAAAGCCTTGCCCGTTTCCACATTCACGAAAGACCTCTTCCGCGACAAAATCAGAAAAATCGTGTTTGAGTTCAATGACGCTTATTTGTTGCGTAATACGGCCTACGAGAAACGCGATTATTATGTGAAGGAGTTCCACGGGCAAGCGCAGACTTACAATTATGTATTGAAAAACGACTCTTTGAAACAAAGACATTTCCTCTACCGTTTTATCGATACGGTGGCGGTCAATGTGTGCCAATCCTATCTGAATGAGATATTTGCCATTTATAATAGTGAGGTGCCAGAGAATGAAAACGAGTTAGTTTTGGGCGTATGGGACGGCAATCTGCTCCGTTTGACGGTTAATTATAAGATACACAAGCGAATTGGTTGGTATTGTCAAGTATTGGCCACCGAGTACCATACCATAGCCTTGAGATTCGACGGTTTCATTCAACTTATTGATTTGGAAAACTTTGAAATCGTGGAGTTTGATAAGACTTTCCAATTATCAGGCAAACACCCGCTTACTATCGTTTCGGGGAAAAACTATTTTGCCAATCAGTTTCTTACTGATGAAGCCACGGGGAATACTTACGGCCTTTTCATGCAGAACGGAATCAATTATCTCGGTTGCTATGACCCAGCCAAAGGCACGGTAGGAATGGGCCAAAAAGCCAGTAACAGCATATACCCACGGACTTTCAAGGTGCATAATGGCTATGCCTATAGTGTGTATTTCGACAAGGAGCGGCTGTTTGGGAGGATTAATCGGGTGAAGATAGATTAGAAAGGGATAATATCAATACAGCATCCCAAACATCCACAAGGGAATGCGGTTCAAATGACCTATTTCCACATCATCAACGGCGAGATAACTGTCGGGGATGTTGGCAATTTGCCTGAAATCCTTGCTGCTGCCACCCACTTCAAACAAATACTTCCCATTTAATAAAAAGTCGCCTTTTTCGGGCATGGTCAACTGGCCAATGGCAGACAACTGGTTGGCGAAAAATGTCTCGCGGCAAGTACCGAGATTCACCACAGACGACAAAGCATACATCAGGTTGCCGTTGCCCAAGAAAATCTTTCCGGGTTTTGCGAGGTGCTTGTAGTCCTTTTGTTCCTTGGTTAACAACAAAAGCAGTCCAGCGCGGTCCAACAAATAAAGGATTTTCAGGCATTGCGAAGGCGTTACCTCCAATTCTTGGCTCAGTCGGCTGATATTGGGCTGCAAAGGCACATTGGGCGCAATCACCATAAGTAACTGCTTGGCTTTCTGCACCGTGGTGTATGTGATTTCCTCAACGGCGGGCATGTCGCTTTCCACCACCACATTGGCCACTTCGCGCAGCCGCGAATGGAAATCGTCAACAGAAATGGAATCCTTGTAAAAAGGATAATACCCCGACTGCAAATAGCGATCAAAATACTGAAGCACACGGGTTTGCGAAACGATTTTCATCGCAATGGGCAAATGCGAACCCAACAAGTCTTCGATACTCACGACAGGAAATGCCCCCAAGCCCTCAAATTCAAGGTATTCGCGGAACGAAAGCCCGTGCATGGTGTAAAGCATTTGCCGACGCGACAAATCGACTTTGGAATGGTCAATTTCCAACATCGAAGAGCCGGTATAAACAATGTGCAATTGAGGATAACTGTCATAGATGTTCTTGATGTAGCGACTCCATTGGTCGAGTTTGTGAACCTCGTCCAAAAACAGATGGGTGAATCCATGCGTATAAAGGTATTCCACCAAATTGAGCAAGTCGTGGGCACGAAACCAAAGGTCGTCCAACGAGGCGTAAAACACATTTTGCAAATCGGGGAAACTCTCTTTGATATGCTGCAGCAACAAGGTGCTTTTTCCCACGCCTCGGGCACCTTTGATGCCAATCAGCCTCGCTTTCCAGTTGATTTTGTCGTGAAGATACCGTTTGAAGGTCAAATCGACCTCGTTCATCTTGTTATTGAACTGATTTACAAGAGGTAAAATATCCTGATATTCCATTTTTGTACATTTTTTCAGTGCAAAAATACGATTTTTATACTTTTCAAAGCATAAAAATTGGAAATTTTCTGCTTTCCAAAGCATAAAATCTGCAAAATTCTTTCTTTACAAAGCAGAAATTTATGATTCTGGAGTGCTTAGTTCCTCGCAGCGATGTGCCTCACGTCCCGAAGGGACGACATTACCGTAACCGTAGGTCGCGACCTACGGCAGCGACCGGCAGGCACAACCCCGGCAGGCCGTCCCGAAGTCCCGAAGTCTCGCGTCCCGAAGTCCATCAACGATTCAGCAACTTCTTAATCTCATTCAGCTTCATCAAGGCTTCTACTGGGGTCAAAGTATCAATGTTGGTATTCAAAATGTCTTCCTTGATTTGCAGCAGCAGCGGGTCATCCAACTGGATGAAACTCAACTGCATACCGTCATCGGTTTTTTTGGCGGCGGCCTTTTCAACGTCTTCGCTAGTGTGTGACTTCTCCAAAACGCTGAGCAATGCAGTAGCGCGTTCAATGACCTTGCGGGGCATTCCGGCCATCTCGGCCACGTGGATACCGAAACTGTGGGCGCTGCCCCCGCGTTTCAACTTGCGCAAAAAGACCACTTTGTTGCCGACTTCCTTCACCGAAACATGGTAATTCTTGATGCGTGCGAAGGAGTCCTCCATCTCGTTCAGTTCGTGGTAGTGCGTGGCAAACATCACCTTGGCGCGACTCACGGGGTGGTCGTGCAAAAACTCGGTGATGGCCCAAGCGATGCTGATGCCGTCGTAGGTGCTGGTGCCGCGCCCGATTTCGTCTAAAAGCACAAGGCTCCGCGACGACACATTATTCAAAATGCTCGCCGTTTCGTTCATCTCCACCATGAAAGTTGATTCGCCCGAAGAGATGTTGTCGGAGGCACCCACACGGGTGAAAATCTTGTCCACCAGACCGATACGCGCTGAAGCCGCCGGAACGAAACAACCCATCTGGGCCATCAGCACAATCAAGGCGGTTTGGCGCAGCAGGGCCGACTTACCCGACATATTCGGGCCGGTGATGATGATTATTTGCTGCTTGTCGGTGTCGAGGTAAACGTCGTTGGCGATGTAACACTCGCCCACAGGCATCATTTGCTCGATGACAGGGTGGCGGCCTTCCTTGATGTCCAAGACAAACGAATCATCAATGACAGGCTGCACATAGTTGTTTTTCAGCGAAATGTCGGCGAAACTCACCAAGCAGTCAATGCGGGCGACTAAAGATGCATCCACTTGGATCGGCTCAACGAACTCCGTCACGGCGGTGACCAATTCATTGTAAACCCGCTGCTCAATAATGCTGATTTTCTCCTCCGCGCCAAGGATTTTCTGCTCGTATTGCTTCAGTTCCTCGGTGATGTAACGCTCGGCGTTGGTCAAGGTTTGCTTGCGGATCCACTCCGTCGGCACCTTGTCCTTATGCGAATTGGTGACTTCGAGATAATAGCCGAACACATTGTTGTAGCCCACTTTCAAGGAAGAAATGCCCGTGCGTTCCGTTTCGCGGCGTTGGATGTTCATCAGATATTCCTTGCCCGAGCGCGAAAGGTTGCGCAGGTCGTCCAATTCGGCATCCACGCCGTCGGCGATATAGTTGCCTTTAGAGATGACCGCTGGCGCATCGGGATTGAGGTCTTTCTTGATGCGTTCGCGAATGCTCGCACAAGGATTGAACTGCTCTGCAAAACGCTGCAAGGCAGGGTGTTGACTTTCTTCACAAGACTTCTTCAGCACCTCGATTTGGTCTAAGGCGCGGCTCACTTGCAAGAGTTCACGAGGATTCACCCTTGAGAGCGAAACCTTTGAAATAAGTCGCTCCAAATCACCGACTTGCCGCACGGCATCCTGAAAACGTTGAATCTGGTCGCGGTTCTCGAAGAAATAGCGCACCACCTCATAACGCGCCTCGATTTGCTCCTTGTTTTTCAGCGGCAGGCTCAGCCAGCGGCGCATCAAACGGCCACCCATCGGCGAAACGGTCTTGTCGATGACGTCGATTAAAGTCTTGGCGTTCAGGTTGGTCGTATGCAGCAGTTCCAAATTGCGAATCGTGAACTTGTCTAACCACACATATTGCCCTTGGTCGATGCGCGATAGGGAAGTGATATGTCCTAATTTATCGTGCTGTGTTTCAATCAGATAATGAATCGCTGCCCCCGCCGCCACGATGCCTTTCGGGAAATCATCCACGCCGAAGCCTTTCAGCGAAACCGTTTGGAAATGCTTGTTTAAGGTCTCGTTGGCGTAGTCGTCGGTGAAGACCCAGTCGTCGAAAACGGTGAGGTAATACTTGCCCCCGAACAGGTCGATGAAGTCCTTGCGTTTGTTGCGCTGCACCAAAACCTCCGATGGGTTGAAACTTTGTAACAGCTTGTCAATGTATTCATTAGAGCCTTGCGTAAGGAAAAACTCACCCGTCGAGACATCTAAGAACGAAACGCCCGAAACCTCTTTTTCGAGATGCACCGAAGCCAAGAAATTGTTCTCCTTCTGTTCCAGCACATTGTCATTATAGGTAACACCCGGCGTAACCAATTCCACCACACCGCGCTTCACCAACTTCTTGGCCAATTTCGGGTCTTCAAGTTGCTCGCACACAGCCACTTTCAGTCCGGCGCGAACCAACTTTGGCAGGTAGGAATCCAAGGAATGGTAAGGGAAACCGGCCAACTCCACATCCGCCGAAGCGCCGTTGGAACGTTTAGTGAGCACAATGCCCAAAATCTTCGACGACTTCACCGCGTCCTCGCCGTAAGTCTCGTAAAAATCGCCCACGCGAAACAGCAGCATGGCATCAGGATATTTCGCCTTGAACGAGTAATACTGCTTCATTAATGGGGTTTCAGCTGCATTTCCTGCCATAAATTTCTCGAATTAAAGGGTACAAAATTAGCGTTTTTTCATTTACTTTGCGCCCCAAAAGAGAAAAAATCATGCGAAAACTGACCATGGACGAGCTGAACCGCATCAGCAAGGCCGAATTCGAGCAGGCCGAGAAGACACCTATTATATTAATACTCGACAATATCCGCTCGCTGAGCAACGTGGGCGCGTTTTTCCGCACCGCCGACGCTTTCCGCATCAAGGAATTGGTTTTGTGCGGGATAACCGCCTGTCCGCCCCACCGCGAGATCCACAAGACCGCCCTCGGTGCCGACGAGACCGTCAGTTGGCGCTATTTCGCGACCACCGAGGAAGCCTGCCAAGCATTAATTAATGAAGGTTACCGGCTTTTCTCCGTCGAGCAGGTGGAAGGCAGCGTTCCGTTGCAGGATTTCAAGTTTGAGCCACAAACGGCCTACATTTTGGGCAACGAGGTGGAGGGCGTCAGCGAGGAGGCTTTGCCTTATTGCGACGGTGCCATTGAGCTGCCGCAAGAGGGTACAAAACACTCATTGAATGTTTCGGTTTGTGCTGGAATCGTCATGTGGAAAGCTTTTGAGCAGATGAAATTGATGCAGAAATAGTGCTGTTTTACAGTCTTTTTGTGCAATAAAGTTGAAAAATTGGCAAAAAAATCAACAATTTGATGTTGACAAAAGAAATATTTCCTATTTTTGTAGGCTAATTGGAATAGTTAGATAAAGAATAATCAAATAACAATTAATTAATTACAAACTTAACACAATTTCGTTATGAAGAAAAATTTGACAATTTCGAAGCTTCTGATGCTCGTCATCATGGCTGTTCTTCCGTTCAGCATGAACGCTCAGGAAGGCAAAAAGAAAGGTAAACCCGCTGAGAAGTATTGGTACATTCAGGCCGATGGTGGTCTCTCCATCAACCACGGCGACTTGGCCAACTACAATGGCGGTATTTGGGACGACTTCAACCACTTCAAGAGTCAAGCCTTCCAGAACTGGAACGCCCACTTCGGCATTGGCTACCAGTTCGGTAAAGTCATTGGCATGAACCTCAAGGGCGGCTACGGTCTCCTTTCGGGTCACAAGCACGGCCAAGCCCTCATCTTCTTGGAAGGCACGCCTGCTGGTGTCTATCAAGACCTTGCACTCACCAAGACCAACTACATTGAAGGCAACTTGAACTTGACTTTCAACCTCTTCAACATGTTCAACTACAACCCGAGGAGAGTCATCAACTTTGTGCCTCATATCGGTATCGGTGGCACCTATTACAAGGCTGGCGCCATCACCCAAATGAATGTGGACAACGCTGGCGGTACTGAAACCGAGGGTGCTGAATTGGCTCCTGCCAAGACCAAGCGCGACCTCACCTTCACCGTTCCCGTTGGTGGTGAATTCACCTTCAACATCGCCCCCAAGTTTGACCTCTTCATCGACTACACCTACCTCTTCACGGGTAAGGACAACCTCGACCAAATGGCCAAATCAAGCGAAGTGGGTCGTATTGCCAACGACAAGGACATGTATAGCCAACTGAACCTTGGCTTGCGCGTGAAGTTCAACAATCCTTGCGACATCGAGAAAATGGCCCGCGAGTCGAAGAAGATCAGCTACCGCGTGAATCCTGACCCGCTGGTGCAGGGCGAAGACGGCAAGGTTTGCTTCGATGTCATCGTCACCATCCCCGCCGAATATTTCGAGAAGCAGGCTGTGATGAACCTGACTCCTTACCTCTCCTACAACGGTGGCCAAATCGACCTCGACCCCATCACCTTCGTGGGTGAAAAAGTGAAGGGCGAAGGCGACTTCCGCGTCAACTACAAGGAAGGCGGCGAATTCACCAAGCACTATTGCAAGGACTATGTGCCTGAGATGGAAAACAGCGAACTTAAGGCCGACCCGATGTTCTATATCTATGACGGCACCATCTATGCCAACCAAGACGAAATCGCGAAGAACACTTACTTCACTCAAGGTTCGACCGTGAAACTGGCTGACGGCGTCATCGTGAAGGACGAATACGTTGACCAAATTGTTTACGACACCATCGACAAGGTGAAAGCCGTGAAGAAGCTCTCCTATTTCTACAACAAGGATTCTTACGACATCAACGCCAGAAGAAAACTCAACAAGGATGCTGACGCTGCCTTTGCCGAACTGATTAATGCTGGTGAGACTGAGTTCGAAATCAGAGCTTGGGCTTCACCGGAAGGCGAAGAAGGTCACAACAACGAACTTTCGAACAACCGCGCCAACGCTGCCGACAAGCAGATCAAGAAAGTGGCCAAGAAGACGGAAGTCCAAATCAGCGGCAAGGGTTACGGTCCCGACTGGAACACCTTCGTTGAACTCGTCCGTGCCTCCGACCTGAAGGACAAGGATGCCATCATCAACAACATCAACAACTCCAGCAACAGAGAAAGAACCATCAAGGAAATGTGCGCCATCTATCCTCAACTTGAAAAGGATATTCTGCCGCAACTCCGTCGCGCTGAGATTTATGTGAACGAACCCTACAAGGAAGTCGTCAGCAGAACCATCAAAGTGAAAGTGGAAAAGAAGTAATCCGATTCACTGATGAACAGAAAAGCCGCTCAATCGAGCGGCTTTTTTTGTGTTTAGTAGATGACAAAATCACAACGAAATCCGATGCAGGCCAATTTCGTAAGGCTGGTTGATGGCCTCAATGATACGCTGGTAATCTTTTTCGTTGGCCACAAAATCAAGGTCGTTGGTGTCGAGCAGCAAAATGCGCATGTTGTTCTGCTGCTGGCGAAGGAAGTCGAAATAGCCCTGCTGGATGTTCTCCAAGTAAGCGTCGCTGATTTCCTGCTCGTAGCTGCGCCCGCGTTTGCGGATGTTGGCTTGCAGACGCTCCACATCGGAATACAGATAGACCAACAGTTCAGGCTTGGGCATGTCCGAGAAAATGATGTTGAAGAAACGCGAAAACAACTGGTATTCATCGTCTTGCAAGTTGTTTTTCGAGAAAATCAACGACTTGGCCACATAATAGTCCGAAATGATGAAGTCGTGGAACAGGTCGAGCACGCTCAACTTGTCCTTCAACTGCTGGAATCGCAAGGCCAAAAAAGTCATTTCCAACTGGAAAGAATACTTTTCAGGCTCCTTGTAGAACTTGGGCAGAAACGGGTTCTTGTCGCCCTCAAATTCCTCAAGCACAAGTTTCCCGTTGAAGTCGTTGGCGATGCGCGAGGCCAAGGTCGTCTTGCCCGCCCCGATGGTTCCTTCGATGGCTATGTAGTTGTATTGCATACGTTTTCGATTTTTCTGACTTCCGAAAAGTCGTGGCAACGCCTCAACAGTTCGGTTTGGGTAAAATTAAACGCGGGATGCACGAGTTGTGGTGCCACTTCGCATAAAGGCAATAGGGCGAAACGGCGTTGGTGCAGTCGCGGGTGGGGAATGGTGAGGCTGTCGGTCAAAACGATGCGGTTGCCGTAATAAAGGATGTCCAAATCGGCGGTGCGCGAGGTATATCCTTGGATTTCAGGATGCCTGACGCGCCCCAATTCCCGTTCAATCTCAAGCAACGCTTCCAATAAAGGCTCCGGCTTCATTTCCGTTTCCAAAACGATGACCCTATTCAGGAACCATTCCTCGGCCTTGAAACCCCACGGCTCCGACTCGTAGGCCGACGAAACCTCCACAATGCGGCCACACCTATTATTAATTAATAGGCAAGCCTGCGCAAAGATTTGGTTTTTGTCGCCCATGTTCGACCCAAAGAGAATGTAACATTTTTCCATACTTCGACATGCACATTAATCCTCATGGAGATTTTCGGCAAAGGTAAGTTTTTTTTATGTACTTTTGCGGTCTAAACAAACAAAAACATAGCATCATGAAATTCTACAAAGTCGTTTTGGCTGCCTTCATTGGCACCCTGATTGCATTGGTAATCAACTTTTTCATCAAGGTTGGAGTGGTTTCTTCCATGATTTCGAACTTGTCGAAATCCGAGTCGGAAACTTCCACCACCGTAAAGCCCAACTCCGTGCTTTACATGAAACTCGATTACGAAATCCCCGACCGCACCACCGACAACCCGTTTGGCAACATCAATTTCCAGACAATGGAAACGAGCGACGCTACGGGTTTGAACGAGATTTTGCGCAACATCGAGAATGCCAAGACCGATGCCAACATCAAGGGTATCTACTTGGAACTGAGCAGTATCCCGACCTCTGTGGCCACCATTCAGGAAATCCGCAACAAACTCATCGAGTTCAAGGAGTCGGGCAAGTTCATCGTGGCTTACGGCGAAAGCTACGGCCAAAGTGCCTACTATTTGGCTTCCATCGCCGACAAGATTTTCCTGAATCCCGAAGGCGCCATGGACCTGCATGGCATGGCCTCGCAAATCATGTTCTACAAGCACCTTTTGGAGAAACTCGACATCGAAATGCAGATTGTGCGCGGCCCCAACAACCGCTTCAAGAGCGCCGTGGAGCCTTACTTCCTCGACAAGATGAGCGAAGCCAACCGCGAACAGATGGACAAGTTGCTTGGCACCGTTTGGGGACAAATCCTTGCAAGCATCAGCCAAAGCCGCAACATCAGCGTGGAGCAACTCAACCAAATCGCTGACAATCTTGACGTTCTGTTCAATGCGCAAAAGGCACTTGAATACGGCATGGTGGACAACCTCTATTTCAAAGACCAGGTTTTGGACGAACTGAAAGGTCTGACGGGCAGCAACAAAAGCATCAATGCCGTGGGCAATGCCAACTACGCCAAATCCTATAAAGACAAGAATGTCAGCAAGAATGAGGTGGCCGTCATTTACGCTTCGGGGCAAATTTTTGACGGCAAGGGCAACGAGGAGCAAGCCATCTATTCCGAAAACCTCAGCAAGACCATCCGCAAGGCTCGCGAAGACAAGAATGTGAAAGCCATTGTATTGCGCGTCAATTCCCCTGGCGGCAGTGCCTTGGCCTCTGCCATCATCGGTCGCGAACTTGACCTGACCAAGGAAGTGAAGCCCGTCATCGTTTCGATGGGCAACTATGCCGCTTCGGGCGGTTATTGGATTTCGGCCAAGGCCGATTACATCTTTGCCGACCCCACCACCCTCACGGGTTCCATCGGCGTGTTTGGCACTTTCCCCAATGCACAAGGTTTCCTGAACGACAAGATTGGCTTGACTTTCGATGTGGCCAAGACCAACGAAAACGCCGACTTCCCCAACTTCACCCAACCGCTCACCGAGTTCCAATACAACAAATTGCAAGAGATGGTGGGCAAGACCTACAACGACTTTACCCAGCGTGTGGCTGAAGGTCGCGGCTTGCGCCAGACTTTCGTTGACAGCATCGGACAAGGCCGCGTGTGGGCGGGTGCCGATGCCATAGGCATCGGCCTTGTTGACAAATTAGGCGACATGGAAGATGCCATCGCCTACGCCGTCGAGAAAGCCAACCTCGGCAACGACTACAAGGTGACCGAATGGCCGAAACAAAAGGACTTTTTCACCCGCTTGATGGAATCGATGAACAAGACCGACGAACTCGATGCAGCCATGAAACAGAAGTTGGGCGTGTATTACAACTACTACAAAGGCTTGGAGAACCTGAACAACAACACGGGCATTCAGGCACGGATGCCGTTTGATTTGGTGATTGAATAACCACCGAAAAAATGACAACAAAAATGCGGAGCGATATGTGTCGTTCCGCATTTTTATTTGGGTTTTTGGGTTCACAACTTTGTGGACCACAATTTTGTGAACTGATTTGAATTATTTCAGCACTTGTTTCCACCCCGCCCAAAACAGCACCCTTTTGCCGCAGCTGGGGCAACGTTTTACGACAAACAGCCGCGCTTTGGGCGGCGCAGGGTCTGTCATCGTGCCCTCGGGCAGGGTGAGGAGCGTGATTTTGGTTTGGCAGCGGGGGCAGGTGCGGGTAAGTGTCATGTGGTCATTCATTTCAAAACCCTCCAATGGCCGCCTTTGGTTGGGCCAATATGTTCGATGTAGCCAAGCCCACGCAATTTAGCAAGGTGTTTTTTTACCGCACTTGGCGAAACATTCAATTGCAAAGCCAATTCATCACGGGTGATATTTACATTATCCCGAACCAGCTCCAATACATCCAAAGAAAGTTTTGGAATTTCTTCTTGAATAATTTCTTGGGTACTTTCTTGGGTACTTTCTTGGGTATTTCTTAGGTACTTCTTGGGTACTTCTTGAACATCTTTTATTACTTTCCAAGAACCGTCTTTTTTTGTTCCAACACGCTCTATATAGCCAAGCTGACGCAGTTTGGCAAGGTGCTTTTTTACCGTCTCTGGCGAAATATTCAATTTTACAGACAACTCATTACGAGTTATATACGCATTTTCTCGAAGTAACAAAAAAATATCTAAGGAAGAGCGGGAAAATATTTCTTCAATGTTTTCTTGTATTGGTTCTTGAACATTTTCTTGGGTATTTCTTGGGTATTTCTTGGGTACTTCTTGGGTACTTTCTTGGGTACTTTCTTGGGTACTTTCTTGGGTACTTTCTGCGCTCGCCAATACCTTTCTCTCAAAAGCAACCTGAAACGACAGTCCGACTTCTTTCCAAGTCATCCTTACGTTGGGATAGGCTTTCAACTCATCGTGAATAAGCGCCAAGCCATTGCCCCATTGGTCGATAAGGCCCAAACGCTTGAAAACGGGAGCCAAAACCTTGTTGCGCACATCCGACTGCCTACTCAGCATGTCATTATAATCGATAGAGGGTGGCAGCAAGCCAGGACTGGTTATTTCGACCATGTTGTCATTGATGGAAACTTTCACGTCTTTCCCTGTCAACGAATAATCCCGATGCACGATGGCGTTCCTAATCACCTCGCGGATGGCTTTCACGGGGTACTCCCATCTTGTTTTGGTATATACACCTTCAACCCATGCCTCCTCGTTGATATGCCGCAAAACGAAGCCATAGGCCTCCTCTGCTTGGGAAAAGACTGGCCCCGTAATGCTCTTTCTGTCGATGAATTGGTCGACGGATGTCCCTTTGAACCTGCCACACTCCACTTTCGCGTATGGAAACAGCCGCTCGCGTTCCGCACCGTCAGAAAGCAACACTAAGGCATTGGTTGCCAGCCGCTGTCCGCGTTCCATTCTGAACAAGCCCAGTTTTTCCAACACGGTTTCATCCAACACTTCCGATGTCATTTCCTTATAGAACTTCTTGAAGCCATCAAGTTCCAAATCTTCCGCGACAAGTCCCGAATTCGTGTCGGCATCAAAAGGGAGGTTCCGACGCTGCCGCTCCAATTCCATGATAATGGACTCGTCGGCTTTTCGGTTGTTTGAGCCGACACGGATGTAGGTCCCGTTCATCTTGCCTTCGCTTTTGAGATAATAGGGCGGTGTGCTTCCCTTGTACACCTTGACACGAATCAGAGCCTTCCCTTGAATGGCGACCATTGAAATTTCGGGCAGAATGGCCGGAGCGCAACGGTCATAGATGGTGTTGCTCAACCTTTCTTCCATCTGTGGAAAATCATCCTCATTGATACCGACGATGCGTTTTGTCTCGTCTTCAATGCCGATGAAAATCTCGCCTCCCGCATCATTCGCGAATGCGATGGCGGTTTTGGCGATGTCGGAATTGGCTGGTATTTCTCCCTTGAATTCCAATCGGCGGCCTTCCGTCATTTTCTGCAAATCATTCAGTGTCATAGCCTGTCTTTCAAATGATTTGCAAAAATAGCAATTCTTTCCAATCCAACCCGATATTCTGTTTCAAAATCATTCTGCGATTTCTCTCCCTCGCGCCCAAAACAGCACCCTCTTGCCGCAGCAGGGGCAATGTTTTGCGACAAACAGTCTCGCCTTGGGCGGCGCAGGGTCTGTCATTGCGCCCTCGGGCAGTGTGAATAGCTTGATTTCGGTTTGGCAGCGGGGACAGGACTTAACTATGGAATTTCGCATGTTTATTTAATAGATACTTCTGTTCTTCTATACTGACTCAAAGACTCAAATTTAAACTCTGAATTCCTTGATTTTCCATACCACTTCACTTCAACACATTTTTCAGGGACACCATTTTGTACCAAAATATGTTGAACGTTTTCTGCTCTTTTTCTAGATATAAAATCATTCGCTTCTTTCGTTCCAATATTACATGCGAAGCCTTCTACCTGAACCAATGCTTCTTGGTTAGTTTCTGCATAAACTTTTGCATATTCTTCCAATAAAGCCCGTGTAGAAGCATTTAATACAGCCGAGTTGAACTCAAAAGACAAGACTATCTTCGGAATCACAATTTTACCTTCATTCAATGATTCTGCCTCTTGTTTATTCCTTTCCATCAATCTTCTAAATGATTCAATATCATTTGCAGTTTCAAGATTTCCAATGCTGCCAACAGCCAAAGCTTTAGAAATATCAAAGTTGATTAAAGGTTCAACAATTTCAACAGATATCGAATCATCTATCACTTGGTTAGCATCAAAACCTTCAACTGTAGGTTTTTGATTTCCAAAGATAATGGCACCTGCAGTACCCAGACCAATAACTGCAGCAGCAATACCGCCAATAACCCAATTCTTTTTTCTTCTCGTAGCAGTTCCCTTTTGGTTATCCATACTCGTAGTAGTTTTCTTTTGATTATCCATAACTTAGCTTTTTATGATAATACACTGATTAATATTTGTTCGAATTCTTTATATGACTCTTCTTTTAACTGTTCTTTTGCGTATTTTCTAATTGCTGAAAATAATTCTTCTTTCGAGGAGCATTGATTTATGACTTTGCTTAATCCATTGTGAAAAGCGGCAGATGCCTTCCTAGCTTCTTTGGACGACATATTTCTACTCACATGTCCCCATCCTGTTTTAAATAATACGTTATCTGTTCTTTGAATAAATTCCGTTAAAGCCATGCACAAATATGGTCCATCGTTCCCCCATTTTGGATTGGTTAGAAAATCTCTAAAGTTTGAAGTCATTAACCATTCATGATGATCACCTGGACGAATCTTATCTCTAACATTATTCCATATAGCTTTGTCATCCAACAGTAGTTTTGTCTGGTTCATATCTCCTTTTGAAAGTCTAATAAAAAACTCTTGGAAATTCTTTTCATTGCCGACATATTTCTTCATTATTTCATTAAGCTGCCAAGGCTCTTTTTTCAACAACTCCATTTCCTTTTTAGTTAGTTTTATAGGTCCTTTAGCAAGAATTGCTTCTAATCTCTTATTTATAAGAGACTTGTTCATCAAACGCTTAAGATACTTGGATTCAAATTTCTTTGCAGGTTTCTTTGCTGCCTCCCTTACACCTTTCTTGCTAGCCTTACTAACAGTTTTTTGAAGAGAACCATCCTTTTTAGTTATCGTAACAATCTTTTTGAATGCTTTCGATTTGGAAATCTTTACTATACTGGTTCTTACTGGTTTTAAAGCAGTTCTTGCTGCTTTGCTTAGCAAGACACCTGCTTTTCTAGCAGGATTCTTTAATAATGGAGCTACTTTTGCACCAACATACGGGATAGCAATAAATGCCGCATTAATAGCGACTTCTGTAGCTGCCGTTGCCCAATCTCCATCAACGCTTGCCGAAGCAATAGAAATACCTGCATCAACATAATTAATGACATCATTTGCTCTTGTTGCAACCGAGGAAATAGTCATAAGCGCTTCTGCAACTTCTGGAGCAGCAAAGAGGGCTGCTCCTCCTGTTGCAGCAACTGCAACAGCAGTCAAAGCTACGCTTGTAATAATAACAGCTCTATTTATAGTTTTTCGATGAGCATTATAATATTCATTTGCTTTCTTTACCGCTTTAACAAATCCACCCTCTTCCTCCTCTTGAACATTTGTCCAAATTCCGTTATCGGTAGGTTGTCCGTCAACTATTTCACCTTCGTATAAATCACCATTTGAAAACAACATACTTGCATACTTGGGGAACTGGTCACTTCCGTCCCAATTAGCTGTAATAGCTAACGTATCATCTTCCATAACCAATACCAACGTGCCATCTCCATCAATTTTTCCTTCAAAGAACTCACCTTCATATACACTACCATCATTAAAAGAGAACCTACCCAATCCATGAAACCTATTATCGACAAACTCTCCCTCATAGACATTGCCATTTGCAAATTGATAAACCCCTTCGCCGTAACGCTCGTTCTCCACAAAGTTTCCTTCATAAATATCACCATTCTGGAATTGAACTAATCCATTCCCGTTCATCCATCCTTCTTCCCAATTACCAACATAAGTATATTGTTCACTAACGTACTTACCTTCTCCATTCTGCAAACCATGTTTCCACTCACCCTCATAATAATCGCCATTTGAAAACTCGTAAGAGCCAAAACCATTAAACAAGTCATTTTCAAAATCGCCAAAATACTTGTCGCCATTTGATACAATTAACCCGCCATATCCACTTCTATGCCCATTCTCCCATGCGCCATCATAATACGAGCTATCTGAAAACACAACAAATCCAAAACCATTAGGAGTATTGTCTATCCAATCGCCTTCATAGAAAAAGTCATGAGTCGACACAGAAGCATAGCCGTTCAATTTACCATCTTTCCATTCGCCATTGATACTATCACTTGAACTCACATAACAGCCTTCACCCGACCATTGTCCTTCCACCCACTGACCAACATACTTACCGCCATTACTGTAATACATCTCACCATAAGTTGAAGGTTTACCATCCTTTAAATTACCAATATATCTACCTGATGGCAATTCCACATCCACCCTTGAAGAAACAAGCCTATTATTCTCCCACATGCCACTACTAATTGTCCCATCTTTTTTATAAAGCGTACCTTCTCCATCAAAATTTCCATTTTTCCAATGCCCTTCATAATACACTTTTCCCTCCTTATATTGTTTTAACTCTCCATCGGGTTTCCCTTGTACAAAGTTTCCAATGAACAAATTATCATTTTCTACCAGTACGCCGAAACCTGACATATTGTCTTCAGCATCTAAAGAACCTACATAATTTCCGCCTCCTTTTGTTGATTTAACCAAATCCTTATCTACAGCACCATAGTAAGCTTCTACATATTCTGAAGAAACTTTGCCTATGCTGTCGAAAGCCAATAATTGTCCCTTACCATTAGCTACATTCTCAAAAGTAGCACCTTGCCAAGAATAGGAACAATTGTCAGAAGAAGGCCTTACATAAACAAAAAAGCCTTCCTTAGTTTCAATCCAAAGGCTATCTTTTCTTTGCTCATTCTTGCAAGACAACAATGCAAGCAACGAGATGAGATAAAGAAATACTCTATTTAACTTAATGAACATTACATATATTCTTCAATCAAACCATTGCTCATCTTTTGCTCTAGGATACTCTTTCAAAATAAAATCTTTTAATTTCCTCTCAAAGCTCTCAGCTTCATCAAACGTATCAAAATAAATATTGCGACTCCAATCTTGCTCCTCTTTTACCACCTCTGACTTAATCCCAACTTCCTTAAACCATCCGTTTGACGATAACTTTACCCAATAACGTTCTTTCCCACAATTATGCTGGTCGTTTTGATTCTGATTGTTGCTCATATCACAGTTTTTTTAATTATTATTGATTGATTTATAAGTCTACAAGTTTTTCGGCATCCCAAATCGCTCCAGCGACCAAACAAAAAAGAGCGTGTCCCATCATCTTTCATCCCGTTCGGCAGGCTCTGGTAAACCTTAATCAGAGGATAAGAGAAAAGCAGTCCACGCCCTATGGGTTGAACCGCTTTCCTGAAACTCATGCCCTGATTCTTTAAAACTACCAGATTCGCCGAATCAGCAAGAAGGTCAGAAAAACGATCTTCTCTATGTCTGTCGCAAAAGCAACGCTGCAAATATATGGATTTATCAAATACGAGCAACATTCAGACATTAATTTGTGGACTGCTTTTTCTATCACCAATTTAATAAAGTTGCTTCCATCGGTGTTCTCCTTGAGTGCAACTGTTACCCTGATAAGGCCTGGAGTTGGTAGACACTTCAAGACCACATTTCGAGCATCGGAATCCATGTTGGGTGCCGTATTCACATACCCTCATCCATCCATGGAAGCCTTGTGTACAACGGCCTGAATTTGGGCCAGGTTTGGTCCACTCCGTGGCTCTCGCCAAAGTGCGGCAGAATTTACAATAGTATAGATACTCAGGTTCACGGTAGGTTTTTTGAGGTTGGGAATAGGTCGGCTGTGGTTGTTCCGCAACGACATCCTGTTCCTCATACATAGTGCCGTTTTCATCCCACCAATCTCCCTGCTCCCCGCCTTCATAACCCAAAGCAGTGTATTTCGGTTGAATTTCATTCATAAATCGAAAAGCCTGTTTGATGGTCATTTTCTGTTTATGAATCACTTCGTCAAGCTCAAGAACCTTTTGCCAGTTGCCAGCCCTTCCAGCGACCAACAATTCATCCATCAGCTTGTCGGGGTCGGGAGTGGTTTGCTCCCCAGATTTGCCAGCACCCTGTCCACAGGATGCAATTAACACTAAAGCCATTGCAAGCATCAAAATTTTGCCAAGTTTCTTCATCTTTTTACCGTTTTGATTGAACTTTGATTTACTTTCCTGCAAAAGTAAACAATCGTTTCCATTCATCTCATTTGGAATAGAAAAGGACACAAAAACCACTGGTATACAACAGTTTGAAATCGTAAATAATCGTAAAGAAGCCTCAAAAGCCAAACAAATCGCGGTAATATCTGGCCGCTGGCGATGGGGATTCAAGCTGTTGGGCAACCTTTTTACGGTTGGCGTTTTTGGCCAAATTATCATCGGCAAAAAGTCGTCCCAAATCATTCCACGAAAGCCCAGAACGATACAAGCCATAGAAAAGCAACTGCCCCGCCTTGCTCCGCACCGCTTTCAGGTGTTTGCCCTGCCTGCAAATGTAATTCCTACTCAACAAACCATCCAACAATTCCATCAGATCGCGCTTGCCCCTTGCCGTCGAAATCACAATGTCATACTTGTGGAAAACTCTATAAATCAAATCATTCAACTCCAATTTGGACATCTTGACTGACAAATAATCCGATGGACTCAAAGATTGGCCTTTCAATAAGTTTTTATGGCGGAGATAGAGCTTTTCGTTGCCCTGTTCGAGACAAACCTTTTCGTGGGCTTCACCATCGAAATTTATCAACAAAGCCTGCCCTTTTTCTACAATGGAACTTAAATTCGGGCAGCCGACCACATCCAACAGGAGTTTATCACTGTCTTTCACATCCAGCAACAGCAAAACGCGACATAGTTTATTATCAGCTAATGCTTTAAGACACGTTTTCAAAGTATCATTGGCTTCAGTAAGATAAAGAATGACAACGTCAGTGTCATCAAAAAAGCCAACTTTGCCCAAATCGAACCACGACAATTCAGTCAGCTGGCCGCTCACTTCAATGGCCTTTGTATCAGCAATTTCCAGAGGGAACGAAGATGCGGAACAGAAGCCTTTTGCCAGTTCTTTTAGATGGGATTCAAAAACACTTATCAACTTATCCAATTCCTGTTTTGAAGGCAGTTTTTCTATAAGGAATGACATTAATTCCTTGTCCCAAATGTTAAGTTGGGCAGCTTCCACCATCTCCGATGTCAGTTTCAAGTCTTGGGAAGGAACAAACTGGCGGAAACGCGCCTTTTGCAAAGCATTGAGCATAAGTCGGGCGGCCTTGGCCTCATCATCAGGGCAAAAAGCCAATCGGAAGTCGTCAAACAATTCATTCGGCGATTTCTTTGGCTGCACCTTATATAAATAGCGGTTGACGGTCAAAGTTTCGGAACGGAAATCATCGAAATGGGTCAAACCTTTGATTTCGCCATCGGCAATTTTCTTGTCCAACAACGTTTTCAAGGCAGCGTTCCAAACCAACAGTACTTCGGGTTTCACGGTCTCCAATAATTCTTGGAAAGCCTCCCAATCCTCAATTCGATAGACCATGCCATCCTCTTCGTATTCAGGCACTTGTGGCGATGGACAGAAATATTGCAAATAGTTGGCGAAAGCCACCTGATCCCATAACGCCGTTTTTTCGGCTTCGGTGCAGTCGTCGGCTTTGCCCAACATCAGTTTCGTGAAATAGGAATAAGTCGGATAGCGGTCGTATTCCTCCAAAAAAGCATCGATTTCAATTTGATTGCTTTGCGAAAGGCGCAAGTCGTGGCGGTCGCCGTAGGCAGGGCATTTAGTATCATAACTTGCGCAATTTCTTTGTATTACGCAATCTTCATAGTGTGGGCATTGCTTGAGCGTGCAATGGTGTTTCACGCCCATAACAAGGGTTCGGTAGCCCTTGAAGCCCTCTTGATAATGCAGCCCTATGCGTGGTTGGAAGAACATCGGCTTTGTTTTGACGGCAAAAATAGACAAATCTTCCTATTTTTCGCAAAAAACAAATGATAATCTGCTGCTAAGTCCTCAAAAAATTGACTTAACAGCAGGTTATCTCACATTTTTTGCAGATTATATGCTGTTAAGTGCAAATAAAAACGACTTAACAGCAGATAATCCGAAATAATTTCGTTTCTTTGCAGCATTGAACGAAAAACGACATCCTTATGCTGATTGGACGCAACGAAGAAAGAAGAGAACTCCTTGAACTGTTGGAGAAAGACGAATCGCAATTCTGCGCCGTTTACGGGCGGCGGCGCGTGGGCAAGACCTACCTCATCAAAGAGACTTTTGAGAACCATTTCGCGTTTTACCACACGGGCGTGGCCAACGCCGACAAGAAGGAACAACTGACCGAGTTTCGTGAGTCGCTGCGGCGCGCCGGACTGAAACGCTGCAAGATGCCCCGCACTTGGTTTGAGGCCTTCCACCTCCTCGAAGCGGTTTTGGAGCAATCGCCCGACAGGAAAAAAGTAGTTTTCTTGGATGAACTTCCTTGGATGGACACGCCCAAGTCACAGTTTGTCAGTGCGTTGGAGCATTTTTGGAACGGTTGGGCCAATATGCGCAACGACATCGTCCTCATCGTTTGCGGTAGCGCCACCTCGTGGATCATCAAGAAAATCATCCGCGACCACGGCGGGCTGCACAACCGCCTGACCGACCAAATCTACCTGCGGCCTTTCTGCCTCGGCGAATGTGAGCAATACGCCCAATCGCTGCAAATCAGCTTGACGCGCAAAGACCTCACCGAAGCCTATATGATATTGGGCGGCATCCCGTATTATTGGAGCCTCTTGCGGCGCGGCGAGAGTCTTTCGCAAAACATCGACCGCCTGTTTTTCAGCGAAAACGGCCGCCTCTCCCACGAATTTGAGGCCTTGTACGACTCGTTGTTTAAGAAGCCCACGCCCTACATCAGCATCGTCACCGCCTTGGCGACCAAAAAGGCCGGAATGACCCGCAAGGAACTCCTCGAAAACACTGGCCTCGACGACAACGCCGTCTTCATCCGCACCCTTGAGGAATTGGAGCAATGCAACTTCATCAGAAAATACCAAATCCTCGGCAAGAAGCAACGCGACGCGATTTACCAACTGATGGACAACTTCACGCTGTTTTATTTCCGCTACCTCACAAGCAACATAAAGAAGGACAACCACTTCTGGTCCAACAACTTATCCTCGCAACTCCACTCCACTTGGGCAGGCTTGGCTTTCGAGCGTGTCTGCCTATGGCATTTGCCGCAAATCAAAGAGGCTTTGGGCATTGGCGGCGTGGTCAGCACGGCGCAATCGTGGCACACCGAAGCCACCAAGGAACACGACGGTGCACAAATCGACCTCCTCATCGACCGCAACGACGGTGTCATCAACCTTTGTGAAATGAAGTTCTCAAACGACACCTATCAGATTGACAACGAAGAAGATAAAAACCTCAGAAGACGCCAATCCGTGTTCCAGCAAGTCACCAAGACCCGTAAGGCCATTCATACCACAATGATTACCACCTACGGCGTGGCCCACAATGCCTATTGGAACAACATCCAATCCGAAGTGAAAATGGACGATTTGTTCAAAGAATACCGATAATCTGCTGTTAAGTCCCTAAAAAATCGACTTAGCAGCAAGTTATCGTGCATTTTTTACAGATTATCTGCTGCTAAGTCCTTAAAAAATCGGGTTAGCAGCAGATAATCGGATTTTTTTGTGGAAAAGAACACTTTAACGCCTATTTCCCGTACTCCGCCATCACTTCTTCCCGCTCGATTTGCTTCTCGCCCCAGTCGTCCATCAGAGCTTGGAGTTCCTCTTTCTTCTTGCCATAGGCCCAATACCAGTCGTTATCTATCTTGGTTTCAGGGTGTTGCTCAGGGTTGGCCATAATTTTGTCTTGTTCGGCAAGTTCGGCTTCGAGTTTGCCGATGGCTTCCTCCAAGCGTTGGATTTCCTTATCTACCTTGCGGAGTTTGGCATCGATTTGTTTCTTGCGCTCGTAATTGATTTTGTTTTGCGAAACGGGTTCGGCGGCGACTTTCTGAGGTTGCTGCTTGGCGGCTATCTCCAACTCTTTCAGGTGGTTGAGGTTCTTCTGTTCCAAGAAGTCATAGATGTCGCCGATGTATTCCTTGATGTTCGGTTTGCGGAATTCATAGACCTTGTTGGTCAAGCCTTGAAGGAAATCACGGTCGTGGGATACGATGATTAATGTGCCGTCGTATTGAATCAGGGCGTTTTTCAGGATGTCCTTCGAGAGCATGTCCAAGTGGTTGGTCGGCTCGTCCAAGACCAACAAATTGGTTGGGAAAAGGAGCATTTTGGCCAACGACAAACGGGCTTTCTCGCCACCCGAAAGCACTTTCACTTTCTTGTCGATGTCGTCGCCACGGAAGAGGAAAGAGCCGAGTAAAGCCTTCACTTTCAAGCGCATATCGCCCACAGCCACATCGTCCAAAGTCTCAAAGACGGTCTTATTCATGTCGAGCATGTCCTGTTGGTTCTGGGCGTAATACCCAATTTTGACCTCGTGGCCTAGTTTCACCTCGCCCTCATGGTCGAGCACACCGCAGATGATTTTGGAAAGCGTGGACTTGCCCTCGCCGTTGCGCCCCACGAAAGCGATCTTTTCCCCTCTCGGAATCAGCAAGTTAATGTCTTTTAGGATAACTTTGTCGCCGTAGGATTTGCCCACATGGTTCAATTCGAGCGTCACCTTGCCGGAGTGTGGCGCAGGCGGAAACTTGAAGTGGATGGCCGTGCTGTCGATGTCGTCAATGACGATTTCGTCCATTTTTTCAAGGAGTTTCACGCGGCTTTGCACCTGCTTGGCCTTGGTCGCCTTGTAGCGGAAACGCTCAATGAACGCCTCGATGTTCTTGATTTCGCGCTGCTGGTTTTCGTAAGCCGAGCGTTGCATGTCCACACGTTCCTCGCGCAGACTGACGTAATCGGAAT
The DNA here is from genome assembly GCA_902785755.1 of uncultured Bacteroidia bacterium. GTDB lineage: Bacteria > Bacteroidota > Bacteroidia > Bacteroidales > F082 > Limimorpha. The sequence continues at coordinate 88,063 of CACZZO010000011.1, read as the reverse complement.
ACGGCACTTTGTAATCGTAAATCTTGCCGTTCGAGATTTCCACCGTGCGGATGGTGATGTTGTCCAAAAAGGCGCGGTCGTGGCTCACCATCAATATCGCGCCATAATAAGCCTTCAAGAAGCCTTCCAACCACTGAATGGACTCAATGTCAAGGTGATTGGTCGGCTCGTCTAAAAGTAAAAGGTTGGGCTTTTTCAGCAAGATTTTGGCCAATTCCACGCGCATTTGCCAGCCGTTGCTGAACTCGCGCATGGGCCGAAGCATATCTTCATGGCCAAAACCCAAGCCTACCAAAATGCGTTCCGCCTCACCTTCGATGGAATTGCCGCCGAGCAAAGCCAAACGGTCATTGAGGTTGTTCAACTTCACGATAAGTTTCTCGTATTGAGGGCTTTCGTAATCCGTGCGCTCGGCCAATTCCTGTTGCAACTTCTCCGCATTGCGCTCCAACTGGTGGTATTCGTCAAAAGCGGAAAGAGCCTCGTCCAAAACGGTTTTCGTGCTGTTCACGTTCTTTTCTTGGGGCAAATAGCCAATAGTAACACCTTGAGGAACAATTACATCGCCCTTTGAAGGCTGCTCAATGCCACAGATGAGTTTCAAGAGCGTGGTCTTGCCCGCGCCGTTTTTTCCCACGAGGCCGATACGGTCTTTTTCGCGAATCAGGAAGGAAATGTCGGTGAAGAGGTCTTCACCCGTGAAGTGCATACTCAGGTTTTGGATCGAAATCATGGCTTACCGTTTGTTTTGCGTTTGCGCGGCAAAAATACGGAATTTCAGGCAAATTTCTCAATGCGCCACCACGAATCGCCTGCTTGCCACGCCATTCTTGGTTTCCACTTTGAGCAGATAAAGGCCGTTGGGCAAATCGGAAAAGTCGAATTGGGTTTCATCCTTGGCCAATTTCTCCGAAATCACACATCGCCCCAAGGCATTGAAAACACTCAAACGACAAACATCTTTCGCCTCAATGTGGAGCAAGTCGGATGCGGGATTGGGATAAACAATCAATTTAGTTTCTTGATTTTCAGTCAAATTCCAATGGTCGTCAACCCAGACATAGTTATCCTCGGGATGGTTCAAGGAAGCGGCAAAATCTGATTCGCAGGTTTCGCCTTCATCGGAGAGATATACCGCCGTCAAACGATAGTAAAACTCATGGTGCGAGGTTCCCACCAACATATCCCTATATTGGTAAAACTCTTGCCCTTCAACGAAGGGAACTGTTGCAATCTGTTGATAATCAATATTGTCGTATGAACGATAAAGGTTAAAGTTCTGCAAGACAAAGTCACCTTCATCTATAGGCATTATCCGACCCGAGCGGTTCGTGACAAACGCCCGCAGCATCCAAGTATAGTACATGTTGAAATGGTGCATGTCGAACCACTCGATGCCATCCAACGAAACCCAACGCCCGTTAGGATTGCCCATATCGGCACAAGCGGCAGCCGGACGGTTCAGCCCCTGCTGCCCGATTACAATCCAAATCGACTCATTTTCAGGGATTTCCAAAGCAGGTGATATGGCTTCTTCGTGCCAAGCATGGGAACCTGTCAATGCCATGTTTTGCGAATGGACGGGCGTTTGCGGAGCATTGTCGCCACCCACATAAATCCACAATTGGTAAGTGCCGGCCCGTACATCGAAAAGGGCTATCTTCTTCAACGAAGTGCCCACAAACTCCGCCAAATCCTCAGCATCGAAACGGACGCTCCAAAAAATCAGCGCATCGCTGCCCAAGGAGGTTTCAAACGCGCCATTGTCGTAATGCAGCCATTGGTTGATCGGCTCGGGACGCTCGCCCCACGAAACCAAGGCACCATAATCACCGTTTTCGTCCAAGAAATTCTCTGCATCCAACTTTATAGGAGGGTCGCAATAGGCTGGAAATGTGGCCGTTGCACATTCTTTGCACGACATGGAATAATAAGTGCCGTCGGTTGGGCCACCGTAGACCAATTGCAGGCAATAGTTTATGTCATTGTGCATGTCGACAGCCAAATCCACGAAGTTATCTTCCTCGGTAAAAGCAAGATAAGCACCATCGCGATAGAGCATTGCCCCCAATAAAGTGTCGTCTTCGGGATAAGTCCACGACAAACGGACGGCATCGTTTTGAACCGTCCAATTCAAGCCGTTGGTACTGCCCTGATAATCAGAGCAGGGTCGGTAAGTCCACTCGTAAGAATACCAGTCGCAAGTGTCTGAAAGATAGACAGGTCGCGCCTGAACACAATAGGTATCGCCTGCCGTCAGGCCATTTACATCGATTTGGTAACCTGAAGCCAGACTGGTGCCTATGGGAACACTATCAAGCATTAGCTCAACATATTGCAAATCACGGTTTTGCGATTCAGAAAACTGCCATATTGCCCAACCCGTGGACGAAACATAAAGGCTATCAATGCCCATAATCAACTCCTGCAACTCAATCTCGATTTGGGTAGGTTCCCAAACGGAAATCGGAGCATCCGAAACATAGTCAACAAAGCCGTCAAGATGGATGCGGAGGTCGTATGAATCTCGATAAACGTCATTCATCGTCACCTGCCCGTTGGCATCCAACGTGGCTTGGTAAGTCAGCCCTTGCCCTTCGTGCGACATCAGCAGCACATGGGCACCTGAAGGCACCACCCCGACATTGGTCACGGCATTGATTTCCAATGTGGTAGTCATGTCTTTGTCAAGGTATTCCGACCATATTGTATCCGAAGCGAAACGGTTGCCTTCGTAAAAACAAGCCACGCCCCATTGGTAGCGACCCCACAACAAGCCGCGCCAATTCGTTTCCATGAAAACGGTGTCGGTCAAATGCGAAGCCAACATCACCGGCTCTTCCTCAAAACGGCGGCGAAACAGGTCATAATATTGGAATGAGCGGGCGTTGGACTTCAGTAAAGCACTGTCTTCCAAATAGAAATGGATGGCATCGACATAAAAGCCGTCGTCGCCCACATTCGTTGAGGCATCCTTCGCGTATGCCCAGCGGAACAGATGCTCGCCCGCCGTGATGTCAAAACGATGCTCCGTCCATTCTTCTTCACCCGAACATTCCAGCAATTTCGCGCCATCCAAATAAAAACGCCCCACATCCCACGGCGATTCCGAGGAAATCTTGCTAAAGAAAGCCATCTGCCCCGACAAAGGCACATACACCGAAACTTCAATCTCCGAAAGGCCGTTGTCAATGCCCTCGCAAGTCGATTTCATGCAATACTGGCCCTCGTATGCATGAATTGAATCGATGGCCCAAGGGTGTCCGGAAACCAAATTGTTCCAACTGAAACGACTGAAATCACCCGTCTCGAAATCCTCATACAACAGCGGCTCGTGCATCGACCAACTGACGCGCACCAAATCGCTGTAGTAGTTGCGTGCTGCCACATAACGCACTGGATGCCAAATCTCTAACAAAATAAAATCGAAATCTGCCAAGGATTGTCCCTCCTCGACCATCAACGAATCCGAAAGACTTGCCGTTTGATAGCCTTCGGCAGCGGCGCAAACCCAATAAACGCCCGCTTCCAATTCGCCTTCATAACGGCCTATGGAGTCCGTAACAAACTGAAAAACAAGGGTATCACCTTCCAAACCATAGCCTGAAAAGGAAATTTCCGCACCTTCAATCGGGGTGAGGCCGTCTTGCTCATACACACTGCCTTCAATGGTTGCTTGAGCGAAAATCGAGGAAACCAACCACAACATGAAGGCAAAAAACGCAAGCAACTTCTTCATAACCAACCCTTTCATTGTTTCACAAACTTTGCCATCACACTCCCTGACGAACTTTCAACATGGATGAAATAAACGCCCGAAGGCAAATCGGGCAATTTGAGAGTCAATTCGCCCAAGAGATTTGTAACTGCCTTGTTTTCAGTCCACAAAGTCAATCCTAAACTGTTTTGGATGGAAATTTGAACGTTTGTATTGGCTTTCAAGCCGCTGATGGTAATTCTGTCCTCAGCAGGGTTCGGAAATACACTCAATTCCATCCCGTCAACAATCGATGGATTTGGTCGCATCATCACCCTACCATCTTGATTGACAAAAAGATGCAAATCTCTAATAATAGGTTGTTCGGGTGATAAAGTGATTTCCTCGCACATGCCGCGACCGTATCGTGGCAAGTCGGCCATTACTTGATAAGTGCCAAAAGGCAGATTTCCAAAACGGAAATGCCCGGCAAAATCGGTCAGCGTGAAGCCCAAAATCCGCTGTTTGGTCGCGTTCAGCAGCAAAATGCCGACATTCGACAAGCCATCAGAGCAATACGATACATCTTCGCCTTCGCGCAACCACGGCTGACAATAGAAATCGCGTGCCTTGAAGGTCGTTTCGGGATAGTCGAAAACGCCCTCTATGCGTCCATCGCCGCTCGCAAGCGGATGCAATGCAGGCAACTCAATATCAACATCATAGACATTGCCATCCACCTCAATCATGTTCGACTCGCTCCATTGCAAATCGCCCAAATAATACGTCCCACCCGAATTCATTTCCAAAGTGTCGGGGAAAGCATATAAAATATAGGTGTCGGGAAGCAGCGAGTGGAACTTGAAGACACCCGCCGAGTCAGAAACCGTGCGATAAAAGCCCGAAAGGAACTGGTTTTCATTGTGTAACGATGCCGCAATCACCTGAGTATTAGGTTGCAATCCATCATTTGACCAAGTTTTTCCTTCAAGCGAAAACTCCTTGTAAAGGTCGAAATGCACCGTGTCCGACGCATAGCCGCAATGCGACCAAGCCTCCAAAACCAAGTCTACATGGCCATGCGTCTTGTCCGTCGCGCCCGGATGATACAAAGTGTGCAGCGAAAGCGAATCCTCGAAACGCCCATCGCACAATGAATGCCACATCAACGAATCATAATTATAAGCCTCGGCTTGGTCGAGCGACAAAGGCCGCGACAAGCCACTGTAGTAATCCTCGCCCGCAAATACACTTAATTCCTTGTATAAGAGCAACTTCATTTCATCCGTCTTGGTTGTGCCATCGTAGATCACGCGCAAGGTCAAAGTCACTTCGCCAGCGTCAAAATCGGCCTCCGAAGGGTAATACACTGGTTGCAGCGACAAAGAATCGGAGAAATGCCCCGTTCCCGAAGTGCGCCACTCGAAACCGCCGTAAATGTAGGGAATGTTGGCATCTTCAATGGCAAAACCCGTTGCTGGCGCGCACAACTCGCCGTCAGCACCCGCGTATGGATAATAAGTCGCGAAAGCGTAGGCACTTTGGCCCGTCGAGGCGTAAATATCTGGATTGTAGACTCTATCGCAAGCCATAACAGACAGATTGTCAGTTTGTTGCGTAGAAACAATGTATGAATTGCCGAAAATGGAATCAATGTGGTGGGCATATTTGTAATAATTGAAATTGCCGTAAAACAGCACATAGTGGTCAATGTCGCGCTCGGGGTTTTCGTCCCACGAAATCAGCCATGAGCCGTTCACAAACTGCTTTTTCACCGCAAACGGAGGCGAAATGGGAGCCGTCGTGTCACATTCAGGCAGATAATTCTCGTAGATGATTTCGCCTAATGCAGCTGAATCTTTTTTGTCAAGTATTACAATATCAATATCTTGCGTAGTTTCTGCATCCCAAAAATTGCCGCGCATATCGATGTCTTCAGTTGAAACATTGGCGAAAAGAATCGCGTTTTTCTTGTAGTGCAAAAAGTTGTTGCCGTTCATCTGTGACAGGTTGGACGGAAAACTAATTACCCGTTTCTTCATCTCGCTCAAGGTGTTCCCATAAAAATTGACACTGCCTGCTTCTTTCAGATTGGTAATTACCAACTCGTTGTCATAGAATGTGTTATGTGTAATCTCAAGTTGACAAATTCGCATCATCCTGATAGCCTCGTCGTTGCTCCAAAACACATTGTTGCGAATCACGAGCGAGTCCATCGCCGCCTTGATGCCGTAGGACGAGTAGCCCAAACTGCCCTCGGGCAAGTCGGACGAAATCAGGTTGTTCTCGATGAAATTCTTCGCATCCTTGTCGGAAATGCCGCCTACCGTTTCAAAACTGATGGCCGTGGCCGCGCCTTGGAAGCAGTTGTCGGAAATGTGGTTTTGGCTGCACTTGAAGCCGTAGCCGACATTGGAAATCTCAATGTTGATTTGCCCTTGGTCGAAAATGTTGTGCGAAAAACGGTTGAATTTGCTGTCTTTTGCCCTCGATTTCAACTCGATTCCCGAAACGCATTGGTAAAACAAACAACTGTCAATCAAGAAATTGCAGCAGTCAATCAGTTCCATGCCTTTGCCCGCGTAAAAGTTGTTGAACGAGCAATGCCTCACCGTGACATGGCTGCTTGTGGAGGCATTCAAGGCGGTCAGGGCACCCACCACTTCAACGAATGAAAGCCTCACCGCGTCTTCCTCGGCGATGTTTTTCAGTTGGATGCCCGCCCAGTCGTGCGAAAACTCGTAGCAAAGCAGATAAATCGAGTCGTTGCGCTGGCCGTCGAGCCAAAGCCGACCGCCATCGACGCGCAAATAGGCCGATTGGCCGAAAAACATCCTCGTTCCATCCTCCATCTGCAAGGTGCCGCCTTCCACCACGCTCAGCGATTCGTTCACCAAATACGCCGAATCGCCGCCCAATTTCGGCAAAACCAAAAGCGAATCCAACTCGCCGCCCAAAGGGACATAATGCTGCGCCTCGGCCACAACGCCTTGCGCCAACAGCAACAGAACCAAAAGATGCCTTATGAATTTGAGCGGTTTCATGGTTTAGAAATAATAAATCAAACCTAAGCGGAAATCCCACATTCTCATTTTCATATCAAACGGAAAATCAGCGCGATACAACGCACCATGAGTGATTCGGTAATGCGCTTCAGGCACTAACTCAAACCGATTGGACACCTTCAACGCAAAACCAAGACCGCCATAATAAGAGAAATGAATCGGCTCCACCTGTTCCTTGGCAATCGGCGCATGATAAGGCGATTCAGGGGCATTGAGCGAACCCGAATAGTTGACCAAAACATCAACCGAAGCCCCCGCCTTGACAAACGCCCTGAACGCTTCCGTCTTGATGAAATCGAAAGTCGCGAAGAGGCCAACATTCAGATAATCAAGTCGATTGACATCGCGATAGGCGTAATGGGTCGTGGTCAACGGAATGTAAGTGGAATCGAGGATGTAATGGTAGGCCGTGTCGGTTTCGTGAACCACATAATAGGTGTCGAGGGTGTCGTTTACATAGTAATCACCTTGAAAATCAGTCTTTTTCAACAAGAAGCGATAGCGAATAGAACGATAGGACAGGTTCATGCCCACACTCAGGCGATTGTGTTTGTAGCCGCCATCAATCCCCAAACTGTAGGCAAGACTTGGAAGCACTTCGACTGAACCGTTTTCAAGTTGCGGTAAACCGCCCTCGTGCCTGAACTGCGCCGAACCCAATGCCACCGAAGGCGCGATGAACCAGCCGTTGTCGCGGAATTGGGGCCAATGGATTTCCAAACCCTTGTATTTCACGGTGTAAACCGTATCTGTCCGCACCTCGTGGCGCACCTCAATCACCGTGTCGTAGCGCATTACCGAGCGGATGATTTGCAGTGTGTCATAAATCTTGATGGTATCGGAAGTTCGGGTCGAAACCACAACCGTGTCTATCTTGTGTTCCTCTTTCTCTTTTTCTTTTGGAACTACAATAACTTGATTGTCAGGCTTTTCTTCTTCAACTGTTTCAACTATCGGCTCAAGCAACTGCTTTTTTCGAATCACATATTGTTTCCCGATTTTCTTGAAACCATAGTCGGTGCCTTTCAGCAGGTCGGTCAGCACTTCCTCAACCGACTTGTAGGAACAAGAATAACTTTCAATGCGGATTTTGCTCATTTCAGCCTTGCTGAAAGCCACGTTCAACTCGTATTCGGCAAAGAGTTTTTCCAACGCCTCATCAAGGCCGCACGACTCGACCGAGAACGAAATCAGTGGGTTAAATGACTGTGAGAAAGCGTGTTGCGAGAACACCAAGAGCAAGAGGATAAGTATATTTTGAGTTAGTCGCTTCATTTCCATTAGGGTACAAAAGAGGCGGCTAATTTACGACAAAAAACTGAGTGTCCACTCATTTTTGTCATAAAATCACATTTTGAAAATGGAAACCCTCAGCGAATCCTATAAACCCCGTCCGTCTTGGTCACTGTGAAGTCGAACACGGCGGCGATGGTTTCAATCACCTCATCAACGGAATCTTCGTCGGTGAAACGGGCAGTGAGTTTCTTGGAAGCGCATGATTCGTCAAGGTCAATCTTGACTTGGTAGATGTATTCCAAGGTTTCTACAATCGTTGAAAGGCTGACGTTGTTGAAGTCAAGAACGCGGTCGTTCAGCAGTTCTTCTTCCTTTACTTCGGGGTAGGTCATCGCTTTCAATGTGCCTTCGGTAACATTCAGCACTCCGCGCTCGCCCGGATTGATTTCTATTTGCGACAACTCGCGGCCTTTCTGGTCGAAAGCGGTCATGCGCACCTTGCCTGTGTAAAGGTCGAGCAAGTAACGATTGTCGTTTTTGTCGGCGTCCAAAAGGAATGAAGTGCCCAACACCTCAACATCCATGCTGCCGCAATGGATCACGAAGGGCTTGCTCTCGTCTTTCACGACATCGAAATAGGCCTTGCCTTCGAAATTAATGGCACGCTCTCCCTTGGCGAAATGCTTCGGGTGGCTGATTTCCGAAACGCCGTTGAAGGTAATCGAAGTGCCGTCAGGGAGCGTGTAGGCCGTCTCGGAATCCCAATCGTTGGAGGCCAAAGTGACCATTGGGTTCGACCGCGATACGAGGAAGCCCATGAACAAAGCCACCACGACAGAAGCCGCAATGCCCGAAACATACTTGTAATTCCTACGCAACCACGGCATCTGAACCACTTGGGTTTCCTCCTCCAAAAACTCAATCTTGGTGTTGACCGCATCAAGTGCAGCGTCCACATCCAAAACTTCAGGCAGGGCGAAATCGGTGAGATGCCAAACTTCCTTGAACGATTCGAAATAAGTTCGGTTTTCGTCCGACTCGGCTATCCACGAAAGCAGTTCAAGAGCCTCCTCCTGCGAGCATTGCCCGTCAAGGTAACTCTTGATTAATGCATCATATTTTTCGCTTACCGAGTTCATTCTTATTTCGTTTACATCAATAAGACTAACAACTTCTCTTTTACCCTTAGTCGTTTTTGAAATATTTTGAAGTTTTTCTTAAGTCACTCAAATATAATCCTTTAGCCCTTCCCTGAGTTGCTTGATGGCCGCGCTCATGTGGGCTTCAACGGTCTTTTGCGAAAGCCCCAATTTCGTTGCGATTTCGGCGTATTTCAGTCCGTCGAAACGGCTGGCGAGGAATACTTCACGGCGTTTCGGGGGCATGTCGGACAGGATTTTTTGGTAGGACGATTCCAAATTGTTGGATTGCAGCGTTTCCGAAGGGTCGGCTTCGTCTGTTTCGTTGCTGTAAATCCGCAAGTGGGCTTCGGCGTGGGCGCGTTCTTTATTAATATAGGTGAGTGCCGAATTGCGCACCGCGCTCATCAGGTAGGAATCGAGCGAGGAGGAAATGGACAGTTTTTGGCGGCCCGTCCACAACTTGACGAACAGGTCCTGAACGATTTCGGCGGCTTCGTCTTGGTCGCCGACAAAACGGATGCAAAAGCGCACCAAAGGCGTGTAGTAGCGGCGGAAAATCTGGTTGAACGATTCCCTGTCGCCAGCCTTCATCTTTTCGACCAAAATGCTCAGTTCGCTTTCGTTCATTGCAATTAATGTCATTAATGCGGCGGACAAAACCGACGGCAAAGGTACGCAATTTTGTAAAACGCCGTCCAAAAGTATTGAAAAATGGGTGGGGTAGAGGTGTTTAGAATCCAATTCGGACGATTTTGAAGATATTGCAAAATGCTGATAATGAAAAATATATGTTTAAAAAATCCAGAAAGTGAAGAAAAAAGTTGAGAAAAACGAAAAGAAAATCTTGACCGATTGAAAAAAGTTGTATTTTTGCAGTCCGAAAAAATAGAGAGTCAGTATCTAATTAAAAGATATCGAGAAATGTACGCAATAGTAGAAATCGCAGGACAACAGTTCAAAGTGACGAAGGGACAACAGATTTTCGTCAACAGACTGCACGAAGAAGAAGGAAGCAAGGTTTCTTTCGACAAGGTATTATTAATCGGAAACGAAGGTTCGACGAAAGTGGGAGCCCCGACGGTAGCCGGCGCCAATGTCGAAGCCACTGTGTTGCAGCACTGCAAGGGCAACAAGATCATCGTTTTCAAGAAGAAGAGAAGAAAAGGCTATCAGAAGTCTAACGGTCACCGTCAGTATCTGAGCCAGATTCAAATTGAGAACATCACTGAATAAAAACCCGAAAAAACTAAAGAGATATGGCACACAAAAAAGGTGTAGGTAGTTCTGAGAACGGTCGTGAGTCAGCGAGTAAGCGACTCGGAGTGAAACTTTTCGGTGGACAAGCCGCCATTGCTGGCAACATCATCGTGCGTCAGCGCGGCACGAAGCACTATCCCGGCAAGAATGTCGGCATGGGCAGAGACCACACGTTATATGCTTTATGTGATGGCATCGTCGAGTTCAGGAAGAAGAGAGAAGGCAAGTCTTTCGTCTCCATCCTCCCCGTCGAAGGTCAAGTCACCGAATAAGCATTTCGCAACATAAAACTAATCCCGGCCATCATTGCGATAGTCGGGATTTTTGTATTTTTGCGCTCTAATCAACAACAACCGATTCCATGAATCTGAGATTAATGACAAAAACAATGCTCGTTGGCGGCTTGGTGGCCATAGTTTTAGCCTTGGGCGGCTGCCACAATGCACCCAAGACCAATATCGAGAGGATCGATGACCTGAAAAAGCAGGTGCAAGCCGACGCGAAAACTTTGCAAAGCATTGAAAACAAGGAGTTTGTAATCCTTCAAAAGGATTTCAAGGCATGCGACTCGATGTTGCAATTCCAAAGCCCCGAACAAGTGGACAAATCCTTCGAGACTTTGCGGCTTGTGCAGGCCTACATTGAGCAATTCCGCATCACCAAACCTGCGATGCAGGCCGAGATGGACTCCACCCTGCGCCAACTCGACCGCCTCCGTGCCGATGCCGAAATCCATTATCCATCCGATTCATTAATAACGGTTTATATCGACGACGAAACGAAATATGTGGAAAGGTTAGGCAACCAAGTACGCTATTTCCAAGACCGTTTTAGCACCTGCCAAGAGAACCTTAAAGCCCTGAAGAAACAAAAATAACCCGCCATGAAACACCGCTGGATTTTCGTTCTTTTGATTAATGTCGCCTTCGTCCTTTCGGCGAGCGGGCAAGTCGACATGCCGCCCAAGGGGAAAAAACTCGATGCGCGGCAGAAGGAGCAGATTCAGATTGATGACCAATTGGCCACACAATATTACCGCGATCAAGACTACGAAAAAGCCCGCGACCTTTACGCGAAACTCTATGAAAAATCGGGACAAACGGGTTATTTCCAACAATTTATAGAATGTCTGCTTAACCTGAAGGATTACGACAGGGCTGAGAAAGAACTCAAGTCGATGGCGAAGAAAAACCCGACTTATTACAAGGCTGTTGCCGACCTCGATTATGTCTACACTTTGCAAGGCAAGTCCGACAAGGCCAAAAGGCAGTTCAACGAAATCATGAAAGACTTGCCTGCCAATGCCGGCATCATTCGCAGCATCAGTTATGCTTTCCAAAATCGTGGACTTAACGATATGGCTATGAGTGTTTTGGAGAAAGGAAACACCCTTTTGGACGGCAAGGAAACCTTCTACATGGACCAAGCCTATCTCAACCAGTCATCGGCCAACTATCAAGAGGCGTTCAGGTACTATTTTTTGGAGTTGGAAGCCCATCCCGGTCAATACAACAATATCCGTAACCGCCTGCAAACCATGATGTTCTACGATGTAAACAACAGCATTTCGGACGAGTTGCGCATTGCCCTGCTACGGCAAACACAAGACAAACCTGACAATTTGGAGTATGCCCAACTTTTGGTTTGGTTTGCCTTGCAACAGGAGGATTATGACATTGCCCTCGCCCAATGCCAGAGCATCGACCGCAAGACCCACGACCAAGACGCCCAAATCAATAATTTGGCTGGCATTTGCCTGAACAACAAGCAATTCGACATTGCGAAGCAAGGCTATGACTATATTTTGGACAAGGGCAAAAGCGGTCCGTTTTATGGGCAAGCATTGACGGGAACCATTAAGGCCGACTATTTGAGGCTGAAGGCAGAGAACAACACCGATACGAAAGCATACGAGCGTTTGTCGAAGCGCATTAACGATGCCTATAACGACATCAATTCCAACGACTTGACAAGACTCACCTTGATTCAGGCCGACATCATGGCCTATCAACTCAACCAGACGGACGAGGCTGTTTCTTTGCTGACGAAAGCGGTGGAACAAGTTGGGGGCAAGCAAGACAAGGCCGAACTCAAATTGAAATTGGCCGACATTTATCTGCACGAAGACGAGGTTTGGGAAGCCACCTTGTTATACAGTCAGGTCGACAAGAGCATGAAGGAAGAGCCGCTTGGCCACGAAGCCCGTTTCAAGAACGCCCAACTACGCTATTTCATCGGCGAATACGAGTGGGCCGAGAGCCAGTTGAAGGTGCTGAAAGCCGCCACCTCGAAACTCATCGCCAACGATGCCATGACGCTCTCGTTGGTCATAAAGGACAATCTTGAAACGGACTCTACAGGCATGGAACTCAACCGTTTGGCTCGTGTTGATTATAGGATTTACCAGCAGCGAGAAGACGAAGCCATCACCTTGCTTGACGTGATTATCGCTAACGGAAACGAGGTCAGCAAGCCACATGCGCTGTTCCGCAAAGGCGAGATTGCCGAAAAGCGGAAGGAGTTTGAGACCGCCGAACAGTTGTATTTGCAAATTGTGGAGCAATATCCCGACAGCTACATGGCCGATGCCGCCCTGATGCACGCCGCATTAATTGAGCAAAGCCATTTGAAAAACAAGGAATTGGCCAAGCAACATTACGAGAAGCTGATTGACGAATACCCAACGAGCATTTATACCGCGCAAGCGAAGAAAAACTATAGGAAGTTGTAATCCAGTCCCGAAGGGACGACAGCACAATAGGCAGGCGGTGTAAACCCCTGCAAAAAAAACGTAAAACCATGCACGAAGTTCGACCCAAGAAAGCCTTAGGCCAGCATTTTTTGATTGACCAGAATATCGCCCAACGCATTGTTGAGCAGTTGTCGCCCGACATGGAAAGCGTCATCGAGGTAGGTGCCGGCACGGGCGTTTTGACCCAATATTTGGTGCAAAACGTCCTCGACAAGTTCCACGTCATCGAAATCGACAAGGAGTCCATCGCCTATTTGGAGAAGCATTTCCCTATGCTCGGTGAGCGTCTGATTGAGGGCGACTTCCTTCGTACCGACCTCAGTCAGTTCGGGAAACAAAACATGGCCGTCATTGGGAATTTCCCATACAATATCAGCAGCCAGATTTTCTTCCAAGTGTTGAAATACAAGGAGCAAGTCGTTGAAGTTGTGGGTATGGTGCAGAAGGAAATGGCCGAGCGCATGGCCGCCAAGGAAGGCAGCAAGACTTATGGTATTCTAAGCGTGCTAATGCAGGCTTGGTACGACATCGATTATCTTTTCACCGTTAACGAGAATGTTTTCAACCCACCACCGAAGGTAAAATCTGCCGTTATCAAAATGCGGCGCAATGCCGTCACCGATTTGGGCTGCGACGAGAAATTGTTTGTGAGCATTGTGAAGCAGGCCTTCAACCAACGCCGCAAGACGATGCGCAACTCACTACGCCCGATGCTCAGGCCCGAAATCATCGAAAACGAGGTCTTCAACAAGCGACCCGAGCAACTTTCGGTGCAGGAATTTATTGATTTGACGAATCTGATTGGGTGTCGATGAAATAAAAGTTTTATCTTTGCCCCGAATTTTTAGGAAAAATGCAAACGGTACTTTATCCACTTAAATTCAAGCCCATTTTCAAGGACAAAATCTGGGGCGGGCGCAAAATCAAGGAGCAACTTGGGCTGGACTTTGGTTCGCTGCCGAATTGCGGCGAGGTGTGGCTGCTTTCTGGCCTTTGGGACGAGCAGAGCGAAGTGGCCAACGGCGACTTTGAGGGCGACGAAATCAATGACTTGGTAGAGACTTTCATGGGCGACTTGGTCGGGGAAAGCGTATTCGACAAATATGGCGAACAATTCCCGTTGCTGTTGAAGATTATTGATGCCAACGACTGGCTTTCGGTGCAGGTGCATCCTGATGACGAATTGGCTGAAAAACGTGGCATAGGCAATGGAAAAACCGAAATGTGGTATGTGATGCATGCCGACAAGGATGCCGAACTCGTGATGGGTTTCAATCGCGAAATGACTCGGATGGATTATGTCAAAGTGATGAAGAACAATACTTTGCGTGATGTGTTGAACTATGAAAAGGTCGAAGCGGGCGATGTCTTTTTCATCCCTGCGGGGCGTGTTCATGCCCTTGGCCCTGATATTATGGTGGCCGAAATCCAGCAGACAAGCGACACTACCTACCGCATTTACGATTGGGACCGCATCAATGAGGCGGGCATGAGCCGCGAACTTCACATTCCGCAATCCGTTGAGGCCATTGATTTTGCCATCCCCGACCAGTACAAAATCGAGGTGCAAGATGTGATGAACAAGACCGTTCCCGTCGTTGATTGCCAGTATTTTGTGACCAACTTGCTCCAACTTCAGGGCGAGATGGAAAAGGACTACAGCAATCTCGATTCTTTCGTGATTTTGCTCTGCACGGAAGGAATTTTTTCGTTGGTTTGGGAAAATGGCGCGGTTTTTGTAAAGCAAGGCGAATGTGTCCTGATTCCGAACATCGTCAAAAAGGTGAGCATCAGGGCGGAGCGGTATTGCAAGTTACTGGAGGTGTATTGCCAGATTGAGGAGAGTTAGGAGGTAAGAAGTATGAGGTGTAGGACTGTCACAGTGTTGCAGCCGAAAATCTTGAAATTTGAAATCTTGAAATCATTGAATATTAAATCATTAAATCAACAAGCAAAATGAAAAAACTTATGACACTGGTGCTGATGGCCTTGGTTTTCACGGGTCTTCATGCGCAATCGAAATCGGACCTGCCGAATGTCACCTTGAAGGACCTGAACGGCAAAGATGTGAACATTTCAAAACTGTCGAACAACGGCAAACCCATCGTCATCACGTTTTGGGCCACTTGGTGCGGTCCCTGCATCAAGGAACACAACGCCCTGAACGACGTGTATCAAGATTGGCAGGACGAAACCGGCGTGAAGATTTACTCGGTCAGCATCGACGACTCGCGCTCGACCGCCAAAGTGAAGCCCACCGTGGAAGGCAAGGGCTGGGAATTTGAGGTGCTTTTGGACGTGAACAGCGACCTCAAACGCGCAATGAACGTGAGCAATCCGCCCCACACTTTCCTGATTGATGGCAACGGCAAAATCGTCTATCAACACACTGGCTACTTCGAAGGCGCCGAAGACGAACTTTACGAAGAGATTCTGAAAATCGCAAAGAAGAAAAAGTAAATCAGGAAGTTATGCGAAAATATATATTCGTTCTACTCGCACTCGCTTTGACGGCAAGTTTCAAGGCGGGTGCTCAGTCGTTGCTTGAAAACAGCCAAGTGAGCGGCAGTTTCCAGACCGATGCGCAATATTACATGCTCGATGAGGGTATCGGCATCACCGACCTCAAGGGTAAGAAGTTGGGTATCAACGGCTTCGGAAAAGTGAATTATGTCAACGGCAATTTCTCGGCAGGCATCCGTTTCGAGGCGTTTTTGCCTGAAATGAACGGTTTCCGAAAAGAACTGAACGGCGTAGGATTGGCCAATTTCTTTGCCACCTACGACAACGGTTTCATCGGCATGACTGTGGGCGACATCTACGACCAATTCGGCAGTGGCCTTGTGTTCCGCTCCTATGAGGAGTGGTCGTTGGGCATGGATAATGCCCTGCGCGGCGCTCGTGTGGTGCTGCGTCCCGCAAAAGGCGTAACCTTAAAGGGCGTGTATGGCCGCCAACGCTATTTTTGGGCACCTTATTTGGAGCGCAATTTTGCCACCGACGACTATCGTGGCATCGTGCGTGGCGTGGATGCAGAATGGGACTTGAACCAAAGCATCACAGCACTCAACGATTCCAAGTTCAAAATGAGCATCGGAGGGAGTTTCGTCAGCAAGAAGCAGGTCAACCAAAGCATGTTCTACAACATCCCTGAAAACGTGGGTGCCGCTGCTGCACGCATCAACTTGGGCTATGGCAATTTTGCCTTCAGTACCGAGTATGCCTACAAAATCAACGACCCGTCGGCCATCAACAATTTCATCTACAAGGAAGGCCAAGCCTTGATGGCTTCGCTGAGTTATTCCCAGAAGGGCTTCGGTGCCGTTTTGCAGGTGAAACGCATCGACAACATGAGTTTTAAGTCGATGTACACGGGCAAGCAAAACGACCTCGACATCAACTTCATTCCACCTATTAATTATACACACACGCATAGCCTGCCGTCAATGTACACCTATTCGACGCAGCCCAACGGCGAGATGGCAGCCCAATTGCAGGTGAACTACACCATCCCGAAAGGCACTGCACTTGGCGGAAAATATGGCACGAAACTCACTTTCAACATGAGCCAAGTGAACGACATCGTCCGCGATTCCGTCAAGTATGGCAATGCGATGGCCTTGAACGAGTCGGGCACCTTGGGCTACACTTCCAAGTTTTTCGCCATCAGCGACCACCGTTTCTTCCGCGACATCAACTTTGAAATTGACAAGAAAATCAACAAGGATTGGCACGTCACGGCGCAATACATCAACTTGTATTACGACATCGAAACCATCGAAGGACACGCTGGCTCACCTGTGGTGAAGGCCAACATAGGTTTCCTTGACGTGACCTATAAAATCAACAAGAAACAGAGCCTTCGCCTTGAACTTCAAGGACTTTGGGAAAACGAAGTCCACAAAGGCTACGAGGTGGAGGAAAGCGAGAAGAAGGACTTCCAGAAGCGCGGCGATTGGGCTTTCGCTTTGCTGGAATACTCCATCACCCCTCACTGGTCGTTCTCCATTGCCGACAAGTGGAACTACGGCAACCCCGTTGAGGAATACCGCGACCATTACTTCACGGGTACAATCACCTATATCCATGAAGCCACGCGCGTCATGCTGAGTGCTGGTCGCCAAAGCGAGGGTGTGGTTTGCGTGGGTGGTGTGTGCCGCACGGTACCCGCCTCAAGCGGCGTTTCGCTGACCGTTTCAACGAGTTTTTAATTGATGTTTAAACCTAAACGATTGGAACTATGAAAAGATTATTTAGAATAGGTATGGCGTTGATAGCCACGATGTTGTTCCTGAACGCCTGCGATGTCGAGAAGGAACCTTATATCCAAGGTGCTGAAGACGAGAGATTTATTTTGGAATTTAAAGTGGACAGTGTTTATGGCACTGTTGACGAGGATAACAAGATGGTGAGGTTGGATTTCCCTGCAGGAACGGATGTGACCCATCTGACGCCGACCATTATCATTTCAAACTACGCCACCATCGAGCCTAAATCGGGCGTGACTCAAGACTTTACCAACCCTGTTTATTACACCGTCACCGCCATGAGCGGTGCCACGGCGCAGTATATGGTGGAGGCAATAGTTCACGATGCCGACAACGAAAAAAGCATCCTTTCGTTCCGCTTCGATGCGTTGGATGAAGATGGCATAATCGACGAAGTTGCTCGTAGGATTTCTTTCGTGCTTCCTGCCGAAACCGATGTCACGCAATTGGTGCCCACCATTGAAGTGTCGGAAGGTGCCACGGTGGAACCTGCTTCCGGTGTGGCCCAAGACTTCACCAACCCCGTGACCTATACCGTGACGGCCCAAAATGGCACGACGGCAGCCTATACGGTGATGGTCATCGTGGAAGGCGGCGATGTGGAGCCTACAGGCAAGATGGTGCTTATCAAGGACTTCACGGGTGCGCGTTGCGTCAATTGCCCTGCCGCCGCCGAATATGCCCACAACCTTCAGCATCAATTGGACGAAGACCACATCTTCATTATGAGCGTTCACGCTGGTTTCTTGGCACAACCTATGGGTCAGTTCCCCAATTTCCTCACTGATGAGGGCACTGAATGGTACAACAATCACGATTCCAACCCTTTGTTCACCGTTGACCATGTGGCCTTGACCGATGGCAACTCGCTCAAAGTGGAGCAAATCGACACCCCGGTGGTGACCGCTTTGGACGAAGAACAATCGTTTGAGATTGTGATAAGTCGCCAGTTTGACCCAACCTCTCGTCAATTGCAAGTGAATATTCAAGCCGTGTCATTGACTGACTTGGATGGGCATTTCTTCATCACTGCATGTTTGGTAGAAGACAACATTGTGGGCTGGCAAATCATTCCGGGTGGCAACGATAAGGAATATGTGTTCCATAATGTGTTCCGTGGTACGCTCAATGGGGCATACGGCGAGTCTTTCGAAGACCATCATGTGGATTCCGACGATACTTTCTCTTTCAGCTATAACACTGAAATCAATGCCGATTACAATGCCGATGAGTGCTACGTGGTGGTCTATGTCTACGACAGGAACCAAGGCGACAAGATTTTGCAGACCGCTGTAAAGAAAATCAAGTAACCTGATACTGAGGTTTTTATGGTCTTCAACTCCATAGAGTTCGTCATCTTTCTGCCCATTGTGGTGCTGCTGTTTTACCTGCTGCCACAAAAGGCGCGTTGGCTGATGCTGCTGGCCGCAAGTTGCGTGTTCTACATGTGGTTTGTGCCCAAGTACATCCTCATTTTGCTCGTCACCATCATCATCGACTATTCGGCGGGCATTTTGATGGAAAAACATGCCGACGAACCCAAAAAGAAGAAGACTTTCCTCGTCATCAGCGTGGTTTCAACCTTGCTGGTGCTGTTCATTTTCAAGTATTTAGGCTTCATTAACGACAATTTCGTGTGGCTTTGCCAAAAGTTGGGGTTGGATGTGCGCACTTCGGTGAACATCATCCTCCCCATCGGTTTGTCGTTCCACACGTTCCAGAGCATGAGTTATGTGATCGAGGTGTATCGCGGCCACCAAAAGGCGGAACGACACTTCGGTTATTATTCGCTCTATGTGATGTTTTTCCCGCAATTGGTCACCGGCCCGATTGAGCGACCGGGCAACCTTTTGCGCCAACTGCACGAGCACAAGGATTTCCGCTACGAGAACATCTCCAAAGGCATGAGACTCATCCTGTTCGGACTGTTTATTAAGATGGTGGTGGCCGACCATTTGGGCGCGTATGTCGATGAGGTGTACGCCAATCCAGCGGAGTATAATTCATGGAGCGTGATGTTGGCAATGGCGTTCTACAGTTTCCAGATCTACTGCGACTTTTTCGGCTATTCCACTATCGCCCTTGGCAGTGCCAAACTGATGGGTTTCGACATCAGCGACAACTTCCGCACGCCTTATTTGGCCAAAAACATCGCCGAGTTTTGGCACCGTTGGCACATCTCGCTTTCCACTTGGTTCCGCGACTATGTGTATTTCCCGTTGGGCGGCAGTCGGGTGAAGTTTGGACGATGGGCGTTTAATATTTTGGTTGTCTTCGTGTTGAGCGGCATTTGGCACGGCGCAGCATGGACATTCCTGTTTTGGGGCTTCGCACATGGTTTGTTGCACATCGTTGAAAAGGCCTTGCGCAACCGATTCCCTTACAAGGAACCAAACTCCAAGTGGCTGAGTATCAGCCTTGACGCGCTTCGCATCGCCAAGACTTTCGTGTTGGTCACGCTGTTTTGGGTGATGTTCCGTGCCACCGATTTCGCCAACATGCGCGACATTTTTGCGGCGGCAGTCAGTAATTTCGGCGGTGGACAAAGTTTGGCTATCAAGCCGGAAGTTTGGCTCTATCTCGCCCTGTTCATCCTCTCCGACTTGCTGTTGTTCAACACCCGCTTCGATGCGTGGTGCGAAGGCAAACCGATGATTGTCAGATGGTTGATTTATGCCTTGCTCATTTTCCTCATCATCGCGTGTTCGAGTGTCAATAGTTTCCCGTTCATCTATTTCCAGTTCTGACCATGAAGAAGTTGTTGATACGCATAGGAATCGTTGCAGTGCTGCTTGTGGCAATGAATTGGATTTACAGCAAGTGGTTCTTCGAGAAGGACTTGTTGGAACATTCCGACATTATTGAGTTGCCTCGTCAGGTGGTGGCCGACAGTTGTCAAGTGGTTTATTTGGGCGAGTCGTCGAACAACACATACGGCTTTGCTGAAAGCGACCATAAGAAAATCAGCGCAATGGTTTCGGCCTACTTCCCGACCGTGCGCTTGGGCGACATGACCAAAAGCGCATCACATGCGCAAACTTATTATTATATGCTGAAACAGTTGCCGGAGGACGCCCCTGTTGAAACCGTGATAGTGACCATGAACCTCCGTTCTTTCGATGCCGGTTGGATTTACTCCCGCCTCGAAACGGCGCTTCGGAAACAAATCGTGCTTTTGCAGGACTATCCACCATTGGTGAACCGTTTCTTGCTGGCTTTCAAGGCTTACCCGATTCGCAGTGAGGAGGAATGGGATGCGATTACACAGAAGCATTGGAAAAAAGACCCGCTTGATTTCCCATACGATTTCGAGTGGACCAACGCTCACCAATGGGATTCGGCGATGGCTTGGGGCGGCTGGCATGGCTTCGACGGCCAACGCGACCAGCAACTTACCGAATTGGCCTGCCATTACATCAAGAGTTACGCCTTCCAAATCCGTGACGACAACCCGCGCATCAAGGACTTTGATGCCATTGTCGACTTGTGCCGCGAAAGGGGTTGGCATTTGGTCTTCAATCTGATGGCCGAAAACGTAGACAAAGCCAACGAACTGGTAGGCAAGGATTTGCTGTTCCTGATGAAACGGAATCGTGACTATCTGATGCAACGCTATGACACACAGGGAGATGTAACGGTTGTGGACAATTTGGACTTGGTTCGTGATGTGAATTTCATTGACCAAGACTGGACTACGGAGCATTACTATGGCGAGGGTCGAGGCATCATTGCCCGACATGTCGCGCAAGCATTACGAAAGCATTATCCGAATGATTATCAAGATTTTGGTTTGTTGCAATATGAGGCTGGACATTATTGCTTCGAAGGTTCGGAAGATGTATTGAATGTTGAAAGGCCTTACAGTCAGACGCTTATCTTGCCTGCTGATAGTCTTCAACCCGATTGGGGAATGGTGAACATTGCCATTGAGATGTTCCAGCCCGACACTTTGAACGATGCCCAACTTGTCATCGAGAAAAACGGGGAACAAGGCAAAGTCAGCACCTATTATGATATTGCTCCGCAACTTCAAAGCATTGGGCAGTGGGATTTCGCCACTTTCGCCCTGCCCCTTGACTCCACTTTCCGCGAGGCCGGGCAAACCAAGATTTTCGTTTACAATCCCTCGACTTCCTCTGTAAGGGTGAGGTGTTTGGACATTTCCTTCCGTCCGGCCTATCTCAAGCCAGCAGTGAAGGGACAGTCGTATCGATAAAGGAATCAGTTGATTTCCAAAACGGTAAGCAAATCATTATTCACCTTGAACTTCACCTCCATCCCGCCAAATTCCATACCGTAAACCCTTTCAGGGTCGGCGTGATATTGCGGACGCGGGTCGTGGGCAAGCACTTCGATGAGGCTTTCGCGCTGCTCAGGGTCAACTTTTTCGAGCAAAGCCTCCGAAAAATCCACTTCCAAAAGATATTCTGTTGGTTTTGAGGCAAATCCGCTGACGGCATCGGGGTGGCTGTCGGTGTAGGCGATGTAGGGCTTGATGTCGTAAATCGGGGTGCCGTCCATCAAATCCGCGCCCGAAACATAAAGCACGGGGCCAAGTTTCGGGTCAATTTCGATGCTTTCCAAGCGCACCGACGAAAGCCCGATGGGATTAGGTCGGAAGGGTGAGCGCGTGGCGAAAACACCCTTGCGCACATTGCCCCCCAAACGCGGCGGACGCACCGTCGGCGACCATGTGTCGCGCACGGCCTGCGAGAACTCCCAAAGCAGCCAAATGTGCGAAAAATCCTCCAATCCACGCACCGCCTCGGCGTTGCGGTAGTCGGGTTCAAACACGATGCGGCCTATCAACGAGGGGATGATACCGCTTTGGCGTGGAATGCCAAACTTGGTCGGAAAATCGGTGTGGATGCGGGCGATGGTTTTCATGCCGCAAAAATAACGCATTTTGTAGTGCAAGCCAAAAAAAGCCTTACTTTTGCCGCCGCAAAAAAACGTTTGTCATGCAAAGCAACGAAGAGATTTCCATATTGGTGCTTTATACGGGCGGCACCATCGGCATGATGCAAGACTCCAAGACTGGAGCCTTGGTGCCTTTCGATTTCGACAACATCTATGTCCATCTGCCCGTGCTGAAGAATTTCGGCTATCAGATTGATTTCTATAGTTTTGACCCGCTCATTGACTCGTCGAATATGTCGCCCGACTTTTGGATTCGCCTCGCGACCAAAATCGGGGAAGAATATGAGCATTACGATGGTTTTGTGGTGCTGCACGGCTCTGATACTATGGCCTACACCGCCTCTGCCCTCAGTTTCATGCTTGAAAACCTCAACAAGCCCGTCGTGTTGACCGGCTCGCAACTGCCGATGGGCATGGTACGCAGCGATGGTCGCGAAAACTTCCTCGCAGCCGTTGAGATTGCCGCCGCCAAGGACGACGACACGCCCATTGTGCCCGAAGTGAGCATCTTTTTCCAGAACCAACTGCTACGCGGCAACCGCGCCACCAAGTTCAATGCGGAAAACTTCAATGCTTTCATCTCGTCGAACTATCCCAACCTCGCCGACGTGGGCATACACATTAAATATAATAAGGAACGAATCCTGAAGCCCAATTTCAAGAAACTGAAGGTACACACAAAGATGGACCGCAACGTGGGCATCTTGAAACTCTTCCCGGGCATTTCAGAGGACTTCGTGCGCCATGTGATGAAGACCCCCAACATGAAAGCGTTGGTGCTGGAAACCTTCGGGTCGGGCAACGCCACCACCGAAGGATGGTTCCTCAATGCGCTCAAGGAGGCCATCGAGGGAGGGCTTATCATACTCAACATCACCCAATGCAAAGCCGGTTCGGTGGAGATGGGACGCTACGAAACCAGCCTCGACATGGCCCGCATCGGGGTCATCAGCGGCTACGACATGACCACTGAGGCCGCCGTTGCCAAACTCATGTATCTCATCGGTGAAGGACTTACGAAGGCTCGAATTATCGAAATCCTGCAAATTTCCATCCGTGGCGAAATGACCGTTTGACGCTATGATTCAAGCAATTGAGTATTTAATGCAATAAAAAATCAAATATTTTTGCTTTGTCAATCAAAAAATGTTGTACTTTTGGCAACGATTTCAGATAAGGTTGAGGGGTTTGGCAAGCACTGGAGAGATGTCCGAGTGGTTTAAGGAGCACGCCTGGAAAGTGTGTGTACTCCAAAAGGGTACCGCGGGTTCGAATCCCGCTCTCTCCGCAGAAAAGTAATGATTGTTTCATCAGAACAAAGTAATTCAACAAAGTAATAATCAAACATTTAAACTCAACTATGAAAAAATTAATTGCTTTCCTCATGGTTGCTGGCCTTTTCACCTTTGGCGTCAGCAATCTCGTCGTTGCTCAAGAAGAGCAAGCGCAAACCGAGCAAACGGAGCAGACCGTTGCTCCTGAACAGACTCCCGCTCCTGTGGAGACCGTCGAACAAGCAGCCCCCGTCCAAAACGAGGCCGCTCCTGTCACTTTCCGCGAATCCATCAAGAAACAGTTCATCGATGGCGGCCCTGGCTTCATGGGCATCGTGTTGGTCATCCTCCTTATCGGTATGGCCATCTCCATTGAGAGAATCATTTATCTGACTTTGGCCACTGCCAATTCCAAGAAACTTTTGGCTGGCATCGAAGCCAAGATGAAGAGTGGCGACGTTGAAGGTGCCAAGAAGCTTTGCAAAGACACCCGTGGCCCCGTGGCCAGCATCTTCACCCAAGGTCTTATCCGTTATCAGGACGGCCAATCGTTAGATGAGGTTGAGAAATCCATCGTTTCCTACGGTTCCGTTGCTGGTGGCAAGCTCGAAAGCGGCCTGAGTTGGATCGGCCTCTGCATCAGCTTGGCTCCTATGTTCGGATTTATGGGTACTGTTATCGGTATGATCCAGGCCTTCGACGACATCGCCGCTGCCGGCGACATGAGCCCGACGGTTGTGGCTTCCGGTATGAAGGTCGCTCTGTTGACCACCGTGTTCGGTCTTATCGCAGCCATCATCCTTCAGATTTTCTTCAACTTCATCGCTTCTAAAATCGAAAGCATCGTCAACGACATGGAAGACGCTTCCATCTCGTTCATGGACATCCTTGCAAAATACCACAAATAATCAGTATCAATCATGAATAGTAAGCTTTCAAACATCGGTAAATGGGTATTTGGCCTGTTGGCTTTGATTACCGTGGCTCTGGCAGTGTATTTCTACCTTGGCCTGGCTGACGAAGCCCGCACCAACATGCTCTTGAATTGGGGCTACATCTTGATTGTACTTGGCATTGTCATTGCATTGGTTTCAGTCGTTTTCACCGCTGGCGTCAAAGGCCTGAATGGTAAGACACTACTGATTGCCATCATTGCATTTGCTGCTATTGCAGTTGTAGCCTACATTATGTCGAAAGGTGCTTTCGAAATCCCCTATCAAGCTGGCGAAACCCTCTATTCGGGCAAGACGCACGGTTGGGTCGAACTCGGCCTTAACTTCTTCTATGTCACTTTTGTAGTCGCTATTCTTTCCATCCTGTTCTCCGTATTGTACAAGGCAGTTAAAAAGTAAAACATTTCATCATGGCAAGAAAAACTCCGGAAATCAATTCAAGTTCGCAGGCTGACATAGCATTCTTGCTGTTGTGTTTCTTCCTGATGACGACTTCGATGGACGTTGACTACGGTATCACCCGTCGTCTGCCTCCCCCCGTCGAGCAAAACGACGAGGACGTGAAGGTCAAGGAAAGGAACGTGATGAATGTAATGGTAAACAAGAGCGATAGGTTGCTGGTCAATGGCCGCCCGTCAGACATCTCCATGCTGAAGGACCTCGCCAAGGACTTCATGACCCCAAAACCTGGCGACGAAACCGCTCCTGAAGTGGAAACCAAGACCTTTGACCTCGTGGGCGATGTGCTTATGTCGAAGGGCGTGATTTCGCTTCAGAACGACCGTGGTACCTCGTATGCTATGTATATCAGTGTGCAGAATGAGTTGGCACGCGCCTTCAACGAAATGAAGGAAGAATTGGCTTGGAAGAAATTCCACAAGCACCTTGACCAACTCAATGAAGATCAAACCAAGGCCATCAACGAGGCTGTGCCCGTGCGTGTCAGTGAGGCTGAGCCTGTTGAGTACAAAACTAACTAAAGGAGGATTGAGATATGGGTAAATTCAGAAAAGAAGGGAAAAAGGAAGTGCCGCAAGTGAGCACGTCTTCACTGCCCGACATCGTTTACATGTTGATATTCTTCTTCATGATCACCACTTCGATGCGTGACGTGGAACTGAAGGTGAAAACCGCAATGCCAAAGGCTTCGGAAATCCAGAAACTGGAACGCAAGGCATTGGTGAGCAGCATCTACATCGGCCCGCCGCGTGATACGAAACTCGGTACCGAATCGCGTATCCAACTCGACGATGCCTTCGCCCGTACGACCGACATCGCCGACTGGATCCAAAAGGAGCGCGACTCGCGCAGTGAGGCCGACCGCCCGCTGTTGACCACCGCCTTGAAGGTGCATAGAGAGACCCGTATGGGTGTCGTCACCGACGTGAAGCAAGAACTTCGTAAGGTGGGTGCCTTCCGTATCAACTACACGACATTGAAGGGTAGCGCCTTGGAGAACTAGCTTGGTTTAGTTCAGAAATGAGAGGGCGACGACGTAAGTTGTCGCCCTTTTTTATTCCACATAAGCCATTAATTTGTACCTTTGCAGCCAAATTGTCAATTCAAATGAAAAAGACTTTCATCGTCATCGTCGTGTTGCTGATAGTTGCTTCTTGTGGCAACAAGGAGCCTAAAAAAACAAACACACCTACCGAAAAACCCAGGAAAACTGTAGCCATTCCGCAGTTCAATGCCGACTCGGCCTATCAGTTCGTTGCCAAGCAAACGCAATTCGGCCCGCGTGTGCCTGAAACTCAGGCCCATGCCGATTGTGCTGAATGGCTTACTGAGAAATTGTATGATTTCGCCGACACAATTATTGTGCAAGATTTCAGGACACGACTGTTCAACGGCAACGGTATCGATGGAAAGAACATCGTGGCGGTGTTCCATCCGGAGGCGAAGAAACGCATTGTGCTTTGTGCCCATTGGGACTCACGTCCATTTGCCGACCACGATGCGGACGAAGCCAACATGCGCAAGCCCATTGATGGTGCCAACGATGGAGCCAGCGGTGTGGGTGTGTTGCTCGAATGTGCCCGTCAGTTCAGGTTACAACCTTTGCCAGAGAACTTGGGAGTTGACATCGTTTTGTTCGACCTTGAGGACTATGGCCCGCACCAAGAAGATGCCGAAAAGTTTTATGACGACCGTGTCAATTATTGGGCATTAGGCTCGCAGCATTGGTCGAAAGCGCCGCATGTTTACGGCTACAAGGCCTATTATGGCATCCTTTTGGACATGGTGGGCGGCAGCAACCCCAACTTCCCGAAGGAATACTATTCGCAAGGCTATGCCGCATGGGTGAGCAACAAGGTTTGGCGCAAGGCGTATGATTTAGGCTATCGGCCTTATTTCACCAACGAAATGGGTGCAATGGTCAGCGACGACCACATTCCGATGAACCAAATCGCGGGCATTCCCACTATTGACATCATCGACTTGCAACCGAGCAGCAGCAACGGATGCTTCCCCGAGGTGTGGCATACCATTAATGACAACCTTGAACATATCGACAAGGAAACCTTGGGTATGGTGGGCGATTTACTCTTGCATGTGGTGTATGAAGAATAATCTATTATTAATCAATTATTTATCAATCAAAATTTAGAAAAATGAAGAAAGTATTGCTAATCATGGTGGCAGTTATGGGTTTGGCCTTTGCCGCCAATGCACAGAACAACTTGGGTGTGCGTTTTGGTACGGGTGCCGAAGTTTCATGGCAGAAAATGTTAGGCAACACCAACCGACTCGAACTTGACCTTGGTATCAACGGTTTCGCGACTTGGAACACTTACCGTTATTTCAGCCTTACTGGCATTTACCAATGGCATTGGAACATTGTGGACCGACTTGGCTGGTATGTGGGCCCTGGCGCCCAGTTGAGTATTTTCCAATCTGTGGAAGGAAGCAACTATTTCAATGTTTCTTTGGGTGGCCAAGTAGGTCTCGACTATGAACTGCCCATCCCATTGCAACTCTCGTTGGATTTTCGGCCCATGTGGAATTTCATTGGCAATTATGCTGGATTCGGATGGGGGTTGTGTTTGGGCATACGCTACATGTTCTGACCCAATCATCTCCAATAACGAAAAAAAGACCGCAAACTCGCGGTCTTTTTTCGATTAATAGGATTCGAGGAATCATTCAATGACGATTTTTTTCGTCACGACTTTTCCGCCGATGACACTCACGAAATAAAGGCCCGACGGCAAGTCGCTGACATCGATAGTCGTTTGTTTGTCCATCACAAAGCCGCGCACTTCCACGCCTTGCGCGTTGATGATGTGGACACTGAGTTTGCCCAACTTATAGTCAGTGGCGATGGTCATTTGGCTTTTCACTGGGTTGGGCGAAATGCTCACTGTGAATGGGTCTTTCTCAAAGTCAACATATTCCTTGATGTCGAGCAAAGTGCCTTCGCTGTTGGAGCGGCTCACCACCATGCCCGAAACGCGCAGAATTGGATTGTCGGGGTCGGAGCAGTGGGGGCATGAGTTCTGTCCGTCGTGGCAGTCGGGATAATTGGGGTGACAATAGTCAATATAGGTCGGGTCGAACTGATAGAAAAGATGTGCGCCACCGTTGGGCAGGTATTCCGTCAGGTCGTAGTCCCACACCATGCCGATGCTGCCAGGGCACCATCCGCTGCGGTTGTAAGACCATGTGCCATTTTGGGGCTGGCAACCTGCCGGATTTGGGGTACAAGTTTGCCACAGGTGCTGGTCGAACTTGAGGTTGCCGTTCACATAAACATGGTGCGTGGCCTCGTAAAACTCCGCCGCGTTGCCCGTGTTGTAGGCCGAGCCGCCACTGATGGCACTGCTCCAATTGTGGCCCGTGGTGATGATTTTCAGGTGGGCTTCGGCGGTGTTTTCGGCAAACTCGAAGTCCATTTCAGGCACGGGCTGCTGGTTGGCATAATCGCCGAAATCGTAAGCCCCGAACCAGATGGGCTGCACGTCGCTGTAGAGGTATTCGGGTGTGCCTTTTTGCATGTTGAAAGTCAAAATCGGGCAATAGCCGCTGCCGTCCCAAGTTTGGTAATAGACCTCAAATTCCACCAAGCCTTGCAGGATGGAGGTGTAGTCGGTCACGTCAAGGTTGTCGTCACATTCCACGCCAAAGGGCGAGCAGTAGCGGAACAACTCGACCCACTCGCCACGGAAGTTCTTCACGCGCACATAACCGATGCGGTCGTATGGGTCGCAATCGCTGTTCACGCAACGGTGGTCATAGTGGGCATTAATCGTGGCGAAGGCGCCCACATGCGAGGGCAGGGCATATTCGCCGTGTGCGGTTTGTTGCGAGGCCGTCACAACAAGGTCGCCGTTCATGGCCACGGCATCCACATTGTTGAAGGTGTTAGTCACGGTGAAATGGTTGCTCACCGAAGTCGTTTTTCCTCCTGATTGCGTGATGGTTGCGGTCATGTTAAAGTCACCGAATGAAGTAGGTTCCCAGAGGCCGTACCAATAGCCGTTGTCGGGGTCGTCGGGATAGGCGGTCTGCAATTTCACGGTCTGGCTACCAATGCTGCACGACACATCCTCAAACTTGATGACATTGCCATGCTCGACGTGGGCACTCAAAACCAACATCACAGGCTTCAGTTCGCTCATGTAGACGTTCAGCCCCTCGTAAGGCCTGCGAATCGTGATTTCAGGCGTGTAGTTGTCGGGGTTGACCACCTCAAAGGTGCGGTTCACGGCAGGTGCGGCTTGCCATTGCGTGCCGTCGCCGCCTTGTGTGGCGCGTATTTTCACGGTACCTTCCTCGCCGCTTAGGGTTACGGTGTTGCCGTTCAGCGTGGCGGGACCTTCCAAAACCTCGAAACTGACTGGCAGTCCCGAAGTGGCCGTGGCATTGAGTCCAAAAGGCTCGTCGAAGACAAGTTTGTCGGGGATGGCTTCAAACTCAATGAATTGCGAAGCCAATCCTGCGGGCGTGTGGCGCACTACGATATTGTCGAAGCCGCCATGCGAACTGCTGAGGAAGAACACGCCATCCCATGCAGCTGGGTCGAAACGGTCACCGCTGCCCGGGGTGAGTCCAGCATTAATGCCTTGGATTTCGGGCACGGGTTCAAACTCGCCCGTGCAGCCGTGGTCGGCAAAGAGGGTGACGGAGCCTTGGCCGCCGTTGGCCTCAAGGTCGATCATGATTTTCCAGCGCGTCCAAGTACCGTATTCGTTTTGATAGTCGAAATCGACGGGCATGGTGTTGTCGGGCAGCACGATGCCGTTGACGAAACTGGGGCGTGGGTCGATGCCCGTGGTGATGAAATAGATGCCGCCGTCCTGCACGTTCAGGTTGGGGTTGGGGCAGGTGGCCTCGTAACTCATTGGGGGCAGCACAACGCCGTCGCCGTTGGCGTCGTAGCCGATGCCGAAGCAGGTGCCCCACCAGTTGCGGAACATGTCGATTTCCACCTCGATGGTGCCACCCGTCGAGAAGTCGAAGGGAAAGTCGGGCGTTGATTTGTGGGTGGCTACTTCGCCGAAGTTGGTGTTGGCGTTGTCGAAGAAGGCACCCATGGTTTCGTCGGGCGTGGTTTGTCCGCCACCACCGAGATATTCGGTCTTCAGTTGTCCGCCGCCCGCGCTGTGGGGTCGCGCCACCCATCCGTGTTGTCCGTTGAGCGGGGCGTTCTCAGTGTAATTGTTGAAGTCGCAAGTTGCCGTCGTCTGGGCAAACAAGCTGATGGACAGGGCCATCATGGAGAGGAGTAAGGTTACTTTTTTCATGATTTTTTATTTCAAGAGTTTTCTGTTTTCTATTTCTTCTAAAACCAACATTTGCTGAATGGCGATGCGGTTCAGTTCCTTCAATCTCTCAGATTGTGGAACACCATTGTTGATGAAAACCGCATTGAGGTTTTCCATGTTCGATAAGCAAATGAGTTGATTGATGGATGCATAGTCACGGATGTTGCCTTTTAGGTCGGGATGTTCTTCACGCCACTGTTTAGCGGTTATTCCAAACAAGGCGACATTGAGGACATCGGCTTCGTTAGCATAGATGATGCTGGTTTGAATTGGTGATAATTCAGCGGGAATTAGGTTTTGCTTGATGGCATCGGTGTGAATGTGATAGTTGATTTTTGAAAGTTCGCGTTTCGCCGTCCAGCCAAGTTGCTTTTGCTCTTCTTCTTTCAGCCTTTGAAACTCTCTCAACAAATAAAGCTTGAATTGGGGAGAGACCCACGAGGCAAATTCAAAAGCGAGGTCTTTATGTGCATAAGTTCCGCCATAGCGTCCGGCCTTAGCAATGATGCCTATTGCATGGGTTTTTTCAATCCACTGCTTTACGGAAAGTATGAACCTGTTCAATCCAGCGGCATTCTTAATTCCCTCGAATTCGGGGGAATTAAAATCGGGATTGTACATTTCTTCCCAAATGCCGAGAAACTCGATGGTGTTCTTGTTGCGCAACCATTTTTCTATTAGTGCCAATCCGTTTTCTATGCCTTTCACCATATCGGTCAACGAGATATAGTCTTTCTCATTGATTTCCAAAATGGTAATTTCGGTTTCGTTGACAATGATTTTCGCCATGATTCAATTTTCAAATTAAGAAGATGGGACAATAATACGCAAATTGTTTGGATTTTGCAAATATTGAAATCATTCCACCACCAATTTCCGCGTCACCAAGCTCCCGCCAAGCATCTGCAAAGTATAAACCCCAGCAGGCAGACGGCTCACGTCGATGGTGCGCTGGCCTTCCACGGTGAAGAACATCACCATTTGCCCCTGCATATTGAGCATCATCACACTGACTGCCCCCTTGTCGTAATCGGTGCGGAGGGTGAATTGGCCCTTGGCGGGATTGGGGAAGATGTCGGCGGTGAAGGCTGGCTCGGCGTGTGTTTCGTGGAGGCCCACCAATAGGTTCTCGTCGTTGCTGAAGGTGACCACCTTGCCCGCCACGCGCAACACTGGGTTGTCGGGGGCGGCACATTCGGTGCAGGTCACGCCGTCGATGCAGTCGGGGTGGTTGGGATGGCAGAGGTCGAGATAGGTCGGGTCGAATTGGTAGAACAACTCGGCTTGTCCGGCGGCGAGGTATTCCGTAAGGTCATAGTCCCACACGAGGCCGATGCTACCTGGGCACCATCCGCTGCGGTTGTAGGTCCAAGTGCCGTTTTGCGGCTGGCAGCCAGCAGGATTGGGCGTGCAGGTGCGCCACAGGTGCTGGTCGTACTTGTTCTGCCCGTTCACAAGGATGTGATGCGTGGCTTCGTAAAACTCGGCGGCATTGCCCGTGTTGTAGCAGTTGTTGGTGCCGCTGCTCCAGTTGTGGCCTGTCGTCGTGATTTTCAGTTTGGCGGCTTGCGCCTTGTCGCTAAACTCATAGTTCACCACGGGCACGGGCTGCTGGTTGGCGTAGTCGCCGAAAGCATAGATGTCGAACCAAATCTCATCCACATCGGCATAGAGATAGGCGGGCGTGCCTTTGGTGAAACTGAAAATCAGCGTGGGGTTGTAGCCGCTGCCGCCCCAACTCTCCATGTAGTATTCAAACTCGACCAAGCCTTGCAATAAGGAGGTGTAGTCGCTCACATCCAAATCATCCTCGCATTGCACGCCGAAGGGAGTGGTGTAGCGGAACAGTTCCACCCACTCGCCGCGATAGTTGCGCACCTTCACACCGCCAACGCGGTCGTAGGGGTCGCAATTGTTGTTCACGCAAGTGTGGTCGTAGTGGGCCAAAATCTCGCTGAACGCGCCCACATGTGTAGGCATCACATATTCGCCTTTCGCGCTATGCACCGTCGGGGTGCAAACGAGGTCGCCGTTCATCGTTACGATGTCCAAATGGTTGTCAATCTGGTTGGTCACTTCAAAATTAGTGTGATAAGTCGTCGTTTTCCCGCCGCTTTGGGTCACGCTGACGCTCAAGCCATAGTTGGTGAAGCTCAAGGGGGTGAAGAACCCATAATAATAGCCGTTTTCAGGGTTGTCGGGATAGTCGGTCTTTAAAGGGATGTCCACTCCATCAACGCTCGCCGTGATTTCGGTGAACTTGATGACTTCAGGATGCTCAATGTAGGCCGAAACGACAATCATAACGGGTTGAATTTCATTCAAATAAACCTTCGTTCCCTCATACGGGCGACGAATCTTCACTTCAGGCTCGTAGTCATCAGGGTCGACCACTTCAAACGATTTCACCACATCGGGAGCGGGTAGCCAGTTGGCGTTGCCGGCTTGGGTGGCCTTCAGCTTCACGATACCTGTCTCGCCCGTCAAGGTCAAAATGTTGCCATTAATCGTGGCGGGACCTTCCATTAATTCAAAGGAAACAGGCAGTCCCGAAGAGGCCGTTGCCTGCAAGGTAATCGGATCGTTGAAAACCAATTGGTTCGGGATGTCGGCCATTTCGATGAGTTGGGCGTTGCCGTCGGGCTGCTGGCGTACAAGGAGGTTGTCGAAGCCGCCCGTGCCGCCTTGCGAGTGGAAGAAAATGCCGTCCCACACTTGGTAGTCGTTCTTGTCGCCGCTGCCGGGCGTGAGGTTCATGCAAACATTGGTGCAACCTGCCATCTGTAGCCATTCGCCCTCGCAACCGGGCTTCACGAACACCGTCACCGCGCCTGCGCCGTCGTAGGCTGTGAAGTCAAAAGACATCTTGTAGCGCGTCCAGCCGCCTTCCTCGTAGTCGAAGGGAACGGAAGTGCCATCGGGCAGATGCACACGAGCATGGCCGCTGTCGCCTTGGCTCTTGATGAAGAGATACACGCCGCCGTCGGGGTCGGTCATGCCGGGCAGGATGTGGCCGTCGCCGTCGGCATCGAAGCCCACGCCGAAAAACGAGCCCCACCAAGTGCGGTTCATGTCGATTTCAAGGTCCATGATACCGCCGTTCTGGAAGTTGAAGTTGAAATTGTCGGAAGCCTTGCGCGTGGCCGTGCGACCAACGCCTGAGCCGCCGTAAGGATACCAAATGGCCATAGTCTCGTCAGGGGCCATGTCGGAGCCGCAAACATACGAAACATCAAAGTCTTGCGATGAAGTCGCGGTCTGGTAATGTGTCTTCCAGCCGTCCTGACCGTTGAGGTTTTGCGAGCCTTCGGTGAGGCTGTTGAAGTCGTAAACGTATTCCACCTGCGCCATGCCAATCGTGGCCAAAAGGCAGAACAATGCGAGTAAAGTTGATTTTTTCATAGGATTTTTGTTTGAATTTGGGTACAAAAATAACAAATCTGACAAAGTGAAGCGCTATTTTCTAAAAAAACACTATTTTTGCCTCTTCTAATCAAACGATTTCATACGATGAAAAAACACATTCTGTACTTCTCTCTGCTGGCTTGCGTGGCCTTTTTCGGTGCTTGCACCACCAGAGTTGACCTTTATGCCGACTACAAGGACATTCCAGTGATTTATGGCCTGTTGGACGCTTCCCAAGACACCAATTTTGTGAGAATCAACAGGGCTTTCTCAAGCAATAACGACCATCCCATCAATGCCAACGAGGTAGCCTTGATTGCTGATTCTTGCAACTATCCGGGCAAACTCAGGGCTTATATCGTGGAATACAAGTCTGTTTACGGCAACAATTATGATCCTACAGGCCGTACCATCGAACTTGATACGATGACCATTCACAACAAGCAGGAAGGCGTTTTCTATTCGCCCGACCAGAAGGTGTATTGGACGAATGAGCCTCTCAAAGTGAGCGCGAGCGGCAGCAAGTATAAATATAAACTTTATGTCCACAAAGGCAACGACACCATCACCTCCGAAACGGACATTGTGGGTGGCGAGGATTTCAGGATTATCGCCACGGGACTCAATTTTTCTGCCGAACCGAGCGACAAAACAGGTAAAATCAAGTTCAAGGCGGCTGAGAACGCGGTGTTTTACGACATGAAGATTGCGTTTTACTATGAGGAATCCATTAATGGCGGGCCTTTCGTCGAGAAGCAGGTGTCTTATTCGGTGGGCACAAAGAGCAAAGACGATTTGAGCATTGAGGACGGTAGTTTCTACATGACCTACGGCGAGAATGTCCTGTTTAGGCTGTTGACCGATGCCATCGGTGGCGACACGGTGACTGACCCCAACCATCCCAATGTGGTGCGCCACATCCGCTTTGTCGACCCTGCCCAAAAGTATCCGATGCAGATTTTCCTTTCCGCCGGTGGCGAAGAATTGTATAACTACATCCAAGTGAATATGCAGTCGGGCTTCTCGCAAACTGTTCCTGACTATACCAATGTCAAGGGCGGCTATGGCGTGTTTTCCTCGCGTGTGAATTTGGTGAAGCCGGTGACCATCTCGTCTCGCACCCAGTCGGATCTCTTTGGTAAGCCGTGGGGATTCGTGACGCAGTGATTAATCAAAAACCTTTTCTTATGATTCGTTCCATGACTGGCTATGGTATAGCCGAGCAAACTTTTAATGCAAAGAAAATCACCGTCGAAGTCAAGACGTTGAACAGCAAACAGTTGGACTTGCAGGTCAAACTGCCCAACGAATTGCGTGCCGCCGAGTTGGACTTCCGCAATAGGATTGGCGCCAAGTTGCAGCGCGGCAAAATCGATACGGTTATCACCATCACCGACACCGATTTGACCCAAACCTACCACATCGACCAAGACATTGTGAAGGCCTACAAGGAACAGATTGAGTCCATCTCTGTTCAACTCGACATTCCGCCTACTGCCGACATGGCCTCCGTGTTGTTTAAGATGCCGGGCATTTTCAACATCCCGGTTGAGAATTATGACGAGGCTTTCATCGCCAAGGTAGGGGAGACCCTCGACCAAGCCCTCGACATCGTTGACGGCTTCCGTATTCAGGAAGGACAAACTTTGAAGAAAGATTTGTTGCACCGCGTTGAATTGATTCTCAATCTGTTGGGACAAGTCGAACCTTTCGAGAAAAGTCGCCACGAGGTCATCAAGCAGCGCATCACGAAGAACCTCGCCGAACTGACCACTTCGGGCCAATACGACGAGAACCGCTTCGAGCAGGAACTGATTTATTACCTTGAGAAATTGGACATTACCGAGGAGAAAGTGCGTCTGCGCCAGCATTGCAACTACTTCAACGAGAGTTGCGACGACGACCAAGCGGGCAAGAAACTCGGCTTCATCGCGCAAGAAATGGGCCGCGAAATCAACACGTTAGGCTCGAAAGCCAACGAAGTGAGCATCCAGAAATTGGTCGTCCAAATGAAGGATGAATTGGAGAAGATTAAGGAACAGGTTTGTAATATTTTATGAAAAAAGGAAAACTTCTAATCTTTAGCGCACCATCGGGCTCAGGCAAGACCACCTTGCTCAATTATGTGATGAGCCAAATCCCTGAGATGGCCTTTTCGGTTTCGGCCACCACGCGCCCGCCACGCGGCGAGGAGGTGAACGGCAAGGAATACTATTTCCTGACGATGGACGACTTCAAACAGCGCGTCGCCAACGGCGAGTTCCTCGAATGGGAAGAGGTCTATCCGGGCCGCTGCTACGGCACCCTGCTCTCCGTGGTCGAACAGATGCAACTCGACGGCAAGCATGTGGCCTTCGACGTGGACGTTTGCGGTGCCGTGAACATCAAAAAGCACTATGGCGACCAAGCCCTCTCCGTCTTCATTCAGGCACCTTCCATTGAAGTGCTGCGCGAGAGATTAATCAACCGGCAGACCGATTCGATGGAGGAAATCGAGAAGCGCATTGCCAAGGCCGCGTGGGAAACGGAGTTTGCACAAGGCAAGTTTGACCGCACCATCATCAACGACGACTTGGAAACCGCCAAGCGCGAAATCCTCGAAGTGGTGAAAGCCTTCCTCGAAGCATAATAAAGTGAGGTCTATGAGCCTTCGGTCCCTGAGCCTGTCGAAGGGCCGAAGGGTCATGCTAATAACAACAATATGAAAAAAGTCGGCATATACTCTGGTTCGTTCAATCCCATCCATCACGGCCATGTGATGTTGGCCAACTATTTGGTCGAGTTCTCCGATTTGGATGAGTTGTGGTTTGTGGTCACGCCACAAAACCCGCTGAAGCAGAAAGCCGAACTGCTCGACGACAACGAGCGTCTGAAAATGGTGCAGTTGGCCGTGGCCGACGACCCGCGTTTCCGCGTCAGCGACATTGAAATGCACCTGCCCCGACCTTCCTACACCATCAACACCTTGAACACGCTTTCGGAGCAATACCCTGATTGCCAGTTTGTTTTCATCTGCGGCATGGACAGCCTCCAAAACTTCAAGCATTGGCGCGACTACCAGAAAATCCTCGACAATTACGAACTCCTCGTTTTCCCCCGCGAGGGCTACGACGGCGGCGACCTTGCCGATTATCCTTCAGTAACCGTCCTGAAAACCCCGATTCTGGAGATTTCGTCCACCTTCATCCGCCAGTGCATCAAGGAAGGCCGCGATGTGCGGCATTTTGTGCCGGAGAGGGCGTTCCGCTACATGAAGGAGAACCGTTTCTATGCGTAGTTTTTTATTTGTAGGAACATATTGATTTTTCCCTTGGGGTGGCGGCTATGTTGCTACCGGCCAAAACCTTAAACGCCCAAGACAGACCAGGAGGCTTGTTTGGCACCAATGTTCCGACAGAACAATCCAATGCCGGATTGCTTAGACAAGGCACTGGTGGCGGTGGCTACTTCATCCACTCCCAAACGTTTTTTGACGGCGAAAATTATGGCTACAACCTCAACAACGGAACCTTTGAGGATGTCACGCCTGAGGCGCCCTTAGGCAGCGGGCTCTTCATCATGGCTGCGGCTGGCGCGGGCTATGCGCTCAAGAAAAGAAAAAACAACAAAAAACAATGAAAACAACATCAAAACAAAAGACATCCATCATGAAGAAAATTGGCACATTTATCATGGCATTGGCATTGGTGCTCGGACTGAGCCAGTGCAAGAAACAGGAAACGCCCGCCACGCCCGATGCCGAGGGCGAAATAGTTTACATCTCCGTGAAGGCTAACGACGGCGACCGTGACGCCTTCTATCCCAATACGGGAGCGTTGGTGTATGGCAATGGCGACAAAATCTATGTCAGCAACGGCACGAAGTGTCTCGGCTTTTTGACATACAATACAGGCGCGTTCGCTGGCGGTATCACAAATCCCGGAAATGGTAACTATCTTTACTTCTATTTCATTGGCGGCGGCTATGAAATTCCGTGGCAACAAGCACCAGGACTAACATCTTGGGACTTTAACCTTTCCTACCAGCTTTATAATCTTCCCGTTGTGTCGTTTGGCAAATCGACCACACCCTATTCCGGACCCAACGTCACCTATTCCTGCACTTTGATAAACAAGTGCGCTTTGGTGCATTTCGACTACACAGGAACAAACACGGTAATTGCTGTGGGCAACGTCCCTACCGTGGTCACCTTCGATTTCACTGACACGGAAAATGGCATCAAGCCTAAGGAAGGGAGCGATAATGGCAGCATCACCCTCTATCGAGAGAACATTGGCTCGAGGTGGGCCATCATGCTCCCTGGAACCAACCTTGGCGAAGCCGTTGTTGAGAATGGTGAAATCCGTTGTAATTACGTAGATGGACTGCCTACATCATTAGGCGCAAATGAATTATATAAGACTGGCATTACGATAAACGACGACACGAGTGGTAAGTAAGAAGACGCAGAAGTAACTAAAAACAAAAGACATCAATCATGAAGAATATTAGCACATTTATCATGGCATTGGCATTGGTGCTCGGACTGAGCCAGTGCAAGAAACAGGAAACTCCCGCCACGCCCGATGCCGTGGGCAACAAGGTTTACATCTCCGTGAAGGCTAACGGCAGCAACGGCGGCAACCGTTACGAAGTCTATGGCGAAACGGGAGGCGGGGTGTATGAAGATTACGACAAAATCTATGTCGGCAACGGCTCGCAGTATCTCGGCACTTTGACATACTATGAAGGCATGTTCGGCGGCGAAATCACCGAACCCGAACAAGGTGAATATCTTTACTTCTATTTCATTGGCGGCGGCCATGAACTTTCGATCCAAGATGGACAAACATCTTATGACGTTGACATTTCCGACCAGCGTAGTGACGACAGGGGGGCTATGAATCTTCCCGTTTTGGCGTTTGGCCAATCGACCACAACCTATTCCGGACCCAACTCCACCTATGAATGCACTATGTTGAACAAGTGCGCTTTGGTGTGTTTCAACTACACAGGAGATCCAGACAAACGCGAGGAAATCCTTGGCGATGCCACCCCTTGCTGTGGGCAACGTCCCTTACATGGCCACCATCGATTTCGGTGACCCGACCAATGGCATCAGGCCTAAAAGCGATAAGGGCAGCATCACCCTCTATGAAGAGAACTGGAACACGATGTGGGCCATCATGCTCCCTGGAACCAACCTTAGCACAGCCACTGTTGAATATGGCGAAATCGAGTTTGATATGGAACCACCTACGTCGTTAGCCGCAAATACCTTTATTAGGCAGAACATTTCGATAAACGACGTCTTCTTTGATAGGGCGTGGGAAGAAGGCGCTTATGTGACTATTTACTTTAATCACCAGTATGGAGCGAACCAAAGTTGCACTTTCTATAACACGGGAGACTACGGAGAAGACATGTTTGTGTGGGAGAGTGGTGAAGGGTATATTGGCTCAGACGGCAACATAGGCAGGTCGTTGATGATAGATGAAGACGACGAAAACGTGTTGATCTTCAGGCAGAACTGGGGAGAGGGATACGTGGACATTGAAGACAATTGGGATGAAAATGGTTTCCAAGTCACCTTTAACAAGGAAACCTGTGAATGTACCCAGTGGTATGGCCCAGGGGTGGCACAGATATTTCAAGACCACTGGTATGATCCTTATGGTCCCCCTGCTTTCACCCGTCTCGTAATAAACGGCGTTGATTTTACCGACCTACTGATCATACTACCAGTAGACGAGTGATCATACAACAATAATCACCGTTTTTGGCCTTGTCAAAGGTCAAGCGACAGTTTATGCAGAAGGCGGCCTTCGTTTTGAGGGTCGCCTTCTGCATATCATCGAGGTTTACTATGAGGTCAATTGAGGCAAATACTGGCACAGACGAAGACATGGCTAATTTGGCCCAATCTTCCATTCGGCAATGCCCCTATCCGTGCTGCTGAAGCACACGCCAATCTTGTAGAGAGTGCGCGGGTCGGCGGCGAAGGGGGCGGCGTATTGCTTGTCTTCAATCTGCTGTAGGGCTTCGTCGGCAGTCTTGTCCACCTTCAGTTCAAGGATGTAGATGTAGTCGCGGGTCTGGATGGTCACGTCCATGCGGCCACGGCTTGTGTGGCGTTCCACCTGCACATAAAAACCCATCAACTTGAACAGCATCAGCAGCGAGTTTTGGAAATAGACCTCCAGTTTTCCCGTCAGTTGGTAGTCGCCATCGGCATAGAAAGCCTGTAGGCGGTTCAAGAAACTTTCCACTTCGCCCCTTTCCACCTCTTGCACAAAGTTCCTCACCGAGAAATTGCTGCCCATATAGCCGTTGTAATAGTAAGCGGTCATAAATTGCGCAAAGCCTTCCTCCACTTCCTCATTCGGGAAGCCAAGGCGGTAACTTCTGAACTCGGGGCTATAGTCTTTGATGGTGAGGTAGCCGCTTTGGAAGAACAGCGGAATGGGGTCGCGGAACAACATGTCGACACTGTCCAACGTTTGGGCGTCAACATCTTCGGAAGTGAGGCGGTCGAGCGGATAATCGACACGTTGCAATACCTCCACGAGGAAACTTGGCGTGCCTGTGGCGAACCAATAGTGCTTGAACACGCCAAACGCAAGGGTGTTGAGCAGGCTGAAAGGGTTGTACATGCCCTCTGAGTTGGGATAGAAATGGTAGCCGTCATACTCTTTTTTCAGCCGTGCGTAACATTGTTCCTTTGTCATGCTGTTGGCCGTGGCCAAATCGTTCACGCTTTCGTCGAAATCGCGGTGAAGTTCGGCCTCGCTGATGCCGCAGATTTCAGCATATTGTGGCAACATGGAGATGTCAATCAGGTTGTTCAGTCCGCTGAAGACGCTCAGGTGAGAGAATTTGGTCACGCCTGTAAGGAAGGCGAAGCGGATGTATTCGTCGCAACTCTTGATGTTGGAATAGAAGGCTTTCAGCGTTTGGCGGTAGTCTTCTTGCAACTCCGGCTTGCCGATGGCCTCCAAAAGCGGCTTGTCGTACTCGTCGACGAGAATGACCACTTTCTTGTTTTCCGACCGTAGCGCGGCTTGGGTGATTGCATTGCGGAATCTGACTGATATGTCGTCGCTCTCCTTTGTGATGCCAAACTCTTTTTCCCAATTGGCAAGGTGATAGCGCAGCAGTTCCGCGAGAGCCTCTGGTGTGGAGAATTTGGAGGTGTTCAAGTCCAAATGCAGCACGGGATAGGATTTCCATTCCTTCTCCAATTCCGCAATGGCCAAACCGTCAAACAGTTCCTTCTTGCCTTGGAAATAGGCCTTCATGGTGGAAAGCAACAGGCTCTTGCCGAACCTGCGCGGACGGGAAAGAAAGTAATGTGTTCCGTAGGTGGCAAGATTATAGATTTGCGTCGTCTTGTCGATGTAGGCGAATCCTTCTGTGCGGATTTTCTCAAAACTCTGTATGCCGATTGGGTATTTCATGGTCTTAAATTCATTCATTTTCAGCCTACAAAAGTAGCATTTATTTCGATAGCTCGCTTTGTTTCGCTTAAAAATCAAGGTTGAACGACAGATAGAACCGAGGCTTTTTGGCAATCTGTCCTTCCTCGATGCCCCAAGCCACATCGCCGCGTATGAAATAGCCGAAAATGGTGGTGCGCAAGCCCACGCCGATGCCGCCCACCAAAGGTTCTTTCATCTCCGTGACGGTGATGTCCAAGTTGCCGTCGGTAATGTAAGTGTTGTAGAGCGAGTTGGTCGGGGCATAGGGGTTCCAGCCCGTCCAAGCGGTGCCAAGGTCGCCGAAGGCCACGATTTGGAAGTCGCGGATGAATCTCATGTTGATAGGCTGGTCCATGAAGTAACTGAACACGGGGAAGCGCAGTTCGTTGTTCAAAACCACAAAGTTGTTGCCGTTGCGGATGTTCTGCCTGAAGCCGCGCAGGTTGGTCGCAAGGGTCTGATAGGCATAGTTTTGCGTATAGTCGACGGAGGTGCCTTGGTCGAATGAAGCAAAAATCCAGTTGTCTACGCCGCCCATGTAATAAATCAGTTTCTGCTGCCCGAAGGAGGTGCTGCCCGCAATGCGGTTGGCCCAGATGAAGTTGCGGCTGATGCGGGTGTAGTGCCTGTAGTCGAAACCCAGAACCACCATATTGGCGGTGTTTTTCGCGATTTTCTGATAGTATTCGGCGAAGATTTTACCCCGTGCGCCCACGTGCAGGTTGGTCCCGATTTTCTTCGAGTTGTCGTAGACGAGTTCGCCGCGCAGCCCGCCCCAGTTCTCAAAGACATCCTTGTCGGCCAAGCTGTAGTCGTCAACGGACAAGTTGACACGCTGGTCGTTGCGGTAAATGGCTGTGCCTCGCAGACTTAGGATTTCGCTGAAGGGATAACTCAGCGTGTAGAAAGCCTCGTTGGTGTAGGTGCGGTAGTAATAACTTGTCGCGTTGTCGGTCACAAAGCGGTGCAGTGTGATTGACTTGTCCAAACGCTTGCTGAAGTCGCTGAAACGCAGCATGTATTCATTGTTGACGAGGGTGGTGTTCAGTTTCACGCCGAGGTCGATTTTGTAGTCTTCCATGAGGTCTTTCATGGTGGTTCCGAGGAAAATGTTGAAGCCGGAATAGAGGTAGATCGGGGCGTTGCCGCCAGTGAAGGGCTGGTAACTGTAGTTCATGCTCGAAAAGTCGATTTGGCTCATCAGTTGGTCTGCGAAGAGTTCCACATAGTAGTTGTTCGGGCGTTGTATGGTGTCTTTCGGGCGCGGCTTAGGAGGTACAGCATCCTGCGGTACCACAAAAGTCGAATCATTTCCCAACAGGCTATTATTCTGCCTCTTACGCCGTGAATATCGGTAACTGGCTGAAAACCTATGCTTTGAAATGGGTTCAACAACTGTATCTTTCTCCTTCTGAATCAATTCGGTAAGAAGGCGTTTTTGCGCGTAGGGACTCAGTTGGCTGAGGCTTTGCTCGTGTCCGCGCAGGATGGGCGACATGTAGAATTTCTCGCCGTTTTGGTCGGCAATGAGCATGGCTACTTTGTGGTCGCGGGGCTGGTAACTATAGTCGATGATGTTGGCGGAATAGTCCGTAAGTTGCTCTTTTTTACTGAAATAACGGTAGTGTACAATCGTGTCGATGTGGCTGATGGCACTGTCGAAACGGATTTGGTAGAGGTTGTAGTAGCCGCTCGTGTCGTTCAGGTAGAGCAGGCTGCCGTCCTTCAGCGGCTCGGGCAGGAGGTTGTTAGAGAAGCGTTGCTGCGTCAGGTTGCGGAGTAGCGCACCTTTATTAATATAGTCGTAGGCGTAAAGGTCGAATTGCTTGTTTTGGAATGTGATTTCCTTGTCGGATTTCAGCGTGTCGTTTTGCCTATTGGAACTGAACACGATTTGGCGGTCGTCGAAGGTGAAAATGGGGTTCAAGTCGGTGTGCCAGTCGTTGGTGATTTGCTCCAAAGTATTGGAAAACAGGTTGTAAACGTAAATGTCGGGCTTGCCCATGCGCGTTGCGGCGAGCACGATTTTGCGGCTCTTATGGGCGTAGGAAAACGAACTGACCTTTTGGAAATCAAACAGATAGGTGCTGGCTTTCTTCCCGCTGTTGATGTCCAAGTTGTAGAGTTGGATTTTGCCTTCTTCCTCAAGGATGAACGACAGAATCTCGCCGTTGGGATGCCAAGCCAAGAGCGGAAACGAGGTGTCGATGTTCTCGTCCGAATGGTAGCCAGCCTTGAAAAGTTGCTGCCGCTTGCCACTTTGCAAATCCTCCAACCAAAGCCTGATTTTGCCCTCATCGTTGCTGACGTAGGCGATATGCTTTCCGTTCGGACTAATCGAAGGCTGCGTGAAAGTGCGGTATTTCTTGTATTTCAACTTCATCAGGTCGTTAGGTTGGCTGCTCATAAGTGCCTCGTAACGAGCCTTGTAGAACGCATACCATTCTTCGACCAAGTTCTTGTATTCCTTGCCTGTCACATAAAGCAGTGCCTTTCTGACGTTTTGGGTGTTCTCGGCCAAAGTCAAAATGTCGTTGAACGCCTTGCTGCCGTATTTTTCGTCGATGAAGTTCCAGAACGAGTAGCCTGCAATCGATGCGTCTTCGTCGCGCAAATGGTTGATTTTTTTGTAGTTGCCCGATGTGATGCCGCGTTGCAGTTGGGCTTCTTTGTGGCTGTCCCAATTGCCGGCGATGTAGGCCACCAAGCCGTCTTGGAACCATTTTGGGATGTTGTAGCGGTACGAACTCCTGATTTGCGACCCAATCGAGATGCCGTTCATCACTTGGCTGAACAGCAGGCTCGCGATGCCCTCGCGGATTTGCGCCTCGAAGTGGGTGTAGTCGCCGTCGAAATAGAG
The DNA here is from genome assembly GCA_902785755.1 of uncultured Bacteroidia bacterium. Classification (GTDB taxonomy): domain Bacteria; phylum Bacteroidota; class Bacteroidia; order Bacteroidales; family F082; genus Limimorpha. The sequence goes on along the minus strand of CACZZO010000011.1, from coordinate 44,009 downwards.
AATCACCTTCGAGCCGATGATTTTTGTGATGCCGCCCGTGTTGCCGTTTTCCTCTTCCTCAAGGTTGATGTTGCTTTGCTTGAAGTCGCCCTTGCTGTTGAACACGATGAACTGTATTTTCTTCCCGAAACGGCTGTTGAGGCGGGTTTCGAGTTGCGGAATCTGCTCTTTGGCGTAGGCCTGCGCATATTTGGCGAGGTCGTTGCCGCCTTGGTAAAAATACACGTCGAAGTTGTCGTTCATGTAGTACGACCAATGGAAGTCGCTGTACTGCACGCGGTTCTTCCCAAAGGGCATGTTCATGCCGTTGTAGAACTGGGCATGAGCCATCGGCATCAAGGCCATGAGCAGCAAAAACAGGAGCGTGTATTTCTTTTTCGAGGGCATTATCACTCAATTAAGCCCACAAAAATAGGCAATTTTTGGGAGTATTATGGAAAATTCTTGGCTCAATATGATAGTTTGTCATTGCGGGGATAAAAAATTATCCCTATTTTTGCGGAGTAAAAAAGATATTGATATGCCAACAGTATTTGAAATATTCGGGCTTTGTTTCTTCTTTTTCTCGGAAGACCACGACCCAATCCATGTCCATGTAGTCAGAGGGGATGACGAAGCGAAGATTGCCGTTGTGCCTGAAATTGAGTTGGTTTACAATCATGGCTTGAAGGCTCAGGATGTGAAACGGGCCTTGAAATTGGTGAAAATGTACAAAGATGAAATCATTGCAGCATGGAACGAGTATCACGATTAGAAGAACATGGCGACGAAACCATCAAAAAGGTTTGGTTTGAAAGCGGAAGGATTTTCATGCTTTCGAGTCAAGATAAGGAATACAGTCGCCCGTTGGAGGCTTTCCCGGTGTTGAAAGAAGCTTCCAACGAAGAAAGGAATGACTTTGCCATCGTGCTTCATGGCAGGGCTTTGCGTTGGGAAAGCCTTGACGAGGATATTCACATCTCGAGTTTTTACAATACCGAAGAGCCTAACATGATGAATGAAGTGGCAGCCATTTTCAGGCAGTTTCCACAACTCAATGTTTCCGAAGTGGCACGCAGCATGGGTGTCAATAAGAGCCTGTTGTCGAAATATATCTATGGAATCAAGAAACCCAGTCCGCAACGGATGCAACAAATCAAGGAAACGTTGCATTATTTGGGTGAACAACTTATGGCCGTGTGAAATAGGTTTTGCAATTATTACTATTTTTGCCCAAAATTCAGAAATATGCTTAAATTAGAATCTTTAATCTTCAATCCATTTTCGGAAAACACTTACATCCTTTACGACGACACCAAGGAATGTGTCATCATCGACCCGGGCTGCTCTAACAAAGGCGAGGAAGACCGCCTGTTCGGTTTCATCGACAGCCACCAACTGAAGCCGCTGATGGCCATCAACACGCATGGCCACGTCGATCATATCATCGGCAATGAGGCCGTGAAAAAGCGTTACGGCATCCCAGTGGCGGCGCATCCCGACACAAAGCCTGACTTCATTCAAGCCAAACGCCACGGCGCGTGGCTTGGCCTTTCTCCTGATGGCGAGTTTCCGTTGCCCGACATTGACCTGAAAGACAACGAAATCATCAAAGTGGGAGAGAGCACTTTGGAGGTGATTTGCACGCCGGGCCATGCCCGAGGCAGCGTCAGTCTTTATGCCGAAATCGAGGGCTGGGTCTTCACCGGCGATGCGCTTTTCAATCGCAGCATTGGGCGCACCGACCTCGCTGGCGGCGACTTCAGGCAACTGATTGAGAGCATAAAAGAGCGGCTTTTCCGCCTGCCCGACGACACGGAAGTCTTCTCAGGCCACGGCGAAAGCACCACCATTTTCGACGAGCAACGCTACAACATGTTCTTGGGTTAATTGATGATGCGCAGAGGCTTCGCCATATTGCTTTCCCTGCTTTTCGCCACGGCTGCATTTGCACAAATGGACACCCGCATCGTGGACAGCCTCGAAAACATCTTGCCTACCCAAGAAGGCCGAGAGAAAGTGCTGACTATGATCGAGTTGACATGGGAATTTTACCCCATTTCATTTGACGATTGCATTAATTGGGGAGAAAAAGCCATGAAAGAGGCTCAAAATCAGGGCTTGGCTGATTTGGAAGCGAAAGCCAACTATGTTTTGGGTATTCAATATGCTTATCATACCGATTTGGACTTGGCGAAACAGTATTTGCAAAAGGCATATAGCCAATTTACCGCTTTGGGTGACACTAAAAACGCTTTCGAGTCGCTGTGGAATATCGCTTTCTACGAGATGGATTTGGGAAGCATTGATACGGCATTTCTGATGTTTGAGGATGCTTTGGAGCTGGCGCGTCAGAATGACGACACCTCTGCGTGTGCCTACGTGAACGCAAATTTAGGCCTGATTTGCTATAAACGGAATGATTTTGAGGCTGCCACCGATTATTATAGGATGTCAATCAGGTTGTTCCGAATGGTCAAGGATGAGGTTTGGGCACTTCGTGAGGAATCGTATTTGGCCACGCTTCTCCTCGAAAAGGGACAGCCAGACGAAGCTCGGCGCATGTATTGGAGGCTCATTCCAAAGTTTGAGGAAAAGGAGGATAACTATCGTTTGTTTCTCGCACTCAAGAATTTAGGAACCATTTATGAAAGCAGCATCATCGATTACGATTCGGCATTGTATTATTATCAAAAGGCCATTGATTGCTCGGAGAAGCCCATGTCAAGTTGGGAAACATACATGTTTGTCAACAACGACAAGTCCTCAGCTATGGTTGGCATAGCGAATGTGTTGGCTCATCGCGGCGATTATGCTGCTGCCTTGGCGAAGTATCTCGAAGCCTTGGATTTGTCTGTGGAGCGGAAATACCAATATGGCCAAATGGAGGCTTGTGCCGGTTTGATGGTATTGTATTCGCAAATGGGTCAGGCGGCGAAGTCGCTCCAGTATTATGAGCGATATGTTGAAATGGAAAAGTCGTCGGGCATTGCCGTAATCCGTCCCCTGATAAGCAAGCATTTGGCTATGGATTATGCCCGATTGGGTCGTTTCGACGACCTTTACTCCATCATTGAAGGCTTCGAGGAAGATAATGTTGCACTGATGCGTGAAAACTCGGATGTTTATGAGCAAAATCGCACATTGCGGTATGACGCCGAAGACCTTCTCCAACGCTATGAAGCCCAAAATAACGAGTTGGAAATGCTAAAATCCCAGCGCAACCAATACCGTTTGGCCTTTTTCGGGCTGCTCGCCATCGCTTTGACAGCTTTGGTTTTGCTTGTGGCCTACAAAATTATTCGTAAAAATCAGGCTAAAAATGAAAAGGGTTGAAAAAAAACTTACCTTTGCACCCTGTAATCTTGAATCTTTAATTTTCAAATCCTTAAATAATAAATCATGATCGAAAAAATCACATCATCGCAACAAGCCATGGACCTCGAAGCCAAGTACGGGGCCCACAATTATCACCCGCTGCCGGTCGTCCTCGCCAAAGGTAAGGGCGCCAAGGTGTGGGACGTCGAAGGAAAAGAGTATTTCGACTTCCTGTCGGCCTATTCCGCTGTCAACCAAGGCCATTGCCACCCGAAAATCCTGAAGGCCTTGACCGACCAGGCCGAGCGCCTCACCCTCAGCAGCCGCGCCTTCTATAACGACGCACTCGGCGTGTGGGAAAAATATGTGACCGAATACTTTGGCTACGACAAAGTTTTGCCCATGAACTCGGGCGCCGAAGCCGACGAAACGGGCCTGAAGCTCGCCCGCCGTTGGGGTGTCGTCAAGAAAGGCATTCCGAACGACAAGGTGAATATTGTGTGCTGCGAAGGCAACTTCCACGGCCGCACCATCACCATCATCACCATGAGTAACGACCCTGAGAGCTATGCCAACTACGGCCCCATGACTCCCGGTTTCATCCGTATTCCATACAATGACCCCGATGCTCTTGAGAAAGTGCTTGAGAAGGAAGGCAACGAAATCGCTGGTTTCCTGCTGGAACCCATCCAAGGCGAGGCTGGCGTTTACGTTCCCGATGAAGGCTACCTGAAGAAGTGCTACGACATCTGCAAGAAGCACAACGTGCTCTTCATGGCCGACGAGGTGCAGTGCGGTATCGCCCGTACGGGTAAGATGCTGGCTTGCGACCACGAAGGCGTGCGCCCCGACATCCTCATCTTGGGCAAGGCCCTCGGTGGCGGTGTGGTGCCGGTGTCCTGCGTTTTGGCCGACGACGACATCATGCTGAACATCAAGCCAGGTGAGCACGGCTCCACTTTCGGCGGCAACCCGATTGCAGCCCGCGTTTCCATCGCCGCCCTTGAGGTTATCAAGGAAGAGCATCTGATGGAGAATGCCGAGCGTCTCGGAAAGATTTTCCGCGAGGAAATCGGCAAGATCAAGAGCCCGATGATTGAGAAAGTCCGTGGTAAGGGCTTGCTCAACGCCGTGATTATCAAACCCAAAGATGGCAAAGAGGCTTGGGATGTGTGCCTCAAGATGCGTGACCTCGGCCTGTTGGCCAAGCCCACCCACCAGCACATCATCCGCTTCGCTCCGCCCTTGGTCATCACCGAGGCCGAGCTCCGCGAAGCCATCGAAATCATTAAGAAGGCAATTGCTTCGTTTGAATGATTTTGACGGATGAATGAAAAAAAGCCTCTCGTAAGGGAGGCTTTTTTCGATTAATACATCATCCCAAACACCCAAAGCGGAATTCTGTTGTGATGCCCGACCTCGATCCCGTCCATCGCCAAAAAACTGTTTTCAATGTCCTTGATTTGGTCAAAACTCTTGTTTTTGCCCCCCACCTCGAAGAGGTAGGTCTTGTTCACGAGGAAGTCGCCTTTTTTCGGGAAGGTAACAGTTTGTGTTTGACTGAGTTGGTTGAAGAAGAAAGTCTCCCTCACCGTCCCGATTTCTGGCTTTGACACCAGTGCATACATCAGGTTGGGGTTGTTCAGGAAAATCTTGTCGGGGCGTGCCAACCCTTTGAAACTTTTTGCCTCGCTTGAGAGCAGCCCGAGCAAGCCGCCGCGCTCCAAAGCGTGCATCATTTTCAGGCCTTGGTTGCGGTCGGTGTCCAACTCGGCGTAAAGTTCGCTCATCACGGGCGTTTGCGGCACCTTTTCCGCCAAAAGCATCAGCATTTTCTTGGTCTTTCGGATGGTTGACATCGACACCTCGTCAATGGCTGGATAGTCGTTTTCAATCACTTGATTGATAACCTGTTGCAAACGCATGTCATAGCCTTTTTTCACTTCCTTGTAGAAAGGATAGTAGCCTTGCTTCAAATATTTCTCAAATGCGGGCAGCACCTTGATTTTCGCACAAACGTCGTTGGCAATTCGGACGTGGTTTTTCAAAATGTCTTCCAATTCCAACGGTTCGCATCGGTAAAGTTCCTCAAATTCAAGATATTCGCGAAACGACAGCCCGGGTAGGTGATACACTAACTGTCGCCTCGAAAGGTCACCTTGCTTGTGGTCCATCCTCAGCATCGACGAGCCTGTATAGACGACGTTCATTTGTGGATAGTCGTCGTAGATGTTCTTCAGCAGGGTTTGCCAATAGGGATGATGATGTACCTCGTCGATGAAAAGGTGCGTTCCACCGTGCGTGTAGTGGTAGTCCACGAGGTCAATCAGGCTGTTTGAGGCGAACCAAAGGTTGTCCAACGAAATATAGAGTGCTTGCCCCGTGTCGCCGAAGTTTTCTTTGATGCGTTGCAGCAGCAGGGTGGTCTTGCCGCAGCCGCGCGGCCCCTTGATGCCAATCAGGCGGTCGTCCCAGTCGATGTGGTAATAGAGGTTCCTGTGGAAATTTGTTCCCACGGCGACCAATCTGTTGCGATGACTTCGCATAATTTCTTCCAAGCCTTCCAATTCTTTCATGACGTTTTAGATTTTCGCCGCAAAGGTACGAATAATATTTGAATCTACATTATTTCTACGAAAATAATGTTTCTATTCACTAAATATTGTCAAATTATAGTATATAAAAATACTAAAAAAATATGAAAATAATGTTTATATTCATTATATATGTATTTTATAATACATTTATTACAGGGAAAGTGTTATCTTTGCCGCATAATTCAAAGAATCATATAATATGCTTCCAAAAGTATCAATAATCATCCCGGTTTATAATGTGGAACTATACATTGAGGAATGTTTGCAATCAGTAATGCGACAAACTTATAAAGGAGAAATGGAATGTATCCTTATTGATGATTGTGGCACAGATAATAGTATGGAGGTCGCGGGACAACTCATCAAGGCTTATGCCGACTCCATCGATTTTAAGGTTGTGCATCATGAACACAATCGAGGAGTTTCAGCGGCGAGGAATACTGGCATTGATGTTGCAAATGGTGAGTATGTTTTTTTTCTTGATAGCGATGATTGGATTTCAGATGATTGCATTGAAAGATTGACTCAACCTCTTGACCTTGAACGGTATGATTTTGTTGCAGGACATTATGAAAAGAATGGTAAGGATATATATGTTTCTTCTCCTGTGGGAGAATTTTATAAAAACGGATTGAAATCGAAGAGTTCAGGTGAAACGCCTGTTGCTGTATGGAACAAGTTGTTCAGAAAAGATTTTCTTCTTGATAATCAATTGTTTTTTGAAGTTGGGAAGATAAATGAAGATTCTATTTTTTCTTTTGATTTGGCGTGTGTTGAAAGGAAGTATTATGTAATTAATTCTATCACATACCATTATAGGAGAAGGGAAAACTCTATCACTTCAAGCAAAAGCCAAGATAAGATTGTAGGTTATGTAGGCTGGCTTCATAGTTTGAGAGACCGTGTCGGTCAAGAAAAATACAAAAACATTGAGGGAATCTATGATCACTATCTGTATTGGGTGAAGAAGGTTTTTCGGTGGATTTCAAGAGTTGAGATGGATGAAACGATGCTCAACTATGTCCAAAATGAAACTAAGGGTTTTCTTGATGTCGTTCCTAATATAAGATGCTTGGGAAACAAACATGATAGATTGATTTATTTTTTCTGTAAAAAAGATCAAACATATTCGCGCTATCAATATGTCCAACAGCAGTATACTGAGAAGTATGCCCATCGGTTATCGGGAAGGATTATGAGGAATCTTTTGGGTTTGATTCCTTCGAAGAAGGTAAAGCCCTAAATTCCTGTAAGGATGATTCTGCTGTTCGTAAAAACATATTCCACGGCATCCTCATATTCCCTCAAAGCATTAATCTTCTTGATTTTCCGCCAAACATTCTGAGGCTCTTCAAAAGAATACATCAGATAAGACCATAGTTCCTTCATTCGTCCCAATACCTTTGGGCTTCCTCCCGCATGGCGCAGCCTATCCTTATAAAGGTCAATGACGTATGCGTGCAGCCGTTCCGTCCGTTCTGGCGCATTCCATGCGCCCCTCCGAATCTCTTCCGCCAAAAACGGATTAGTCAGCAATCCTCGCCCTAACATAAATCGGTTCATAGGCAGCACCGCATTGCGGATGCGCCCAAAATCATTGACAGAAAAAATATCCCCATTATAAACCAACGGCGCATTAATATAAGGTATTAATCGTTTGAACCGCTCCACATCAGCCTCGCCCTTGTACAATTGCTTTCCAATGCGCGGATGGATAATCAATTCACTAAGCGGAAATTTGTTGAAAATCGGGATAATGGCCTCAATCTCATCAGGGCTGAAATAACCGAGGCGGCATTTCACACTGAAATTAATGTCGATTTCTTCGAAAATCCGCTTAAACATTGCTTCCACCATGTCAGGGTAAGGTAGGAGGCCGCAACCCCGTTTCTTGTTGGCCACTCGTGGAAATGGGCAACCCATATTAAGGTTGATTTCCTTGTAGCCCAGTTGTTTGCATTGTTTGGCGAAGCGCAAAATCTCCTCCGCGTCGGTGCTGAGGATTTGTGGTGTCAAAGTTTCAACATCATTGAATTTCGGGTCGATTTCCTCGCCTTGCAGGTTTTTCGCGTGTTCTTCTTTGTGAATCCCTGTGAAAAATGGCGTATAGAACTTGTCGATGCCGCCAAAATGCCGCTTGAACACGTTGCGAAACGGCGCATCGGTGATGCCTTGGAAAGGGCCTAAAGAAAGATGACAATCAGTGCCGCTCATTTCTTTTTCTTGCGTGAAGAGGTTTTCTTGGTTTTGCCAATACCCAACAATGTTTTGGCTATCAGGGTGATGAGCAGCACAAAAGTAAGATAAACCGCAATGCGGCTCAAGTAGTCGCCGTGTTTGGCATAGAAGGTGATTTTCGTGTTGGCTTTCAAGGTCGCCTTGATGGCATCTGGAACCCAATAATGGGTTTGTTGCAGCACGTCGCCGCGCTGATTAATGAATCCGGAGCGTCCGGTGTTGGCTGAACGGGCCACAGAGCGACGGTTTTCGATGGCGCGAAGTTTCGAGAACTCGAAATGCTGTCGGTAGCCCGGAGTGTCGCCCCACCAGCCGTCGTTGGTGATGACGAAAAGCAGGTCCGCGCCCTTCTTGCAGAATTGGCCGACATACTCGCCAAAAGCCGACTCGTAGCAGATGGCCACGCCTGCTTTATGCTTGCCATAAGCCAAAACCTTCGCCTCGGTGTCGCCTTTCAGGGTGCCTCGGGCAATGCCCATAGTGATGCTGTAGTTTTTCAAAAAACCAAGCCATTCGGGAATGGCTTCCACACCCACTACGAGCTGAGACTTGTTACGGTGCTGCACATTGATGCTGTCGATGAGCAGTGCCGAGTTGTGGCTGAAATAGTAGTGGTTCATGTTGTCGATTGGTCGTGCTGCAAAGTCGTTTTCCATGCCACGGGGCACCCATTCGTATGTGGTTCCTCCGATGACAAAGGCTGCTTGCGGGAAACGCTGCATATATGCATGCAAGGTTTTCAATGCATGCACCTGATCCAATTCATGCAGCCAAATGCCTTCCTGGATGGCCGATTCGCTGCTGACGATAAAGCGCGTCTTGGGTGTCACCAAGGGCAACGACAGATTAATGTTGTTTTGTATGACCTGATCGTAGAATTGTTCGTCAAATTGTTCGTTCCACGGGTCGCAATTCTGCTGTACGACAATGACTTCCGTGTCTTCACCTTGGTCTTCGTAATCCTTGTACATGCGTGTGCTGATTAAAATGGGCAATAAGAGCACAGCCAACTCAACACCTATATTAATTAATAAAGGTTTCATTGCCTTGGACTTGAAGAACAAGAAGATGTTTGTGATTAATATATTGACAATCAGAACCCAAAGTGTTCCGCCAGCCACACCAGTAAATTCGTACCATTGCACCCACTTGTGACAGATGGAGAAACAATTGCCCAAGTTGAGCCACGGCCATTTGATAGACCACCAATAGGTGAGCATCTCAAAAGCCATCCAATAGGGGATGAGAAAAAAGTTGCCCCAAGGGTTGTTACAAACTTTTTTCTTCGTGAGGTGGAACATGTTGAACACGATGGTCATAAAGATTGCGTTCAGCGCCCATGCTGCGATGGCGGCAGGTGTAGCGTTCCAAACCCACCAGGTGGTGGCCACGTTCCAGACGAGAAATGCGAGAAACGAAAGCCAAAACAGTTTGCCGTTTCCGCCTTGCGCAATGCGGTCTTCCATCAGCAGCAGGGGAACCAACCCTATGAAAATCAGCGGCGCAATGCCCCATGTGGGCCATGCGGCTGTGAGCAGTCCTCCCGCCAACAATGCCGCCAATATCCGTTGTCCTTTCCCTTTTTTGGAAGGAGAATCTGAAAAGGAGAAAGGGTGTTTTTTAGCCTTTACCATAACATTCAAAAATTTCGGGCAAAGGTACTAAAAATTGGTTGCTGACGCTTTTTTTCGGCCTATTTTATCCGAAAGCGGTTTTCATATCAATAAAAAAACTATCTTTGCGCAAATTTTTGTCCAAATGAAGAAAGTTTATAAAGTGGCAGGTCACAAGTTCTCTATCGTAATGCCCGATGATTATCCGGCATGGAACGAAATGCAGAATTATGAGCCTTTTTTGACTGATGATGGTGATGGATGTCTTTATACAATGGAATTGATTGAGGACATGCCCGACACTTCCAGCAAGCAGCTGGTGGTTATTGGAAATCAGCATGTGGCAATGCCGAGAACGGAATTGTACGAATGGGAAGGAAATTGGTTGATTGAGGTGGCTCCTACGCTTGAGGCTCCGATAAGGCTTTGCATGATTTCAGACAAGGCTTTCTCGAAGGTGCAATTCCGCGTTTTGGGAAGTATGAAGTTTTCCATCAATACGGTGATGATGATGATGTTTTCGTTTGCCACTGCCTCAAAGAATACGCTCCTCATACACGCTTCAGTGACAATGAACAAAGGCAAGGGCTATCTTTTCTTAGGCAAGAGCGGAACGGGTAAGAGTACCCATAGCCAGTTGTGGATAAAAAATATTGAAGGCTGTGAGTTGCTGAACGATGACAATCCCGCGCTTCGTGTGTGCGATGATGGTGTGGTGCGTGTTTATGGCACACCTTGGAGTGGCAAGACACCTTGTTATCGCAATCTTGATGTTCCTGTGGGAGCAATAGTTGACCTGCATCAAGCCAAGAAGAATGTAATCAAGCAGCAATCGCTGCCCGAGGCATACGCTTCCATTTATGTGTCGTTTTCGGGATATAGGTTTATCAAGAACATGGCGGACGGCTACCATGCCACTAATGCGAAGATTGTTTCTTTGGTGCCTTGCTATTCGTTGGACTGCTTGCCTAATCCTGAAGCGGCCTTCCTTTGTTACAACACGGTGACCGATAAGCGGTAATGGAAAAAAAAGTGGTTTTGCCCAAGGATGTGCTGCTCAATGAAGTGGCGCGTCTGCTCTCTGAGGGGCGCGATGTGACGATGGTACCGAAAGGTGTGAGCATGTTGCCTTTCATACATGGCGACAAGGATTCGGTGGTGTTGCGTAAGAAAAGTGTTATTCGTGTGGGCGACATTGTTTTGGCTCGATTCGGTGGAAAGTATGTCATGCACCGTGTGGTCGCCGTGGAAGGAAACAGCGTAACGCTGATGGGTGATGGCAATTTGCAAGGTGTTGAGCAGGGTGATAGGTCGGAAGTGTGTGGCACTGTGGTCGAAATCGTTTCGCCGAAAGGCCGTCATCGAAAGCCCACCAAAGGCAAGCTATGGCGCAGGTTGCTTCCCATCAGGAGATACCTGCTGAAAATCGACAGAAAATGGCATAAGATATTTGACAAACAAAAGTAAAACCAAATAGTATGAGAACAAGAAAAGGTTATACGTTGCGTTCCTTGGGCAAGGAGTCTATCCTTGTGGCCGAAGGATTGGATGCGGTTGACTTCAGCCGCATGATTTCGATGAACGAATCTGCTGCTTTCCTATGGAAATCAGTGGAAAGCAAGGATTTCGATGCTGAAACACTGGCGCATCTCTTGCAAGAAGAATACGACATCACGCCTGAAGTGGCCCAAAAAGATGTGGCTGCATTGTTGGATTCGTGGAAAGAAGCCAACATCATTGAGGACTAATAAGTAGGTCACAAGAATCGCGCACCTAATTAATTAATAAGGTATGGAGATGTCTACTGTAGAAAAGCATTATTTCGCTTTGCTTCGGGCTGCCCTTTGGGACACGCCTGTTTCCATTGCGGAAGAAATCGACTGGAAAGGGGTTATGGGAATGGCTCGGCATCAGGCCAATAACATATTGGTCTACAACAAGGCCTCGCAAATGACTGGTTCCAACAAGCCCTCGCCTGAGTTGATGGAAAAGATGAAGAACGAAATGCGTGGACATTTCTTCCATTTGATGCAACTGAAGCAGATGTTGGGTGTGGTGCTGAAGAAGCTGCGCGAGAACAACATCGAGCCTGTGGTGCTCAAAGGATTTGGTTTGGCCTTGCTTTATCCCAACCCTGATCTTCGTCAGATGGGCGATGTCGACTTGTTTTTCAGGCCTGACGACTTTCATCAATCTTGCGAACTGATGCGCTCCATCCCGAACATGTACCACTGGTGCATGGAATGGGAAACAGGAAACCATTACAACTTGGACTACAACGTGGGGAGTCTCAAGTTCATTTTGGAAATGCACTGTATTACAGCTGACTTGCTTGACCATAAGGATAAAGCCTTCTACGCTGCCATCGAGTGCGAAGGTCTTTATGAGGCTCCCCAACATGTTGTCTTGGATGGCACTACCATCTCCATACCCTCCAAGGAGTTCATGGTGTTTTTTGCATTTTACCATGCATGGCACCATTTCCTGACCTCTGGCGTGGGTTGGAGGCAAATCAGTGATGTGGCCATGACGCTCCATGCCTACAATGGACAATTCGACCTCAACAAACTGCGCCAATGGTTCACTGATATGCACCTGATGAAGCCTTGGCAGGCTTTTGGTTTCCTGATGGTGGAGCATCTTGGACTTCCCCAAGATGAAATGCCGTTCTATGATGCCTCTTGCCGACGTACAGCACAAAAGCTGTATGTCACCATAATGAAGGTGGGCAATTTCAGACGCAACAACCAGTTTAAGCGACGCCAGCCCAAAAATAAGTATGTCCACAAGATACATACGTTTATTGGCGTTTTCGTCGATTTCTACTACCGTGCCCGCGTGTTTCCCCAAGTGGCATTTAGGGAGATGAAAATCTCGCTGAAAAACGGATTTTTGAAGCAGTCGAAAAAAAATATTGAAAAAAAATGAATTTTTTTGACCGCGCATTGAAATAATTATTATTTTTGCAGCCGAATTATGAATGAAAACATTCAAACAATTAACAAATAAGTCTAACTAAAAAAAGTAAAAAAATGAAAAAGATGAACAAAATGTACGAAGCCCCCAAGGCTGAGATGATCCAAATCAACGTGAACAAGAGCTTCATGGCTGACGGAAACACCAATGGCAGTGTCATTACAGAACCTGGTCAACTGTAATTATTCATGAAGTTACATTAAAAATTCAAACAAAGCAATTAAGATGAAGAAGATTTTAAAAGGTGCTTGCATTGTGGCTTTGGTGGCTTTGGCCTTCACCTCATGCAAGAAAAAAGAGAACAATGCCCATTCGATTTTTGCGACAACGCAAGCTATTGAGATTTCGGATGGCGAAAGAGCTTATGTTGACCCTGACAGACACATCATTATTGAGGAAGGTGATCAAGTAATGCTCTACAACATCGACTATGCTGGTGGCCCGAGGTCATATTATGGTGTTTACACCGCCAATTCCACTGGTTATCAGAATGTTCAGTTTGACTATCAAAGCGGTCCGCTCATCGACCACATGACCAGAGCAGATGCTTTCTTTGCTTTCTATCCTGGTCAGAGAGTCAACAATGCTTATTTGTCGCAAAACAACATGGGTATTTTTGACATTGCGAATAAGCAAACTTATCGTGAAATCAATGGTCAAAGTGTCTACGCCGAGCGCACATGGGCTATGGCTGCCAAAGACGAAGTGACTACTTCCGTTGATGATGCACACTTTGAGTTCCAAAACATCATGGGTGGTGTCGAATTCAAATTGTCCACCAATCAATCAAACAAGGCCATTAAGAGCATTGTGTTTGAAGACAATCTCTTCAACATTGCAGGTGACGTGCATTTGAAAATTGATGCAGTTGATCCCAATGAAATGCTTTGGCTTTGCAACAACTACAATCCTGACAACGCCACTTATATGCAGCGTTTGAACGATTATAGAACTGCTACCGGTTACTTTGTAGATGGTGACCAAAAGGGTAATGTCATTACTCTCGATTGCGGTGAAGGTGTTGCTCTTAACAGCACTCCCAAGTCATTCTACATTGTCTTGCGTCCCCTTGCAATGTACGGTGGTTTCACAGCTACTGTCAACTTTACAGACAACACTCAAGCTGTGATTTCGAGCACCAGACCTGTTGTGAACATGATTAAGCCCAACCTCTTCAAGAGATTTACTTTGAATGTTGACAACTACATGGTTCCGTAAGCAAAGGAAATCCATTAACGAAAAGCACCTCAGAAGTGAGGTGCTTTTTTTGTGTAATAATGTGAGGTGAGACTGCAATATAAACAAAAAAGCCGAACATCGTTCGGCCTTTTTGGTGGTGGTACCGACGGGAATCGAACCAGTGACACGAGGATTTTCAGTCCTCTGCTCTACCAACTGAGCTACGGTACCTCCGTTTTTGCGCCTGCAAAATTACGACAATTTTCTGAATTGACAAGAAAAAAAGTGCAAAAAAAGAGAAATTTTTGTTTCAAAAATTGTTTTATACTGATTTTCAATGATTTGAAAAGTTTTTATTTGAATTTAAACAATAAAAACTTGCTCATGGAGTTAAAAAATCGGATATTTGCACGCTCTTTCTCTCCATCCATCTTAAATGAAAGGATTGTTGTAGCAAGAGTTTGCCTAAGTTTACAATGGTTATGAGAACTGTATTGTTGAGAAACTTTCTAATAGTCACATTGTTGGTCGGATTGGGCTTTGATGTATGCGCCCAAGCCGATGTGGATTCTCCCTATTCCTTGTTTGGTGTGGGGCAGGTGAGAGACAAATCGACTAATGTCAGGCTGAAGGGCATGGGTGGTGTGGCCAATGGCATGTTTGGCGAAGGTTTGATTAATATCGGTAATCCGGCTTCATACGCCAAAATCGACTCGTTGGCTTTCCTTTTCGATGCTGGTTTCTATTTCAAGTCTTCCATGTTCAGCACATCCACTCTTTCCGAAAAGTCGGCCAATGCCTCTTTCGACCATGTCGCAATGGCCTTTGGCCTCACTCCGTGGTGGAAGCTGGCTCTTGGCGTGCAGCCTTACAGCACTTCGGGCTACAAGATTCTTGTCAGCGGGAATGATCCTGAGGTGGGTAACTATACCACACGTTTCAAAGGTACTGGCGGATTGAACCAAGCCTTTGTGGGCACAGCCTTCAAGTTGGGCAATCACTTCTCGTTGGGTGCGAATGGCTATTTTGTGTTTGGCGACACGCAGAGCGAAACCACACTCTATTTCCCTGATTCGCTTTATATGATTGGCACGCGCCGTAGCGTCGACTTGATGGTGAAGTCCTTCATGTTCGACTATGGCTTGCTTTTTGACACCCCATTGGGCAATGACCTTCATTTGGGTGTTGGCCTCACCTATACGCAGAAGGTCAATTTGAGGGGTTCCCAGACCTTGTTCGTCAGGTCCATTGAGGAGGACGTGGATACCGAGTTTGAATATATCATCGATTCGGTTTTCAACTCAACGTATCCGGCAAAGTTGACCATGCCACAGGGTTTTGGTGGCGGTTTTGCATTGCGAAAAGGTAAGGAATGGTGTGTGGGTGCCGATTTCAACTGGATGCAATGGTCGAAATTTGCCCGTCAGGGGGTCAACGACACTTTGCAGAACTCTTGGAGGGTGAGCCTTGGTGCTGAGTTCATGCCACGGTACACTTCGGTTTCGGGCTATTTTACCCGTGTGACCTATCGCATTGGAGGCTTTTATGAGCGAGGCTTCCTCAACCTCAAGGGGCACAATATTAATAAGGTGGGGTTAACGGCGGGCATGTCGCTTCCTTTGCCCAAAACCCTATCGAAGGTCAACTTGGCTGTTGAGATTGGCCAATATGGTACACGCGAGGCTGGACTGATACAGGAGCGTTATATCAAGGCCAACGTGGGTGTTTCGGTATTTGAGCACTGGTTTATGAAGAGGAAATACAGATGATTTCGCGAAACAAATGTTTTGGAACGATATTTGAATAGAGAACAAACAAGTCAAACAATTAAAATAAGAGAGAAATGAAAACTAAAAGATTTGTGTTGATTGCCGTCATGTTTGGAATGGCAATGAGCGTTTCGGCCCAAGAGGCAAAGGAATCGAAGTACGGAGCCGACAGTGTGGCTTGCGTCACCAACCTGTCCATCTATGGTGAGGCCTACAAGCAGTGGGAAGCGAGCAAGTTCGCGCCCGAATCCATCAGCATGGAAATGGTCAAGGCATGGAGAGAGGTGTTTCTCAACTGCCCCCGCTCCAGCCAACTTATCTACACAAGAGGTGAGAAGATCATGGAGTACTTCATCCGCACCAACCCCAAGGAGAAGGATGCCTACATCGACACCATCTGCATGATGATGGACAACAGAGCCAAGTATTTCCCGACTGACCCGAAGACGGGCACTTCGCAAGTAGCCAACATCATGGGCAGAAAAGGCTTGCTCATCTACACTTACAACAAAAACCGCTATGAGGAAGCCTACAATGTGCTGAAGAGTGCCGTCGAATTGGATCCTTCGCAACTGCAAGGTGCCTACATCGATGCCTATTTCAAGGCCACCATCGACATGGTGAACAACGACAAGGCAGAGAAGATGACTGTCATCAATGTGTATCAGGAACTTGCTGAAGTGGTCGACGACAACATCAAGGTGTTGGCTGAGAATGTGACCCAACTCGAAGAAGCCAAGGCTGATGCCGAGACGTCAGGCGATGCCGATGCCGTGTCAGGCTTCGACAAGCAGATCGAAAAGGCTGAGAAGTCCATTAATATTAATAAAGGTGTGAAGAGCAACCTCGACAACCTGTTCCAGCCCTACGCTTCCTGCGAAGACCTGATCAAGGTGTTCAGTGCAAAGATGGTTGAAACGCCCGACGATGTGGTACTCCTCAAGCGCATCACCACCATCCTCGATAAGAAGGACTGCACCGATTCGAAGCTCTTCCTCGACGCCGCTGTCAAGCTGAACGAGCTGGAACCCAGCCCCGAGGCTTCCTACAGTTTGGGCATCAAGTTCTTCAAGGACAAGAAATGGAGCGATGCCGCCACCTTCTTTGAGCAGGCCACCAAGACGGAGAACAACGACCGCAGATACCGTGCCTACCGCAACTTGGGCATGTGCTACCAGAACATGGGCAGCCTCTCGCGCGCCCGCGACATCTTCAGAAGATCCGCCCAAGTTGACCCGACCAATGGCGAGCCTTACCTCCTCATCGCCATGCTTTACGCCGAAAGTTCCAAGCAGTTCAGCGGCGAAATCGAAAGCAAGGCTGTGTATTGGGCTGCTGTCGACAAGTGCAACAAGGCCAAGGCAGTCGACCCCTCGTGCTCCGAGAAAGCCAACGGCCTGATTCGCGCCTACACCGCCGCCTTCCCGTCGATGGAGACCATCTTCTTCAACGACTACAGCGAGGGACAGAGTTTCCAAGTGGGTGGTTGGATTGGTGAGTCGACCACCATCAGAGCCAAGAGATAATTGAAGCACTTGCTTAAAATAGGATTGACTATCAACATCACAGCCTTTGTGGCTGTGATGTTGTTTTCGTGTTCAAACCCCGATGCCGTGGTAATGGAGATGGGGTCGGACGACACGCTGTCGGGTATTATTGCCGACAGCGTTGTTTTCTATCGTAGTGATTCCGGCATTATTAATCTTGAGCTCCACACGCCCCGCATGGTACGCATGGAAACAGAGGCAGACATCATGGAGTTTCCGCTCGGCTTTGATGTCTACATGTTCGACAAGGGAAAGAAAACCACAGAATTACATGCCGACTATGGCAAGAGTTTCGGCAAGGCCCGTCGGATTGAGGCCGCAGGCAATGTGGTTGTGAAGAATTTCGGCAGCGCGGAAACCATGTATTCCGACAAACTCTTTTGGTATCAGGAGCTGAAGATGATTTACACCCGCTCGCATGTGAAGATTGTCGCACCCGACAAGCAAATCGAGGCCGACAGCCTTGTGGCCAAGGAGGATTTTTCGGAATACACCATGTATTCAGGCAGCGCGTTGTTGGATGTGGATGAGGAGAAATGACCTATGGATAGTTGGATTGTCGTTACGGTTACTTTGTTTTTCTCCGCGCTCTGCTCGGGTTTGGAGATCGCCTTCAATAGCATTAATCGTCTGCAACTTGAGGTGGAGCTGACGAAAAACACGTTTTCGGCCAAACTTATCGGTTTGTTTTTCAAGAGCCAGTCGCGATTCATCACCTCCTTGCTTTTGGGCAACAATATTGCGCTCATCATCTACGGCATGAGCATGTCGCAACTGCTTGATGCGCCTGTCGTGCATTGGCTTCAGGCCATTTCGCTCAGCAACGATTTCATGGTTCTATTGGTGAAAACCATCCTTTCCACTTTGCTTGTGCTGTTGGTCGGCGAGTTTTTGCCCAAGATGCTGTTTCGCATTAATCCCAATGCTATCCTCTCGTTTTTCGCCTTCCCCACTTTCCTTTGCTATTGCCTGCTCTATCCTTTAATCCTCATTTATACAGGCATTTCGGAGTTCATTATTCGTTATATGCTTCGCCTGAAAGTGGACAGCGAGGAATACAAGTTCAGCACGGTCGACTTGAACGACTTCATTGCCGAATATGCCGACACGCCCGAGGCAGACGAGGACATGCAGCAGGAAATCCAGTTGTTCCAGAATGTGATGGAATTTCGCTCGGTGAAACTTCGTGAGTGCATGGGTCCGCGCAATGAGATTGAGTCAGTGAAATTGACCGACGACATTGAAACCGTGAAAGCCCGTTTCGAGGAAACCAAACATTCCAAGCTGATTGTAATCGGCGAAAGCATCGATGATATTGTGGGCTATGTCCACCTTAATGATGTGGTGCGTGTGATGGCCGAACATCGCCTGGTGACAATGAAAGACCTTGTGCGCCGCATCGACTTTTTCCCTGAAACCTACACCGCCGACCGTTTGCTGAAGCATTTCATCCAGAAACGCCAGGGGGTGGCCGCTGTCGTGGATGAGTTTGGCGGTACGGCGGGCATCGTCACGATGGAAGACGTGGTGGAGGAGATTTTTGGCGAAATCGACGACGAATACGATGTGGAAGACGAAGTGGAAAAAACGGTTGACGACAACACTTTCGTCTTTTCGGCCCGCTTGGAGATTGATTATCTGAACGATACCTACAAGCTCGACTTGCCTGTGAGCGATGATTATGAGACCCTTGCCGGCATGGTGCTGCACTATTGTGAGAGCATTCCCGAGCAAGGAGAGGAGCTCACCATCGGCAAATATAGGGTCAAAATACTGAAAGCATCCCACATGAAATTGGATGAAGTGGAATTGAAAATCATTGACAAATAATTGAAAATCAATTGATAAATAGTTTTTAAGGCATGAAATGAGGCGGTTTGAAAAATAAAAATCGCACATTTTTTTCCTTGAGTTGAAATCTTTACTAAATTTGCACGCTCAAAATTGAAGTTTAATAGTTAAAAAATAGAGTATTTGTATTATGGCAGCAATTGAAAAAATCAGAAGACATTCAGGATTGTTGATCGCAATCATCGGCATTGCATTGTTAGCATTCGTCTTGCAAGACCTTTTCCAAAGTCAAGGCAGAAACACAGGACCGGTCGTTGCGGTAGTCGATGGCGACAAGATTTCCGTCAGGGATTTTGAACAGCTAAAGGAGAAGAATCTTGAAAGCAGAAGGGCTCAATCAAACAGCAACAACCTTTCTTCAGCCGAAACTTACAGCGTCTACAACAACACGTTGGAAGAGATGATCAAAGACAACCTTATGACCAAGGAATACGAGGCTGCGGGCATCGGCATCACTTCAGAGGAGCTTTATGACCAAATGACTGGCGACAACCCTCACCAGTGGATTGTGCAGAGCTTCAGCGATGCTGACGGCAACTTCAGCAAGGAAAACGTGTTGAACTACCTCCAAAACCTCGACCAACTTCCGGCCGAATACTACGACCGTTGGATTGACTTCGAGAAAGCCGTCAAGGAAAACCGTTTGTCGACCAAGTTCGACAATTTGGTGAAGGCTTCCTATTTCCTTCCCACCGCTTTGGCTGAGAAATACTATCAGAACAAGAACATGAAGGCCTCTGCCGATGTCATAGCTTTGCGCTATAACAAAATCCCGGATTCGACAGTGGTCGTCACGCCTGCCGACAACAAGGCTTTCTATGAGGAAAACAAATATCGCTATGAGACCGACGAGCGCCGCGACATTGAATATGTGGTGTTCGAGATCAAGCCTTCGTTGGAAGACCGCCAGAGTGCCTTGGAGTTTGTCCGCAATATGAAACCCGATTTCACGGCAACCGATAATGTGGCCAACTTCGTCAATGCCAATTCCGACAAGCGTTACGACAGCACTTGGATGGGCAGAAGCGGTGTTCCGCAACAAATTGAGAGTGCCATTTTCGAAAGTGGCAACGGTGTGGGTTATGTTTACGGTCCATACGAAGATGGCGAATCCTTCAATTTGGTTCGCATCGTCGACCTCCAGAACCGCCCCGATTCCCTCAAGGCCAGCCATATCTTGATTAGCTACAAGGGTGCCTACAACAGTCAGGACACCATCAGCAAGGAAGATGCCGAGGCCAAAGCCAATGCCTTGCTCGCCCAATTGCAAGCCACCAAGAACAACGATGAACTCTTTGCCGAACTGGCCCAAGCCAACTCCACCGACCCGGGTTCGAAAGAAAAGGGCGGCGACCTTGATTGGTTTACCGACGGCATGATGGTTCCCGCTTTCAATGAATATGTGGTGAACAATCCTGTTGGCTCGATGGGTATTGTGGAAACCCCGTTTGGCTACCACATCATCAAGGTGACCGACAAGACCCAGCCCCAACCCAAGGCTCGTTTGGCTTATCTGACGCACGAAATCGTTCCGAGCACGAAGACTTACCAATCGATTTATGCCGATGCCAACAAGTTTGTCATCGAGAACAGGACTTATGACAAGTTCAACCAAACCATTGAGGAACAAGGCTTGACCAAACGCTCCATGCCGAGAATGAGCAAGTCGACCTACCAGATTGCCGGTATCGAAAATCCTCGTGAGATTGTCCGTTGGGCTTTCGATGAGAAGACCAAGCAAGGCGACATTTCCGAGAAAGTGTTTGAGCTTGACAATATGTTGGTTGTGACTGCCTTGACGGGTGTTGTCCATGAAGGTTATGCTCCGTTGGATGTGGTTGCTGATCAGGCCAAGTACCAGATTCTCAACAAGAAGAAAGGCCAAATGGCTGTCGATAAGATGAAGGCTTGTGGTAATGATGTGAACCGCATGGTCAGTGAATTGGGTGCTGAATCTACAACGGTTTCCGATATCAGCATCGATTCGCGTGTGTTGAGCAACTTTGGCGTTGAGGCCGACATCATCGGTACCCTCCTTGGCATGAAGGAAGGCGAGGAAGTGGGACCCATTGCAGGCAACAGCAGCGCATTCATCATCAAGAATGTGAAATTCACGCAACCTGCCGCTCCCACCGATTATTCTGACATCATCAGGGAGAAGACCAGCCAATTCAGCAATAAGGTGCTGGGTGGAGGTGTCTACAATGCCCTGAAAAACCAAGCCAAGATTAAAGACAACAGAACCGATATTTTCTAAAGGCTTTTTCATACTAATTTGATTTATATTGTAAAGAAGGTGCGTCATAATGGCGTACCTTTTTTGTGGTAGGATAATAAACGAAGTTTTCATCCGTTATTTGAATTGTAAACTTACTTGATATGAAAAAATTGAATGTTTTGTTTTTGCTGGCCTGCATGATGTTTGTTGCGGTCGGCTGCCAGAAGAAAGTGAATGTTGCATTTACCACGTCCTCGGTTCATGTAGCTGCCGAAGGCGGCGAAGTAGTGGCATCCTTAACTTCAAATGGCGACTGGAAGTTGGATTCCAGTCCTGAATGGCTCACTGTTTCACCAACTTACGGTTCGGGCGACACACCACTTACGCTCACTGTTTCGGCCAATCCTGACCAAGTGGAGCGTGTGGGTGAAGTCAAGGTATCGGCAAAAGACAACACGGCCACGCTGACGGTGACACAAGCGGCTGCGACGCAACCGGTGGAGGACTTTATCAGCATTACTCCCAACCTCTATCAATGCGGAGAGGAAGGAGGCGAGTTCGAGGTGGAGGTTTCGTCAAATTTTGCTTGGACGGTTTCGGGTGTGCCTGATTGGATGACATGCACGCCGTTGGAAGGCACTGGTGAAGCAGTGGTCACTTTGACTGTAAGTGCCATTGCAAGCGAGATTTCGGATGGGCGTGAAGCCGATTTGGTGTTTGGCAACGAATCCATTCATACGGCTCTGCATGTGATGCAAAGCCGTGAGCCACAGGTCAATATTTCGGTTATGCCCAAGGTCATTGACATGGGTTATGAGGGTGGCACAAGTCCTGTTGCTGTGGTGTGCGATGGTGCTTGGACCGCTTCCGCCAGTGAAGATTGGGTGACTTTGAACGCGGCCCAAGGCGAAGGCAATGCGGAATTGATGGTTACGGTGAGCGAAAACCCTACATTTGAGTCGCGTCAGGCTTCGGTTGTGTTGGTCTCGTCCACGGGAATGGAGGCTGTCGTATCAGTACGACAAAGCGCTGCACCCACGCCCAATCCGAGCTACCTTGAGGTTACGCCCAACTTGTTCAGCTTTAGCAAGGAAGGCGGTAGTCAAGAACTCAGCATCAGTTGCGATTCGGAGTGGAAAATAGATTTGAGTTCCGATTGGTTGTCGGTGTCGGAGGTGTTGGGCAATGGAAACGGTACGGTTGTCCTGACCGCTACTGCAAATGCCATTGTCGAGCCGAGAAGTATAGAGTTTGAGGTTGTTTCCGAGTCTTTGTCGCGGCGTGTCTTTGTGACGCAAGAAGCGGGCGACGAGATCCTGTTTGTGACGCTTGCGCCTGATACTCTTTCTGTTAGCCATAACGGTACTGCCAATGCCATAGTCAATGTGACCTCAAATACCACATGGACTTTGCAGGCTTCGCCGTGGATTACAAATCTGCCAAGTTCCGTCCAGCAGGGCGATGCTATGTTGTATCTCATCGTCGACTTGAATTCTTCGGAAGAGCCTCGCTATGGCTTCGTCAGGGCGTTGCACAATGGTCAGGTGATGTCCGAAATCGTTATTGCCCAAGACGGCAAGCCTGACCTTTTGGAGACCGATGTTACCGAAATAGAGGTTGGCCCCGAAGGTGGCGTGTTCGTGATTCATGTGACTTCCAACCAAAGTTGGTCAGCGTTGACGGATGTGATGTGGATGAATTGTAACCCGACCACAGGTTTTGGCAACGGTGACATCGAATTGAGGGTTGATGCCATGATGGGTACACGCCCTCGAATAGGGTATATCCAATTGAAAGCCGCATCAGGAAAATTAGTGACCATAACGGTCAACCAGCACCAATAAGTGCGGCATAAACAAAAAAAAGGAGGGCAAACGCTCTCCTTTTTTGTTTATGCGATACTCTGCTCAGAAACCGAAACTGAACCAGTACCAGAACTTGTTTTCCATCTCTTTCCAAGCCTGTCGCGTGGAGGCGGCGAAGTCGGAGGTGTATTGGTTGAGCAGTTCGGTGGCTTCCTTGGCCTTGTCGTCGGCGATCAGGGCTTTGGCTCTGTCTTCGAGGGTGGGAATCTCGTCGAAAGCCTTCTGCTCGAAGCGGTTAGCGTTGTCCATCAAGGTCTTTTTGCAGCGACCCCATTGCACGGTGGCGAGTTTATTGGCCTTGCGGTAGTGCCAAATCCAAGCCTCGTCGCGGTAACGCAGTTGGCCGCATTTGTCGAAGCCGTCGGGCACGGTGGTCGAGCCTGAGAAAATCGGGATGCGCGGACTTTGGCCAGGGTTGTCGCAAGCCATCCAGCAGATGGCACCGATTTCGTCAGGCATCCAACTGCGGCATTGGATGATGTGGTGATAGCTGCTCCATGCCACGGCCACGGTACGCTGGAAATTGATGGTGCCGGGAGCAAGGTAATTAATGGTGTTCATCATTGCGCTACCCACCCATGGGTTGGCCACGGGGCTGACGATGGTGTCTTCAACTACGCCGTCGTCGGTGCGTTTCTTGCTGACCATCTTCACGTTGCGAGTCATGTCCATATCGGTGCCTTCGTAAGTGCTGCGGAAAAGTTCCATCACCTTGCGCACATCGACGTTTTCGTCTGGTTTCACTGAGAAAGGCAATTCAGGCATATCGCGGTTGAGGTTCAAAGAGGGGGTCAATTGACTGAGGATGAAAAACTCACGGTCGCTGTAGTTTTTGCCGCCACCATATTCGGCGCGAAAAGCCTTCCAGAAAATGAAATCGCCCTTGCCGTCCCAAAGGCCATATTTCTTCGCTACGGCCTCGCAGTTGTCGGAGCAGTAGAAATCCTTGCTTTTGCGCTCGAGTTTGCCTATGCGGGCGATATTGGCACTAACGCCCACTTCGTCATCCGGGATGCGTTTGGCCGCCCACACGCCACCGATTTTGTCGGGACCTTCGCCTTGTCGGCAATGGTGATGCACTCGCCGCCGTCGCCATAGCCGTAATCTTTCACTAATTGGCCGATGAGCTTGATGGCGTCGCGGGCATTGTCGCAGCGCATCAGGGCGACGCGCTCCAATTCCTCAATCATAAACATTCCTTTCTTGTTGACCAAAGTGTCTGGACCTGAGAAGGTTGTCTCGCCGATGGCCAATTGCTTCTCGTTGAGGCAGGGGTAGGCTGTGTTGAGGTAAGCGTAGGTGTGTTCCACCTGTGGGATTTCGCCAGCCAATTCCACATTGCGGTTGTCGAAGGGGTCTTCGGTGTGCATCGTGCCTTTATACACCTTGTACATTTCGCCTTTTTCGTGGTCGGCGGCGGGTTCCCAGCGCATCCAAGTGCGGTAGCGACCATCGCAGGTGTGAGAGGTGATGACGGAGCCGTCGGTGGAGGCTGTCTTGCCCACCATGATGCTCGTGCAATTGGCACCAACGAGCCTTTCGTTTTCGTCTTGGGCCATCGTGTTCAGGCCGATGAGCAGAAGACCAGTTAAGAGTAAAGTTTTGATTTTGAACATAATAAATTGATTTAGATAATTCACATGTCGGCCCTTCGACAAGCTCAGGGACCTTTGCTGTAGTTTTTGAAAGTCCAAAAATAGGAAAGAAAACGGTAGGTTCGGAAAATTCAGGGAGGTTTTTTGAGGAATTGTTCGACAAATCCAAATAATGCCTATATTTGCAGGCAGTAATAACCCTAAAATCAAACGTCATGAAAAAATTGGCTTTACTTGTCGGCCTTGTGGCCTTTACCATCACGGCCTTTGCGCAAAGCAAGGGTGAAATGTATGTCCTCACATCGGCTTCGGCCTCGTTCGGAAAAGTGAGGTCGGACACTTATAATATCAATGGCTCCATTGCCAACACAACGGAGGAGCCTTACGATACCTATTTGGGTTTCGATGCAGGCTTTGGCTGGTTTGCTGCAAACAATTTCCGTTTGGAACTCTGTTTGGGCGTTTCCTATGTAAAGAATCCGTGGGAGTTGGCGTATGACAATGATTGGCTGTACAATAAGTTCACGAGCTTTTATGTGTGCCCAAGCCTGTCTTATTATGTGAGGCTTGCTGATAGGTTCTACTATGCACCTGAAGTTGGTGTGTTGTTTACTTTTGGCAAGTACACGCATGAGGAAACACATTCCAAAACTTGGAATTATCCTTACAGGGATTATTCTTTGTATGCCAACTTGCTGGCATTTGAGTATCGGGTAGGGCCTCATTTCGCGCTTTGGGCTGGGGTGGGCTGCTTGAAATATACCCATCGGAATTATTTTGACGAAGGCAAAAAGTTCTTTTCAAGCAATTCCTTGGTGTTTGATTTGAACAGTTGCCTCGTTTCGGCGCATATCTATTTCTGATACAGTTGGTTACCAAAACAATTCCTCTGCCAAGCCGTCGGCGAAGAGCATCTGTCGGTCGGTGAGGTGGAGGAATTCCCGTGTTTGCATGAGGCGGCCTTGGGCGATGAGCGGCTGGGCTTGTTGCTGGCAATAGTCGGAAAAACGCTCGCCCATGTTTTTTTTCATCCATTTCAGGTCGATGCCCCAATGGGTGCGGAGGCGGAGCATGACGTATTCATCGTAACTTTGTTCGGGAGTTAGGATTTCTTTCTCTGGTGTCGCAAATAAGGAACGCTTCGCGTCATTGCGAGGAGGAACGACGAAGCAATCTATGTTGGTGCTCTGGATTGCTTCACTTTGTTCGCAATGACGCGAAGCGGCAGAATACGCCTCACAATAATGCTCTATATTTGCCACATTCCACTGCCGCGAAGTGCCATCGTAGGAATGTGCTGAAGGGCCGAAACCTGCGTATGGTGTTCCGAACCAATAGCTTGCATTGTGCTTGGAGTGCATTCCACGGCGGCAGAAATTGGAAATCTCGTAATGCAGATAACCGTTTTCGGCGGCGCGGCTACAAAGGATTTCATAATCGCGTAGCGCATCGTCCTCATTAATGGGTTGCGCTTTTCCCAATTCGATTTGTTTGGTAAGTATGGCATTGGGTTCCAAGGTCAAAGCATAGGCGGAAAGATGGGGTAGGTTGTAGGAGAAGAAAATGTCTAAATTCCTGTTCCATTGCTCAGCATTGGAGGTGGGCAGGCCATAGATGAGGTCGATGCTAATGTTTTCAAAACCAATTTGTTTGGCCCAATCAAGGCATTGGCGGGCGTGTTCGGCGTTGTGCTTGCGGCCCAAATACTGCAAATCGTTGTCGAAAAAACTTTGGATGCCGATGCTGAGGCGATTAATGCCCAAGTTGCGCAGGTCTTCAAGGTATTCCAACGACAGCGTGTCGGGGTTGGCTTCGAGGGTGATTTCAGGCTCGTTTGCAACGGAATAGGTCGTATTAATAAGGTGCAGCAAATCGCCAATTTCGTTCGTGCCGAGCAGGGAAGGGGTGCCGCCGCCGAAATAGATGGTATTTATGGCTTTGGGGGTTGCGTTGGCAACGCAACAGATGGGACTTGGGGAAAGATAGTCTTTCCTTTGCACGATTTCTTGTTTTAATGCCTCCAAGAATTGGTCTTTCAACTTCGTTGAAGGCAACGAATAAAACCCGCAATAGCCGCATTTCGACTTGCAGAAGGGAATGTGTATGTATATGCCAGCCAATGGATTGAAGTTTAGAGTTTAGGGTTGAGAGTTTAGAGGTGGGGTTATATAAAAATTGAGAGTTGAAAGGCTTAAGCCACTTTCAACTCTCAACTATTAATATTAATCAAAGTCAGTTTTTCTTGCAGCCAGCGAGGCACTTGTAGGCCAAACCAGCGAGGCAGGCACCCACGAGCGGGGCAACGATGAAGAGCCACACCTGCCCCATAGCGCTCCAAGTACTGCCGCAGTTGGAGAACAGGGCAACGCCAAGTGAACGGGCGGGGTTGACTGAAGTGTTGGTCAGCGGGATGCTGATGAGGTGGATCAGCACCAAGGTGAGGCCGATGGCCAAACCGCCGAACTTGCCGTTGGCGTGGCTGCTGTCGGTGACGCCGAGGATGACCATCAGGAACACGAAGGTCAGCAGGCACTCAACGAGGAAGGCACCACCAGTGGAAATGGCCTGATAGCCCGTTTCGGCACCGCCGCAGGCTTTCTGGAAAGCTTCACCAAAGCCGTTGGAAGCGAAAACGCCGGTATCGCCAGCGCCAGTGGCATTCCAAATCACGAGGAGCAAAGCACCGGCAATGATGCCGCCGATGAACTGGGCAGCCCAATAGCAAAGCATTTCTTTCAGGCTCATGCGACCATTGGCCCACACGCCAAAACTGACGGCGGGATTGAGGTGCGCGCCCGAAATGTGACCGATGCCGTAGGCCATAGCCACCACAGTCAAACCGAAGGCGATGGATACGCCAAGGAAACCGACATGTCCGAAGAGTGCAGTGCCGCAGCCTCCGAATACCAAAACGAATGTGCCGAACAGTTCGGCGAAGAATTTGTTACTCGTTTTCATAACTTTTTGAAATTTAATGAGTTATTAGTTAATTAAATGATTGAGTTCGACCGAAACCACCATATTTATGGTTCTTTTGAATTGTGCAAAAATACGAAAAACTTTTCAGCAAGCAATTTTTTTGCATTTAGTTGTCGCAATAAAAAAATGTTTTTTTCTATTTTTGCGATTCTAAATAACAAGGAGTTATGCTGGATATGAAGAAGTTGTCGGCCATTGCCTTGCTTTTGTCGCTTGTCTTTTCGGGCATGGCGCAAGAGCCAAAATCCTATCGTTTTTCGCTTGAGGATTGCATCCGTTTCGCCTTCGCCAACAGCAACGAGCGCAAGTCGATGGAACTGACGGGGGAATCGTTGGCCACGACCTACGAGCAGTCGAAACAGCAACGATTGCCGAGTGTAAGTGCTTCATTTGGAGAGAATTTCTCGAACAATGACAATGGCTGGTCGGTTTCGGGCAATGTGGGCGTAGGCTCCAATGTGACGATTTACCAAGGCGGCAACATCAACAACACGATTGAGCAGAACCGCCTCAATGTGGAACGCAACGAGGTTCAGTTGGAACGCTATGACAATCAGTTGACTACGCAGATTTTGCAGAGTTTCCTCACCATTCTCGGCAATCAGGAATTGCTGAATTACCAGCAGGAAGTGCTGAATACAAGTCGGGAGCAATTGAAGCAAGGACGCACACGCTACAAGGTAGGATCCATCCTTGAAAGCGATTTGCTTTTGCTTGAGGCGCAATACTACAGCGATTCGAACAATGTGGTCGACACACGCATCAATATCGAGAATAACCTGCTGGATTTGAAGGTCTTGCTCTCGATGAACCCGACTGATGATCTTGAAATTATCTCGCCTGATACGGACAACCTTGACAACCTGAATACAACCTTGCCGACCGAGCAGGAAGCCATTGATTTGGCTATGGATTACATGCCTGACCTTCGCATCTGCGACTATGACATCCGCCTCGCCGAAAAAAGTGTCGATTTGGCGCGGGGCAACTATTTCCCGTCCATTTCGGCTAATGCCAATGTGGGCATGGGCGTGCTGTCCTTTGACGGCGACGGCAACAAGCAATGGTACGGCAAGCCGACCGAATCCGTTGGCGTTTCGATGAGCATCCCGATTTACAGCCGTGGCCAAACCAAGGCCAATGTGAAGAAAAGCCGCATTGCCCTCGAACAGGCTCAATTGGATTACGAACAATCGCAATTGACTGTGCGACAAACGATTGTGCAATCCTACCGTGATGTGGTTTCGGCCTACAATGCCTACAAGGTCGCGCAGGTAAAGGAGAACGCCTATAGCAAGAGTTTCAATGCCTATAACATTCAATATCAATACGGTACAATCACAACGGTGGATTTGTTGCAGCAGCAGAACAATTATTTGAACGCGCTCAATTCCTATATCCAGAACAAGTATTCCTTGGTGATGAAACGCAAGATTTTGGACATTTACATGGGCAAGAAGATTACATTATAATAGTTGGCCCTTCGACAGGCTCAGGGGTCTAAGGTCGTTGAGCTTGTCGAAACGCCGACACAACATCGAAAACTTTATATAATGAAAAAGAAAAGAAAAATCTGGCTGGTTATCCTCGGAATCATTGCGGTGGCCATCGCAGCAATTCTGATTGTAAAGGCAACGAAATCAGCGAACAAGGAATTAATCATTCGCACGCATGTGGTTGCGGAATACACCGTTGAGAATACTGTCACGGCAACGGGTACCATTGAGCCGGTCGAAACCGTCGAGGTTGGTACGCAGGTGTCGGGCAAGGTGGAAAAGATTTATGTCGATTTCAACGATGTGGTGAAAAAAGGTGAGTTGCTCGCCGAATTGGACAAATTGACGCTCAATCAGAATGTTAGCCGAGCCAAAGCCTCACTCACTTCCTCTGAGAGCCAGTTGAATTACGCCAAACTCACATTCGAGCGCACCAAGCAACTTTACGAGGCGAATGCAGCCACGCTTGCCGCCTATCAGGATGCGCAAAACACTTATACTCAGGCGCAAATGAGTAAAAAGAACGCGCAAGCCGCCTACGACCAAGCCTTGGTGGATTTGGGCTACGCCGAAATCTATTCGCCCATCGATGGCATTGTGCTCGACCGCGCCGTTGAGGTAGGCCAAACGGTGGCCGCCTCGTTCAGCACGCCGACGCTGTTCACCTTGGCCAACGACCTGACCAAAATGCAGGTGGAAGCCGATGTGGATGAAGCCGACATCGGGCAGGTGAAAGTGGGGCAGAAGGTGACTTTTACCGTTGATGCCTACATGGACGATGTGTTTAACGGCACAGTGAACCAAATCCGAATGAAACCGACCACCACGAGCAATGTGGTGACCTATACCGTCATCATTGATGCGCCCAATCCTGACCAGAAGCTCTTCCCTGGCATGACAGCCAGCGTGACCATCGTCACTGAGGAGCAGACGGGTTTGGCCGTGCCTGCTGAGGCCTTCAACTTTACGCCCGACGAGCAGGTATTGAAGGCTTTGCGCAAGCCCGAAAAGCCTGAAGGCCAACGCCCTGAGCCGCCAAAGATGCAAGAAGGAAAGCAATCGGATCGCTCAATGGTATGGCTGAAAAACGGCGACCAGATGATGCCGCGTCCTGTTAAGGTGGGTATGAGTGATGGTGCGTACAAGATTATAGAACAAGGTGTGCAGGCTGGCGATTCCGTCGTGCTTTCGGCGCAGTTTGTGGCGAAGGAAAAGGAAGTGAAGAAAGGCGAGAACCCCTTCATGCCCGGCCCTCCCGGAAGAAACAGGAACAACAACCAGCAACAGAAAAAATAACGTCTGCCGCTATGAACGAGAAGCAATCCATCATCAAGGTTGAGAACCTCAAACGGACGTTTATCGTTGGTAGTGAGGAAGTTCACGCGCTGAAAGGTGTCAGTTTCGATATTTGCGAAGGCGAGTTTGTGAGCATCATGGGCTCGTCGGGCAGTGGCAAGTCGACTTTGCTGAATATTCTCGGTTGCCTTGACCAGCCCACTTCGGGCGAATATTTCATTGATGGCATTTCCGTCAGGGAGCGCACGAAAAACGAGCTGTCGGACATCCGCAACCGCAAGATTGGCTTTGTGTTCCAGTCGTATAATCTCTTGCCGCGCACTTCGGCCTTGGAAAATGTGGAGTTGCCATTGGTCTATAACCCTGACATTTCGCATAAGGAACGCCACGAAAAGGCGCAGCATGCCTTGGAACTCGTCGGCCTGAAAGACCGTATGGGTCACATGCCCAACCAGCTTTCGGGCGGCCAACAACAGCGTGTGGCCATCGCCCGCGCCTTGGTGAACGACCCTGTCATTGTGCTGGCCGATGAAGCCACAGGCAACCTTGACACGCGCACTTCATACGAAATCATGAGCCTTTTCCAGAGCCTGCACGAGCAAGGCAAGACCATCGCTTTTGTGACGCACGAGTCTGATATTGCAGTGTTTACAAGCAGAACCATCTTCCTTCGCGACGGTCACATCCTCCGTGATGAACCTGTCGCGACCAAATCGGCAGCCGAAGCCCTGGCCGCCCTACCCATAGAAAACGATTATTAACTCTAAACTCTAAACCCTAAACTCTCAACTCACATTGGATATACTTAATCTCATACGAATCTCGGCAAAAGCCCTATTGCGCAACAAAACGCGCTCGGCTCTTTCCATGCTTGGCATCGTCATTGGCATTGCTGCTGTTATCGCGGTGGTCAACTTGGGCGAAGGTCTGAAGCAAAGCACTGCCAACCAACTTTCCGATATGGGCACCAACCTAATCATGGTGATGCGTGCCAACCAAAGGCGAGGCGGCGTCAGCATGGGTTCTACCAATGTGCAATCGTTGAAGGTGAAAGACTGCGATTTGATTGCCAAAAACGCCAAAAACATCACGATGGTCAGCCCCGTGGTGAACAGCGGCGGACAATTGGTGAACGGTTCCAAAAACTGGTCGGGGACGGTCTATGGCGGCTCGCCTGACTACTTGGAAATCAGGAAGTACGAGATTGCCACGGGCGTAAATTTCACCGATGAGGATGTGAAAAAGTACGCCAAGGTCGGCTTGATAGGCCAAACCATTGTGAAAGAGCTGTTTGACGAGGGCGAAGACCCCATCGGCAAGACCATCCGCGTGGGCAACATGCCCTTCAAGGTCATTGGAACGCTGAAGGAAAAGGGTCAAAATGGCATGGGCATGGACCAAGACGACCTCGTCGTGATGCCTTACAGCACCGTGCAAAAGCGCATGTTGGGTGTCGATTATATCCAGCAGATTGTGTGTTCGGCGGCCTCTGAAAACGTGGCCGAAGCCGCTGTGGAGGAGGTCGAAAGCATCCTTCGTGCCTCCCACAAAATTCCCGAAGGTGGCAACGACGACTTCGAGGTGCGCACCCAGCAGGAAATGCTCGAAATGATGTCGTCGATGACGGGCATGATAACCACCGTTTTGGTGGCCATCGCCCTGATTTCGTTGCTTGTAGGTGTCATTGGCATTATGAACATCATGTATGTCACCGTGACCGAGCGCACCAAGGAAATCGGCCTGCGCATGTCTATCGGCGCAAAAAACGCCGCCATTCTGATGCAGTTCCTCACCGAGAGCATGATTCTCAGTTTGATAGGTGGCGTGATTGGCCTTTTGTTGGGCTTGTTGCTGTCATACGTGGTTTCGATGGCCATGTCGCTGCCCTATGTCGTCAATGTGCTTTGGATGGTCATTTCCTTTGTTTCGTGCGCCATTTTGGGCCTTATCGCCGGATTCTTCCCCGCTTTGAAGGCCTCGCGCACCGACCCGATTAATGCTTTGCGCTATGAATAAAAATGAAAAGAATAATGTAAACAGTTATCTGCCTATCAAGAGGATAGCGTTCATTTCGTTAGCCATCACGGTGGGTTTCTATGTGCTGTTTGTCCTCAAGCGTTATTTCAGCCGTCCTATGTTGCCCGTTATCCCGCCCGTGGAGTACAGGTCTCCTTATTGGGTCATTGTTTCGGTCAACATCGTGTTCAGTTTTATCATGGCCTTCCTTTTGTTCCTTTATGAGCGGGTTGCTTTGGGCTATCCGTTCAAGTTGAAGCGCGATGAGGTGATGGCCAATGTCGTTGGTTCGGTGCTGATAGGTCTGGTTATCAGCACTTTGATTACTTTGCTGAACCATGTGTTTTGGGCACCTCCTACACCTCCTCCGGGGTTTCATCCTGGGCTTTCTTTCGGCCACATTTATAGATGCTGGTTGGGTGATATGCCGATGATTGTCCTTCCCATCATGATCAGTTATCTTTTGCGCTCGATGTATCTTGAGAATTTGGTTGCCGTCGAGAACGAAACCCTTCGGGCCGAGAACCTCAACTCGCGTTACGAATCCTTGAAAAACCAAATGGACCCGCATTTCCTCTTCAATTCGTTGAACACACTGAAGTCGCTCATTGATGTGGATGTCGACAAGGCAGGTGATTTTGTCCAGCAACTTTCGGTGGTGTTGCGCTCTTCTTTGCAGAACAATGAGGTGGCGACTTTGGCCGAAGAGCTGAAATGCGCCCGCTCCTATTGCAAGATGATGAAGATGCGCTATGGCGACAACCTCGTTTTCGACCACCACATCGACCACGACAAGTACGACAACTACCATGTGCTGCCGCTTTCCATCCAAGGACTGATAGAAAATGCCATCAAGCACAATGTCATTTCGTCGAAACAGCCGTTGACGGTACATGTTTATACCGACGATGATAACCATTTGATAATCAGCAATAAAATACAGCCAAAAATTGGGAAGGAAGAGGGAACGGGAATCGGATTGGCCAATTTGGCTGAACGTTATCGAATAAAATGGAACGAAAATGTTGAAATTTTTGACGATGGAACGATTTTTAGAGTAACTTTGCCCCTTAAACTAAACGATTAACACTATGAAAGCACTGATAATCGAAGACGAAATCATGGCCGCCACAACGCTTAGGAAGTTGCTTGGAGAGGTCAGCCCCACTATCGAAATCGTTGCTACACTTGAATCCATCGAGGATAGCGTGGCATGGTTCGAAGAAAACACCATGCCCGACCTTGTCTTTATGGACATCCATTTGGCCGACGGCTCCTCGTTTGCCATTTTCGAGAGGGTCGACATCACTTGCCCGGTCATTTTCACCACGGCCTATGATGAATACGCTTTGAAGGCTTTCGAGGTGAACAGCATCGACTATTTGCTGAAACCCATCAGCAAGGAGGCCTTGGAACGTGCCATGAACAAGTACCACACCTTGTCGGAAACCCATATCAATTCCGAGCAAATCGAAAGGCTTTTGTCTCAATTGGCCGGGAAAAACAAGCACAAGAACTATTTCCTGCTTCCTGAACGCGACAAGTTGGTTCCCCTTGCCGCCAAAGACATCGCTTATGCTTACATTGATGCCAAGGCGGTGAAGTTGGTGACGTTTGAACACAAGAACTATTACCTGACCCACACCTTGGACGACCTGTTGGCCAAGCTCGACCCGCAGCTTTTCTTCCGTGCCAACCGTCAGTTTGTGGTCTCACGCATGGCCATCAAGGATGTATCCATCTGGTTTGGCAACAAATTGTCCATCAACCTTAACGTAGAGGTGCCGGAGAAGATTATCGTCAGCAAGGCTCGTGTGGCAGAGTTCAAGCACTGGTTCTCCAGTTGAGTTATTTCCTTGCCGAATAGGTTTTGTTGCTCAAGCTTTCGGCATAGTGTTGCAACACGGCTTTCAGAAAGTCCTCATCCTTTTTTTGTGCATGACCTTCAACGGTTTTCAGCACCTTTTCGGTGTCGAAGTAGAAAACTGTTGAATCGCTGATATATTGGTACACTTGATTAATGCAATTGAAGGCCACAGGTTTGCGTTCAGGCTCATTGAACACATCGCGGCCAAAGGCGAAGTAAGGCTCCTTGTTTCCCACCAATCCCAAAACCGTGGGCATGATGTCCAATTGCTGCACTGCGGTGCTGTCCAAGCCTTGCAGGGTGCCGTCGGGCGTGTAGAGGAACTCGATGATGGAGGTGCGGCCTTGCATGGTATAGGAGTGCGGGTCATGGCAAATCGGCGACACATGGTCGGCAACGAAGACGAAAATTGTGTTGTTGAACCACGGTTCGGCCTTTGCGCGGTCGAAGAACTTGCGGATGGAGAGGTCGGTATAGGCCACCACGCGCTGCTCGGGAGTGTGGCCGCGAGGAACCACGTCGACATAATCGGGCGGCACGCGGTAAGGATGGTGCGAAGTCAGGTTGAAAACCGAAGCGAAGAAAGGCTCTTGCATCTTGCCGATTTCATCCGCCATGAATTGGAAATAAGGCATGTCGTAAACACCCCAAAACGGCTCTATGGTGCTGTCGTTCACGGGATAAGCGGCCTTATATTCGTCGCGGCAGAAATATTTTTGCACGCCGAACTTAAGCGCGAGGTCTTCAAAACCCATAGAGTTGCGTTCACTGCCGCAGAAGAAAGCGGTTTGATAGCCTTGCTTGGATAGGATTTCGGGCATGGCCTCAAAATCGCCGAAATGTTCAGGCATGGTGGCAAAAGAGGTCTTGAATGAGGGAATGGAGGCCAATACCGCAGGCACTGCTTCTATCGACTTCAGTCCGTTGGCGTAGGCACGGGTGAAGGTGTAGCCTTTTTGCATCAGCGAGTCGAGGAAAGGGGTGCAGCCCGATTCATGCTTGTAGAGTTCGGGATTGAGGAACTTGGAATGTTCCTTGCTGAAACTTTCCAAGATGAAAACCAACACGTTGCGCTGTCCCAAGTCGTGGCCGATGCTGTCGGTTTGGTGGATGGGTGAGAAGATTTGGTCGAGTTCTTCAGGATGGAAATACTCCACATTGTCAAATTCGGTGCTTTTGTCGAGCGAGCGCAGAAAGCAATACGGGTTGCTGAGCATGAGCCACGACTTTTCGGGCGAGTAGGCCGCCACCTCATCCATCTTTACCCACGGCTTTTTG
Organism: uncultured Bacteroidia bacterium; assembly: GCA_902785755.1. GTDB lineage: Bacteria > Bacteroidota > Bacteroidia > Bacteroidales > F082 > Limimorpha. The sequence goes on along the minus strand of CACZZO010000011.1, from coordinate 8,332 downwards.
GGGTAGAAGGTGCCTCTCATTCCGCTGATGCAGAGAAAAATAACGACCACCGCCGCAATGGAGTTGACTATATAGTAGCGTTTGTTGCTTTCGATTTTGGTGGGTTGGTATTTGATGTAGTGCCAGCCATAGATGAGCAGGCCGATGAGGGCTATACAGATGATAATCAAGGGGATGTTGTGTTGAAAAAAGTCGATGAGGATGGGAAGGTTGTTGCTATTGGTGGTGAAGTGAGTCTCCTCGAAAGTCACACGCTTCATTGTGTACGAGAAATAAACTATGTCCGCGCTGTTGATGATGATGGCTATGGTATTGGTAATCAGAAAAATGCAGTACAATACGCCTTGATACAGCCTTTTTTCGCGGAAGCGGAAGGGTAGGATGGAGAGGAGAATGAAAAGGCAGTTGGTCCAAAGCAGCGACATAGTGTTGAAGACGAGAGAGCCTTTGGCGATGCGCCAAGCTTCGTCAGTGTCGTGGATGTGGCCGATATAGGGCTTGTCGATCATGTAGAACGCGATTTGCAGGATGACTATGACGGCGTATGCAAACAAAAGCCTGAGTATCAGTGTTGTAATGTCGTTTTTCCAAAATGTGCCTTTGGTTTGGTTTGTGGATTTGTTATTCATGGGGATGAACTTCATTTGAGATGGCAAAATTAGGTTTTTATGGCGAAACAGTGTCAAGAAAAACTTCGCGAATGTGAGTTTATTGTATGTTGGAATAAATTGTTTATTTTAATCGATTGAACTTCAATAATTTATTTAATTAAATGAAAAAAAGTTGCAGAAAAATGTCCATCATAAGGAAAAAGGTTGTACTTTTGCACCCACAAAACGATGCTTCCGTAGCTCAGTTGGTAGAGCACCTGACTCTTAATCAGGGTGTCCAGGGTTCGACCCCCTGCGGGAGTACGATTTAGAAGATAACCCTAATTGATTATCAGTCAGTTAGGGTTTTTCTTTGGGTAAAACTTCCCACTTTTTTCCCACTATTTACGATGGCGAACAAAAAAACCACGCCCCGCAGACAACCTCTGCAAGGCGTGGCTTAGTTTTTCTATGTGACGAATAGCTTTTATTCCTGTTCCATCATGGCTCTGACTTCCTTGGCTTTCACGGTGTAGATGTTGCCGTTGGCGTCGCAGAAGCAGAAGGTGCCGTTGTGGCGGCAGCGCATGGTGAGCAGGCGTTGCATCGAGAGGTCGAGGCCGCTCATCAATTTCTTGGTGAAGGACGAAACTTCATTCTTCTTTGCATTCACTGTTACTGTTGTCATATTGTCTGATTTTTTTGAATTTTTCTTCATTATAAAACTTGATGGATTTGATGTTTCCTTCGGCGATGACCTCGGAGGGCATGATGCTGTTGTCGATGAACAGGAAGTAGTCGACGACGGGGCAATAAAGGTTGAAAAGGTTCTTGATGCCCGCACGATAGCGCCTGCGGATGATACTGTCGTCCACATGATGGCCGCCGTGCTTCACACGCTCCGCCACGCGCTTGATGGCCAAGTCGGGGCTTTGCAGCCAGAAATAAATGAGGCTGGCTTTGTAGCCTTCCTCGCGGGCTTTCTTGATGAGTGCGTGATAGGATTTTGCGGCCAAGGTGGTCTCGATGGCAAAGTCGGCTTTGTCAGCGATGAGGGTCTTGATGCGCGACAGCATCAGGCGGCCTGCGGCGACCTTTGCGCCGTCGGGGTTGAGCGGGGAGAGGCCCTTCGCGATTTCGTCGCAGTTGACGAACTCCTTGCATTGAAGCGTCTCGGGCAAAACCGTCAGTGAGGCGGTCGTTTTTCCTGCTCCGTTGCAGCCTGATATGATATATAAACTCGGCATCAAATAAAAATCTGCTCGTTTTCAATTGGCATTTTTCGTGCCAAAACTGGCGGCAAAGATACAACATTTGTGAACAAGTCAACACTTTTCCACACTTTTCCACGATATTTTTTTGAATGATGGTTGTTAATTGGCTGAAAATCAAGAAAAACTCAATTCAAATATTGTTGTGTCCATTTCGCCAAAAATTCGTACTTTTACCGCCTCAAATGTGAAGTGTCGACGAACTTAAACTGAAGAGATGAAAATTCGGGAACTGATAGGACTTCTTTTTTTGGCCTTGGCGACAGTGGCTTGCCAAAAGCCCGTGGAGTATCCCGTTGAGCCGAAGATTGCCTACGAGGGTTTCACCTACCTGTTCAATGCCGACAGCACCTTCAGCGGCGAGGGCATCATTTCCTTTTCCTATACCGATGGCGACGGCGACCTCGGCCTTGATGAAAGGGACACTTTGCCGCCCTTCGGTTTCCATGATGCACATTATTATAATATGGTGGTCGACTACCTGAAGTGCGTCAACGGCGAGTTCGTGAAAACGCCTTTGCTGAGTTGGAATGTGCAGACACAAACCTACGACACGGTGACTTTCAACGCCCGATTCAAACGCTTGCGCGACTCGGAGGAGCCGAAGGCCATCAGCGGCAAGATGGACTACACGCTGACGGTGCAGAATCCGTTCTCGCCCAACGACACGGTGAAGTTTGAAATCCGCATACTCGACCGCGCCTTGCATGAAAGCAATGTGATTCAGACCGAGGCAATCATCACTAATCCAATGTTGAACAAATAAATTCTGACGATATGAAAAAATTATTCTTTTTGTTGACCTTTTTGTTGGTTATGAACTTCGCCCAAGCCCAAATCGCCGGCGAAGGCATTGACGTATCGCACTATGAAATCCACGTTTGGGATTTCGACTTCGCCAACCGCACGCTGCAAGGCGAAACCTTCATCGATTTCACCACAACAGCGAACATAAATGTCGTTGTGTTGGAGTTGAAGAGCCTCACTGTCACCGATGTGGCCTCCGATTTCTACGGAGTGGAAAGTTTCAGTCAAGAAGGCGACTTTTTGACCGTCACTTTCGATGAACCTATAGCGGCAGGCGAGAGTGTCACCCTCGATGTGCGCTATGGCGGCTCCACCTTCAGCGAGACTTGGGGCGGCGTGGAATGGTGGCGTCCAAATCCTAACAGCATCCCTGATCGTGTCTACAACCTCGGCGTGGGCTTCGAAAGCCAGCCACACAATTTGGGCAAAACTTGGTTCCCCTGCGTAGACAATTTCACCGATAAGGCCACATACGACCTTTTCATCACCGCGACCAACGACAAGAAAGCCATTTGCGGCGGCAACCTTGTGGATGCCTTTGACAACGGCGACGGCACCACCACTTGGCATTGGAACACGCCGCAGGAAATCGCCACCTACCATATTTCCTTTGCGGTTGGTGACTATGTGGTTTGGGAGGATGTTTACAACGGCATTGAGCGCGACATCCCGATTGAGGTGTATGTCAAGCCCAACCAAATCAATAATGTGCCCGCTTCGATGGTGCATGTCAAGCAGATTGCGGCTTTCTTTGAGGAGAGCTTGGGCACCTATCCGTTCAACCGCATTGGCTATGTGGTCACAAGCAAAGGCTGCATGGAACACACCGACAACATCGCCATTGTGTCCAGCGTTGTGGATGGCACGACCGACAACGAGGAATATATCGCCCACGAACTTTCGCACATGTGGTCGGGCAATTTGGTGACTTGCGCCGAGGCGGGCGACATGTGGCTCAACGAGGGCTTTGCGCAGTTTTGGGGCGCGTTTTACGAATCGGCAGTCTATGGTGAGCCGCATTTCCAAAACACCATATCGACCAAGGTCAACGCCATCAACTCATGGTGCAACAACTCAGGCAATTGGATGCCGCTCAATAATATGCCACTTGACATGACATACAACACCAACGCCATTTATGAGCGTGGCGCGGTCATTGTCAATACGATGATGAACTACATGGGGCGCGAGAACTTCCTCGCGGCCATGCGCCAATACTTCCAGCAATATGCCTACCAGACAGCGACTTCCGAACTTCTTTGCAACGCACTTACCGATCATTCGGGCATCGATATGCACGGTTTTTTCGACACCTATGTCTACAGTTCGGGAATGCCGCATCTATACGCGACCCTCGGTGAGGTGAACCCCGTGGGTAGCCAATATGAAGTGCATCTCAATTTGAGCTATCAGCACATTGGCGACGACCACATTGGGCAGCACAACCGATATGAAGTGACTTTCATCGGCCCAGAGTTCCAATTGGTCACTGAAATGGTGGAATGGGACGGACTGCACGCCACCGCCACCGTCACCCTCGACTTCGAGCCGGTTGGCATCGTCAACGACTTCAACAACAATTGGTTGGACGGACGCACACAGAAGAACTTGATGCTGAAATCGGCCCAACAGCAGAGCTTCAGCAATTTCATCGCCCAGCCTGAAACAATTACTGACTCGGTCTTTGTTGCCGTTGAGAACCATTTGGTGGAGCCTTACGACAACCCGCTCATCCCCAACCTCACCCTCTCGACCAAGCATTTCTGGACCATCAACCGCTACGACTTTGGTGAGGCCAATGTGAAAGGTATGTTCGATTTCACCAACTCGACCGACGGCGACATCATCCACACCGCCAACGACTCGGCCACCTTGCTTTACAGGAAGGATGCTTCGGATGCTTGGCACGAAATCCCGTACACTTTGTATCCGGGCAGCACGTGGAAACATGGCCGTTTCGTGGTCGACAACTTCCCCTCGGGCGAGTACACCATTGCCGCTTGGGACAAGCAAGCCCTTGGCGAAGAGGAACATTTTGCGTCAGAAAACCGTATGCAGGTATATCCCAACCCCGCCGAAGGTCGCATTAATGTGAGTTGGGGCGAGACCGCCGATGGTCAAGTCAGAATTGTGGCTACCGACGGAAAGGAACTAAGGAGAATCGATTTCATCCAAGCCAACAGCATCGAAATCTCGACCGAGGGCCTGCCCCGAGGCTGTTGCACCGTGCTTCGCCTTGGCAAGGATGGCACTTTGTTGAACACCGAAAAAATAATCATCAAATGAATAACATTATGAAACACATCAAGTTATTGGCCTTGCTTTGCGTGATGGGCCTGCTCTTCGCTTCGTGCGCGAAGAACCAAAAAAGCGAGTGGAGCAACTTTTACGGTTATACCAACAGCGACATCATTGGCGATTACGGCTTTTCCAATGTGTCGGATGCCTTCGATGGCGTTGAAGGCGCGGGCCGGTATGCCTGCCCCGATGCGGAAATCAGCATTGCGGCCTACACGACCAATACGGTCGAATTCAAAATCGATTGTCCGAGTAAGGTTTTTTCAAGGACTTTCACTGGCAAGCCCATGCACCTCGCCGACGATGTCATGCTGCAATTGTCGAGCGGCTACAAGCCGGCAGGCGAAGGGAAGCTGAAGGCCTACAATGTTTCGGGCCATGTGCTCAAGAATGACAAGCAACAAGTTCGCATACAGGGGTTTGCATCAGTCAATACCTATATTATCACCTTTACCCCAGAGGGTATTCCCAATGATACGGTTGCTGATGACGGCACCTATTATTATTTCGATGTCATTAAAAACTAAATACTTACAACTATGAAAAAAGGATTGTTTACTTTAGCCGTCCTCGTGATGGCGTTTGGAAATGTGGGCTTTGCACAACGCAATGCCAATCTGAAATCGAATGTGACCGCTAATGTGCTCAAGCACTATGGCGTGCGCGACGAAATCTCCTTGGTGCCTCAAACCGCAGCTTGGCATACCGTTGACGGTGAGAAGTATCGCACCACTTACACTTACGATGAGTATGACTTCTACCTCATCGAGGAGCTTACCGAAATGGACGAAGGCGACGGCTGGAATAACTTTTACGTGATTAACTACGAATACGATTTCGCAGGCAATGTGCTTGAGGCTCTGGGTGAGGAGTATCTGTATGGAGATGTTTGGGTTCCCGATGCCAAAGCCTCTTATTCTTACGAAGGTGGCGAACTGAGCGAGGTCATCTATCAGAATTGGGATGACGGTGATTGGGTGAACGAAACAAAGGAAGTCTACAACTACAACGGAGATGTGACCACCGTCCTCTATTGGGACTGGAACGGCAGCAATTGGTCGTCGGACGAACTTTGGACTTACACCAGAACCGGCAACACCTTGGAAGTGCTTATCCAATATATGCAAGGTGGCGCATGGCAAAACGACGAAAAAGAAACCTACACCCTCGATTTCGATGAGCATGTCACCGAGATTCTTTATGAATTATGGCAAAACAACACTTGGGTGAATTTCGAGAAAGTCATCTATCAATATAACGATGAGGGCTGCTTTGAATCCAAGATTCTTCAGGGATGGATGGTCAATAGCTCGGTTTGGGAGGATGACATCATTTGCAGGTTCAGTTATGTTGACGGCAATGCCGTTCATGGTGCAGCAGTGAAAGCAGTAGGTGGGATTGTGTGTGATGAGGAATTGGAAATGGCCTACGGCTACAATGCCGCCACCAAGACGTTCTATGGCAGCGAAGTTGATATGACCTACGTCGATATTACGGGCGTGAACGAGAACGCTCAATCCGCCAACTTCAATGTGTATCCCGTGCCTGCCGAGAACGAAATCCAGATTCAGGCCGAAGGATTCCAAAAGGCAGAAATCTACAGCCTTACTGGTCAGAAGCTCATGGAGAGCCTGCAAGACAGGATGGACGTGGGCGAGCTTTCGTCGGGCCTATATATAATAAAGGTGTACGATTTTGAAGGCAACTGCGCCACGCAGCGTTTCGTCGTCAGATGATTGTGATTTGGGGTCGCCACGGCCTTGGCGACCCCAAAATTACCCTATTTTTCCACAAATTGTACCCTAATAGTCAACAATTCGACTAAGGGTAAACACAGACTTGGCAGTCTTATCAATGTCTAGACAACAAAAAAAGCGCTTTTATTACTATGCATTCGAATGTGAGTACTATGCTTAGGAAAAATGATGCCACCACGCCGACAGGTTGCGGTGCATTTCGCGTTTATAATCAGCAAAACTTATCAATTCACTTATTTATTAACCAAATCTATTCATTATGAAAAAGAAAGTTTTTTCTTTGATGATGACGCTTTTGCTCGCCTTTATGGGCGTGGCGCGAGCGGATGTAGTGGAGATTGGAAGTTTGGATGGAGCCACAAGCAACACCTATCTTCCGATGAATTCCCTCTACAACTATTCCTACACGCAGCAGATCTACACTGCTGACGAGATGGGAATGGGCGGAACGATCAACTCCATCACAATGTGGATGTATGGTACCGCGACCCTTCCGGCCCGTACCTTCAGCATCTACATGAAGGAAGTTGACAAAAACGATTTCAGCGGCAACACCGATTGGGTGACCGTGGAAGCCTCGGATATGGTATATTCGGGCACCGTGGCATTCAACAACACGACCGCTGAAGCCTACACATTCACACTCGACACTCCGTTCGAGTACAGCGGCACCAACAACCTGCTGGTTTGCTTCAACAACACCACAGGTACTTGGAACAGCGGCTTGAACGGCATGGTGTTTGGTGCTTCTGGCGATCCTATCAGAGCCATGTATGTCCGTCAGGACGGTGGGGCCTACGATCCCTACAACCCGACCTTCTCGGCTACAAGCACCACTTACCAGAGAAACGTCGTCAGCTTCGACATGGCTGGTGGCAGTGGCGCCGGTTCTCAACTGGTCGCCCTCCAGAATGGCGAAGTTGTTGAGACCATCAACGTCGGTTCGCGTCCGAATGGCTACTGGATGGAGCCTTTCCGCTTCTCCATTCGCAACAATGGCGCTGCCACTCCCGTGAGCGTCATCGACTTCGCTCCTCAGGGCTTCTTCACCCTTGTTGAGCCTGAGTTGCCCGTCACTTTGCCCCGCAACGCCGAAGTTGAAGTGGCTTTGAACACTGGCACGACCACCGCTACTGCTTGGCAGTTGGTGGCCCTCTACGGTGAAGGCCGCTTGGCCCGCGTTTGGGATGTCATTGCTGATCCTTACACGCCCGCCACTCCCGACATTTGGGAATTGGCTGCCAATGTGACCAGCTATCCTTATGTCAATGTGCCTGCCACGATGACGGATCTTCACAACGACTACACCCTGCCTTTCCCGCAAATTCCGGAAGGCAACGATGCCGTCTACAAACTCGTCATCAACCAAGACCAAATTATCAATGCCTCTGTCACCTATGGTGAAAACGGCAAGGTCGCTCTCTACACCAGCGACTTCAATGGTCAAGGTGGCCCCATGGCTGACAACTACTATGAAGGTATCAACATCGGTGGTGGCACCGGCGGTTCGTTTGAGGCCATGATTGGCGACGAAACCTCCACCACGACCACGGGCTACATGCCTTACTACACCTTCTATAACTACTCACTTGGCGAGGCCCTCTACACT
>CACZZO010000010.1 GCA_902785755.1 uncultured Bacteroidia bacterium | reverse complement strand
ATTGGAGGGCGATGGATTGAGTTCCACGCGAAGTTATATGTTCTACAAGATGCCCGAACAAATCAATCCAGCAAATCCCGAAAACGTGACCTATCATTGCTGGTTCGACGAGGATTTTGAACATGAACAAACAGGCTCGTTTGGAACGGGAGTCATTCAGTTGAACACCCTTTTGCTTGGAGAAGGCGAACACACGGTTTATATCTTGCTTGAGAGTGAGGCACTTACCACAACGCAAAGTTATACTTTTGAAAAACACTTTATTAATGGACGTGACATCATCACTATAGTTTATCCCACTATGGTCGCAGGCGTAGTAAGTGGCGCGGGACGTTATGATATAGGTGATACCTGTACGCTGATAGCCACGGCCAATAATGATTTGTTTAATTTCATCAATTGGACTAATGACGGGAATGTGGTTTCTGATAGTACAGAGTATAGTTTCGTCGTGACAGAGGATGCCACATACGAGGCCAACTTCGATTGGATGAATCCAGCTTCTACCGATTATATTTCCGATGGTTTGATCATGTATCTTGATGGAATATACAACACTAGGAGCGGCCATGATACAACTGCCTCGGTTTGGGAAGACTTGATTGGAAACTATGATTTGACTGTTTCCAATTATTCCTCCTACACTTGGGAAGACAACCACTTCATCGGTCTTGGAAATGGTGGATATTTGAATACAGGCAAGACATGGAAATACTTTCACTCCCTGAATAATGATATGACGATAGAGATTGTTACCTTCATTGATTGTGACAAAACCTCACCGTCATATAGGGGCTTGGCGGGTTGGCATGGTGGAAGTGATGGAACGCATTTTCAAAATGATCAGGGTGGTTCGAGGATGCAAACTTTAGGACTTTTGCCTGTTACAGAAGCAGATGACCAGATAGCCACTGTTTCATATACGAGAAACAATGGCTCATTCTTGAATGGTGTTTGGAGAACCAATTCAACTCACCTTAATTTGGGTATTAACTCAAATTATACAGCTGTTTTTGGCAATAGTATCCAGTATTCAAGAGGCTGGAACGACAGCATTTATTGCATCAGAATGTATAACAGGTCGCTTACTCCAGAGGAAATCGCCTACAATCATAATATCGATGTGGAACGTTTTGGGGCGAGTTCATCCAATACAATTGGAATTATCGCTACAACAAACCCAGCAAATGGTGGCATGGTAACTGGTGCGGGTACTTATGAGTTGGGAGAGACTTGTACGTTGACTGCTATTGCCAACCCAAACTATATCTTTTTGAATTGGACGGAAAATGGTGTTCAAGTATCCACGGATATATCTTATAGTTTCACGGTGACAGGATACAGGTCATTGGTAGCGAATTTTGTACAGGACCAACCGAATACCTATATCGTTTCAGCAATGGTGCAACCATTAGGATCTGGCACGATTAGCGGTGGTGGAGGCTATGCAGCTGGTTCAACCTGCACTTTGTCGGCCACACCCGCCGAGGGCTATTTCTTCTTGAATTGGACTCAAAACGGCAATGTGGTTTCCACCAATGCAACCTATAGTTTCACAGTGACGGGAAATGCCAATTATGTGGCTAATTTCTCGTTTGGTCTGCCTGATTTTCACGTTACGGGCATCACTAATTCCGCTTTTTTTGCAGGCCAACAGGCCACTATTAGTTGGACGGTGAAAAATGATGGCACGGGTTCAACTCCAGTGGGAGGAACATGGAATGATTATATTTGGATAGCTTCGACAGTGGATTTAAGAATTGAAGACCCCAATGACATACATCTTGCAACGGTTGAGAATTTAATGGCACTTGATCCTGGTGAAAGTTATACCAATTCTGTTTCCGTAACATTACCTTCTGATGTAACAGGTTCTCAATACATTTTTGTCTTAACTGATATGGTGGATGCTTATGATATTTCATTTCCGCAAAACATTCCGCCAGATCCTTATACACCTAGTATTACAGGAGATCCCTATTACTATTTTACTGGACAAACTCAGGGAGAAAACGGTGGCGGTGTGATAATGGAAACGAATAACAATGACAACTTTTTTTATAAATCAGTTCAGGTTATTCCTTCGCCAGCCCCTGATTTGGTTGTAACGAATATCACTCATCCCACAGACATCATTTCAGGAACAAGCATGCCTTTGTCATTTACTGTAGAAAATCAAGGTGTGGCTGCTGCTGTTGGCTCATGGTATGATGCGGTCTATTTGTCCTCATCGTCAACATTCAATATGGCAACAGCCTATCATTTAGGGTCGTATCAGCATGAAAACGGACTTGCAGTTGGACAATCTTATACATATTCCACAAATGTTAATATTCCAAGGGAATGTTATGATGCGTATTATGTTTTTATCGTCACGGATGTAACCAATACGGTTTATGAAAGCATTTTGGAAGACAACAATATTGGTTGTTCGACAACGCCTGTCAATGTCACCATGTCTGCCTGTCCCAATTTGGTTGTGACTTCAGTAACGGCACCTTCGGTAATGTCGGTGAACAAGAGTTATGACATTTCATTCACTGTTCAGAATATTGGCGCAGGTGTGGCAACAGAATCAGGATGGAATGATGCTGTGTATCTGTCAAGGGATGAAGTCTGGGATTATGGCGATATTGTTATAAAGGTCATTAGACACAACAATAGCAGTCCATTGATTCAGGATGCCACATACACATGCAATACCACCGTTTCAATACCAGGCAATATTAGTGGGATATGGTATGTGTTGGTTAAAACGGACAAAGACAACGATGTGTTTGAGTTTTTGGATGAATATGATAATGCTGGACATGCTGAAAATCCGTCAACTATCCTTATCCCAGAACTTTCCGTAACAGAGTTGTGGGTTGATGAGGTGGTGAATCCAAATGTGCCCACCGAGGTTGAATGGACCGTAACAAACAACGGTGGCGGTCTTGCATTGGGTGTTTTGACGGACCTTATTGCATTTGACAATCAAATTGTCGATACCGTCCGCACAAACATTCATCTTGAAAGCAACGAAAGTGCCGTTATCACTAAAATGATAAATGTCCCTTGTGTTGGATTGTCAAGTGGCACAATTTCAGTGACATCAAATGCGGATTTCAATATCATTGATGCTGACTCTACAAACAATGTCATTAGTAATTCTGTAAATGTAATCGCTCCTGATTTGTTGATTGAGCAAACAAGCATTTCTGAAAACGGATGGTCGGGTGAACCGATAGAAGTAAAATACACTGTAACCAATAATGGAACTGCCTCGTTGAACATGATTGCAACTGACAGCATTTACATTAGTGGCAATCCAAATGATTTCAGTAATGCGACGCTAATCTATTCCTATCAAAGAATGTTGAACCTTCAAACAGGTGCGGTGGAGAATGTGAATTTGTCTGTCAATCTGCCCGATGGCATTTTTGGAACATATTACATCGGCGTGTTTGCCAACGAAAATGGCGAAATATGCGAAGGTAACAATACCAATAACAACAGTATTGTTTCAGCCGTTGACGTTTCCTTGTCGCCTTATCCCAATCTTCAAGTCGTTTCTGCCTCTATCGAAAGCACACCTATTAATATAGGGGCTTATGCGACAATATCTTATAGTATTCAAAATACTGGTGACGGTGCTGTGAATAACAGGTCGTGGACGGATAGGTTTTATGTTTCGTCCACTCCTTCTTATGATGAGAACACCGCCGAATTGATTGGGGAGTATAGGGTTACAAACTCGATAGATGTTGGTGACACAATACAAGTTACGGCAAATATCGTAGTTCCCATCGACATCAGTGCTGGGTATTATTATTTGATTGCGATGGTCGATGCTGACAGTGAAATTTATGAGTACAATGGAGAAAACGACAATACGTATATAGGGGCGCAATATCAATTCGACATATATCCCTGCGATTTGCAAGCGATGAGTATTAGTGGTTTGTCGGAAGTTGATTGGGGTTCATCTACGACTTTCATATTGCATGGCAAAAACAGTTCAAACGTTTCAACGTTGTATAGCCAATGGAACGACAAACTGTATTTGTCAACCGACAATTTGATCAGTGGTGATGATATTGAAATAGGCAATCTGGTACATAGTGGACATTTGGAACCTGGTGAGGAATACCAAGCAACCTTTAATGTGACAATCCCTTACGGAATGGAAGGTGAGTGCTATTTGATAGGAATTGTTGACTCCCAATTTAGCAATCCCGACATCAATCCACAAAACAACTTTGTGGCGAAAACAATAACGGTCAATGCTGTACCCACTCCAGATTTGGAATTGACAGGATTTTCTGTTTTGGATGATTTTGTTGGAGGACAGCCTTCGCGAATTGTCTATACGGTTACAAATGTTGGTGAGGTTGCGGTGCAAAACAAATTGTGGAACGATAGGTTCTATTTGTCAGATGACGATGAGTATTCAAGCGAAGACCTTCAACTGAAGACCAACGCAAAACACATATCGTTAAATGTCAATGAATCGTACACTGACACGGTTGAGATAATTGTGCCAATTCAAAATGGCGGGAATTATTTTTTGATAGCGAAGGCCAACGCGACCCAATCTTTCTACGAATCAAGTTTCGACAACAACACTTTGGGAACGATAATACATGTGGTAGTACCATCTCCCGGAGATTTGATTGTGCAGAATATTGTTTCTGAATTTGAGGTTGTTTCTGGTGCCAGGCTGCATGTTTCATGGGATGTTAAGAACATCGGCGAGAACACGTTGCATGGAAGCGGCTTGAAATCGCTGGTGTATATGTCTTGCGATACCGTGTTTGATGTAAACGACAAATTGCTTGGAAGTGTCACTAATTCAATTATGCTGCCTCCAAATGCGATTGCATCACAAGAATTGTCTGCCCGAATATCAGGAGTTCCTGAAGGGGATTATCATTTGATAGTGATGACCAATGCGACAAGAACTTTCAACGAGAGTGATTTTGACAACAATACCACGGTGTCAAACAATCCGTTCAGTGTGCTGATGAGAGTACTTCCTTTCAATGTGCCTATGACGGATACGCTTGAAAACAATCTTGCCAACGATTATCGGCTAAATGTGGGCGAGTTTATACAGGAAACCGTCAGAATCCATTTGCATTCTGCGGATTCGTTACAGGGTGCGATAAACAACATCTTCGTTACCCATAACGGTGTAGGCGACAACCTCAATTACGATTATTCGACTATTGAGCAATTTACCGCCAATCCCGAACTGTATATTCCTTCGACACAACTTGAATATTATGGTGTCAATGTCATTGGTTCTACACCAATTGGCAACGAACAAAGCATCATGCTACAGGCCGATATTCTGCCGTTCGATTTGCGCAACATTAGCCCGACTTATGGAGGCAACACTGGCAAAGTCACGATAGAGCTTACGGGTTCAAAATTCAGTGTAGATATGACGGCAAAACTCTTTAATGCTGAAGAGACCATCATGGCCGACACGGTGTATTTCCAAAGTTTCTACAAAGCCTACGCCACCTTTGACCTCACGGATAAACCTTTGGGCATGTATTCGATAGGCATCAGTAGCTTGTGCGAAGGGGATGCGTATCTTGAAAATGCGTTTGAAATCCGTCAAGGAGAACCTGAAAGGCTGTCAATCAACATTATTTATCCTAACTCTCCGCGTCCTAATAGAAACATCATTATGATGCTCGAGTTCGGAAATACGGGTAATGTAGATATTACAGCTCCAGTCATCAGACTTACCAGTGTAGGTGGCTCATGGATTGCGCTGACTTCAGAAGGCCTTGTCAACCATGAAACAGACATGCTGATTCCATTGCAGATTGAAGGAGCACCGCAAGGCGTTTTAAGGCCTGGTAGTTATGGAATCATCAATATTTTCTGTTATACAAGCAATGCCTTGGTGTTCACAATTAGTAGAATTCAATAAAGACTACAGCTATGAAAAAAGAGAATAAACTAATAGTATTAAAATCACTGATAATAGCAGTGTTCCTAATATTGGGCAATACCGCTTTGGCACAACATCCGCTATTGGGTCCAAATGAGTTGCATGTTTATGCTTTCCCCCACCAACTTCAAGTTACTATAGGAAAACAGGCGAATGATGAAGGAAGAACTTGTTATAAGTGGAAGGGGTATTTTGGTGAAAATGGCATAGAAGAGAGAATAGGGTCTAAGCAAGTGTTCGATTTACCGAGTTACATGTCTTCAGCAGGTTCGAGTTATGAATTCGAGCTTACTGTTATTGGTGAACAGTATTATCAGCAGACCGTTGAATTACATATAGTTGAAGAAATTACATTTCAAGTTCAACCGAAGAAAGGTTGCTTTTCTGGCAACGAGATACCAGTGAAAGAAGATTTTGAAATAACAACAAGTCCGTCTGGATACGAAAACTTGGTTAGTATTGATTACGATAGATGCCATCAGTATGAGGATGGAATGTATTTGGTTTTCTTTAAATTGGTAGTCAGTGGTGTAATAATGGATAGCCATACGGTCTTTGTAAGAAATACAGGAATTGAAATGTTACATAATAGCACAACACATAGTGTTGAGCAAGCGGGAGATCTTATAAGAGGCATAGTCAAGGTGACTAATTATGTTGCCAAGGTATTTAGATCTGAAATAGACCCTCCAACCATATATGGCGGTTGGACTATAACAGAAGGATATGATTGTTGTGATAAAACTATGCGTCAGAAAAGGCTAGATGTAAATGAGTTAGGAGGTAAAGCAGGTTTTCATGTAAATTTGGGTAATCCGATTCCTGTATATGGATTCTATTTAGGCTTTAGAGGATGGTTTGAATTTGAATTAGGTTTGCGTAATCTTCATGTCAATTTGTATAGAACATGTAGCCCGTTTGATGAGTATTTGGAAGGTGGTTTTCATGGAGCAGTTGATCTATCTATTGGAGTGTTTATTGAAGACTTTACGGGAGGTGCTCTTCTTTCTGCAACTGGTAGTCTTGGTAGCAAGTTTTCTTTGGATGATTTAAAAACAATAGTTACTGGTTCTAATGCCTATACTGATGGGAAACTCCGTGTAGAAATGTACGCTCAATGCGAGTTTGTGTTATTATCTTGGGTTAAACAAAAATACCGAACTCCTTTAATAAAACCAATTGATATTCCGTTGAGGTTTGATTTGCCATTTTATGATTAAAAACTAAAAAACATGAAGAAATTAATTACAATAACAGCGTTGATGTTTGTCATATATACTGTAAAAGCGCAAACGGACAGATACCCCTTATTCTATCCAACAACTAATGAGGATTTGATAATTAGTATTGTTGACACTACTAATTCTTTTTCAATAGATAGTATAGGTATTTTCGCCTGTGACAATAAAATAATCTATAGTTTTGATGGATATGTTTATCCTGATAATGCGGATAGAATAGTGAGTACAATTGGAGGAGAACAAAATGCGGCTTCTGATAATACTCCACATTCTGCATTGTGTAAGCTTCTAAAAGCATACCAGCAATCGACACCAAATAATTTTTCGGGAGTGTTGTCTTGTTATGCCCCTGAATGCAGACCTGATATAGAAGAAATGCTGGTTGTTGATTCTATTCGAGAGGCTTTCTATAATGGAGTATCTCAAATTGACTCATTGGAGTTGCTTGCCTATTATAAGCCAGACAATGTTTATGTAACAAGCATTGTAAAGGCCTATTTCCATGACGATTTTGAGTTTGTTATGCCTTTCGCATTCAAACAGGTGTTGGGAATATGGTATGCGAGTACATACTCCGATTTGACAGGTTTGTCTTATAATCTTACGACGTTCCTGAATAGTTATCCGGGTAGTTTATTAGAACGAAATTCTGATGTTGACAACGATGGTGTAAACAACATGATAGACAATTGTCCATGTAATTATAATCCAGACCAAAACGATTCGGATAACGATGGAATTGGCGATGCCTGCGATAATTGTCCAAACAAATACAATCCATTGCAAACGGATATGGATGGTGATGGAATTGGTGATGCTTGCGACAATTGCCCCGATACGGAAAACCCAGACCAAACGGATTCGGATAATGATGGATTAGGCGATGTATGTGACAATTGCCTGAATCATTTCAATCCTTATCAATTGGATTCGGACGGTGATGGCATAGGCAATGAATGTGACCCAGATATTGACGGCGACGGAATCCCCAATGATGAGGATAACGACATGGATGGCGATGAAGTTACCAACGATGAAGACAACTGCCCAACAACTTATAATCCATCACAAATTGACAGCGATGAAGATGGAATAGGCGACATTTGCGACAATTGTCCGTTGGTTTACAATCCCGACCAGACCGACACCGATGGTGATGGCATTGGTGATGAATGTGACCCCGACATTGACGGTGATGGCATACTTAATGAGTATGACAACTGTCCGTATATTTATAACCCTGACCAAACAGACACTGACTGTGATGGCGTGGGCGATGCGTGTCAGCAAAGAAACAAGAATAGAAAAGGTAAAAGACAATAGTTATGAAAGCGTATTATTCAACAAAGATACAACATCTAATACGATTGGCATTTGTAATAATGTTAGTGCTTCCGAGTCTGATGTTAAAAGCACAGAGTCCTGGTCCTAGTACGATAAGACTAGACATCACAGACGATCACTGTCATTACGGCGAGGGTAAGGCTCAATTGACCATATCCGATGAATTTCAGAGCCTAATGACGATTACATGGTATTATGAAGATTATGTCACTGGAGAATTACGGTCAGTAGATGATGTATTAAGTATCTGTAATCTTCATCGAGGCAGGGTGAGGGTGGTTGTTAGATCATGTGACAAAGTGATTTTTGAATCGACCCAAGATGTGGAAAATGATTCGAATGGATTGGAGGCAACTATCGAAGTGATACCAAATAATAACCAATGTGATAAAGCTTCAGCAGAGCTTGTAGCTGTTCCAAGGGGTGGTATGGGGGTTGTCTATCATTATGATTGGGGTGGTGAAGAAGGTGATATTAATCATATAACGGTTGATAAGTCTGGGTGGTACAGTTGCACGGTTTATGATAATTGCGGTGAGTGTCTGGCAAAGACATATGTCTCTATGGAAGATCTTAAATGCCCTCATGATCCCAATATGATTTTTGGTCCAGAAGGGTATGGAGACGACATGATGGTGTCTGCGAAAACCAAAATGCCCTATACAATTGAATTTGAAAACGACCCAGAGTTTGCCACAGCTCCAGCTTCAAGAGTTGAGATAGAATATCCAATTCCAAGCGAACAAAGATTGGCATCCTTCAGGTTGGGAGATTTCGGATTTGGGCAGTTTGTTTTCACTGTTCCAAGCAACACATCATCTTATTATCAACGATTAGATGTGTCGGATTCCCTTGGTGTTTGGGTAGATGTTACGGCAGGAATTGATGTGATTCACAACAAGGCCTTTTGGGTGTTTCAAAGTATAGACCCTTCAACAGGTTCTGAACCGCAAAGTTCGCAACTAGGCTTCCTGCTGGTTAATGATGACGAAGGAAGAGGAGAGGGTTATGTCAATTATTACATTTCACCTGCGGATGGCATACAAACTGGTGACACAACCGCTGCTGTCGCCACTATCGTTTTCGATGACAATGCTCCGATTGGCACCAATGTTTGGACTAATAAGTTTGATGCCGTAGCACCTACAAGCACCATCGCGAATGTGGATATAATAGAAAACGACAGCACTAACTGCGTCATTAGTTTTTCATCACAGGATGATTTGAACGGTTCTGGAGTTCATAGCGTAGAATTGTTTGTGTCTATTAATGGAGAGCAATACGTTTCAGCAGGCTCATACAATCCTGAATCGGAAGTGAATTACCAGTTGATGAATGGCTCACATTATCAATTTATCAGCATCGCTACTGATAATGTCGGAAATGTAGAAGACTTCAAAAATGTTCCAGACGCTGTTATCGATTATGGTTTTACGCCAAACGATATTGTTCTTTCAAAATACTATTTCTATGAGAATGACATTATTGGCAGCATGGTCGGTGAGTTGAGTACCATTGACGTTGGTGATATATTCACATATCAACTTGTTGATGGCGAGGGTGCTTCTGATAATGATTTGTTTGCCATATCTGGAAACAGATTAGTAACAAATGCTGATTTCAATTGTGAAGAACGACTTGATTATTCGGTGAGAATCAGGTCGACGGATGTTTCTAATTTGTATGTTGAAAAAGCATTTGAAATTAGTATGGTCAAGACAAATCAGACATACAACCTTGTTTATGAGGGTGATATATGTCAAGGAGAAAACTTCGTCGGATACGGATGGAATATTAATCTGCTCGATTCTATATCCGGAACATATTCCTATACGAGAAATCTACAAACTATGAGTGGATGCGATAGCATTCGGACACTTACTGTAAGAATACATCCCGAGTATACGACAAGTATTAGTGATTCAATTGTATTTGGTGAAGATTATACAATAAATGGTTTCAATATCGAAAATCCACCTATCGGGATAACTTATGATACATTGTATCTCCAGACGACATACGGTTGTGATAGTATAATTCTGTTGACATTGGTGGTTAATCAAGATGCAGGTATCCCACTCTTCGTTTCAGGTTATGGAGAAAGCATTGATGCAGGCTGGAAGTTCATCGCTTCACCCATTGCGGGCAGCATTGCAGCCACGACGGTGGACAACATTTTCGCCGCGACACAGTACGATCTCTACTATTTCGATCAAAGTGAGCCGTTGGAGTGGCGCAACTATAAGTACGAGCCTTTTGAACTCGTGAATGGCCAAGGGTATCTTTACGCCACTAAGGAAGAGCAGACCTTGGTTTTCAGAGGCACATACAATGATGCCGAAACGCAAGAGGTGCCGCTCGTTTACATGGAAGACGCTCCACACTCAGCTATGCGCGGCTGGAACCTCATCGGTAATCCGTTCACAATGCCAGCCTATGCCAATAGAAGCTATTACACGATGAACGAGGAAGGTGCTGCCATTGAACCGGTCGCAGTTTCGGAATGGGCTCCAATTCCTGCCTGTCATGGCGTAATGGTAAAAGCCGAAGCATCGGGTGAAATGGTCACCTTTAGCAGAGCAGTCCCGCAGAATGTGCCCAACCAAGGCAGTATTCATATTGATGTGGCGCAAGTCAACTCACGTGGCAGTGTTACACATGACAAGGCCATCGTCAGTTTCAATCCCAATGACCAATTAGACAAGTTTATCTTCAATGAAAGCACCTCCAAGGTTTATATTTCGCGTGGTGGTAAGGATTATGCCATTTTTGCCTATGCAGACAAAATAGGCGAAATACCTTTGAATTTCAAGGCAACTCGCAAAGGCGAATATGCCATCAGCGTCAATCCCGATGGCACAGAATTCAATTACCTCCACCTCATTGATAATCTTTCGGGTGCAGATGTGGATTTGTTGGTTCCTAATCCTAATGAAGGGCCGGCGAGTTACACCTTCACCGCCAAGACTACAGACTATGCTTCGCGTTTCAAGTTGGTGTTTTCCGTCAGCGGGGACGCAGACGGCGACGATGCGCCTTTTGCCTTCATCAGCAACGGGAACATCATCATCGTTGGCGCGGATGCCCATGCCGTGTTGCAGGTTGTGGATGTGATGGGGCGTGTTCTCGTTTCTCGCAAGGGAGATGCGATGAATGTCCTCTCTACCAACGGAATGGCCAAGGGCGTGTATGTCCTTCGTCTTATCAATGGCAAGGATGTGAAAACGCAGAAAATCGTCATAGATTGATTATTTTCGGTTTGTGGAAACGCGACAATTCGCGTTTCCACAAACCCTAATCATTTCTGATTAAACGGAATCCGATTCTGAATCGACCGACCTAATGTCACCTCATCGACGTATTCCAAGGCATCACCAACAGCAATGCCTTTAGAAATCACAGAGATCTTTCCCTCAAAGCCTTTCAGTTGCCTGAAAATGTAGAAGTTGGTCGTGTCGCCCTCGATGGTGGCAGGCAACGCCAAAATGATTTCCTTAATGTCTTCTTTCTGAGTGCGTTGCACCAATTGAGTAATCTTCAAGTCGTTGGGCGAAATTCCCTCAATCGGGCTGATGACACCCCCTAAAACGTGATAAAGACCATTGTAGGACGCAGTTCTTTCGATGGCCAACACATCACGCATGTCGGCCACCACGCAAAGCGTGTTTTCGTCGCGGCGCGGATTGCTGCAAATGGAGCAAACCTTGGTGTCGCTGATGTTGTAGCACCGCTCGCAAAGCATAATGTTGCGTTTCATTTTCAACAGGGAATCAGCAAGTTGCTCGGTTTCCAAATCTTCACTGTTAAGCAGATGAAGTGCCAAGCGCAATGCCGTTTTCTTGCCTATGCCCGGCAATTTCGACAGCGACTCGACCGCGTTTTCAAGCAATATGGATGAATATTCCGCCATACAATAATCGGCGCAAAATTAAGTTATTTCCGTAAATATGCACCGTTAAAACCGAGAAATCATGAAAAGATTTGCCTTAATCCTTGCCACGCTGATGTTTGCAATGACCGCTGTGGCGCAAGATTTCAACCGCACTGATGCCAAAGGCCGCCGCCAAGGGCCGTGGCGCGACTTTTATCCCAACGGGCAACTTCGCTATGAAGGCCAGTTCAAGAACGACAAGTGCAAGGGCGTTTTCAAATACTATGACGAGCAGGGTAACTTGAAGGCTACCAACGAGTTCGACAAGTCGGGCGAGAAGGCTTTGAACAAGATTTTCGCCCCAAACGGAAAGATGGTTGCGACGGGCTATTACCTGAACCAGAAAAAGGAAGGCGAGTGGAAGTATTTCGACGAGGTTTCGGGGCAATTGCGCTTGGCTGAAGACAACAAAGCGGGCAAGGTGCATGGTTGGTCGAGGCTCTACAATCCGCAGAACGGCGTACTTGCCGAGGAAACGCAATATGTTGAGGGTCAGCCCGAAGGCCAATGCAGAAAGTATTCAGACTCAGGCGTTTTGCTGATGGAATGTCAATACCGCAACGGCTTGCTTGATGGCCCAGTCAAAACCTATTATCCCAGCATGGCCTTGAAAGAGGAAGGCCAATACGCGAAAGGGGAGAAGACGGGCATTTGGAAAACCTACAACGAAGATGGCGACATCCTCGCTGAGGAAGCCTTCGGTGAACAAGAAATCCGCTGATAATCAGTTACATCTCTTGAGAAAATCTTCCAAGTTCGGGCGGCCATATTTGTCCGCCAACTTGTAACATTCGCAGGCCTTGTCCACTTTGTTGAGCAAAAAATACGACCTGCCCATGTTGAAATAGGCGTCGGCATAGTCGGGCTTCAGTTCCACGGCTTTCTCGAAGTCGGCGATAGCTTCCCTGTATTTTTGTGCGTTCACCTTAGCGCAGCCGCGATAGTAGTAAGCCTCATAGTTGTTTTTGTCGTATTTGATGGCTTTTGTAAGCGTTTCCTCGGCCTCTTCAAAATTGCTGTAACGCAGTAATTGTTTTGAGCCTTCTTCTGTGTAAATCCTTGATTTTGCGGGATTTTCGCAAGCGGCAAGGGCGAGGAGGAGCAATGTGGAAAGGATTAAGATCAGTTTTTTCATTTCGGGTCGGTTTTTGCGATGATGGATTTAACTATGTCGATGATTTCATTCAGTTTGGCTTCACTCTTGGCTTCGCAAAGGAAACGGAGGTAAGGTTCTGTGTTTGAGGGGCGTATGTTGAGCCACCAGTCGGGATAGTCGAGGCGATAGCCATCGAAATCGAGGAATCTTACGGGCTTTTCGAGGTTGGAGAAATGGTCTTTGACCGCGTCCATTGCGGCTTGTTTTTGCTCAATCTTGAAATTGATTTCGCCGCTATTATAATAAGGTGAAATTTCGTCAATGATTTGGCTCAAAGTCTGCCCGTATTTCTTGCGCTCGGCCAATAGTCGAAGCACGATGGATGCCGCCAACAGCGCGGAATCGGAATAGTAGAAGTCGCGGAAATAGTAATGACCAGCCAATTCTCCGCCATAGCAACCATCCAACTCCCTGAGTTTCAGCGCGGCGTAAGCACGACCCACGCGCCAGGTTTCCACCTTGGCTTGATAACGGTTCAAGTATTCCTGAATGGCACGCGAACTGCGAATGTCCTGAAGCACAATGCCTTTCTGGTGTTGTTCGCCAATGAAATAGTCGCCCAAGAAGGCAATGATGAGGTCGGGGCTGATGAAGCGCCCTTTCTCGTCGATGAAGGTGATGCGGTCGGCATCGCCATCGAAGAGCAGGCCGATGTCGCATTTCTCTATCAGCACCAAAGCCTTGATTTGCTCTTGCGCGTTGGCTTCCAAAGGATTAGGCTCGTGGTTGGGGAAATTGCCGTCCAAGTTGTCATTGATGTAGTGTGCCTTGCCAATCAATTCGTGGACGAACAGTGAGGCCATGCCGTTGCTGCAATCCACGGCAATGTTGAGGTTCGACAAGTCACCGACAAATTGTTTTTGGAAAGTAAGATAGTCGTCGTAGACAGTCTTCTCCCTGATTCTGCCTTTCACGGCACACAGCACTATGGCTTTGTCGCTTTCAACCAAGGCTTCCAAGCGGTTCAGGCCTGTGTCGTAGCCCACGGGAAGGGCGTTTTTGGCTGAGATTTTCAATCCGTTGTGGTGTTTCGGGTTGTGCGAGGCTGTGATTTGGATAGAGGCATCATAATCGTATTTCGCTGTAGACCAATACACTAATGGCGTAGTGGAAAGTCCGATGAAGTCCACGTTTTTGCCACGGTCGGTGAGGCCACGGGTGAGGGCATCAAAAAATGTTTCGGATGAGAGTCGCATGTCGCGACCCACCAAATAGGTGTCGGTGTCGAGCACATCGGGCAGGAAATAACCGATTCGGTAGGCAATGCTTTCGTTGAGGTCGGTGCCCCATTCGCCACGGATGTCGTATGCTTTGAATGCTTTCATATATGACTATTTCAAGATTCCTTTTTGATTCAATGCTTGTTGGTATTTGGCAGCGTTGCGGTTGTGTTCGGCCAAGGTTTTGGCAAAATTGTGGTAGCCGGAAAAATCCTCCCTTGCGCAAAAATAGAAATAATGGTGCTCCTCGGCGTTCAGCACGGCCTTGATGGCGGCGAGGGAAGGGATGCAGATCGGGCCGGGCGGAAGGCCTATATATTTATAGGTGTTGTACGGCGACTCGATTTCTTTGTGACTGTCGAGGACACGGCGGATGCTGAAGTCTTTCCAAGCGAAAACCAAAGTCGGGTCGGCCTGCAACAACCAATTGTTTTTCAGTCGGTTGAGATAAACTCCTGCCACACGGGGCATTTCATCGCTCATGTTGGTTTCCTTGTTGACAATGGAAGCCAAAGTGCTGACCTGAATTGGAGTCAGGCCTTTGGCTGCGGCTTGCTGTTTGCGTTCATCGTTCCAGAACTTGTTGTATTCCTGAAACATACGCGAAACAAAACCCTCGGCATCGGTGGTCCAATAGAACTCGTATGTGTCGGGCAGGAATAGGGCTGGGATAGTCGCGCTGTCGAAGCCCAATTGGTTGATATACTGTTGATTGTGAAGCAGGTTGGAAATGGAAGTTTGCCTCGATTTGATCAGCAATGCGTCCGGCTAACATGTCAACATCTCGAATATTGTTGAAAGTGACTTTCACCGGGCTTTGCAATCCACCCCGTAACATATTGACCAACTGATTGTTGCTCATGCCGTTCTTGATTAAATAGTGCCCCGGACGAATGTTGTTAGGATAGTCTTTTTTGCTCGCCACCCAATCAAAACTCTTTTTGTTTTCAATGCTATGTGTTTCGTCCAATAATTCTATCACCTGAGCATAATCGGCACCAGTTGGAATGAACAAGTCGACATCTAATTCAGTGAGGGTGTGTACATTAGGCGACACTAATGTCCTGTAGAACCAATACCCGTAAGCGGCCCCGAAAACCATGAGTATCCAAAGTACCAATAGTACCCTATTACGGATGCGTTTTTTCTTGTCTTTTTTGCTGTTTTTGTTCTCTATTGGCAAAGTGGTTTTTATCTTTATCATAGCAGATGCGTTTTTCGGGCTACAAAATTACAAGTTTTTTTGTTTCAGCATACATGTGTTTTTTTCCATAGTTTTAGAAATTGTCGTATGTTTGCAACCGAAAACAGTATTATGGGCATGTGGTTGGGTATATATATCCGGATAACGGTGAGATTGGCATTGATATCAGCGGTCATGTCGGTCTTAGTGGCAAGACTACCTATGTTGACGAAAAGTCGAAAACCCAGTTGTTGACGTACTAACAATGGCTTTTGATCTTCTGATACTCCAGCTCATCAATAAAACCTTCCGAGGTCTTAATCCAATCCTTTCGCCTGCCGCAAACCTCAAATCCTTGACTGAGAAACAGTTTCTGGCTTTCCGTATTGGTCTCGTCCACGGAGCAATACACTTGATGAAGTAGCAAATCGTTGAAAAGATAGGTGATGCACAACTCCAATGCGGCTTTGGCATAACCTTGTTGGCGAAAAGATTTATCGATTAGGATGCCTAACCCGGCGCGGCTGTTGATGGGGTCGTAGTCGAAGATGTCGATGCAACCGATAGTTTGTCCGTTTTCTGTCAGGTCAATCATCAGGCGGAGTTGCTTTTGTGAGGGCAAGTCGTTGTCGCTCAACAAGAACTGCTCGATTTGGAAGCGCGAATAGGGGGCATGGGTACCGCTCACCCGCCAAATATCGCGGTCGTTTTCCCAGCGGAAAATCAAGTCGGCATCCTCTGGCTCGGCGCGACGAAGCGCAATTGTGTCATTTTTGATGAACATTTTTTTTGCTTAATTCGTTGAAAAACCCTCTTTTGCGAGCAGGTTGGCACATAATTTGATAAACCTTACCCGCTGAAATTTTCGACAAAAATACGCTTTTCGGCGCAATAAAGGCGGAAAAAAAGCATTAATGAGACGATAAACAATTAAAACCCAATAGAGATGAGAAAAGTGAGTATGACTTTGATGCTTGCCGGACTGTTGTTGGCGGCATCGTGCGCGAATCAACCCGAAAACGCTAATGTTAGCGAAAACCAAACTGAACAGCAAGAGCCTGCCACTGAAATAGAGCAGGTTCAGCAATCCAAAGTGCAGCGCGTGGCCTTTGTGCCCACCGAAAGCACTCCTGACTTCGTCGATGCCGCCGAGCGCAGCGTTGACGCAGTGGTCCATATTATGACGAAAGTGGTGAGGCAAAGCACTACTTACAACGACTTTTTCGGTGCTTTGCTCGGACAATTGTATGGTTATCCGGGACAGACCCGCAACAACACGATGGTGGCTTACGGTTCTGGCGTGGTGCTGACCCCCGACGGCTACATCGTCACCAACAACCACGTCGTGGAAGGTGCTGACGAAGTGGAAGTCACCTTTAATAATAAGGTGAAGAAAACAGCTACCATCATCGGGACCGACCCGACCACCGACTTGGCCTTGATTAAGGTGGAAGCCTCTGATTTGGAGTATCTTACCTTCGGCGATTCCGACAATGTCCGCATCGGCGAATGGGTGCTGGCCGTGGGTAATCCCTTCAACTTGACTTCGACGGTCACGGCAGGCATCGTGAGTGCCAAGGCCCGCAACCTCAGCATCTTAGGTGAAGGAACATCTGTTGAGTCTTTTATTCAGACCGATGCTGCCGTCAATCCGGGCAATAGTGGAGGTGCTTTGGTGAACACAAAGGGCGAATTGGTCGGCATTAATGCTGCAATTGCCTCGCATACAGGTTCTTACGAGGGATATTCCTTCGCCATTCCCTCCAACATTGTCCGCAAGGTGGTCGATGACCTTTTGCTTTATGGCGAAACCCAGCGCGGCTATTTGGGCATCCGCTACGCCGAACTCACCGCAGAGTTGGCCGAAAAGGAAGGCTTGGAAGACATTGATGGTGTGTATGTTGCGGAAGTGATTGAGGACGGTGCTGCCAAAATTGCAGGCATGAAAAACGGCGATGTGATTACGGCCATCAACGGCAAGAAAGTGAACACGGGCACCCAACTGATGGAGAGCGTCCGTCAGTTCCGTCCGGGCGACAAAATCGACGTGGAAGTGAACCGCGACGGCCATCACCATCATTACACACTGACCTTGCTTAACGAGGCTGGCAATGTGGATGTGGTGAAGAAGGGCGAGAGTTTCTTCAACTCCGACCTCGGCCTGATGCTGCAACCAGTCAACCAAAACGACATGAGCCGCCTCAACATCAAGAGCGGCTTGAAAATCGTTGAAATCCGCCAAGGTCGCTTCATGGGCTCGGGCATCACGGAAGGCTTTGTCATCACGAAGGTGAACGGCAACGCCGTGAACAGCAAGACCGATTTGGAGAACGCCCTGAAAAACAACCGCTCGCGCCGCACGAGCATGGAAGGCGTTTATCCTAACGGCATGGTGGTGAACTTCTACTTCAATTAATTGAAGAAAAAGTTCAAATTTTCCTGAAATCCAGAGATTTCGGTACGGTTTTTGATAATATTTTACTTTTGGAATTGGGAGGGACGAGCCTCGCGCCGTTTCTCCCAAGCCGAAAGATTATGCGAAAATCAAAACAGAGGAGAAAGGCATGATGAGAGAAAATGAAACAAAACAAAGTTAAAACAATAAAAGATTTGAAGAAATGAGACAACTGAAGATTTCAAAACAGATTACCAACCGCAACACGGGGACGTTAGACAAATACCTCTCCGACATTGCGAAGGAGTCGCTGCTGACCACCGAAGAGGAGGTCGAACTGGCGCAGCGCATCAAGGCCGGTGACCGCGCCGCTTTGGATAGACTTGTGAAGGCTAACTTACGCTTTGTCGTTTCTGTGGCCAAACAGTATCAGAACCAAGGACTTAGCCTGCAAGACCTTATCAACGAGGGTAACCTCGGCTTGGTGAAGGCCGCACAGCGTTTCGACGAGACCAGAGGCTTCAAGTTCATCTCTTACGCCGTGTGGTGGATTCGCCAGAGCATCCTGCAGGCCGTAGCTGAGCAGGCTCGTATCATCCGCTTGCCCATGAATCAAGTGGGCGCGTTGGCGAAGGTGAAAAAGGCCGTTTCGATGTTGGAGCAGAAGTTGGAACGCCGCCCCACCGTCAAGGAAATCGCCGATGCGGTGGATTTGCCCGAGGACAAGGTTGACCAACTGATGAGCCTCAACTCGCGTGCCGTTTCGACCGATGCCCCCATCGACGACCAAGACGACACCAACTTCTTGGACATTTATGTGACTGAGGATGAGGTGCAAACCGATTCGGCAGTAGAGAAGGAGTCGACCAGCAGGGCCATCCGTAGGTCGCTTGACATGCTCAACGAGAAGGAACGCACCATCATCTGCATGTATTTCGGATTAGGCTCCACACGCGAGTATTCGTTGGAAGAGATTGCCATGAAACTCAACATTTCGCGCGAGCGCACCCGACAAATCCGCGACCGCGCCCTGAAACGCCTGAAGACGGAGCCGAATTCTCCGCTCTACCAGATGTACATGAACCAATAACGGAAAGGCTCGAAGGAGCCTTTTCTTGTTATTGCGAATTTCCCTATTCGCGAAAGAAAAACCAAGTCGGGGATTGAAAAAAAGACTATCTTTGCTGCCAAATTACGTAATTGTATGAAACAACTTTTCAAGGCAATAAAACTGATTTGGCAGTGTGACCGCCGCTCGTTCTGGTTGCGAATTTTTTATGTGATCATATCTAGCGTCCTCCCTTTGCTGAGCCTTTATATTTTGAAATTTCTCGTGGATTCCGTGTCGAACGAAACGGCTCCCGTTGTTTTAGGAATAGAGTTGGACTCCATCACACTTCTTGTCGTGTTTTGCCTGATTTTCATGGTCACTAGGATGGTGAGCGTGTTGAGCGGTGTCAATAGCGACATTATGACGCAACGGTTGATGGACTACATCAGCGACCGAGTCCAAAAGCAGTCGGCAAGGCTCGACATGTCATATTTCGACAACCCTGAGTACCACGACACCTACCATCGTGCCCAGACCGAGGCCAACTATAGGCCCATGCGCATCCTTGAAGGATTCATGGGACTTATCGGTTCGACCATCACGATTTCTGGTATTGTCGTCATGCTTTGGTCGGCTTCCAAATGGATTATTCTGGTGATGATACTTGCCGTGATGCCCTCGTTTGTGGTTCGCATCCTCAAGGCACGCAAAATCTATGCGTTTCGACGCGAAAACACCCAGAATATCCGCCGCACAAACTATTACTCGGCCTTGTTGAACAACAAGGATTACGCCAAGGAAATGAGGACATTCAGCCTCGGGTCCTATTTCCGCGAAAGGTTTGTCAAGATACGCAGCGGCTATGTGAAGGACTTGATTCGCATCTCCCGCCGCGTGGCTGTATACGACATGTCGAGCACGGTTGTGGAGATGGCCGCCCTGTTTTTCGTCACCCTTTTCCTGATTACGAGTACAACTAATGGAGCCATTTCCGTTGGTTCCTTCGTCATGCTTTTCGAGGCTTTCCGGCGCGGACAGTCGCAACTCACAAGTTTGGTGAACAGCGTCACCGGACTGTACGACAATAGATTGTTCATCGGCAATTTGTTTGAGTTTTTGGATCTTGAGCCTTCCATCAAAAGCCCTGAGCACCCGATTCCATTCCCTGAAAAGGTGGAGAGTGTCGAGTTTAGGGACATTTCGTTCCGCTATCCCAAGATGGATCACGATGTGTTGAGCCATTATAATCTTGTGGCAAAGGCGGGGATGGTTACCCAGATTGAAGGCCAAAACGGGTTCGGAAAGACCACTTTGCTGAAGTTGCTATTGCGCTTGTATGACACTGACAAAGGAGCTATTTTGATTAATGGCGTTGACGTGCGCGATTATGATTTGCAAGAGCTGCGCCGAGGCATTGGAGCCATTTTCCAGGATTTTGTCCGCTTCTATTGCACTGCTGACGAAAACATCAGTTTCGGCGATGTGAACCATTACGACCCAGAGAGGGTTCACCATGTAGCTGGACTTTCGGGTGCGGACAAGTTTATCGAACAACTTCCCAAAGGTTATGCCACACCTTTGGGACGCATGTTCGACAATGGAGAGGAATTGAGCATGGGACAATGGCAGCGTGTGGCTTTGGCCCGCCAGTTGTACGCCAATTGCCCCATCATGGTTTTCGACGAACCCACCGCATGGATGGACGTGCCTTCTCGCGATAGATTCTATAAGACACTCGAAGAATTGAAAAACGAAAACAGGGTAATTATCATCATTAAACATATTTGATTTACTAAACTAACACTTTGAAAATCATGAAGAAATACGAATTGATTGCTTTGCCTTACGAGGCAAATGCCCTTGAACCTGTCATCAGCAAGGAAACGCTGGGTTTTCACCACGGCAAGCATCTGAACGCTTATGTCAACAACCTAAACGGCCTTATTGAAGGTACCAAATTCGAGGAGATGTCGTTGGAGGAAATCGTGAGAACCGCCGACGGTGGCGTGTTCAACAATGCCGGACAAATCCTGAACCACAACCTCTATTTCACCCAATTCCGCGCCCCGAAAGCCGACAACATGCCTACGGGCGTGATTGCCCAATGGATTGATCAACAATTTGGTTCATTCGAGGCTTTCAAGGAGGAGTTCACGAAGAAAGGTGCCACTTTGTTCGGTTCAGGCTGGGTGTGGCTCTCTGTTGACAAGGAAGGCAAACTGCAAATCACGCAGGAAACCAATGCAGGCAATCCCGTGCAGCGCGGTTTCAGGCCTTTGTTGACTTTCGATGTGTGGGAACACGCCTACTACATTGACTATCAGAACCGCCGTCCCGACCACCTGAATACCCTTTGGCAAATCATCAATTGGGATGTGGTCAACGAGCGACTTTGACGATTCGATGGGTGCTGATGCTGTCACCAAAATCTAATTGCAGCAAGTAAACGCCCTCGCTTAACCCGTTCAAATTGAGTCCAATCTGTGTCCCCGATGCAGGTTGGTTCTTCACCAAACGGCCAAAGACATCATAAATCAGGATGTTTTTGACCGTTTTTTCTGTCGTAATGCTCAATGTCGAATGGAATGGGTTAGGGAAGACTTGGCAAGAAGAAACATAATTCTCGATGGAGGAAGTATTGATAATGCTGACTTCCTGTATGTTGCCGCCAATCATGGGATAGTTGGTGGAAACCACACGGATTTTATAATGTTGGCTTTCGGCAACATTGGGAATTAGCGCAATAATGCTACCACTCGCGTTGGTGTTGACGCGACCTAACTCTATGGCTCAGTCGATGCCAAGTGTAGTCACCATTCGCGGTTGAAGTTCGTGTGAAAGACGAAACCGCAGTGGCAACATGCTTATCGGCAGGTTCTTCGGTGCCGTCGGCAATGATTTTGTAATCGGCATCGCCGTGGACGACGGCTTTCACTTGAGCTTTATCGGTGGTGCTTTGGCTGCGGAAACACACCCAAACGGAAAGCGAATCCGGAAGTTGGCTGATGGGGGTGTTGAAGGAACTTTCGGCGCGTTGCGTATAGTTGTAATTGTCTGAGCCAGAGGCCGACATGCTACCGGCATTGATGCGCCCGTTGGTCAGCGTGCCGTTGGCGGTAATGCCCAAAATGCTGTTGGGAAAGACGCGAACACTTTTGCTCCCGTTGGAACCGGGTCGCGTTTGCGAAGACTGCTCGATTTGGTTCGACAAGAAACCCGCCCAAGTACCCGTAGCAGTGCCACCCGAATGCCAATGCGTTGGCTCGTTGACTGATGTCGCTTCGCGTGTGGTCCATTGCTCAAAGCCCCGATTCTCGAATTGGGGGCCGTATTGGGCAGAAAGGTTAAGGCTTAACAAACTGAAAAAGAATAAAGTAAGAATACTGTTGACAATGTGTTTCATAACTCTGGTCGAATTAAAATAGTGCGGCAAAAATACGGAAAAATGACATTTGATGAATTATTTGGTGACTTTTCCGTACTTTTGCGCAAAAATTATCATCTATGAAGAAAGTTTTAATCACTCTCGGTCTGCTGCTCTTCGCCTTTGCCGCGAGAGCGCAGTGGACTTTGCAAACCTACGGCGAGTACGACTACACCCGCACTTCGGGCAGTAGCGCATCGTTAGCCTTGAAAGGCAATTACCAATTGGCCAACAATTTCAACATCGGAGTGGGCTTTCAAGCCACAACTTTGGGCCGCTATTCATTGAATTTGCAGTATCAGGTTGATTTGCTCAAGTCGAAATGCGGCACGCTCTATTTGGAGAACCGCTATCTGTATCGGTTGTTCCCCAAATACAACTTGCAGGAATTCAATGCCATGTTGGATTTAGGCTGGCGCGCCCGACACATCAATTTCCAGCTGGGCTTGGCCAACCGCTACACTGCTCCCATCCCTTTGCGCAAAAACGGCGGCATGGAGGTGGTTTTCGAGCCGATGAATGTCACTTTCTGTCTTGAAGGCTACATTTTCGACCAAAAGCACCCGTGGAACGTGGGCGCACGATTCTCCAACTACAGAGATTTCGTCATCGAGCGTGTCACGCTGTTTTTCTATAGTTTGAGCGGTTATTATGAACTTGGCGACGGACTAAGGCTCACCGCCGAGGCTGGACTTCATCCGTGTGGCCCGCTCAACCTTTCGGCGCAATACAACGGCTGGTTTGGCAATGTTGGACTGATTTGGAAACCATAAAAACTACATACTATGAAAAAGCTACACCTTATATTAATGGCAGCTGCCGCGATGTTGGCCACTGGCTGCGACCGTTTGGACATCGCTGCAATGGTCATCAACCGCAGCGACACTGAGGAGCGCGTGGCCGATTGGCTCGACTACAATGCACAAAACAGTATGCCCGTCATTGAAAACGTTCCTGACGAATACTGTATCTATTCCACTTCCGATTCGCACTATTCCAACCGCGATGGCTTTGAGTTGCAGGGACCGAAGGACAGATTGTATAAATACGTGACCGCCGAGCGCAACGACCCGAAGGCCATCTTTTCCTTTCTCGTGGGCGACTTGGTCAACTCAAGCGGAGAATCGGGTTATCAACGGGTAGAGACCTCCATGCGTTTCAATTCCGAGACCCAAGCCAAGAACGACCCATGTTTTACTGTCCTTGGCAACCACGATTTGTATTTCGATTGCGCCAAATTCTACAAGCAATACTTCCACACCTCGACCTATACTGTGACGGTGAAGACTGTAAGCGGCCATAAGGATTTGTACATCCTTTTGGATTCGGGCAACGGCACCTTCGGCCAGCGCCAGACCAAGTGGCTTGAGGAGCAACTGGTGCATCGTGCCGACTATCGTCATTGCTTTGTCATTAGTCACAACTGGCTGTTCCGCACTTCGTACAATTATACAACCACTCCGGCAGCCAACCTTCCGCAAGACGAGCAATACGCTTTCATGGACTTGATGAGCCGCAGCAATGTCGACATGGTGCTGATGGGGCACTTCCACATGCGCGAGCAGCGTCAGTTTGGCGGCGTGCAATACGTGATGACCGACAACCTCAACGATGGCGGGAAACCGAGCTATTTGGTGCTAACGGTCGGGGAGAAGGTTACTTACGAGTATGAGGAATTGGATATGGATTAAAACCTATAGACGAGCAACCCTCTCACCGTCCAATCGTGGAAGGCACCGCGAAAAGCGATGTTGTCTGCCTCATATTGGGTGTATGGTTGGTCATCGAAGGCATCGCGGCTGCGGAAATAGAACCAGTTGTAGGTGAATTGCGTCGAGAAATAGAAACGGTTCAAAGTGAGGCTGATTGCCGCACTGCCGATGTAATTGGGCATGGGATAACACAAAATCTTGGTGACTTTTTCGCCGGTTTTTTGCCCGTCGTTGTTCATTTCGTAGGCAGTGGTTTTCAGGTAGTTGAATACCGTCAGCACGGGCATGGCGGTCAAGTTGATGGTAAGGTTGCGAAGCCCTTTGTCGCGAGCATCGACGGGGTCTTTATGCCAAGGCACAAAGTTGACCGAATAGCCGCCACCCACCGAGGCTTGCATCGTGGCGAAACAGTCCAAGAGGTTGTAAGTGTTCCATGAGGCTTCGGGCGAGTTATAGAGATTGCCTTGCATGAAACGTGCCGTCAGCATCCACGAACCGGCCGTGCGGCGTTGCACCAAACTCTTCTTGTAGGCAGCCGGAAAGGCAAAACGCTTGTTATTGAAGACGTAATAGCCATCGATGGAAAGGCTTCGCAGTGATGCTTTTTCTTCTTTGGTGAACTCGTCTTCAGAGGAAACCTTGCCATCTTCGTCAAAAATAACGATTCCCGAAACGAAAGGGTTGCTGATTTTGAAGTAATTCAGACGCACGCCCCAAGATTTGCCGAGGATATTGAAAGCGAAGGCACTCTTTTTCTCTGCGCTTCGAGGCCCCACTTCGAGGCCATAGCCTAAAACAACATTGCCATAGCCGACTTCAAGGCCAATTTTCTTGCAAAGGCTTTCCCTAAGTCCGTAGGTCGAAATGCCTTTGAGCGAGTGTGTTTCGTCTAATTCGAGGTCGAAGTCCACACCCACATCGAAGCCCGCTTTTTGTCCAGTGGTGAACAAACCCAAAGAAAAACCGGGTTTCGGTTGGTAAATGTGCGACGAGTCAACCACAGCGGGCTTAGTCAGAAAACGGTTGACCTTTCCCCAAAAGGTGGTTTCTTGGGCTTGCAGGGAAGCGAAGCAAAAAAACAGGGCTGTGATGACTATGAGTCTTTTCATTGGTGTGGAATTTGGCGCAAAGGTAAGTATTTTTTGCAATATGCGATATGTCAGCAATTGAATGTGAAAATCCGTCCATAGCGTGCTTAGAACATGATTTTTTATGGTTTTAAGCACGCTATAAACGGAAAATTATTGTGATAAACACCTGAAAAAATTGATTTAATAAATTGAAAATCAATTATTTTATTCCTTAAAAAGGTCTTCTATTGTAATTGCGCTTTGAACGCTATGTTGATACACATTCTGTTTTACTCCGAATGGTGTTATCAATGTCAGATGGATGGATTTGTGGGTCTTTTGCGATTCGATAAATCGACCGGTTTTGTGACGGAAGTCGGCATCGTCTTCGTTGTTGATGGCATATTCTTTTGTCGAAAACTTCATTTCGCAGAGGTTGGTCACTTGGTCGGAGCGGTCGATGACCATATCGATCTGTGCTCCAGCACCATAGACAGGGTCTTTCAACACTCGCCACGAAAACACCTGAGTGGAAACGCCTGCAATGCCCAACGCTTGTTTGATTTGCTTGAGATGCTCGAAGCAGACTCGCTCAAAGGCCAAGCCCTCCCAAGTGTTGCGGACGGGCGTGTTGGTGTTGACACTCCAAAAGGCTTCATCCGTTCCCGCCGTGTCGCGCAGGAATTGGTAATAAAACAAAGTGTAATTGTCAATGAGTTGGAAAATGGCGTTGTTCCGCTTGATGCCTTTGTAACTGTATTTTCTGATGAAACCACAGGCTTCCAAATCCTGCAACACCCGCGTCAGTTGGCCATTGTTGTCGATATTCCCTTCGCTGATGAGTTCCTCGCGGGTCAGCCCCATACGCTTAGTGCCTAAAATGGAAACCACTTTCAGGTATGGTTCGGAATTTTTGAACAGCGAATCGTATAGTTCCTTGTATTCGTAATGCAGTTTACCGCGAGACGAAAAAAACAGATTGTCAATGTTTTGAGCAGCACTTTTCCCTTGTTCTAACAGCGACCAATAATAAGGAACGCCACCCATCACCATATAGGTTTCCAAAATTTCAAATCGGCTCATTTTCAGGTGGCGACTTTGGGCATATTGTTCACATTCATTGAGCGTAAAAGGTTGTAGGTGAATGCGGTAAGTCACACGATTGTGCAGGCCGCCGTGGTTGCGGAAAACATTGTTGATAATCCATGAGGTGGCCGAGCCGCAGATGATGAGCAGGATGTCTTTGCGGGCTGTGGCATAGGCATTCCAAAAGTGTTCGAGTGCTGAAACGAAATTGGAGCGAGGTGCGTCCATCCACGGTAGTTCATCAATGAAAATCACTTTTTTGCCCTTCTTTTTTTGGTCAAGAAACTCCGAGAGGAGAAAAAAAGCATCGAACCAGTCGGTGGGAATGCGACATTTCTTCATGCCGCTTTTGATGAGCGACAGCCTGAATTCCTTCAGTTGTTCCTTCGTTTTTTGGTTGGCCAAACCTGAGTGTTGGAAGGCAAATTTATACTTGAAAGTCTCCCTAACCAAGAAAGTCTTTCCCACGCGCCTACGACCCATTATAGCGACAAATTCAGAATATTCGGAATCATACGCTTTCATTAATTCGTTTATCTCTGATTTTCTGCCTATTAACATGATTAAAATGTGTATGTTTTCGGCTGCAAATTTATAAAAAATCCGTTTATAGCGTGCTTAGAACATGTTTTTTTGTGGTTTAAAGCACGCTATGAACGGAAAAACCGCCCGCCGGAAAACTTTCCAACGGGCGATTTTGTACCTGAAAGTCGGCAATTATTTCGCCTCCTTCGGATATGTCAATCCCATGTTATACAACACAAACGAATAAATATCCGCCTGTTCCTCAAGGACTTTGGAGATGGGCTTGCCGCCACCGTGACCGGCCTTGGTGTCGATGCGGATGATCTTGGGCTGGTCGCCGGTTTGGGCTGCTTGCAATGCGGCTGCATACTTGAACGAGTGGGCAGGCACCACGCGGTCGTCGTGGTCAGCAGTGGTGACCATGATGGCGGGATAGTGTACATTTTCACCGCTTTGGATGGTGTGCAGCGGCGAGTAGGCGTACAAAGCCTTGAACATGGCCTCGTCGTCCTCGCTGGTGCCGTAGTCGCTGGCCCAGTTCCAGCCGATGGTGAAGAGGTGGTAGCGCAGCATGTCCATCACGCCGACTTGCGGCACTGCCACAGCGAAAAGGTCGGGGCGCTGGTTCACTACTGCACCGACGAGCAGACCGCCGTTGGAACCACCGTTCAGAGCCAAGTATTTCGGCGAGGTGTATTTATTATTAATAAGGTATTCGGCGCAAGCGATGC
The DNA here is from genome assembly GCA_902785755.1 of uncultured Bacteroidia bacterium. Classification (GTDB taxonomy): domain Bacteria; phylum Bacteroidota; class Bacteroidia; order Bacteroidales; family F082; genus Limimorpha. The sequence goes on along the minus strand of CACZZO010000010.1, from coordinate 101,772 downwards.
AATCGTTAAAAACATTCTGTTTCTGCAACTTGGTGCCGGCAATGTGCCATTCCTCGCCGTACTCGTTGCCGCCGCGCAGGTTCATCTGGGCATAAATGCCACCGTTCTCGATGAAGGGCAGGCGCGAAGTGCTGAAGCCAGGATTGAGTGTCACGTTGAAGCCGCCGTAACCGTACAGGAAGGTCGGGTTGTTGCCGTCTTTCTGCAAGCCTTTCTTATAGGTCAGGAACATCGGGACTTTGGTACCATCCTTCGAGGTGACAAAGACCTGCTCCGTAACGTAGTCGTCCGACTTGAAGTCGATGGCGGGAGCGCGGAACACGGTGGAGGTGTTGTCGTCGATGTTGTACTGGTAAATCGTGGTCGGGAAGACGAAAGAGGTGAAGGCATAGAACACTTCGGGTTCCTTATATTCGCTGCTGAAGCCGACCGAACCGTAGGTGGGCAGGGCAATCTCGTGGAGCTGCTGGCCATCCATGGTGTAAACGTAGGCGTGGTTGGCGGCATCCTTGTCGTAGGTGACAATCATCTTGCCCTTGGCGAGGTTGATGCCTGAAATCACATTTTCGCACTCGGGAATCACATCCACCCAATTCGCCATCTGCGGGGACTTGGCCGAAACCTTGCAAATGCGACCCTTGGGCGCGTTGTAGTTGGTGAAGATGTACAAAGTGCCGTCAATCACGTCGATGGGACTGTATTGGTAGTCCATGTCGTCGGCAATCTGCACGAACTTGCCTTTCGGGTCTTGCATATCCCTGATCCACAACGTGCTGCCCGCGCCTTGACCGCTCTCGAAGAGGAACATATAATGCTCGTCCTCGGTGAGGTCCACTTGATGGAAGTAACGTGGTTGTTTAGGATTGGAATAGAAGAGTTCGTCCTGTTCCTGCGGCGTGCCGAGTTTGTGGTAATAGATTTTGTGGTTTTCGTTCACATTGCTGAACTCCTTGCCGGCTTCGGGGCGGTCGTAGGCGGCATAGAAGAAACCGTCCTTGTACCACGAAGCGCCCGTGAACTTGGCCCATTCGATGTGGTCGGGGAGGAGTTCGAGGGTGGCCATGTCCTTCACATAGATTTCAACCCAGTCGGAGCCGCTGCGTTGTATGGTGTAGGCCATGTATTTGCCATCGTTGGAGAAACTGATGCCGCCGAGGGAAACGGTGCCGTCGTCGGAGAGTTTGTTGGGGTCTAACAAGACGGTAGGTTCGCCGTCAAGCGTCTCTTGCATGTAGATGACGCTTTGGTTCTGGAGGCCGTCGTTCTTCGAGTAGATGTAGCGGCCATGCTTCTTCGATGGCATACTATAACGCTCGTAATTAACGATTTGCGTAAGCCTGTCCTTGATTGCGTTGCGGAAAGGGATGTGACTCAGGTAGTCTTGCGTGACTTCGTTCTGCGCCTTAACCCATTTCGCGGTCTCGGCGGAGGTGTCGTTTTCGAGCCAACGGTACGGGTCGGCGACTTTGGTTCCGAAGTAGTCGTCAACGACGGTTTCGTCCATGCGCGTCTCGGGGTAAGCCTTGACGGAATAGCGTTCAGGCTGCTTAGGTTGTTGGTTGCAGCCGAATAGGGTGATGGTGCCCATAACTAATAAGGTGAGTTTTTTCATTATTGTGTTGATTTGAAATTTATTGATAATTGGACGCAAAAATACGGTATTTTTTCAGAAGTAATGCTGTTTTTTTTAATTCTTCAAATATATACAATTATGTGTTATTTTTGCTATTTTTGCACAAAAATAATAGTCATAACAAATAGAATAGAAAGATGGATATTGATAATGGTTTGAGATATAGAAAAAATGAGTTGCTTAGTTATTTCAGAAATCGTTCGAAGGAAATATTAAGTGAACTTGAAATACAATTCTCAGCAAACGATTACAAGAAAAAGGCATCAGCTTTTAATAAATCAATAATCAGAAGCAAAGATTCTATAGTTTCAATTCTTTTAGAAAGAGCCAGAAACGAGAATTGGTCAAATGAAGAAATCTTGGAAAGTGTTCTAATGATAACCTATACATGTGATGTGGTTATGTTTGAAGGTAGAAATTCTATTTGGGAATATGAATATATGGCATTCTCACGAAGAGTTGGTGAACTATGGGAGCCGTTTTGTAAGCTTTGTTTTAGCTTTCCATTAAACAATATAAGGCTATTCATACCACCTCTATTTTCTGAAGTAAAACAGAATTTGACCACTGAAATTAATACATATATTGACGGATTAGGAATTGATGTTCAAGACAAAGATAGGTTGAAAAGATACTATGATAAAGTGTGGAATCTTGTGACTTCTGGAGAAATCCAATTGGAATGCGACTTGCATTTTACTGATGGATCAAATAAATACATTGTTGACTTCAAAAGTGGCTTTGGGTCTAATGAGAAGGGAAACACCAATAGACTTTTATTGGTAGGTAGTATTTATAAAAACATTGAAACAGAAGAATACAAATGTTTGATTTTTGTTCGATCAACCGAGAACAATCATTATTTGACCACACTTCAAAACTCGGGCGTATGGGAGACTTTTTGTGGAATTGATTCATATGAAAAAATCCATCAGTTTACAGGATTTGACATTCATACTTGGATTTCTAATAACATTGATTGGTTGAATGATTTCACTACAGAAATGAGAAATGTGGTAATTAACAACAATTTGCAAAACTATCTTATTTGGTGATTTATGAATGAGAAACTGACTTTTCAGGCCTATTATACAAAATCAGACCCAATTTTAAGTTATATGACAGATATGCTTAATCTTCAACCACAAGATTCTATATTAGAACCATGTGGAGGTGATGGGGTCTTTGTAGACAAGATTCTAGAGAAATCTTCTTTTTCAAATATAAGTATTTATGAATTAAATCCCAAAGCGGTTGAATTACTCCGTGAAAAATATAAGCAGCAAAGCAACATTTATATTAAGGAGACAGACACTCTTATTGATAAAGAGATAACAACTTGTAGTCATCTTTTTGACAAGATAATCGGGAACCCACCTTATGGTGCCAGAATTGATGAGGAGAAAAAAGCATTACTTCATAGATTATATTCAGACTTATATATAAAAGAGAGTTACACTTTGTTTTTATATGCGTGTACTCGGTGTTTAAGAGAAAACGGTGAGTTAAGTTTCATTATTCCAGATACTTTTTTGTCATTGCACAGACACATTGCAATTAGAAAATACTTGCTAACCAATACAAAAATACGCGAGCTTGCCCTGTTTCCATCATCTTTTTTTCCTGGAGTTAATTTCGGTTATGCAAATCTGTGTATTATCACACTTGTAAAATCATCTGACCTTCATGAGAATTTATATAATAACATAACTATTAGAACAGGTTTTAATTTCATAGAAGATTTGGGAAACAGAAGCAAAGGAATTACTCGATTTGTTTCCCAAAAAGCAGTTTATGAAGGAGTCGGAGCTGCATTTATGTTTAATTCAACAAAACAATTAACACGGCTTATTAATAATAAAACATTACTAAAAATCGGGAATATTGCAAGTTGTGTAACAGGTTTTTATTCTGGAAACGACAAAAAGTATTTACATCCACTTGATGAATCATCAAAAAATGCGAAGAAATATATTTGTGTGAAAAAGGAGGATATTAGATATACGGCATTAACAGAAATGGAAAAAACAAGGGGCATAGAAACTCATCAATGTTTCGTGCCAATAGTAAAGGGAGGAAATGTTCGATATGTAAAACCTGATCGGTGGTTTATGGATTGGTCGGTTCAAGCATTGATGGAGTACCATAATAGCAAGAAATGCAGGTTCCAAAATTCTGGTTATTATTTTAAAAAAGGTATCGGAATTCCCATGATACGATCGTCAAGTTTAACGGGTGCCCTTATAGAAGAAAGGTTGTTTGATCAATCAATTGTTGGAGTATTTCCGAACGATGAAACATGGACAAATTATCTTTTGGGTTTTTTCAATTCTGCTATTTGTTCTGAATTAATTAATACCATTAATCCCTCAACAAACAACTCGGCTAATTATATAAAAAAAATCCCGTTTATTCAACCAAGTAAAAATGTGCGTATAAGAGTTGAGAGTATTGTAGAGAGAATAATATCAACGATAGAGCAAGGGAAATTTGATATCGAAATAGATCAAAAGGAGTTAGATGAGATTTTTTATGACCTGTATATGGGAAATAATAACGATGTGAAAACAGAGAGGCTGCAATATAAGCAGCTGGATTTTCTCGATATTCTCCAACAATTTCCAAGTTCTATTGTTGATAATAGTGTTGCTAGTGAAAGCTTTTCTAATTATGGATTAAGTGAAGGCACAAGGAACACAAATAATGTTTTGATTTGCAACGTTAAATCCGACAATATTGAACAATTCCTTAGCCAATCGGCAAAGATTTATTACACAGGTAAAAAGTTTCCATCAACAGTTGAACTCAACTGCCTGTTTTATTTTATGCCTTACATCAAGGGCAAAGGTGTCCGTGACCTTTATCTGATTAAAAAAGCTCGTGTTGGCACTCGCAAAGAAGGTCAACCAGAAAATAATCCTAATGATTTGAGACTTGTCTTTGAGATTGGGTTTATCAAGCAACTTTTTGATGATTATAAGCCTATCCGATTGAGAATATGGAGGACATATACAGATACAACATTGAGTCAATTGATTTCAACAATGGGTTAAGGTAGTATGCAGTTGTTTCCAAAATGGAAATTACCACTCAAAACAGCAACTGTTTCCAAAATGGAAAAGCCGAGAAAAGCGGGGACTTTTCTCGGCTTCGCTCATAATCTTTATATGGTTTCCCCTTATTTCAGAATGTTCGGCAATTGATAGCTCGTTTGAGCCTCCATCTTCTTCAAGATGTCCTTGAATTCATCGGGGAGCAGTGCCCAGATTTTCAAGGCGATGTCGTTGGGAATCACCTTGTAGAACGCCTCCGCGATGCCACCAGTGATGCAAGCAAGGGTGTCGCTGTCGCCACCCAACGAGACGGCGAGGCGGATGGCCGACTCGAAATCGGTGCTGTCAAAAAAGGCCACCATTGCTTCCGGAACCGTGCCTTGGCATGAAGAATCCCAGTCATAGACAGGACGAATCTCGTCGCAAGTGCGGTTGAGGTTGTAACTGTATTTCGTTGAGATGTAATCCCTTATCTCATCCTTGCTCTTGCCGTTGCGTGCCATGAAAATGGCTGCCGCCGTTGATTGCGCTCCTTTGATACCCTCGGGATGGCTGTGGGTGATGGCTGCCGAAAGGCCAGCCACACGCTCCGTTTCTTCCAAGCTGTCGAACATCCAGCCGTTCGCGCTGCAACGCATAGCGGCTCCGTTGCCGAATGAATTGTAAGGATGACGTGCCCCGAGTTTGAAGTCGCGACTCCCATAATCACCTAACTCTTCGGGATGGAACAGCCATCGATGGAACCCACCACCATAGCCACCCATAGGACAAGGGTACTTCTTGGCGAAGCCTAAAAATGAGGCTTCCAAGGTGTCCATGCCATGCTGCGGGTCGGTCAAAAGCCAGTCGGCCACGGCTATGGTCATGATGCTGTCGTCGGTGTAGTTGTTTCGTGGTCCAAACAGCGGAAATTCTGTAGTTTTTATGTTGTTGAACTCATATACCGAACCAACGGCATCTCCAATAATTGCTCCTAACATGATTATTATCTCCTATTTTGAATTTCAACACTAAACTCTAAACCCTAAACTCTCAACCAATTACACCAACTCCGTCCAAAAATCCATCGGCAAATGAATGTTTTCCACATTGACGGCACCGGCAAACAGCGGCGCAATCTCGGCAGGGGTGAAGCCAGCGATGCCGCAGCCTATCTTGGTGACGAGGAAAGTCATCTCGGGATGCTGCAAGGCGAAGGCGATGAACTCGTCCACGTAAGGCTTGATGGTGTTCACGCCACCTTGCATCGTGGGGATGGCATAGCTTTGGCCTTGCAAACCAACACCTTGACCCCAAATGGCTCCAAAGTTCATTCGGGCAATTCGAGCCGCGCCGCCAGCGTGAGCACCAGCGAGGTTGCTGCCGAAAACGAAGATTTCGTTTCTGCCGAGACTTCTGATGTTGTCGGGCGTAACACGATGGCTGAACTCACTCATTTCACGATAGTTGCGGTTTTCGCGGTTCGACTTGGAGCGGAACAGTTTTCGGGCGAAACTGGGCATGGCGGCAGTCATTTCCCGTTCTTCTTCGAGGCGGCTGTACATCATTGTGCGCGACTTGCGCTCTTTGGCCCAAGCCTCGCGCATTCCGGCATCGTCGTCGGCGAAGGCCATGTGGTTGTCGATGGAAAGCGAGGCGGAAGTGGCCTGCACGTCTTGGTTGGTGCCGATGTAGGCGAAGTTCCAGCCTTCCTCGTCCTTCATGCGCTCTACGAGGGCTTTGATGGCCGCGCCGCTGTATTCCTTCGATGCGTTTTCAAGCCCGTCGGTGATGACGGTCACCACGGCGGTGGCATCTTCCTTGTCCTTGATGTCGTTGTATAAGGCATTGATGGACAATCCCATAGCGTCATACAGCGGCGTTCCGCAGCAAGGACGGTATTCGTTTCTTGTCAGTTCCTTGACTTCGGCGACGGGTACCTTGTCGTAGACCAACGTTTTCTCGCAATTGCAGAAAATCATCAGCGAGACAAAATGCTCTTGCGTGTCCTTGAAGCGTTCTTGGGCGGAGCGGATGCCGCCTACGGTTTCGTTGAATCCGGCGATGGCGGCGTTGGCGATGCTGCCCATCGAGCCGCTCTTGTCGAGGATAATCAGGTTATAGACCTGCGTCTTTGAGGTGGATTTTGTTTCCATAACTTTTTGTTTTTTAAGATTTTATATTTAATAATTTCGGGATTTCAAATTTCAAGATTTCAGGATTTCAAATATCGGGATTGTCGGCTGCCACGGTGTAACAGCCCTTTAACTGTCAACTTTCAACTCCAAACTAATCAAAATTCCAACTTAAAGTTATTGTCTTCCTTGAATTCGTCGTAGCGTTTTTTGTTGAAGCGGAATTTGGTGCCCCATCTGCGGGTCGAGCGGCTGTCGTCGTCGCGTGCAGCGTAGGAGGCTTTCGGCTCGGAGGCCATCATGCCGCCAAACAAGGCTCCGATGTCCATGCTTCGCATCTCGCGGCGGTCGCCAAAATAGGAGGGAGGGGCTTCTTCAAAGTCATCCACTTCTTCAAGGATGCCGGTTTGCAGCATTTTCTTGTGGAAGTTGCGGCGGTCGAAGTGTACGCCGAGGATGGCTTCGTAGAGGCGTTGCAGCTCTGGGATGGTGAATTGTTCGTCCAAAAGGCCGAATCCGATAGGCTCGAAATGGATGTCGTGCCTCAATTTGTCCATGGTCTTGCGCAGGATGTAGTCGTGGTCGAAAGCGAGGTGCGGTATGTCGTTGAGGGCAAACCATTGTGCACGTGCGGCATCGTCGCCGCCTTGCACCGCCGATTTCCTCGCCAAGGCGTAGAACGCGATGGTGATGACGCGGGAGCGCGGGTCGCGGTTCACGTCGCTGAAAGCCCCAACCTGTTTGATGTAGCGCAAGTCCAGTCCTGTTTCCTCTTTCAGTTCGCGCAGTGCGCCTTGTTCGGCGGTCTCGTCCATCTGGAGGAATCCGCCCGGGAAGGCCCAGCAGCCTTTGAAAGGCTCAATTCCGCGCTCGATGAGCAGGATTTTGAGGTCGCGCCCGTCGAAGCCGAACACCACACAGTCTGTGGTCACGGCGGGGCGGGGATACTTGTAAGTGTAGCTTTGCTTTTCCATCTTGTGTAAATTTGACGCAAAAGTACAGCTTTTCCCGATACCCGCAATGGAAAAATGTGTAAAATTTACACTTTATTTTGTGGTGATAATGCTATTTTGTTGGTTTTTAAATGGTTGTAATGTGTAATTTATACACATTATAAATATAAATTATATTGAAAAATCAATACATCAACCCGAAATGCCAAAGTGGTAATACATTAAACGCCCCAAATTCGATGTTGTCTTTTACAACGAAAGCATTGGTTGTTCCGGTAATCTGTTTCTGTTGCTTGTTTTCTCCGCCAATCTCAAAGGTATAGGTGCCATCAATCAGAAAATCGGACTTTGCAGCGGTTTGCACTTGATGATTCACTTGTAACTGGTTGAGGAAGAATGTCTCACGGATATTGCCAATTTCAGGCTGCAGTGTCAATGCGTAGGCAAGGTTGGTGTTTTCGAGATACATTTTATCCACTTTGCCCAAGCCTCTGATGCCTTGGGTGGAGTCGCGCAGGGTGTTGAGCAGTTTAGCACGAGTCATGTATTCAAGGTAGTCATTCAAGGTCTCTCGGCTGAGGTCCAAAATGCCAGCCAATTTGCTGATGTTGGGCTTGAAAGGCACACTGGCCGCAATCACACTGAGCAACCGTTTCATCTTCACTGTGGAACTGATATTGAGCTTTGCATAGAGTGGGATGTCGGTCTCAATAACGCGATTGACCACATTCATCAGGCGGATGTCGAAGCCTGTGCTGTCGGCAAAAGGATAGTAGCCTTGCCGCAAGTAATCCCGGAAGGCGGCCAAGGGATAATCCAAGCCCTCGACATTCACTTTGTGTTGCATGATGTCGTCCAAGGAGTGGACTGGGATTTGGATGCCTTTTTTCATGGAAAGGTATTCGCGGAACGACATGCCGTGCAAGGTAAAAGTCAGTACGCGGCGCGACAAGTCGCTGGTTCCGTGATAGATATCCAATATCGACGACCCAGTGAAGACCACTTGCAGTTGGGGAACGGCGTCGTAGATGTTTTTCAGCTCCTGTGACCAATTGGCGTATTTGTGGACCTCGTCGATGAAAAGGTGTTCGCCACCCAATTGGTGGAACTGCCGCGCTAAGTCAAACAGACTATGATCGGAGAAATAGAGGTCGTCTGCCGACACATACATCGTTTTCTCCATGGGGAGATGCAGTTTGATATGTTGGAGCAGCATTGTGGTTTTTCCCACGCCGCGGCTACCCACGATGGCAATCATTCTATCGTTCCAAGGAATGATGTCGTGCAGGTAGCGCAAGAAACTCGTGTCGGTTTCCTTAAGCAGGTTATGGTATCTGAATAATAAGGTATCCATGTCTATTTTGTGTATTTATGGAAAGTTTTCGCCTGCAAAAATACAAAATTGTTGAATGTAATCGACAAAATATTGTAAAATTTGCAAACTACACTTTGCAAAAATCGTTGAAAATTGTCGGGTGGAAGTGGCAAAAACAAGAAAGAGAAGGCGGTATCAAGGCAGGAAATTTCCTTCAAATCAATCCGTTGGAGTTGTTGTAAACTCCCATCCAACTGCCGTCCTCATGGCCAGCATGATAGCCTCACCTACCAAGGCCACATCGGCAAGCAGATAATGGCTCTTGCCTCCACTGCGCCAGGTAGTTCCCGCAAGTTCTCCCGTCTTCAAAAGCTTTTTCCTTATAGCCCAATCCTCGAAATAGGTCACACTACCAACGGCAAAGGCTGTTCCCGTTGGGCTAAGGTTACACACGATGGGACCAGCATCGATATCCATCCCAAGCCAACATCTTCTGTCGTGGTACTCCTTGAAGCCCGTGATAGGCCGCTTCTGCAAGAAGTTCGCCTTCAGCCTCTCATACTGGTCACGGGCAAACTCCTCATCAACGAAGGTCAAGTAATAGCAACTCAACGCCGAGTAAGAGCCTTTGATGGGAGCTTCCTCATACATCCCTTCTTTATCGTCAGGCAAGAACGATGCGAGCATCCCGGTGTCCTTATCAAGCCAATGCTGCTTGGCCTCAGAAAGCCATTGGTAAACGGTTGAGTAATACTTGCCTTCATACTGCTGAGAATAAACCGAAAGTGCCACGATGGCCACCAGCATATCCGGCACATACACACACTCGCCCGGATAAGTCGGCAGATTCATGTTTGGACTATCAAGGATGCGGCGGTTCATGGTCTCGCATAGCCGATGATAAAGCTCATCGTATTTGTCGCCTCCGCCGATGCGCTTGTAACCGCCAATCATCCAAGCCAAATGACTGAGATAAGAGACGTGGCTCTCTTTGCCATCCAACGTTTTCAGCGGGTCTTCGCCCCATCGCTCTCGGTCGTAAGCCCGTAGTTCTGGCGACATGACAATCTGGATGAGGCTATCGATACGGGCAATGTTCGCTTCCCTATCCTCATCGTATATCAACGTGGTATTCACCAACGCCGCCGACAGCATCGAGCATGAATACAACGCCCATTCCCCTTGGAACTGAGGCCCGACGATGGCGGGCATTTCATCGATAAGCTTTTGCGGGCTGGTCATCACCTTCTCTATCAAAAAATCCCGCCGCGCCATGATGACTGCCTTCTCGCTTTCAAAGTCGCCGTTATGCCTTGTGGCGATGCCGACCCAGATGGCTTTTATTATGATAGGCACGACTATGATAGTCAAACAAATGATAATGACTTTCATGGATTTCTTCCGTGGTTTCATATCTGGTTTGGATGATGACATGTTCGTTTGTCTTGCGACCTTGCAAAGTTACTGCCTATTATCCATCTTTGCAAGAGGTGTTGATAACTTAATCGGCAATAACAACTTATTGTACATAAACAATTGTTGGGTAAAGATGGCAAAATACTAAAACCTACAACCCCATAGACATTTTCAACGCATTAAAACAATACTCTCGCATGGCTATTTCATGGCCTTTCTGCTCTCGTGGCAAATTTGGATTGCTTTCAATATCGCGCTTCATTTTGGCAATAATAAACTCCATTGTTTCTCTTGCATGGTCTTTTGTGATAATGCCACCGCCAAACAAATTACCGGCAATTTACAATAATTTAATTAAACCTCGTTGTGTCAACAATTTATGATTGCTTTGATGAATCCCTATTAAATGCTGGCATAATTAATTCTAATCCACGATTGTTAAGGTAAGCCTGATTGCTGCTGCCAATGGGGAAATATATAAAATCCATTACAGTATCTATGATACTTTTAAATCATCTCTCTATAATTATTTCTTGATAATCAGGAAACTTGGATGCAAATATAGACTTAGTACCATTAGGAACATAAATCGTGTCTAACTGCATTTTCCGATAATGTCCTTCGGCATCAGTAGAGATAACAAAAGCCGCATTGTCGCATTCAACATCAACACCCTCAAATTCTATCGTCTTTAAATTAAAGCAATCAAGAAATGCTTTTCTGCCTATAACCTTAACCTCTTTAGGAATTTTTAATTCTTTGATTTTTGTATAACAGAACGCCATTGCTTCAATTTCTTCCAAGTTTTTAGGTAAATTGATTTCTTCCAGTGGACAACCTTGAAAAGCCGCAAAACCGATGGTTTTGACTGTTTCTGGAAATTCTATTTTATTTAGTTTATTACAAGCTCCAAAAGCACCTTTCTCTATTATTTCCAAGGAATCTGGAAGTTTGACAGATATTAAACTGGTACAGACTATAAAGCAATTTTCCTTAACAACCTTTATTTCCGATGGGAAGGTAAACCGTTTCAATGATTTGCAGTCCTCAAACGCACGTATTCCAATGGCTTTAACAGATTCAGGTATGCGAATTTCTCCTAAACTTTCGCATCGCGAAAAAGCTTTGTCGCATATTATTTGTGTTCCTGGTGTTACCTCGTAGTAGAATTCGTCATTCCAAAGGTCCATCCTTGAATTGTATTCATCATAGCCCATTATACGATTGTTATAAATTAGTACCCATCGACCATTCTCGTCTTCAAAAGGCATAGGCTCATCTAAAGTCTCTTTGCGCTCACAAGATAATAGTTTTCTGCCGTCTTTAGAATAAATGAAATCGCTATCATCTTTACATGCTTCGATTTCAGCTTTGTATTGTTCGGTTATTTCAGTTGATAAATCTAATTGCTCTTGTTTGTTTGCATCTTTTGCCTTGCTTTTTGTCTTGATGATATCTTTTTTTGAAGGAAATAGCAAGCAGAACTGTTTCTTGGTGCCCCAAGGTACAATAATCTCTTTGAGATTATCTGCCCAACAAAAAGGGTCTCCATTGACTACAGAAGGGATTCCAGCAAACTCTATCTGTTGTAGTTCTGTAAAACTAAAAGCTTCATCGTCAATAATGATATTAGGATTGAGTATTGTAATACTTCTTAATGAATCACACCCCCTAAAAACCTCTTTCTCAATTGTACAAAGAGTCTTCGGTAATACAAGTTCCGAAATCCGTTCACACCCCCAAAACGCCTCCTTTCCCAAATACTCAAGTCCTTCTGGAATAACTATTTTTGAAAGGTATTCGCAATTACCAAAGGCGAAATCTCCTATTTTTTTAATGGAGTTCGGTAAAAGAATGCGTGTGAAATAACAACCACAGAAAGCATTGTTCCCAACTTCGACTATTGTTGAAGGTAATACGATTGATTCCAAACAACTATTTCCATAAAATGCACCATCACCAATTTTAATTGTCCCTTCGACAACTTCAAATCTGGTCTCACTAGAAAGACAAGAAACCAGTGTTTTTTTGTCAATAGTGTATAAAGCTCCGTTCTCATTGGAAAAATGTGGTGATTTACAAACCACGGAATACTGTTTTTCTCCTATTGATGAAATTGTATCCCCAAATGGATTACCTTCTATTTCTTTTAGTGTAGTTGGAAGTGTAATTTCTTGAACTTTACTACATCCACCAAATGCATTATCACCTATAAATTCAACACCTTCTGGGATAATCAATTCTCTTAAAGAACTACAATTATAAAAAACTCGTTCATGGATTTCTTTTACACCAAGTGGGATGTTTATTTCTTTAAGCGATGAGCAACCATTGAACATATATTTCCTTATCATTTCTAATGAAGGAGGAAGTGAAATGCTTTGGAGAGATGAACACCCACTAAAAACCCCTGTCCCGAAATAGTTTATAGTTGATGGTATTTTAATGCGTTTAAGATGCTTGCAACCAGAAAAGGTACTGTCACCTATTTTTTTTACTGAATCGGGAAGGTCGATAGTTTCCAATGAGCTGTCTTTAAAAACGCCATCACATATTACAACAGTACCTTCTTTTACTTGATAGTCTTTTACTACTTGAAAGAATCCTGTTCGACTTAACAGCCTTCTTCCATCGGCGCTATAACGGTATCCAAATTCATCCGTCCATCCTTCCTGAATATCTTGTTTGGTTGTGGTAGTGATCAATTTTTCGTCGGGAACAGTTGTCGTTTCAATCTCTTGAACTCTAGCAAAGTACTCCTCTGGAGTACCTTCAACCAGTATCTTTTCAGAGAAGAACTTTTTAAATTTTTCTTTCGTTCCTTCTGGAATAAAAATATGTCTCAATGAAATACAATTGTCATCAAAGATTTCAAAATTAGAAAACTCTGCATTTTTTGAGCCAATTTGTTCTATAGTACTAGGTAATACAATATAACGGAGATTTTGGCAATAATAAAAACAGAATTCCTCAATTATTGTTACACCTTCCGGAATAACAATGTGATCCAAACTTTGACATTGCATAAATGCACAGCGGCCTATTTCTTGAAGCCCACTTTGTATTATTATCTCTTTCAGTCGAGTACAATTCATAAAAGTTCGGTCGCCTATAATAGGCAATCTTTGTGGAAGTGTTATATATTCAATATCCTTACAGCCAGCGAATGCACCATTAATGTCATTTACGTCAGAAGGAACTATTACTTTGTCCGCCGACCCAAAGTATTTTATCATCCTATGCCCACTGTCGTCAAAAAGACAGTGATCTTTAATGGAAAAAATGGGCGAATTACAAACGATTTCCTTTATTCCTGTATTAGAAAAGGCAGCAATACCTATATGACTTACGCCATAAGGTATAGTGATTTTCTGAAGATTCTCACATCCAAAAAACGCGAAGTCTCCAATAAATTTTAATGACTGTGGTAAAATTATCTCCTTTAGGGATTTACATTTAATTGAATTGTCACCAATGTATAAGAGAGAATCAGGTAGAATAACTTGTTGTTGATAGTCGCTATCTATTGCATTTGAACAGATTGTCTCGGTACCATCTAAGATTTTTAGAACCGCTTTTGTTCCTTCTGCAATGTAGCAGTAGCTAAAACTAAGACATACAAACTTTTTATAGTCCTGTGTATAAGAAGCAAAACCATATTTGCAGTTTAAGTCAGTCTTTGTCTTTTCGGTTTCTTCTTTTGATGGGTTAATAAGGCTTTTAATACATTCTAATTCATCATTGCTCAATCTCGAAACAGGGAAAGCAGGGTTCACTACTTCTGATTCTACCGTGTCTGCATTCTTGGAAATAGGCTTTTCTTCATTTGAGGTAACAGAGAGATTATCCTTTTCTTTCGTATTTCCTTTTCCGACAGTCATTTCTCTTTCCTTCTCTGTTGCAGCCATAGTTCTTTTGTGTTCAGGGTTTGCCACTGGATTAAACCACAAATAAACCTTTGCTACAACATATAGTATCAGCGCAAGAACAATGACTACGGCTATAATTCCTCCAATGATAATAATACCCTTTAATGCTCGGTCCACACCTCCAGCAACTGCACCATCGTCATAGTAGTCGTATTGCGTCTGTCCCAATAGTAAAACAGGAAGGACCAGTGCCACTAATGTGGCAAAAAAACGTTTAGAATTTGAATTCGGTTTCATAATTCGTGTCATTTAAACATTCTTGAATATGAATCAGAGAATTTTTCCTTGGAATAATCATCAAGTATTATGTCCTCTCCATTAAAATTCCGAGTCTGACTTTTTGTTGGACATTTACCCGAACAAATGTAGCTAACTATATCCTTTAAAAGAGGTGAAGCCTCGTCATTAATAATGAATAATCCGTACTTGTAATATGAATCTAATACAATACGATCACTAATCAACAACCAGAAGAAAAACAGCAATCTTGAATCTTCTGTTAATACGCATGACAATTCTGTTATATGAAGCTGTATCTGCTCTTTGGATAATGTTTTGTTATGAATGATATTGTCTATACACAAGTTTAGATATTGAAAATAATAATTAAGTTTTATTGAGTCCTCTTTTTCTCCCAATGCTAAAGAGTAATAGAATATGCAGACTTTTACAATCTTTTCGTATTCATATTCGGATAAATCATAAAAAGGCACTTTGAAATGCTCTAATATGTTAAAATATGTAGTTTCTATTCTTGATTGGTTTTTCATAGATAATGCATCTAATGTTTTTAGCATTGTTGCAATATGATGCTCTGAACGAGTGATCTCATTTGTTTTTCTTTGTTCTCGGTAAGTTATGTAAATGAGTGCTACTGAAAAAATGCTAACCCCTACTGCTAAATAATTACCAAATGCTCCCCAATCGGTAGTATTTTTAGAAACCTCCGTTCCCCAAAAACAGATGGCATAAAACACTATTGTGGTAAATGTCACACCAAATGCTATAAGTATAATCTTTTTGTCAGTCATAATTTTATAATGAATTTGCAGAATAACCTATTTAATTATTGTTTTCCCGTTAATGTTTCACTCCACGGGTTATTTTTGTAATAGTTATAGTTCCTTGCCGCCACATCCTTACTCGCATTGGCATAGCAATACTCGCACAGATGCGGGCAGGTGTCGGCTTGTATTTCAGCTTGTAGGCGTAGTTGGTGTTTTGTTCTATCATCATAGTAGTTCCTCTTTTACAGCAGTTTCTTCAGTTCCTCAATATCTGGCATGGCTTTCCGCAGTTCCTCTGGCATTTCGGCTGTGGTTTTGTATGTGGCCACGCCCATGGTTGTCCTTCAATTCCCGTTCAATTTCTTCAATGCTTGGCAATGTGCCTTTGAACTCGGCAGGGTAGAGTTTTGAAAGCTCGTATTCTGAAATGCCCAACGGCTGGCTGTAGCCTTCAAGCGCATATCGGGCCAGCACATTGTCCTTGCTTTTGCAAATGAGCAAGCCAATGGTCGGATTGTCGCCTTGGCGGCGCAACAGATGATTTGCACTGGAAACATAACCGCTCAATTGCCCAAGGAAAGCATTGTCGAACTTCTCGGTTTTCACTTCTACCACCACATAGCAATGCATGAAAGTGTTGTAAAACAGCATGTCGCAAAACAATTCCGTTTCACCTACCAACATACGGTACTCACGCCCCATATAAGCAAAGCCGTTCCCCATCTCAAGCAGGAAATGCTCAACGTTTTTCACCAATTCGTCTTTCAACTCTTTTTCGTTGTATCTTTCGGTGAGTTGCACAAAATCAAAGCAATAGGGGTCTTTGAGCAATTGTTGGGCTAAGTCGCCATGTGCATCAGGCAGCGTTATTTCAAAGTTGGTAATGGCTTTTCCCTGCCTTTCAAACAGGTCTGTGTCAAGAAAATTGAGCAACACGGAACGCGACCAGTTGTATTTTAGTGTTTGCTGCACATAGAAAAAGGCTTTTTTGGGCTGTCCCATCAGTTTGTCAATGATGAGTTTGTGGTGTCCCCACGGCACGCAACACATTTGGTCCGTCAATAGTGACGCTGTCTCGTTGCTATTTCGATAACTGCCTGATTTTGAGACACCCCCAACTTGAGGGTGTTCACCATTGACTATGGCTTCTTCCAGAGCACCCCCAACTTGGGGGTGTTCGGTTGCTTTCATTGAATATAGCAGATAAAACCTGCGCGTGTATTGAAGATTGGTAATGGAGAATCCTTTTACACCTGGCAAATAGGTTTGCAAATCTCGGCTCAAGTTTTCCCAAAAGTTTTCCGTCCAACGCTCCTCTGCTTTCATTTCCACTATATCTCGTCCCAATTCCCAATAAAACCGGATGAGTTCGCTGTTTACCTTGACGGCAGCCTTGATTTGGCTTTGCCTGAATCGCAAGCTAACGCTTTTTATCCATTCAGCATAACTTGTGTCCGTTTTGATTAACTTGCTCATATCTTGCTTGTTTTGTCCTGCAAATATAGATTATTATCCCGTTATCGTTTCTCCCAAAGGATTCATTTTGTGTTTATTATAGTTCTCTTGCGCTTTTTCCTTGCTCGCATTAGCATAGCAATACTCGCACAAATGCGGGCAGGTGTTGTATTCACCAATGTCCTTGCTCACCATGCAGCCACAGAACAGTCTCTGGCCTTTGTCGCGGTTGTCTTTCTTCTTGATGGCGTATTGTGTTTCACACAGCATGATGGCATTTGTAGGAATCGGTTCTGTGCCAAACAACGAGTTTTCTATGGCCTTTATCTCCACGCCGAGGAAATCCATCAAGGCCTTGTCGTGTTGGGCAAAACGAATCATCAAGTCATCATCAACGCAGCGGTTGTGCTGGATGCCGTATTGCGCAATGTCAATCTTCTCGCCACAGGTGGCCAATTGATAATGCCATTTCTGGTTGAGTTCTGAAAGCCTTTGGGCAAATTCTTCCATTTGGGCGGTCGTCCATTCCGTATAGTTCACATGGCTTTTCTCAAGGTTGGCTTTCACCTTTTTATATAATGCGATGTCGGCATAACTGAAAACGAGTTTTTCCGTGTAACCCTTCAGTTGGTCGCCGATGTTTTCCACTTTACGCAAAAGGTCGTCCATGCCGATTTGGTCGGTCAGAATCAGCGGGTCGAAACGCCAAATCACACGCCCTTGGCCTAATTGGTCCACAAGTCTTTTGAAGGTGTCAATTCTTTCCTCCAAAGGCGGAACGCCCTTTTCCAAGCCTTCTTTCTTGTAATCATTGAGCGTGTATTGGATGTAGCAGCCGATATTCCTTTCCTTCAGTTCATCCAAATGCCCAAGCAACGGCTTCGGGTATTTCGACCAAAACACGATGAAGCGGCATTTGTCGTATGAAACGAAACTCTTCATACCATTAAAAGGATTGGTCCAAGCAGAATAACCCACCTTTAGCCGATGGAAGAACCAATCGGCATAGAAAGCGGGAATGTCCGTGCTCCGGCTTGCGGAAATGATGACTGGGGCTTGCGCCTCCGCCATCATGCGGTTATCGCGCTGGATTTGTGTCTTTTGCCATTGTGCCATGCTGTTGTTATCAATCAAACTGCATCCGCAATGTTGGAATTGTCCTCAATCCGCAGATTGTCGATAATGAACTTTTGGCGTTCCATGGTGTTCTTGCCCATGTAGTATTCCAGCAGTTCCTTAATGCCAAAGTCATAGCGAAGAATGACAGGTTCAAGGCGCATGTTGGGGCCGATGAAGCCACGGAACTCGTCAGGGGAGATTTCGCCCAAGCCTTTGAATCGGGTGATTTCGGCCTGCTTGCCGCATTTCTCCTTGGCGGCTGTGCGTTCCTCGTCGCTGTAGCAGTAATAGGTTTCCTTTTTGTTGCGCACACGAAACAAGGGCGTTTGCAGGATATAAACGTGACCGTTGCGCACAAGGTCAGGATAGAACTGGAGGAAGAAGGTGAGCATCAGCAGGCGGATGTGCATACCGTCCACATCGGCATCGGTGGCGATGACGATGTTGTTGTAGCGCAGGTTTTCGATGTCTTCGTCGATGTTCAAGGCGGCTTGCAAGAGGTTGAACTCCTCGTTCTCGTAGCACACTTTCTTGGTCATTCCCAAGCAGTTGAGCGGCTTACCGCGCAGGCTGAACACGGCTTGGGTCTGCACGTCGCGGCTCTTGGTGATGCTTCCCGATGCGGAGTCGCCCTCGGTGATGAAGATGGTGCTTTCTAAGCGTTTCTCGTGGTTGGTGTTGAGGTGGATGCGGCAGTCGCGGAGCTTGCGGTTGTTCAGACTGACTTTTTTTGCACTCTCGCGGGCTGCCTTCTTGATGCCGGCAATCTCCTTGCGTTCCTTCTCGTTGGCTTGGATTTTCGCCTGCAAAACACTGACCGTTTCAGGGTTTTTGTGCAGGTAGTTGTCCAAGTGGCGTTTCAGGATGTCGAAGACGTAGGTTTTGAGGAAAGGGCTGTCGTTGGTACCGTCGGGATTGTTGGGCGCGAGGTGGGTGGAGCCGAGTTTGGTCTTGGTTTGTGCCTCAAACACAGGCTCTTGTATGCGGACGCACAAGGCACAAATCAAGCCTTGGCGGATGTCGGCGGGTTCGTATTCCTTTTGGTAGAACTCGCGCACCACGCGGGCATAACCCTCGCGGAAGGCCGACTGATGTGTGCCGCCTTCGGTGGTGTGTTGTCCGTTGACGAAGGAATAGAAATAGTCGCTCGACTGGCCGTTCACATGGGTGAAAGCAGCCTCAAAGTCGCCATCCTTGATGTGGATGATGGGGTAGAGGCCTTCGCCTTCCATATTGTTTTGCAAAAGGTCTAAAAGTCCGTTCTTGGAATAATAGCGTTTATCGTTGTAAATCAGACTCAAACCACGGTTAAGGTAGGCGTAGTTCCACACGCGCTTTTCGATGTATTCATCCACATAGTGGTAGTTGCCGAACAGAGCGGAATCAGGGATGAACTCGGTCAGAGTGCCTGTATCACCATCGGAAGGGATGATGCCAGAATCACTCACCAATTTACCTTGTGAAAACTCCACAATTCTCGTCTTGCCCTCGCGAATGGCCTGCACCTTGAAATAAGACGAAAGCGCGTTGACGGCCTTAGTACCGACACCGTTCAAGCCGACCGACTTTTGGAACACCTTGCTGTCGTATTTTGCGCCCGTGTTGAGTTGCGAAACGGCTTCCTTCAGCTTGCCAAGCGGGATGCCCCGTCCATAGTCGCGGATACTGACTTTCTTTTCCGCCTTATTAACCGTCACCTCGATTTTCTTTCCGAAGCCCGAAGTGAACTCGTCGATGGAGTTGTCAATCACCTCTTTGATAAGCACATAGATGCCATCGTCTTGCGAGGCACCATCACCGAGTTTGCCGATGTACATTCCAGGGCGGCGGCGTATGTGCTCCATATCCTCAAGGTGTACGATGCTGTCGTCGTTATAGTTTTCGGTGGTTGGTGCCGGGTCTTCGCTCTGCGTGAAGATGTCGTCTTGCAGTTCGTCTATGATTTCGTTGTCCATAAAAGCCTATTTGAGCGCAAAATTACAAAAAAAACGATTGCGTTGCATTCCCGGTTTTTGAATGAAACTCGAATTTCCAAAAATTGTTTTTGGGGAATTTGTGGCAAATCGATGATAACTCGTGTTGAAAAATTGCTTCCATAAAAGAAATTTCTGTTGATTTTACTGAAAATTGCTTCTATTAAGGCAAAACTCAACGACCCTGCTCGTCGCACGCAACGACGACAATGGCATCACACACCTGCATTTGCGGAGGTTCTTGATGGAGGGATTAGTATAATTGAAGGTTTTACCAACCCAATCGAATTGAAATATTCGGCAAAATCCCAAACATCGAATAGGCGTAAGCCCGCATCAAGCCCGATTCTATATCAGTCTCAAATTGATAACCTAACGGATTCAGGCGGTTATAGGCATTAAACAAGCCAAAACTTGCGCTCCAGTTGAAACCGTTTCTGTATTTCGGCGAGTGATAGGCACACGAAAGGTCGAGGCGGTGATAGGCAGGCGTGCGGCTGGCATTGCGCTCGGTGTAAACCGGGACGGTCTGCCCCATGTATTCGTAGAAACCCACCGGCAAGGTGACGGGATGTCCGCTCGAATACTGCCATGCCGCACTCGCACTCCATCGCGGCGTGAACTGGTAACAGCCGTTGATGCGGAAGTCGTGCGGGATGTCTGACAAGGCTGAATAGGGATTGCTGTCGTTGATGCCGTCAATGGTGTAAATCACTCGCGAATAGGTGTAACTCATGGCTCCCGTGAACTTTCCGACATTCTTCGAAAGATTTAGCTCCACACCGTAAGCCGTGGAATTGCCGCTTCTCACTTGGTTAATAACATTCGGGTTGCTGATGAGCTGCGCATGGTCGGTGAAGTCAATTTGGTTTTGGCCTTTCTTGTAATAGAGTTCAGCCGAAGCGGAATACTGCCCACCGAAATCGAGGAAGCAGCCACCCGATACCACATCGGCAATGACAGGTTTCAAGCCATTGACCGCCGGGAACCAAGTCTCCAATGACTGATAGTCCAAGGCGGTGTTTTGCAGCACTTGGATATATTGCACGTTCCGCGCGTAACCGGCTTTCAGAGAGGTGTTTTCGTTCAGCATGACGTTCATGCTCACGCGAGGCTCGGGATAGATCATCAGTTTCTCGTCGCTGTTCAAGGGCTGGAAGGCCGAGAGGTGTACGCCATAGTTGAAGCCCAACCAACGCAAGGGTTTCCAGTCGTTCAGCGCGTAGACGGAATACTCCATCGCATGGTGATGCGGCAGGCTCATGCCGATGCTGTCCGATTCGCCAGGGGTGAAAGCATGGCGGACGGCACTCGCACCAATGCGCAGTTCACAATCTGGAGCGATATAATAGCTCAAAGCGGCTTTCAGGTTGAGATCGGAAATGCCAGTACGCCAGTTGAATTTACGCCTTTTGAAACTGTAGTCGATGTCGTTGCTGTAATCGCTGACGATAAAGGCTGTGTTGAGGAACCATCGGCTGCCGAAGTTGTGCGTCCAGCGCAGGGTGCCCGAGGTGTTGCCCCAAGTGTTGTACATGCCTTGCGCTTGATAGATGCCGCCCATGGACTCAATGACATCGTGACCTCTGTAAAACGAGAGATAGATACGGTCGTTCTGCCCGATTTTGGTGTTGATTTTCGCGTTCAAATCGTAAAACCTCGGCACAAGCGGCATGTCCACGTTGGGTTTCACGAAAAAGTCGATGAAACTCCTGCGTGCCGATACCAAATAGGAAGCCTTTTCCTTGACGATGGGACCGTTGGCGGTCAAAGTGGCGGCAAAGGGACTCAACGCCACCGAGAAATCATGGTGGTTCATGTTGCCTTCCTTCATTTTGCAGTCGAGGACGGCAGAGACACGACCGCCGTATTGTGCGGGCATGTTGCTCTTGTAGAGCGTCACTTGGTTCACCGCCTCGGGATTGAAGATGGAAATCATGCCGAAGAGGTGCGAGGGGTTGTAGATGGGGGCCTCGTCGATGAGGATGATGTTCTGGTCGTTGGTACCGCCGCGCACGAGCAATCCCGACGAGGCGTCGCCGATGGTCTTCACGCCCGACTGCATCTGCACCGCCTTGAGGATGTCGGCCTCGCCAAACACGCTCGGCAGTTTACGTATCGAGTTGATGGTCAACATTTCGGCATGGAACTCGTTCTGCTTTTGCGGACGCTCCACAGCTGCCGCCTCAACAGTGATTTCACCCAAACCCACAGCGTTTTCCTCCAACTTGATTTCCACGGTTTTGTCGGCATTGAGTTGAATTTCTATTTCTTTGGTGCTGTAGCCCAAATAGGCGCATTGCAACTTGTGTTTTCCTGCGGGCAAACGCAGCGAATAAAAGCCGTAGCCGTTGGCCGAAGTGCCTGTTTGAGAGGAGGCCTCATATAATGTGGCACCAATAAGCGTTTCGCCCGTGGCGGCATCGGTGATGTGGCCGCTTAAAGTGTAGGTCTGTGCCTGAAGGCCGATAATAGAGGCAAAGAACAATATGGTGATGAGGATACGTTTCATGGCTTATTCGTTTTCGGGGGTGATGGCATCGTAGATTTCGTGGTAAGTAAAAGGTTTGCGTTGCACGTCGGAGACGAAGAAATAGCCGTAGCCGTTCTTGACATTGCCTCGCACGTTGCCTGATATGGTGGCGAACAGGCCAAGACTCCAGTCGTCTTCGTTGAAGACATCCAACAGGAAGGTGTAGAATTCGGGTGAGACCGAACAAGTAATGAAGGTCTCGCTTTGATCGAGATGATCTTCCGTGACATGATAGGAATACCAAAACAGTCTTGCGGTGAACAGCGCCGAGAGCGACATATCGTTATGGACGAAGGAAACACTTTCGATGCTGTCGATGGGGAAATCCTCTGGCTGTTGGAAGGTCAGACCGCAAATAACAGGTTGTTCCCCAACGGTGTAGATATGTTTGTCAAACTGGTATTCATGCGCCATCTTGCCCGATTGCATCTGATAACTCCTCACTTTTGTGTGATCTTTGATGATTGGAAGGTAATCCGTGTCGCCCAAAGGCGTCAGATAGTCCTCGGCGGTGATGTTGCCCGTTGGGGTCTCGATGACGAGTTTGTATGTCTTGCCCGTCTCGCCTTTGAAGGGTTGCTCCGAAACAAAAATCATTTTGTTGCGGTCGGCTTCTTTCTCAATATAAGGAATCGTGTCATTGCCGCAAAGCACGAAGACGCGGTTGATTTCGGGCAAATCATTCAGGTTGTCGCCCCATTGATGCACAGGTGAAATGGTGACGCGGTGCTGGCGCATCTCGGTAGTCACATTGCCGAACACGGCTACGGTGCCGTTCAAAACCTCGCCATCCGGCTGATTGAAACTGTTGATGTCAACTTCATCGATTCGGCTGCAAGCGACTGACAGCAAGACGATAGTCAACAATAATAAGGCTTTAAACTGTCTCATCATATTATTTCGGTTTGAAAATATAACACTGTATAGGGTTTATTATTGTCTTTCAGTGATCAAAATGACTTTTCTCATACAAGAAGCGTGGCCCTGTATGCTCACATCTTCAAGAGGAGGCCCTAGGAAAGCCCAATATAACAAGATGTTAATAGCAGTCCACGCTTTGAGCGTTTGGAGCTGCTATGCTCGCATAGTTATATTTGCTTTCCACTTTCAGATTAGCGATGTCGCAGTTGAAATTACCTAGGTTTCCTCTTGCAACACGAAGCATAACGCTTCTTTTCCATTATGTCTTGGTAATGAGAATTACGTCCCAAAACCACTGGCAAAAATAGGGAAAAATTGGGATGAGTAAGAGGTTTACGAAAGATTTGTATCAGATTTGTTTCCAAAGATGCCTTGCAACTCCGCTTTCAACCAGCTAAAATCCTCTTTTTCAGGAATTAGCTGCCTCAATCGACTTCCTGTTTGTTTATGGAACACTACCCATTGGAAAACAAACAAAGCCGTATAAGTCAGCGAAGTGGTGATGGCCGCGCCTCGGATACCTAAAGTAGGAATCAAACTAAAGGCGGCTATCAATGTGACAGTCAATCCGATAAGCGAGGCGTATAGATTGTATTTCGGCTTGCCTGTGCCGGAAAAATAGTTTGCCAAAATGGTGTGCGCTGAAAAGAAAACAATTCCAGGTGAGATTAGCAAAATGATGGGACGAATATCGGCAAATTCTTCGGAAAACAACAACTCAAAAAAGGTCGTCGGGAGCAGGCAAATCACTAATAAAGCGGTAAATGTCAGCAAGATAGAGAGTTTCATGAAGCGCAAGGTGAGTTGTGAGGCTCGGTTCTTGTTTTCGGTGTTGCTCAAAGCGGAAAACGCCACCAAACCGATGCTTTGCCCGACGATGTTCACGCCCTCGGTGACTTGCGTTCCGGAGGCGTAAACGCCAATCTGTGATTCGGTGCAGTTTGTGCGCAAAAGATAGAGGCTCAGGCGCTTGTTGAGCGTGCTGACCAAAGTGGAGAGTTGCAGAAACGCTCCATAGTGCAGCATTTCCTTGAGGCTGTTTTTCAATGGCTCGCGGCCTTCTTGCTTCAACTTTGGGAACAACAAAACCCAGCCGACAAGTGTGGCCAATGTGTAACCGCTTAATTGTGAATAGAGTAGGGCTTTTGCCGTCCTGATGTCCAAAACGAAAATCAACACGGCCATCATTGCGACTTGGGTGAGTATCTGTATGAGAAACAACCAGTTATAAGTGGACACTTTCTCCTTGCCAAGGAAATGGTTGAGGTTGAACTCGTGCAGGCTATATACGAAGGTCAATAGCAATACGAGTTTGGCATAACCTTCGGGAACGATGGTGTGATAGAAATTGGGGAAGAAATGTAAAACATTGAACAACAGTAGATAAACCAGCATCACGAAAGCAATCCAACTGTATGAAATCTTCATCAGCGTAGCGAGTTTCTTACGTGGCGTGAAATACACCAGCCCACTGCCAGCGATGAGCTCGATGCCTATTAATAAAAAGGTGATGTCGGTTTGGGCGATGAAGGCTTTACCCCATTCTGCGGCACCTAGACATCTGGTGCCCATGATGAGGGTGGCCAACTGCGTCAGCACATTGACCGCCCGCGCCGCGCCCGTTCCGAGGATTTTCTTGAACATTTCTCCTCAATAAACGAAACCCCTCTTCACGCTCACTCTACCATAATTTTCAAAATCTCAACATCGGTTTCCTTCATGCCGAGACGGCCAAGGCAGCCGATGTGGTCGATGGTTTCTTCAACATCCTTGCCGATGATGCCGTCGCCGCCGAGGAGATAGTCGCCTTGCTTGCTCATCTCGTAGCCGAGGATGCCCGCCTCAACGGAGAGGGCGATTTTGCCAGCGCAAGAAGGTTTGGCACCGTCGCAAACAATACCAGCGGCCATGCCCAAAGCGTTTTCAAGGGTGTGCTCGATGATGTTGAGCGGTTCGCCCATGAGGTAGGCGATGCCGCAACCCGAAGCGCAACCTGCACTGACGGCACCGCAATAGGCTGAAAGTCTGCCAATTCCAGTCTTTTGATGGATGGCTACAAGATTGGAAAGAGCCACAGCACGCAGGGTGCGTTCCTCGTCGATGCCATATTCCTCAGCGTAAGCCAATATGGGCAAACTGACGGTCATGCCTTGGTTGCCGCTGCCCGAGTTGATGATGACAGGCATTTCGCAGCCGCTCATTCGTGCATCGGAACCCGCTGCCGCCCATGCTCTTGCCTTGATGCGCACATCGGTGCCAAAACTCATAATGGTGCTGCCGATGTTGGCACCCCAATTGTTCTTCAGGCCTTCCATCGAGATGGCCTTGTTGCAGTCGATTTGAGGCTTGATGATAGGTCTAATATCCTCAATGTCAACCGTGTTGGCGAAGTCGAAGATGTTTTTCATGCAAAGGCAACTGCGGTCAGTAAGTTGGGTTGCGCCGCTGTCGGCATAGCCTGAGTCGAACAGCACTTGGTCGTCCTTTTCCATACGCACGATGTTGGTGTGGAAGCCCGCAATGCGCACGCTGGCGGAGTGCTCATCATTATATAAGGTGACCGTCACATCCAATTGTGCAATGACATTCAACGGGACAATGGTCATTAGTGTATGGTCAAGAAAATCAGCGATTTCCTTCTTCTGTTCTGGTGTCACTTCGGCAATCACTTCAAGGGCTTTCTTGGGGTTGCCGGCCACGATGCCCGCCGCAACGGAGGCTTTCAAGCCTTTCATGCCCTTGGTGTTGGGCACTATGACGCTTTTCACATTCTTGATGATGTTGCCGCTGGCCTTGATTTCCACACGTTTTGGCATTGTGCCCAAGATTTCGTGGGCTTTCGCGGCGGCGTAGGCCAAACAAATCGGTTCGGTGCAGCCCATGGCGGGCACAAGTTCTTCCTTCAGGATGCTCAAATAAGAGCTGTAAAGACAATCGCTTTTTTCCATATCAATTGCAAATTTGCGGCAAAGGTACAAAAAAAACTTTTTTTTCCTTGTTCGGTCAAAATAATTCCCTACCTTTGCGAAAAATTAAGTTGAATTAACCCAATGTTGAATAAAAATTACAAGTATGAATGACAATTTCGAAACCTCTTTGAAGGCATGGAATGAAAATGAAAAAGCTGCCAATGAGTTGATTAACATCGTTGGCAGGTTATGGTACGACAAGTCAGTGGAACTGATTATGTTGCGTTCCTTGTTGGTCAACCGTGGTTCGGGAAAAATTCTGAACAAGCACCTCCGCGCCGAGGCTGTTTTGGGCAAGCCCGTCCGCGTGCAAGACTCACTACTTATCGCCAAGGCATTGTTGGCCGAAAATCTGGCTCCCGCCCGTATCGACCTCGGTCGCCTCAATTCGGAGTGGACGGATGAGAAAGACAAGTACAACAACAATGTGACTGCTTTTGTCCGCGACAAACTCAACTACATCATCGATGCCAATCCGCGCAGCAACAAGGTTCAGGATGTCATCCTTTATGGTTTTGGCCGTATCGGCCGTATCCTTTGCCGCGAAATGACGGAGATGGCTGGCCGTGGTGATGCCCTCCGCGTGCGCGCCATTGTCACCCGCAAGAACTCACCCGAGGACATTCTGAAGCGTATCAACCTGTTCCGCACCGACTCGGTACACCGCTATTTCCATGGTGTTTGCACGCCTATTGAAGGCGAAAACGCCATGATGGTCAACGGACAGAAGATCCTCTTCCTCGAAGCTAAGAACCCCGAGGACCTCGACTACACGCAATATGGCATCAACGATGCGTTGCTCATCGACAACACGGGTGCTTTCCGCGACCGTGAGTCGTTGGCTCGTCACCTCCAAGCCAAGGGCGTGGCCAAGGTGCTGCTCACTGCTCCCGGCAAGGGCGACATCCCGAATGTGGTTTACGGCGTCAACCAAGACACACTCGACCTCGAGAACGAGACCATCTTCTCGGCTGCTTCCTGCACCACCAACGCCATCGTGCCTGGCCTGCAAGTCATGTTGAAGAACTTCGGCATCTCAAAAGGCCACATCGAAACCATCCACAGCTACACCAACGACCAGAACCTGCTGGACAACTACCACAAGAAAGAGCGTCGTGGCCGTTCAGCCCCGTTGAACATGGTCATCACCGAAACTGGTGCTGGCAAGGCCGCTGCCAAGGCTATCCCCGAATTGAAGGGCAAACTGACGAGCAACGCCGTGCGTGTTCCTACGCCTGATGTTTCCTTGGCCGTCCTCGCCCTCGACCTTGAGCGCGAAACCACCGTCGAGGAAGTGAACGAGGCCTTCCGTGTTGCTTGCCTTGAGGGCAACCTTATTGAGCAGATTCGTTTCAGCAATAACACCGAGTTCGTCAGCAGCGATGGCATCGGCGACAGCTGCGCCTGCATCTTCGACGCACCGGCCACCAAGGTCAGCGCGGATGGCAAAACCGTGATCCTGTATCTGTGGTACGACAACGAGTTCGGCTACAGCAACCAAGTGGTCCGCCTCGCCCGCCACATCGGCCAGGTGAAGAGCTACAGGTATTATTAATCTACAGAGGGCACTTCGATAAGCTCAGTGACCCAATCAAACATGAGGCTCGGGACTTTGGACATTCCAAGGTTCCGTGCCCTTTTTTTTCGTTTTCAGTGAAAACCATGATGCCAAAGCTCTTTTTTTCGTATCTTTGCCGCTCATTTTGAAAATTCATACCCAATGAACAATAAAAACACATTAATTGGTTTTGTGCTCATCGCGGCCATTCTCTTTGGCTGGATGTATTTTATGACCCCATCGAAGGAGCAATTGGCTGAGCAACAGCGTATTCAAGACTCCATTCGGCGCGTAATGTTCGAAGAAATGGTTTTGGACTCGATTCGTGAAGTTGAACGCCGACAAGCTGATGCCAAGTTGGCTATCCTGCAATCGGACACGATTCAGTTGGAAGGTTTGGATTCTCTTGGCAGAGCGCAACTTGTGCAAAACACCCTACGCGACAAATACGGCATATTCGCCGTCGCAGCGGAAGGCGCGGAAAAGACTTGGACCATCGAGAACAAACTCCAAAAGTTGACTTTCAGCAACAAAGGCGGCTTTTTGAAACAGGTTGAGTTGAAGGACTACAAGACCTACGACTCGCTGCCGCTGATTTCCTTTGACCCCGAAACGGTGAAGTTCGACCTGTCGTTTTTTGCCCAAAACCGCATTGTGAACACCTCTTTGTTCTATTTCCAGCCTTACATGAACGGACGGCCTTACAAGGGTGGCGATATGACCGTAGCCGAGGGCGACAGCATTGTTTTTGCCTTGCGCTTGCCCACCGACGATGCCAGCAAATACATTGAATATGTCTACACCATCCACGACGACAACTACATGTTGGACTTCGACATCCGCACGGTCGGGCTGAGGGATGTGATTGCCACTAACGCCGACTACATGACCATCGATTGGGAAGTAGATCTGATGAAACAAGAAAAGAGCACCGACCGCTTTGCAGGCGAAACGGTGTATTACAGGTCGTTGACCGACAAGGATGTAGACCACCTCAACGAGCAGAAGGACGGCGAGCAGACGGTGAACAGCAAACTGAAATGGGTGTCGTTCAAGCAGCGTTTCTTCTGCAATGTGATTGTGGCCAAGGAAGAGTTTGAGAACGCTCACATGGCCATGCGCACCCGCAAGTCGAACAATCCGCGCTATTTCAAGTCGATGTCGGCCAATATCGAGGTGCCTTACGACACGCGGTCGGAAACCAACCTTATCCCGATGCAACTCTATTTCGGCCCCAACCATTTCAAGACCTTGCGCAGTTACGGCATCGGTTTGCAAGACCAAATCAACTTGGGTAACTTCTTCTTAATCAGGTGGATTAACTACGGTGTCATTGCCGTGTTCAATTGGTTGAGCAGTTATGGTTGGAACTATGGTATCGTCATCCTGATCCTTACCATCCTTATCAAAACCTTGCTGTTCCCCTTGGCGTTCAAGTCCTACAAGTCGTCGGCCATTACCCGCGTGCTGAAGCCCGAAATGGAGGCCATCAACGAGAAATACCCCAAGGAAGAAGATGCCATGAAGAAGCAACAAGCTATTCTGAACTTGCAGCGTCAGGCAGGAGTGAGTCCCGCTTCGGGATGCTTGCCCGCCTTGCTCCAATTCCCCATCCTTATCGCCATTTTCCGCTTCTTCCCGGCCAGTATCGAGTTGCGCCAGCAGCCCTTCCTTTGGGCCGAAGACCTCTCGACCTACGACAGCATCGTTGAGTTCCCGAAATTCCTCGGCATGGACCACCTCAGCTTGTTCACCATCCTGATGACCATCACCACACTCATCTATACTTGGGTGAACAACAAGCAGATGGACTACACGAGCAACCCGCAAATGAAGCCCATGAAGTGGATGATGTATCTCATGCCCATCATGTTCTTCGCCATCTTCAACAACTATTCCTCTGGCCTGAGTTATTACTATATGTTGGTGAATATCATCACCTTTATCCAGATGTTCATTTTCCGCAGGATGATTGACGAGAACAAGGTGCGTGCCACCATCGAGGAAAACAAGAAGAAGCCGCAGAAGAAGTCGAATTTCCAGAAACGCCTTGAAGAAGCCCAAAAGCAACAGGCTAAATTGCAGCAACAACAAAAAAGACGCTAACGATGGAAAACAAACTCAAAAGATTCATTGACGCCATCCTTGAAACGCGCAAGGTGTGGCTGCTTGAGGCCAAGGAAGGCTTTTTCGCCATGTTGGAGGACAATGACGGTGAACCCTACATACCGCTTTGGGAATCAGAGGAATTGGCCGCGAAAGCCGCGCAAGGCGACTGGGAAGGCTACACCGTGACTGATATGGGCTTTTCGGAGTTAAGCCACTGGCTCAAGGAATTGGCCAACGATGAGATTGACATTGCCGTTTCGCCCGAGGCCGACGGCGAGATAACCGCGATACCTTCGCACAAGTTCAGGACATGGCTGAAGCCCTACGACGACCATTCTTATAAGGAAAAGGATGAGGGGGAGGATGGCGACGACTTCGACTATGGCGAGGGATGGGCGCAACCGTGGGGTTAGTTTACAGTTTAGAGTTGAGAGTGTAGAGTTTAGAGTTGTTTGAGAGGAGGGCATAGCCCTGAAAGGGCGAAATAACACAACCCAGCGTGAAACGTCGGGGTTAAAAATCCGGAGCGAAACATCGAAGGTAGTAAACCCGATGTGAAACGTCAGGGTCAAAAACATCGGGGAGGATAAATGAAACAATATGAAAAGCAAGCTGTTTGGTGTATTGTTGCTGATTGAGGCTGCGGCACTTCTGCTGACGGCGGGGGTGGCATTGCACTATCAGCACACGGCGGGCGAGGGCGATGCCCCTTATTTCCTCCTTACCGCAGGCCTTACGGGTGCAGTGGGATTGCTTTTCTACAACATCGGCAACATGCTAAAAAAGAGCACTTTGCAGATTCGGGACACTTTTTTTGTGGTGGCTTTGTCGTGGGTGCTGTTTTCCATTTTCGGGATGCTGCCTTTCCTGATGTACGGCACGATGGACAATGTCACCGATGCGTTTTTCGAGACGATGTCGGGGTTTTCAACCACGGGTGCCACAGTGCTCGACAACATTGACAGTCAGCCGCATGGCATCCTGTTTTGGCGTAGCATCATGCAGTGGATGGGTGGTTTGGGAGTTGTGGTTTTCACTTTGGCCTTCATCCCGTCGGTGGCAAAAGGTTCCAAGAAAATGTCGCTTTTCGCTGCCGAGGCGCCGGGCTTGAGTGTGGAGAAATTGGCGCCTACGATGGGTGCCACTTCGCGCCTGCTTTGGATCATCTACATAGTTTTGACGCTGCTTTGCGCCATAGCCTACCGGCTTGGCCCGATGAACACTTTTGATGCCGTTTGCCACGCCCTGACGACCATTGCCACAGGCGGTTTCAGCACGCATCAGGCAAGTATCGGTTATTTCCAGTCGAGTTATGTCGAGTATGTTTGCATCTTCTTCATGCTGTTGGCGGGCATCAACTTTGCCATGTACCATTTCCTGTTCAACAACCGTTTCGATGTGATTCGGCGCAACGAGGAACTGCATTGGTACTTGGTTGCCATTCTCGGCTTCACGGTGATTTTCATGGCTCGATTCTATTTTGCCCCTCATTTTGATGTGATTACTGATGAACAATTGGCTTCCCATCCACAGAGCGAGGCCGAGCGTGTGCGCACTTCGCTGTTCCATGTGGTGGCAGTGCTGTCGAACACGGGTTTCCAAGGCAGCAACTACGACTACGACCTTTGGGGCCGCCTCTTCCTCATTCCGACGGTCGCGATGATGATTGTGGGCGGCTGTGCAGGCTCCACCAGCGGTGGCATTAAAATGATACGTGTTATTGTGCTGTTCAAGTACATCAGGAAGTCCATTTACGAGCTGATTCACCCATCAAGTGTTTATACAATCAAGATTTCCGACCAGCGGGTCGAGGAGATGTCGGTGAAGCGCGTCGTTTCGTTTTTCTCGTTGTTCTTCATCTTGTTCATTATCAATGTCGCGCTACTCACTGCAACAGGGATGAAGATGGAGGACTCGTGCATTTCCTTCCTGACCTGTTTCAGCAACTACGGTCCCGGCTCAGGCATCACAGGACCGAGCGGCAATTTCGACGCCATTCCCAATGCCGCCAAATGGCTCCTTTCGTTCGACATGCTCGTCGGGCGTTTGGAAATCTTCACCATCTTACTGTTGTTCTCTCGGAGTTTTTGGCGGTCAAAGTGACAAAACCTTGTCTATACCCCGTTTTTCTGCTTTATGATAGGAACATAAACGATGAGGAAAACAAGAATGAGTATTGACAATAGGACAATTCCTAAAATGATGTAATACAACACTAACGCCAAGATGCTTCGCCATGCGGTTTTGGTAATGCTGAACCCCAACATCTTTCGGAAACAAGCGGTTAGGGCTGCAACAATGACAAGAGGAACAAAATTACTCATGGAATCGGAAACGTTTCTGGAAAACATATACATCAGACTGATTAAACATCGATAGAGAACCACCATGACCATAGAATAGGCGATGGCAATCAAATATTCTGCCCGATAATAGCGTTTCCTGTTGGTTTTACCATACCATGCCCTTGTGACGAAAAGGAACAAGGGGATGGTCAGCATGGTAACGGCGGTGTAATGGTTGTTATAAAAAGTGATAGTATGGCCTATTAACTTAAAAAACTCGGATCTGCCTTTTTCTGTCGATGACCCATTCACAACAAGTTCGGTTTTCCCATCTTTCTCAGCCTTGATAATCTCTTGTTCAATTGATTTGATATCTTCGCGACTGCCTGTAATTGAGAACAATAAGATGAGAACCGTCAATGTGAAAAACAGCATCGGGAAAGGGGAGAAGTAGCTTCTACGCTTGCCCTTGAGGATTTCGACGATCATCTCGCCTGGTCGGATGAACAAGTTCTTGAGGGTGAACCAGATGCCGCCGTCCTTGCTGATGAAAGCCGCAAGGAGGTTTTCGTAGATGAACTTCATAGTGAACCGCCCGGTTTCAGCGGCTTGTCCGCACTCGGGGCAGAAATTCCCTTGGAATTCTGTGCCGCAGTTGAGGCATTTGATGGTTGTGGTATTGGATTGGGTATCGTTTGCCATTTTGATTTAAAAGCAAGGATTAATCAATAAACAAAACCCCTAACCGATTGAGAATCAATTAGGGGAAGGTGACCCGGTTGGGATTCGAACCCAAGACCCACAGCTTAGAAGGCTGTTGCTCTATCCAGCTGAGCTACCAGGCCATCGCTTTAACTGCGTTGAAATCTCCGATTCGG
Source organism: uncultured Bacteroidia bacterium (assembly GCA_902785755.1). Lineage (GTDB taxonomy): Bacteria > Bacteroidota > Bacteroidia > Bacteroidales > F082 > Limimorpha. The sequence continues at coordinate 68,552 of CACZZO010000010.1, read as the reverse complement.
CGAAAGCCAATCTTGCGATTTGCGGGTGCAAAGGTACGACTTTTTTCAATGCGTTGGACTTACTTTCGCGAAAAAAAGCGAAAAACCTTTATTCCTATGCGTTGTTTTCTTGTACGGGAGGAATGTATGGATGGTGCGGACGCTTGGGGCGTGTCGGCTTTTCAGGCTTCGAGTCTGCGTTGGCCTGCGGTCTCGACTTCTTGACTTGCAACTCGTTACCCATGAATACCGTTTCGTCCGTCTCAACTATGGCTTTGTATGCCTCGTCGTCGTTGGGCATCTCAACAAATCCATAGCATTTCGACCGTCCAGTTTCGTGATCCATAATGACCTTGCAAGTATCGACCTTGCCGTATTTCTCAAACAATAATCTTAAATCTTCAGTAGTGGTTCTGAATGCTAATTTGGCGACAAATATCTTCATAAAGTGTAAATTTGATGCAAAGATAGGTATTTGTTGTATGCTGAACGAAAAAAACGAGGTTTTTTCAAAAAAAACTTTTTAGGGGCTGATTTTTTGTTTTAGGGTGGGGGAGGGTGGACTCGAACCACCGAACGGATACCCGGACAGATTTACAGTCTGTTGCAATTGCCACTATGCGACTCCCCCGAAATCAAAGAACGTTGTCGTTTGACGCGGCAAAAGTACATCTTTTTTCCATACCTGCCGCAAAACCCAAAGATTTTTTTCGCAACTTTGCGGCACAAAAACGACAAGTGATGAAATACGATTTCGACAAGATTATCAATCGCGCTGATACTAACTGCGTTAAGTATGATTTGCGCCAACAGGTGTTTGGCAATCCCAACGTTTTGCCGATGTGGGTCGCCGACATGGATTTTGAAACCCCCGACTTTGTCCGAGAGGCAGTGATGAAGCGGGCCGAACATCCCGTTTACGGCTATCATTTCAAGGATGAGGCTTATTTTGAGGCCATTAGGAAATGGATTCTCCGTCGGCACCATTGGAACGTTCACAAGGATTGGATGTCATTCGTGCCGGGCGTGGTGTGTGGTTTCAATATGGCGGTGTTGGCTTTCACCGAGCCTGGGGATGAAATCATCATTCAGCCGCCAGTTTATCCGCCTTTCCATAGTGCCGTTTCGAGCCACCGGCGAAAGTTGGTCTACAACACCTTAATTAATAGGGGCGACGGCTACGAGTTCAATTTCGATGAACTTGTAGAGCAAACCAAGACCGCCAAGATGCTGATTCTCTGCAATCCACACAACCCCGTTGGGCGTTGCTGGACGCGAAACGAACTGCTGCTTTTGGGCGAAATCTGCTTGAAAAACAATGTGTTGGTCATTTCCGACGAAATCCATTGCGATTTGGTGTTGCCAGGCTTCCGTCATCATCCTTTTGCTTCTTTGGAACAAGAGTTTGCCATGAATAGCATCACTTTCCACGCAGCTTCAAAGACCTTCAACCTTGCGGGATTGGCCACCTCGACGGCCATCATCCCCAACGAGGAACCTCGAAAGAAGTATGTCGACTACGTTGAAGCCCTCGAAGCGCATTTGGGCAACATTTTCGGCAAGGTTTCCACCCAAGCCGCCATGATTTATGGCGATGAATGGTTGGTACAACTCCTTGATTATGTGCAAGGCAACATTGATTATGTTTCCGATTTCCTGACCACAAACCTGCCCAAGGTGAAGTTCCACAAGCCGCAAGCCACCTATATGATGTGGCTCGATTTCAATGGCTATGGCTTGACCGAAGAGGAACTTTGGCACAAAATGACCCAAGAAGCGCAACTTGGCCTTAATCGTGGAAAAGACTTTGGCAAAGAGGCAGGCAGCGGCTTTTTCCGCATCAACTTGGCTTGCCCGCGAAGCACGGTGGAAGAGGCGATGAAAAGGTTGAAAATGGTGTTTGATTTTTAATTTGTTGGCGAATCTATTGAAATATTCCGTATTTTTGCCGCCACTTTAAAATTTATTCTTATAACAAAGAAACTATTATTGGCAGCATGTGTTGCTGCAATGGCACTCACAGGGTGCAAAAAGGATCCTCAACCAGAGCCGACACCAGGGCCGACTCCTGAACCTCAAACCGTGTCGCGTTTGGCAAGCATTGTCCACAAGAATGTCATGCCAAATGGAATGGAAACGAGAATGGTATCTAATTACTCATGGGAAAACGGCAACCTAATCCAAGAGCAAGATTCCATAATCACTCCAATGCTTACTGTAGTTACTGCGCAAAACTATGTTTATGAAAACGGAAACATCGTGAGAACTGAGGAAGTTAGCGGAAAGTGGACGCATTACTTCACCTACGAGGATGGCTTGCTGAAGACCTTCGTTGACATTAATAATAACGACACTTTGTATAGTGGGGAAATTACTTCTTACAACGCTGACGGCAAAGTGGAGGAAGTGATTTATGATTTGGAATCCACAATAAACAAGTACCATTTGACTTGGGTGGATGGCGATGCCACGCAATTGACGAAATATGTCATTTTCCCCGCCGAACAAGCCGACACCTTGACCTCCACGATTGCTTATGATGGCAAACCTTCGGTCTTTACGGGTTTCCCCTTGGCCTTTATGCTTGGAGGAAGCGATGCTTATTTCTTGGTGGAACGCCATGCTGCACACAATATTCTTGAGGAGGGTTATATCTATAACTATGATGAAAAGAGCAGGTTGGTTTCAAAAGTGAAGGAAAACGACTCCACTTTCTATCAGTATATCGAGCAAACGATTGAATAAAGGTTTTTGGTACTATGCAAAAAGCCTGTCCGTTTGGGCAGGCTTTTTGCGTTTTTGTATTAAACAGGGCAACTATACGAAGAAATTGGAAATTGTAAGGGGAGAGGAAGAAAAATACACAATTCAGCAAAAAAAATATTGCAAACCTAATCAAAAAATGATTATCTTTGCAGAAAATTTCTGCAATGACAATTAGGAATTGGATATATGAACGGTCAATAAGCGGGCTTTCAACCTTCTCGTATGAGGAAGTGAGGAACACGTATACAAACTTGTCGGAGCAAGTGATTAGCAACGAGTTGTACCGTTTGGCGAGCCAAAAGGTCATCACATCGCCCTATAAGCGGTTCTATGTCATCATCCCGCCCCATTATGCGGCGAAGGGCGTCGTGCCACCTTATTATTACATTGACCATTTGATGCGGTATTTGAACAAGCCCTACTATATGAGCCTGTTAAGTGCCGGCGAGTTGTTGGGAGCGGCGCACCAGCGTCCACAAAAGTTTTATGTTACAACGGAATTCCCCACTTTCCAATCGTCACAAAAAAGGAATTCGCTTCTTGTTTGGCAGTTCAGAAAAAGAATCCCCCATTCGTTTCTGCAAAACAAAAACACGGAAACGGGCACGATAAAGTTCTCCAATCCAGAAATGACGGCTATCGATTTGGTTCAATTTGCCCGAAGCATTGGAGGGCTATCAAGGGCGGCAACGGTTCTTATGGAACTTGTTGAGGTAATGAATGTTTCAAAATTCACGGAAGAGATGCTGGAATACACTACGGTTTCAACCATGCAACGCCTTGGCTTCATATTGGAGCATGTGATATTGGAACAAAAAATGGCCGATGGCCTTTATGATTTGCTGGTTCGTTCCGGCAAACGGTTTGGATATGTGCCGTTAAGTCATTTTGCATCCTGTGGCACTGATGCAGAACGCGACAAGCGATGGAAAATCATTATTAATTCACAAATAGAAGTAGATGACTTATGATAGACGAATCAGCAATTACACAATGGAGAAAGCAGAAGCCCTGGGATAGCATTGCACAGGTCGAGCAAGACCTACTCATCTGTCGCTCACTCGTGGCCATTTATAACGACGATTTTCTCGCCTCGCAGTTGGCCTTTCGCGGGGGAACGGCCTTGCACAAGTTGTATCTTTCGCCGCAGCCGCGCTATAGCGAGGACATTGACCTTGTGCAAATTCGTCCTGGGCCTATCAAGGACATTCTGTTTCGACTTGGCGAAGTTCTGGATTTTATGCCTGACCGCGTGACCAAGCCCAAGCGTTACAACAACACGATGCTTTTCCGCATGGAGTCCGAGATACCTCCTACCGTTCCCATTCGCCTGAAGGTGGAAATCAACTGCTATGAGCATTTTGATGTGTTGGGATTGGTCAAGAAGCCTTTTTCGGTTGAGAATAGTTGGTTCACAGGGCAAGCCGAACTGACTACCTATCAGTTCAATGAATTGCTGGGCACCAAAATGAGGGCATTGTATCAGCGCAGGAAGGGCCGCGACCTATTTGATTTGTATGTCGGGCTTACCGAAGGGCATTATGATGCTGATGAAATCATCCAATGCTACAACCGATACATGACATTCATGGTAGAGAAGCCGCCCACTTACAAGCAGTTTGTCAATAATATGGAAGCCAAACTGAATGACGAGGAGTTTTTAGGCGATACAACAGGCTTGCTCCGTCCGGAATTGCCATTTGACCCTTTGACTGCCTACCAAGTTGTGAAGGAAACTCTGATTGATAGGTTGCAGAAATAAGAATGGATTGAATCGATCAATTATAAACATTGAACCCCGATAGTCGTGAAGGATATCGGGGCTCAATATAAATGTCAGAAACTATTTACTTCAGTTTCTTGTAACCATACACGGCAAGGTCGCCCAATTCTTCCTCGATGCGGAGCAATTGGTTGTACTTGGCCATGCGGTCGCTGCGGCTCAAAGAACCGGTCTTGATTTGGCCGCTGTTGGTGGCCACGGCGATGTCAGCGATGGTGGAGTCTTCGGTCTCGCCCGAGCGGTGGCTGGTGACGGTGGTGTAGCCGTGACGGTGTGCCATGTCGATGGCGTCCAAGGTCTCGCTCAACGAGCCGATTTGGTTCACCTTAATTAATATAGAGTTGGCGCAACCCAGTTGGATGCCCTTCGAGAGGAAATCGACATTGGTGACGAAGAGGTCGTCGCCGACGAGTTGGCAGCGGTCGCCGATGCGGTCGGTGAGTTTCTTCCAGCCGTCCCAGTCTTCTTCGCCCATACCGTCCTCGATGGAGTCGATGGGGTACTTCTTGATGAGTTCCTCAAGGAAATCGACCTGCTCATCGGAGCTGAAGCGCTTGCCGTTGGGGTCTTTCTTCGTGCCGTTCTTGAGCTCACGATAGTCGTAGAACCACTTGCCGTCAACATTGTAAGCAAATTCAGAGGCGGCGCAGTCCAAGGCAATCTTCACGTCCTTGCCGGGTTCGTAGCCGGCTTCCTTGATGGCATCGCAAATGATGGTGAGGGCATCTTCGGTGTCGTTGAGGGCAGGGGCGAAGCCACCTTCGTCACCGACAGCGGTGCTGAGACCACGCTTCTTCAAAAGCTTGGCCAAAGTGTGGAACACCTCGGCACCCATACGCAGACCTTCGCGGAAGCAGCAGGCTCCCACAGGACGAATCATGAACTCTTGGAAGGCAATGGGGGCATCGCTGTGCGAGCCACCATTGATGATGTTCATCATCGGGACGGGCAGGGTGTAGGTGTTGGTGCCTCCGATGTAGCGGTAGAGCGGGATGTCAAGGTAGTTGGCGGCAGCCTTTGCCACGGCCAACGAAACGCCGAGGATGGCGTTGGCGCCGAGTTTAGACTTGGTCTTGGTGCCGTCCAAAGCGAGCATCTTGTGGTCGATGGCGCGTTGGTCCAAGGCCGACATGCCTAAAATTTCGGGGGCGATGATTTTGTTGACGTTGTCAACGGCTTTCAACGTACCTTTGCCGCCGTAGCGTTTCTTGTCGCCGTCGCGAAGTTCGAGGGCTTCGTGTTCGCCAGTCGAGGCACCCGAAGGCACCGAGGCGCGACCCATCACGCCACATTCCAAAGTAACATCCACTTCAACCGTGGGATTTCCGCGAGAATCAAGGATTTCGCGGGCAATGATTTTTTCTATTCTCATAGTATTCAATGATTTAAGATTTGATAATTTCAAATTTCAAGATTTCAAAATTGAGGTGCAAAGGTAGTAAATTTAATGATACAACAAACTATGAACGGCATCATGTATCCATACAATTCTTTCTCCGTCGTCCATAGTGTGGATTTTGTATGCAAAATGGAAGTCTTCGCAGATGAACTCTTGATAGCCTTTTGAAATCCAGTCACTATTCAATCGAGCAAGAGGATAAATCTCTGCGTATGTGCCAAGTGATTCCATTGCATCATACAATCTGTCAATCTTTTTGATGACAGTTGCTTCATCAAGAGTAATATGATGTCTCATTGCAGCCTCATAAAATGCTTCAATCTGAAGATGTACCTCTTTGTCAATAAAGACCCTCATTTCTCCGGGTGGTAATGGTGGTGAACCTTTTTCAGCAGCAGTCTTTTGGATTCCTCCAAAGAGTAGCACTTGCTTTCCAACACCTTTCGGCTCAAAGGCTTTTCGGTATCAGCAACCATAACGGTTTCTTTTTCAGTTAATTCGTAACTCATAATACACTTATATTACTCCGCAAATATAGCACTTTTTCTTGATACGCACTCAAAACAACAACCCTGTTTCTTCCGAATCACGGTTTATGCCAATCATTTCCTCAAACTCCGCCTCGGTGATGATAGGAATGCCCAACGATTCAGCCTTTTTGCGCTTTTCAGGTCCCATTTTGTCGCCGGCCAACACGTAGTCGGTCTTTCCAGAGATGCTGCCGACTTTCTTGCCGCCGTAAGCCTCAATGGTCTCCTTGATGCCGTCGCGAGAATAGTTTTGGAACACGCCGCTCACCACAAAAGATTTTCCAGCCAAAACCTGTTCCTTGTCAGAAACGGCTTGCTTGGCCATAGCAAATTGCAGCCCTTTGGCTTTCAGTCGATTGACGATTTCAATATTGCGCCCGTCATCGAAGAAATTCCTGACGGAAAGCGCAATCTTCTCGCCAATTTCGTTGATTTCGGTCATTTCCTCAACTGAAGCACTAATGATATGGCCGATGTCGTGCAAGGCCTTGGCCAACACCTTGGCCACCGACTCGCCCACGAACTTGATGCCCAAGGCAAACAGCACCCGCTCAAACGGCACCGATTTCGACTTCTCCAAAGCGTCCAAAATGTTCTGCGCCGTCTTTTCCTTGAAACTGACCTTGCGTGTGGCAACAGGCATCAGGCTAAACTCATCCTCAATGGTGATGGTTTTCTCCAAACCATAGAGTTTCTCAAAGGTAAGGTCGTACAAATCAGCGACATTGCGCACCAAGCCTTCCTCATAAAGCAGTTCCACCTTGCCTTCGCCGAGGCTTTCGATGTTCATGGCCTTGCGCCCAATGAAATGCTCGATTCGGCCACGGATTTGCGGCGAACAGCCCGAACTGTTCGGGCAATACCAAGCCGCTTCGCCCTCATTTTGAACAAGTTGGCTTCCGCAAATCGGGCAGGTCTTGACGAATTCCACCGGTTTTGCGCCCGCCTGACGCTTGTTCAAATTTACGCCAATGATTTTCGGGATGATTTCGCCGCCTTTCACAACCGTAACCGTGTCGCCATAATGCAAATCGAATTGGCGGATGAAGTCCTCATTGTTTAAGGTGGCGCGTTTTACGGTGGTTCCGGCCAATTGCACTGGCGCAAGATTGGCAACTGGCGTAATAGTTCCGTGTCGTCCCACTTGGAAATCAACGCTTTGCAGTTCGGTTTCCACTTCCTCCGCCTTGAATTTGTAGGCAATGGCCCATTTCGGCGACTTGGCCGTGAAACCCAAAGCCTGTTGTTGCGCGTAACTATTGACTTTCAACACGATACCATCAATGGCGAAGGGTAATTCATGGCGTTTCACGTCCCAATAATCGATGAACTCGAAGATTTCGTCGATGGTCTTGCAAAGTGCCATATAGTTAGAGATGTTGAAGCCCCATTTTTTGGCGGCTTGCAGGCTTTGGTAGTGGGTTTGGTAGCGGTCTTCGAGGCCGTCCATCATCATATAGTAGCAGTAATTGTCGAGTTTTCGGCGGGCTACTTCCTTGCTGTCCTGCAATTTAAGCGTTCCAGCGGCAGCGTTGCGCGGGTTGGCGAAGAGGTCGTCGCCGGCCTCGGCGCGTGCTTCGTTCAGTCGGTTGAAACTCTCGAAGGGCATCACGATTTCGCCGCGCATCTCGAAAAAGTCGGGATAGTCGCCGTAGAGCTTGAGCGGAACGGTGCGGATGGTGCGCACGTTGGTGGTCACGTCGTCGCCTTGGGTGCCATCGCCACGGGTCACGGCGCGGACGAGCACACCGTTTTCATATTGAAGGCTGATGCTCAATCCGTCAAACTTCAACTCGCAGCAAAACTCAACTTCTTCATTGACAGTTTTTTTAATTCGATTGATAAATTCGGCAATCTCCTCGCGGCTGTAGGAATTGGCTAAGGAAAGCATGGGGTATTTATGTTGAACACTCTTGAACTCCTTGGTTATGCCGCCGCCCACACGCTGTGTTGGCGAAGTAGGCGAAAGAAACTCTGGGAATTCCTTTTCCAATCGCGCCAGTTCTTCAAGTTTCATGTCAAACTCATAGTCGCTGATGGTCGGTTTGGCGAGGATGTAATAATTGTAGTTGTGCTGCTCCAATTCGTCACTCAGGGCGGCAATGCGCTGTCGGGCTTCTTCGCGATTCATAATATAATGTAGTTCAACGGATTGACATTGAGAATGATGAGCAATAGCCAAATGAAAGCGATGGAAGCGACCACACCGATGAAGGTCATCAAGGCACCTTTGAAATTGCGTTTCAAGCAGAGAAGCAGCAAGATACTGAATACGATGAATAGGCTCTCGTACCATACGCAAATGCCGAAACCGAGCATGAGTCCTGCTATCAGGAATGAGGTGCGATGGACATTCTCATTGAGGTTGTTCTGTCTTAAAATCTGTTGTCTAAGCACCACATTGGCACCGTAGAGCATCAACGGCAGGCCCAAAAATGCGCTGGCGTTTTCAACAATGCCAAAGGAGGGCATGATGCAGCAAAATGCAGGAATCAGTGCCAAAAGCCAAGCGTTTTTCTTGTTTGAAATCAAGTCGCAAATGCGGTAAACCATCGACACCGTGAACAAGGACACCATAGCATACAATGTGCGGCTGAGCAGCATCATCGGTTGTGACTGTCCCACGCCTAACAGCGATTTCATCTTGTCCAAAAAACCGATGAATAGGGTGGGGTGCTGCAATTCGCGGTTGGAGCCAAAGCCCGGGACGAAAATCACGACGAGGATGCGCACCGCAATGGCAATCAGCATCAAAGCGGTGAAAGGGTGTTTTTCCTTGAATTGTTTGAGTTTTTGAAACATAATTGTTTTGTTTGAAGCGCAAAAATACGAAAGTTTTTGTAATTTTGCCGCGTTATAACTCAATTTGGAATATTAAAATAATCTTAAACTATTAAAAAATGAACAAATTAGTAAAAGTTTTCGCATTGGCCGCTGCGATGGTGTTTTGCGGTCAGGCTGTGGCACAAACACGTGGTGCCATGTTTCTGAGTGCTGCTTTCCCGATGAAAGATTATGCAGAATATGATGACGGATTCGCTTTGATATCTGACGAGGATGATGCCGCAGCCTCGTTGGGATTCAATGCAGGTGTCAAATGGTATTTCAACATGGGAGTTCCCGGTTTGGGAGTGCTGCTTTCAATAGACGGTTTTTATAATGGCCTTAATGATGGCGCGAAGAATTTCTACAAAAACAGGGAAAACGCATTGGATCTTTTGGGAAACAATGTCACAATATCCACTCCTAAGTATTTCAATGTTCCCGTGATGTTGGGCTTGAATTACATGCATCACTTCAACTCTAATTTGGGCTTGTTTATCGAGGCCGGTGCTGGTGGTGATGCCCGCTTCATCACCAATTATTCCGAGAGCTACAAGGATGTTTTGGGTGAAAAGCACACTGGAAATGTCAATTACGAAACCGCTTTGAGTTTTGCTTTTCAAGTGGGTGCTGGTTTGGAAGTGGCGAAGAACTTGGTGATTGGTTGCAGTTTCTATAACTTGGGTAAAGCCACTGTGAAGGCAGAAAAAACCGGCAACATCATCACAACTCCAATGCCTAATGGTTCTTCTATCAGACCCATGATGATTCTGGCTCGCATCGGATTCAGTTTCTGAGGATTACATCTATCATAAACAACAAAAGGGGACTGCTGGTTGGCAATCCCCTTTCTTCTTGTGGGACTTGGACAAAGCAATTAGTCGACTGGGATGTCCTTGTTCACGTTCTTCGAACCCACGAGGGCGTAGAAGAGGATGTAGGCGGCGCAGAACAGAACGACCACATAACTGGTCATGTAGCTGCCCGTCCAGTCGGCGACGAGGCCTTGCAGACCCACCATGATGGCGAAGCCGAAGACCATAGTCATAAAGGCACCAGAGGCGATGGCTGTGTATTTACCGAGGCCTTCGGTAGCAAGGTTGAAGATGGCGCCCCACATCACGGAGGTGCAAAGACCTACGAGGATGAAGGCGAAGATGCCAACGGGGACTTGCGCCCAAATCACCTTCAAATTGGCCCAGTCGATGCCAGGGACTTTGACTTGCCAAGTTTGCGGAGCAAGCATACCAAACAGCACAAGGGCGATGGCCGCGATGGAAACGGTGGTCACCATAGCCTTGGAAGAAACCTTTCCGCCGATAGCACCCCCGATGAAACGCCCGATGAGCATCATCAGCCAATAGACGGCCACAATAAGACCCGCGATAGTGCCACTCATGCCGATGCCGGGTGTGGCTGCTGTCGGCTCAGAAGTCAGATACTGAAGGATGTAGGTCGGCGTACCCACTTCGATGCCGCCATAAAGGAAGATGGCCAAAATGCCGAGTTTGAAGTGGCGGAACGAGAAGGCACTGTATTTGTCTTTCACTTCCGATTTCACTTCCACAGGCTGTTGTGGCTCATCAATTTTGGTAAAGAGGATGACGATGAAGCCGATGACAAAGATGGCCAAGGCAATCAGCAGGGCAGGAGTGGCATCGGAAATCTTAGCCTTGGTGGCCTCGCCGATGAGCGCACCCATGAGAATGTAAACCGCCACTGCAGCCGCCGAGTTGAACACGCCGCCGATTTGGATGAGTTGGTTGCCCTTGTTGCCGCCACCGCCAAGGAGGTTCAGCATCGGGTTCACGACGGTGTTCAACATACACATGCAGAAACCGGCGATGAAGGCACCGATGAGATAGACACCGAAGCCCATGCTGCCGCTGGCCCATTGCACGAGGATACCGACAATGCCCACGGCAAGGGCCATCAGTGCGGTCTTTTTGTAGCCGAATTTCTTAATCAGCATACCTGAAGGGATACCCATGACGAGGTAGGCGATGAAGTTGCCGTAGTTGCCGATTTGCGACAGGAAGTTGCTGGCGCCGAATTGGTTTTTCACGATGACGGCCATCGGTGAGCAGAGGTTGGTCACGAAAGCGATCATGGCGAACAGGGCGATCATGACGATGATGGCGCCCCATTGTTTCGTTTTTGTACTCATTATTTTTTATTTTAAAGATTTTACATGAATTACTTAACTACGAATTTCACGTTTCACGAATGACACGAATTGATTGAGATAGATTTTGCAACTTTGTTGCGGATTTGTACGAATTAGTAAAAATACGCAGCTTCATCTGTTAAACCATAATTACAATATATTCGCTTAATTCGTTTGATTCGTAGTTCCTTTTCATTATAACGTTGAAAATTTAAAGATAATCGTTTCCAAATATTCCTCGCCTGAGCGCAAAATGGTGTTCGGGAAGTTGGGCTTGTTGGGTGAGTCGGGGAGGGCTTGGCACTCCAAGGCCACGCCGGAATAGTCCTCGTAAACATGGCCGTTCTTGCCCTTCGGACAACCCGAAAGCCAGTTGCCTGTATAGACCTGAATGCCAGGCTGTGTGGTGTAAATCTTCACCATGCGGCCTGTATCTTCATGCGACAACTCGGCGGCAAGGCAGAGTTTGTCCTTCTCAATGCCGTCGATGACCCAGCAGCTGTCGTAGCCCTTGCCGTTGATGAGGTCGGGATAGGGCTCCTTGATGTCGCGCCCGATGAGTTTGCCTTCGGTGAAATCCATCGGGGTGTCAGCCACTTGACGCATTTCGCCTGTGGTGATGAGCTCCTCGGTGGCAGGTAGGAAGCGCGAGGCGTTCAGGCGCAGTTTATGGTCGAGGATGTCGCCGTTGCCTTCGCCTTTTAAATTAAAATAGGTGTGGTTGGTCAGGTTGACGATGGTTGTGGCCGAAGAATAGGCGCACAAGCGGATGTTCAACTCGTTCTCATCGTTGAGGGTGTAGTATACTTTCGACACCAACTCGGCGGGATAGCCAGCCTCGCCGTCGGCAGAAAGGTAGGTGAAAACGACGCTCTCGCCATTGATGCGGCTGGCCCACTTCTGGTTAGCAAATCCGATGCTGCCGCCGTGGAGGTGGTGTTTGCCGTCTTTGTTCTGCTCAAGCTGGTATTCCTTGTCGTCGATCTTGAAGCGACCGTAGCCGATACGGTTGGCAAAGCGTCCGGGAGTTTTGCCCGCGCATGGACCGTCGTTGTAGTAATCCCACGGATGGGGATAGCCGAGGGCGATGTCTTCCATGTGTCCGTAGCGGTCGGGCGTGACAATGCTCACGATGCCCGCGCCGATGTCGCTCAACTGCACCTTCACACCGTTGGCATTAGTCAGGGTGTAAAGTTTAATGTCTTTATTGTCAGGGGTTTTTCCCCAAGTTTTTACTTCGATGTTCATTGCTTTTGTTTAATTCGGAATTCGGAATGCGGAATAGGGCGAAGCCCAGCGTCGCATTGCGGATTCCGCATTCCGCATTCATAATTCCGCATTTTTAACTCCATAACTTATTAGGGTAAACTCCCTTTTCAATCAGTTCGCGAATCTTCCGCATCACTTCGGGCTTGTCTTCCTTGTAGGTCACGCCGAACCATGAAGCGTTGCTCGACAGCACCTTCAGTTTGGCCGAACCGTCGTGGATGCTTTGGTTCACCATCAGCGGAATGAAAAACTCCGCCTTGATGTTGGTTTGGGCAGGGCCTTTCAGGAACTCGACGAAACCCTTCTCCGAATATTCAAAGAAGTCGGGCGTAAAGCCGAAGAAGTTCATCGAAACGAGGGAATCCATGTCAAGTGGATGCGAGCCAGTTTCGTCGGTGTAGGCCGCGCCACCGTCTTCGGTGTGTCCGATGGCTGTGCGCTCGACGATGGTCTGAAGGTTGCCTTCCGCGTCGGCAGTGCAAATACCGCGACTCACCGTGCCGAAGTCTGACATGGTGTTGCGCAGTTTGTAGGCGACCATGCTGTAAGCGCCTTTTTTACCATCACATTCCATGAGATACTTGGCCAAGACCTCGTAGGCTTCCTTGCCATAGAAATCGTCTGCGTTGATGGCGGCAAAGGGCTCGTGAATCACGTCCTTGGCCATCAGCACGGCGTGGCAGGTGCCCCAAGGTTTCACGCGCCCTTCGGGAACGCTGAATCCTTCCGGCAATTTGTCAAGTGATTGGTACACATACTCCACGGGGATGCCGAATTTCTCCGTGTTGTTCACTTTCTTGAAGGCCTCGGCGAAGTCCTCGCGGATGACGAAGACCACCTTGCCGAAACCGGCGCGCTTGGCGTCGTAAATGGAATAATCAAGGATGGCTTCGTTGTTGGGACCGACACCGTCCATCTGTTTCAGGGCACCATAACGCGAGCCCATGCCTGCTGCTAAAACTAATAATGTTGGTTTCATTGTATGTTGTTTTTATTTTTATCGCCTTTGGCGAGAAATCTTTCAAAAATCCTTTCAATATCTTTATGTTTAAACATTTTGTGAGATTTTTGATTAGATTTTGAATGATTTCTGCCCGTAGGGCATACCATAATTTATTCGTTATTTAATCTTCTTGCGCCGTCCGAAATCACCACATCATAAACCTTCGGTTCGTGTCCGTATTTGTCCGCGAATTTCTCCTTGGCCGTGGCGATAAATGCCTCATACAGACCTTCTTTCACCAAATTGATGGTGCAACCGCCGAAGCCGCCGCCCATCACGCGCGAACCTGTCACGCCACATTCCTTGGCAATATCGTTGAGGAAATCCAATTCCTCACAACTCACCTCGTAGAGCTTGCTCATGCCGTAATGCGTGCCGTACATGCGCTCGCCAACGGTTTCATAATCACCTTTTTCCAAGGCATTGCACACATCGAGGACGCGCTGCTTTTCACCTATTACATATTCTGCGCGCATGTAATCCTCGGCGGGAATCTCGTTTTTCACCTCATTGAGCATTTCCATCGTTGCGTCGCTCAAATATTTCACTTCGGGATGCTTGGCAGCGATATGGGCGCAAGCATTCTCGCACGACTCGCGGCGCTTGTTGTAGGCCGATGAAGCCAACTCGTGTTTCACCACGGTATCAAGCAATACAACCTTGTAGCCCTTGGGATTGAAGGGGAAATACTCAAACTCCATCGTGGCGCAGTTGAGGCGCATCAGGTGACCTGCCTTGCCAAAGAGTGAGGCAAATTGGTCCATAATGCCGCACTTCACGCCAACATAATTGTGTTCAGTGGCCTGACCAATACGCGCCAACTCGAATTTGTCGATGCCGAGGTTCAGCAATTCATTGAGTGCGAAGGCGAAAGTGCTTTCCAAGGCTGCCGACGACGACATTCCCGCGCCAATCGGCACATTACCATAAAACACCGTGTCGAAGCCTTCGAGTTTGTAGCCCCGCTTGATGATTTCGCGGCACACGCCGAAGATGTAGTTGGCCCAGTGGATTTGAGGGTTGTCTTCCTCGTTCAGGCCAAACTCGCGGTAGTCCTCCTTGTCGATGGAGTAGGCACGCACCTTGTCCGTCCCGTTGAGGCGGATGCAAGCGTAGATGCCCGAATCAATAGCCCCCGGAAAAACGAAGCCGCCGTTGTAGTCAGTGTGTTCGCCGATGAGGTTGATACGCCCAGGCGAAGTGTAGACAACGCCCTCATTACCAAAGCGTTGCTTGAAAACAGATTTCAATTCTTCAGTAGTCATATACATTCGATTAATTTGGGCGCAAGATAGGAAAAAAAACGTTTATGTGACTTGAATTTTTGATTTGGTCACGATTTTTTCTCCGTAAGGTATTGCGACGGCGTTTGCCCATACTTTTTCTTGAACGAGCGCAGGAAAGTGGCGTAGGAATTGAAGCCTGCCATCATGGCAATATCTTCCAAAGAATGTTGGTTTTCAGAGTTTTGACTATCTAACATGGCTTTGGCATCCTCTAAACGGAAATCGTTGATGTAGTCGTAGAAGGTCGTATGAAGTTCTTGATTAATATGGTTACTGAGGTATTGCCGGTTGGTGCCCAAATGATGTGCCAACTTCTGCACTGTCAGTGTATTGTCCTGATAATACTGTTTTTCGCTCATGACCTTGTCGATGTCATAACCAATCAAGGGTTTGCCTGCATTGTGTTGGGGCGTGGTAGTGGCTGGTTCTTGAGGCTCATTTTCACATTCGTCGGCGGGGGAGAGCGTGAACACCTGCTGTTGTATCAGTTTGTGCATGACGTATAAAACAATGCCGATGCAGACGAGGCAATAAAGCGCGTCGAAAATCAAGTTGCTTCCAGTAGAGGGTTCTGTAAACCATGACTGTTGCGATAGGCTTTCAATAGCCCATAGCAGTTGGAAAGCGAAATAGAGGACAATCAAAATGTTGCTCCATCGCAGGTCAAAATACTCAAGGTCTCCAACATTGTCCAGTAACATCCGAGTGTGTTTCTTGATGGAACGGACCAAATACACCAGTAAGGCTATCGAAACCGCCAAAGTGTATATTTGCATGACTGCCAAAACCATGGGATTTCGGCTAATAGCAAACAAGAGTAGGGCAATTATATAAGGTACTTCCAAAAGCAGAAGCTGATGAATCTTATATCGATTAGGAAAAACCAATGAGACCGCGAACATCATGTAACCGCCCACGATGATGTAGTCGAAAATTACCAAAAAGGTGTTGAGGAACTCGGAGTAAGGCTGATGGCGACAAGCCAATACCACGAAGTTATTGAAAAAGCAGACGCCATGCAAGATCAAGACAACAGCAAAAATCCTTTGAAACTGGTAGTTACGGTGTTTCAAGAGCATGTAAATGCCGCATAACGTCAACAAACATTGCGTCATGCCAGATACGAAACAGAGCAGCAATATGTAAAACAAGTCGGTATCCATGTTGGCAAAGGTACGGTTTTTCTCTCCTCTATTTAACAAATGATGCCATTTACCTGGATTTTTTACGCATTGCAACTAAAATTTTACGCAATGACGAAAACTGGCTGTGATTTTTACGCATTGCAAACCAATTTTTGGGCGAATGAAAGACCGATGCAAGGAATTATGGTGACATTTGCTCCAATTTAATTTCATTCCAACAATTAACCCCGACGAGCCATAATGGGTAATAACCGTGGCACATTAAACTATGAAAAAGAAAAGCGTATTAGCAACCCTGTTTTGCGCAGGCATTTTCGCGACCTCGCTCATTCTCGCTTCCTGTGGAGGCGGTGGAGATGGCGAAGCAAAAACTAAAAGTGACGTGAAGTTCCAAAGAACTCCAAAGAACGAGATTTTGGGTGATTTGGTGAACATTTCATGTGAGTATGCCGCCAAGTGGAATGCAAGTGAAGCGGAGTATGAGGAAGCAAGACAGAAAAACAAGGAAAAGTACGCTGACAACAGTGACAAAAGAGAGCAAAACTATGCAAAGATCAGTGCGGAGCATAAGGAGAGAGGGAAACAGATTGTGGCAGATGCCAATGCAGCCTTGGAAAAGGAAATGGCAACGCTCATCGGCAAGGACATTCCTTTTGAGTGTGAAGAGGGTTTGGGCTTTGAGGTCGTGGAGTGCAAGATTTCAGGAATTACCAAACACATGGGCAGTTGCAATAGGACGACGCTCACCTTTAATTACAAAGTGAAGCCAGTGGACGCAAAGATAATCGAAAAACTCGATAGCATGAGGTCTGGGCTTTACAAATGTCTTGATGCTAATGGGAATGTTCTGCTTGACTCCAAAGGCAACGAAGTAGAAACCAACGTATTGGGCATCTCCTATAATGAAAAGAAGCAACTAAAAAATGGAGAGACTATAGAAAAAGAAGGTTGGTTTGTTTTGGAACCATGCTTTGCCAATTTTGCAAAAATCAAATTCGTAAAACCCTAATTACAAATATCAAACAACAATGAAAAAAGTAAATTTCAATCTGATTTTAGGCGTGTTTTTCGCCTTTGCAGTGTGCATGATGACCTCATGCGAAAAGGAGAAGGCCGTGGGCAAAATCCAGGGCCTTGTGACCAATGCCAACACTAACGAACCCATCCAAGGCGTGAACATCTCGCTCAGCCCAATGGGTGCCTCAGCCGTTACCGGCAGCGACGGACGCTATGAGTTCACCAACCTTGAAGCGGGCAACTACACCGTGCAAGGTGTAAAGAACGGTTTCGAGAGCAACACAAAGAACATCACCATCACGGCGGGCAATGTGTCGTCGGGCGACATGCAACTGCGCCCCGTCGTCAACGGCTTCCGCCTCAATGTGGAGTACCTCGACTTCAGCACCAACTTCTCACAATTGCAGTTCAAGATCATCAACGCCAGCGCAACCCTGCCGCTGAGTTGGGAAATCATGGAAAGCATGAACTGGATGACCGTTACGCCTTCCACTGGCAACCTGCAAGGGGGCCAAGAATCCACCATCACGGTGAACATCGACCGCTCGCTGATTGAGCAAAGCGTCACCGCCAACCTCACCGTCCGCACAGCCGACCAAAGCGTTGTGCTTCCCGTGAACGTAAGCGTTTCGGGCAGCAACGGACCTCAACTGCAACTAAGCGAAACCACATTGGATTTTGGCACCACAGCCACCAACTTGACCTTCTCGGTGATGAACGTCGGTCCTGCCGGCACCTCGCTCAACTGGATTTGCTCCAACATCAACGTGGACTGGCTGACGCTTAATCCCACTTCGGGCAACACCGCCAGCGGCAGCAGTACCCAAGTGACGGCCACTATTGACCGCTCCAAAATCGACGGCATCGTCTCCACTTCCGTCACGGTGAGTGGTGGCGGCACATCGTCAACCATCGTTTTCACCGCCTCGACAGGTGGCAGCGGCGCGGCAGTGATGCAACTGAGCGAAAACACGCTGAACTTCGGCGACACTGAGACCACCAAGACCTTCCAAGTGAAGAATGTGGGCACGGCTGGCACGGTGCTCGACTGGAGCATCAGTGCCTTGGATGTGGATTGGCTTACCTTCAATCCGATGAGTGGCAGTACCAATGCAGGCAGCAGCACCATTGTGACCGCCGTCATCGACCGCTCAAAAATCAACGACAATGTTTCGACCAACGTCACCGTAAACGGCGGAGGCAACAGTGCGAGCCTTTCGGTTATGGCCTCTTACGTCGACAACAGTGTGGTTATTGGCGATGGCCTGTTCTGCTTCTTCAACTTCGATGGCGATGAGATTGTGGACTATAATGGCAACTACACGGGTATCAATAGTGGTGCCGAAGTCTCTACCGACACACCATCTGGCGAAGGTAAGTCCTTGCAATTCAATGGCCAATCTTCATCTGTCCTTGTTCAAGGCAGCATCGTTCCCAGCGGAAAGAACTACACAATCAACATTTGGTTTAAGACTGGTAAAGGCGACCATGCCTTGATTGGTTCCGACAATCATTCAGGGGGCAACAGGTGCTCTGCATTGTATATCACCGCCAACAACAACGTCCGGTATTACCCGAACTCATCTGCTTACAATTGGCAGACAGGCGAAGTTATCTCGCCATACCTCGACAACAAGTGGCACATGTTGACTTTAACCTATAATGGTACTATTGGCATTGTTTATGTTGACGGTACAGTATTGGAGGCACATTCAAGCGATAGATTGGAATGGGGATCGAGTGTAACCACCACTCTCTTCGGTGCTGATATAACAAATTACACCCTCGGATACTACACCGGCAAGCTTGACAACTTCCGCAGCTACAACCGCGCTTTGAGTGCCTCGGAGATTCAGACGCTATTCAACGCAAAGCAATAAAAGAAAACATCTGTGACTATTTTTTCTGGTGGCCTCGGAGATTCCGGGGCCGCTTTTTTTATGGGTCGTTTCCCAATTGTTTCAATACGAGCGTTATTAAAAAAAACAACAACCCGCCTCAACTGACTGATAATTTTGTATTTTTGCCCTTTCAAATTTTCAGATTCCTAACAAAATAAACCTAATTAGAGATGAAAAAGACCCTTGTTTTCCTGTTTGCCATTGCGTTTTCGCTGCTTTCGTGGGCGCAAAACATCAGTTTCGGGCAGTATTTCCTTGATGAAGGCTCGTTGCGCATGGATGTTTTCCAATGCGGCACGTCCGACAGCTCGCATTATGTGTTTGAGCGTTTCGTCATAGAGCCTCATTTCGGTGGCTCCAAAGTCAATCTGGTTGACCCGTTCAATTTCGGGACCAACCGAGTGAAAGTGATTGATGCACAAACCAATACACTCATTTATTCGAGAGGTTACAACACCTTGTTCCGCGAATGGCAAACCACCGACGAAGCCCGAGTGATGGAACGCTGCTATGAAGAATCCGTGAGCACTCCCCTTCCGCGCAATGAGGCCTATATCATCCTCGAAATCAGGAATTTCGACGGCGAGTTTGAGGAAATTTTCTCGAAACTCTACGAGCCTAACGAAATGTTCAACACCACGGAGCAGCGCTATGTGTTTCCCGTTCAGGATATTATGGTCAATGGAACGCCCGAAAGCAAGGTGGATGTTGTGATTTTGCCCGAAGGCTATACCGCTGATGAAATGTCGCAATTCGTGCAAGATTGCCAGAATTTGGCCAATGTGTTCGCCCAAGCGGAGCCGTTTGCAAGCCATATCAGCGACTTCAATTTCCGCGCTGTGCTTGCCCCTTCGGAGGAGAGCGGCGTCGACATTCCGGCCTCTCACACTTGGGTGCGCACCATCCTCAATTCGCATTTCTACACCTTTTATATCGACCGTTATTGCACCACACGCAACTATTTCGCGGTGAAGGACGTGGCGGCCAACGCGCCTTACGACCAAATCTACATTTTGGTGAACAGCGATGTTTATGGCGGCGGCGGGTTCTACAATTTCTATTCGATGAGCACGGCGGGCAACATGTCGGCTTCCAGCGTGATTGTACATGAGTTTGGCCATGCTTTTGGAGGCTTGGCCGATGAATACGAAGAGCCTGACAATTCAATGGGCTTGCTATATAATTTGAATGTGGAGCCTTGGGAGCCTAACATAACCACCTTGGTGGATTTTGACTCGAAATGGGCCGACCTTGTCCAGCCCGGTACCCCGATTCCCACGCCCAACACCAATCAGTATAACAATACGGTAGGGGCTTTCGAGGGCGGCGGCTACTTGACGCAAGGTATGTACCGGCCGCAACGCCGCTGCATGATGCGCGACTATGCGCCTTTCTGCGCCGTCTGCAACAGGACGATTGAAGCCATGATTGAGGCACATTCCGATGCTCCCGTTTCGGTGAAATCGGAGCACATACAGGCTGAACCTTTGCTTCGTGTGTGCCCCAATCCCGCCACGGACTATATCGATGTCTTTGTAAACCAAGGAGATAGACAAGCGGAAATCCTCGACTTGAACGGCAAGACTGTGATGACCCTGCAACTCAAAAACAAGGAGAACAGAATCTCTATCAGCGGCTTGCCGAAGGGTATGTATATGCTTCGTGTGAATGGCGAGGTGCGAAAGTTTTTGAAACAATAAATATACATTTGAAATGAGCCTTAAAAACTTGATACTCAATCCAAAAAGGGCATCCTTGTTTGTTGGTTTCCTGATTCTGGTTTCGTGCGCCCATCGCCCTGAACCCAGTTATCCCATCCCAACTGCCCAACAACTTGAATGGCAGCAACTTGAAACCTACGCCTTCATCCATTTCGGGCTGAACACCTTCAATGACATGGAATGGGGCTACGGCAACTCACATTCATACACCTTCAACCCGAACAGTATCGACTGCGAGCAATGGGTTTTGACCTTGAAAGCCGCTGGCATGAAAGGCGTTATCTTCACCGCGAAGCACCACGACGGCTTCTGCCTTTGGCCGACCGAAACCACCGATTATTCCATCAAGAACACCTATTATAAAGATGGGCAAGGGGATTTGGTGCGCGAACTTTCGGAGGCTTGCAAGAAACACGACTTGAAGTTCGGGATTTACGTCTCGCCTTGGGATAGGCATCAAGCCGAGTATGGCTATCAAGGCTATGTGGACATCTATCACAAACAGATAGAGGAACTTACGAGCAACTATGGCGAGTTGTTCGAGTTCTGGTTCGACGGTGCCAACGGCGGCACGGGCTGGTATGGCGGTGCCGATGAGATGCGTTCCATCGTGGCGGAGAAGTATTACGACTACGAAAAGGCCCGCGACATCGTTTGGAGCCACAGTCCCAACGCGGCCATCTTCGGCGGCACGATGCCCACCTTGCGCTGGGTCGGCAACGAAAAAGGCTTTGCCGAGCCTACACAATGGTGCATGTATAAAACAGATTTCCAGTCGCTTAACGACGAAAAATGCCTTGTCAGAGGCTTCAAGGACGGCGACGCTTGGCTGCCCGCCGAGGTGGATGTCTCGATTCGTCCGGGTTGGTTCTACCATGAGAGCGAGGACAATCAAGTGAGAACCGTGGAGCAATTGATGGATTTGTATTTCAACAGCGTAGGCCACAACGCCAATCTGTTGCTCAATTTTCCTGTCAATCAAGAGGGTAGGATTCCTTCGATTGATTCGGCCAATGCCGTGAATTGGTATCAAAAGTTACAAAAGGACTTTTCCAACAACCTCCTGAAAGGCAGCAAAGTGACCGCCAGCAACACCCGCTCAAGGCGTTTTGATCCGAAATATGTCACGGATGACGATTACACAACCTATTGGGCGACTGAAGACGGCGTGACCCGTGCCGAACTCATCTTCGATTTCCCAGAAAAAACCTCATTGAATCGACTGCTTTTGCAAGAGTATATTCCTTTAGGCCAAAATGTTGAGTCGTTTTGCCTTGATTATTATGCCAAAGGGAAGTGGCTTCCCATCGAAGTGAACGAGCCAACAACCACCATCGGCTACAAGCGACTTGTTCGTTTTCAGACCGTTAGGGCAGATAAGTTGAGAATTAGGTTTAAGGTGTTCAAGGGCACTTTGTGCATCAATCGTGTTGGCGCGTTTATGGCTGAATAACGACGGTTATGACGTCATCAAAGCATCAATCGCGGGCAGAATTTCACCCGACTTGCCTTCAAGATAAACGTCTGTGATATAGTTCGTGTAGGTCGAAGGCTCCATGTTGATTTCGATAATCTTCGCGCCGTTGCGCTTGGCAATGCCGGGAATCATATTGGCTGGACTAACCTGCCCCGAAGTGCCAATGATGACGAAGGCGTCGCAATTCTCGGCAGCCCTCACCGAGCCGTAATAGGCATCCTCTGGAATGCCCTCGCCGAAGAAGATGAAGTCGGGCTTCATCAGTCCGCCGCATTGGGCGCAACGGGGCGGTTCCTCTGTGAGTGTCAGGCTCTTGGCATCGACCTTATGACCGCATTTGGTGCACACGAAGCGCGACATGTTGCCGTGGAACTCATACACCACGCTGTTGCCTGCCACGGTGTGCAGGTCGTCGATGTTCTGCGTGATGACGCTGCTCAAACGGCCTTCCTTTTCCCATTTGGCCAAGACGAGATGCCCTGGGTTGGGTTTGATGTCCTTGTTGCTGAAGAAGTTATAGAACACCTCGCGGATGATCTTCCACGACTCCTTGGTGTGGCGATAGTAGAAGTCGATGTCGAGTGAGTTGGGGTCGTACTGATTCCAGATGCCGCCCTCGCCACGGAAAGGCGGGATGCCGCTCTCGGCGGAAGTGCCAGCGCCAGTGAAGCCCACGATGTTTTTCGCCTTGGAGAGGATTTCGGCGGCTTGCTTGATTTTTTCTTCGTTATTCATAACAGTTGTGTTTTTTTATCACAAAACTTGCAAAACCCGACAAAACCTTTTTTCTTGGTTGAGGAAAGCCTGCCAACCGGCGGCTTTCCGGCGGCGACGCGGTTGCGCAGCCGCCCACGCCAAAGGATGGTTTTGTATGTTTTGTCGGTTTTGTGACATGATTTGACATGTTTACTATTTAGGCGCAAAGTTAGCGAAAAAAGATTGATTTGATGAAAGAAGGATGAAAATGTGTATTTTTGCAAAGTTAATCAAGGATTTGATATGAGAAAAAAATTCAATGTTACAGGCAGTTGCAACCCTGAAAGGCACTATATGGTGGATACGGAAAAACGATTCAAAGCCGTGGAAGAATTGATAGAGATGGGTGAATATTTCACCATCAACCGAGCGCGGCAGTATGGGAAGACGACGATGCTGAACAAGATTTGGTTTAGATTATCGGACAAATATTTGGTCATCCCACTGAGTTTTGAAGGTTTGGGAGACGAGGCCTTTGCTAGTCCTGCGACTTTTGTCACCACATTCAAAAGGCAAATGGCGAGGCATCTTGTTTCACTCCGTCAAAACGAGGCATTGATAGGGATTTGGCAAAACGGCAATGCTTCATCAATAGATGATTTGTCAGAGATTGTCACGGATTTTTGCAGGGCATGTACAAAACCCGTTGTGGTCACCATCGACGAAGTGGACAAGAGTAGCGACAATCAGTTGTTCCTGAATTTTTTGGGCATGTTGCGCAACAAATACTTGGAACGTGATAAAGAGGGCATGAACTATACTTTCCACAGCGTCATTCTTGCCGGCGTTTACGACATAAAGAACCTCAAACTGAAACTCCGTCCTGACGCGGAAAAGAAATACAACTCACCTTGGAACATTGCCGCTGATTTCAACGTGGATATGACTTTTCATCCCGAAGAAATCGCACAGATGCTCAATGATTACGAGAACGATGTGCATACGGGTATGGACATTAAGGCCATCAGCGAGGAGATCTACAAATACACGACGGGCTATCCTTATTTGGTGAGTGCGATTTGTAAGATTATCGATGAACGCTTGGAGGCGAAATGGACGCTTGACAACGTGCAGCAAGCCGTGAAAATCATCGCGATAGGCGAAAATGTCACCCTTATTGACGACCTCTCAAAGAACATCGAGAACAACATTGAACTGAGAGATTTCCTCTTTTCCATCGTGGTCAACGGAGCGGAATACTCTTTTACAATGGTGGATCCCATTGTCAAGCTGGCCAATATGTTCTCCTATATCCGCAAGAACCAACGTGGCAAGACAATAATCCACAACCTGATTTTCGAAGAGGCCTTGTTCATGTATTTCGGCAACAAGACCATGCGCGAACAGGGGACAAAAATCTCTCCGTATGTGCTGAACTATGTGCAAAATGGCAAACTCAATATGGAGCACGTGGTCACCCGTTTCCGTGACCTTATGCACGAGGAGTACCGCGAAAGCACCGAGCCTTTCCTCGAAAAGGAAGGCCGTCTGCTGTTTCTTACCTTCCTCAAACCCATCATCAACGGGATCGGGTTCTACTACGTGGAGCCGCAGACCCGCGACAACCGCCGCATGGACTTGGTGGTGACCTACGACAAGCAGGAGTATATCGTGGAATTGAAGATTTGGCATGGCGACAAATACGAGGAACTTGGCCGCGACCAGCTTTCAGGCTATCTCGCCACTCGCGGTATGGATGAAGGTTATTTGGTCACCTTCGACTTCTCGAAAAACAAACAAGAAGCAGAACCTCAATGGATTGAATGGAACGGAAAGCGGATTTTTGAGGTGATTGTTTGACGTAATAGTTGAACGCCAAACAGACTGCACAAGGAGAAGGGGAATTGATTTTGGATGGTGGGGAGGAATGAAAAATAAATCAGAAATACCATATAGAGGATAATAAAATGGGATACAACGGAAATAATAGAGGCAGGACACACAAATGGTCTTGGGTCGGTGATAAACGACATTATAATTGGGGACTTAATTTTACCTCAAAAGCAATAGTTGCTCCGTTTGCAATAATGGCTGCACTAATCGATATGGAGAATGCTGTGAGTTCTGACATGGATAAACATCCAGAAATCACTTATGACAATCATAACAATGCTCCTATTTCAGTCTTAAAGTCGTATGAGGACAAAAAGGATAATTTGCATAAGTTATATAGAAAAGTAGCTTTCATCAAGCGAGATATTCATAATATCAAACGTTATATTTTCTTTCTTAAATTCAATATTTTCAATAGAAAAGAGTCAGTTCGAAAGCAAAGAATATTGACATACTTAATCCAACGTAGAGAGCGATTAATTAGTACAATAAGTCTATTTGACTTTGGGGTAGGAGGACCTATTAACTCATCTGCAATTTCTGGTCGAGTCTCTATTCATAATACACCACAAAAAGGGGATTCTTTCAGTTTTGGGTGTATTTGTAAGAAAGACACAAGAATATTTCATAAATACATAGAAACTGTTGATACTTTATCCATTCGGACGCGTAAATGGCAAATTTTATTCTTCACCAAAGCCATGTTTTTGGAAAGTAAAAAGGGATTTGCTATTATCCCATACGAAGATATAAAATGGTCAAAACTGGAAGTCGTCAACCATGGATTGACCAATACTCATGGATATGAGGTCTATTATCAAACATGGTATCATGCAAGGATAGATGGTGGTCCTGATAGACGATACAAAAGCAATTATCCTATATACTCTATTCGAAGATATCAAATCAGTTTGACATTCTTGAAAGCGGACAAATCAATTTATCTAATCTTTGAAAAGGGTGATACCGCAAAAAACTTTAGCAACATTATTTCACAAAAAGACAGTTTTCCAATAGCCACGAATGATATTAAGCTCCTATCTTGGAAAGATCAGAAACAGAAGAAGATCACGGAAGTCGTATTATATATACTAGCTGGAATTATTTTTTTCTGTACATCTGCACTTCTTGAAATCTTATTCAAAGTCCCATCTTGGGAACTTTGGAATGGATTTTTATTTTTCCCAATAATTGCAATTATTGGTGCTCTTTTTGTTGTATCATTGCCTGTTGGGGTCATGGCATGGGGAACAGGGTTAATTCATCGTAGTGTGAAGAAAAAAACTAAAGCCATGATTTCAATTTTATCCATCGTGGCAGTTGCGTTAGCGGTTTTCGCATATCTAATTACCATGAACTACCTTGAAGATATCGGTTTTATACACAGACAATCACAATTTTACTACGGTCAGTTAGAGGTTTTTCGTTTTGTATCGTGGGGGCTTGTTTCAACAGGTATCGGCATATTCATATATAAAGATTCTTTGTAAATGAATAATGAAATATCTGTTTTTTGCCCTTTCAAGACCATCAATCATACAACTCCACAAACTCATAACTATTCCCCATCGCCTCCAAGAACTTGGTATAACACGTGCCTTTGATGATGGTATCTGTGTTGATTTACATGGTAATCCAACAGATAATGCGCCAAATAACCAAACAAAAGTGCGCCAAATGACCAAACAAAATTACGCCAAATGACCAAACAAAATTACGCCAAATGACCAAACAAAATTGCGCCAAATAACCAAATTCGTTTTGGTTTTTGCTCATTTTCAATCATATAGTTCAATAAACTCATAAGAATTCCCCATCACCTCAAAATAATAAAAAAATCGCATTATCGCATCAATTATTCAAATAATATGTATTTTTGCATCGGTTTTGCTCCCATCTTGCGGCGACTAAACATAACCGCATGATGCGTAGGCCAAACGCAGTACTAACCTGCCTTGGTTCACCGAGACGAATTACGGGTGAGAAATCACCCGTTTTTTATTTGTTTCCATCCTGTCAATAGCCAGTTTACCTTGTCACCGTGCCAATTCTGCGAGATAACGGCCTCAAAACCATCTTTTTGCAGGTGAACGCATTGCTTCGCTGGTATGGTCTTCGTTATTGTTCCGTAAACGATGACATCCATCAGTTTGCGAGCCACTTCCAAGCAGGTTTCAGGAAATGCTATCGGGTCGGAGGTGTGTTCGTAATCGCGTTTGGCAATAATGTGCGAAACTCCAAAGCCTTTCTTGAAAGAGGGCGGAATGCCGGGACTGCCGTATTTGAGGCAGACAGGACCGAGGGCACAGAAAAAGGCATCATCGACATCTGTTTGTGTTTTTACCATTTTGTTAAGTGCGGAAAGGGCTTTCCTCAACTCGGTTCTTTTATCCATAACTTCTGCATTTAGGATTGCAAAATTAGCAAATAACTGGTTCCAATCGAACCGAAGTTTCAATCATACAACTCCACAAACTCATACGAATTCCCCATAGCCTCCAAGAACTTAATAAAGTCCTCTTGACTAATGATGATTGTCCCCGTGTTGTCATTGGGATGAAAGCTTAAGCGAGGGGCGTTCAACAGGTTTTTGTCGATGAAGAGGTGTACCTCGTGGTTCTCGTCATTGATGAGGCCGAAGGGGGAGACGCTGCCGGGCTTCAGGCCGAGGTATTTCTCCATGCGGGCCTCCGAGGCGAAGGTGAGCTTGCCCTGGTGCAGGCGTTGCTCGAGGTCGTGGATGTCCATCTGGTGCATGCACTCGAAGATGACGAGGTAGTGCTTGTTGCCCTTGTGGTTCCTGAAAAACAGGTTCTTGCAGTGTGTGGCCTCGAACTTGCCCCAGTAGGCCAACGACTCCTCAATGGAACCCAACGGCGGGTGGAACTTGATGTCGAAGTCGATGCCGAGGCCGAGCAGGGTATCCACTACTTTCTGCTGCCGCTCACTCAAGGGTTGGTTTATCTCTGATGGTTTCATTGTTCTTGTTTTTTATCACAAAACTTGCAAAACCCGACAAAGCTTTTTCTCTTGGTTGTGGAAAGCCTGCCAACCGGCGGCTTTTCGATGGCACACGGTTGTGTTGCCGCCGCACGTTAAACAAAAGTTTTGAAAGTTTTGTCGGTTTTGTGACATACTAGTGTTCGTATTTAACTCTGTTGAAATCGAAGATTCGACGTTAGTCAATGCTTCGCATTTCAAGTGCAAAATTAGAGAAAATAGTTGCAAGGTGACAGAAATTGTGTAATTTTGCCATCGAAATTAAACATAAAACAATGTGTACTTATAACCTCTTGGTAAACGATACGGTAATTGAGACCATTCGGCCGGCATCTGAGGACGAAAAGGCTCTTGAGCAATGGATACAGCGGCAGATGGACATGATATTGATTGAATTTGCCGCTAGACAAAAGGCATCCGTTGTGAGAAAGCAACCGCTCTCGCAAAGACTTCGCGGCATCGCAACGGCCCCAAAAGATTTTGACTATAAGGAAGAACTGGCAAACCGTTACGAAGCATGAAGCATTATCTTGTTGATACAAATGTCATCATTGACCTTCTGTTGAACCGTGAGGGTGCCAATGCAGATGCCGCTTTGATTGATGGTGCCGAACAAGGCGAGTACAAGGTTAGTTTGTGTGCGCTTTCCTACACCAATATCTATTACTCGTTGCGCAAGTTTCCATCTTGTCTGCCATTGATGTAGTTGATCCTGCGGAGTTTTTGAGACGATAGGCAGACTGATTATTGAAGTAAACGGTTACAAATTGTAACCAGTTGAACACAAACCATGAACGCCAAACAGATTGCACTGGGAGAAACAAAAATCCTTATAGGTAGTGGTGAAGAATGAAAAAAGTTGTAATTTTGCGAATCAATTAATGTGAAAACGATGACTACTTTTATTGACACATTGGAAGGAACCGACATCGCTACTCTTCAGGATGACTTGACTCCAGAGGAGCGTGTGCGTTGGGAGGCTATTATTGAACGTGATTTGCAGGAAAGGGCAGAAGGCAAGCCTCGAAAGTACATCTCTGGAGATGAGTTTTGGGGTAAAGTGACCGAAGCCATGATGCGCCATTATGAAAAAGCTTGAGGTCATTTATTGTGATGATGTTGAGGCTTATTTCGATGATTTAGGCTTGTATCTCAGCAAACTGGCTTCCATGCCATTCGCTTTGCGGTATTTGCAAAGATTGCGAGAGGAAGTGGAAACTTTGTCTTATCTTGCTCCAATGTTGCCCGAAAGCAAGTATGAATTGCCGAAACGGTATCATCCAGAAGCCAAGACTTATGTGGTAGGCAACAAGAAACTGACGGTGATTTTTCACATCGAAGAAAACTGTGTAATTGTTGATAAGATTTTGCCTTCAGCTTTGATAACATATTGATAATAATTCATCAGAATGAAATAATTTGTGTATTTTTACAGCGGATTTTAAAAGGAATAATTGATGGAACAAATTAGTTTAGAATATCTCTATTTAGAATGTAATGTCAGAGGACATTGTTTAGGAGCAGAATTAAAAACACCTCTCATTCAAGATGGAACTCCATTTGAAGAATTGTTTATTGTGAAGATACTTCTGTCTGAAAATGAGGAGGTTTTGCTTGTTTCAAATATTGCTAATGGAATTGATATAAACAACACAAGAATAAAAGTTCTTGCATTTGTGGATAGACAAAACCCTTACGAATCAAGCGAATACACCATAAATACAGATGATATTAAAGCAATCTATAAAGTATAGAAATTAAATGTACGTGATTAATTGGAATCATTGGATGTCACCATTTTTTGTATGAGTTTGCATAAGGAAGAACAAACACTTAGAACTATGAAAAAGCTATTTTTCTTTATTGTAGTGATTTGCGTTTTAGGATTGGCTGGATGTAACAATAACCCCAAGCAATCACCTATTATGAATGAAGCAGAAATCGAAGAATGGCGTCAAAAAGAACATCCTGATGAAATTGCCGTTGAAACATCATTTACGCCGACTGTAGATATTAAATACATCCAAAATATTACACTGGAAGAACTTGTTATTCAAAACTTTTATCGTAAGTCTTTTAGTGAACTAAGAGAAGAAAACCCTGGTTTCACATATGATGATTACAGAAAGTATTTGGCAGAAAGAGCATTACAAGCATATCATGCATTTCCAAACATAGGAACCATAGAACTTAAGTTTGTGCCTGTAACTTCAAATTTAGCCAAAGCATATTGTTTGCAAGCCCCACATAGTTTCGAAGAACACAATTTGGACTATGTTAATAATGTGTGCAATGAATATCGTGCTGCAAGAGAGAAAGAGAAAGAACAGAAAGCCCAAGAAAACTGGGAAAAGTATTTGGAATAGTTTTCTAACAAGTTGTGTTATCCACAATCACACAACTGTAAAAACTCATAAGAATTACTCACAGTCACCAAAACATAACAAAACTTATTTCTTGATCGGGGGAAGCCTGCCAACTGGTGGCTTTCCGGCGGCACACGGTTGTGTTGCCGCCGCACGCTAAACAATGGTTTTGAAAGTTTTGTAGGTTTTGTTACATAATTACAACTTGCTTTTCAACGCTTTCCCCGTATATGATGCCTTGCACTTCACCAAGTCCTCGGGCGTGCCTTCAAAGACGATTTCACCGCCCTTGTTGCCGCTCTCGGGCCCAAGGTCGATGACCCAATCCGCCGACTTGATGACATCCATGTTGTGCTCGATAATGATGACGCTGTGGCCGTTGACAATCAAGGCGTTGAACGACTCCAGCAGCTTGTTCACATCGTGGAAATGCAAGCCCGTGGTCGGCTCGTCGAAGATGAAGAGCGTGGGCTTCTCCACCTGTCCCTTGATGAGGAAATAGGCCAGCTTCACGCGCTGCGCCTCGCCGCCCGAGAGCGAACTCGACGACTGCCCGAGCTTCAGATAACCCAAACCGACTTCCTGCAAGGGCTTCAAGCGGTTGATGATGCGACCAACGATGGGAGTCTGTCGCTCCGACGAGTGCTCGAAGAAGTCGATGGCCTCCTCGATGCTCATGTTGAGGATGTCGGAGATGTGCTTGCCGTCGTATTTGATCTCCAAAACCTCTTCCTTGAAGCGCGTGCCGTGGCAGGCCTCGCAAGGCAGGTAGACATCGGCCATGAATTGCATCTCGATCTTTTGCACGCCCTCGCCCTCACATTCCTCGCAGCGACCACCCGGCACGTTAAACGAGAAGAATGCGGGCTTGATGCCGCGCAGCTTGGCCAATTTCTGCTCTGAGTACAGCGTTCTTATCTCGTCGTAGGCCTTGAGGTAAGTCGCTGGGTTTGAGCGTGATGACTTTCCGATGGGGTTCTGGTCGATGAACTCGACGGCTTGGATGAGGCGCAGGTCGCCTTCCAAAGCGCCATAGCTACCGCATTTCTCGGCGTTCTCGCCCAGCTGCCGTTTCATGGCGGGGTAGAGCACATCCTTCACCAAGGTCGATTTGCCCGAGCCGCTCACTCCCGTGATGACGGTCATCATGTTGAGCGGGAAGCGTACGGTGAGGTTCTTGAGGTTGTTCTGCGTCGCACCCTTGATGACGATGGCGTTGGCGCTCTTGCGTCGGCGGGTGGGCACGGGGATGCTCATCTTGCCCGTGAGGTATTGTGTGGTGAGGCTCTTCTCGCAGTTAATGAGGTCCTTGATTTCGCCCTCGAACACGACTTCGCCGCCAAACACACCCGCCATCGGCCCGATGTCGATGATGTAGTCCGCGCTGCGGATGATCTCCTCGTCGTGTTCCACCACGATGACGGTGTTGCCGATGTCGCGCAGGCGTTTCAGCACCTTGATGAGCTGCTCGGTGTCGCGGGAATGTAGGCCGATGCTGGGCTCATCCAAAATGTAGGTGGAGCCGACCAAGCTGCTGCCCAACGATGTCGCAAGGTTGATGCGCTGCGATTCGCCGCCAGAGAGCGTGTTGGAGAGACGGTTCAGGGTCAGGTAACCCAAACCCACCTCGATGATGAAGTCAAGGCGGTTGTTGATTTCCACCAGCAGGCGAGAAGCGATTTTGCTGTCGGTCTCGTCGAGTTTGAGGTGATCGAAAAAGGCCTTCAGTTCGTCCAAGGGCATCAGCACGAGGTCGGTGATGCTCTTGCCACCCACCTTCACATATTGCGCTTGTCGGCGCAGGCGCGTGCCGTGACATTCGGGGCAGACCGTCTTGCCACGATAGCGCGACAGCATCACGCGGTATTGTATCTTATACGACTGTGTCTCAACATAGTTGAAGAAGTCCACGATGCCTTCAAAATACTGGTTGCCGGTCCAGAGGAGGCTCACCTGTTCGTCGGTGAGTTCGTAGAATGGCTTGAAGATGGGGATGCCCACCTTGTCGGCCACGCGGATAAGGGCGTCTTTCCACTCGCTCATCTTCTCGCCGCGCCAGCAGGCAATGGCGTTCTCGTAGATCGACAGGCTTTTGTTGGGCACAACCAGGTCGGGGTCGATTCCGATGACGCTGCCGAAGCCCTGACAGGTCGGGCAGGCGCCATAAGGGTTGTTGAAGGCAAACATATTGGCCGTAGGCGGCTCGAAGGTGATGCCGTCGGCCTCGAAACGTGATGAGAAATCGGCCTCTTGCCGTTCGCCGTTCAGTTCGCTGATGACCTGACAGGTCTCCTTGCCCTCATAGAAAGCGGTCTGCACCGAGTCGGAGATACGTCCCACAGCATCTTCCATGCTCTCATTGACCTTGATGCGGTCGATGAGCAGCTTCACCTTCTTCTCGCTGACCTTTTTCTTCTGGTCGAGGAAATCCTCGATTTTGATAATCTCGCCATTATATAATATACGGTAAAAGCCCTGCTGCATGAGGATGTTGAGGTGCTCGTCGAGGCTGCGGCCTTCGGGCAGGATGAGTGGCGCGACGATATAGGCTGTGGTGCTCGTTGCGAGGCCGAGGATATAGTTCACCACATCCATCACCTGGTGCTTTTTGACCAGCTTGCCCGAGGCGGGAGAGTAAGTCTTGCCGATACGGGCGTAAAGGAGTTTCAGGAACTCGTAGATCTCGGTGCTGGTGCCCACGGTGGAGCGCGGGTTATGCGAGTTCACCTTCTGTTCGATGGCGATGGCGGGCGAGAGGCCGGTGATACTCTCTACGTCGGGCTTGTTGAGGCGGCCCATGAACTGCCGTGCGTAGGAGCTCAGGCTCTCCACATAGCGGCGTTGTCCCTCGGCGTAGAGCGTATCGAAGGCCAGCGACGACTTGCCCGATCCCGACAGGCCAGTGATGACCACCAGCTTGTTCTTCGGAATCTGCAAACTGATGCTTTTCAGGTTGTTGACCTTCGCATTGCGGATGGTGATATAGGAAGTTGTTTGCTCTTTCAAGGTTCGGAAAAATTGAATTTGCAAAGGTACGGAAAAGCGGGGAAATAGGAGAGGGGGAAGAAGAAAATAATAGGATTTGCGTATTTTTGGAGAAATCGAGCAAAAACATTTCGGTATTTTTGGATAAAACATAATAAAAAATTTTGGTATTTTTGGATAAAATGACTAAAAAGATTTGCGTAACTCAAATAAAAAGCCTATTTTTGCACTCGAAATCAGACACTTTAGATGATGAAAAGGATATTCAAGCGAAAACTATATGACCGACTTCTCGAATGGAAACATGTCCAGAATGGAAAGACCGCAATTTTGATAGAAGGCGCACGACGGGTCGGCAAGTCAACACTTGTTGAGCAGTTTGCCAAAAACGAGTATGACTCATACATACTTATTGATTTCAACGAGGCATCCGAAGAGGTGACGGCTTTGTTCAACAACTTGATGAACATGGACTATACATTTCTGCAACTACAATCCATTTATAACGTAGTCCTCAAAAAGCGAAAATCTGTCATCATCTTTGATGAGGTGCAGAATTGTCCTCGCGCTCGTCAAGCCATTAAGTATCTGGTTAAAGATGGTCGCTACGACTATATTGAAACTGGTTCGCTTATCAGTATCAAAAAGAACACGAAGAACATCACGATTCCAAGCGAAGAGGAGCGTGTCACGCTTTATCCGATGGATTACGAGGAGTTCCGATGGGCTATGGGCGACGAAGCCACTATCCCTTTGCTGCGTACTTTCTACGACAACAAATTACCTCTTGCCCAGGCTCACCGTGAAGCCATGCGCAACTTTCGTCTCTATTTGTTGGTGGGCGGTATGCCTCAAGCTGTCGAAGCCTATATAGAAACCAACAATTTCAGCATGGTAGACCTTGCAAAGCGAGGCGTAATCAGAATCTATCAAGATGATTTCCAAAAGCTTGACTCTACAGGTCGTTTGGAGACCCTCTTTATGAATATTCCATCGCAACTGAGCCAAACCAACAACCGTTTCAAGCCGTATGCCGTGCTTGGTGACGTGGACGAAGACAAATTGGTGGAGTTTCTAAAAAACCTTGAAGACAGCAAGACGACTCTATTTGCATACCATTCGAACGACCCCAACGTAGGCATGTCATTGACAAAAGACATTTCCAAATACAAGATTTTTTGTGCCGACACGGGATTGTTCGTCACCCTTGCCTTTTGGGACAAGGACTATACTGAGAATGTCATATATCAAAAGCTGTTGAACGATAAACTGAGCACAAATCTTGGCTATGTTTATGAAAACATGATAGCGCAAATGCTTGCCACATCGGGCAATAAGCTTTTCTATTACACATGGCCAAAGGATGAGACTCATAATTATGAGATTGATTTTCTGCTCTCACACGGGACTAAGCTTCAGCCGATAGAAGTGAAGTCTTCCGGCTACAACACCCACAAGTCACTCGATGTGTTTTGCGAGAAATACTCGCATATTGTCGAACGGCGTTATCTGATTTACACAAAGGATTTGAAAACGGATAAGGGTACCATTCTGATTCCTGTTTACATGACACCATTCCTTTGAGAATAGCACATGCTATTTCAAGGTTTTGGAAAACCCATATCAATTCGTCGGTACTGACGAATTGAATTTGACGGTCATAACCGCCGAATTTGCTATTTACAATTTATCGGTTGCAACTCCTGAATTACTCTGCAAGTTGCACAAAGTGAACTATTATTGCGGTATTATTGAAAGGAAAGTACCAAATAAATCTTTTAGTTTTACATTAAACGCAATGCCAACTTTTTGACAAAGTGCTTCTGGGTCATTTGTTAGGGGTATTATTGGTTTATATGTTGACGGCAGTGTACTTGACATTAAATAATACACCTCTCCATAATGAGACTTTCCAATTTCTCGCTTACTACTGGGAAACATTACAGAAATAGAATCTTCTTCCCCAGCAATAATGATATTGAAAAACAAAGCGTTTCCGTCATTTGTAAATAACGACTTCATTTCCCTTGCTAATTGAATCATATCACTATCTTCTGCACCATGATACCGATACTCGGTAATATGAATAATAACTGGAGGAAAAGATACAGGGTGTTTCTCAATCCAGATATCAACCATATCTTTTACTCTATTTAAAGCTTTATTTAGATAAGCTCCACCATCACTTCGTGGCTTCACCCAAACTGGTTGTTTTGTCTCAATCCTTTTTATTCCTTGTCTAGTTTTAATCTCTTTAGTGATAGTTTTTACGAACAAGGGATTATCATTAAGCTCTTTCAAAGACTGAACATTTTTCTTTTCAAGGCAATTATATGCGTAATCACCATATCCTACAACAGCTAATTGATACTTGTCGTCTATTATACCGTTACTAGTATTACGCACTATAAGTTCGTTAATTACTTGATCAACAATGATACCTTCGGCTTGTGCCTTTGACATTTTCTTGTCTTCAAATGTAATCAACTCTTCTGTTGGGTATGATTGATTCAAAATGAGGAAAACAGCCACAGGATTCTCTTCGGTAATAATTGAAGAATATGGCCGTTTTATTCTTGTCATCTCCTTCTCAGATTCCTTTACTTGGAAGTCTGTAATATTAAGGATGTAATGAAGTGGTATGTGATGTGGCACCAGTATTTCCGCTTGATAGTATTCTTGCTCATCCTCCTCGACATCAAACTGACTTCTCCGAATAACAGTGTTAAAATGAATTCTGTTGAAATCGACAAAACCTGTTCCTTTATTTGAATCGCCACGAACAGCATTCTTGTCTGAGAAAATGTTGCCGTCAATGAATAAGACATCGGTATCAATTTCTAATATCACAGGGTTAACGATTCGTTCATCTTGAATTGCCGTATACATCATTGGATGTTTTTTGCATATGCTGACCCTAACATAATCCTGCAAATTATCCTTATAATCGAGTTCATGGGATAGTTCTGAGCCTCCTGGTCTATTGATTCTAATGCCCCGCTTGATGCAATCGCCGTATGAAAATAAACCTCCATTCTCAATTATCGACTCAATGTTATCTCGGTCGGTAAAGTGATAGAATCTTGAGATGTGGTATTGCTCAAGAATTTGTTTAAACTCTTCATAATCCTTTCGTCTATTCATCAAATTCTATTTTTAATTGTTCATTATCATTTTCTATCGCTGGCAATTCTTTGAAAGAGTATTTTATTGATGTACTGCTAATCTCACGCCGTCCCACAAAATACACATTTGGCACTTTCTTTTCTATTCTAACGTCTTCATACGGGGAAATCCCTTCAACATATGCCTTTACCAAAAATGCGTGCGATAAAGGTTTACTCAAATCATCTATTCTACAATTTGTTTGATAATCCAATAGAACAATTGTGTCATTCGGATGTTCTCTACAATAGTTTCTAATACAATTTATGGTTTCGTATGCTTTATTCTCTATCATCCACTTGTATGTTGGAATGTATATTTTTTTTCGAGCATCATAATAATTGAGTAATTGATCGCCATCAACACCTTTTCGATGTCCTAACACTTTGCCAAACACTCGTGATGATCGTTTTAGGCCTTTCATTGTATAATTTGAGAATAAAACTGTATCGACATCTGCATTCTCAAATACTTTTAGCCCCTGCCATACCGCCTCGACACAAGATGCTTTTACTCCTGGTGAGAAGCTAACAGGTATTCCTCCCCATGGATAAAATGGACTTAACTGCTGCAACCCACGAATAGGCGACTTGCTCGTCACATCACAAAACACAGCATTAGGGTATTCCTTTAACAGCGTTTCAAGTTTCTTTCTTTTTGACTCAATCACTATCATTTTCGATCACATGTACATGTTTGGCATAATAAGATGGCAATTTCTCAATTATTAGGTCTTTTATCTTTAACGGAACAAGTATTTTTTGAGGAAGTGCTTGATCCAATATCATTTTTCCGACTTCTGTTATTGTACTAGGGAACACGAGTTCTTGGATTGAATATGCAAATGAGAGGGCAAAATCTGCTATCTTTTCTACACCTTCTGGAATTTCAAACCTTTGCTCTTTGCCATAATAATTAACGAAAGTTTTTCCATTATCAGTATAGATTGCCATGTTTTTCACGATAAACTTATCAGAAGATGATACTATTCTCTCAATATCACATCCAACAAAGGGATCATGGCCAATGAACTTTAAATTCACAGGCAGTATTATTGATTTTATTCCTGTATTTTGAAAAGCATTTGAGAGAATTTCTTTTACATTGTCTGGCAATCGTATATATTCCAAATTCCGACAGTTACCAAATGTATATCCTTCAATTATTTCTATATTCTTTGGAAGGTTAACTCTATGTAGATTTTCACATTCATAGAAAGCACTATTTCCAATCTTTTTAACAGATTGAGGAATAGATATTTCTTCCAAATTCAAACAATTGGCAAATGCGTTTTGGCCAATTTCAACTACCGTTTCTGGGATTATTATTTTTTGTATTTCAGACCTGGAAAAAGCATAATCTCCAATTTTTTCAACCCCGATAGGTATTTCAAGGTAGTCTTCCCCATTATGAAAGAAATAGAAAAGATTGCGCATGTCCGCAGTAAAAAGGCAATTATCTGAACAAATGAATTCTTTTGAATGAGCTACGATGTTTTGCACGCCTGTTAGAGAATCAGACTCAATGGATTTCAAAGACCCAGGCAACACTAAAGATTCCAAATTTACACAACCATCGAAAGCATAGTTTCCGATTTGTTCAAGATTTTCATTGATTTTCAAAGAATGTAGATTTTCACAATCACTGAAAGCAAAATTTCCAATTTTCACAAGGCCTTCGTTAATTCCAACATATTCCAAATTTTCACATTGACAAAATGCAAACTCCCCAATAGTTTTCAACGACTTAGGAAACACTATTGATTGAAGCGATTCACATTCGTTAAAAGAATTGTCGCAAATAATCTCTGTCCCTTCTTTTACTTCGTATCTATTTAGACTCTGTTGCTTTATTTTTCCGAATTCAAGTTCTTCATCACTCATCCATAACACTCCCTTGCACTCGTTACCATACCCTTCTTCCATACTATATTTAAGGAGTTTTCTCCCATCTTGACTGTATAAAACTCCATATTCATCCATGATGGCAGATGCTAATTCCAATCCAGTTGCCTCAGTTTCATTATGTTCCTCACTATCACTCTCAATTTCACAAATTAGTGTTTTCGCAGCCGAATAACCTTGATTGGCAGATTTTTTTATCCATTCAATGGCCGCATCCGCATCTTTGCTAATTCCTTTACCAAATAGCAATGAGATTCCTACTCTATATTGGGCTTCTCGAAGACCTTTATTTGCTGCCTGCAAATAGTATTCAAAAGCTTTGCAATGATCCGGATTTCTCTCATCAAGTCCATTGGCATACAATCGTCCTATTGCAAAAATTGCTTTATCATTTCCCTGTTCCGCAGCTTTTTTATACCATTCCAATGCTTTTTCTATGTTTCTCACACAAGGATTTGTGCCTGATTCATAAAAGGCTCCAATCCTTCGTTGAGCGGGATGGTAACCTTGCAGAGCAGACTTCATAAACCACTCAAACGCTTTTACAGTATCTTTCCTTCTTGTAGTAATAAAAGCATTATCCATTACTCCAAAATTTCTCATAAGATACCATCCAACCATAAATTCTGAAATTTTATGGCCTTTTTGTGCGGATTTATAATATAGGTCAAATGCCCTTTCGGAATCCATTTGAACGCCTTTTCCGTCTTGATATGCCTCAGCGACTTCAAATTGTGCCTCCAACAATCCTAATTCAGTTGCTTTTAGAAAACACTGGAAAGCCTTTTTTTCATCCTTTTCGGCCCCAAAACCTTTTTTATAACATAACCCAAGCCCATAAATTCCTTCAGCATTATTTTGTGTAGCTGCACGTTCATACCATTTAAATGCATCCTCGTACACTTCATTATCCCAACATTTACGTGCCAATTCTAATTGCCTTGTAACATTTCCCATTTCTGCCATCATTTTTAAGTCCTCATCACACGCCTCGGATTGTTGTAAGTCAGTTTGCATTTCACTATAATTGCCATGTCCGATTTTTTTGAAAACATCACCAATTATGGTTAGTATTTCGGGATCCCCTAATCTCAGCAACTCAATAACAATTTCACTTGTAGGAAGTTCATTGCAACTATTTCCATCAAAAAGAATCTGCGGCTTGTTGTCATCAACATCAAACAAACTAAAATCTCTAGATAATGCTTTTAGCGATAGAAGTATCAAGTATGCATTTATATCATCGTTTTTCTCGGTAGTATTAGCAATTACAACGTGTTCGTCAATATCTGAAACAACAACATGACCAGCATCGTCCACATAAAGTGAATCAACATTTAGTTCATGCCAAGAGTAACCTTTTTCTTTAACCCATTCTACAACACAACTAAAACTATCAGCAAGTTTTGAAATGAGTATGATGTCATCAATGTTAGTTCTGATAAAGGAAATAAGGCTTGTCGTTTTGCAACATGGAATAACGACTATAGGAAATTCATTATCATCCGAAACCATGGTATCAACAAATAGTTCATTAGCATAATATGTAACTCCATCAGGGAACCACACACCTTTACTATCATTAATTAGCTCATACAATGCCTCTCTGCCTTCTTGTTCATCAATAAAACACTTTACATTATACTCTAAATCAGTATTGTCATCTTTCATCCGAAAAACAATACCATGGCCTTCTTTTGAATAAATTGGATTCCCTTCTGTACCTAAAACAAGTTTTAAAGATGTCAAAGTTGCAAGATTATCACTTGCAATGCGAAGAGATTCAATATATTCTGATACTATTGGATACTTCATACAAACACTTTTTATTGCTGCTATCGTTAGTATTTCAACACTTTGCAAAAGTACAAACAAAAACAAGACTTGGCAATAAGAATCTTTTAAAGAAGTAATAATTCTTATTCACAATATGAATAATGGGGATGCGTTTTGTTTGAGAAAAATCCTATAAATTTCCGTCTGCTTTTTAGTCAGATTCCAACAAAACCCATCAAAACACGAATTTTGTTGTCCATAGACAATAAAATCATAAAAATTTCAATTTTTGTTGTTCATAAACAATAAAATTGTATATTTGCAGCGAAAAAACTATGCTTATGGACTTGATTTCAAGAAATTACTACGCCGAAAAAGTAGATGGTTGGTTGGGAAAAGGACGTGTTATCGTGCTGGTTGGACAACGTCGCATCGGGAAGAGTTATGTGCTGAAAGACTTTGTGTTGCGGCATAAAAACGAACCTGACGCCAATGTCATTTATATCGACAAAGAAAAAAAAGAGTTCGATGCCATCAAGGATTACACCACCTTGAATGAATACATTGATGAACGGTTTGCCATCGGAAAGCAAAACTATATCCTCATCGATGAGGTACAGGACATTGCCGAATGGGAACGCTCGGTGAGGAGTTACCGCACCGAGGAACGCACCGACATCATCGTCACTGGCAGCAATGCCAAAATGCTTTCTTCCGATTTAAGTACCTTGTTGTCAGGGCGTTATCAAGAAATCCACATCCACGGACTATCCTATTCCGAGTTTCTGGTTTTTCATAACTTGGAGGATAACGAAAGCTCTTTATATAAGTATTTGAATTATGGTGGCTTGCCAGGGCTGCGTCAAATCGGATTGGAGAGCGAGGAACGCATCCATGACTATTTGCAAAGTGTGTTGAACACGGTCGTACTGAAGGACATCATTGAGCGACACAACATTCGTAACGTATCGTTTCTGAACAAGTTACTTTTGTTTTTGGCCGACAATACGGGTAAACCTATCTCGGCAAACAACATCAGCAATTACATGAAAAGCCATGGCACGATAGTTTCCTCCAACATCGTCTTGGACTATAGTTCCTATTTTGAGGAAACTTATCTGCTGAAATGCGTGCCGCGTTACGACATACACGGGAAGAAGTTGCTCGAAACGAATGGTAAATATTACTTCGAGGATATTGGCTTGCGAAACCTGCTTTCTGAAAACAGCCAACGCGAAAAAGACATAGAGAAAGTGCTTGAAAATGTGGTGTATCAGCAATTGCTTCGCCTAGGTTATGAGGTTAGGGTAGGGCAGTTGCAGGCTGGTGAGGTGGATTTCGTTTGTACGAAAAGGAAGCAACTGGTCTACGTGCAAGTCAGCTATCTGATTGCCTCGGAAGAGACGGAGGAACGGGAGTTTGGCGTTTTGAGGCGTATTGCAGACAACCATCCGAAATATGTGATTTCCTTATCGCCATTGGTGAAACGTGATAACATCGATGGCATTATTCATCTCGGTCTGCGTGAGTTTCTGCTGAAAGGTTTTTGAGTGGACTTAACAAAGTTGTTTGGAATCCTTTTTTGGGTTCTCAAAAGCTTTTTGCTTGATGAGTTTTTCGATGGCTTCAACGGAAAGGTGTTCTTCTGCTGTACGATGGATGTAATAATATCGTGCTTCTATGTCTTTGCATAGCAAAATTAGCCTAGAATGATGGGTAAATGGCACTTTGAAGAAATCCTCAACAGGGAATTCTGTTATGTTGGGAATGGTTATTGCGTGATATATATCTATATGATTTTCAGTTTCTTGTAATTCTGCGGTTACGACCGCCGAATTTGTCGATGCTATTTGGGCGGTCGCAACCGCCGAATTTATTGAAAGAAAATTCAGATGTTGTGACCGATGAACTATAAGATTTGTGTATTATTTGAATAAGTTGGTAAAAAACTGAGTAAGTAATACAAGACAGGCGAAAGGTTTCACCAAATTTTCACTACTTTTGCGGTCGTTATGAAGAACGGAAAAGTCATTTTGATTACGGGAGCCAGTAGCGGCATCGGTTTTGACAGCGCGCAAACCCTTGCTAAACAAGGCCATCGTGTGTATGCCGCCGCACGCAGAACGGAACTCATGGAGCCTTTGAAGGCGTATGGGGTGAAGGTTATCGGGATGGATGTCACCGATGAGGAATCGATGAAACAAGGGGTAGAAACTGTCATTCAGGCTGAAGGCCGGATTGATGTGCTAATCAACAATGCGGGCTACGGCTATTTTGGTGCCATCGAAAACGTACCTTTGGAAGAGGCGCGGCGGCAGTTGGAGGTGAACGTGTTCGGCTTGGCGCGACTGACACAATTGGTTTTGCCCTATATGCGCAAGCAAAGGAGCGGACGCATCATCAACACCTCGTCGATTGCGGGCAAGATGGTGTTTTACATGGGCGGCTGGTACAATGTGACCAAATACTCGGTGGAGGCACTCAGCGATGCCTTGCGCATGGAAATGAAGCCGTTTGGCATTGATGTCGTGATGATTGAGCCGGGTGCCATCAAGACAGATTGGGGCGTGATTGCGGCAAGACACCTGATGGAATCGTCTGTCGGGACAGCCTACGAGCAAATTGGCACACAATGGGCCTATAACATGGATTGGTTTTACAAGACCAATTGGC
Source organism: uncultured Bacteroidia bacterium (assembly GCA_902785755.1). Taxonomy (GTDB): domain Bacteria; phylum Bacteroidota; class Bacteroidia; order Bacteroidales; family F082; genus Limimorpha. Next base: position 25,828 of record CACZZO010000010.1, on the reverse strand, counting down.
TGTCGTCGCCGGAAGTGGTTACAAAAGCCATCAGTCGGGCCGTCAACAGCCGCCGACCCAAAGCACGTTACTGCCGAGGCCGCATCTCAATTACAGGAAGGGTTTTACATGCCCTCTTGCCCGCCCGATGGTGGGATGCACTGATGCGTCAAGGCGGGAAAATCAAGGTGAAATAAGCGGGATTCAGGCTTTTTCGCGTTCCTCGCAAATGGCCTTATAGAGATCGGGCAACCGTTTGGAAATGGCCACGGGGCGACCGTTCTCGATGAAACAGTGCGTGCTTTGCGCCGTACAAACGGTCTTTTCGCCCACACGCATCACATACGAAAATTCAAATTTCATCTCCGAGAGTTTACTGATAACAACCTCTGTTTCAATCACATCCTTGAAGGTAGTGGGGGTTTTGTAGTTGCATTGAATGGCAACGACAGGCGAAAACACGCCTTCGGCCTCGATTCTCTCGAAACCGTATCCCAATTGGTCGAGGTAGTCGACACGGGCTTCTTCCATGAAACGGACATAGTTGGAATGATGAGTCACGCCCATGCGGTCACATTCGTAATATTTCACTTCGTGCTTGTAAGTATGCATAATTCTGAATTAATTTCGGGTATAATCCATTGATAACCATTGTCTTTCCTCAGCCAAGTCATCTGCCGCTTGGCATACTGCCGCGTGTGGATTTTGATGAGTTCCACGGCCTCGGGAAGGCTGCATTGCCCGTCGAAAAAGGAGAACAACTCCTTGTAGCCCACCGTATTGAGAGCGTTCAAATGACGCTTGGGATAAAGCGATTTGACTTCTTCCAACAAGCCTTGCTCCATCATTAAATCAACTCGTTTGTCGATGCGCTCGATGAGTGCCTCGCGCTCCCAAAGCAGGGCGTATTTCTTGATGTCAAAATCGCGCTTGACTGTGTTTCCGCTGCGAAACGAGGTGAAAGTCTTGCCTGTTTGGTAGCAGACTTCCAAGGCGCGTTGCAACCTTCGTGGGTTTTGCTGGTCAACGATGGCAAAATATTCAGGGTCAATGCGTTGCACTTCATCTTGCAAGGCTTTCAAGCCGCCTTCTTGGAGTAAGTTTTCCACTTTTTCCCTGATTTCGGGCTTTATGTCGGGCATTTCGTCAATGCCGTTGCAGACCGCATCGATGAAAAGACCTGAGCCGCCAGTCATCACCACTGAGTCATGGGTTTTGAAAAGTTCGTCCAAAAGTCGCAGTGCATCCCGCTCATAATCAGCCACATCGTACTTGTCCTCAATGCTGATGTGATGCACGAAATAGTGTTGGACTTGACTCAGTTCTTCTTCGGTTGGAGCAGCAGTGCCGATGCTCATTTCCTTGTAGAACTGACGGCTGTCGGCAGAAAGGATAACGGTGTTCAATGCCTTTGCGACTTTGATGGCAAAAGCGGTCTTTCCAGAGGCAGTTGGGCCAGCGATTACTATTAAGGTTGGCATCTTTTTTTCTTTTTCGGAGCTTTGCCGATAGTGGAGCATGCCCCACTGACCCTATCGGAGTCGGCAAGCCCTACAATTCTAAATTTTATTCGGCACCGGTCCATTGTTAGCAACAATAATCGGCTCTTGGATTTCCTTTACCACGCTGAGGCCCAACTTTTTGCCTTCATCTTTCATAAAGGCGTATGCCTCGGCGAAATTGTTGCCGATAACCCCATCCAAAATGGCCTCGCGGATGGCATTTTTGATGATGCCGACCTCGCGACCTTCTGGAATTCCAAAGGTTTCCATGATGGCGATGCCATCGATGGGCGGCTGCCAGTTGCGCAGGTGGTCTTTGGCCTCGATTTCCTTCAGTTTCTCCTGCACAATCTCAAAATTGTGGTGGAACTTCTTGATTTTCTCCTCGTTCTTCGAAGTAATGTCGGCGTGACAAAGCAACATCAGGTCGTCGATGTCGTCGCCAGCCTCGAAAAGCAGGCGGCGCACGGCGGAGTCGGTCACCACATCTTCGGCGAGCACGATGGGGCGCATGTGGAGCAGCACCATCTTCTGCACATATTTCATCTTCTCGTTGAGGGGCAACTTCATGGCAGCGAAGATTTTAGGCACCATCTTCGAGCCTTTGAACTCATGCCCGTGGAATGTCCATCCTGTGCCGTCCTCCCATCGTTTGGTTTGGGGTTTGGCGATGTCGTGAAGCAGGGCAGCCCAACGAAGCCAAAGGTCGTCGCTCTTTTCTGCCACTTGGTCAAGGACTTGCAGGGTGTGCAAAAAGTTGTCTTTGTGGCCTTTGCCTTGCACAATTTCCACGCCTTTCAATTGGCTGAGTTGTGGGAAGATAAGTTTCAGCAAACCACTCTCATCCAGCAACTTGAACCCGATGGAAGGCCTTGGCGAAAGGATGATCTTGTTCAGTTCTTCGGTGACGCGCTCCATCGAAACAATCTTGATACGCTCAGCGTTGCGCTTGATGGACTCAAACGATTCAGATTCGATGTAAAACCTTAATTGTGAGGCAAATCTGACAGCACGCATCATGCGGAGAGGGTCGTCAGAATAGGTAATGTCGGGGTCTAAAGGTGTGCGCAAAAGCAGTTCCTCCATGTCGGCCATGCCGCCGAAACGGTCGATGAGGGTGCCGTAGTCGTCGGCATTGAGGCTGAGTGCCAATGCGTTAATGGTAAAGTCGCGGCGGCTGATGTCGTCCTCCAAAGTGCCATTTTCGACCACTGGCTTGCGACTGTTGCGGTCGTAGGACTCTTTCCTCGCGCCCACAAATTCCACTTCCATGCCTTGATAATTGATCATGGCCGTGCCGAAAGCCCCGTAATATTTGGCTTCCTTGTGACCGGGCAGAAGGGAAGCGACCTTTTTGGCAAGGGTAATCCCGCTGCCCACGGTGACTACATCGATGTCGTTTGACGGACGGCGCAGCAAAATGTCACGCACATAGCCACCTATGACATAACTCTTGTAGCCCAACTCATGGGAAGCGTATGCAATCACCCTAAATATCTTACTGTCAATATGTTTCTTGAAGTCGTAGTTCATGCGACAGGGGCTTCTTCAAGGATTTTTTGCTCGATGGGAATGACCTTGGCGATGGTTTCCTCGCCATTTTCGGCCAAGTCAATGCTGATGAGGTCGCCGATGTGGAGATTGGCGGAAATGATGGCCTCGGCCAAAACATCTTCCACATATTTTTGGACGGCGCGTTTCAGCGGACGGGCGCCATACTGTTCGTCCCAGCCCTTTTCAGAGATGAAGTCTAAAGCCTTTTCGGTGAGTTCGATCTTGTAACCCATCTCCTCAACACGTTTCACCACCTGACGGATTTCAATGCCGATAATCTTGTGGATGTCTTTCTTTTCCAATGAATTGAACATCACCACGTCGTCAACACGGTTCAAAAATTCGGGGGCGAAAGTGCGTTTCAAGGCATTGTCGATGACGCTCTGCGAATACTCGTTCTTGGCGTTGAGTTTGGCCTGCGTGCCAAAACCAACCCCCTGACCGAAGTCCTTCAACTGGCGTGAACCAATGTTGGAGGTCATAATGATGATGGTGTTCTTGAAGTCGACCTTACGGCCCAGACTGTCAGTCAATTGGCCGTCGTCAAGGACTTGAAGGAGCAGGTTGAATACATCGGGATGGGCCTTCTCGATTTCGTCCAATAGGACGATGGAGTAGGGCTTGCGGCGCACTTTTTCAGTGAGTTGGCCGCCCTCTTCGTAACCGACATATCCGGGAGGCGCACCCACGAGGCGCGACACGGCAAACTTCTCCATGTATTCGCTCATGTCGATGCGGATGAGCGCGTCTTCGCTGTCGAAGAGGAACTTGGCCAACACTTTGGCTAAATAGGTCTTGCCGACACCCGTCGGGCCGAGGAAAATGAACGAGCCGATGGGCTTGTTCGGGTCTTTCAGTCCGGCGCGGTTGCGGCGGATGGCCTTGGTCACCTTCTTGATGGCCTCGTCTTGGCCTATTACGGTGCCCGCCAACTCGCTTTCCATGTGCATCAGGCGGTCGCCTTCGTTCTTGGCAATGCGCTGCACTGGTACGCCAGTCATCATGGCAACCACCTCAGCCACATTCTGTTCCGTGACGGTTTCGCGATGGGCGACAGCGTTGCTTTCCCATGCCTTTTTCACAGTGTCGAGGCGGTCAAGAATCTTCACTTCCTCGTTGCGATACATGCCCGCCTCCTCAAATTTCTGCTCGGCGACGGCGGCTTTCTTGTCCTTTCGCACCTCTTCCAAGCGTTTCTCCAATTCGGTGATTTCGCTCGGCACATCAATGTTCTTGATGTGGACTCGTGCACCAGCTTCGTCCAAGGCATCGATGGCCTTGTCGGGCAAATGGCGGTCGCTGAGGTAGCGGTCGGTGAGTTTCACGCAGGCTTCGATGGCCTCGGGTGTGTATTTCACCAAATGATGGTCTTCGTATCGCGGTTTGATGTTGTTCAAGATTTCGATGGTCTCGGCGGGTGTGGTCGGCTCAACGAGAATCTTTTGGAAACGGCGTTCCAAGGCACCGTCTTTCTCAATATACTGGCGGTATTCGTCCAAAGTGGTGGAGCCAATGCACTGCAACTCGCCACGCGCCAAAGCCGGCTTGAACATGTTGCTGGCATCCAATGAGCCGTTGGCGTTGCCCGCCCCAACCAAAGTGTGGATTTCATCGACGAAAAGAATGATGTCGCGGTTGTTTTCCAACTCATTGAGAATGGCCTTGATGCGCTCCTCAAACTGGCCGCGATACTTGGTGCCGGCCACGATGGAGCCGATGTCGAGCATGACGACACGCTTGTCGAACAAGGTGCGCGGCACGCGGTGCTGCACGATGCGGATGGCCAAGCCCTCCGCAATGGCCGACTTGCCCACACCGGGTTCACCTATTAATATAGGGTTGTTTTTCTTGCGGCGGCTGAGGATTTGGGCGATGCGTTCCAATTCGCGCTCGCGGCCCACGATGGGGTCGAGGCGACTTTCCTCGGCGGCCTTGGTGAGGTCGCGCCCGAAATTGTCCAAAACGGGTGTCTTGCTCTTAGCGGCAGGGGTTTTCTTGGGCTTTTCCTGTTGCGGACGGATGTCGTTCATCAGGTCTTCGTAGTCCTCCTCTTCGGTAAAGACATTCGAGGCTGAGCCTATGGTTTCCTCCGCCGAATCCTGCGGCAGGTCGCCGTGTTCCATGCCGAAGCGAATCAGTTCCTGCTTGAAGTTGTCGTAGTTGATGCCCTCAAACTCAAGGTTTTGCGATATGATGTTGTTCTTCTCGTGCAGGATGGCCAACATGAGATGTTCGGAGCGCACAATCTCCGAATGGAACTCCTTGGCAATGATATAAGTGAACTTCAACACACGCTCGGCCTGCTTGGTAAGGGGCAGGGCCAAAACCGTGCTTTTGTTGACATTGGCTGTACGCACTGAGGCTTCCAATTTTTTTGAAAAGACTTCAATATTCAGGTTGAGGTTCTCCAAAATGCGGATGGCACTGCTGCCTCCATCCTTCAACATGCCCAAAAACAGGTGCTCCAACCCGACGTATGCGTTCCCCAAGCGTTGCGCCTCTTGGTGACTGAGTGACAAAATGGCACGCACACGGGGAGAAAATTTTGCATCCATATAATTACAATTCGTTTATTTTCAATAATTTAATAAAAATCCAAGTTCTTGCCTTGTCCGATTCTTTCGGAGCGCAAAGGTACGAACAAAAACTGCGCCGCGCCATTATTCGGGAAACAAACTTTTGGAATTATAGCAACGGAGTCATATAAAGCGGCAAATAGTCAATGCCTTTCTCTTGTTTAAGGTCGGCTGAATGTAGTACGATAGGCGTAGACAAATAATTGCCGAACTTGTTGATACACTTGTTAATTGACGACAATGTGTATCGTTGTGACGACTTTACTTCAATCGGTGTAATATTATGCCTTGAAGTCAGTTTCGACTTGGCTGTCAGGAAGTCGATTTCCATGCGGTCTTCGGCATTTTCGCGGCTCGAGTTGCTGTAGAAGTAGAGTTTGTGGCCAGCTGTGGTAAGCATTTGTGCAACAATGTTTTCCACCAACATTCCCTCGTTGATTTCCAATTTGTCGTGGATGATTTTCTGGTAAATCTCATTAGGTACATGGCCTTTTTCGTCAAAGGCATGGCTGAAAAGCAGTCCCGTATCAGCCATATAACATTTTAAGGTGTTGCGTTCCATGTTGAGCCGTAGTCCGATGTTGGGAGCGGTGCAGTTGTAGCAGATATTGACAATGCCCGCATCCGACAGCCAAAAGAAAGCGTCGTCATAATCGCGGTAGGCGGCACCGGGTTCCAAAGCGGATAGCCGGAACTTTTTCTCATGTTTTTGCAATTGGGCGGGCAACTCGTCGAAAATGCTTTTCACCTTGTGCTCCACGTTGGAGGCGTATTTTGCAATGTCGTTCTTGTAAACTTGCAGAATCGACCTTTTCACTCGGTCAACTTCCTCAAAGTCGTGTGTTTCAATGTATTTCAATATGGCTTGAGGCATACCGCCAACAATCATATAGGTACGGAAATAGTCCAACGCCTTGCGATGCAGTCCGCCGAGAGGTTTCCGCTTTTGGAAACACTGCGTGATGAAAGGCATCATCAGTTCATCGTCCAACGCCCACAAAAACTCCTCGAAATCCATGGGATACATGGGCAAAGCCTGCTCTTCGGAAGGAATGAGGATGTCTTTGACATTCTTTTTGATACTAATGAGCGAACCCGTTTCAATGTAGTCGAAACGTCTGTCGGCCACAAGATATTTAATGGCGGAACGGGCGCGTGGGCACAATTGAACCTCGTCGAAAATGATGACGGACTTGCGAGGCGTAAGGCGCACACCATAATGGATTTGCAGGTTCATGAGTAGTGTGTCTAAGTCTTCAAGATAGTTGTCGAACCATTCCCAGACCACTTTGTCAGCCTTGTTGAAGTCGATGAGCAGATAAGAATCGTACTCGTTTCGGGCAAATTCCTCCACAATATAGCTTTTCCCGATGCGTCGCGCTCCTTCGATGATGACTGCCGTTGCTCCATTGCGCTTGTTTTTCCATTCAAGCAACTCATTGTAAATCTTTCGTTTCATAGCCATAATTACATCTTTTCAAGATTATTGCAAGCCAAAATTCACATCTTTTCAAGATTATTTGGACTGCAAAATTACATCTTTTCAAGATTATCGCAAACGAAAATTTACATCTTTTCAAGATTATTCCAGTTTTTGGGAACTTGAATTGTCAGGAATTCGCCATAAATTGTTTCGTAAATTTGATTTCTGATAATTGACTTCGTTGAAATCTCCGATTCGGCGGAGCCAATCTGCGATTCCGTGATGTATTTCTGGTAATTCGTGTTTTTCAATGTGTTGAAGTTTTTCACTCTGTTTTGCCGAACTAATCGAATTTCTTTCTACTTTTGCCCCCAACAAAAACGAAAGTTTAACCAAATCAAGAACAATTAAATTCAAAGTAATATGCAAACAAAATCTTTACAAACAAAAAGGGCATTGCGTGCCGCCCTGCTCGTCCTGCTGCTGAGTGTGGTTGGGATGGGGAAAGGGTATGCCCAGAATTCCCAGAATTATGATTTTTCGGCAGTTTGTTCGACTGGGCAAACATTGTATTACAGATATATTGAAGCTACCAATGATGTGCGATTGGTTTGTCCGAATTATCATTACCCAGGACATTACAATTGGGATGGCTACGACAAGCCAACTGGAGATTTGGTGATTCCCGAGTCGGTGAATTACAATGGCATTACATATTCCGTAACCACGATAAGCTTTGACATCAATTACCATTCCTAATTCTGTGACCACGATAGAATATCAAGCTTTCTTCGGTTGCAGCGGTTTGACATCAATTACCATTCCTAATTCTGTTATTTTTTTAGATAGGGATGCGTTTGACGAGACAGGATGGTATGTACAACAACCCGACGGCATATTGTATTTGGACAATTGTTGTCTAGGCTATAAAGGTGGAACGCAAATAGGAGAGTTGTACCTACAAGAAGGGACAAGGCTTATTTGTGATAGAGCTTTTTGCGTCGATGGTGCTGGTTTTATTACAGGCAGCCTGACCATTCCCAATTCTGTGACTTCAATAGGACATTACGCTTTTGCTGATTGCACTGGTTTCAACGGCAACCTGACCATCCCAAATTCCGTAGAATACATTGGTAGAGGTGCTTTTAGTGATTGTAGCGGCTTAACAGGCAGCCTGACCATTCCCAATTCTGTGACTTCAATAGGACATTACGCTTTTGCTGGTTGCACTGGTTTCAACGGCAACCTGACCTTGGGCAATTCTCTAACTACAATCGGTGACCATGCTTTTGATGGACTCAATGGCTTCACAGGCAACTTGATGATTCCCAATTCCATGACAACGATAGGCAATCATGCATTTGCTGGCTGTAATGGTTTTACAGGTGGCCTAACCATTCCCAATTCCGTGACAACTATAGGCGATAAAGCGTTTCAAGGGTGTGATGGATTCAATGGTAATCTGACCATTGGCAACTCTGTGACAACGATAGGCAATGACGCTTTTCTGGGTTGCAAAGGGTTTAAAACCATAAACATTGGCGATTCTGTAGAAGCAATTGAAGATGAAATGTTTGTCGGGCTTGAAAACCTAACTTCGATTAGCATTGGAAAATCCGTTAAATACATTGGAGAAAAAGCGTTTGGAGAGAATCCACGGCTAAACGTGGTCTATTACAATGTAGAAAAATTGGAATCGGCCTACTACAATGTGTTCGACAATTGTCCCAATCTTACCACCATCCACATTGGCCCAGATGTGCAAGAAATCGGTTCCAACATCTTCAAAGGCTGCAACACCGTGCATTTCGTGGTGGCACTTGGGCCAACGCCTGCCGTATTGGATGCAGGTGCATTCTCAGATATTGTGGATAATTCGGTGCTTATGGTGTCGTGCGGCAAGCGTGTCACTTATTACTCGGTTTGGAACATGTTCCCCTTCAACAACATCATCGAGGACTGCGATACTTACGGAATCAATGTCGGGGCTGTGGGCAGCGGAGGAACCATTACGCCTTCGGTCACTGAGGCACAGATGGGGCAGGAGGTGCAAATCACCATTACGCCCAATCCAGATATGGTCTTGGTTTCGATAAAAGTGGTCAATGCTAACGACCCCACGCAAATCATCCCCATTTCGCCTACGGGCAAGGCGGCTTCTACCTACAGTTTCACCATGCCACCGTTTGAGGTGGTGGTTATGGCAACCTTTAAAAATAGTGGTGCTTCAGTCAATGAGAACAACAGTGTTGAGGTTGCTGTTTATCCTAACCCTACGAATGGCCTTGTGAAAATCGAAGCTGAAAGCATCAAACACGTCTCTATCAGTAATATGCTTGGCCAAGTTGTCTTCGATGGCAAAGTGGGTGGCGATGCGTTTGAATACGACTTCAGCGGACAGAAGGCTGGAATTTACCTCGTCAGGATAGAAACCGCGAGCGGCGTTGCTGTAAAAAAGGTTTCCGTTACGAGATGAACCTTGTTGAATTGTGATGATAGCGCATCAACAAATACCACAAAGTCGGCGGCATTGTCGGCTTTGTGGTGTTTTTTGTTTTTATTAGAAACCCGCATGTGAGTTTTTCGCGCCGTTTTGTCAAACCAATCCAAAAAAACTCTATCTTTGCACCCTTATTAAAAATAGAGAAAACTAACCCAGAAAATGGACGAAAACAATAACATTACTCCTGAAAATCAGGAAGATAATATCCCTGAAAACACTGGAGAAAAGATTATCAAGGTCAATCTTGAGAACCAGATGAAGTCGGCTTACATCGACTATTCGATGTCCGTCATCATCTCGCGTGCCTTGCCCGACGTGCGCGACGGCCTCAAACCGGTGCATCGTCGCGTGCTGTTCGGCATGAAGGAATTGGGCGTCACCTCGCGCAGCGGCTACAGAAAGTCGGCGCGTATCGTCGGTGATGTGCTTGGTAAGTACCACCCACACGGCGACTCGTCAGTTTATGACGCTATGGTGCGTATGGCCCAGTGGTGGTCACTGCGTTATCCTTTGGTGGACGGCCAGGGCAACTTCGGCTCGATGGACGGCGACAGCCCAGCAGCCATGCGTTACACCGAGGCACGCTTGCAGAAGATTGCAGAGGAAATGCTCGACGACTTGGACAAGGACACCGTCGACTTCCAGAACAACTTCGACGACACCACCCAAGAGCCTACCGTGTTGCCCACGCAGATTCCCGCCCTTTTGGTGAACGGCACCAACGGCATCGCTGTGGGTATGGCTACCAACATGGCGCCGCATAACCTCAGCGAGTGCGTCGATGGCATTATTGCCTACATCGACAACCGCGAAATCACTGTGGCTGAACTGATGCAATACATCAAGGCACCCGATTTCCCGACGGCTGGCGTGATTTACGGCTATGAAGGTGTGCGCGAGGCGTTTGAAACGGGTAGGGGACGCATCGTTTTGCGCGGCGAAACCCATTTTGAGGAACACAACGGCCACGAGCGCATCATTGCCACCTCAGTTCCGTATCAGGTGAACAAGGCCGAAATGATCAAGAAGACCGCCGACCTCGTGAGCGAGAAGAAATTGGAAGGCTTAGCCGACATCCGCGACGAGTCAGATAGAAAAGGCATCCGCGTGGTGTATGAACTGAAACGCGATGCCAACCCCGACGTGGTTTTGAACAAACTGTTCATGATGACCCCGCTGCAAAGTTCCTTCAATGTGAACAATGTGGCTTTGGTGAATGGGCGGCCTTATACATTGAACCTCAAGCAGTTGATTGAGCATTTTGTGGCACACCGTCACGAAATCGTGTTGCGTCGCACGCGCTTCGAGTTGAAGAAAGCCGAAGACCGTGCCCATATCTTGGAAGGTTTGGCCCGCGCCATCGACATCGTTGACGAAATCATCGCTACCATCCGTGCCTGTAAAGGCGGCACGCCCGAAGCCAAGCAAGCCATCATGGACAAGTTCGGCTTCGACGACCCGCAAGCCTCGGCAATCGTGGCCTATCGCCTCGGTCAGTTGGCCGGACTCGAAATCAAGAAGATCTTGGACGAGTTGGACGAAATCCACGAGCGCATCAAGCATTTCCACGAAATTCTACAAAATGAGGAATTGCAGTTCCAAATCATCAAGGACGAATTGTTGGTCATCAAAGAAAAATATGGCGACGCCCGCCGCACCCAAATCATGCCCGCCGCCGGTGAGTTCCGCATGGAGGACATCATCGCCGACGATGCCGTGGTCATCACCATCTCGCACCTCGGTTACATCAAGCGCACGCCGCTGACCGAATACCGTGTGCAAAGCCGTGGAGGCAAGGGTTCGAAAGGCTCTGCCACCCGCGACACCGACTTCATCGAGCATATCTTCACGGCTACCAACCACAACCATTTGCTCTTCTTCACCGAACAGGGTAAGTGCTACAAACTCAGGGCTTTCGAGATTCCCGAAGAGGGCAAGAACAGCAAGGGTCGCGCCATCCAAAACCTGTTGCCGCTTGACAAGGACAATAAGGTGATGGCCTACCTCAACGTGAAAAGCATGAGCGACGAGGACTATCTCGAAAACAACTACATTATCCTCTGCACCAAGAAGGGCATCATCAAGAAGACCACCTTGGCGGCCTACAAGAACGTGCGCCAAAACGGTATCATTGCGGTCAATATCCGCGAGGACGACCAACTCCTTGAAGCCTGCCTGACTTCGGGCAACGACGAGGTGCTGATGGCTGTGCGCTCGGGTAAGGCTGTGCGCTTCAACGAGCAAACCGTCCGTCCGATGGGTCGTACCGCTACGGGTGTGAAAGCCATTACCTTAGCCTCTGAAAATGACGAGGTTATCGGCATGGTTTGCATCAACGATCCGCAACAGACCGTCTTGGTGGTCTCCGAGAAGGGCTTCGGCAAACGCTCCGACATCGACGACTACCGCATCACCAACCGTGGCGCGAAGGGTGTCAAGACCTTGAACATCACCGACAAGACCGGCGACCTCATCGCCATCAAGGGCGTGACCGACGACGAAGACCTGATGATCATCAACAAGTCGGGCATCGTTATCAGAATGGCAGTCAGCAAGTTGCGTGTGATGGGTCGTGCCACTCAGGGCGTGAAGCTCATCGACTTGCGCGGCAACGATGAAATCGCCGCCGTGACCAAGACCGAGCATGAGGACGAACCAGAAGAAACCGCAGAAGTGGTTGAGCCAGTCGAAACGCCTACCCCAGATGGAACCGAGGCCGTTGAGCCTGTCGAAACGCCGAATCCAGATGACGAAAACACTTTGGAACAATAATTGCAAGGAAACACGATAACAAACGAAAATGTTAAACTTTAAATAATCGAGAAAATGAAAAAAGTAATGATTTTGTTGGCCGTCCTGCTCACTGCAAACGTGATGATGGCCCAAAAGAAAGACAGAACCGACGCCTACATGTACAACAAGAACGGCCAATATGCCAAGGCTATGGCCTCCATTGAAAAGTGCGTCAATCACGAACAATTCCTGGGAATGAAGCCCAACGACCAGTCGCAGGCTTGGTTGTATCGCGCCGCCATCTACCAGAACATCATCCAATCGGGCGACGAGGCTTTGATTGCCCAAGCTCCCAACGCTTTGGAAATCGTTTACGAATCGCTGATGAACTGCATGAAAAACCACGATTATCTTGAGGAAAACAAGCAAGAAATCTATCAGCGTGTTGGCTCGGTCATGAACACCTATTATACTAAAGGTGCCGACGACTACAACACGGGCAAGTTTGCCGAGGCCGCTCCCATGTTCAAGAAGGCTTACGACATCGCCAAGTCATTAGGCAGCAGCGATGCCAACGATATGCTGAACTTCGCAGCCACTTCAGCCCTGAGAGCTGGGGACTACAACACCGCTTTGACTTATTTCACTGAGCTTCAGGGCAATGGTGTTGACGGTGTGGATGTCTACAAGCACCTCGCCGCTTGCTACAACGGCATGGGCAACGCTGAACAAGCTATGGCCATGATTAATGCGGGCTTGGAGAAGAACCCCGGCGATGCCGGCCTGATTCTCGAAAAGGTGAACGCCTACCTGAAGGAAGGCAAGGGTGCCGAAGCTGTTGAAGACCTCAACAAGCTCCGCCAACTCGACCCAGAGAACGCCCAACTGCTCTTCGTGCTCGGCACCATCTATGGCGACGAAACCAACGAAGGCGTGTATGATACCGAAATGGCCCGCAAGTATTATGAGGATGCCCTCAAAATCAACCCGAACTATTACGATGCCATTTACAACATCGGTGTTCTTTACACCACAATGGCTAACAAGTATATCGAGCAGGCCAACGAAATCACGGGCTTCTCGAAGGCCGAACAGGAACAATACAACGGACTCATTGAGCAAGCCAACGGACTGCTCCGCACGGGTCTTCCTTACCTGCAACAGGCCTACGAAGCACAGCCTTCCGACGATGTGAAGAACGTGTTGCGCTCCATCTATGTAAAGCTCAACATGACCGAAGAGGTGAAGGCTTTGGACGGTAGAGAATAATGTTTTATAGAGAATAATGTTTTCATAATTGTATTAAGGTGAGCCTCGCGAAAGCGGGGCTTTTTTGTTTAAAAAAATGCGTATTTTCGCTTGCATTGATGAAAAACACTATCTTTGCAAGATGATTTTTTGCGAAAACTAACTCATTATCCTTATATTATGTTTGAAATTATACACAAAGAAACCTTTGCGGCGGAAACCTACCTGATGGATGTTTATGCGCCGCGAATCGCCCATTCGGCTTTGCCGGGGCAGTTCCTTATCGTCAAGATGGAGGAAAACTCTGAACGTATTCCGCTGACCATCAGTGACTACCACCGTGTCAGGGGAACGGTGACCATCGTCTTCAAGGCCATTGGCGAATCCACCAAGAAGATGGCCGAGTACAAGGAAGGCGACCGCTTTGCCGACATTGTTGGTCCTTTGGGCAAGCCCTCCGAGTTTGCCACAATGACCGCTGAGGAATTGCGCAAGCGCAGTTTCGTCTTCATCGGCGGCGGTGTGGGCATCGCCCCGATTTATCCCCAAGTGAAGTGGTTGAACGACCACGGTGCCACGGCTGACTGCATCATTGGTGCGCGTACCAAGGACTTGCTGATTTTCGAGAAGGAATTGGCTGAGGTCAGTAACTTGTATGTCACTTCCGATGACGGCTCTACGGGTCGTAAGGGCTTGGTTACCGATGTGTTGCGTCAACTCGTGGCCAGCGGCAAGCAGTATGACGAAGCCGTTGCCATCGGCCCGATGATTATGATGAAGTTCGCCACCAAGACCTGTGAGGAGTTGGGCATCCGCTGTACGGTGTCGCTCAACTCGATTATGGTCGACGGTACGGGCATGTGCGGTGCCTGCCGTGTGAGCATTGGCGGCAAGACCAAGTTCACCTGCATCGACGGTCCTGAGTTCCTCGGAAAGGACGTTGACTTCGACGGTGCCATGAAGCGTCAGGCCATGTATAACAATGTGGAAACGCGCAAGCAACTTGAGGCTGAGGAGAAAGCTGAAGGCCACAAGTGCCACATCGGAGGCATTTCAGAAGAAACCTTCGACAAGAAAAAGCGCGTCCCGGTGCCGGAGCAGAAACCCGAAATCCGCGCCCACAACTTTGACGAGGTTTGCTTGGGCTATTCGGCTGACATGGCCATCATGGAAGCCCAGCGTTGCCTGCATTGCAAGAACCCGCAGTGTGTGGCGCATTGCCCCGTGAATGTCGACATTCCCGATTTCATCGCCCGCGTTGCCAAAGGCGACTTCGAGGGTGCTGCCGGCGTCATCAGTTGTGACTCGGCTTTGCCGGCTGTGTGTGGCCGGGTGTGCCCGCAAGAAACGCAGTGCGAAGGTTCCTGCGTGATGGGCAAGAAGTTCGAGCCTATCGCTATCGGCAAGCTGGAACGTTTCGTCGGTGACTATGCCATCAAGCATGACCTGCATTTCAGCAGTCAATGTATTCCGAATGGTCACAAAGTGGCCATCATCGGTAGCGGTCCTTCTGGCTTGACCTGCGCAAAGGATTTGCTGTCAATGGGTTACGATGTCACTATCTTTGAAGCCTTGCACGAATTGGGCGGCGTGCTGATGTATGGTATCCCTTCGTTCCGTCTGCCGAAAGACACTGTCGTGAAGAAGGAAGTGGAAAGCGTGCGCAAGTTGGGCGCGAAGTTTGAGAAGGACGTGGTCGTCGGTCGTACCATCACCATCGACGAGTTGATGAAACGTGAAGGCTTCGAGGCTGTCTTTGTAGGATCGGGAGCCGGTTTCCCGATGATGATGAACGTGCCGGGCGAGAACCTTTGCGGCGTGGTTTCGGCCAACGAATTCCTGACCCGCAACAACCTGCTTTTCGCCTACAAGGAAGGTTACGAAACCCCGAACTTCGTCGGAAAGAAAGTCGCGGTGGTAGGTGGTGGCAACGTGGCTATGGACGCTGCTCGTACCGCTTTGCGTCTTGGCTCGGAGGTGCATATCGTATATCGCCGTTCCGAGGCCGAACTGCCTGCGAGAGTGGAGGAGGTGCATCACGCCAAGGAAGAAGGCGTCATCTTCGACCTGCTGACAGCTCCCGTTGAAGTATTAGGCGACGAAAACGGCTGGGTGAAGGGCTTCAAGTGCGTGAAATGCGAACTTGGCGAGCCTGATGCCTCTGGTCGCCGCAGCCCCGTCCCGATCAAGGATTCGGAGTTTGTCCTCGATGTCGACATGATTATCATGGCTCTCGGCACTTCGCCTAACCCGCTGATTGGCAGCACGACCCGCAACCTCGACTTGAACAAGAAGGGTTGCATCGTTGCTGACGAAGTGGGCACGACCTCACGTCCGGGCATTTTCGCTGGTGGTGACGCAGTTAGCGGTGCTGCCACGGTCATCCTCGCCATGGGCGCGGGCAAGAAGTCCGCTAAGGCGATTGATGAGTATATTAAGAGCTTGCATTGATGTTTACGTCATTGCGTGGAGAAACGACGAAGCAATCCAGACAATAGTCATTTGGCTTGATGTCTGGATTGCTTCACTGCATTCGCAATGACGCAAATCGTGTTATTCCTTAATCTCCACATAGAACACCGTCGGGTCGTCGTCTTCCTCGAAAGATTCGTCGGTGTAGTATTGTCCGGGCTTGTCGTCGTCTTGGAACAGGAGAAGTGTCACCTTTTTAAAAGGAATGGGCTGTCCGGCGCGGCTGTAATAGTCGATGTTGGCCTCAGTAAGGCCTTCCAATCGCATTATTTTCAGCATCATGGAGAGGTCTAAGTTCACGTTGAGCAGTTCCTGTTTCCACTCAATGCTGATGACCGCCGTGGTGTAGAGTTTGAAATTCTTTACTTCAATCTTTTTCATAGTGCCTGAAATTTTCTGCAAAAATGAGAAATTTGCACGAAAATTGCATCCATTTGCCCCAAATTTTATACTTTTGTCCAACAATTTAAAACCTAAGAAAATGCGTAAAACTTTGATTATCATTGTAATGGCTTTGCTTTCGATGCCTTTGTTCGCACAAACCATTGAAAGCGTTGATGTTTCGAAAGCCCCCGACGGCAAGTTTACGACCAAGTCGGGCGATTGTACCATAGAAGGCATGGTGCAAAACGGGAAAAAAGTGGGCACTTGGATGGAGTATTTCAACAGCACTCCCTACCTGCCCAAGAAAATCGTCTCCTACGAAAACGGCAAGCGCAACGGTGTTTTCGTTGAAATCGACAAGACGGGTTCCATCACGAAAAAGGCTGAGTACAAGAACGATATGCTCGATGGACAAATGAGCGAATGGTTCCGTGGCGGACGGCTCTCGAAGTTGAACACCTACAAGAACGGCCAACTCGACGGACAGCAAATCCTGTGCTACGAGAAGGGCGGCAACCTTGAGGTTTCGAGTTACAAGGAAGGCCAGCGCGACGGCGAAACGACTTGGTACGACGAAAACGGCAACAAGAAAATGACCATCGTCTACAAAGACGGCCAGTTCGACGGCAAGCAAACCACTTATTATCCTGACGGCTCGCTGAAGAGCGAAGCCACCTACAAGAACGGCAAGTTGCAAGGCAAGAAACAGACCTACGCCGAGAAGCAGAAGCCGCAAGTTGACAAGAAGGAAATAGACAGCAAGAAGGAAAAAGAGATAAAAGAGAAAGTGAAGGGCATCCAAAAGGATGTGAAGAAGCCTTGAACCACAAATTCGGATTTGTTGTTTTCATTTTATTGGGCATGGGGCTTTCGCGGCTTCATGCCCAAGATACTATTATGCTCCATGCGGTGGAGGTGACTGCGGAGCGCAACGACATTGAGGCACTGAAACCTTTGGTGGCGAGGAAGTTGGACACGCTTGTGCTGCAATCGAAAAGCACCTCCAATTTGTCGGACTTGCTCATCCAGCATAGTCCCGTTTTCATCAAGACTTACGGGCCGGGCGGCACTTCAACGGCCTCTTTCCGTGGCACAACGGCCAGCCATACTTTGGTGTTATGGAACGGTTTCCAACTCAACGCGCCCACGCTTGGGCAAGTGGATTTCAGCACCATTCCCGTGTTTTTGGCCGACGACGTGAGCCTCAATTGGGGCAGCGGCACTTCCAACAACAGCGGAGGATTGGGCGGCACGGTCAACATTGACAACACCAACCATTTCGGCGACGGTTTCCTCCTTGATTTGAAACAGACTTACGGCAGTTTCAACACGCTTGGCAGTTTCGTTACGGTGGGCAACTATGGGAAGACGTTTTCGTTTCGCGTGAAGGCCTACCGCAACTCGTCCGACAACGATTTCGAGTACGAGAATTTGGCCACCATCCCGCACCAGCGCATGAAGCAGCGCAACGCCGATTTTGTCGACTACGGCGTGATGCCTGAAATGAGCTTGATGTTAAAAAACTGCGTGTTTTCGGTTTCTTCATGGAACCAATGGAACAACCGCAACTTGCCGCCTATCATGCCTAACGTGTTCAATGTCAACTCGGAGGAATGGACGCGGGATAACTTCTCGCGCAATTTCGTGTCGTTCAAGACCTATTGGGCAACGGGCAACCTGCAACTGAAATCGGCTGCCTTTGTGGAAAACCAACGCTATTTCCTGTTGACGCGCATCCCTTCCAACGACGACACGGTCACTTTCATTAATTCCGAAAACCACGCCTTGGTGTTGCACCAAATCGCCAACCTTGAGCAGCAACTTTACCAGACTTGGACGCTGAAAGCCAAACTGCAATGGGACAACGAGCGGGTGAGGAGCAACAATTACGAGGGCGAGAAACGCCGCGATGTGGTGTCGGCCTACGCTGCGGTTGACGGCGAGCCATTCGACTGCGCAAAACTCAGCCTTACAGCACGTTACGACTGGACCGACGGCAAGCCGATGGGACTTTTCCCCACGGCGACTTTCTCCTACCAAATGCCGTTCTACAAGGCCCTGAGCCTAACTTTAGGCTACAGCCACAACTACCGTAATCCTTCGTTGAACGACCTTTATTGGTATCCGGGCGGCAATCCTGACCTCTTGCCCGAAGATGGCCGCACGGTGGATTTGGCCATAAAATACGGCCTGCAAAAAGGCCCATTCAAGTTCGACTTGCGCTCGGGAGGCTATTTCTCGAATGTGAAAAACTGGATACAGTGGATGCCGACTTCATACCGGTTTTGGGTGCCTGAAAACGTGGCGAAAGTCTATGCTCGCGGTATAGAGAACCACCTCGACGCGGCGTTTGTTAAAGAAAATTGGAAAATCACGCTGTCGGGCAACTATGTCTACACGGTGACTACCGACGAGAGCGAGAAGGCCGAACAGCAAGGCACCAAGGGCAAGCAACTCATCTATATCCCGCGCCACCACGCCAACCTTTTCCTCAACACGCAATGGAAGACTTGGAACGTGAGCTACACCTTTGAATTTACTGGTCGCCGCAGCACATCTTATTCCGAGCAACAATTCTTCGCCTACGACCTCCCGCCCTACACTTTGCACCACATTGCCATTGGCAAGCAAATCAAGAAGTTCCGCATCGAACTCCGCTGCCACAACCTCTTCGACACCGACTACCAGAACGTGATTTGGCGGGCGATGCCGGGAAGAAGTTTTGAGGTGATGGTGGAGTTTAGGTATTAGTTGAGAGTTGAGAGTTGAGAGTTGAAAGTTGTCGATTTCACTTGATTGGTTTTGGAGATTTTTGTATTTTTGTAGAATAATTTTACATCGAGTGTTGCTATGGAAATTTCTCATAATCAAATAGTTTCGTTTATATGGTCGATTGCCGACGATGTTTTGCGCGATGTGTTTCTTCGCGGTCAATATCGCGATGTGATTCTGCCTATGGTCGTTTTGCGCCGTTTGGATGCCTTGCTTGAGCCAACCAAGGAAGAAGTGGAGGAGGAAATCAAGGAAAGTGGATTGAATAATTTGGATGAGGGCGTGCTGAAAGACATCACAGGGTTGAGTTATTTCAACACCAGCAAATGGACGCTGAACCGGCTCAAATCGCAGGCATCGGACAGCAACGACATCCTTTACGACAACTTCGTCGAATACCTCAACGGCTTCAGCGAGAACGTGCGCGACGTGCTGAAGAACTTCGAGTATTACAACAAGGCCCGAAAACTGGCTGACAACGATAGGCTTTTGTCCATCATCGAGAAAATCACCGACCCGCGCATCAACCTGACAGACAAGGAGATGAAAGACCCTGACGGCATCACGCTTCCCGCCATGACCAACATTGGCATGGGCACCGTGTTTGAGGAGCTGCTGCGTCGCTTCAACGAGGAGAACAACGAGGAGGCAGGCGAACATTTCACGCCCCGCGATGCCATTTCGCTGTTGGCGCACCTTGTTTTTGAGCCTGTGAAGGACAACCTGCCCAAGATTATCTCATTGTACGACCCCGCTTGCGGTTCGGGCGGTATGCTGACCGAAAGCCGCGAATACCTTATGGATATTGGTGTCAGGAGCGCGGCCATCCAACTTTCGGGCACCGAAATCAACCCAGAGACATACGCCATTTGCAAGTCGGACCTGATTATTAAAGGTGTGGACCCAAGCGGAATGCATTTGGGCAACACCATCACCGACAACGCCTTTTCCGACAAGTCGTTTGGCTATATGATCACCAATCCGCCCTACGGCAAGTCGTGGAAAACCGACAAGGAGAAGATTTACCACGAAAAGACCTTGCTCGACCATCGTTTTGAACTGACATTGACCAATTTTGCTGGCGAAGAGGAAGTGGTGGACTGCACGCCACGCACATCCGACGGGCAGTTGCTCTTTGTAATGGAAGAGGTGGACAAGATGAAACCGCTTGATTTCCAGCCACAAGGCAGCCGCGTGGCCTCCATTCACAACGGGTCGTCGCTGTTTACGGGCGACGCAGGCAGCGGCGAGAGCAACATCCGTCGCTATCTGATTGAGAATGACCTGGTGGATGCCATCATCCAATTGCCGAACAACATCTTCTACAACACGGGAATCACCACCTACGTATGGCTGCTCA
Source organism: uncultured Bacteroidia bacterium (assembly GCA_902785755.1). Lineage (GTDB taxonomy): Bacteria > Bacteroidota > Bacteroidia > Bacteroidales > F082 > Limimorpha. The sequence goes on along the minus strand of CACZZO010000010.1, from coordinate 5,322 downwards.
CCAACAAGAAAGCCGAAAACCGCAAGGGCAAGGTGCAACTGATTGACGCTTCGCAGGCCTTTGAGAAACTGCGGAAAAACCAAGGCTCGCGCAACTGCACCATCACGGCGGTGCATCGTGATGCCATCCTCAAAACCTATATGGATTTCGTTGAGAAAGAAGGCAATGACAACAATGTGGCCTCCAAAATCTTCGACGGCGACGACTTCCGCTTCTACAACGTCACCATCGAGCGGCCTTTGCGCTTGCGAAGCCAGTTCAATGCGCTGAAAATTGACGAGATGCTTTACGACAAGGGCGAATTGGAACTTTCGAAATGGCTTTATCAAACCTACGGCCACAAGGTGTTTGAAGGCTTGGATGCGGAGTTGCCCGCCATCAAGGAATACTTGCAGGACAACGACATCAAAATGACCGACAAGAAGTTGGCCAAATTGGTTTCCACCAAGGATTGGAAAGACCGCCGCGACCTGATGAACCTTGCGCACAATTTGATGAAAGCCATTGGAACCGAGGTGTTTATGGACTTCAACGCTTTCAGCGAGAAGATTGCAACGACCGCTAAAGCACTGAAACTCGACGCAAAAGCCACCACCCTCAACGCCATTGCCCGCGCAATGAGCACGACCGACCCCGAAGCCATGCCCGTAGTCAAGAAACGGCACAAGGTGGGCAGCAAGGAAGTGGAAAGCCTTGTGGACACTTTCGGCATCGACGAGAAACGACTCGCGGACTACGGATTCTTCCCAGGCGAAAAAGGTAGTTATGTGTGCCAATACATTGAATATGAGCCTGACAGCGACCTGCGCGACACGGAGAAGATTCCCGTGAAGGAAGACATCTACGAATACTTCCAGCGCGAGGTGCGTCCGTATGCGGCCGATGCGTGGATTAACCTGCCGCCTACCAAAATAGGCTGCGAAATTTCCTTCAACAAGTATTTCTACAAGCCCGTGTCGTTGCGTTCCCTTGAAGAGAACGAGCGCGACATCCTCGAACTCGACCGCCAAAGCCAAGGGTTTATCCAGTCACTGTTTAATCTCATGTAACGCCATGGCAAAGCAAGAAACTCTAACATACATCCCGCCGTTTGCGGTGAGTGCGGAAGCCATCAACCTGATAGCAGAGATTTCGGCACAGATAGAACGCTATGCCATCCATTTGGAACAGGAAGACGGCGTAAGGCTGCGCCGGGCCAACCGCATCAAGACCATCCATTCGTCGTTGGCCATCGAGGGCAACACCTTGAGTGAGGACGAGGTGCGCGACATCATCGACGGCAAGACCGTGGTGGCACCCATCCGCCAGATTCAGGAAGTGAAAAACGCCATCGCAACATACGAGCTTTATCCCACTTTGGACGCCTTCAAGGAAAAAGACCTTCTGAAAGCACATGGGGTGATGATGCAGGCCTTGGTCGACAAGCCCGGACGATACAGAAGCGGTGGCGTGGGCGTGTTTGGCGAGAAGGGCATAGTGCATCTGGCTCCACCAGCCGAAAGGGTGCCGCAGTTGATGGGCGACCTCTTCAACTGGCTGAAAAACAGCAAAGACCACCTGCTCATCCGCTCGTGCGTGTTCCATTATGAATTCGAATTCATCCATCCTTTCATTGACGGTAACGGCAGGACGGGACGCTTGTGGCAGTCGCTGATTTTGGGCAAGTTGCATCCGCTGTTTGAGCATTTGCCTGTGGAGAACATGGTCTATGCCAACCAACAAGCCTATTACGATGCCATTGGCGAGAGCAGCAAGCAAGGGCAATCGGGGCCGTTCATCGACTTTATGTTGGCCGAAATCTTCAAGACATTGAAAGCACGTCAGGGGGAGTCGTTGCCTAATGTAGATGGCGAGTTCGGAACAAAGTTCGGTATAAAGTTCGGTATAAAGTTCGGTATAAAGTTCGGTATAAATGAAAAACGGCTTTTGCTGATGCTTCACGATAATCCTTCTCTCACGGCGACTGACATGGCCGACCGTTTGGGCATTAGCCAACGTGCGGTGGAAAAGCAAATGAAAAAACTGAAGGATATGGGTGTCATCAGTCGCCAAGGAAGCCGTAAAAACGGCTTGTGGGTCATCAACAAAGGGTAAGACATTATGCAACAATACGATACATACAAGTCCAGCGGCGTGAAATGGCTCGGAGAGATTCCAAGCCATTGGGAAGTGATTAAATCCAAATACTTATGGAAAGAGTCGTTTTCTATCTCAGAGAACGGAAATGAAGAATTATTGTCTGTTTCGCAATACGATGGCATTACGCCCGCAAAAGGTGATTCAAGAAGTGAGTCTTTGGAAGGATACAAAATTGTTTCGGAGAATGATCTTGTCATCAATATAATGCTTGCTTGGATGGGTGGTTTGGGCGTTTCAAAATATGATGGAATTGTTAGTCCAGCATATTGTGTTTATAAACTTACAAAAGATTCTAATCCTAAATATCTTCATTATCTGTACAAAACACCTCTTTATTTGGCGGAGTTTGCCAGACACTCATCGGGAGTGATACCTTCGAGATGGCGTATGTACACTGATGATTTTGGCCAAGTCGTTTCGTTACTGCCACCGCGCAAAGAACAAGATGCGATTGTAGGATATCTTGATGAAAAAATGGCGAAGATAGACGCCGCCATAGCGCAGCAGCAGAAGATGATCGACCTCTTGAACGAGCGCAAGCAAATCATCATCAACCGCGCCGTAACCAAAGGCCTCAACCCCAACGCGAAAATGAAGGACAGCGGCGTGGAATGGATTGGAGAGGTGCCGGAGGGGTGGGAAGTGAGGAAACTAAAGCATATTGCAAAATTACAAAGTGGTGATACGATTAGTTCTGATAATTCTACGGAAGCTGGTTATCCAGTTTTTGGAGGAAATGGCTTTAGAGGATATACAAACAGGTATACAAATGATGGAGATTATGTTTTGATTGGCAGGCAAGGCGCTTTATGCGGCAACGTCAATTATGCTCATGGTCAGTTTTTTGCATCGGAACATGCAGTTGTTGTATATCCATATAACAAAGAAAATCTTGTTTGGTTAGGCGAAGTAATTAGAGCATCTAATTTGAATCAATATTCGCAATCTGCTGCTCAACCTGGATTGGCAGTCAGTTTGATACAAAACATATATTATCCATATCCGCCTAAAGAAGAAAGAGAAGTTATAGCAGCTTGTATTGAAAAGAATATCAATAAAATAAATGGGGCGATTGATATTGTTAATCGTCAAATCTCACTTCTTCAGGAGCGGAAGCAGATCATCATCAATGAAGTGGTGACGGGGAAGGTGAAAATTGTAAATAATTAGTAATCAATAAATAATACAACATGGAAAAGTTAATGTTAAAAGACATCTTTTTTGGTCAGACAGATGCGAAAAATGAGTTTAGGGCAGATTCAGAGGAAGAAAAAGAGACTTTTATGCAGGGTTTTTTGCTTCCGGATGTAATTGACCTTGATGCTTTCCGCCTCGGGAAGAAGTTCTTCATTACTGGATTGAAGGGGACGGGAAAAACAGCTTTGATGCGATATATAAGTTTATATCTTGAAAGAAATTATCAATCGAATACTCATTTTTTCTTGTTTAAGGAAAAAATGACGGAAGATATTAAATCAAAATTCACGAGAGGGTCTGATTGGATTAGCATCAAATCGGGTGGAGACTCTAATCAAAAGGATTATGTGGCAATTTGGGAATGGTTTATTTTTAGAAAGATTGTAGAAATTTGTGAAGCAAACAATATTGAATTATTCAAAGACGATAAAAATTGGAGACAGTTTGTTTCAGTAGTGAAAGCAGTCAAGTTGGATGAAAAGGAAAAAAATCGTCTTATTCCCAATATTATTAAAGGCGATATTATAGTAAAAACACCGGTGGTGGAGGTAAATGTTGGCGGTGAAGTTGGATTGACAGGCAATGAAAACATTAAGAAAGAAGAATACAAGGTAAAATTTGTAGAGTATATTAATCAGGTGATGGCATTATTTGAGGAGCTAACACCTGGTGAAAAGGATCTTTACTTTTTTATCGATGAGGTAGAACTGTCGTATGGCGAGAAGAAACAGTACCAAAAAGACATATGGATGATTCGAGACCTTATTTTGGCAATCGATGCAATGAATCGAGTCGCTCAGTCAAAGTGGTATAAACTATTTATTATTACGGGACTACGTAGAGAAGTTTTGGATTCAACGCAATCTGCGGGGAAGGAGATTAATAAACCAGTTGAAGATTTTGGAATAAACTTGATGTGGCAACAGTCGGGCGAAAAAGAGGAACATCCGCTGGTTAAAATAATACATAAAAGATTGTACGCATCGGAGTGCAAGTTGTTTGAACAAGATAAAATAAGTGAAGCGGAAGTGTGGGGAAAGTATTTCCCGTCACAAATAAAAGGTATTAAAACTCAAGATTATATTCTTAATAAAACATGGTATCGGCCTAGAGATATTGTAAGATTGCTTACTATTGCAAAAGACCAGAATCCACGGGAAAGTTTCTTTACCGAAAAAGTGTTTGAAGGGATTAATAAAGAGTATTCTTCTTTGAGTTGGTTTGAGCAATCTGAGGAATTGAAAGCTACTTATACAAGTAGTGAAATTGATGGAATTAAAATGATTTTAACTGGATTGAAATGTCCTTTTAAATTGATAGATATTACAAAAAAAACAGACCAAGATAAAGAGTTGTTTTCAAGTGTCTCTGATTTGCTATCTAAGTATAAACTAAGTGATATTTTAATGCACCTATATAAAGTTGGAATAATAGGAAATACAGGAGATATGGTTCGTTTTGCTTTCAGAGGGGATCCCGATTTGTTGTTGAAACAATCAATGAAAATCCATGATGCATTATGGAGTTATTTGTCTGTACCTATAGAGAAAAATAATAAAGAAAGGCGTTAAATAGATTGTTTTTCTTGAATTGATATAATGGTATGAATGTTTCCCAAACCAACGAACAAGCCTTCGAGGCACTGATAGAGAAAGCCTTGGTGTGAAACTCAACTAAAAAGTGTATTTTTGCAAAGACGAACAAAGAATGCAAATGACGGAGACAAATCGCATAGAATTCAAACGGGAACTGATGCGCGTGTTTCGCGACGTGGAGATGGTGGAGTCGCTTGGCTCGGGCATGAACCGCATTATGCGCATTTACGGGCGTGAGAATTTCGAGTTTGGCGGCAACTATATTCGCATGATTGTTCCCTGCAATTGGATTCCTGCTTTCTATGTTCTAATCCAAGTAATTTTTGACATTTTTTCAAGAGATTTTAAATCTATTCGGTAAGGGCCTCAAAGCGAAAGGGTTTCGGCGGCG
>CACZZO010000009.1 GCA_902785755.1 uncultured Bacteroidia bacterium | reverse complement strand
GTAAGGATTGAAAATGTCCTTGGAGTCTTTCCCGAAATGATACCCGTCATATTGTTGCTTCAGCATGTCGATCATTACATCTTTGGAGCAATGGTACCGTTCGGCAAGAAGTTGGATGTCGGGGTCGAAGACGGTCAGCATCTCGTCCTTGGTGATGCCGCAGAGGGCGGCATACGAGGAGTCCATGGAGATGTTGGTCAGGTTGTTCAGGGTGGAGAAGATGCTCAATTGACTGAACTTGGTGATGCCCGTGATGAAGACAAACTGCTCGTCCTTGTCGCACACCTTCACCATCTGGTAGAACTCCTGCATGATGCGTCGCACTTCCTCCAACTGTTCCGGCTTGTGCAGATAATCCAACAGGGGCGCATCGTATTCGTCCAAGATGACCACGGTCTTCAGACCGATTTCTTTGTGCAGGCCTTGGATGATTTTCTTGAACCTTGTTCCCGGCGAGCCTTCTGTTTTCGTCATGCAGTACTTTTCCTCGTGGTAGTCCAATTGGCTGTGCAGTTCCTCTATAATCTGGCCGATCTCGTATTTGTTCTTGCACGCACTCATGTCGAAATGCAAAACGGGGTGTTTTTTCCAGTCCTTCTCCAGCTCGGCGATGGCCAAGCCCTCGAACAAGTCCTTGCGTCCCTCGAAGTAATACTTCAAGGTGCTGCAAAGCAGGCTCTTGCCGAACCTGCGCGGACGGCTGAGGAAGACGAATTGCGATTCTCGCGTCAGTTTATAAATAAGGTCAGTCTTGTCAATGTAGATGCGTCCGTCCTGACGGATGCGTTCAAAATCGGCGATGCCGGCAGTGTAGAGTCTCATGGGCAGCATGGCGTTTCCTTTCTTTTTGCGCCGCAAAGTTAAGCAATTATCCTTTTCGCGGCAATTCCGATGAAAAATCCCCGCCTCCATAAAGAAAAATATGGTGTGGCGAGGCACGAAATACGCTGCCTTGGCGGTGTTTCTCCAAAAAATACTCCTTTGGCGCTAACGGCTTAGTGCAATTCTTTAAATTAAACTCAATTTTTTATGTCCCAAATCGTGTTTTTTTTCTATTTTTGCACCCCAAAATCTACACCGAATAAAAAACACCAGTACAAACAATAGCAGTATTAATTTAATAAGGTATCAACAACATGACCTCCGCCTACGCATCAAGCATCTTGCGCAAGACCTTGTGCCATGCTTCTCGAAGCAAAAAGCCCCAAAACCAAACCAAGCGGGCTGATTTTCCGAAAAAAGGAAATCTGCAAAAACCAAAACCCTTCAGTTTCATGCTCATCCTCCTCGCACTGCTGGCGATGATGGCCATAGCACCAGCTATGTGGGCGCAAAATTCGGACCAATACCCTTACCCTGCCAATGTGAACGATTTGCCTGAATGGCAAGGGGAAAACAACGGTAAGTTTAAGATTACAGCCGACAGTACGAAAATCAATAGTACTGTTGATGTCCACAGTGACGGCGGTACTCCACGTGTCTTGGTGCTTTATCCTGTGGGAACACCTGTCGTTGTAAAAGAGACAACAAATGCTGAGCTTTTTAAGGTGAGAGACAAAGGCGAGTTGCATATCATTGGAAGAGTTGGCGACACATTGAAGATCTATGGAAACTGCGGAAACGGAACCGCGACAAACCCAACCCCTATCCCAACCCGAACCAACTATCAGGGATCTTGTATTCTTAGCATAGGGACAGCTTCACTGAATCCTAAGATTTGGCTGAAATATGTCGAGTTTTATGGATTCGTTACCCATACTAGTATTAATAATAATGATGGTGGTAATACAGGTCAAGGAGGAATAGTGACAATGGGTACATCTGCTTCATCTGTTGTTGGAGCTTGCCGCATGAAACATGTCACTTTCAAGAACAGTTATGGAGGCCCAGTTGTTACGAATCACAATAAAGGTTACGGAAGAATTATTAGTTTTGTGTCTGGTACATGGACTGTGACATTGGACAATGTGAAGATTCATGACTGCCTTATTTCTGAATATTTGCATGGTGGTCATGAAAGCATCGGAGGCATGGGCAGTGTCATCCGCTCGCAAGGCCAAGTGGGTGGCTCGCTCACCATGACAAATTGCGAGGCCTACAACAATACCTATAGGGACTTGAGCGGGAGTGAGAACAATAGTATTCTCGATTACAAAAACATGAATCAGATTAAGTCCAAACCCCTGTCGGGACAAGGGGGTGTCGTCAACTGGCGCTCGGGAAGACAAAATAATTCAGGTGGTAATGCCTTCGTGTCTATCCAGGATTGCCATTTCCATCACAATTCGGCGCGATACGGCGGCGCTGTGGCCACTTGTGCCTTCATCAATATGGACAGAACTGAAATATGCTACAACGAGGCCGAGCGTGGCGGCGGCGTTTATTTCTATACGTATAACGGTACAGATGCACCATACGACGGGCACGGCTTCAGAGCCACTTTCGAAGGTGGCGTGAATATCCATCACAATTCGGCCTCGCAATACGGCGGCGGCGCCTACCTAACCTTTGACGCCTCCGACGACGTGGGATTTAACCCTAGCCAGCAAGCGATAAGCCCCGAATTCAGTTTGAATATCAACGAAGGCAGTACAATTCATCATAACAAGGCCCCCAAGGGCGCGGGCATCGCCCTCATGGATGGCTGCCCTTATAGCCACTATAATAATAGAGACGGTCATAAAAAATGGTCGTTGGAATACCAACGCACCGTCAACCTCAACGGCGGTAAGATCTATGATAATTACGCCCAAGGCACCGAGGGCGACGAAATGGCCGGCGGCGGCATTTACATCGAAAAATACGAATACCCTTCAAACCATCAGTTCTATTCGGACTATGCCGCAGCTACTAATCCAACTACTGCTGCCCAAAACAACTCCGGCACCATCAACGTCCATCTGTTAAGCGGCGAAGTATATAACAACTCTGCCGGCAATGATACAATACCCGGACCCGGCTATGGCGGCGGCGTTTACATCGCCAGCAAGTTCACTAACCCCGATATTGTCAGTACCCTCAATGTGAACATTGGTGAAGATGGCAAAACCTTTCAGATGTACAAAAACCAAGCCTACACCGACGGCGGCGGCGTGTATGTGTGGTATGACCGTGAAGATAACCGCAAAAACAATGGAACCGTCACCGTGAATGGCGGCACCATCGGTAGAAAAAAACCCGTAACGGACGAAATTGAGGGCAACAAGGCCCTCACGCGCAACGGCGGCGGCATCTGCGTGATGGGCGGCACGGTGGTTGTGAACGGCGGTGACATCGAATACAACACCGCTGCCGAATTGGGCGGCGGCGTGTATGTGAGTGTGCCCAACAAAGAGTCCACCACCACCATCCAAGGCGGCGCCAACATCAGCAGAAACACGGCCAATGGCGGCGGCGGCGTGTATGTCGATAAAGGACTCCTTACCGTTGATGGCCCCGTTTTCTCTTTGGGTGACTACGGCCAAGACCAAGCCAACAATGACGACACCCACACCCGTATCACCAAAAACACAGCCCTCGACGGCAATGGCGGCGGCATCAATGCCGGTAACGGCACGGTGGACATCACCAACGCACTGATTTACAATAACACAGCCATAGGCACGGTGAGCAAAGGCCGTGGCGGCGGCGTCTATCTTGATGGTGGTTTCATCAATATCGTCAGTTCCAAGATTCTCTACAATACCGCCCAAACCAACGGCGGCGGCATCGACGACCATTCGGGCGACATCGAGATTTATGGCGGCGACATCAGCCATAACACAGCCACCAACGGACGTGGCGGCGGCGTTTATACTAACGCAGGCGACATCCGCATCTGGCCCAGCGCGTTGTATAACAATCCCGCCTCTGCTCCCTCGCTGAATGATTGCAAAAACACCGGCACCGTGTTCAGTTACAATACCGCTGGCACCAACGGCGGCGGCCTCAACACCCACATCGGGCGTCTCGACGTGCGCTATGCCAAAGTTCACCACAATGTGGCTGGCCATAATTATACCACCATCGGCACTCAGGGAGGCAGCGGCGGTGGCATGTTCTGCGAAGGCCCCCACGCCGACCTCTCGGGCTATACCGTGCGCCTCCTCCATACGCTCCTGAACTATAACAAGGCATACGGTAATGGCGGCAGCGATGACAACCTCACCGGACGCGGCGGCGGCCTCTACCTCAAGTATGGCTCCATCTTTGCCGAGCATTGCAATATCCTCGGTAATAAAGCCGACATCAACGGTGGTGGCTTGGACAATCACGATGGTGAGTTGCGAGTCTATGGCTCCATTATCGGAAAAAGCCTTGAAGAAACTATGCCCGAAGACTGCAAAACTGAGGACGATGACGAAAATGGCAACAGGGCTATCAGTGGTCGCGGCGGCGGACTCTACACCGACAAGGGCAACCTCGTCGTTGGCCCATGCGACTCCTACGGCTTCGTCGAATCCAAGGCCAGCCGCATCTGCAACAACACCGCCTACATCAACGGCGGCGGCATCAACAACCACGAAGGCGACATCACCATCCACGGCGACCGCATCAACAACAACACTGCCGTAACCGGCGACGGCGGCGGCGTTTACATCAACAGCGGCCAAATCTATATGTACGGCGGCCAAATCAACAACAACAAGGCCGACAACGGCAAGGGTGGCGGCGTGTATGGCGGCGGTGGCACCTTTAACATCATGGAACGCGAAGCCCATCCCATCCTCGAAATCCTCGATGTGGAAGGCATAACCACCTCTGGCTTCACCGTCCACTTCCACCATGTGGACAGGGGTAATGCCATGAAAGAAGATGCAAAAAATAAAGAATACGGCATCGCTTTTTCAGTGAACCCCTATCCTTCGGATTTAGGCGAGAACGTGGACTGGACCGGTCATTGGCAAGATGTCACCACGGTAAAGGTTGGACCTACAAACGGTACCCCTATCCCGACAGCACCCCATACCTACAACCAGAACGAAGGCTGCTCGAGATTCGTTGCCTCGGGCCTTACTTCAGGAAAAACCTATTATGTGGTCGCCTACGGAAAATACACTTATGACGAAAAGGACTACTTCGACGCCAGCCCCGCAGTTGCAGTGAAGACCCGCGGCAACGAACCTGTTGTAGTCGCTGGCGTGGCTTTCGACGTTACCGCCAACTCCGCCTCTGTCAATGCCAAATTGTTCTATAATGGTATTGGTGAAGTGACAGTGACGTCAAAGGGCTTCCAACTTTCAACTGACGGTGGAAACACATGGGGGCCGCAACGCGAATCTCTCAGTGTTGGCGATGTGTTTTCCTACACCTTTGAAGGCCTTAGTGCCAATACTTCCTATATGGCAAGGGCCTATGCGACCAACAGTGCCGGACACACAGGCTACAGCGAAGGGATAATACAATTCACGACTTCATCCGGAAGCAAGGCTATGGACGCTGCGGGCAAACTTCCGCGTAGTGTGTATCCTGAAGTGGAGAAAAATCCATTCTTCCAAGAGCTTACGCCCTTGCAGCAGGCCGTTTTGGCCAACACGCCCGAAGAAGACACCACCACCCGCCGTAGCAGGAATGGCAGGCCTTCGGACGAAGAGCCGGTCAACATCCCCCAAATCAACAACAACACCGCCACCTACGGCGGCGGCGTCTGCATCGACAAGCAAGGCGCCAGACTTATCTTTTCGGGTAAGCGAGGAGAGATTGGAGAAGATGGAATTGGTCAAATCAATTATAACTACGCTTCCGAGGCTGGTGGCGGAATTTACATTGGCAAGGAAAGTGCTGATGAATATGCCAAAATGCAGATGATGGGAAAGTGCGAGGTGAACGACAACCATGTGCCTGCCGGAAAGCACGGTGGCGGTATCTATTTGGACGGTCGTCTTTATGTGGGCGACAAGGATACTGATCTCATTGGTACTCATGGTCTTAAAGTGGACAACAATTGGGCTGTTGACGGAGCCGGCGCAGGACTGCCCGTTGGCTTTTCCGCCAACGGTAAACTCAACAATGTGTTCCTCACAAGGTATGATTATGAGTATAACGAGAATGAAACAGAAGTGGGAGACAACAATGTTTCTGTTATTACATTGCTGTCCGACATTTCGGGTTATGCGGGACCAGGAAATACCAATCCTTATTCGAGTATTGGTTTTAGTGTGATTAAGGGTTTCTGCCCAGTGATTGCAACTTCGGAATATTTTAGTAAAACAGTGGGAAACGAAGAGATAGACGGTAATTTTAATTTGCATGATTATATACCAACAGGTGAAACACAACATGTCAGCAGCGAACAATGGTTGCGGAATTTGATGATTATGTCGGGTGTAGATGAAGGTATTGGCACTGCAGATGCATTAATAGGAGCCGTTTTTGAGGATTCAGAATCATATGTAGCAGTTCACACCCAGACAGACATTGCTCCTTTTCGCAGTAAGTTCATCTATCTTTGGGGCTGCTGGACTCATCCTGTCGTGAAAGAAGACCCCGAAAAGGATACTGGTCCTGAAGGCGACCCAGACCAATCTATGGTTGGAACGGGAAAGCATTACAAAATCACAAAGGATGCCAATGGCATTCTTACTTGGAAAATATATAGCCCCGAAGGTTTGTCTTGGTTCTCTTCCTATGTCAACGGCTTGAATGTGTTTGATGAGAGAATTGGTGGAGATGACAAGCATGATAAATGGAATAAGGATATAAATCCATACGCCAAGGCAAAAATCATGAACGACTTGGACATGAGTGCATATTTGTGGGTGCCTATTGGTGCGGTGAAATATTTCTTTATCAATAGCATTGGTACTAACCAAGGTAGTTTATTTGTGGATTCTGAAACGCCTTTGACAATTGAAAGCCATGAATATAACGATAATCATAAGTATAAAGGCTCTTTTGATGGTCAGGGTCATATTATTACGGGTTTACAGGGATTGTATCTCACCGGTATCAGGAAATTCGGCCTATTCGGTTATCTTGATGAGGGTGCTGAAGTGAAGAACACTTTTGTTGACGAAAGTCATTTTGTATCAGATGATAAAACAGTCATTTATTCGGCAGGTGGCATTGCCGGCAAAATGGCAGGCGGTGTCCTTAGCAATAGTGAGGCTCGCATGAGCTTCGATGTCGGATACAGCGCTGATGGCACTGCCGTTGGTGGCTTAGTGGGTGAAATAGAGGGTGGCGATGTTCACTCATCCATGGCCATGCCTTCTATTTTTGGTCAAAACAAAGGAAAGTCAGGAACAAACCCAGCATTCAACGCTTTTCAAGGATATATGGGAGGCTTGGTCGGAAAACTGGGAGATGGTTGCTCATTGAAAAACAGTTTCTCCAATGTCGAAATCACCCTTATTGACACTGAAGGAGCATCTGTTGAAGCGGCAGAGCACAGCAGGTTCCTTGGCGGCATCGTGGGCGAGAACAACGGCCTTATCGAGAACGTGTATGTGCGTTATCAGGGCACGACCCCGCCCGAGGGCTTCGGCTGGTTTGCTGGAAAGAACAATTATACAGCAGCCGGGGAGACGACCCCAGCGGCTATAGGCACTATTAGGTATTGCTATGCGCCAAGGGTGGCAGATGATGAAAGCTATGATTATGCAGATTTTAATTATATTGCTAATCCAATTGAGAACTCGGTGCTTGAGCTCCAAGCAAACTACGGCGCCACTAAATTAGAGAGCGGCAAATACGGCTTCAAGCACCGCGACCAGCAAATGACGGAAAACGCCGACAACGGATATATTGTCAACGGCGTGTTTCTCGGCGGCTTGCTGCCCACCTTGAACAACTGGGTTGCCGCCAATGCCGGCTACACCACCTGGACCCGCACCATGGCCAGCCCCATCAACGACGACTACCCGGTGCTCCAAATCGCTGACTTCAATGTGGTAGGTTCTGAAGACGGTATCTATATGAAATACGACGACAACGTGAACGACATGTGGAAAGAACCTAACTACAACAGCCTTGACCCCGTTGAAAGGGCTGGCAAAAACTTCAAGAGTCTTACCGCTGCCGCCAACCCCAATGCCGCCATGTATCTCTATAATACCAATCCAACGGCTGTCAATGTTTCGGAAAACGAGGCCGTGCGACTCTACATCCGTGAGAACGTGGGTATTACGCAAACCGACGGTGCCGAACTACATGCCCGCGTAGGTGTGACTTTCGACAACAGCGACGGCACCACCGCCAACGGCGGTGCGCCTTACGACTGGCACATGTTCAGCTCCGCGCTGCAAAGCGCGCCGATGGGGTTGAAGTATTATGATGATATAGAGAATTATCCAATACAAAGGGGGTATGAATCACTTTCAGGAACACCAACAGCAGATAATGGCATTACGGAAGATGATTACAAAAGCCGACTCTATATGGATCCTCCGCCAACTAGTTGGTACCAGTCTGACGACCCTTCCTCTGGTCTGAATAATTACGATGCAAACAAAATTGGCTATTTCCCCACTAATACGCCATACGGCTCATCTGCGTACGGCGGAAGCGCAGGAGCCCAGGCAACTTTCAATGATAGTTTCGATTTTTATTGCTTCAGCGAGCAGCATCGCCACTGGATCAACTTCAAGCGTCAAGGCAGACCAGCGAGCCAAGGTGTAGAAAAATTCTTTGACCACTGGTATCAAGATGCCAATGACCTTAACGGCCAACTTGATGAAGGTAAGCACTACAACATCGAGTACCCGAACGAAAGCACATTCCAAGTGGGCAAGGGCTACATGATGGGCGTTTCGGCTGTCAGCATGCTCATGGCCGACGGCATGCTGAACAACGGTGACGGCATCACTACACCTATTACCAACAATGAATACAGCATCAACCCCTCGCCCTATGCAGAAGAACTGCGCGGCACCAACCTTGTGGGCAATCCCTTCCAAAGTTATTTGGACTTCGACAAGTTGGCCAACGATCAAGCTAATAATGGTATCATCCACAACAAATCCTACTATCTTTTCGATGCCGACGCAGGCCGCTATATCTGCTACCCCGCCACCGCCTCCGTCAACCAAATCAACGCTCCACAGTTTATTCACCCGCACCAAGGTTTCTTCGTGAAAACGGCTAACGGTGGCAATCTGACATTCAAAAACTCCATGCGCAGTGCAACGGGAGGCCAAGGTTCCACTTTCCGTGGAGACAACTTCAACTATCCCTTGGTGAACCTGTTCTGCTACGATGCCGAAGGTCATTATGACGTGACCACCGTGGAGATGAACCGTCCGGAACTGGGTGGCGGATCGAAACTGAAAGACAAGCGCAACGGCAATTCGCTGATTTATGCCCGCTTGGAAGACGAGGATTACCAAACGCTGTTTGCCCCCACTGGCACCAGCACCGTCCCCGTGCGTTTCGAGCCTTCGCAAGACGGCGTTTACACCATGCGCTGGGGCACACTGCACGGCGATTTCCACTACCTGCACCTCGTCGACAATATGTCGGGTGCCGATGTGGATATGTTACGTTCAGAGGAATACCGCTTCGAGGCCACCACCTCCGACTACATCTCGCGCTTCAAGTTGGTGTTTGAGGTCACCGATGTTGAGGAGAACCCCATCGAAGCCGAAGCCACAACCTTTGCCTTCTGCATGGGCGACGAGATTATCGTCAACGGCACGGGCTATCTTGAAGTGTTCGATGTGCAAGGACGTCGCCTCTCGGCAAAACGCCTCGTCGACGCTCAGAGCAGCGTGAGCCTGCCCAATGTGGCCACCGGTATCTATTTCTTGAGGCTGTCGGACGACAAGCAAGTGAGAACACAGAAAATGGTCATCAACTATTAAGGAAAGGAAGAAAGAATAATGAAAAAGAAATCCATCATCATAATCACCACTTTGCTGCTCATGTTGAGCGGCATGGCCAAGGCACAGATTTTCATTATGAGCGACGAGGAGTATTCCAACGAGCGCGTAAAAGGATCAGTGGGAGGTGGTTTGCCCTTCGTGCCCGTTCAGGATGTCACCACCGACCAGTACGCCCCTTTGGGCGGCGTCTGGTTGTTGTGCGGCTTTGGTGCGGCTTTTGCCCTCCTCAAGAAAAAGAAAGAGGACTGAAAAGAACAATAAAACAAATGAAATTAGGTGTTTTTTTTATTTGTAGTGTCGTGAGACACGGAAAAGCTCCGCTGCAGCGGAGCTTTTTTTGTTGTTTTTCCATCTAATTCACCAATTAGGCTAAGAATTTGCGGCTGTCACATTCTAAAAATCTGTATTTTTGCAGCTTCTTTCAAAATCAGCAAAAAACACCTCTATTATATGGATTACAACTTCAACGAAATCGAGAAAAAGTGGCAGCAATACTGGCGCGAAAACAAAATCTATAAGGTTGATATTGACTACAATAAGCCGAAATTCTATGTCTTGGATATGTTCCCGTATCCTTCGGGCGCGGGTCTGCATGTGGGGCATCCGCTGGGATATATCGCCTCTGATATTTATGCCAGATACAAAAGGCTGAAAGGCTTCAATGTGCTGCACCCGATGGGCTACGATGCCTACGGTCTGCCCGCCGAGCAATACGCCATCCAAACGGGCACACACCCCGCCGTGACGACCGAGAAGAACATCAACCGCTACCGCGAGCAGATGGACAAGATCGGTTTCTGCTACGACTGGGACCGTGAGGTGCGCACTTGTGAGCCGGGTTATTACAAATGGACGCAATGGACTTTCCTTCAGTTGTTTAAGTCGTTTTATTGCTATGGTTGCCAAAAAGCCCAGCCCATCAGCAAATTGATTGCCCGCTTTGAGGAAAAAGGCACGGAAGGCCTCAATGTGGCCGAAAGCAAGCCGTTGAGTTTCACCGCCGCCGAATGGAAGGCGATGAGCGAGAAAGAACAACAAGAGGTGTTGATGAACTATCGCCTTGCCTACCAAGCTGAGGCGATGGTGAACTGGTGCCCGGGCTTGGGTACGGTGTTGGCCAACGATGAGGTGGCCGACGGCCTCTCGGTGCGTGGCGGCTTCCCCGTGGAGCGCAAGTCGATGAAACAGTGGCAACTCCGCATTACGGCCTACGCCGACCGCCTGCTTCAAGGTCTTGAAACGGTCGATTGGAGCGAGTCGGTGAAGGATTTGCAGCGCAACTGGATTGGCAAGTCGATGGGTGCTTCGGTCATCTTCAAGGTTGAAGGAAAAGACATTGATTTGGAGGTGTTTACGACCCGTGCGGATACATTGTTCGGCACGACCTTTATGGTGCTGGCTCCCGAACACGAGTTGGTTTCACAAATCACTACGCCTGAACAACGCATTGCCGTGGAGGAATACATTGCCCGCACCAAGAACCGCAGCGAGCGTGAGCGAATGGCCGAGGTGCGCAAGGTGAGCGGTGCCTTTACGGGTGCTTACGGCATCAACCCTATCACGGGAGCCAAACTGCCGATTTGGATTGCCGACTATGTTTTGATGGGTTACGGTACGGGTGCCATTATGGCCGTGCCTGCCCACGACAGCCGCGACTTCGCCTTTGCACGTCATTTCAACCTGCCTATCATCCAAGTGGTGAAGAAACCCGGCACCGAGCCGACCTACCCCACCACTTGGGAAGAAAGTTTCGACGCCAAGGACGGCGAATTGGTCAATTCTGGCTTCCTTAACGGCCTGACCGTCAAGAAGGCCATTGAGCGTATGATTGAGGAATTGGAGAAATTGGGCGTTGGCACGGGCAAGACCAACTATCGCCTTCGTGATGCCATCTTCAGCCGCCAGCGCTATTGGGGCGAGCCGTTCCCGATTTACTATATAGACGGAATGCCTTACGCTATGGATGAGTCGAAACTGCCTTTGGAACTGCCTGCCATTGATGAATACAAGCCCACCGCAACAGGCGAGCCGCCTTTGGCTCGCGCCAAGAATTGGGTCACGGAGGAAGGCTATCCCATCGAGACCAACACTATGCCGGGCTTTGCCGGTTCGAGCGGTTATTATTTCCGCTACGAAGACCCGCACAACGACAAGGAATATTTCAGCCGCGAAGCCAACGACTATTGGCAAAACGTGGACCTTTATATCGGCGGTGCCGAACACGCCACAGGCCACTTGATTTACAGCCGCTTCTGGTGCAAGTTCCTGTATGACATTGGTTTGTCGTGCAAGGATGAGCCGTTCCAGAAAATGATTAATCAAGGTATGATTCAAGGCCGCTCGAGTTTTGCTTATCGTGTCAATTTGGAGAAGTTGTGCGAATACGACGTTTGGAACATCATCAAGGACAAGCGTTTGGGCGTGGAATTTGTCAGAAACTACAAGGATGGTCGCCGTCAGTTCGACTTCTTCTGCCCCGAAAAAGGCATCCTCATCGAAATCAAGCGTATGGGCAGCCTTGAGAAGGTGGCCGAGCCGTGGGAGGAATATGCGGCTTCGAAGGGCTACAAGTTGCTTTTGGTGCCCAACATTGACGTTTTGAATGACTATAGGGCTGGAACCCATATCGTTGAGCAGAAAATCAAGGATTTGATTGCTGGCAAGGAAGTTCCTGCTTTCGTTGAGGGTGAAGAGTACGATAGGGGCATCATCTTCGTATCCAAAAACATACCTGACCGCGAGTTGTTCAGCGACCCGATTCACGTCGATATTAATATGGTACGCAACGACATTCTCGATATTCCAGCGTGCCGCCAGTGGCGCGACGACCTGAAGAACGCCCACTTCATCAAGGAGAAAGACAAGGACGGCAACGACATTTTCGTTTGTGGTTCGGAAGTGGAGAAGATGTCGAAGTCGAAATACAATGTGCAGAACCCCGACGACCTTGTGGAGAAATACGGTGCCGACACGCTTCGCCTTTATGAGATGTTTCTTGGACCTTTGGAGCAATCCAAACCTTGGGACACGCAGGGCATTGAAGGCACGTTCCGTTTCGTGCGCAAGTTCTGGAGACTGTTCCACAACGAGAACAACGAGTTCTGTGTCAGTGACGAACCTGCCACCGCGCCCGAACTGAAGAGCCTGCACAAGCTCATCAAGAAGGAGGAGGAAGGCATTGAGAGCATTTCGTTCAATACGGTCGTTTCGGCCTTTATGATTTGCGTCAACGAGCTCGCCGACCTCAAGTGCAACAAGCGCGAAATCCTTGAGCCTTTGGCCATTATGATTTCACCATACGCGCCGCATATCGCCGAAGAACTTTGGCACTTGTTAGGTCACGAAACCTCGGTGGTGAATGCTTCGTTCCCCGTTTATGACGAGAGCAAGACCGTGGAGAACAGCTTCAACTATCCCGTCAGTTTCAACGGCAAGATGCGCTTCAATATGGAGTTGCCCGTCACGATGAACCAAGACGAGGTGCAGGCCGCCGTGCTCGCCGCCCCCGAAGCCGCCAAGTGGATTGAGGGCAAGCAGATACGCAAGGTCATTTATGTGCCGAAGAAGATTGTGAACATCGTTGTGGGATAAGTCTGGATAATGAACACGGAAAAGTTAAAGAGCCGTAAGTTTATCGGGACTTTGGCTGGCATTGCCGCAGCCGTCTGCTATGGTACTAACCCCTTGGGTGCTTTGAAGTTGTATGCCGAGGGAATGCAGACCAATAGCGTGCTGTTTTACCGTTTTGGCTTGGCCTGGTTGATCATAGCCCTTGTGATGCTCTTCCGAAAGGAAAGCCTCAAAGTCACTCGGCAGGAGTTTCGTGTGCTGACGGGTTTGGGGCTGCTGTTCATCATTTCGTCGCTCACTTTGTATCTCAGTTTTCACTATATGGCGGCGGGTGTGGCTTCCACCATCCTTTTCACCTATCCCGTGATGACTGCCGTCATCATGGCCGTGTTCTTTCACGAGCGCATCACATGGCCCACAGTGGTTTCTCTGCTACTTTCAGGTGCTGGCGTGACCTTGCTGTATTGGAGCGACAGCGCGGGCGTATTGTCCACGGTCGGCGTGCTGCTCGTGTTGGCTTCGGCCTTGTCGTATGCTCTTTACATCATTGTGGTGAACAAGGGCAACCTGCAAATGTCGTCCTTCAAAATCAACTTCTATGTTTTGATGTACTGCACCTTGGGCATGGTGGTGTATTCTTTGGTTGCCGGACTGCCGCTCATTCTGCCGCAGAACGCTACAAGTTGGTTCTATGTCGGTTGGTTGGCCTTGGTGCCCGCCATCTTCGCCTTGGTGCTGATGGTGTATGCTGCCAAATATGTTGGCTCCACTACGACCGCAATCCTTGGCGCGCTCGAACCACTCACAGCCGTACTCATCGGTATTTTCGTGTTCGAAGAGCCATTCACATTTAATCTCGCCATCGGTATCGTCCTCATTCTCACAGCGGTAGTGCTGATTGCTGCGGTGAAGAAGGCTTAGGGTCGAATTGAAGTGGCAGTGTAAAGTCCCATTCAATACCCCATCCCGAAATGCCAGAGCGGGATGGTGTTCTCATACCCATATTCAATGTCATCCTTCACGACAAAAGCGTCTTTCACTTCGGCGATTTGCTTCTTGTTTTTGTTCTTGCCGCCCACCTCGAAGGTCTTCCCATTAATGAGGAAATCAGCGGCCTTTGATGCGAAAACTTCTTGATTGACTTGCATTTGTGAAAGGAAAAAGGTCTCCCGCAAATTGCCCACCTCGGGCTTGCCTTCCGAAAGTGCGTAGATGAGGTTGGTGTTGCCCAAGTAGAGTTTTTCCGGCTTGCCGTAGTTTTTCATCCCATCGTCTTGATGTCTCAGCGACATGGTGAGGCGGGCTTTGTCCATGTAGTAGGCCAAGTCGGCCACGGTGCCACGGTCACATTCCATGGCTGCGCCAATCTCGGTGTAGTTGGGCTTGAACGGCACGCTCTGCGAGATGATGAATAGCAACTGCTTGAGTTTCCGCGAAGTGGCGATGTTCATCTTGGCGTAGGTCGGGATGTCGTTTTCCACGGTTTGGTTGATGACGTTGTTGAGGCGCGTGGCGAAATCGGTTTCGTTCCAAAAGGGGTAGTAGCCCGTCTTGAGGTAGTCGTCGAAAAGGGCCAAAGGGCGTTCTCCCGTGGGGAAGGTCACTTTGTGGCGCAAAATCTCCTCAAAGGTCACAGGCGGCAGGTCTATGCCTTTGGTCATGGCTAAAAATTCCCTGAACGACAGTCCAACAAGGGTGTAGGAAATGATGCGACGGCTCAAGTCGGCGATGCCTTTGTACAAATCGAGGATGGACGAACCCGTGATAACTACCTGCAATTGAGGGCAGTAGTCGTAAATCATCTTCAGTTCTGTCGACCAGGACGGGTATTTGTGAATTTCGTCGATGTAGAGCCTTTGGCCGCCTTTGCGGTAAAACTCATTGGCGGTGTCGAAGAGCGAATGTTGTGCGAAATACACATTGTCCGCACCGAAATACAAGGTGTGCTCAATGCCGTCCTGATTGATTTTCTGAAGGATAAGTGTGGTTTTGCCTACGCCGCGCTCGCCAAGGATGGCAATCATGCGGTTGTTCCAGTTGATGCGGTGGTGTAGGTAGCGTAGGAAACTGGTGGGCGTTTCGTCCAATTTTGCGTAAAACAGTTCATACAGCTTTTCCATAAATTCCTCCTCTTTTAGGCCGCAAAATTACACATTTTTTCAAAAACGCGGAAATTTTTCCTCGATTTACGCGAAAAACGCGGAATTATTTCCTCAAAATATTCAAAAAAACGCGGAATTATTTCCGCATTTCGAACACCACCGCATGAGGCATCTCAAAATTGTTCGGGAAGTCGATACGGTAGCGACCATCAATGTCTTTGTGAAGCGTGGCTTTCTTTTTGCTGCCCAAGACCTTGATTTTTCCTGTCTTCAGGTTAGCGGATGTCTCGTCTGCAGGAAAATCAAACCAATACGTTTCTGGCACAGGGTTTTCCTGTTCGTCCAAGAGGAAAATGCCATAAACCTTGTCACCCTTTTGCGTGAAACGGAACTTGCCGTAAGTGAAGGGATAGATTGGCCGTGTGCCATAAATCGCCTCGCCGTTCACCTGCATCCACTCGCCGATTTCTTTCATGCGGAGCAGGGCGGTGTCGGGCAGGTTGCCGTCGGCATCGGGGCCCACGTTGAGGAGGAAGTTGCCGCCTTTGGCCACGATGTCGCAGAGCAAATGGATGAGTTTGTTGGTGCTTTTGTATTGGTCGGTTGAAACATACGACCACGAGTCGCCCATCGACATGCAGGTTTCCCAAGGGTAGGGCAGGAGCGAGTCGGGCACTTGTTGTTCGGGTGTTTGGTAGTTCTCGTACTTGCCGCCCACGGAGCGGTCCACGATGATGAGGTCGGGGTTGTTTTCGCGGGCGATGTTGGCCACTTCCTCCATATTAATATCTTGGATGTAGCCTTGGCAGCCGATCCACGGGCGTGTTTCATCGTTCACACTCCATTCGGGGCGCACCCAGCCGCCGTCTAACCAAAGGATGTCGATGTCGCCGTAGTTGTGGGTGAGTTCGCGTATCTGCCTGTGGGTGAATTGCTTGTATTTCTCAAAACGCTCAGGAAGAACGGTCGGGTCGTAGTTCACGTTGCGGTCGGGCGTGGCCCATTCGTGCGCCCAATAGTCGTCGCAGTGCCAGTCGGGTTTGGAGAAATAGAGGCCGGTCCAGAAGCCCTTTTCACGGAAGGCGTTCACCACTTCGCCGGTGATGTCGGCCTTCGGGTTCGTTGAGAACGGACAACTCGCATCGACGGTGGAGTAGGAGGTCTCTTTCGTGTTGAACATACAAAAGCCGTCGTGGTGTTTGGTGGTGAAGACGACATATTTCATTCCGGCATTTTTCGCGGCCTCGGCCCATTTTGTTGGGTCGAAGTTCTTCGGGTTAAAGGTTTTGTTAAGGTTTTGGTAATCAGTTTTGTATTGGTAATAATCCGCGCCGTTGCGGTTGATCCAAGGCTCGTTGCAAATCGACCACGACTCCACCACTTCCCATTGGGCATAAATCCCCCAGTGCATCATGAAGCCGAACTTCAGGTTCTGCCACTGGCTGATGCGGTTGGTGATAATGGGGTCGGGTTCGGGCTGCTGGTCAGCGGTTTGGGCGAAGGCCATGACAGAAGCAAGGCAAAGGATAAAGGAAAAGAGGCGTTTTTTCATATTGGTTCGTTTTGTTGGGCAAAAATATGAAAAAATGTGGTGTTTTGGCAAATTTGGTGTACTTTTGCGAAATAATTGGGAAAACAGTCGCCTATGAACGCATTGGAACTAAAGAATATGATTGCCTTGGGTGAGACCAGCCGGGTTCAGTTCAAGGAAGTAATGGACAGCGAACCCGCTATAGCCGCCGAGATGATTGCCATGTCGAATGCCAAAGGAGGTGTTATCATTTTTGGTGTGAAAGACAAGACGGGCGAAATCGTGGGCCTTGACTACAGCCAATTGCAGAAGATTGGCAATAGGATAGCGACCCTTGCGACCGATGCCATCAAACCCCAGATTTTTGTGACGACTGAGGCTCTTTCTTTGGATACCGACGAAGGTAGCCGCAATGTCTTGGTTGTGCATGTCGAGGAAGGTTTTGCGAAACCTTATAAGGATAATAACGGAACGATTTGGGTGAAGCAGGGGAGCGACAAACGCAAGCTGACTGACAACAACGAGCTTTTCCGATTGTTTCAGCAGAATGGAAATGTTTATGTGGATGAAATCATCGTGCCGTACACCTCGGTCGACGACATCGACAAGGAAAAGGTTGCGCAGTATCTTGCCAAAATTGGTGACGAAGAGGCGGTGCAAACCGAAACGTTGTACCAAAACCTTAACATCCTGAGAAACGGTGCCTTAACTTTGGGTGGATTGCTGTTTTTTGCGAAAAATCCCCAACGCTTCCGCCCCGCGTTCTGCATCAAGGCGGTGTCGTTTTTCGGGAATGACATGGCTTTGACCGAGTATCGCGACAGTGAAGATATAGAAGGGACGATTCCGCAAATGTTCCAAAAGGCTATGTCGTTCTTTACGAGAAATTTGCATCACGTTCAGGCAGGTCAGTCGTTCAACTCGGTTGGCATCCTTGAGATTTCGCCCATCGCTCTTGAAGAATTGTTGCAAAACGCCCTGACGCACCGCGATTTTTCAAAAAACAGCCCAATTCGTCTTTTCATTTTCGACAACCGTGTCGAGATTATCAGTCCGGGTGCCTTGCCTAACAGCCAAACGGTTGAAGCCATCAGGTTGGGTAATGCCGTCGTGCGTAACAACTTGGTTAACACTTTTGCTTCCAAGCTGATGAAATACAGGGGCACGGGCACGGGTATCCGTAGGGCCATCAAGGAGCAACCCAATGTGGAGTTTTTCAACGATGTGTCGGGTGAGCAGTTCACTGTGACCATCCCAAGAACCTGAGCAATTACATAACACCACAATTTATGAACCGAAATAGGATTAACAACCTGGTCGAACCAATGAAAGAAGGCTGGCTCTCTTTGGTCTATGATTATATCATGCTCATTGCCATAATCATTGGCACGATACCTCTGTTTTATCGAGAGTATCGGCCTTTGTTCGTGTATTTCGACCTCATTTCAGGCATCATCTATATGGTGGACTATGTCCTCCGCTGGATGACCTGCGATCTGCGTTCCGACAAACCGAAATGGAAGGCCTTCCTCCTCTATCCTTTCACCCCCATGGCCATCCTCGACCTCCTGTCCATCTTGCCTACTTTCAGCCTGTTGGCTCCTTCCTACAGACTGACAAAGGCCATCCGCTTGTTTAAGATAGTCCGCTTCACGAAGATAGTCAATTATTTCGAGCCTTTGGGGCTCTTTATCGCGGTGGTCAAAAAGCAATGGAAAATGCTGTTGGCCGTCTTGGTGGTTGCCCTTTTCGACATCCTCATCACTGCCATCCTCATGTTCCAGTCGGAACAAGAGATTGACCCCGTGACTGGAGAATACATCTTCAAGAATTTTTTTGATGCGTTCTACTGGGCTGCCATCACGCTGAGCACGGTGGGCTATGGCGATTTTTCTCCCGTGTCCGACTTGGGCAAGACCCTCAGCATCATTTCATCGATGCTCGGCATTGGCATCATTGCCCTGCCCTCCGGTATCATCACTGCTGGCTACATGCAGGAATTGAACCGACGATTGAAGGAGGAAGAAGAAGCGGAAAAGGAAAAAGATGTTTCGTGACGGCAATCGTCATAGTTGTCGCGAGCAACGGCCACGGCGAAATGCCCTTAGCAAAAAACCATTATTTTTCACCGTCAAAAATCACCATTAAAGTTTAAAGCCGATGGATTTCAGACATATACCTACCAATTTTGTACTTTATATCACGCTCTACGGCGGAGTCACGATAGCATCGCTTATCGCCTGCCTTTACATTTGCCTGCGCAAAGGCAACGCCTTCAAGCCCGACGTTTCGCCGCCGTTGCGACTGCGCCGTTGGATTTCGGCTTTATTTGCCATGTTGTTTTTTGGCCATATTTGTTGGCTTCTTTGCTACATCTATTCCGATTCGACCAGTTCGGTGAGTTTTGTGTTGGCGGCCATGTTTGATTTTGTGGCGTTGCTGACCACTATCCCTGGCACGCTGCTCGCCATGCTCCAAGACCGCAAGCGGCCCGTTTGGCCTATCCTATTGGCAACGATACCATTAGTGGCATTGGGGGTGCTTTATATCATCAATCCCAACAATCGTTTCACAAGCATCGCCGTCGCATACTTTATGTTGGTTTACTTGCTCTTTACCCTTTATATGGTGTTTGCCATCAGGCAATATGGGCGGTGGCTGCGCGACAATTACGCCGACTTGGAGAACAAGGAGGTATGGCTGAGCCATTTGCTGATCATCGTCGTCTTTCTGTTGATTATCTTCTATAGGTTTGTTGACGACAACATCACCATCAGCTTTATCGTGCAAGCCGTCGAAATCCCGTTTTTCGGATTCCTGCTGTGGCGCATCGAGACGCTGCCACAACTGGAGAGCGCAACGACAGAACAACCAGAACAATTGGAGCAACCAGAACAATTGGAACCAGAGACACAACAAGCGCATCAGACAGTGGACATCCCTTCCAACATCGAACAACTTTTGGAAGAGCATTGCGTGCGCACGAAGCTATACTTGCAGCACGACCTTACCCTGCTCCGACTCGCACAAGCCATTGGCACCAACCGCTTCTATCTCAGCCAGTATTTCACCCAACAGGGCATCCATTACAACACCTATATCAACAACCTGCGCATCGACCACTTCGTGAATCTCTGTCGCGAGGCTACCGCTGCCGGGAAGTCCTTCACGGCCCAGCAACTCGCCAACGAGAGCGGCTACCGCAGCTACAGCACTTTCAGCCTCGCTTTCAAGCAGCGCATGGGGCAAACCGTGACCGCTTGGATGCACGAAACGGCCCAGTAAGCAACGTCCCGACTTTCAAAATCTGCAAAAAACACAGTTTCAAAATCTGCAATTTTTGCAAAATCTGCAAAACTTGTCTCGAAATCTGCAAAACCTAATGCCATAGGCATTCAGGCGGCTTCGCGCTTGGGGAAGTTTGCCTACTTTTGCTTTTTTTTCTGCGAAATAGGTTTTAAAATAAAGCAAAGAAAATCACAAAAAGATGACAAAAGCAACAGCAACAATCGCAATTCTGCTTGGGCTGACCCTCGGCACGGCCTACTTAGTGGCCAAAAAGCGCAAAAACGCCCAACGCGGCGCCATGATGGCGCTCCTCGCCCTGCTCGCCTTCGGGCCGACGGCTTGGGCACAGAACGGTATCTACTGCACGGCCAGCGACAAAAACCGTGTGGTATGCACCGATGGCACCATCTACGACAACGTGGCGGCCGCAACGGCTGACGGCAAGACGGCCGCGGCCAAGATTATCTACATTGACGAGTCGAGCAAAGCGGGTCTGGCTCTGGCACTGCGCGATGAGGGACAGTATACACAGGCTGATGGAATAACTGCTTGCAACAACAAGAATACAAGCATGCCCGTCGTAGGCGGAACTTGGAAACTGGCCAGCAAGAGCGAATGGGACAAGATGATCAGTGCCGCTGGTAGCGGCCAGGCCTTGTTCAATGGATTCAGCAGCGTTGGCGGTACAGACATGCTTTATTATTATTGGTCAAGTGAGATGGATGAATCTGGAGTTAATGGACTTATTATCCAATGCGACTCTGGTTGGTCTGGCTTCGTGTCTAACGCCCAAACTGCTCCTGTCCGTGCTTGCCTTACATTAAACTTGCTCACGCTCTACGAAATCGGCAGTCAAAGTGAATGGAACGTATTTTGCACCGTAGTGAACTCCGGCAACACCTTCATCGACAAGTATGTGAAGTTGACCAGCGACATCAGTGTATCGGAGATGGCAGGCTTCAGTGAGAGCTTCTCGTTTCGGGGCTTGTTCGACGGCGACGGCCACACGCTGACCGTCAGCTATAACACGGAATATGCCGTGACGGCCCCCTTCCGCTACGTCAAAAACGCCACCATCAGGAACCTCAAGACGACAGGCACCATCACTACCGGCGGCATGTGTGCCGCTGGCATAGTGGGTGATGTGACCGGCTCGCTGAACCTTATATCCTGTAGCAGCTCTGTATCCATCTCCAGCAGCAGACCGCAAATGGACGCTCACGGCGGTCTTGTTGCCTCAAACAACGGAAACGTCACCATCAGCGGCTGCGTTTTCGACGGTTCGTTTGCCGCCACTGTTGCCCATACCAACTCGTACGGCACCACATTCTGTGGGGGAATCGTCGGAATGTGCAATGAAAACACGTCAGCAACCATCACCAATTCACTTGTGGCCCCCAGCAGCGTGTCTGAGGGTATGATTAATGAGACCTTCGTAGGCCTGTATAACGGAGCCACCGTTACCATCGAGAACTGCTACTTCGTCGCTACCGCCAACCTGCCCACCAACCAGGGCACACAGGTCTATTACACCGCTCCGGCCAATGGAATCTACAAGTCGATAACAATCAACGGCACCACGGTCTATTCTGATGCCTGCAGCGTCAGCGGTGTGGAAGCAGCATACGATTTGGATCAAGGCCTCGTATTCATCACGCCAACGGTGACCGACCCCTTTGCGGCTACCCTCACCTTCGGCACTGACTACACGGCCACGATGGACGGAGATGCCGTGCAGTCTCTTCCCGTCAGCATCAGCACGGCGGGCAACTACACATTGGTGCTCACCGGTACGGGCGACTACACCGGCTCGACGACCTTCAATATCACCGCTACCGGTGACGTGGTAAACAGTGCCCTCACCATCAGCAGTGAAGAAGAATGGAACACATTCGCTGCGAGCGTCAACAATGGTACTAACTACAGCGGGCAGTACGTGAAGTTGACCGAGGACATCAGCGTCTCGACGATGGTGGGCAGCAGCGAGACCAACTCGTTCCAAGGCACATTCCTGGGCGATGGCGTACACACGCTGACCTTCACCAAAGGCGCCGCAGAGAGCGCTTTTGGCGAAGAGTACTGCGCCCCATTCCGCTTCGTCAAGAACGCCACCATCCGCGACCTCAAGGTGACGGGCGACATCTACACCTCACGGAAGTTCGCCGCCGGACTTGTCGCTAGCAATTCCGGTGAAACGAACATCACCAACTGTCAGGTCGGCACCGTCATCCACAGCAGCGTCGGCGGCAACGGCACCCACGGCGGCATCGTGGCCATGCCGGCAAGCAACACGACAACGAACATCGAGGGCTGCGTCTTTAACGGTCGGCTGCTGGCCACCAACATTACCCAGCATTGCGGCGGTTTTGTGGGATGGAGCGGTAATACTACTGCTATTGTTACCAATTCACTCTATGCCCCCGATGCCAACATCGCGGTCGCTCAGGGTGAAACGGCCATCAACATTGGCGCCACCTTCGTGCGTGGAAACAACCCGACAATAGGCGCTAACTGCTACTATACCGCGACGATGGGCGCGGCACAGGGCACGCAGGTTTACAGCATCACTCCCGACACGGGCATCACCATAGAGAACGCCGGAGAAGTCAGCAACGAGTATAACGTAAGCGGGCTTACCTTCTACACGACGGGCCTCAAGTGCGGCGACGCACACTATGCCGCCAGCGGCAACAACGTAAGCCTCAACCTGAGCTGCCCCACGACAGCCACGGTGAACTATCAAGCCAGCAACGGGACGCTCAGCGGAAACGGAAACCTTTACACGCTCACCATGCCTGCCGAGAATGTCGTCATCATCTGTAACATCGTTCGCGAGATTGCAGGCTATGGAGATAGCGAAACCAACGGCTGGGCCTTCATCGCCTCGCCAGTCGAGGGAAGCATTGAGACCTCGGCAGTCGGAAACATCTTCAGCGCAACGGAATATGACCTTTACCGCTTCAACCCAAGCGCGGACTTGGAATGGGAAAACTGGAAGCAAGAAGGCAATCATCATCATTTCAACCTTGAGAACGGCCAAGGCTACCTCTACGCCACCAAGGAAACCAAGACCTTGGGCTTCAGCGGCACGTTCAACATGAATGACACAAAGACTATCGAGAACCTTTCCCAAGGTTTCAACCTCGTAGGCAACCCGTTTACCACCGATGCCTACATCAACAAGCCTTACTATACGCTGAACGATGACGGCTCGGTCATCGTGGCCCAATCGAATGGAACCACAACTCCCATCGCGCCTTGCCATGGCGTTATCGTGGAAGTGAACGGAAACGAAAGCGTCACCTTCAGCAAGACGGCTCCCGCCGCCACTGTCAACCAAGGCCTGTTGAACATCACGGTTTCGGAGCAAAAGGCCGACACACGCGGCGCTTCGACAGGCTCAGCGACCGCCATCGACAACGCCATTGTGCGCTTCGGCGAGGGAGAGCAGTTGGGCAAGTTCCATTTCGGCAATCCAAGCGCCAACATCAGCATCCCGCAGGGCGGAAAGGAATATGCCGTGGCCAACGTTAACGTCGGTACAGACGTTGCGCGCAACGTCTCTACAAACGAGATGCCTGTCAATTTCAAGGCCACGAAGGATGGCGAATACACCATTTCCTTCAATCCTGAAAACGTGGAATTCGACTATCTGCACCTGATTGACAACCTGACTGGCGCGGATGTGGACTTGCTGGCCCTTCGACAGGCTCAGGGACCAGCCTCTTATACCTTCACTGCCAAAGCGACGGACTACGCTTCGCGTTTCCGTTTGGTGTTTTCCGCAAGCGGGGACGCTTGCGAACCCAGTGGGAATTTTGCCTTCATCAGCAATGGCAACATCATCGTCAACGGCGAGGGAACATTGCAAGTGGTTGATGTCACGGGGCGTGTTGTGCGTTGTTCAGACGGTGTGCACACCGTCTCTACCAACGGGATGACACCGGGCATTTATGTGCTCCGTTTGATAGAGGGAAACAATGTCAGAATCCAAAAGATAGTGATTGAATGATGAACACACTCTTTTTTTTCATAATTTTGCACGCGCAAAAAGAAGAGACCTTTCGTCCCGAAAACGTAAATAATACAAAATGAAGAAAATATGAACAAACAGTACCTTTTACTATGCTCAGCACTGCTATTGGGCTGTGGCATAATGGTTTCCTGCAGTGGAAACCAAGCACAATTTGAGATGCCTATGACGAAGTACGAGACCAAGGTGCTTCAACCGGAACCCAAAACCTATAACATGACGTTCCCGGCATCGACTTGCGGCATCACCGAAATCAAGGTGTATCCGCAGGTTGA
Source organism: uncultured Bacteroidia bacterium (assembly GCA_902785755.1). Classification (GTDB taxonomy): domain Bacteria; phylum Bacteroidota; class Bacteroidia; order Bacteroidales; family F082; genus Limimorpha. Next base: position 180,054 of record CACZZO010000009.1, on the reverse strand, counting down.
AGGCATCGTCACGAAGAAGAATTACGTTCCGGGCACCATCGTGCAGAAAGGCCAAACCCTCTTCGTGATTGACCCGACCGAGTATCAACTCAGCGTGCAGTCAGCCGAAGCCGACCTGAAAGTGGCCAAAGCCAATTTGGAGACCACGAGGTTGCAGTATGAGTCGAACCAGAAACTGTTTGAAAAGAGAATCATCAGCGACTATGTGCTCAACACCAGCCTCAACGAATACAACTCGGCGCAAGCCTCGGTTTCGCAGGCTCAGGCACAACTCAACATCGCGAGGACCAACCTCGGTTATTGTACTGTCACGGCGCCAGTGACGGGCTACATTGCCGGCAACGAGTACAATGTGGGCGACATGGTTTCCAGAGCCATGTATCTTTGCACAGTGAGCGACATCAGTAAGGTGAAGGCCAATTTCTCCATCACCGAAACCCAGTTGTTGAGTATAGTCATGGAATATCACTTGACTACCGGCAAAAATGGCATGGAAGGCCCCAACGGCTCTCTTGTCAGTGAAGTGTTGCCCAAAGTGAAACTCAAGCTGAAGGACGGCTCCACTTACAAACAAGATGGCCAAATTACCGTAATTGGTGCTCTTGTCAACCAAACCACAGGAACAGCGGCTTGCGAGGCTGAGTTCGATAATCCCGAAGGCGTGCTGCGTTCAGGTTTGTCGGCCAATATCATCATTCCCCTGACGATAGACAGCGTGCTGAGTGTGCCTCAAACAGCCGCCGTGCGCCTGCAAGACCAGATGATGTTCTACCGCGTCAAAACCGACGGTACGGTGGAAGGCATCATCTGCAAGGAAGTGTATCCTTCAAACGACGGAACGGAATATTACATCCTTGAAGGCTTGAACGCGGGCGACGAAGTGGTCACCAATGGTGCGGGCAAGTTGACGAATGGACAGAAAATTAGATGATTATGGAAAAACCAATAAAACAAAAATATTTCGTAAAGCATTGGGTGTCAGCGCTTGTCGTTGGTGTGCTGGTTTGCCTTATCGGAGTGGTGGGTCTCAATTCGTTGTCGATTGAGCAATATCCTAACATTGCGCCTCCACAGGTCGTCATTTCGGCCTCTTACACCGGTGCCGATGTCGCCTCTATCATGAAATCGGTCATCATGCCTATCGAGGAGCAGGTGAACGGCGTGGAGGACATGATGTATATCTCTTCGTCGGCCTTCTCGAATGGTAGTGCTGAAATCAACGTGTATTTCAAGCAAGGTACCAATGCCGACCAAGCCACGGTGAATGTGCAAAACCGCGTGAGTCAGGCCGAAGGCATATTGCCTGCTGCAGTGACCTCTCAAGGTGTCACCGTGCAAAAGAGCGTCAACTCCATCCTGCAAATCCAGTCTTTGGAGAGTTCCGACGACAGGTTTGACCAGAAGTTTATCATCAACTACTTGGACATCAATGTGATACCGCGTATCAGCCGTATCACAGGTGTGGGCAGCATCAACCTCCTCGGCGATACTTACGGTGTGCGTATCTGGATCAAGCCGGATGTGATGGCCTCCTACGGCATCACCAGGGAAGAGATTATCAATGCCATCAATGAGCAGCATTTGGTGTCGCCCGTGGGTAGCATCGAGAGCACGGTAAACAAGATGGACATTGAGTTCAAGGGACAACTCGACGAAATGAGCGAGTTTGGGGAAATCATCCTGCGTGCCACCTCTAATGGTGAGGTTTTGCGCTTGAGAGACGTGGCCGACGTGGAGTTTGGAACCAAGACGTACTCCTTCCGTTCTAAGGTGGACGGACATCCCGGAGCCATGTTCATCGTCAAGCAGGCACCGGGTGCCAACGCTACAGAAGTCAACGCGGAAATCGACAGGGTGATCAAGGAAATCTCAAAGTCGTTGCCCGCCGGTCTGGAATTCAAGCAAATGGAGACCTCTGATGACTTCCTTTACGCCTCCATCCACAATGTTGTGGAAACCCTCATCATCGCCATCGTCCTCGTTATCCTCATCGTGTATTTGTTCTTGCAGGATTTCAAAGCAACGCTGATTCCCTCGGTTTCCATCATCGTGTCGTTGGTGGGCACCTTTGCCATTGTGTGGGCCTTGGGCTATTCGCTCAACCTAATCACATTGTTCGCCTTGGTGTTGGCCATTGGAACCGTCGTCGACGATGCCATTGTGGTCGTCGAGGCGGTGATGACCAAGATGGAGACAGGCAAATACACCGCCGCATCCGCCACCAGCGAGGCACTCCATGAGGTGACGGCAGCCGCTATTTCAACCACTTTGGTGTTTGTCGCCGTGTTTATCCCTGTGACTTTCATTTCAGGCACACAAGGCACTTTCTTCAAGCAATTCGGTTTCATCATGTCGGGTTCGGTGTGCCTTTCCACACTTTCAGCCTTGACCATCTGCCCAGCCCTTTGCGCGCTTTTGTTCAAACCGAAAAAAGAAGGCGAAAAAGAGCGGAAGGGGGTCAGCTATTACGTCAAGCAAGCATACGATGTGGCTTTCAATGCCATGTTGAGCAAGTATATGAAAGGTGTGAGCAAATTCATCAAACGTCCTGCTGTTTCGTGGATTCTGATAGCGGTTTTCAGTGTAGGTATGGTTTGGTTGATGAAGAGCGCCCAATCAGAGCTTGTTCCCCAAGAAGACCAGGGCTTCTTCTTCGTCGATGTGCAAACCGCGCCGGGCACCTATCTTAACGAAACGGAAACGGCTGTCAGCAAAATCGAGAATTACATCAAATCGATAGACGATGTCGATTTGATCAGCACCGTGTCAGGTTTCTCTATCATGAACGGTGGTGCCGGAACCAACTACGGTACCTTGATGGTACGTCTGAAAAACTGGGAGGAGCGCGACTTCTACAGCGTTGCCAGCGTGCAGAACCAAATCACATTGTGGTCGATAGAGAATATGCCGGAGGCCGATGTCACCGCGTTTCAGATGCCCCAGATTCCGGGCTATGGCTCAGGCTCGGCGATAGAGCTGAACCTCCAGAATAGTTCGAGTGACGACGATGCTACTTTCATCAAATATTCGAATGAGTTCACGCAGAAATTGAATGAACGTCCGGAGGTGGCTATAGCGGTGGCTTCCTATTCGGCTAACTATCCGAAATACGAGCTTACCGTTGATGTGCCGGCTTGCATAAGCAAGGGCATTTCGCCGAGGACTGTTGTCGAGACCATCGGCACTAACCTCGCCGGATCGTATATCGGCACCTACACCAAGTACGGCAAGGTTTACTATGTGATTGTGGAGGCGGGCGATGAGTATCGCATGGAGCTGAGCACGCTCAACAACATTTACGTTCAGGCGGGCACCGAGATGACTCCTGTGTCGGGGTTGGTCAACATCACCCCGATTTTGGGCACCTCGCAAGAGCGCCGTTTCAACCTGTTTTCCTGCTACAACATCAACCTGATTGCAAGCCCGGGATATACCTCATCGCATGTGCGCACTGCCGTCGATGAGGTGATGGATGAGGTGTTCCCCGAAGGCTATAGTTACGAGTTCGGCGGTATGGCACGTGAGGAGGCTGCCAACGCGGGTTCAAACACCACCGCCATCATTTATGCCATCGCGGTATTGTTGGTCTACCTCATTCTCGCCGTGTTGTATAACTCGGTGTTTATCCCCTTCGCGGTGCTGATGTCCATCCCATTTGGTATCTTCGGCGCTTACTTGTCGGTTCGCCCCTTGGAGGTGCTGATGGGTGTGGGTGTCAACGTATATGTGCAGGTGGGTGTCATCATGTTGATGGGTTTGGCGGCCAAGACGGCCATTCTTATCACTGAGTTCGCCGTGCAGAAACGCAAAGAGGGCATGTCGATTTACGATGCTGCCGTCGGTGCCTGCCAAGACCGTCTGCGTCCTATCCTGATGACCGTTTTGACCATGATTATCGGTATGATTCCGCTGATTGTGGGCACGGGTGCAGGTGCCGTGGGCAACAAGTCGCTGTCCATCGCTGTGGTGGGCGGTATGACGGTGGCTATCATCGCCATCTTGTTCGTCACGCCGGCCTTGTACATTGTGTTCCAAACGATTCATGAGCGCTTGACCCCCGACAAAGATGATGAAGAATAAACACTAAATGATGATTTCTATGAAAAGATATATAATTTTGATTTTTGCAGTCCTGCTGCTGTTGCCTGGCTGCAACCTTTATAAGAAATACGATTCGAAAGCCAACACCATCACAGGCAACCTTATGGGCGATGTGATGAATCCGCAAGACACCTTGTCGATTGGCGACCTGAGTTGGCGCGATGTTTTCAAAGACCCCTTACTCCAACGACTCATCGAAACGGCTTGGGCCAATAACACCGACATGCGCACCACGCAACTCACCATCGAGCAGGCGCAAAACGAGGTGAGGTCAGCCAAATGGGGCTATGCGCCCACCTTGGCGTTTGCCCCCAATGCCTCCTATAATTATCAGGGCGGAGCTGGTATCTACAATGTCCAAATTCCCGTGAGGGCCAGTTGGCAGTTGGGCATTTTCGGCCAGAACCGGAGCAAGATTCGTTCAGCCAAGGCAAAACTCGCTTACAATGAAGATTATCGTCAAGCAGTGCAAGTCGACTTGGCCGCCAACGTCGCCAACCTTTATTACAATTTGGTGATGCTCGACCGCCAGTTGGAGATTTCCGAAGCGACCGAAAAACTGTATGAAGAGTCTTACAACACCACGCAGGCCCTGTTTCAGGCGGGCACTTACAAAAGCCCTGCTGTGTATGAAATGCAGGCTTCGTTGGAGGCTTTGCGTGCCGATATTGTGACTTTGCGCTACAATATCGTTATCACTGAGGCTGCGCTCTGCCAGTTGCTCGCCGAGCCGCCGCACCACATTGAGCGTTCCACTTTCGACAAGTTTGAAATGCCCGAACAGATTCATCTCGGTTTGCCCATCCGCTTGCTTGGTGCCCGCCCCGATGTCCGCATGGCTGAGCGCTATATGGAAATTGCTTATTACACCACCCAGCAGGCGCGTCAGTCGTTCTATCCTTCGCTCAGCATTGATGGTTTGTTCGGCTACGCTGGCACATTCAACGCCCTTGGCCTCATCGGGCAGGCCGTTGGCTCGTTGACGCAGCCTATCTTGCAAGGTGGACAACTCACAGCGCAACTCCGCAATGCCAAAGCCGAGCAAGAGAAGGCCCGCTTGGAGTTCGTCCAGACCCTTTACGACGCTGGTAGCGAGGTGTATCAATACAAGAAAGCCATCGAAACGGTAGAAGAAAAGACCAGCCACATCGACATCCGCGTCAATGCCTTGCAAGAGGCTTTTTCGGCCACATCAGAGTTGATGAACCACGGCTCGACCACCTATTTGGAGGTCCTCACCGCGCAAGAATCATTGCTTTCGGCGCAACTCTCACAAGTGGAGAACCAAAACGATATGATACAAGCACTCATCAACCTTTACACCGCTTTGGGCGGGTTTGGGAAGTGAGTTTCAATAAGTAGACCATTTCCTTAGGATGGAAAAACCGCCGCAAAGGTCGCAGAAACCCTTGCGGCGGTTCTGTATGTTGGCGATACGGATTTATTCGTGTTGCATCCTGTATTCCTTGGGCGATAGTCCCACATTCGCCTTGAAGTAGCGGGTGAAGGCGGCAGGGTCGTTGAAACCGAGTTGGTAGCTGACCTGCTGTATGTTGAGGTCTTTGCGATGCCGAAGCAGGGTCTTGGCCTGAATGACGACATAACGCGAAATCCATTCGTTGGCTTCGATTCCGGTTTGCTGCTTGATGACGCTGCCGAAATATTTCGGCGACAGACAAAGCTGCTTGGCGTAGTACTGCACCTCGCGACTGTCTCGAAAATGCTTGACGACGGTGTTGAGGAAGCGGTTGAGCAACTGTTGGGAGGCATTGAACTCTTGTGTCGACATAATGCCGTTTTCATGTAGGTAGATTTCAATCAATTCTGTTCCTAATTCCATTTGGTTGGCAAGCATCTCCTCACGATCGGGATGATTCAATTGGCTGATGGCTTTGAGCATGTGGAAAACTCCGAGTATCCCTTCGTACTGCTTATCGTTGAGATGAGAAGCCGAATTGTAATGGTATTCAAGGGGGTTGATCGTGAAATGGTGGTGACTATGGTTCAGTTTGTCGAGGAAGTGAGGTGAAACGATGAGCATCGAAGCATGGAAATCGTCACTTGATTCTTGCGCCAAAATGATGTGCCCTGGAGGAATCATGGCGATGTCATGGGCGTGGAATTCAACGATTTGCATGTCAAAATTTGTTTTCAACCAGCCTTGATGATTCAAACAGATGACGATAAAAGGCGATGTGAATGGTTTATCGTAAATAGGCATTTTTGATACATTATCAAATACCATCAGGCCTCGATCAGTTATTTGGTTTGTCAATTCCAGCGGATGTGATATTGTTTTCATTTTATCCGTTCTTTTTGCCTACAAAAATAGCTTTCTTTATCCAAACAAGTTGCAATTTTCCGACTAAATGACAATTATTTCGTTCTAAATGTTACCCTACCTATATTGAAATGTATCTACTTTTGAGGCCGAAAAACAAGTATGTCACCACGGCACCATCAACACTTCTATTCATGCTGGTTTTTGTAAAATTGTTTGGCGACAAAATCTTGTAATCAGCATGTTTTTACCGTTCTACTTTTTTGTTTTATTCATCATTTTTTAGTGTAAAATGGTGCCGTTTTTTGTGTGAGGTAAACCGAAACAAGCCCCAGCGGGGCGGCAGGAAAAACAATTGTTGTTTCCGTATTACATGATTTTATCTATTTTTGCACCCAATTAATATAGGACAGAAAAAATGAAAATCGCAGTGGTGGGAGCCACCGGATTGGTCGGCTCGAAGATGCTTCAAGTGCTTGATGAACAGCAAGTTCAGATAGACGAATTGGTTGTGGCCGCCTCGGAACGCTCCGTGGGAAAGGAAATCGTTTTCCAAGACAAGACCTATAAGGTGGTCAGCGTGGACGAGGCCATTAATCAACGCCCCGACATCGCCATCTTCTCGGCGGGCAGTGCGGCTTCCAAGCAATATGCACCAAGGTTTGCCGAACAGGGCACTTTCGTCATCGACAACAGTTCGGCATGGCGCATGGAAAAGGATGTGCCGCTGGTTGTCCCCGAAATCAATGCCGACACGATTACCAACGACACCAAAATCATCGCCAACCCCAACTGCTCCACCATCCAAATGGTGATGGCTCTTGCACCGATTCACAAGGCCTTCGACATCAAACGTTTGGTGATTTCAACCTACCAAAGCGTGAGCGGCAGCGGTTTGAAAGGGATTAATCAATTGAACAATGAAGAAACAAAAAACTCTCAACTCTCAACTCTCAACTCTCAACTCACAAACGCCTACCCCCATCAAATCTACCGCAATGTCCTCCCTCACGCCGGCGATTTCTGCGAAAACGACTACACTACAGAGGAAGAAAAACTAGTGAACGAGACCCGAAAAATCCTGCGCGACAATAATATCGCCATTACCGCCACAGCGTGCCGCGTACCCGTCACGGGCGGGCATAGTGAAGCCGTCAATGTGGAAACGGAACGGCCTTTCGAGATTGAAGAAGTCCGCAGACTGTTGGCAGCCATGCCCGGTGTAGTGGTGCAGGACGACCCCGCCAACAACATTTATCCTATGGCCATCACCTCTTTTGATAAGGATGAGGTCTTCGTGGGTCGCATCCGCCGCGATTTTTCGGTGGAAAACGGCATGAACCTCTGGATTGTGAGCGACAACATCCGCAAAGGTGCCGCCACAAATGCCGTGCAGATTGCGCAATATATTATTCGTCAGTATTTTAAGCAATGAAAGTATTTCACAATATCATAGAAGCCCGCAACATTCCCAACGCTGTGGTCACCATCGGCACTTTCGATGGTGTGCATCTTGGGCATCAGGCCATTTTCAATAAGATGAAAGCATTGGCGCAAAGCGTTGGAGGACAAACGGTTGTGGTTACTTTTCAGCCTCATCCGCGTCAGGTGCTCAACATCGACAGTTCCAACTTGCGTTTCCTTTGCACGCCCGAGGAAAAACTCAAGAAATTTGAAGAGTTTGGCATCGACAATGTGCTGATTATCAACTTCACCAAGGAGTTTTCGCGCACGCCCTCCGAGGTGTTCATCAAAGACTATATCATCGACCACATCAAGCCCGCCTATATCGTGGTGGGCTACGACCACCATTTCGGTAAAAACCGCATGGGCGACTTCAGTCTGCTCAACGATTTGAAGCGAAAGTATAACTTCAAGGTGGAACGCATTGCCGCTCAAGATGTTGAGAACATTGCCATCAGTTCCACGAAGATTCGCAATGCCTTGGCCGTGGGCAACGTGAAAAGCGCCAATCGACTGTTGGGCTACACTTATTCCGTTACCGCAGAGGTCGTGGTGGGCAACAAAATCGGGCGCACCTTGGGTTTCCCCACCGCCAATCTCGAACTCCCCCGGGAATACATGCTCATCAATCGTGGCGGTGTGTTTGCCTGCCTTGTCGATTATAATGGATTGATTTATAAGGCAATGGCCAACATCGGTCATCGACCCACCATCGGCGACCGTGGCGAAGACCAGCCCATCATCGAAGTGAACCTCTTCGATTTTGACGGCGACCTTTATGGTAAGAAAATCCGTGTCCGTTTCATCGACCGCATCCGCGACGAGGTGAAATTTGACAGTTTGGACGAACTGAAAGCCCAACTCGAACAAGACCGAGATAACGCTTATAAACTATTGGAGAACATTAACTTATAAATTATCACGAAACTTGCGAAACCCACAAAACCACATTTGTAAGGCTGGCGGCACGCAACCGATTGCCGACGGAAAGCAGCCGATTGGCGTGCTTCCCACACTCAGAAAAAAGTTTTGAAAGTTTTGTAGGTATTGTGACGAAAAAAATGAAAATCCTACTTTTGGTCATCGGCAAAACGGATGAGGACTACCTCATCACTGGCATCAAGAAATATGTCGGGCGATTGGGGCATTATGCTTCATTTGAGATGAAGGAAATCCCCGACCCGCGCAACCGCAAGACCCTCAGCGAGGAACAGCAGAAAATCGCCGAAAGTTTCCTGATTTTGAGCCAATTACTGCCCTCCGACCAAGTCATTCTGTTGGACGAAAACGGCAAGCAGTTCACCTCAGTAAACTTCGCTGAAAGTCTTGAAAAACAGATGGCCTCGGGTGCAAAACGTTTGGTTTTCGTTATCGGCGGGCCTTACGGCTTCGCGCAAGAGGTGTACGACCGCGCCAACGCGAAAATGTCGCTCTCGCCCATGACCTTCAGCCACCAAATGGTGCGACTTATCTTTGTCGAACAACTTTACCGCGCCTTCACCATCCTGAAAGGCGAACCTTACCATCATCAATAAAACAGAAAACCATGAAAGCAATAAAAAACATTCTAATCATTTGTGCAACAATATGTTGCTTTATCTCCTGCAAGAAAGAAGTCGATATGACCCTTGTGCAGAAAATTGTGCTTGAAAACACAGATATTCGGCAGATTGAAGTCTCCGACGCTTGGGAAATAACCTTGATTGCCGATAGCAGCACTTTTGTTGAACTGGCTTATTCCGCTTATTTGGAGCCTTCCTTGAAAGCCAAAATGGACGGCACGAAACTTGAAATCGGGTTCACGGGAAAAGTTTATCCCGCCATTAATTCCGTGTATCGCGCCACCGTGCATGTGAAACAACTTGAAAAAGTGGATGCCGAGGATGCCGCCAAAGTCCAATGCAGCGGTAGTTTTTCGGGTCAGCGCATCGAAATCAATTTGGCAGAAGCCGCCCAATGTACAGGTCTTGCCTTTTCGGGTGAGAGTTGCGAAATCAACTTAAAAGATGCTTCCTTGTTGGCTGGTTTTCAATTCATTGGAAACACAGTCAAAGCCGATTTGGCAGACGCTTCGCAGTTCAACGGACAAATCCAAGTCAGTGAGAGGTTTGAGGTTGAATTGAAAGATGCTTCTCGTTTCGTGAACAGCGGGGGAACAACCGAGCAAGCCATCATTAAGTTACAGAATTCCAGTCTGTTGAATATCGCCGAAACCGAAGTCAGGAAAATGAATGTAGACCTTTCAAGCGGCTCCGAAGCCACGGTTCGGGTAGTTGAACTAATGGAAGGCACGCTAAACGAGGCTTCCACCTTATATTATAAGGGCCATCCGCAAATCAACATCGATTGTTCTGAAGATTCGCAGCTCATCCCATTCTGATTTTTGGCCTGATATTTGTTATTTTTCGCCCCCGTTGCGCCGAAGCAACATGAATTATTACTATTTTTGTAACCAAATTTTGAGAAAAAATGAAGAAAGTAGCATTGCTTTTCGTCGCCATCCTGTTCGCGACCGTCACCTTTGCCCAAACTGAGGTACAATCCAACATGCCCATCGATCCGAAGACCGAAAAGATTTGTTTTCGTAGGGTCATCAACACGGTAGGCTCTGAAGATGAAGTGTTTAACCGCATCTATAGCGGGTTCATGAACTCCTATTACAAGAGCCCTTCGACCATTTTGCAACAGAACGATGGACGCACCATGAAGGGTAAGCACCAAATGCAACTCGACAACGGCGACCCCGTGAAGTCGAAATGGCCGTGGATTACCTACCGTTTCATCATCGAAGTGCGCGAAGGCCGTGTGCGCTACACCCTCACCGACTTCATGCAGAAAACCCAAAGCAACCATCCCTGCGAAGAATGGATGAACAAGGAAGACCCGAATTATCAGCCCGTTTGGGACAATTATTTGGAACAAATGGCCGCCTTTGCGGAAGATTGGGGTCAAAAGTTTGAGGAGAGTCTTGAACCCGAAAAAGTCATTGAAGAAGAGGAATGGTAAACTGAAATGGCAACTCGCGAACGCATAAAAAAAGGCTTCTCGAAACTTCTCAAGGAGGAGAAGTTGAAGCTGATAGCCAACTACTTCGAGAACCCCGGAGAGGTCGTCAGCCTGCTGAAAAGCTACTGGCACTCCGACTCGAAGCAGCAGCAACTTTTTGACGAGTTCAGCGAGAACACCATCACCAATTTCTTCATTCCTTACGGCATTTCGCCCAACGTGACCATCAACGGGAAGGACTACATCGTGCCGATGGTCATCGAGGAAAGTTCAGTTGTGGCGGCGGCCTCGGCTGCGGCCAAGTTTTGGGGCGAAAGGGGCGGTTTCCGCGCCGAAGTGATTGATGTTCGCAAGGTCGGACAAGTGCATTTCGGATGGAGCGGCAACAAGGAAAAACTCTTTGCTTTGTTCCCTGAAATAGAGAAACGTCTGTTGGCCGACACCGACGCCATGACAGAGAAAATGCGCAATCGCGGCGGCGGCATCCTTGGGATGCGCCTCATCGACTACAGCGCACAAATCCCTGATTATTACCAAATTCGCGTGGAGTTTGGTACGGGAGACGCGATGGGTGCCAACTTTATCAACTCCGTTTTGGAGCAGTTTGGCCACAGCCTGCAAGACTTCTTCGCCGAGCGCAACGATCTTTCCGAGGACCTTCGCAAGGTGGAAATCATTATGACCATCCTCTCGAACAACACGCCCGACTGTCGCGTGAAGGTTTGGGTGGAATGTCCTGTCAACCAATTGGATGGCATAGACGAACACCTTTCGGGTGCCGAATACGCCAAGAAATTCAAGAAGGCCGTCGACATTGCCCACATCGACACCGACCGCGCCACCACACACAACAAAGGCATCTATAACGGCATTGATGCAGTGGTCATCGCCACGGGCAACGACTTCCGCGCTGTGGAAGCCGCCGGACACACCTTTGCCTCGCGCAACGGACACTACGAAAGCCTATCGTCGGTCACGATTGAAAACGGCATTTTCCATTTCGAGTTGGAGGTGCCGATGGCCTTGGGCACCATTGGAGGCCTGACGAGTTTGCACCCCTTGGCTAAGAAAACCCTTGAATTGTTGGGCAATCCCACCGCCAAGGAACTGATGATGATTGCCGCCACGATGGGTTTGGCCAACAACTTCTCCGCCGTGCGTTCCCTGACCACCAAAGGCATCCAAGCAGGCCACATGAAGATGCACCTGAATAACATTCTTAACCAACTGAACGCCAGCGAAGAAGACAAGAAAAAGGCGCGGGAATACTTTAAGGACAAGACGGTGTCGTATGCGGCGGTGGAGCAGTTTTTGGAAGGGCTACGAAAATAAAAACGCTTAATTCCTGTTTTTTCCGAACAAATCCGAATGGGTTCCCGTCCGTTGGAGGGAAATGATTCGGATTTCGGTGTCTTTGATGTAAATCAGTAGCCAGTCAGGGTTGATGTGACATTCCCAACAGCCTTCATATTGGCCATGAATTTGATGGTTTCTGCATCTTTCTGGAAGTGGTTTGCCTGCTTCCAACAAGTCGGTGATGGCAAAAAGGTCATCCAGAGAAAGCCCCCTTTTCTTGGCCAATTTCAGGTCTTTCTTGAATTGACCCGTAGAAGTAAGTCTATATTTTGCCATCTTACAAAGCCTTAGCCCATTCCTTAAATTCTTCTGCTGTGCCCGACCATGCAATACCCTTCCCATTCATGGAATCCTCGATAACTTTCATCGTCTCGTCGTTGAGGTATTCTCCCGTTTCAGGGTCGAACATGCACGGTTTTTCTTTCTTCTTTTTTTCGATGCTCCAGCCCATTTTCTTTGCCATTTTCTTGAAGAATGAAACCTCGTCCTTGGGGATACTCAAGGTGAACGTGTCGAACTGCGTTGCTGTTGGGATTGCTACATTCATTTTAATCTTGTTTTCGGCGCAAAATTAGCACAATTTCCACAAAACGCCATATTTTCAGGCAAAAATACTAATTTTGCAATCTAATCTTGCCTTACATGAACAAGCAATATCATTCAAACGGAAAATTCCTCCTGACAGGCGAATACCTCGTCCTGAAAGGTGCTTTGGCATTGGCTTTGCCATTGAAATTAGGACAAAGCCTTGAAGTGGAGCAACTTGAAACCAATAACGAACAAATCCAATGGAAGGCATGGCGGCCTGAAGGGAGATGGTTTTCCGTGACCTTGAACCGTGAAAATTTGGTGAATTTCTCCACCGATGACCCGGACAAAGCCATGCGGCTATGCCAAATCCTACATGCCGTCAAGCTGCTGAATCCCAAGGCGTTTGAAGGAAACGACATAAAGTTTACCACCCGCCTCGATTTTGACCCCAACTGGGGCTTAGGCAGTAGTTCCACCTTGATTGCCAATCTCGCAAGATGGGCCAATGTGAATCCCTACGAACTGCTGAAACTGACCTTCGGCGGCTCGGGCTATGACATTGCTTGCGCCACGGCAGAGCAACCGATTTATTATCAGTTGGCTGATCTGGATTGCTTCGTTCCTCGCAATGACGCAAAGCGGCAGTCTGAGCCGACCCCAAAAGTTGACCTTGTAGATTTTAACCCGCCCTTCGCCGAGCATTTGTTTTTCGTCTATCAAGGACAAAAGCAAAGTTCGTCAAAGGAAATCAAGACGTTTTTGGCAAAGGCTAATCCTGCTGATTTACAGAAAGATATTGATGCTGTTTCGGAAATCAGCCGTGCCGTGCCGAAATGCGAAAGTTTGGACGAGTTCGCCATGCTCATGCAATGCCACGAGCGCATCATCGCCCGCTGCATCGGGCAGGAACCCGTGCAAAAACGCTTCCCCGACTTCGAAGGTGTTTTGAAATCCTTGGGCGCTTGGGGCGGCGATTTTATTCTGGCCGCTACGGGATGGGACGAAAATCAGGTGAGAGAATATTTCAAAGGGAAGGGCTTGGAGGTGGTTTTCGGGTACAAAGAAATCGTACTCAACTAAAAATCTGTCGCAGGAAAGTCTCGATTTTCGATTAGATTTGACCGAAAAAGTTTGTAATATGAATTTTTTAATTCATTATAAATCAATTCATTGTAAAAATTTTTCTCTGCAAAAGTTTGTAATGCCCGTTGGACTTGAAAAAATGGCGGAAATTTTCTATACTTTTGCGGCATGAATTTCAAGACTAATAACTAACACCTAAAATTAAAGCATTATGAACAACAAAAAATCCAATTTCAAAAGACGGCTGGTGGTTATGGCGGCAATGCTCGTTGGGGCGGTATTCATTTCGGTGTCGTGCTCCGTTGATCGTCTTTGCCATTTGGAAGTCGTGATGAAAAACACCTTGCCAATGGAACTGACCATCAAGACAAAGGATTGCAGTTTTGCGACCACGCAAGATTCATCCTATCACCCATCGCAGACGATTACAATTCCGCCACAAGGAGAGGTTTCGGTGGTTTGGGATTATCGTTATCAGATCAATTATCCCCAATATTTTGACGACAACCAATGCGATTCGATGTGGATTGTTTTCAACGATTCGGTTCAAGTCGTGTTTTCAAAAGAAGACAGAAGCAGGTTCAATCCCATCTTGATGGAAAACTACGAAGTGCTTGCCGCCGAAAACAGTTGGGACGGCTGCCTTCGATATACTTTTACCGAAAAGGACTACCATAACGCGGTGCAACAACAAGAATGATATTATGATGACAATAAAACCAATTAGAACAATGAAAACAACAAGAATTTTGACCCTGCTTGCGCTCCTGTTGGTGGCGGGAGGCACAATGAAAGCCCAACTTCGCATCGATTGGCAGCAATGTTATGGAGGACTGGGATTTGATGAACCAGCAGGATTTGCCTCAACAAACAATGGTTTCATTATAGAGGGATGGTCTGAATTGGGGAGTGGAATGGTTTCATGCGGTACGCAAGGCATTAAAGGGACATGGACAATTAGGATTGACGAAAATCTGAATATCATCAACCAAGATTGTAACCAAGATTGTCGGTATCATGGCATCTTTAATGCAAAGGACAATGATAATGAATTCTACTATTTTGGAAAGAAAGGTTTCCCATCAACGGGAAATGCAGGATTGGCGATTATGCGAGGGGATGGCGAACTGAATGTCATTTGGGAACGCCTTTTGGGCTGTGAAGACCACTTTTTCCCTTATTCATTGAGTGGGGTTGCCACTGATGACGGCGGTATTGTTTGCACTGCAATACATGGAGAATGGGCATGTGGCGATGTTAGCCAGTATTATGGCAGTTCGGATATTTGGGTTGTAAAATTGGACAAAAACGGTAATCTGGAGTGGGAAACAACCATAGGAACCGATGGAAGCGAAGGCGATGCCACTATTGCTACCGCTAAAGATGGAGGATTATATATTGTTTGTGATGCAGATAACCAATTCGTAAGCGGTAGCATAGAGAGTTGTGTTCATTCTGGCGGATATGTCGATGGTATATTGGTCAAGATGAATGCCAATGGTGAAGTGGAATGGAACCGTTGCTATGGAGGAAACAAAAATGATTCATTTTCCAATGTCATAGAACTACCCGATGGTTATTTGTTTGGAGGGCATTCTTCGTCATTGGACGGTGACCTTCAAGGCGCAGGGTATCATCCTGGGCATTGGTATGGACAACCTCACATGCCTTTGACTTCTGATATTTGGCTGCTGCGCACAGATTTGGATGGCAATGTACTTTGGAGCAAGTGCTATGGCGGCACAAAAGACGAACAGATTGTCAAAGTCTTCTTGACTGAGGATGGAGGCTTTACTGTTTTTGGAACCACCATGTCATTAGACGGTGATTCGCAAAGCGCCAACAATTTGAAGCCTGCTTGGAATCTTGAAATTGGAAACAAGTTGTGGGTTTTCCGCACTGACAGCAACGGCAACCTGCTTTGGGAAAGAGCCATAGGCACACAAACAGAATCTCATGAGTATTTAGAAGATGTGATCAAGCACAGTGATAGAGAATACACTATCCTCGGACAGGCTGACAGTTCGGGTGGTGAAATGCCTTGCGGCGACTACGATTGTACAAACGACACAGCCTATTTAATGAACTCCTATAGTAACTATTGGGTGCTTCATGTTACTGACACGGTGGATTATACGACTTGGCAAGTGCCGGAATGGCCAAGGCCACTTGATGAAGCATTATTGGTTTATCCTAATCCAACAAACGGAACAGTAACGATAGGCGGTTTGGGAGTAGCCGAAGTGAAGGTTTACAATGTCCTTGGCCAATTGGTGAATACCGTGCAGGGCACAAACGAAATCAACATCAGCAACTTGAAGCAAGGCGTTTACTTCGTTTCCATCATCACGGAAAACAAGGAGCGTTTCATACGGAAAATCGTAAAAAACTGAAACACATCACATAACAATTAAAAACAAAACGTCATGAACAAATCAATCAAAACCATCATCGCCCTGACGGCGCTTTTCGTCATCGGATTCCTCGCCTTGGAGGGATGCAACAAGAAAGAGGCACAGCAGCCCAAAGTTTCCGGCTTCTTCGTTTCGGGATGCAACGACATCGTTCTCCATCGCGACAATGAACAGAATGACACGATTTACGCGACCACCGTTGACGACACGAAGTTGAAAATCAGCACCACAAACACGCAATTCTCCTGTGGAGTGGACACCATCCGACCTGAAATCCAAACGCAGGAACAAAACATCTCCATCGAACTGCTCTATGATGATTCGTGGGCCGATTGCTTGTGCGGTCGCCATTTGGACATCATCATCGAAAACCTGAAGTTGGGACAAACCTACTCCGTCAGCATCAAGAAGGACGAGCGCGATTATTTCCAGTTCGAGGTCACTTTTGGGCATGACACGAATTTGATGTTCGTCCGCGAACAATGACGGTTGGGTGCCAAATGGCCATAAAACCTTGTGGCATGGGCGGCGGTAAGGAATAATTCCCTATTTTCGCAGCGCAAAACACATCGGAAATGGAAAACAAATGGTTAAACGAGGCCTTCAAGGGCGAGGTGCCGAGCGGCTTTCAAGGCAAAGTAGGCTGGGCAAGCCCATCGAATATCGCCTTGGTGAAATATTGGGGCAAACGAGGTAAACAACTCCCACAGAATCCGTCGATTAGCTTTACATTGTCGGAATGTCGCTCCGAGACATTCGTTGATTTTGAAAAAGCCGAAAAATTTGGTTTCCAATTCTTTTTCGAGGGCAAGGAAAACCCCGCTTTCGGCGCGAAAATCGAGAAGTTTTTGGTTGAAAATCAGGCGTTTTTCCCTTTCATTAATCAACTGAATCTGAAAGTTGAGAGCCGCAACACTTTCCCACATTCTTCTGGCATTGCTTCTTCGGCTTCTTCGATGAGTGCATTCGTGATGTGTTTGTTGGAAATCGAGAGGTCCCTGAGCCTGTCGAAGGGTCGACCCATAGACATGGTTTTACGAAAAGCCTCTTACTTCTCACGATTGGCCTCGGGCAGTGCGGCACGCTCGGTGTTTCCGAAAATGGCACTTTGGGGCGCAACGCCTTATTATAAAGGCAGTTCCGACGAATATGCCGTTTCGCTCGAAAACGACATCCATCCCATTTTCAAGACTTATCACGACAGCATTTTGATTGTCAGCGGCGAAACCAAGTCCGTTTCAAGTCGTGCAGGTCATGCCTTGATGGAAGGAAACCCTTACGCCTCAGCGCGTTATGCACAGGCAAACGAGAATATCAAAAACCTACTTGCGGCTTTGAAATCAGGCGACTTGGACACCTTTATTAATATCACTGAAAGCGAAGCCCTGCAACTCCACGCCCTGATGATGTGCTCCAATCCGTCTTTTATTTTAATGAAACCCAACACTTTGCGTATCATCGAGGAAGTCAGGACTTTCCGAAATGAAACCCAAATCCCGCTCTGTTTCACTTTGGATGCGGGTCCAAATGTGCATTTGCTTTATCCTGACAGCGAGGCGGAAAAAGTGGAAAGCTTTATCAAGAGCGAATTGCTAAAGTATTGTAACCAAGGCCGTTGGATTGCCGACCATGTTGGTGACGGCCCGAAAAAATTGCTGTGATGAGAGACCGTTACTATAGCAAAGTCATCCTTTTCGGCGAATATTCGATGATTTTCGATGTCACCGCGCTGATGATTCCTTTGAAGCGATTTTCGGCGCAATGGCAGTTTCCGCAAAGCCGGAACCTTGCTTCATCGCTTCCCTCCAACCATAGTTTGAAGCAGTTTTGCAAATATCTTTCTGAAAACCAAAAATTATCGAATCTCTTTGATTTTCAATCTTTTAATAAAGACTTGAACGAAGGTTTGTTCCTCGCTTCCAATGTGCCTTCGGGCTATGGTTTGGGCAGTTCGGGAACGTTGGTCGCGGCGGTTTACGACCGTTACGCCAAGCAAAAAATGGAGGATTACTTGCAACTGAAAATCCATTTCGGCCAAATGGAGAGTCATTTCCACGGCAGCAGCAGCGGCATCGACCCGTTGCAATGTTATTTGGGTAAGCCGTTCAAAATCACGCCAAAAGGTGTTGAGTTGCTTTCGGATGATTTCCTCAAAAAAGACATCCACATCTGCCTGATTGACACGAAGATAAAGAGCAACACCAAGCCATTGGTCGAGCATTTTAAGCAGCAGCGTGAAAATCCTGATTTCTTGAATCGTTTCCAAGCGGAGTATTTGCCCTGCGTCAAGACTTGCATTGACGCGATGATTTCAGGCGATAAAGAATTGTTTTTCAAATCGTTGAACCAACTTGCCCAAGGCCAATTGCAGTTCCTCCGCCCGATGATAACCGAAAACACGCTCGACCTTTTCACGACCGATTTTGGTTTCAATTTCGGCGTAAAAATCTCAGGCTCAGGCGGTGGCGGCTATGTTTTGGGTTTCACCGACGATGTGGAGAAAGCCACTGAATTGCTCAAGGATTTTGAGGTGATTTGGCTGTAAATTCGTATTTTTGCGCCTCGAATGTCAGCCCTGAAAAACATAGAACTTTGGATAGAACGCACCTTGACTTCGGTCATCGACTTTTTCTATCCACCTTTCCGCAAGGTGATGGGCCTTGAGCTGTTCCGTTACGCGGCTTGCGGCGGAATGAATCTTGTGTTGGAGTGGGTGCTGTACTATGTTTTCTATCATTTCATCTTCAAAGGTCAGGTCTTCGACCTTGGCTTCATTGCCTTTACGCCCCACATCGCGGCCTTCGTGTTCAAGTTTCCCATTACTTTCCTGACGGGTTTTTGGATGGCGCGCCACATCAGTTTTTCGGGTTCCACATTGCGCGGTAGAACGCAGATTGTCAGGTATTTCCTCGTGACCATAGGCAATATTTTCCTCAACTATTTTGGCCTGAAACTCTTTGTCGAAGTGTTCCAATGGTGGCCGACCGTTTCATACGTCATCATCTCCGTCATCTGCGTGACATTCAGTTACTTGACTAATAAGTTTTATTCGTTTAGGAAAAGGAAATGAGATTTCACGCAGAACTCGCAGAATCCGCAGAACTTTCAATAGTCCAACACTCTGTTCATCCTATTGTATATCAATTCTTTGTATTTGTTTTTCATTTCATCCGACAAAAACGATTCATCTACTTTCTCTTCCCAAGCAGGCAGGCATTTCTTGAATTGCTTTATCATTCCGTCAATGATTTTTTCTGAAATTCCAGCCTTGCTTGCGGCTTCAATAAAATCTTTGCGGTTAATGCGGCACTTTTTCCCGTTCAAAGTGAGTGCCAACTCTTCCGTATCAGCGGGATTTACTATTGTTGAATTGAGCAAATCGTAGGCAGGAGAAAGCTCATAACGACCTGATTCTTTGGAAAGCAACGAAAAGTTCTTCAAATGCATGTCGTTATTGCCCGTAAGCCAGCAAAACAGCACCACTTCATAGAAATTGACCAAATCCAGTTGGGGAACAGAAGAGTGTTTTTCAATTGCTTTGGCCACTTGCTCGTAGGAACTGCGGTATTTGTATTCGGTCTGCCGTTCAGTCAGTTGGCAAAAGTCTTCCATCGGCAATTTGTTGCCTATCGCATCACGATCCATGCGGCGAGTGAGGTAGCCCAATGAACCATCGGCAAGATGAATCAGAGAATGTTGCGCCGTCCTAATACCTGCCATCTCTGCCAAATGCATGGTAAGGTCTTCGTTTTCTGGAAGTTCTGAAAAAAGCGAAGTTTGAGGTTTGAAGATATAAGCACCCCATAAACCGACAATCGTCAATCGTTGGCCGCCTTCATGTTTCTGTAGGTTGAGCGACAATTTTGGCTGCACACCTGTAAGTGTGGTCTGCGAGCGGATGATTTGCTCGGCCAAGCGGTCCATATCGGCTTGGGTATAATCCATCACAGGAGCATCGGACATGCCGAAAAATTTGCGGGCGCAACGGGCATGGAAATCATGCTCACCCTTATCCAATTCCTTATAGCAATACAAGCATCTACTCATCGCTTTCTTCTTCATTTTCAGGTACAACACTTACTGCGCCAATGCAGTCCTTGCAACACAAAAGCAGTAGTGACATGCGGTCAAGGATGCTGATGTTGGTATTACGTATGGCCACATCCAAAAGCCAACCTTCAGGTATCAGCCCATCGAAAAAGGGAAACAACAACGGGCTTTGATAAGCATCTTCGCGCAACGGCATGGTGAGGCTGATGGGTTCGGTCTGTGGCATAGCAAGGTAGGTTGTTTCGTATTGAAACTCATAACCATCATCTGTCTCGGAGAGTCGTCCCGCCAAGACATCCCTAAAGTATATCAGAGCCTTTTTCATTCCTATCCTTTCTT
Source organism: uncultured Bacteroidia bacterium (assembly GCA_902785755.1). Taxonomy (GTDB): domain Bacteria; phylum Bacteroidota; class Bacteroidia; order Bacteroidales; family F082; genus Limimorpha. The sequence goes on along the minus strand of CACZZO010000009.1, from coordinate 159,429 downwards.
GAAACGGGCACCATCTCATAATTGAATAAATTGAGCACTTGGTTCACTTTGTCGAGCCTAACGGTGGCTTTACCTTGCTCCATCTCGCGCACGAAATTCAAGCCCACGCCTGATTTGAAGGCAAGTTGTTCTTGGGTAAGGCCGTATTGTTTTCGGAGCCGTTTTACGGTTTCTGTCAATGGTGTTTTTTTCATTGTTTTACATCCTTTCGGCTGCAAAAGTAATACTTTTTATTGAAATTACATTGGAAATGATATAAAACAACATGTTTTCTATAAAATTACATCCGTTCTGATATAATTCTACCCTATCTGGCTCCAATCAAAAGTCTGCGCAAACAACTCCTTGTAATGCTCGCGCAACATTCTGTTTTCGGGTTTGATGAGTTTCGGGTCATCGGCCAGGAGGTGGATGGCGGCTTCGCGGACTTGCGGGATTAATGCACCGTCTTTTTGCAAGTCGCCGATGAGCATTTCGATTTGTCCGGATTGGCGCGTGCCGCCCGTTTCTCCGGGACCGCGCAGTTCCAAATCGACTTCGGCGATTTCGAAGCCGTCGTTGGTGCTGCACATGGTTTTCATGCGGGTCTTGCCGTCGGCGGTGAGTTTGTGGTCGGTGACGAGGATGCAATAGGATTGGTCGGCGCCGCGCCCCACGCGACCGCGCAATTGATGCAACTGCGACAGACCAAATCGGTTGGCGTTCTCGATAATCATCACCGTGGCGTTGGGGATGTTCACGCCCACCTCAATAACCGTCGTCGCCACCATGATTTGTGCATTCCTATTAATAAAGCGCTGCATCTCAAAATCTTTGTCCTCGGCACTCAGCCGACCGTGGCATACGCAAATCTTGTACTGCGGCTCAGGGAAATCGTGCAGCAAGGCCTCATAACCCTCCTGAAGCGCAATCATGTCCGTGTTTTCCGATTCCTTGATGCAGGGATAGACCACATAAATCTGTCGCCCGAGTGCGATCTGCTGTTTCATGAACATCATGATGCGGTAGCGGTCGTCGCTGTAAATATGATAAGTCTGAACGGGTTTGCGTCCGGGCGGCAACTCATCGATTTTCGACACGTCGAGGTCGCCGTATTGCGTCATGGCAAGGGTACGCGGGATGGGCGTGGCGGTCATTACCAAAGTGTGTGGCGGAATATTTGTTTTCTCGTAGAATTTCGACCTTTGCTCCACCCCGAAGCGATGTTGCTCGTCGATGATGGCCAAGCCCAAGTTCTTGAAAACCACTTTGCTTTCAATCAGCGCGTGGGTGCCGACTACGATTTGCATGGTGCCGTCGGCCAAGCCTTTATAGATTTGGTTTCGCTCTTTTGTTTTGGTGGAACCCGTCAGTAGGGCGAAGTTAATATCCATTTCCTTCAATTGCTCTTGAAGCGTGGCAAAATGCTGTGTGGCAAGGATTTCCGTTGGTGCCATAAGGCAGGCTTGGAAGCCGTTGTCCAAAGCGAGGAGCATCACCATCAGCGCGACGATGGTCTTGCCGCTGCCCACATCGCCTTGCAGCAGGCGGTTCATCTGGTGTCCCGAACCCAAATCCTTGCGGATTTCCTTGATGACGCGCTTTTGGGCATTGGTGAGCGGGAAAGGCAGGTGGTTGTTGTAAAAACCGTTGAAATAGTCGCCTACCACACTGAAAACGTGACCTTTAACAGTCTGCTCGCGGTGCATTTTGTTGCGTAGCAACTTGAGTTGGAAGAAGAAATGCTCCTCGTATTTCAGTCGGCGCGTGGCCTGCTGGATTTCGATGTTGTTGGCCGGCAGGTGGATTTGGTAATAGGCGTAACGGCGTGGGATAAGCTGTTCTTTTTCAATAAGTTCTCTCGGAAGCGTTTCGGGAATGTATTCATACACCTGTTGCAAAATCAGTTTCTGCAACTTGGCGATGGTGCGCGTGCCCAAGCCGTTGTCTTTCATGCGCTCCGTGGTGTTGTAAACGCCTTGCAAGCCCTCGCCGATGAGTGGGTCCTTGGGGTCGTACTCCTCGATTTCGGGGTGGACGAAGTTGAAGTTATGGTTGAACTCGCTTGCCTTGCCGAACAGCACATACTTCACGCCCGGCTTGAAGCGGTTCTTGAGCCATTTCAATCCTCGGAACCACACCACTTCGATGCTGCCACTGTCGTCGGTGAAAACGCCCGTGGCACGTGTGGCCCTCGGTGCGCCAATCATCTTGATGTTGGAAATCGTTCCAACCAACTGATAATAAACGCTTTCGTCGTTGATATAGGCCGCCTTTTGGATTTGGCTTCGGTCAATGTAACGGAACGGAAACTGGTTGAGCATATCTTGATAGGTGGACACGCCTAATTCCTTTTGGAGGATTTCGGCCTTCTTCGGCCCTACGCCCTTCAGATAAGCGATTTTCGTTTGCAGGAGGTTCTGTTCCATGCCACAAAAGTAGGGATTTTTTTCTAATTTTGCGGGCATGAAAACTCCATTTATCGACATTCACACACATTCGACCAATCCCGAAGACGGCATAATTCAAATCGTCAATCTCGATTTGGAGCAACCTTGTCCCGAGCAAGGCCATTACAGTTGCGGCATTCATCCATGGGCATTGGATAAGGCTGATTTTCAAGTTGATGAAGCCTTGAACAAATTGAAAGAGAACTTGCAACGACCTCAGGTCATTGCCCTCGGTGAGGCGGGTTTGGACAAGTTTCACGCTGACTTTGACCAACAAATCAAGGTTTTTGAACGACAGATTGTTTTGTCGGAGAACCTGAAAAAGCCAATGATTCTGCACGATGTGAAAAGCCACAACGAGATTGTCGCCCTGCGCAAAAAACACCGAGCGAAACAGCCTTGGATTGTGCATGGCTTCAACGGCACGGCGCAAGATGCCGCCCAACTCATCCGACAGGGGATTTTTCTTTCCGTCGGCGAGAGTCTGCTGCATCCCGACAGGAAAATTTACAACTCGCTAAAAACCATTGATATAGATTATGTCTTCTTTGAAACCGACATGGCTGAAATCGGTATAGAAAAGGTTTATGAAACTGCGGCAAAACTTCTGGAAACCGACATTGTTACTTTACAAAAACAAATCTTTACTAACTTTGCAACCCAATGGAACACTGGCAAGATAGAACCCGCTTATTAATCGGTGACGAGGGCATCAACATATTGAAATCCAAGCATGTGATTGTGGTAGGCTTGGGTGGCGTGGGAGGCTACGCCGCCGAGCAATTGGCTCGCGCGGGCATCGGCAAAATGACCCTCGTGGACGGCGATGTGGTGAACATCACCAACCGCAACCGCCAGCTTTTGGCCTTGGAAAGCACCCTTGGCCGCCCCAAAGCCGAGGTGATGGCAGACCGCCTCCGCGACATCAATCCCGAAATCGAATTGACCGTCCTCAACCAATACCTGAAAGACCAAGCCATCATCGACCTGATGGCGCAACCCTTTGACTATGTGGTGGATGCCATCGACACGGTTGCCCCAAAAGTGTTTCTGCTTTATTACGCCAAACAAAACAACCAGCGCATCGTGAGCAGCATGGGCGCGGGTGGAAAGTTTCACCCCGAAAAGGTAGAAATTTGCGACATCTCGAAGTCAAACCATTGCCGTTTGGCGTTTTACATCCGAAAACGACTGCACCGTTTGGGCGTGTTCGATGGCATCAAGGTCGTCTTCTCGCCCGAGCCTGTCGATGCCTCGGCCATCATCACCGAGGGCGTTGATGAGCAGAACAAGGTTTCCAATGTCGGCACGATTTCTTACCTTCCCGCGACCTTTGGCATCTTTTGCGCCTCTGTCGTCATTAATGACCTGCTTGGAAAATAACAATTCAACAATTCAACAATCAACACTTCAACATGATAAAAGTCCTCTTCATCTGCCACGGCAACATCTGCCGCAGTCCTATGGCGGAGTTTGTAATGAAGAAACTCGTCGCCGAAGCAGGCTTGAGCGAGCAGTTTGAAATCGCCTCGGCAGCCACCTCGACCGAAGAAATCGGCAATCCCGTATATCCTCTGGCGCGGCGCAAATTGGCAGAGCACGGCATTGGCTGCGAGGGCAAGACCGCACGACAAATGACTCGGCAAGACTACTCCTATTATGATTATATCGTTGCCATGGATCGCAACAACCTCCGCAACCTGAAACGGATGTTCGGCGAGGATACCGAACATAAAATCAGCCTCTTGATGGACTACACCCACCGCCCGAGCGATGTGGCCGACCCGTGGTACACGGGCGATTTTGAGGCCACTTGGAGGGATGTTTCGGAAGGGTGTCGAGGATTGTTGATGTATTTAAAGAAGCAATAATACCACTTTTCGTTGTCTTCGTTCAATAAGTCATTCCAAACATCCACAAGGGAATGCGGTTACTAAATCCTACCTCGGTTTCGTCAACGGCAAGAAAACTGTCGGGAATGTCTTTGATTTGGTCGAAAGTCTTGTTTTTGCCGCCGACCTCAAACAGATAACGATCGTTGACCAAAAAGTCGCCTTTTTGCGGAAATTTCACTTCGTGCGCAACGCTCATTTGGTTGTTGAAAAACGTTTCCCGCTCGTTCCCGATTTCCACCGTGGGACACAACGTATGCATCAAATTGGGATTGTTGAGGAAAATCTTGTCGGGCTTGCTGAGGTATTTGTAACTTTTGGTCTTTGAGGTGAGCAGCGAAAGAATCTGCGCTTTGTCCAAAGAATATAGCATGCGAAGCCCTAATTCATTGTTGGTCGATAGTTGTTTCCACAATTCCGACATGTTAGGCTCGAAAGGCACATGCTCACTGATGATCATCAGCAAACGCTTGACTTTCAGAAGGGTTTCGTAAGAAATGTTCTCCACGGCGGGCAGGTCGTTTTCGATGACCAAGGAAACGATTTCGCGCAAACGTATGGGAAAATCATCGCTCACCTCGCGGTAAAACGGATAATAGCCGTGCTTCAAGTAAGCCTCGAACAAGGGAGCTACTTTGAGGTTCTTCGTGATTTTCATGGCCTGTTTGACATGGTCGCGAAGCAATGTCTCTATCGGGATGGGGCTGATATGGGCAACATCTTCAAAGTCAAGAAATTCGCGGAACGAAAGCCCGTAAAGCGTGTAAGGCGTTTGGCGGCGCGAAAGGTCAACCTTGGCATTGTCTATGGCAAGAAGCGAACTGCTGGTGTAAACGATGCCCATGTCGGGATAGTTGTCGTAGATGTTTTTCAGCGTCTCCGACCAGGATTTGTAGCGGTGTACTTCATCAAGATAAAGCCTGCTGAGGCCATGGCGGTCAGCCCAATCAACCAATTCCATCAAATTGTGAGAGGCAAACCAAAGGTCGTCAAGCGACACATATAGCGTTTGGTCAATATCTTCGTAGTTGTCAAGGATATGTTGCAACAGCATGGTGGTCTTGCCAACACCTCGCGCCCCTTTGATGCCAATCATCCGGGCCTTCCAGTTGATTTGGGAATAGAGGTAGCGCTTGAATTTCAGATCGACCTTGGCGATTTTGCGGTGATAGTTGTCGAAAAGCGGTTGCACTTCAATGGTTTCCATACGCATTATAGTTTGATTTGACACTGCAAAAATACATATTTTTACATTTCAAACTATAAAATTATTCGAATTTTTACATTTTCAACTATAAAAATTGGCCTTGTTTTTGCATTTCGAACCGTAAAATTCGGCTATTTTTGCCTGAATGGCTCCATCACCCGCTCGAAAATGCCGTTCATATAAGCCAAGGCCATACCGTAGTTGCTGATCGGAATGCCTTGATTCACAAAAAGGTTCGTGCGGTTGATGAGTTGTTTGCGTGTGCTCATGCAGCCGCCGCATTGGATGGCCATGGCGTATTTCTCAGGATTGCTGATAGGCGACAAGCCAGCCACATATTCAAAATTAATGGCCTTGCCCGTGAATTTCAGAATCATACGAGGCAACTTCACCCGCCCGATGTCCTCGCAAGTGCTGTGGTGGGTGCAGGATTCGAGCAGCAAAACCGTGTCGCCGTCCTTCAATTCGGAAAGGTGCGGCGTGCCTTTCACATAATTGTCGAAATCGCCGCGCAAACGAGCCATGACAATACTGAAACTGGTCAATGGGATTTCAGGTGGAACGATTTTGCTCACAAAGCCAAACACTTGACTGTCAGTGACAATCAAAGCAGGTTTGGGCATTGTTTCCAAATATTGCTTCAGATGGGTTTCCTTCAGTACGACGCAGATACATTCGTTGTCGAGCACATCGCGGATGGCCATCACTTGGGGCAAAATGAGACGGCCTTCAGGGGCTTCGGCATCCACGGGGCAAACCAAAACGACCACTTCATTAGGCTGGATAATGCCGCCAAGCAAAGAGACTTTCTGATAGGCACTTTCGGGAATCGTTTTCTTCAAAACCTCAACCAATGGAGCAATGTCATCCTTTCTTTGAACGCTGAAATCCAGTATTTTAGTACCATAATTCTGCTCAATCATTGCCTTCAAGACGGCGAGCAACGGCTCTTGGTCGGCCTTGTTGTGGACGATGAAAAACGGCACAGCCAGTGCTTTCATGCGGGCAATGAGCTGTTTTTCAGGCTCTTCAAAGTTGTTGCCTGTGATGACCAAAACGGCGCAGTCGATTTCCTCCAAAACCTTCATGGTTTTTTCGATGCGCTGTCGGCCCAAATCGCCCACGTCGTCGATGCCCGCCGTGTCGATGAGCACGCAAGGCCCGATGCCAAAGATTTCGATGCTTTTCTTGACGGGGTCGGTGGTGGTGCCCGCCGTGTCGCTCACGATGGCGATGTCTTGTCCCGTGAGGAGGTTGATGAGGCTGCTCTTGCCGCAATTCCTGCGACCGAAAATGCCGATATGGGGTTTGAGATCTTTTGCCATAAAAAAATGCCTATTTTTTTGGCAAAATTACTAAAAACTCGCTGACAACCCGATTTTTCATGTAAATTTGCAGCCAAATTATTAATCAAATTGTTGCAATGTTTCACCGCAATCCATTTTTCCGACATTTCGCGATAGTGGCTGTGCTCCTTGCGGTTTCGCTATGCGCAAGTCCGCCCAAGGCCAAGGGGCAAGGCTCTTCTCCCAGCATCGATTTTTTCTCGGGCATTAATTTCGGTTTCAGTGACATGCATTTCGAAAGGCAATACGATGTGCTGTTACAACTTACCCCAGGCTTCAAGTTTAATTTTGGCAACCATTGGCAATTGGCCGGACAAGCTGTAGTGCCCATCGTGAACACTTATGGCGAACAATATAAGTACGTTCAAATTGGTGCTTTCAACATCAGCAAAGAGTTTCGTATTAGCAAGTTGCATCTTAAAGCATCGGCTGGTGTTTTCGATATGTACCGTTATGGAGTGGATTTAAAGGCTTTTCTTCCTTTGTGCGGCTGGTTTGCTTTTGAAGGACAGATGGGTTATGTTGGAACGATGTATTTTAATGAAACATTCCATATTAACAAACCCAATACTTTTGTTTGGACTGTTGGTGGCGACATCTATCTTTCGCAATGGAACACGCAATTCCGTGGCACTGTTGGGAGGTATTTGTATCGTGATTATGGCATCGAGGCTGAGGCTATGCGCCACTTCAACCACACCACAGTTTCCGTATATGGCCATTGGAGCAATGAATACGGATTGGATGGTGGATTTCGTATCGTTATCGCACTTCCGCCCTATCATCGCAAGCATAGGGCAGTGAATTTCCGTCTGGCATCCAATTATCAAATGTCGTATTCCGTCATGTATAAAGTCTATTCCAATCGCATGTACCATACCGACCCTGAGGAAAACATACGCCATGGCTGGTTTAGCCGTGACTTGTTGCAATGGGGCAGCCATACTATGGAACCTGATTTTATCATCACTGAAAAGAAGAAAAAGAATGAAACACCATAATATTAATATCATTGCCGCATTAATGCTGCTATGGCTGCTACCCCAAACAGGCAAGTCACAACAATACACAGGCATTTCGGGTTTGGTGCATGTCCCATCAGGAGAAATGAACCACGAGGGTGATGCCTTCATCGGAGCGCACTTCCTCAACAAGGCCATGACTCCCGACACGGGATTCATCTATCCCGGAGATGGGAAAAAATACCACACCTTCGATTACTATATTTCCTTAACGCCTTTCAGTTGGCTGGAAATGAGTTATGTATGCACCGAGCGCATCTATCGCAAAGATGCGCAAGGACATGTCCTTAATTGGAGCAAGGACCGTTATGCTTCGGTGAAAATCAGGCCGCTGAAAGAAGGCAAGTACCATCCTGCCATAACCATCGGGGGCAACGATGTCTTGACCACCGGCTACCTCCCAGGCCATACCGATGTCCAACTGTATTTTTGCAATTTCTATGTGGCGGCCACCAAGCATTTTACTTTCGGAGGCAATGAATTGGGCGTGACACTATGCTACCGCTATTACCTTCGCGGCTACAACTCCAAATGGAACGGAATAGTAGGTGGCATTACCTTCCGACCAGCTTTCTTCCCGCAGGGAAGGTTGATTGCCGAATATACGGGCAACGAGTTCATTCTTGGTACAGATATGTTGCTTTGGCAGCATCTTCGCCTGCAAGCCAGCTTAAAAGATTTCAAGCATTTCTATGGAGGCATTTGCCTTCAATTCAATCTACTCGGCAAAAAGTACACATATTAATGGTTGAAATTGAAAAAAAAATGAAAAAAAAGATACCAATATGAAAATTATCCTTATCTTTGCTGCGTCGTTTATAGGGAAAATGATGCCCCAAAAAGACAGAATGAATTTGTATTCAACAAGATAACAACAAATAACAGAGTATTAATCAATAAAAAATAAAACTATGATGAAAAAAAGAGTATTAATGCCATTAATGATGGCAGGCATGATGTTAGCCTCTTTGGTGGCTCTCGATTCATGCAAGAAATCCGAACCTCAGCAATCTTTGCCCACTATTTTTGAAACAGGAGAGGCACCGATGGTTGATACAGTTATTTATGGTAATCGCGATTTGGAATATATTTGTCCTTATTGCAATGCCAGTATTCCGCCCAATACTACCGAACACTGGCATGCGTTTGGAACACCACCTTGTTCAGGTTATTCGGGACCTACGCCTTATGCTGTTGATTATTGCACAAGTGCTTTATCAGGTAGTGCTTGTTTTTATTCTGGGATCTATGAACATGACGAAAATGCCATTGCGCTTATGATGAGTACATTTCATATAGACCGTGAGGCTGCCATTGCTAGGTTGAAACCTCGTTTTCATGGACATAATCTCTCCTACATTTTATCTGGTTCTAATGTTGGACAGCATAATGCATGGCATGTCGGTGGTGGCGTTCCGTTCTGGCCATGTCCGTAATAATGGTAGAGCAACAGTAAAAAAGACGAGGACAGTTTTGCTATCCTCGTTTTTTTATCTCATAGCCTCGCGAGCCAACCTGCGCACTTCGTTGAGGCTGTTGAGTTTCTTCTTCTTGTCAATCATCCGTTGTTCGCAGTCGCCGATGGTTTCCAGCACTTGTCGCAAGGTCTTGTCCTTCTCTAATAGGAAAGCATGGCCTATGCCTTCGACGGCTCGGATGGACTGGATGAGGTGGAGCCGACGCTCGGCAGTAAGGTGGTTTTGGATGAGAAAGAGATAGTCGAGGTGGGGATTGAAGGAATATAGCACCTTGTCCTTGCGCACGAGCGAAACCAAGTTGTAGACATTGTAGTTTTCGCCGGCATTGTAATAGAAAAAAGAGAAGCCAACCCCCTCAAACTCAAGGTCATCGTATCGGACAAGGTCGATGGAGAGCTTGTTGTTGATGCTCCAAGCCAATTTGTAGTCGGGCAGGCTCGAATTAATGCCTATGACCGAGGTGTCGTCGAATGACGCGATTTGTATTTTCCGATCTTTGGTATTCATGCCGCAAAGATACGATTAATGATGGCATTAATCAGCCTTTGGCAACATTCCGAATGTTTTTTCTGCTGCTTGTTGCTCGGCTCCGCGAATGGAACGGTCTTGGGCATCGGCGTAAGGCTTTTCGTCGATGAAGATTTGGACATGGAACAATTTCTTTTGGCCTTCACCAATTTCACCTATCAACTTGTATTCCAAGTGCTTGTGTTGCCTTTGTGCCCATTCCAGCAACTTGCTCTTGAAGTTGATTTCGGTATGCTGCAACTCGTCCACATCGATATGTACCCGAATGATACGCTCAATGATGACCTTTTTGGCAAACTCAAAGCCTCTGTCCAAATAGATGGCACCCATCAAGGCCTCGAAAGCATTGCCTCCCACCGACTTGAAACTCATTCCATTGCTCGTGTTTGGGGCGTGGCGGATGTAATTCTCGAAGCCTAATTTTTGCGACAATTTGTTGAGCGAACTGCGGCTCACAATGCGCGAGCGCATCTCGGTAAGGAAACCTTCGGGCTGGGTGGGGTAGGTGTGGAAAAGGAAGTCGGCCACAGCCACGCTCAGCACCGCATCGCCTAAATATTCCATCCGTTCATTGCTGACGCGATAATGGCCCACCGTTTCCTCCGCCATCGATTTGTGCGTGAAAGCCACGCGATACAAAGAGATGTTCTTCGGGTAGAAGCCCAAAATGCTGTGGATATAGTCGTAGAGAGCCTTGTCCAGAGGGTCTTTGGGTGCGAAAAGCGAGTGGAAAGCCATCTTAGGATTCAAACTTTTTGAAAATCAAGGTGGCGTTTTGTCCGCCGAAGCCAAATGAATTGGAAAGTGCGTAGTGGATGTCGCGCTTTCGGGCTTGGTTGAAGGTGAAATCGAGGCGGTTGTCGATTTGAGGGTCGTCGGAGAAATGGTTGATGGTGGGCGGTATGATGCCATGTTTCAAGGCCAGCACACAAGCAATGGCTTCGATGGCGCCCGCGCCGCCCAAAAGATGGCCTGTCATCGACTTCGTGGAATTAATGCTGATGTTGTAGGCATGTTCGCCAAACACATCCTTGATGGCGATTGGTTCGGCCAAGTCGCCCGCTGGTGTCGAAGTGCCATGCGTATTAATGTGGTCGATGGCCTCGGGTGCGATTTCGGCATCCTTCAAAGCGCGTTGCATACTGAGGATGGCACCTTTGCCTTCGGGATGCGGAGCGGTGATGTGGTAGGCATCGGCTGAAGCGCCACAGCCCACCAATTCAGCGTAAATCTTGGCTCCACGCGCCTTGGCGTGTCCGTATTCTTCAAGCACGAGGCAACCGGCACCTTCGCCCATGACAAAGCCGTCGCGGTTGAGGTCGAAGGGGCGCGAGGCGGTCATGTAGTCATCGTTGCGCGTCGAGAGGGCTTTCATGGAATTGAAGCCGCCAATGCCGCACTCGCCGATGGCCGCTCCTGCACCGCCCGCAATGACGACATCGCATTTGCCGTAGCGGATGTAGTTGAACGCTTCCGTGATGGCGTGTGCCGACGAGGCGCAGGCCGAAACGGTAGCGAAATTGGGGCCGCAGAAGCCGTATTTGATTGAAATCACGCCGCCTGGCATGTTGGCAATCATTTTCGTGATGAGAAAGGGGCTAAAACGCGGAGTGCAATCACCTTGGAAAAATTCCTTCAATTCGTTGAAGAAATGGTTGATGCCTCCTATACCCGAAGTCAGCAGCACGCCCACATTGTCGAAGTCAGTGTTTTCGGGAGAGATGCCCGAGTCGGCGATGGCCTCGTCAGCGGTCACGATGTCGAACTGGGCGAACAAGTCGTATTTCCTTGCGGTTTTTTTGTCGAAGAAGTCGTCGGGGTTGTAGCCCTTCACCTCGCAGGCGAAATGCGTCTTGTATAAAGTAGAATCGAAACGGGTAATCTCACCTGCACCGTTTTTGCCCTTCACCAAACCTTCCCAGAAATCCTTGACGGTGTTTCCGATGGGTGTGATGGCACCGAGGCCAGTGACCACTACTCGTTTCGATTCCATTTAAATTTTATTGATTTTTAATCAACTGAAAATCAGTTGTTTTCAGCACGCATCTTTTCGATGAGTTTGACGACATCGCCCACGGTGACGATGCTTTCTTGTTGGTCGTCCGGGATGGAGAGGTTGAAATTCTTTTCAAATTCCATCATCAGTTCGACGGTGTCCAATGAATCGGCACCGAGGTCATTGGTGAAACTGGCTTCCATAGTCACTTCCGAAGGGTCAACGCCAAGTTTTTCGGCGATAATCGGAACGATTTCATTCAAAATTTCTTGCATAGTTTTCAATTTTAAGTGAATAAATAATACTCGTTTTCGGCGGCAAATGTACGACTTTTTTTTGTAACGGCATATTTTTTCGTTTTTTTGGTTGGTCACGGGCAGAAGCCCATCGGATTTGGAGTTCTCCCGAAATGGCAAAAATCAGCTTTATTTTTCCACAAAACCGTTATGTATATGAATAATTATCAATGTTTTACGATTAATACAAGTTTGTGTTACACAAGTTTGTGTTACACAAGTTTGTGTAATTTGAAAAATGTGTATTTTTACACCATAATTCAACAGAGATGGAAACCACAGAAAAAAAACTCTTCCTTTTGGATGCATACGCACTGATTTACAGGGCTTTCTTCGCCATGAACAAGAACCCTCGGATGACCTCGAAAGGCCTCAACACCTCGGCGGTGATGGGCTTTTTGAACTCGCTTTATGAAATCCTGAAGAACGAGAAACCCACCCACATCGGCGTGGCCTTCGACGTGGCCGGCACCGCGCAACGGCAGGCCGAATACAGCGAATACAAGGCCAACCGCGAGAAGATGCCCGACGACCTTCGCGAGTCCATACCTTATATAATAAGGCTTATCGAGGCCTTCAACATCCCGATTTATGGCGTGGAAGGCTACGAGGCCGACGATGTGATTGGGACGCTGTCGAAAAAGGCTGAACAACAAGGATTTATCACTTATATGATGACCCCAGACAAGGACTTTGGACAACTCGTTACGGACAAAGTCTTGCTCTACAAACCCGCCAAATTCGGCGAGCCGGCGCAGGTTTGGGGACCAAAGGAAGTGTGCGAACGCTACGGCATACAAGAACCTAAGCAACTGATTGACATTTTGGGACTTTGGGGCGATGCCGCCGACAATATTCCGGGCATTCCGGGCATTGGCGAAAAGACTGCCTCGCAATTGGTGCAAAAATACGGCAGCGTGGAAAACCTCATCGCCCACGCCGACGAGCTAAAAGGCAAGCAAAAAGAGAACGTCATCAACTTTGCCGAGCAAGGAATGATGTCGAAAATGCTGGCTACCATCAATTTGGAAGTGCCCGTCGAGTTCGATGAAGAGGAACTGAAAGCCAAAGAACCCGACCTGCCCGCGTTGATGGCCTTGTTCGAGGAATTGGAGTTCAAGACTTTCGCCAAACGATTCTTGGAGGATTATAAAGGAAAACAATCCACTTTGGACGGCCCTTCGACAGGCTCAGGGACATCAGCCTCACCGTCATTGCGAGGAACGAAGCAATCCAGGGAAACTGCGGAAAGTCAAACACCCGATTTGTTCTCCACCTCCACTCCCTCTGGTGAGTTTGACCTCTTCCATCAAAACGACAACAACGGTCTGCTGGAGTTTTCCGACAAGAACTCCGCAAAGACGGTGCAGCACGACTACAAACTGGTGGAAACCGAAGCCGACATCAAGGTCTTAGTGGAACTATTGAAGTCGCAAAAGCAATTCATTTTTGATACGGAAACGACCAATGTGGATGTGTATTCCGCTGATTTGGTGGGTGTTTCGTTTGCGATAAAGGCGCACGAGGCTTGGTATCTGCCTATGCCCGCCGAGCGCGAGGAGTGCCAGAAAAAACTGGAATTGCTAAGGCCTTTGTTTGAGGACGAAACCATCCTGAAAATCGGGCAAAACCTGAAATACGACATCTCCATGCTGGCGCAATACGGCATCAACGTGAAAGGCAAGATGTTCGACACGATGTTAGCGCATTACCTTTTGGAGCCCGAACAACGCCACAATATGGACTATTTGGCCGAAGTCTATCTCAACTACATCACCATCCCCATCGAGGACTTGATTGGCAAGGGCCGACTGCAAAAAAACATGCGCGAAGTCCCCATTGATTTGGTCAAGGAATACGCCGCCGAGGACGCTGACATTACCTTGCAACTCTATGAAAAACTGTTGCCGCTGCTCAAAGAAAACGGCGTGGAAAAGCTGTTCTACGAAATCGAAATGCCGCTCGTGCCCGTGCTGAGCCGAATGGAGGCCAACGGCGTGCGCATCGACACGCAAAACTTGCAGCAAATCAGCGAGGATTTTGGTGGCGAAATCCAAAAAATCGAAGAAGAAATCTATGCTTTGGCGGGCACACCTTTTAATATAGCTTCGCCGAAACAATTGGGCGAAGTCCTATTCGAGAAACTGAAAATCGACGAGAAGGCCAAAAAAACCAAGACCGGACAATATGCCACGGGCGAGGAGGTTTTGCAGAAACTCTTGCACAAGCATCCCATCATCCAGAAGATTTTGGACTACCGCTCGTTCACCAAACTGAAATCGACTTACCTTGACGCGCTTCCAGCGTTGGTCAACCCGAAGGACGGACTGATACATACTTCCTATAATCAAGCAGTTACGGCCACTGGACGACTGAGTTCCAACAACCCGAACCTGCAAAACATACCTGTGCGCACCGCGCAAGGCCGCGAGATTCGCCGCGCCTTCGTGCCGCGTAGCGAGGCATACACATTGCTTGCCGCCGACTACAGCCAAATCGAGTTGCGCATCATCGCCCATTTGAGCCAAGACCCTGCCATGGTCGCTGACTTCAACCTCGGCCACGATATCCATGCGGCCACGGCTGCCAAGGTGTTCCATGTGCCTATGAATGAGGTCACTAAGGAGCAGCGCAGCCGCGCCAAGGCGGTCAATTTCGGCATCATTTATGGCATGTCGGCATTCGGCTTGGCCGAAAGGATGGAACTCTCGCGCAGCGAAGCCGCCGACATCATCAAGAAGTATTTCGAGGAATATGCGGGCATCAAGGAATACATGAACCGTAGCATTGCCCTTGCGCGTGAACGCGGCTATGCTGAGACCATTTTGGGCCGCCGCCGCTATTTGCGCGACATCAACGGAGCCAACAGCGTGGTGCGCGGCTTCGCCGAGCGCAATGCCATCAACGCGCCCATCCAAGGCAGCAGTGCCGACATGATCAAGATTGCGATGATCGGCATCCACGAAGAGATGCAACGGTTGAAAATGCAGTCGAAGATGATGCTGCAAGTGCATGACGAACTGGTCTTTGATGCGCACTTGGACGAACTTGACGCGCTGAAAGCCATCGTCAATGATAAGATGGTGAACGCCTTGCCGCTGTCGGTGCCGGTGGTGGTGGAGATGAACACGGGAAACAACTGGCTCGAAGCGCATTAACAACCGCGAAAATAAACAAACGGCGAATTAAACAAATTGTGCGAATTTCTTTTGGGACAAGAATAATTCGTTTCATTCGAAAAATTCGCCGACAAAAACAAAAAGCAGAAAAATGGAAGAAGGTATTTTATTCAGAGAAGAATCTTACAGAATTATCGGGGCAGCGATGGAAGTACACAAAGTGCTTGGCTGCGGCTTTACGGAACCAGTTTATCAAGAGGCTTTGGAGCTTGAATTCCAATTGCGAGGTATTCCTTACGAACGCGAAAAGACATTCCATGTCCATTACAAAGGTCAATTGTTAGAAAGAGATTTTCGTGCAGATTTCGTTTGTTTCGATGAAATCATCGTCGAATTGAAAGCCGTTTCTGATATTACGGATGAGCATTATGCACAAGTTTACAACTATCTAAAAGCCAGCGGAATGGATTTAGGACTCTTGATTAACTTTGGCAAAAAGTCATTGGAGCACAAAAGAATCCCTTGCACCCAAAAATGGTAACAAATCGGCAAAGGATTTTATAACAACGGCGAATTAAGCCAATTTTGCGAATTATTATTGAAACGGATAATTCGTTTAATTCGCATAATTCGCCGATATAAACAACGGCGAATTGAACGAATTCTGCGAATTTCATTTTGCTGAAAAAATTCGTTTAATCCGACTAATTCGCCGACAAAAACACTAACTTTGCCGAAAATTTAGCAGCATGGCCATTCCAAGGGAAACGGTTGAACAAATCCTGCAAGCCGCTCATATCGAGGAGGTTGTGGGAGAGTTTGTTACACTGAAGAAGCGCGGTTCTAATATGTGGGGCAATTGTCCGTTTCACAATGAAAAGACACCGTCGTTCAGCGTCAATCCCGCGCGCAACATCTTCAAGTGCTTCGGCTGCGGCAAGGCCGGCGATTCGGCCAAGTTCCTTATGGAGCACGAGCATCTCACTTATTGGGAAGCATTACGTTATTTGGCAAAAAAATATAATATTAAGTATGAAGAAAAGGAACTAACTGCCGAGGAAATAATGCAGCAGCAAACCCGTGAAAAGATGTTCAACATCAACGAGTTTGCGGACAAGTATTTCGTTGATACTTTGTGGAATACTGAGGAAGGTAAAACTATTGGACTCAATTATTTCCATGGTCGAGGTTATTTGAATCCCATTATCGAAAAGTTCCATCTCGGTTATAATCCTATCCAACGGGATGCCTTCACTATCTATGCCAAAGAACACGGATATTCCGAAGAACTTTTGGAGCAAATCGGTCTCTCCATAAAAAACGACAACGGTATTTATGACCGTTACCATGGTCGTGTGATGTTTCCCATTCACAATTTGACGGGGCGCATTATCGGTTTTGGTGGCCGCATCATGGTGGACAATAAGAAGAGTCCAAAATACCAAAACTCGCCTGAATCGGAGATTTACGACAAGAAACAGACGCTTTACGGCATCTATTTCGCCAAAAACGCCATCGCGAAAAACGATGAGTGTATCCTCGTGGAAGGCTATTTCGACGTTTTGCGGATGCACCAAATCGGCATCGAGAATGTGGTGGCCAGTAGCGGCACTTCGCTCACGATGGAGCAAATTCGCCTCGTGAAACGCTACACGAAAAACATCACCATGCTCTACGACGGCGACGCGGCGGGCATTCATGCGGCTTTGCGCGGCACCGACATGATTCTTTCCGAAGGCATGAGTGTACGTGTTGTCGTATTGCCACCCGAACACGACCCCGACACTTTTGGCAGAGATTTTTCGGTGGAATATGTCACCCATTACTTAAAAGATAACGCCAAAGACTTTCTTCGTTTCAAGACGGAATTGTTGTTGAAGGATGCAGAAAATGATCCCATCAAGCGCGGACAAGTTATCCGTGATATAATTGAAACCATTTCTATTATTCCCGATGCCATATATCGCGTTTCCTACGTAAAAGAATGTAGCCAATTATTAGACATACCTGAACAGACTCTTATCAATGAACTAAACAAGATTCTTCGAGCAAAATTCAAAAAATCTTTAGGAATTGATAACAACACAGTACCAGAGACTGATAAGTCACCATCCCAAAATCAGGAAGAACTGCTTGAGGACCAACTGCCTGCGGGCTATTACCAAGAGCGCGAGTTGGTGAAACTG
This sequence comes from uncultured Bacteroidia bacterium, assembly GCA_902785755.1. Classification (GTDB taxonomy): domain Bacteria; phylum Bacteroidota; class Bacteroidia; order Bacteroidales; family F082; genus Limimorpha. The sequence continues at coordinate 141,930 of CACZZO010000009.1, read as the reverse complement.
CTGCTGCTTTACGGCTCCAAATTGATTACGGATGAGCGCATCGACGAAGAAGGGCAAAGGATTTACGAGCAAGTTTCTGTGGCACAATTCATTGTTGATGACCTGAAAAACGACGGTTTCGTTTTCACCAACGCCGTCAACAAGAAAATCTTCGACATTTTCGACCGTGCCATTGATGAAGGTCGCATCCCCGACGACTCATTTTTTGTTTCTCACGAGGACGAAACCATCGCTCAACTCGCCGTCGACCTGCTTTCGTCGCCTTACAAACTCGACCAGTGGGAAAAGTACGGCATTTTCGTCAAACAGGAGGAAAATGTGCTGAGAGCCACCGTGTTATCCTCGATTTACCGCTACAAGGACCTCATCATCGAAGACCGTCGCAAGGCCGTTGAAGAGGAACTGAAAGCCACATCCGACCTTGACGACCAACTCATTTTGCTCAAACGCAAGAAAGACCTCGACGACATCCGCAAACAGATTAATAAGGAGTTGGGGATTGTGATTGCGAAGTGAGTTTTTGCCAATTCAAGTTGTGGACATTTGTCGCCACGAAACTTAATTTTAGCCAAAAGTCCAAAATTTTCATAGTTTTGGCTAAAAATCATATAAGTTGGCGGAGCAAGGAAAGCACGCCCGCCGCGCAAATCGACCTGATTATTGACCGCGCTGACGATGTGGTCAATGTTTGCGAAATAAAATACTCAGGCAAGGAATACAGCCTATCGGAAGAGGAATCGAGGAAGATGGCCTACCGATTGGAGACTTTCCGCCGCGAAACGAGGACAAAGCAAAGCCTTTACCTCACGCTGATTACCGCCGCGCCATTTGGTATAAGTTTGTATGTGGCATTCTGAACTTGGCGATGCCATGAATTACTCATTTGTTTTTTCTTGCAATTCTTAGCCAAATCTTATATCTTTGCAACCTGTTTTATTCCAACAAATATCGAACATGCTTATCGACAACAAACAAAGCTATGGCTCAAACAAATCCATCAAAACCGTTTGGGATTGCATTTCCGACTATTCAAACCCAAATAAAGGAAGAACTGGTAAAATGGATATTGTCACTGGATTCTTTTCTTTGGCTGCTTTACACATTTTATTCACAGAACTTTCTATGGAAAACAAATACCGCCTCGTTTTGGGTGACATTCACGACATGACCCGTGACGAGGACTTCCTAAAGCGAGCCATTGATTTGCTACAAGGCGATGGAGCCCTCGAAACGGCCTTCCTGTTGTCGAATTATGCAAAAAACGCATTGGCTTTTCTTAGGCAACAATCCGTGGAAGTGCGTACTATCAACAACGCATTTTGCCATGCCAAGACATATAGTTTTGAAGACAGGTCCGATGCTGCTCACGATTATGCCATCATGGGCAGTTCCAACCTCACAGAGGCGGGTCTGGGAATCAAAGCCAGTTCCAATGTTGAATTGAATATTGTTGAGACGGGTCGCGACAATGCAACCGTAAAGGAGTTGAAGGCATGGTTCAAAGACCTTTGGGAAAATGTTGCTTCGGCTAAAATAGAACTTCCTGAGAAGAAAACAGAAAATGCCAAAGAGTATCTTATCAAACAAATCGAACAAATATTCAAAGCCTATACGCCCGAAGAGATATATTACAAAATCCTCTTTGAGTTTTTCCGTGCCGATATTGAGATGAACGACTCCATCGAGTATAAGCGCGATATGGAGTTTCTGCAAAAATCGAAGATTTGGAACACTTTGTTCGATTTCCAGAAGAGCGGCGTTGTTTCTTTGGTGAAGCTTATCACTCGTTATGGAGGTGCCATACTGGCCGATGCTGTTGGTCTCGGCAAGACCTTTTCTGCTCTCGGCGTAATCAAGTATTTCCAAAACAATGGTTATCATACACTTATCCTTTGCCCCAAAAAGTTGCGCAACAACTGGACAAGATATAAGGTCAATGCTAATTCCCGCTTTGAGGAAGACCATTTTGAATTCATGGTACGATGCCATACGGACTTGCAAGACAACCGATTAAGCAATTACGGAGATAACATCACGAAAGACACCATCCTCTCACATGAGAAGATGCTCATTGTCGTTGACGAGAGTCATAACCTTCGCAACGACAAGTCGTGCCGCTACAAGATGTTACTCAACGACATCATCAACGAGTCGGCGAAACGAGGGCATACCGTGAAAGTGTTGCTGCTGTCGGCCACGCCCATCAACACAGGTCTCGTCGATATTCGCAATCAGTTTAAAATGATTGGCTACAATGAGAACAATCACTTCTATAACGAGTTCAACCTGCACGTCCCCGATAAAGAGAACGACCCCTTACGCATTATTTTCCAACAAGCCAATTCAAGATATACCGCTTGGTCAAGAGAGCCTAATCGCACAGTGAACACTTTGCGCGACAAACTGCAAGGAGTCTCCAATTTCTTCAAACTCACAGATGAACTTATCATTGCACGCAACCGTGCTTTTGTGACTTCATACGAGCCAAGCTTGACCTTCCCCACCCAACTCAAACCTCAAAACGAACACATTGGCATACGCAATATTGGCATCTACAAGGATATGGATGCTATGTACGACGATATGAAAATCCTTCGTCTAACAGCCTATCAACCAACACAATACAATTATGAATCAAGCAATTATTATATACAAAGAGCAACATTCGTTTGGGATTTGGTGAAAAACAATTATCAAAATAAAGACATCTGCAATCAACTTGAAAATGTCGATGAAGAATCCCTCTTCCTTGCCTTGGACAAGGTGAAAAACGAAACCCGAAGCGATGAATTACAAAAAATGATTGTTCAAAACTGGATAGTGAAGCAATCCATCAAAGAAGCCAATGCAGGAAAGATTGATTGGGATGACAATGCCTTGCGTGAGCTTTCGTTGGCCGGAATGATGGTTTCATTGTTCATCAAACGTTTGGAAAGTTGTTGGAAATCTTGTCTGTCGACTCTGACCAAGGTGAGGGACTTGCACATAAGATGGTTGGGGTTGGCTCAACAACGTGTCAATGCAGATTTTGATGATGAAGACGATACAACCCAAGAAGCAGACCTTGAAACCGGTGGCAAACGTGCCATCGATTTCAACAAGATGCTGCGTATTGATGACTACATCAACGATTTGCAAAGGGATATTGAGATCTTGAACCGACTCATAGAAAATCTGAAAGACTATGAAAACAAAATTGCTGCTGGGACAAGAAAGGATGACAAACTGGAAAAACTCGTTGAAGTTTTGAAGCAGCGCGACGGTCGCAAAATCGTTCTTTTCACCTCATATTCCGATACTGCAAAATACATTTACGACCACATTTCCACTCGATTCAGCGGCGTGGAGTTGGTCACAGGCGATATCAGTACCAACGAATTGGAACATAAGCTGCAACGCTTTGCGCCTTTCAGCAAGCTGTTTATGGAAAGGAAATGGGACGGTTTATTCAATGCTAACAACATTATTCCCGACAAATATGACAGCAAGAACCTTTATGGGATATGGCGCAATTTGGTTTCCCAATCATCGTCATATCAGGAAGTGCAAGACCAGTTGCGTAATCCTGTCAACATTCTGGTTGCTACCGACTGCGTGAGCGAAGGACAAAACTTGCAGGATGCGGACACGGTTATTAACTACGACATCCATTGGAATCCCGTGCGCCTTATCCAGCGTTTTGGTCGTATTGACCGTATCGGGTCGCCAAATGCCAACATCCAAAGCGTCAATTTCTGGCCATCGGAAGACATTGAGTCGTACCTTAACCTATCTGACCGTGTAAGCAACCGTATGGTGGCAATGAATGTGGCTGGATCCGAAACACTGCAAGCCAATGAGAAAATTGAGGAGATGGAACAAAACAACAAATTCCGTCAAGAACAGGATGCCCGAAGTTTGAAGTCGATTCACGATGACCAAGTGGGTGAGATTGAAGATATGGGCACGCCTACCTTCGACCTGCTGTCGCTCTCTGAGTTTAAGGCTGATGCAGAACAATATGTTGAAGACACAAGTCATGTGAAACAACTCCAGCATATCCCCAATGGTGCCTTTTCGGGCTTCCGTTGGAAAGCATTGCAACCCTACGCTGACTATTCCGAATGTATTGTGGCTTTGCTTCGCCACCGCGAGGACACAAAAAACTTCCATCTGCTTTGCCTGCCTATCGATGCCTCGCAACAACCCCGGTTCAAGGAATTCGACAAGGCCATTGTCTTGAAATTGCTCAGCGAGCACAAGAAAGAAAACACCTTCTTGCCCCAAAACATTTTGGCCGCTGATGTGGATGCCTTGAAGAAACTGGCGAAGGTGATTACGGACTGGTTCACTCCTCAAGCAGCACAAGCCATAGTGAACAACATTTCTAATTTGCTGAATGGCAATGAAGATGCTGTCGTTAAGGGCAATCCCGATGAAAGCATCGAAGAACGTATCAATATATCCAAATACGACCTCATCGCCTGGGATTATGTGTCAAAAATGAAAATTGAAGAATGAAAAACGAAGAACCATATACTATGAAGGATTGTTTGAAACGATTTGTGAACACGGGGCTGTTCGAGGCCTCTTTATCCCTGCTCGACGAACTCGGCATCCGATATACAAAAGGTGCGACTCAAGCCATCAATGCCCGCCAGTTGAGTACCGACAAACTTTCGAAAGCAGCGGACGCGGCGTTGGATTTGGTGTTGGGCACCTGGTTTGTGGCCCAGATTGACGACCGCACATTCCAGCAGAAACCCGACAGCGTCTCTTTGGCTTCGGCATTGAGCGATGCCGACCGAGAGAGATACAACGGCTTGTTTGTGTTTGCCGTGGAGGTGAAGCCTGACGCTAACGTCACACGCACAGTGGCGGCCACGCTAACGCGCGTGTTCAACCGCATTGCCAAAGCCCAGCCCGTCATCCTGTTCATCCGGCAAGGCCACGAACTTTCGCTGTCCACCTGCGAGCGCAGCGAATACACCCAGCAATGGCGCAGCGGCGAGAAGTTGGGCAAGGTAAGCATCTTGCGCAACATCAACTGCGAGAACGCGCATCGTGGGCACATTGACATTCTGAACTCCATCCGCGACAAAGTCTATTCCACTTTCGACGAACTCTACAAGCATTGGATGGAGGTGTTCTCCAGCGAACTGCTGACCAAGAAGTTCTATGGCGAGCTCTCCGATTGGTATGCTTGGGCGGTTAAGGTGGTGCATTTCCCCAACGACCTTTCCTCAGAAACTGACAACCAGCAATATAACTCAGAGGCGATGATTCGCCTGATCACTCGGCTTATCTTTGTATGGTTCCTCAAGCAAAGGCATCTTATCCCCGAGGAGTTTTTCGATGAGAGATTCATTGCCGAGAACCTCATAAAGGGTTTCTCCCCCAATGCACGAGTCACGCTGTTTGGCAAATCGGAAGAGAGCCACTACTACAAGGGGATTTTGCAAAACCTATTCTTCGCTATGCTCAACAGTCCGATCACGCCCGAAGGGAAAGAAACCGTTTCGGAACGACGTTTCCGCAACGGGCGGAGTGATTATGACAACAACAAGTTGATGCGCTATGAGGATTTGTTTATCAATCCCGATTTATTCGTGAAATTGGCCAACGAAAAAGTTCCGTTTTTGAATGGCGGACTTTTCGATTGTTTGGATGACAAGGACAACGGCATCTACATTGATGCGTTCACCGACCGCGAGAACATTTCTTGCCAGCTCGTCGTGCCTGACTACCTGTTCTTTGGAGAAGACGTAGGCCGTAACATCGACCTTTCCGAGTGGTATGGTGACGCCAAGAAGAAAAAAGTGAGTGCAAAGGGTATTATAGACATCCTGAGCCATTACAACTTCACCATTGAGGAAAACACGCCATTGGAACAGGAAGTGTCGCTTGACCCCGAGCTCCTCGGAAAAGTGTTTGAAAACCTTTTGGCATCGTACAACCCAGAAACGCAGACCACCGCACGAAAGCAAACCGGTTCGTTTTACACACCGCGTGAAATTGTGCAGTATATGGTGGACGAAAGTCTTGTGGCGCATCTCAAACGTTCTGTCGGAGACGAAATGGAACCGATGTTGAGACAATTGGTGCAATACAACGATATTGAGCCCGAATTGACCGCCGGCCAGAAGAAGGCCATTATGCAATCGTTATACAACTGCAAGGTGCTTGACCCAGCCTGTGGTTCCGGTGCTTTCCCGATGGGTATGTTGCAGCAGATGGTTCATGTTTTGAACCGCATTGACCCCAACAATGCCCTATGGAAAGAGATTATGGTGGAGAATGCCATCAGCGAGACTTCAGAAGTTTACCGCAATGCTACCGACGAGGAGCGTGCCGAGATGGTGGCCGACATTGAGCGCAGTTTCAACGAAAGCATCAACCGTCCCGACTACGCCCGCAAGCTCTATCTGATTGAGAACTGCATTTATGGTGTTGACATCCAGCCCATCGCCATACAGATCAGCAAATTGCGTTTCTTCATCTCGTTGGTGGTGGACCAAAAGACCAATAACAATCCCGTAGATAACTTTGGTATCCGTCCGTTGCCCAACCTCGAAGCCAAATTTGTGGCGGCCAACACCTTGATCGGTTTGGAGAAGAAAGAGGCCAATCTTTTTGACTCCGAGGCCATCAAGCAGAAAGAGAAGGAGCTGAAAGAGGCGAAGCATCGCATTTTCGGCGCCAAGACGGTGAAGACCAAGCGTAAATACAAAGAGCGCGTGGCCACATTGCGCACGGAAATTGCCGAGATGTTGAAAGAATCCGGCTCCATCGGCAACGAGGAAGCCCAACAATTAGCTTTCTGGGATATGTTCGACCAGCACACATCTTCTCCCTTCTTCGACCCCGAGTGGATGTTCGGAGTAGGCGATGGCTTTGATGTGGTGATTGGGAATCCGCCGTATCACCAGCTTTCAAAAGATAAATCTGCATCCAAAGAATATCGCAACTATTTGAAAAATAGATACAAAACTTCCGCAGGAAGACAAAACACATTTATATATTTCACTCATATTGGAATTGAATTGACAACCACCAACGGAGTATTATCCTATATTATTCCCAATACAATTTTAACACAAGAATATTACAAGGATACTCGTCAGTTGTTATTAAAAGATATGTTTCTTATAAAAGTGGTTTTTTATGAAAAAATGCCATTTGAAAATGCTGTAGTTGAAAATGTTACATTCATAGCTAAAAAGCAAAAGCTAGACGATTTTGAAATATCATATTATGTAAGTGATGTGACAAATAATATCCTAAAATGCAAAAAACACAAACGCGATTTCCTAAGATCCCCTATTTGTTCGTTTAATTTCAATTCAAACAATCTGAATGAAAAGATTTCCAATAATACAATAAAACTCAATAATATTTGCAATGTCAACCAAGCAATTGCATTAAAAGGTGATAAATCCCTTTCCGTAAAGCAATCAAATATTGGCAATCAATGCTATCCCTTACTTGACGGGAGGAATATAAACAAGTATTCTATCCATTGGACAGGAGAATATTTAGACTATAATATAGACAGGATTCACTCTTGCAAGACAAAATCAATATTTGAAGTGTCTGAGAAATTGTTTTTCAGACGAGTATCTTCAAACTTAATCTTCACCTATGACAATCAACAATATTATGCTCTAAACACTTTAGTTGTTGTAACGCTTAAAGAAGCCCAGACATTATCATTAAAATACCTTCTTGCTTTATTGAATTCACGCTTACTTAATTATTATTATGTGACCGAGCACAAATCTACAAAAAAAGTATTTTCCGAAATTCAAGCTCGTAGTGTTGGAGAATTACCAATCAAGCCAATTTCAGACAATGAACAAAAATGTTTTATATCTTTAGTAGACAAGATTTTAGCTGCAAAGAAGGCGGACCCGCAGGCGGACACGGGCGCGTGGGAGGCGGAGATAGACTTTCTCGTTTACAAGCTGTACGGGCTGAGCTATGACGAGGTGCTGGTAGTGGATCCTGGGACGGGGATAACGAGGGAGGAGTATGATAATTTTAATTAATCTTTGTTCTAATGAAATGGTTAACCGATAATTGGCTGAAAATATTGCAAATTGTTTGTGTTTTATGCATTATAGCAAATTGCATAGTTTTCCTTTGTTATCATACTGTATTTAACGGTAGGATATCAAATGATTTGAATGATTGGAATCTTTATGTCTTGATGTTTAACGGAATCATCACTGTGATATTAACGGTTGTTAATATCAATGTCGTAATTCGCATAAACTCCACAATAGAAAACAGTAATGATGAACGTCACGCTAGAGGATTGATATTTGAAGCACAATCTATTTTGTCGAAAATGCGATTTGACGACTACAAGAGGATTCAAGTATTAATAAATGACATGAAAATTTCTTTATATCGGCATGATATTCCCATAGAGCAGTCAGAATTGCTAAAAAGGGAACTGATGGGGTTGGATTTCTCTTTTTTATACAAAAGTCAACAGTTAAAACATGAACCATTCTTACGTCGAATAACTGAGACATTAGTTAATCAGTTAGAGGACGTTTTATCCCAAATTAACAACAAGAAAGAGATTGATGAGACGGAAATTGATAAATTACAAAACAATTTGTCTTCATTTCTTACCATGATGGAGTTTTATATAATATCACAATTGGTGCGTGATAACGTTGTGCAAAACTACATTTGTGAGCACGAAGATGAGATGGATTGTACAATATCTTGTATTCAGGAGCTAGCAAAAGAAGTAGCCGACAAGATGAATAATACGAAAAGTGAATAAAAAAACAACATTTATGTCACGATTAAGCGATTTATACAAGGCAATGGAGACATTGCGGAAAGAAGGCCGACTGAGCGTGGTGGTGTAGGGCTGTCACACCGTGGCAACCACTTGCTTATGTCACATTTATCGCCATTCTGAGAGGCAAGGGGTCCATCGTATTTCACCCCTGCCGATAGAACGGTTATCCGCCCCATTTCCCCGTCAGAAACCAGCGAAATCCCGAAAAAAAAGATGGATTTCGCTGGTTTTTGGCAAATAAAGTCGTCGTTTGACAACCGTGTGAAAAAAACAATCGAAAAACTTTTTTCACCGAAATACTTGCGGGATGGAAAAAAGTTTGTACTTTTGCAGCACTAGAACCCGCCAAGCCTCTCAACGATGCTCAAATGTGCGGGTCGTTTTATTTTTATACCTATGGCTAATCGAGTTCCCTTTCACAAAACATACACTAACCCACATGACCTCGTAATCTTATTGCAGTCAAGGGGACTTGCTATCGACGACCCGACAAAAGCCGAGCGATACCTCGAATACATTGGATACTATCGTTTGTCTGCTTATATGTACCCCTTGCTTCAGATGCCCAAAGAGCAACATCAATATAAACAAGGGGTTACATTTGATCAGGTGATGACACTCTATCGCTTCGACAAGAAACTGCGACTGTTTATTTTCAACGAGATTGAGAAAATTGAAGTGGCTGTTCGCAGTGCCATTGTCAACACTGGTAGCGAACTAACAGGCAATCCTTTCTGGATGACTGATGGGGCCAACTTCACTAATCGTAGCAAGTTTGCACATACAATGACGCTGATAGATGCCGAAATCAATCGCTCGCGGGAGGACTTCATCGTCCATTTTAAACAATCTTATTCAGATGCCTATCCGCCAGCTTGGATTTTGGCCGAAGTGCTACCATTTGGAGTAATGACAAACATTTATAACAATATCAAGATACCTCGAATCAAGAAAAGCATTTCACAGAAGTTCGGATTGCAGGTTGCACCTTTCGAGTCGTGGCTCACCATCGTTACGCTGACACGCAACTCATGTTGCCACCATGCCCGTGTGTGGAACAAGCAGAATACCATTCGCTCAATGCTGCCCAACCGTATGAGTGGAGCTTGGCTAACTTTGGCCACCGACCCGTTGCGAATTTATTTCAATCTCTGTATCATCAAATACTTCCTTGATGTAATCTCCCCTCAGAACGATATGCGTGACAAATTGATTCGATTGCTCTCTGATTATCCTTCCATTGATGTCAACGCCATGGGCTTCCCAAAAGGCTGGCAGCAAGAACCTCTGTGGCAGTAATTATCTATCATTTTCCCGTCATAAACCAGCGAAATCCCGAAAAAAAAGACAGATTTCGATAGTTTTTGGCATAAATTGCTGCAAATTTCGGGGTCAGCGGATATTTCTGCTAACAAAATTTCGGGGTCAGCGGATAAATTGATGAAATTAATTTGCGGGTCAGCGGATTTATTTGTATTTTTGCAGCGGATTATCAAATAGTTAATGCATGGAAAAAGTGTTTAAGCGCAAATTGTATGACGAATTGCTGACATGGAAAAATGAGAGCAAGGGAAGAAGCGCTGTTTTGGTGGAAGGTGCCCGACGGGTCGGCAAATCAACCTTGGTTGAACATTTTGCCCAACAAGAGTATGACACCTACATACTTGTCGATTTCAACAAGGTACCGAAACGCATCAAAGACTTGTTTGAAGATTTGACAGACCTCGACAGAATCTTTTTGAGCCTACAACAACACTATCAGGTTGTGCTGAAACCGAGAAAGTCACTGATTATATTCGACGAGGTGCAAAAATGTCCGTTGGCACGGCAAGCCATCAAGTACCTTGTCCAAGATGGCAGGTACGACTACATTGAAACAGGCTTCCTAATCAGCATCAGAAAGAACACAAAAATCACCATTCCAAGCGAGGAAGACAGAATTACCATGTATCCGATGGACTTCGAGGAATTTCGTTGGGCGCTGGGCGACGAGGTCTCGATTCCGCTGTTGAGGCAGTGGTATGATGCCAAAATGGCTTTGGGACCGTCGCATAGAAAGGCAATGTTCGATTTGCGTCTGTTTATGCTTGTGGGCGGGATGCCTCAGGCGGTGAATACTTACCTCGAAACGAACAACCTCAGTCTTGTTGACAAAACAAAGCGAAAGATCATCAGCTTGTATTTGGAGGATTTCCAAAAACTGGACCCAACCGGCAAGGCGGAGCGTCTGTTTCAGAACATTCCTGCCCAACTTAGTGGAAACCAATCCCGTTATCAGCCCTACGCGGTCATAGGTGATCAGTCGGAGAACAAAATGACGGAATTGTTGCAGGCTTTGTCGGAAAGCAAGACCACCTTGTTTTCCTATCATTGCACCGACCCAAATGTGGGCATGTCGCTCAACAAGGACTTAGGACGCTTCAAGATTTTTCTTGCCGACACAGGCCTTTTTGTGACGCTTTGTTTTTGGGACAAGGCTTTTACGGAGAATACCATTTATCAGCAATTGTTGGGCGACAAACTGAAAGCCAACTTAGGCTATGTGTATGAAAATCTTGTCGCACAGATGCTGGCAAGTGCTGGAAACCAATTGTTTTATTACACTTTTCCGAAAGACGAGAAGCACAACTACGAGGTTGATTTCCTACTTTCTCGCGGCAACAAACTTGTGCCTATCGAAGTTAAGTCGTCAAGCTACAAGACGCACAAATCACTTGACGCTTTCTGTGAGAAGTTCACCTCACGCATAGACAAACGGATTTTGCTTTACACGAAAGACTATCAGAAAGACGGAGCAACAAGTTGCCTGCCTGTGTATTTTACGCCGTTCCTATGATCTCGCACATCTCCCGTCAGAAGCCTGCGAAATGTCGAAAAAAAAAGCCGGATTTCGCTGGATTTTGGCATAAAATATTACATGATGATGGAATTTGCTGGATTTTGTTTATTTTTGCACCATTGAAAAGCGAAACATCCATGAATCAGGCGCAAAGGGAAACGGAGTTTGTCATCTTCTGCATAGAAAACACAGCCTTGCGGTTGGGTGTTTCGGGTGCTGAAGTGTATCGGGAACTGCAGCAAGCCAACGGCATTTCCGGGTATCTCTATCCCAGTTTCCCAACGCTGCACACCCAAAGCAAAGAGTATATCGTTGACGAAATCATACAATATCTCGCCCGGATCAATCCTACATTCGTCCGCAAGAAAGGAGCCGTGGCATGAAAGTCTATCATGGATCTGTCGCTACGGTAAAAGAGCCGCTGGTGCATGTTGGCAGGCCACATCTTGATTTCGGACAAAGTTTTTATGTCACCGATTTGGAGGAACAGGCAATTTCTTGGGCGGCAAGACCATTTAATGCAGGCAAGACTCAGATACTCAATGTTTATGAATTTGACAAAGAACAAGCCGTTTCTTCCGGTTATAAGTTCTTGCAATTCGAAAGGTACAACAGCGAATGGCTCGATTTTATCGTAGCCAACCGCCGAGGCGAAAGGCTTTGGGAAGGATATGACATGGTGGAAGGCGGGGTTGCAAACGACGATGTGTTCAACACCTTGGAACTTTATCTCTCCGAATTGATTCCCAAAGAAGTGGCTTTGAAAAGACTGCAATATGAGAAACCGAACAACCAGATTTGCATCTTGAATCAGGCTGTGATAGACCGTTATCTGCACTTTGTGGAAGCGGTTGTAATACGGAAGGAGGATGGAAATGGCTGAAAATCCTTTGATTAATGAAACATTGCTTCAGATGAAATATTCGCGGGTGGTGTCGTTGCTTGCCGAAACACTGAACATTTCCCAAGAACGCGCCCTTGGCTTGTTCTATAATTCTGACACCTATCGTTATCTGAGCCAAAAGATGTACCATCTGCACAACATGAGCGACGCTTATCTTGTGGATGAAATCATGTTGGAGTTGCAAGCCAAGCAATAGTTTCCAATATTTTTCCACTTGATATTTGAACCTGAGATTCATACTTTCCCAAAATCTCCGTACTTTTGCAGCCCAAAATTCAAGCAACATGTTTAACAGGCGTAAGAAATGGCGTGTGCCGGCCGGACAGGAACCGACAGCATTGGACAAAAAGGTGATGGCGTTGGAGGCCAAAGGCGCAATGGTGCCCAAGCGCAGCCTCATCCGCACCCCTGAAGAAATCGAAGGCATCAAGCGGAGCGGTGTCATCACAACAGGCATCCTCGACCTTGTTGGGGAGAGAATCCACGCAGGAATGAGCACATTGGAAATCAACGAGTTGGTTCATAATTATACCATCGAGCATGGTGCCATCCCCGCCACCTTGGGCTATGAAGGCTTCCCGAAAAGCGTTTGCACGTCCATTAATGAAGTGGTATGTCATGGTATTCCGTCGGCGAAGGAAATCCTGAAGGAAGGCGACATTATCAATGTGGATGTCACCAGCATTTTGGACGGCTATTATTCCGATGCCTCGCGCATGTACATCATCGGAAAGACCTCGAACCGCAAGAAAAAATTAGTTGATGTGGCCAAGGAGTGTCTGTATATCGGCATGGAAGCCGCCAAGCCTTTCGGTTTTGTCGGCGACATTGGCAATGCCATCCAGCAACACGCGCATAAGAACGGTTTCAGCGTGGTCCGCGACCTCTGCGGACACGGGGTGGGCTTGAAATTCCACGATGACCCTGAGGTGCTGCATTACGGCAAGAAAGGCACGGGGATGTTGCTCGTGCCGGGCATGGTGTTCACCATCGAGCCGATGATTAATACAGGCACATGGAAAGTCTTCGTCGACAGTGCCGACGGTTGGACAGTCATCACCGAGGACGAACTGCCATCAGCGCAATGGGAGCATACGTTTTTGATGACGGAAACGGGGCTGGAAATTTTGACGCATTGATTGTTTTTCGAGTTACCGCCATGTATTCTGAAAAAATACTCGGCGGTAAGTGGTTTAAAAAAGGGGTTACCGCCGACCTAAAACGATGTTTTCTAAAACTGGAAATAGATAAACGACTGTAAATCAGCCGTGATGAACTGGTAGATGACGAACACGATGATGGCGCAAACCACAATCATCAGCGGCAGGGGCATCTTGGCGAACCAAATGCGATAACGCCGCTTGAAGTTGTCGGGCAACCAATGTATTATCAAGCCTATCACAATGAGAATGAACACATTGCGATAGTGGATAACAATATCTGGAATTTGGCTCAAATCCCAACGGCTGCCCATTTGGTTGACCATGCTCTTGGCCGTGTTCCACGCCGTTTCGTTGGCCTCGGCGGGGTCGAGGTTGGAGCCGCTGCGGAAGAACAGTCGTGTGAAGGTGATGAAGGTGAAAGTCTGGAAGATGGCCCAAGCGTCTTGCAGCCATTGCCAAGCCTTCTTGCCGCCAAACAGGTTGTAGAGCATCCGTAACATATTGCCAGCCAGCACAATCAGGCACCACACAAAGAGCATGTTGAACACGGGTTGAGGCACATAAATGCACAACACCCTCAGCAAGAAAGAGACCGCGATGATGAACAAGGTGCGCCCGTAAACGCTCCAGTCTCTCCAAAATTTGTAGAAAATCATGCCGATACCGTTCAAGCCGCCCCAAATCATGAAATTCCATGAGGCACCGTGCCACAAGCCGCCCAAAAGCATGGTGTCCATCGCATTGATGTTGGTGGTGATTTTCTTCCGTTTTTCAGGCTTGAAAATGGCCACCATTCCCACAATCAAGGCGACTACGCCCACACCTACACCTACCCACAGACTATTGGAAAGGAACACGGCGATGGCGGCAATCATAATGATGATGCAGAACGAGCCGAAAGTGGCGTTGCGGTTGCCGCCGAGCGGGATGTAGAGGTAATCTTGCAGCCAGCGCGACAGCGACATGTGCCAGCGTTTCCAAAACTCGCCCGGATTCTTGGCCTTGTAGGGCGAATTGAAGTTCTTTGGCAGGTAGAAACCCATCAGCATGGCCACGCCGATGGCGATGTCGGTGTAGCCCGAAAAGTCGGCGTAGACTTGCAACGAATAGCCGAACAACGCCATCAGGTTCTCGAAGCCCGTGTACATCAAAGGCTGCTCAAAAACGCGGTCGATGAAGTTGACGGCGATGTAGTCGCTGAGCACGATTTTCTTCACCAAGCCGTTCATAATCCAGAACACGGCGATGCCGAACTGGTCGCGGCTGAGGAAGTATTTCTTGTGGAGTTGCGGGATGAACTCGTTGGCTCTCACGATGGGACCTGCCACCAATTGCGGGAAGAAACTCACATAGAAGCCGAAATCGAAAATGTTGTGTACGGGTTCAATCCGCTTGCGGTAGACATCCATAATGTAACTGATGGCCTGGAAGGTATAGAACGAGATGCCCACGGGCAGCAGAATGTTGTCGACGCTGAAGCGGTTGTCGCCCGTGATTTGGTTGCCCACCCACGAGAACACGTCGAACACATGGAGTTTCAATCCTAAGAGGTCGTTGATTACATCGGTCAGGAAATAGGCGTACTTGAAATAGAAAAGCAAGGACAAATTGACCACCACACTAAGCCCAAGCACAAAATTCCGCGTGCCGTCCCTCTTTCGCGAATGGAGCCATTTGCCCGCAAAGAAATTATATAAAGTGATGAAAATCAGGATTAATATGAAGAGTCCGCTGGTCTTGTAGTAGAAGAACAGGCTGACGAAAAACAGGAAAGAGTTGCGCAGCAGGCACTTGTTCCTGAACATGGAGAAAAAGGCGAACACCACGGCGAAAAAGGCCCAGAAATAAAACTGGGTGAACAGCAAGGGATGAGCCTTGTCGAAAGAAAAGACTTTTGTCAGGAAGTCCAACGCTATTTCGGGATTAAAGGTCATTATCAGGGTCGTTTTGCGTTCAGTTGGACATGTTCTATATATCGGGTAATCAAAGCATTGTAAAGCAAGTCGCCCAAGAGCTTGTAGCCCTCGTTGGTGAAATGCACCTTGTCTTTCTTGGCCAACCCCGCCTTCTCCCATTCCTCCATCGACTTCAGTCCGCCCATGATGTCGAACTGGTTCCACACGGCGGCATTGTAGTCCTTGCCCATCTCCATGAAAGCCTCCTCAACCACAGGGCCGTTCAGATTGACTTGGTATTTGTTTTTTCTTATCTTCTTGAAACTGTCGTTGTTGGTCACAAAGAGCAGGGCGCAATCGGGATTCACCCTTTGGATGATGCTGATAAGCTCTTTGTAGTTCTGCTTGAAGTAGGACTTGTTGAAGCCAGTGTCGGCGGCGTCGTTGA
Source organism: uncultured Bacteroidia bacterium (assembly GCA_902785755.1). Lineage (GTDB taxonomy): Bacteria > Bacteroidota > Bacteroidia > Bacteroidales > F082 > Limimorpha. The sequence goes on along the minus strand of CACZZO010000009.1, from coordinate 125,881 downwards.
TGCCAATGCTGAAGATAATCAGGTCGGGCTTGATGAGTTTGAGGTCGCGCTCAAAATCGTGGCAGCGCAAGTAGGAGGGAACGCTGGCCCCGTTCACCCCCACGCCATGCACGCTGATGCCCGACATGTCGTTTTCGAGCAGCACGCCCGTCAGGGTGAACTCGCCCGGGACGGAATCGAAAAGTATGCAGATGGAATCCGTAAAGTCGGGCAAAAGGAAGGTGTAGGTCGATTTCCACTCGTCGTACAGGCCTTGCAACAAGCTGCTGTCGTAGCTGACCACGGGCACCACATTGTCCGTTTCCGAAAAGCCGATTACCGTAACCCTGTTGAAGTCGTAATTGGGAGTAAGGCTGGTAGGGTGTTTCTCCCTCGTGACGATGCTGACGGTAGCCATCGGGTCGGTGGTGGTGATGGCGGCGCCGGCCAATCCCATCCGCTTGTCGGTTTCGCGGCGGACGGCGTTGCGGCAATAGCTCCAGTTGCCTGTCGAGCGGACGATGTAATGCGAAGGATTGTTGGTGCCTCCTGCTGAGAAAGGGAATACGAAGTTTTTTCCGCCAATCAGGTCGGGGCTGATGCTCAGCAAGTTGTCGCGGAATTGTTGGGTAAATATGCCTGCCTGCACATGCGAGCCTCCGATGTGCATGATGCTGATGTTGCCTTCGCCGAGAAACACGACCGAGTCCATCTTGGAGAAGAAGCGTTCCATCGGCAAGCTGTCGCCAGGATATGTAAGCCGGTTGTTTTCGAAATGGGCAAAGGGGTAGTCGGGCACAAACTTCACCAAAGGCAGAGTTTGAGCCACGAGCAGCCTGCAAGCCAAAGCCAATCCTATGAAAACCAGCAGTTTCTTCATTATTTTTTCAGGGTGAAAGGTGGTTTGTAGAAAGGCATCCTTATGCGGCCTGCCGTGCGGATGGAATCTTCCTTTTGGTCGAGGTTGATGAATTCGATGACCTTTTCGCTTGGCACGCGCTGGCGCAGTTTGTAGAAATCATAATAAGTGGTGAACGACTTGGCCAAGTCGGAGCCGATTTCCTGAGCACCTCTGAAGGTGAAATGCACATGGTCGGGGCCGGCCAAGGCGGGCTTGTGCTTCACCCACTGGGCCATCGAGCCTTCGCCGCCCATCACGTTGAACATGTCCCAATAGGCCACATTGTTGCGCAGGGCCATGATGCGGAGCGAATCGTTGAGTTCGGGGAGGCCTTTCCATGTGCCCATCTTGCCGTTGTAGCTCTTGCCCATGTCGGCGGGGCCGATGAAGAGCAGCGTGGCCTTCGGCGCGACGCGCTTCATGTAGTCGATTTGCTTTTCAAGCTCGGCCATATAAGTCGTGATGTTCTTTGAATTGGAGATACCGGGCATACGGTTGCCGCCAAACTGCATGATAATCAGGCGGGTGCCCAACAGTTCAAACGACTGCTTCAAAGTGGCCTCGTTGATGCGGGTGAAGATGGTGCCTGTGCAGCCGCGCAAGGCCACATTGTCGATGGCCACGCCCGGCTCGCCGTCGAGCAACACGGCATAGATTTCTGCGTTGCCCCTCAAGTCGATGGAACCTCTCTTCACGTTGGCGGGAAGCTCCCAAGTGATGAGCGTGACGCTGTCGCTGGCAGCAAGTGTTTTGGGTTGGGCCGGAAGGTTGTCGCACTTCAGTGTGGCCGTGAAGTTTTTGCTGTTGCGGCCCAAAAGCACCGAAACGGTGGAGATTTCCTTGGCCTTGTCGAAGGCTTGTGAATGGTTGGTTTGCGTGAATGAAATGGTGCCGCTGCCCACCACTTGGCTGAACTGCGACATCACCCCGTAGCGGTTGTGCGAAGCCCTTTGCGTGTTGGCGTCGCCATAAACGGTGTAGCGCACAAGATTGGAGGCGCGTTGCACCACCGAAATGGTAGGCACGGGCTGGATGGCCGGAACCATGTTGGGCCCCGACCCGCCGAAAAACTCCTGCAATTTCTGCCTCAACACCGACGACATGCGGTCCATCTCGATTTGCGAGTCGCCGTAATACATGACGCGGTAGGTTTTGCCCTGCGCACCGGCTTGCTCGAATTGTGAAAACAGGGTGTCGAAGAAGGTGTAGTCGTCGTTGGGGAGGTAGATGCGGTTGGGGTTTTCCTTCAAATAGGTGCGGAAAAAGCGCATACTGTCGAGCAGGTTGTCGCTGCAAGTCATCTCAAAACTCTTGTTCACGTTGTTCAAAACGGCGTCCACGTCCACTTCTTCCGCTTGTGGCGCCTTGTCTTCCGCGTAGGAAGGGAAATGCAAGTTCTTGCCGCCGACGGCAAGCCCTTCGGCAGGGAAAAAATACCATGCCACTCCCAAAATGAGCATCACGGCCAAAATGAAAAATAATGTGCGTCTGGGTTTCATTTCTTGATAATCAATATTTGTCCTTCTAAAATTTTGTCGTCACTCAGGTTGTTCCATTCCATCAAATCTGAAATCGAGACATGGTACATCGCCGCGATTTTCGTCAGCGTGTCGCCTTTCCTGATTTTGTATTTCCTGATGGATGGGTCGTCCTTGTCTATGGTTTGCCCCGCTTTGTCGGAAGAGGTTTCGGCCACCGTTGTCTCCTCGTAGTCGACCACGGAGGAGTAGGTGAGGCTGTCTTCGTTGGCCAAATAGACATAGGCGATGAAATCGGCAATCACATGGGCGTCGGGCATGAGTTTCTTCTCGTAAAAGTCCCAAAGCGAAGGATTTGAACCTTCGTGAACCAAGACTTGGTTCAGCGAGGAGGGGCTGTTGCAATACGCGAGGATGGCATACCACCAGTCGTTGTAGTTCTTGTGCAGGTCGGAGATGTAGTCCAAGGCTGCTTCCGTCGAGGCGTGGATGTCCGACCGCTCGTCAAGGTTCTCGTCGACGGAAAGGCCATACCTCATTGCGACCAACGATGGCAAGGCCCAATAGCCACAGCGGTCGCCTTGGCGATAATCCGTCCTCATTCCGCTCAGCGACAATGGGAGGTATTTCAGCTCCAAAGGCATTTTCCTTTCCGTCAGGGCTGAATCGAGGTAGGGTTCGTATTGCAAGAAAACGGTCGAAACGGGTTTCGAGGAGCGGGTTTTCAGGATTTCGGCCAAGTTGTCATTGTAGGGCAACGGGATTTCCTTCTCCATGCTTTTCAGCTCTTTAGACAGATTGGGCGTTTCCGACGACACGCAGCATCGGTTCGCCATAAGGCAAACAAAACATGATAATGTTATAATCAACATTCTGATTTTCATCGCTTTAAGAGATAAAGTATGGAATACCGTGCAATCTTGCAAACGGGTGGCAAAGATACACAAAATCTGTTTTTCGGAAACAATCAGGAAGCAAAACTTTGGCGGAAAAAATTCATTTCCCCAAGTGCATCCTTATCCGTGAGGCCAAAATATCCACAACCACAGGGCTTGAGCCACGCGGCAGGATGATGTCGGCACTGCGCTTGGTAGGCTCGATGAATTGTTGGTGCATGGGTTTCACAAAAGTCTGGTAATGACGCAGCACATCTTCCCAAGTGCGTCCGCGCTCGGCAATGTCGCGGCGGATGATGCGCATCAGACGCTCATCGCTATCGGTGTCGACGAAAACCTTGATGTCCATGCGTTTGCGCAGTTCCTCTTGGGTCAAGACCATGATGCCTTCCACGATGATGACCTCGGTGGGATGCACATAAATCACTTCCTGCGAGCGGGCGCAAGTGACGTAGGTGTAAATCGGCATGGGGATGGTTTCGCCTTTCTTGAGGCGGTCGAGATGGTCGATGAGCAGGTCCCACTCGATGGCGTCGGGGTGGTCGAAGTTGATTTGCTTCTTCTCCTCGGGCGTCTTGTCGCCGTTGTCGAAATAATAGGCATCCTGCGAAATGACTGATACTGAGTTTTCTGGCAATTGTCTTACCAATTCCTTGACGACGGTGGTCTTCCCTGAACCTGAGCCGCCTGCGATTCCAATGACTAACATAATCTGAAGTTTTGATGGCACAAAGATAGGGCTTTTGTTGAAAGGTTTTTGCGCTTGTCGAAAAATTGTTGATTGTTTAATTGTTGAATTGTTGGGAGGAATTGCGTATTTTTGCACACAAATTCAAAACCATTTCAAAATGAACGTTATCAAGAAAACTTTGGGCGCACTGATGGCTGTCGGCGTAGTGGCTTTAGGCAGCTGCGGACCCAACCTCCCCGAGCTTCCCGTTTCGGAAGTGCAGCCCTATTTCGGCGATGCCGCCAAAACCAAGGCCATCGACACGGCTTTTTATGAAGTGAAGGACGCGAAAGGCCACAAGTTGGGTACGGTATTGTACTCGTCGCCTTATTCCGACGGCGTGAAAGGCTTCAACGGTCCCACACCTTTATTAATAGCCTTGGATGCCGAAGGCCGCATCAAAAATGTGGTGCTCCTTGAAAATGAAGAGACACCTCGTTTCGTGCAGCGTGTGGAGAAAGGCGGACTTTACGACGCATGGATCGGCCTCACCGTTGATGAGGCATTGAACAAGGATGTGGATGCCGTGAGCGGTGCCACCTACACCTCCAACGGCGTGAAAAACAGCCTCAAAGCCCGTTTGCAAGCCTACCAAAGGCAGGTGAAATAACCGTCATTTAACAGCTATTCCATAGAATCGTCATTGTCAAGAAGGTCGTTTTTGGTCATCGTTGGTCGACCTTCCAAAACGATGACGATTTCTCCTTTTATGTCCTTCTTGGAGAAATGTTCAATCACCTCGGCCAAGCTGCCACGGGCGTTTTCTTCATAGATTTTCGTTAATTCCCTTGAAACACAGACTTTTCTGTCTGCACCGCAAACCTCAGCCAATTGCTGCAAGGTCTTCAGCAGGCGGAACGGCGATTCGTAGAGGATGGTCGTGTAAGGATATTCGGCCACTTCCTTCAACTTGGTTTGGCGGCCTTTCTTGTGCGGCAAGAAGCCCTCGAAAATGAACTTCTCGGCGGGCAAGCCCGAATTGACCAAAGCCGGCACGAATGCCGTAGGGCCGGGCAGACATTCCACCTCGATATTGCGTTTCACGCACTCGCGCACCAGCAAAAAACCCGGGTCGGAGATGGCCGGGGTGCCCGCATCGGTGACCAAGGCCAAGGTTTCGCCAGCCTCGATGCGGTCGGCGATACGTTCCACCACGAGATGCTCGTTGCGGATGTGGAAGGCCGTCATGGGCTTGCTGATTTCCAAGTGCTTGAGCAGGTTGCCCGAGGTGCGGGTGTCTTCGGCAAGGATGCCGTCCACCTCCTTCAGGATGCGGATGGCCCGCAAGGTGATGTCCTCCAAATTGCCGATGGGCGTGGGCACAAGATAGAGTTTCGACATGGCGTTTAGGATTCAAACTTTCTGGAAACCAAATCCTTGAGTTTCTGGTAGGCCTCGTTGCTGCTGTTCCATTGCAACTCGATCTTCAACTCATTCAGGTAAATCATCGCGCCGTTCAGAGTTTTCAGGTCGTTGAGGTTTTCGATGGATTTGTTGTATTTTTCCATGCTTCCACCAAACAATTCGTTGACAAACAAGAACTTGTCGTTGATTCCAATGACCGATTTCAGGTCGCGGACGGGGTTTTGCTGCAATTTGGCCGCCAATGAGTTGTCCTCGTGCATCATTTTCTCGCCCAAAGTTTCAGTGGTGGCAAACTCAAACTCGGCCTCGTCCTGAGCGAAGAACCCCGGCAACTCGTCAGATTGGGGCTTTTCTTCCTCATACCTGTTGCTTTCAACGGGTTCGTCCTCCATTTTCGGCATTTCCAAAGGATTGTCTTTCACCAACTCGTCGCCATGCACGCGGTCGCGCTCCGGGATGTCCTCTTCGGGAATGGCTTCCATGACGTGAACCACTTTCCCCGTGGTTGGAGGAGTTTCGACGGGTGCTTCCTGTTCGGGCATTTCCTCGAAACGGAAAAACAGGCCGAAATCGTCGCTCATGGGCAATTCCTCTTGTTTCTCCTCAGAGGATTCCGTTTCGGTTTCCATTGTCGTGATTTCTTCCGCAGGTTGTTCCTCCATGATTTCCTCAAAAGTTTCTTCCATTGGTTCAACAATTGGCTCTTCCACAATTTCCTCAATGGGTTCTTCTACAGGTTCTTCCACGGGTTCCTCAACAAGCTCCTCGATGGGTTCTTCCGCAGGCTTTTCCATCAATTCCTCAGAAGGTGTTTCCTCCTGAATTTCAATCTGTTCCTCAACATGTTCCTCGACGAAGGGCATCGTTTCCACGGTCTCCATCGGCTGTTCGCTTTCCTCGATGGCTTCCTCTGTTTCTTCGGCTTCGGGTTCCGTTGCGGGGGGCGCTTCAGGTGCTTCTTGCTCAATGTTGCCAAACAGCCCGGTCAAGGCTTCGGCATCGAAAGGAAGGTCTTCATTGTCGGGTTCCTCGCCCAAGTTGACCGAGCAAAGCAGGTCGTAAAGGGTGTGGGTGCGGTTCATCAACACATCCAAATCGAGGAGGCCGATCGTTTTTTCGTTCCTCAGAAGGTAGTCGACTTGTTGATATAATAGGCTGATTTCGTGCTTAATGGAAAGCAGTTTTTCTTTTTGGCTCTCAAAATTGTCGTTCATATAGTTTTTATCTTTATTTTAGCGGCGAAATTACGAATTTTCCATAATATTTCGACAAGCTCAATAACCTTATTTTCGACAAGCTCAATAATCAATAATTGCAATGATACTCGAAAAAGACTCTCACAACAAATCGCAAGGCTGGATAGAAGTGATTTGCGGCTCCATGTTTTCAGGCAAGACGGAAGAACTGATCCGCCGGTTGAAACGCGCCAAAATCGCCAAGCTGAAGGTGGAAATCTTCAAGCCGGGCGTGGATACGCGCTATAGCGAGGAGGATGTGGTGTCGCACAATGCCACGGCCTTGCACTCCATCCCCGTGGAGAGCGCGAATGAGATTCTTTTTTACGCCACCGATGTCGATGTGGTTGGCATCGACGAGGCGCAATTCCTTGATGATGAGTTGCCTAACGTGTGCCAACAGTTGGCCGACCAAGGCGTGCGCGTCATTGTGGCGGGCTTGGACATGGACTTCATGGGCAAGCCATTCGGACCCATGCCCACGCTGATGGCCATCGCCGAGGATGTGACAAAGGTTCACGCCATTTGTGTGCGTTGCGGCGGTCAGGCGCAGTTTTCGCACCGCACCATCGCCGGCGACAAATTGGTGGTGCTTGGCGAAACGGAAAGCTACGAGCCGCTGTGCCGCGCTTGTTATTTGAAGGCACGTTCACAAAAATGAGGCAAAAAAACAGGGCTGCCACATCGTGGCAGCCCTGCAAATGAATCAATCAATTACTATTTTCTGTGTCCTGACGGAATCGCCGCCCACCAAACGCAACACATACACGCCCGGGGCAAAGTTGGAAGTTGAAAGTTGAGAGTTGAAAGTTGAGAGTTCCTTTCTCACTAATTCTTTGCCGAGAATGTCAATGATTTGGAGGGTTCCCGTGCCGTTGATGACGATGTTGCCATTGTTGATGTAGGCAAACGGCGGTTCGCAGGCGTCCCCGCCTGCATCGCTAGCGGAAAACACCAAGCGGAAACGACTGGCATAGTCGGTGGTCTTGGCGGTGAAGGTGTAAGAGGCCACGGTCCCTGAGCTTGTCGAAGGGCCGTTGCCACTCGTTGGCGTTTCGACAGGCTCAACGGCCAACAAATCCAAGTCCGCGCCAGTGAGGTTATCTATCAGGTGCAAGTAATCAAATTCGACATCCTTCGTGTCGAAACGAAGCGTGTAGGTGCCGTTCTTCTCAGCCTTGAAGTTCAAAGGCATTTCGCCCGTTTGTTCGGCAGCGACCACCGCATAGTCTTTCCCGCCTTGCGGGATGTAAACCTTCGTGTTGTTCGGGTTGAGTTGGAACTTGGGCAAGGTGCGGTTGCTGTCGAAGCGGACGATGGCGCGGTCGATGACGGAACCACGGCCTTGGCTGAGGTTCACGACCAAGGAAGCGTTGTTGGCTATCGCATTTTGTGAGGCTGGGGTGAAGGTCACGGTGTCGTTTTCTCCCTCGGCGATTACGAAGATGCCTTCCATAAGCTCAACGGTATTGCCTTCGGCGGCTACGATTTCGTCGCGGTCGCCGTTCATCACGTAGAAATCACGGTCGATGAAAGCGGTTTCCGGCAAGGGGTTGCCCACGAGGTTCCAGCCGGCAAAGTCGGCGGCGGGGTCGTAGGTCAGCGGCACTTCGGCAGGCTCAGTGGCCGCGTGGGGCGTGCCGACGAAGGTGAGCGTGACATCCCCGCTGTTGGCGTAGAGGTAGCCACGGCCCGCTTCGAGGTTGAAGTGGTAGTGCTCGCCTTCCGCCTTCCAGTTCTCCCATTCCAATTCCGCGCTTTGGTTGAAGCGGTAGAGGTCGTATTCGTTGGCGAGGAATCCGTTTTGCGCCGTGGGCGTGACGGCCTCCGCCACGGGCGAGGCTATCAGATACCAGCCGCCGTTGTCGGTGTGGGCGATGATGTCCTTGGTGAAGGTTGTGCCTTCCAAGGTGGTGAAGTAGGCCAAAGTCCAGCCGCTTTCGCAGTCTTGGCCGCAGTTGGATTTCACTCTGACGGCATAGTCCGTCTCGGCTTCAAGGCCAGTGATGGTGAAGGGTGAAGCGACACCCGACTCAGTGGTCCAGTTCCATGTGGAATAGTCATAGGTTTCAACAAAGCCGCGAATCGCGAAGCAACTTGTAGCGACATTGACAGGGCCAGGGGAGGGGGGAAAGAGGGTGCCAATGTCAATCCAATCGGATCCGTTGAGGAACCATCTGCCGTTGATGCCAGCGTCTTGAGGACTCATGGCCATGACGGCGGGGTATCCAGTTGCGGTGAGCGTAATCCACAAGTTCTGTTCAGGGTTGAATTCGATAGGCGTCGAAAGGACGACTTCGTGCTCTCCTTTAGTACCGTTTATGGTTATGGTTTCGGTGCCAATCAACGTTTCGGGGATAGTGTCGCCACCGCTATAGACGTTCAGAGTAATGATACTGTCAGTAAAGGCATTCCTAAACTCATAGAAGACAATCTTGGTGAGCACATTGTCGTGAAGCGAATCGGCGGGATACATCACGCCCCACGTAAATTGATTAACACCACCATTAGATAACATGCCCGCTCTTCCATTGTCATATCGCAGCCAGGCTGAAGAGGTGGGTGCAACAGGCTCGGCCCATTGGATGTCATAAGTCTCGCCCCAGCCGCTCCATTCCACATTGGCAGTGTAGGGATAAGGCGTGATGTCCACGTCGTAAGGCTTCGGGCAAGCCTCGGTGGTGGTCCATGAAATCTCTATGCTCGGTTTGTCCACTTCGCACACGGGTGTCACTTGGGCAGCGTACTGCGTTTCAGGAGCAAGGCCGGTGAGGGTGTAAGGATTGGTGGTGGCAGTAACATAGTTGATTACAGTATCGTTTACGCTCTTGTAAGCAATTTCCCACTCAGTGGCGGGGCCGTTCTCTGTCCAGCTCAGCACCACACTGTGGGGGCCGATTTCAGAAGCGGCAAAGGCTGTAGGCCTGCGGCAGTCGGTCACGGTGCAGCTGACGGTGTAGTTGAAGGTGGCAAAGCCTAAGCCGCTGCCTTCCACAATCACCTCGCCGTTAATGTCGGTGACGATGTAGGAAACATCATAAACAAAGTATTTACCCACCCATGAGAATTCAAGTTCACGGCCGTCGCACACGTTGAGAACGATAGTTTGTGTTTCTTCGCCATAAGCACCGTCGAGGTTTTGGTTGGCAATCGTTGCAATGATGTCACCAGTCAAGGCATCCTTCACTTGGATGGCATTGCCATTCCAGCCATAGCCGCGGCTATCGGTGACGACGAAGGTGAGGGTACACTTGTCCTCAGGCAGGCAGAGGTCGGTGGTGAACACCACCGGCAAGCAGTATTCCGCCTCGTAGCAGTTGGCCTTCACCCGCACTTCGTAAGTGGTGTTGGCGGCCAAGCCCGTCAGGGTGGCCGTGTTGCCTTCCTCCACAGTGAGGGTCATTGGCTCGCCCGATGGGATGGCACATTCCACCTCATACCCCGTCAGGCTGAAACCTTCCCAACTGATCTCGGCGGTGGTAGTCGTGATGTTGCCGACGGCAAGGTTGGTGGGCGCTTCGCAAGGATTGGCCGTGGTGAAGGTCAGTATGGTGCTTTCCTTGGTTGGGTCGCAGTCCGGGACAACCTTCACCTCATAGTCGGCTTCGGGGGTGAGATTGGTGAGGGTGGCGGCAACTTCGTCCACACTGAGGGTTTGCCACTCTCCAGCGACTCTTACGATTGATTCCCTGTACACTACGGTGTATCCTTCGCAAAAGCTGGTGGTCCATGAGAGTTCGGCAGTGGTGGCGGTCACCGTGCCGAGGGTGACGACAGGCATGGGGCAGGTCTCCAAGGTTGTGATGGTGACGGTGTTGTTCCAAATCGTGTCGCAGGTGGGGCTGACGGCTATCGTGTACTCTGTTTCAGGCTGAAGGCCGGTGAGGGTGAAGGGATGCTCGTCGGCCTCTACGGTCACGCCGTTGTAGGAAACAAGCCAACTCTCGGAAGTGCCGTATTCAACCCAGTCGATTACGGCGAAGTCGGGGCCGACCTCGGTGGCGACAATCCCCTGTGTCTTCATGCAGTCGCTCAGCTCGCTCTTGAAGAGGCGCAGTTGGTTCTTGAGTTCCAAGGTCGCACTGCCGTTGCCGGGGGTTCCCGTCGGGTCGTAATTGATGTTGTCGTGGTTGAAATAGAGGGCTTGAGCGGTAGTGGCTGCAAAGGCCTTGAAAGGCGTGTCGCTTGTGTAGCTGCCCGTGTTGTCGTCGACGATAATGGCCACGTTTTGTGTGCCGTCGTAGACGAAGCCTAAGTCCAAGGTGATGTTGGTCCAGTCGTTGCTGGCGAAGCTCACCATGCCGCTGAACATGCGGTCGGCTTCGGTCACGGCAATCCAGTCGCTTGTGCTTTCAAACTCGCTCTTGTCGGTGCCCACAATGTAGATGTCGATGTTGCGGTTGCACGGGTTTCCGTTGTTCTTGAAAAAGCTGATGCTCTCGATGAGGCCGGGCACGCCCATTTCCTCAACGGTGTAGATTTGCTGCGTTAGTGAGTATTTGTAGTAGTTGTTGAGCGGCAGGTAGTCGGTGGTGCCGTCGCCTGAGCCGATGTAGTGATTGTTGGTGGGCATGAACGAGATGGCGTCGCTCCATTCGCTTTGGTTGTCGGAATCCCAATAGGAGCGCACCTTGGCGGTGTAGAGCGTTTCGGAAACAAGGCCGGTGAGCGTGAAGGGGTTCGTTTCGGCCATGATGAGGTTGTCCTCGTCGTCGTTCAGCATGATTTGCCAGCTTTCGGCGTAGGAAGTCCATGTGAGGGTGGCGGAGGTGCCGGTTACCTCGGTACAGGTCAGTTCGGTGGGCTTGAGGGCAAGATTGATGGAAACCGTCATGTCGTCGATGAAACATCGCAGAACACTTGCAAATGAATTTTCCCATTTGAGCACCAATCGCACAGCCGTTACTGGCACATTGGGCAGATCGCTGGTGCGCATCACATAGTCAACAGAGTTGGCGTAGGTTGCAACGGGTGTAAAGGTGTTGCAGGTGCCGTCGTCCTCAGCGGTGATGTAGCCCAATTGGAGTTGACCGTCAGTATCAGTATTTGTCCGCATCCAAAAACTGATTTGCAGGTCGCTGATGGGGTTGCTGAACTCCGGCAAAACGGCATAATCACTACTGTTAGCCGTATAAAAGGCCAAACTCTGCGAGCCGCTGTGGGCATAGTTGGCATTGTTGCAGTTATGCGGAGCGGGAGTTGTCCAGCCTGTGGAATGTGCTTCCCAGCAGCCGGGCAGTGGACCATCTTCAAAAATACTGGTTCCTGTAGGACTTTCGAAGCCTTCAAAGTAAGGCGCATCGGCGGTAATGGCGATAGGCCCGTTGCAGTCGGGGTTTTGCGCCCAAGCCGCAAGCGGCGCGAGCATCAAGAGCATCAAGAGCAGCGCGGCGGCGCGTTTTGTTTTGGTTTTCAGGTTGTTGTTCATGATGTTTTTGGTATAAATCAAGGCAATCATGGGTGCTTTTGCTTTTTGAAGTAAATTCTTGTCCATGGTTAGGGTTGATTTTGTTTGTAAATATTGATGATAGAACATTTTGCGGCTGCAAAGATAGGGGATTTTTCGGGAAAGTCAAGGAATTGTGAAAACCATTTTTCAAACTATAGAACACGAAACCCCTCAGTGGCAAAGGTTTCCAGTTCGTTTTGGTCGTTCACGAAGATGTAATAGGCCTCCACACCGTCCATGCTTTGGATGAGCGGCAGCGACAGCTCCATGCCCATCACCATGCAAATGGAGGCTAAGGCATCGGCCCAAACGGAATTTTCGGCCATGACGGTTGCGCTGAGCAGTTGATGCTCAACGGGATAGCCTGTTTTCGGGTTGATGCAGTGGGAATAGCGTTTGCCGTTGCGTTCCACATACTTGCGGGTGCTGCCCGAGGTGACCAATCCCTTGTCGCACAAGGCGATGCGGGTTTGCACGATGCGCTCCGAGTCCATGTTTTCGGCAGGTTTCTCAATGCCCACAATCCACGGCTTGCCGTCGGGTTTCTCGCCCCGCGCCATGATTTCACCGCCCGTATCGACCAAAAAAATTTTAACGCCCCGGCTTTCGAGGAAGCGGGCAATCAAGTCGGAAGTGTAGCCTTGGGCTATCGCGTTGAAATCCAAAGTCATGGCAGGGTTTTCTTTGACGACTTTCCCGTTCTCGATTCGGATGTTCCGATAGTCGACCAACTGCCGCAGGCTGTCAATTAATTGCGGTGTGAGGCTGTCGCCGCTTTTGTAGCTGAAGCCCCAGGCCGCCACGATGGGGGAGATGGTCGGGTCGAAATAGCCGTCGGAAAGTCGTGCAGCCTCTTGTGCGATGTTGAAGTTGTCGATGAAAATGGAATCCAATGCAACTTCCTCATTCCGATTGACTTTCGAGATAATCGAACTGTCCACCCAAAGATTGACCGACATATCCACAGCATGAAAAATCGAGTCGATTTCGCGCTGGAAATTGCGGTTTTGCTCATCATAATAAGTGACGGCATAATAAGAACCTTGCGCCAAACCTTGCAGGACGACTTTTTCGGGCTGCTTTCCACATGACGCCAAAACAGCCAAACCTATAATCATCAAATCTATTTTCCTCATAACTTTCAACTTTCAATTCTCAACTTTCAACTGACTCTCAACTCTAAACCCTCAACTATAAACTCAACAAAACGCTCCATTTCCAAGCAAAATTGTCCCAAACCTTGGGCAGGCTGTAAGGCCCGTAGCGATAGAACACGCCCGCGCCGATTTTCGTCAGGGGCGTGGCCAACAGCCCATCGACGACGAAACCGCTCTCAAAATAGCCTTTCTCCATCGTCTTGAAATTCTTGTCGGAGTGGTTTTCGGCCCGCTTCATGTCGCCCCAACCGAGGTTGGTGACGATGGAAAGCCGTGGGCTAAACCATTGTGAATGAGTCTTCCACAACATTCCGTTGAAATTGTGGCTCAGGTAAAGTGCCACAAAACGGTCGCAGAAGAATTCGTCCAAACGCATGGTGCTGAAACTGCCCGGCGAGTAGAGTCCAAACTTGTCGTAAGTGCCCAAAATGTTAAAAGTTTCCATCACGGGACAGGTCGCCGTGGCATAGCCGGCTTGCAAAATCACTTTGGAAACGCCAAGGTAATGCGTGTAGAAATTCTTTGAGACTTCCAATTTGAAGCGATCATACTCGAACTGGCCGCCCAAAAGGTTGGGGAAGGCGTGCTGGTACGAAACCCAAACGATGGGGTAGAGCGTGCCCAACGAGCGGATGCCCTGCGGGGTGCTGAGGAACTTTTCGTTGTAGGCAAACCTGAGTTTGACTTCGGCAAGGGTGAACCGGCCTTCCTTCAGTGTGTCGGAGGGGTTGAGACCAAAGTTGATGTTGTATTGTTTGTGGCTCGTGCTAAGGTTTACGAAAGCCTTGAAATGGCGGGCGAAACGGGTCGCGAAAGAGAGTTCGAGGCGCTTGCTGGTGGTGTGGACGTTTTCGTAAAAAGTGTATTTGTAGTTGGGAGCGGAGAGCACGGAGCCGCTTTCCATCTCCAGCAGGCCGCCAAACTCGCCGATAGGCTCCGACTTGTGGGTATATTTCATCCCGAGTTCCATTTGCCGCTGTCGGTTGAGTTTCACTTGCAGTCCGCCGCCGTAGTCCCATCTTTTGATGCGCGTCCAGTAGCCGAAAGACCCGTTGAGGCTGAGCCAACGCGAAAACCTGTCGTTGGTGCTGAGGCCGAGGCCGAAAAGAATCCCTCGCGAGCCTGAAATGTTAATGATTTTGCCCAAGTCGAGGTCGATGGGGCCGACAGGAATGGCCGATTCGTTCATCACTTTGTCGGTGAGGCCGAGAACGCGGTCAAAAATGTTGGTGCCTTGGGTGAGCGAGTCGACGAGGATATAAGTGGCTAACACTCTTTCGGTTAGTGAATCAATGCGGTGTTGGTTCCAGAAGGTTTCGTCGCGGTAGGCGGCATCGGCATCCATGTTGATTTCGATGTCGGAAAACACGCGGTTGCTGATTTCAGGGTTGATTTCGATGTCGCTCAAATAGCTTTTCCCGATGGCGACCATAGGGAAACTGCCGCCATCCATGCTGACCATCATGCTCGGAAACTTCAGGTTGGTGTTCAGTTGCTTCGGAAACCATTGGCCTTCCACTTTTTGGTAAAGTTGCTGAATGTCAGCGGAAAAGATGCTACCGTCTTCGTCGGGCGAAGCCTTCACGCTTTGCAATGCCCAGCCGTCGCTGTTGACGGTCATGGTGCCGCGCAAGCCCTTGAAGGTGCTGCCGCGCATGGGATGGAACGAAATCACATAGAGCGAGTCGCCCTGCCCGATGGGTTCCACCGTTTCCAAGGTGAAAAAATAATGCGTTTTGCTGCCTCGGCTGATGGGGTTCACATAGTCGGTGCCAGTGATGCTGACGGTTTCGTCATAGAAACTGACGCTTTGCATACTGTTCACCAAGTAGATGAACGTCGGTTCCCTCATGCCGGCCACTTTGGTGCCAAGCACGTTTTGCAGTTTGCGGTCGGGCTTCTTGAACAACACCTCAGAGGCGGTTTCCATCACCATCAAGTCGCTCTTTTTCAGGATGCTGTCGAATATCTTGAGGTCGTTTCTCTCTTTGATGGTGTCGTTGGCGACGGCTTGTCCGAAACTGCTGCTGTCGATGGTGAAGACCATCTTGTCATACAATTTGTAGCGGTAGGAGCCTAACGAATTGGGGTTGTTGGCCTTGCGGTGTGCCAAGAGGCTGTCGATGATGCGATGGGCGGGGTTTTCGCCGGCCTCGACGGTCACTTCGCCCAACTCGAAAGTCTTGGGCGTGAGCGCAATGTTGCATTTTTTTTGGTTCGCCTGCAAGGTGATTTCCTTGGGCTCGTATCCGATGGACGAAAACTTCACTTTCAGGATGGGTTCGTCAAGGCTGATGGCATAGCGTCCGTCGATGTCGCTGATGACGCCGTGCTGCCCGTCATTAATCACCACATTGACGAAAGCCAAAGGCTGGCGGTTGCGCTCGTCGGTGACTTTGCCGCTAAGGGAAAAGGTTTGGGAAAACAAGGTTTCCGCCAAAAAAAGGAGCAAAATAAGGGGAAGAATCCTGATGCGGAAGGCCTGCTTCATTCTTGAGTCTCAATTAGATAGACCACTTCGTTGTCGCGTTTCATCAGGTATTGCTCGCGCGCCACTTTCTCCATCGTGGCGGTGTCGTTCTTCAAGGCATCGAGGTAGGCCTTGTCTTTGGCAATCTCGCCCTCGTAATATTCGATTTGCTGTTTTTGGTCGTTCAGTGAGTGGCGCAGGTGGAGTTGCTCGAACAGGTTGAACTGGTCGATGAAAAGGATGACCACCAAAAAGGCCAATGTGGCCCACATATAGCGGTTGTTGAGTTTGCGAAGTATTTCCTTGAATGTCATAATGAATGAATTGGATATTAGGCTTGTCGAAATCTTTGATTCAACGCAGTTAAATATTTCAACTTGCAAAAGTAACATTTTTCTTATTTTTGCACTCAGAAATCCATCAATTTTTCAATAAAATCAACAGCAATGAAAAAAGTTATCGCAACGACAAAGGCTCCCGGAGCCATCGGGCCTTACAGTCAGGCCATTGAAGCCAACGGATTCGTTTACATTTCGGGCCAACTGCCCATCAATCCCGAAACGGGCGAAATGCCCGAGGGCGTTCCTGCCCAAACCGAGCAAAGCATGAAAAACCTCGAAGCCATCCTCAACGAGGCGGGCTGCACCTTCGACAATGTGGTGAAATCCGTTTGCTATCTTGCTGATATGAGTTACTTTGGCGAGATGAACGCAGTGTACGGCAAGTATTTCAAAGGCGACTATCCCGCCCGCGCCGCCTTCGCCGTGAAGGAGCTGCCTAAGAAGGCCTTGGTCGAAATCGAAATGATTGCCGCGAAATGAAAATCGTCTTTTTGGAGCCTTTGGGCTTGAAAGTCAGCCAGATTGAGGCCGCTTGCGAAGGCCTGAAAAAGGCTGGCCACGAGGTGATTGTTTATCCCGACCGCAACGAGAACCTCGACGAACTGAAACGCCGCGCCGAAGGTGCGGAAGTCGTCATCGAAAGCAACATCCCGCTGCGCAAGGACTTCCTCGACGCTTGCCTCAACCTGAAAATGCTCTCCATCGCCTTCACCGGCTTGGACCACATCGACTTGGAGGAATGTGAGCGTCGCGGCATCGTAGTGAAAAACGCGGCAGGTTACAGCACCGAGGCCGTGGCCGAGTTGGCCATCGCATTAATGATAGACCTTTATCGTAAAGTGCTTGAAAACGATGCGATTACGCGCCAATGCAACCGCAAGGGCATTATGCCCGGACGCGAAATCGGGGGCAAGACCATCGGCATTATCGGAATGGGCAACATCGGGCAGCGCGTGGCCAAGATTGCCAACGTTTTCGGTTGCAAGGTGCTGGCTTGGAACCGCACCCCGAAACAAGTCGCCGGCGTGACTTTCGTCGACAAGGAGACTTTGTTGAAGGAATCGGACATCGTCACCCTGCACATCGCCTTGAACGCCAACACCCGCGACTTCATCACCGCGAAGGACTTCGCCCTGATGAAACCAAGCACCATATTAATTAATACCGCTCGCGGCCCTGTGGTGAACGAAACGGCCTTGGCCGAGGCTTTGAAGCAAGGCCAAATTGCCGCTGCCGCCACCGATGTTTACGGTACCGAACCGCCTTTGAAGCCTGAAAATCCTTTGCTTGGCGCACCCAATCTCATTATGTTGCCGCACATCGGTTTTGCCACCGAAGAGGCGTTTTTGCTTAGGTTGGGGATAGTCGTCCGAAATATAGAGGAATTATTCTGATTGTTTTTGGATTGCTTCGCAAGAAATCATTCAAAAATCAAAATAAAAATCATTTAAAATCAATAAATTAAGATTTTTGATTGATTTTGAAATAAGATTTTATAGGATTTCTCGCGAAGCGATTCCATCAATTGCTGATTGTTTAGGATTGCTTCGCAAGAAATCTTCCAAAAATCAAAATAAAAATCATTTAAAATCAATAAATTAAGATTTTTGATTGATTTTGAAATAAGATTTTAATAGGATTTCTCGCGAAGCGATTCCATCAATTGCTGATTGTTTTTGGATTATTGATTTTGAAATAAGATTTTAATAGGATTTCTCGCGAAGCGATTCCATCAATTGCTGATTGTTTTTGGATTGCTTCGCAAGAAATCTTTCAAAAATCAAAATAAAAATCATTTAAAATCAATGAATTAGGATTTTTGATTGATTTTGAAATAAGATTTTATAGGATTTCTCGCGAAGCGATTCCATCAATCAAATTTCGGCCTATAAATCATGTCCGCCGTGACGAAAGCCTCCTTGAACCTTGGCTTGATGCGGCGCAGGCATTTTTCGGCCTCCACGCGGTTGCGGAAGTCGCCCGCACGCAAGCGGAAATACGGCTCCGAATAAGTCAGGTAAATCGGAATGTCGGGGAAAGCTTTTTCAAATTGGCTTTTCACTTCTTCGGCATGTTGAAGCGCATCGTTGCCGATTTCCATGAAAACATGGATGCGATAGCCGCTGAACGAACTGTCGACGACATAAAGTCTTCGCTGTTTGGCGATGAGGTCGTCGATGCGGCTGTCTTGGTTAATATTCACTGAACCAATGTTTTGCGCGAAAGCAAAAGCGGCAATCATCATCAATACCGAAAGGCAAAAAAGTCGTTTCATAATGGATGTTTTAGACTGCAAAAATACTATTATTCTGCTAAATCCGTCGTTTTTTATTATTTTTGCGGCTGAAATAGTAATGACAATGCCCAAACTTTTGCTTTACATCACCCTGAAAGGGACATGGATTACCCCAACGCTATGGCCATGAACAGTAACCTTGATGCCAACGCTTCCCATTTGAGCAAGGCCGAGAAAGACCTCGAAAACGCCCTGCGCCCCGACTTGTTTGATAGTTTTGCCGGACAAAAGCAAGTGGTTGACAACCTGCGTGTTTTCGTGAAAGCCGCCGCCCAGCGAGGCGAAGCCCTCGACCATACCTTGCTGCATGGCCCTCCGGGCTTGGGCAAGACAACGCTTTCGCACATCATCGCGCATGAGTTGGGCGTGGGCATGAAGATGACTTCAGGCCCCGTCTTAGACAAGCCGGGCAACCTTGCGGGCTTGCTCACCAGCCTTGAACCCAACGACGTGCTGTTCATTGACGAGATTCACCGCTTGAGTCCCGTGGTGGAAGAATATCTCTATTCCGCCATGGAGGACTTCCGCATCGACATTATGATTGAAACGGGTCCGAGTGCGCGTAGCATCCAAATCACGTTGAATCCATTTACATTAATTGGAGCCACCACCCGAAGCGGCCTGCTGACGGCACCTTTGCGCTCGCGCTTTGGCATCAATTTACGCCTCGAATATTACGATGCACACACTTTGGCCAAAATCGTGAAACGCTCGGCGAGCATTTTGCGCGTGCCCATCGACGACACGGCGGCCTTCGAGATTGCGCGACGCAGCCGAGGCACGCCGCGTATCGCCAACCTTTTGTTGCGTCGCGTCCGCGACTTCGCCCAAATACAAGGCGACGGCACCATCACCATCGACATCGCCCGCATCGGCCTGAAGGCCCTCAACGTGGACGAGCACGGCCTCGACGATATGGACAACAAGATTCTCTCCACCATCATCGACAAGTTCAAGGGCGGCCCCGTCGGCGTGAACACCATCGCCACGGCGGTAGGCGAGGACCCCGGCACCATCGAGGAGGTTTGCGAGCCGTTCCTTATCCAAGAAGGTTTCATTATGCGCACGCCCCGTGGCCGCGAATGTACCGATTTGGCTTATAAGCACTTGGGGAAAACGAGGATTAAGCCATCCGGAGAGATGAGTTTGTTTGAATGAAATAATCCCTACCTTTGCCGAACAGAACAAATTACATTAACATTAATATGAAAAAACTTACATTAATCATCGCAGCCCTTGCCCTGCTCGTCAGCGGCTGCTGCAACAAGGACGCTTCGACAAGCTCAGCATCCAATGGAACAAACGAAAACACTAAAGAAGCAACAACCATGAACACCACCATGCAAGACCTGCTGACGCGCCGCAGCGTGCGCAGCTACACCGACGAAGTGCCTCCGCGCGAGGTCATCGAAGAAATCTGCAAGGCTGGCACCTACGCCCCGACGGGCATGAACCGCCAAGCCCCCATCATCATCGCTGTCACCAATCGTGAGGTGCGCGACAGGCTGAGCAAGCTCAACGCCGCCGTTTTCGGTCCTGACAACGACATGGACCCGTTCTATGGTGCGCCCGTGGTTCTGGTCGTGTTGGCCGACACCACCGCCGCCATGACGTGGAAGGAAGACGGCTCGCTCGTCATGGGCAACCTGCTCAATGCTGCCCATGCCAAAGGCTTAGGCTCATGCTGGATTCATCGCGCCAAAGAAGTCTTTGCGACCGATGAAGGCAAAGCCATCCTCGCTGGACTTGGCATCGATACCGAAAAGTATGTCGGCATCGGCAATTGCATCCTCGGCTATGTGAACGGCGACTATCCCGAAGCCAAGCCGCGCAAGGAGAATTACGTCTACTGGATTGAATAACAAGTCAACACTCATCGGGCACCTCGCGTGCTTTGGTGCCTACTGCATCTTCGGGTTCAACATCGTGTGCTGCAAGAACATCTCCAACGCACATGTGTTGAGCCCGATGGATTTGTTTTGCCTGAGAGCGACAGGAGCCGCCCTTTTGTTTTGGCTCTTGTCGCTTTTCATGCCCAAGGAAAAGGTGCCGCTGAAGGATTTGCTGCAAATCTTTGTGGCATCCATGCTCGGCCTTTTCCTGACGCAGATGAGTTTTCTGAAGGCCATCACCATGACGACCTCCATCGATTTGAGCATCACCAACACCTGCACGCCGATTATGACCATGTTTGTGGCGGCCATCGTCTTGAAAGAGCCTATCACTTTCAAGAAAATCGGGGGCGTTTTGGTGAGTTTGGCGGGTGTTTTATTACTGATTTTCAATTCGGTAGGACTTGGCGGCGGCGCAACGGAAACCAAGCCTATGGGTATTGTACTCACCATCCTCAACGCCCTGACTTTCGCACTCTATCTTGGCATTTTCCGCCCACTGATTACGAAATACAATGTGGTCACTTTCATGAAATGGATGTTTCTTTTCTCGATGTTGGTGGCCTGGCCGTTCAATGCGCGGCATTTCTTCCAACTGCCTTTCGGCCAGATGGATGGCAAGATATTGTGGCAGGTTGCGTATGTGGTGGTTTTCGCCACTTTCGTCGCCTATTTCCTGATTCCCGTCGGGCAGAAAAGGCTGCGTCCGACCTTGGTTAGCATGTACAATTATGTGCAACCCATCATTGCCACGCTCATCAGCATTGCCATTGGCTTGGACCGCATCACTTGGAAGAAATTAGTGGCTATGGTGCTGGTTTTCACTGGCGTTTGGATTGTCAACCAAAGCCGTGCGGCGGCACATAATAAAAATGTGGAGACACCGTAAAACGGCATCTCCACAAACAAAACCAATGAAAAACAAATCCTTTTTTATTCTTTCACAAACCTTCTCGTTTCCGACACCTTGTCATTCGTCAAACGGATGAAATAGATGCCGCTTTGGAGGTCTGATGTATTGATTTCCACTTTGTTGGCGCAGTCTTTCTGGCTGTAGACCAAAGTGCCCATGAGGTTGTAGATTTCCACATTGCCGATGGCTTCGTTGGCCTCAACAGTCAGTTTGTCGCTGGCCGGGTTGGGGTAAATCAGGGTCGTGGCTTGATGTTCGCCAATGCCAACGGTGTATTCAAGGTTGGCCGTGAGGTTGCGGTTGGCCGTGGCGGTGAAAGTATACGTCTTTTCCTCCGAAACCACTTCGCCGTTTTCCGTCCAGTTCCTGAAAGCGTAATCCTCGACAGTCACCACGTTCACAGTCACTTGATCTCCGTATTGATAAGTGCCGCCGCCCGTGACGGTGCCGCCTTCTGCAAGATTGATGTTGGTCACGATTTCAAAGGTCTGCACGGTGAAGTTGGCAACAAAGTTGTGGCCGCTCGTGACGGTAAAGGTGTAACTCGCATCCGTTGAGACTTGCGAACCGCCTTCAGTCCACTTCTCAAAGGCATAACCCTCTGCTGGCGTGGCGGTTATGGTGCATTGCTGTCCGTGGGTATAGAGGCCGTTGCCAGATGTGGTACCACCGTTGCTCGGGTTGGAGTTGGTGGCGATGTAATAACTCTGGCCTTCAAATTGGGCCACCAAAGTGCGATTGCCCGTAACGGTGAAAGAGTAATTCGGGTTGGTGGAAACCGAGGAGCCGTTTTCCGTCCATCTCACGAAG
Organism: uncultured Bacteroidia bacterium; assembly: GCA_902785755.1. Lineage (GTDB taxonomy): Bacteria > Bacteroidota > Bacteroidia > Bacteroidales > F082 > Limimorpha. Next base: position 103,969 of record CACZZO010000009.1, on the reverse strand, counting down.
TTGTAGCCCGTGGCAGGCGTGGCATGAACGGTGCAGGTCTGTCCCTGCTGGTAACTGCCGCCACCCGTAACGGTGCCGCTCTCGGCGGGATTGGCCGAAACGCTGATGGTGTAGTTCTGAGGCTGCGCGGTGAAGTTGGCCACCAAAGTGCGGTTGCCGTTCACTGTGAAGGTGTAATTGGCTTGCGATGAAACCACATTGCCGTTTTCCGTCCAGTTGTTGAAGGTGTAGCCGCTGTTGGCCGTGGCCGAAACGGTGCAACTTGCGCCTTGGTTGTAGGAACCTCCGCCTGTGACGGTGCCGCCGTTGGTTGGGTTGGCCGAAACGGTGATGTTGTATTGCTGCGTCTGTGCGGTGAAGTTGGCCACCAAAGTGCGGTTGCTGTTGACGTTGAAGGTGTAGTTGGCTTGGGTTGAAACCACGTTGCCGTTTTCCGTCCAGTTGTTGAAGGTGTAGCCGCTGTTGGCCGTGGCCGTCACGGTGCAGGATTGGCCTTGGTTGTAGGTGCCGCCACCTGCAACGGTACCTCCGTTGGTCGGGTTGGCCGAAACGGTGATGTTATAAGTGGTGCCGCCGCCACCTCCTACGGTGATGTCTTGCATGTAGGGCTGGCGTTGAGGCTTGGTGACAACAATTTTCACCGGTTGCCCCGAAGTGATTCCACTGACCGGCACATTGACCGAACCCGAAGCGGGCACCAAAGCCGCGCCTTTCAGCACATTGTTTTGCGAAATGCCCACATACGAGCCTGCTTGGGCATTAACAGCAAAGTTGCTCGAACCCGAAGGAATGGAAGAGGCGTGGCTCACGTTGTTGGGCGTAGGATTCACGCGGTAAGGCATGATGGAGCCGTCGCCGAGCACGTGGTAAGCTTGCCAATAATAAAGCGGAGTGGTGCTGGTCTGGTAGTTGCCGGCATGGGCATAACACACGGCGAGGTTGCCGAGGAAGGTGATGGAAGAAACAGTGTTATAGGTTTCGTCCATCCAAATGCCGTCGTAAACGCCTGTTGCCGTATTTTGTTGGGTCGGGGTTTGGTTCATTACCGTTGTGGCACCCACGCCGAAGTAATAGTCTTCATACCAATAGGTTACGGGGCACGAGCCGATGTAGCTGTAGGCGGCCTTGTTTTCGCCACGGAGCATGGCCTCGCCGAAGCAAGGCTGGCTGTAGCCGAAATTGCCCGTCAGGCAGCAGTTGCCCATAGCCAAGAAATATTTGTTGGTATTGGTCAGGGCGTTCACGTTGGAAACCGAAAAATACGGGTCGGACCAACTGGTCTCTTCGCCATGAGCCGTATAGTTGACGAAACCCACACCCGTGCTGAGGGCGTTGTAGCAGCCCGGATATTGGCTTTGGTTGAGGTGGGCGTTCACGGTGGTGAAGCCGTGGGCCGTATTATAATAATAGGTGGTGGCGTAATTGATGGTGGGTTGGCCGATGCGCGGGTTCCAATAACTGTCCCAACCGGCGATAAGGGTCACATTGCTGAGGTAGCTCGGGTCGGGCATGGTGTATTGCTCGTATTGCAAAATCTTGTTGACGATGGCCGTCACTTGGTTGGTGTTTTCGGCTGACATGCGGCTGTAGAACATGTCGGGGAAATAGTCGTTGTCGATAGAGCCATAGTACAAGTCGGTCACTTTTTGGGTGGCGTTGCCGCTGGTTTTTCCAGGGACTTGGCCTGTGTCGCCCACAAGGATCACGAAAGTCGGTGTTGCGCCTTGACTGACGCCGGTATTGTAAAGGTTCTGCACGTATGACTGGATGGCGTTATAGTTGCCGCCGGCCTGCGCCGTGGTCACCACATTCACGTCGAAGCCTTTTTGGATTTTCCAATTGATCCAAGGCTGCAAGGCTGAAATGTAGTTTTCGGGCGTGATGACAATCATGTGGACGGGATAGGCCATCAGGTCCGGGTGGTCGTCGTACACGTCCATGATTTGGCGGTAGTTGAACATCTGCTTGTAGACGATGTCGAAATAAGGGCTGTAGGTGTTCAACAACATGCGCTCGGTTTCAGCGCGGTCGGCACCCACAAAATTGATTTCCACCTCGATGTCGTTGAACACGCGCAAGGTGTTGGCAGCGGGATTGTAACTCACTGGATTGATGACCAACGAGCCGATGCGAATGCCGCGCATGGTGCCTTGCACCTCAATCGTGGCTTCGGGCATGGTGGCGAGGCTGCGGGTTTGGTAGGCTGCGGCATTGTAGACAAACTCAACCTCGTCCAAATTCTGGTCCTTGCGGACAGAGGGCTGATGCGGGATGAGGGTGCCGATGCCATAGTCGGAAAGACGGTAATCTGTTGTCGTGTAACTGATTACATTCACCTGTGGCGTTGCCCCGAAAGGCACGGCCAACAGTTGGTGCGAGGCAGGCAGTTCAGGCGTGCCGATTTCGCCCGAGGCGTAGGTGCCTTCGATGGCGATTTCAGAGAAAGTGCCCCTTTGGGTGGCAATTTCGATGCTCTCGATGGAGCCGTAGCTGAAAGTGGCGCGGAGCGTAGAGAAGTCGCTGTGCGTGATTTCAGCCTTTGTTTCGTGGCGCAAGTCGATGCGGCCATTCTGGGCCACGGCAAACATTGTACACATGGCCAAAACAAGGAGAAGGGATAGTTTTTTCATTTTGAACTAATTAATTTTGGTGTAATTTGAGCGCAAAAATAGGAAAAACAATCAAGTTTAGGGTGATTAATGGAGTTGAAAATGATTTTTTTTTGAAAGATAAGGTACAAGTTTCGGAAATTAATCATACTTTTGCAGCAAAATATGAAAAATCATACTAATCACAAAAATCAAATCATCATGGTAGAAGACAATGGAAAGTACATTTTCGGCGTGGTGAAAATGGGCGAGCGCGGACAAATCGTCATCCCCAAAGAGGCCCGCGAGGTTTACGGAATCAAGGCTGGCGACAGTCTTTTGGTGCTTGGCGATTCAAAAGGCATGGCCGTTTTGAAAACCGAGGTTTTTCAGGACAAAATCGATGAAATGTTAGGAGGAAACTGACCATGGAACGCAAGCATTGGATTGACAATTTGCGCTGGGCTACAGTGCTTTTGGTGCTGTTTTACCACGTCATTTATTTCTACAACAACAAGGGCGTGTTTGGCGGCATCGGCGGTTTCGGTGATTATCCTGAATACCATCAGTATCAGGATGTTGTGATGTATATTCTCTATCCGTTTTTTATGCCGCTGCTGTTCATTTTGGCGGGCATCGGCTCGCGTTATGCCTTGCAAAGGCAATCGGCCAAGGAGTGGTTCAAGGCACGCACCCGTAAACTGTTGGTGCCGGGCACGATAGGGCTTTTCGTGTTCCAATGGATGGTCGGCTATTTCAACACCGTAGTGGCCGCTCGTCAAGGCGTGTTCGATGGTATGCCCGCCATAGCAAAATATATGATGATGGCTATTAGTGGCACCGGCCCGCTGTGGTTTGTTCAGGTGCTTTGGCTGCTGTGTTTGATGCTGTTGCTCATTCGTGCCATCGACCGCAAAGATTGGTTTTATACCATTTGTGGCAAAGCCAATTATGTGGTTATCATCCTATTAGGCGTGTTGTTTTGGATCGGTGAGCAAACCCTCATCAAAAATCCCCGTCCTGAGTCGTTGGACGGTCTTTTGAATTTGTATAAGCCGTTTTTCTACTTGGTTCCCTTCCTGTTGGGCTATTTCGTGTTTGCCCACGACGAGGTTCAAGAGAAATTAGAAAAGGCTTGGATACCGCTGATGGCTTGTGCCGTCGTTGCAGGCACGGTGCTGATTGTCACCACTTTCGGGCAGGACAACACTTCGCCGCAATATTTGGGCAGTCCGCTCAATTGCCTTTACGGTTGGTTGATGTGCCTCGCGATGATGGGCTGGTTCAAGGCAAAATTTGACTGCACGAGTGCCTTTGCCGGCTATATGACACGCTCCAGTTACGGCATCTATATCGTTCATTATTTAGTGATTGCCTCGTTGGGCTATATGATGAAAGTGCATACTTCGCTGGCCCCGTGGATGATGTACGCCATTCTTTTCTTCGCCGTGATGCTGCTTTCGCCCGCGATTTATGAAATTTTGAGGCGGATTCCGTTTGTTAGGTGGTGTGTGTTTGGAGAGAAGAAAAATCGCTGAAAACTGCCAAAAATTGCATAGAAAAGGAAGTTTTTTTGCCTTTTCTATTGGATTTTTTGTATTTTTGTCGCCGATTAAGGGGAAGACATGACCAAGAATCCTTTGTTGCAATATGGAAATATTCCCGTCACGAGCAATCTGTTGGCGGCTTGCTATGGCGGCTTGAAAGAGACGAAAAAGAAGGTTCGAGCTTTGGAAAAGTCAGGCGAACTCATTCGGCTGCGACGCGACCTGTATGTGGTCAATCCTGAATTGAGCGGCAAGACTATCAACGTGCCGTTGTGTGCCAATCATATTTATGGGCCTTCGTATGTTTCGCTGCATTGGGCTTTGCGATGGTACGGACTCATTCCCGAAAAGGTTTTTCGGATGACTTCGGTCACCTCACAACCGTCAAAAACTTTTGAAACTCCTTTGGGATTCTTTGATTATTACAAGGTGGGTACCGAGTATTTTCCCATTGGGATAAGAATGGTCACGGACGACGGCGTTTCTTATCTCATGGCCTCTCCCGAGAAGGCTTTGTGTGACCTGATTCTGTACGACAGTTACCTTCCCGCAAGGTCGGTCAAGGGGTTGATGCGGTATTTGGAGGAAGACATCCGCTTCGACATGGACGAACTCAAGGATTTCGATGTGGAAATCATCAGAGAGTGTGCCGAGAAGGGAAACAAGAAGTTGATATTGAACAATTTAATAAAAATCATTGAGCGATGACGATTTACGAGAAGATGCTTGCCCAATATGGGGAAAAGCACGAAGCCGCGACACCAAATGCGGCTCACGAGGTGATGCAACAGATAGCCTTGGCGGGATTGCATCGGGGTGGTTTTTTCGACCATGCGGCTTTTTATGGTGGCACTTGCTTGCGCATTTTCCACGATTTGCCGCGCTTTTCCGAAGACATGGATTTTTCGTTGATAGAGAAGCGCGATGACATCCATTTGGAGAATTATTTCCAAGCCATCGAAAGAGAGTTTCAGATGGCTGGACTTAGTGTGACCATTACCAAAAAGGACAAAAAAGTATTAGGCAGGGTGGAATCGGCGTTTTTGAAGGAAAACACTGAGACTTACGAGATTAAGTTCCAAACCAAAAAAACCGTCAAAATCAAGATTGAACTTGACACCGACCCGCCTTTGCAGTTCGAAACCGAGCAAAAGATGTTGCTCCAACCCTATTCCTTTATGGTTCGTTGTTTCACCTTGCCCGACCTGTATGCTGGCAAAATGCATGCCTTGGTGTATCGCGCATGGCAAAGGCGCATCAAGGGTCGCGACTGGTACGATTTTGAGTGGTATGTTCGCAATGGCATCCCGTTGGATTTCAACCATCTACAGGCAAGAATAAAGGAGTTTAGCGGCGATGAAATCGACAGGGAAACTTTTATGGAACAACTGCGTGAAAGATTGACGACAGGCAATATCGAAATGGTCAAGGCGGATGTGCTGGGCTTTATTGACAATCCCCACGAACTCGACATCTGGAGCAACGACTATTTCCTCCAGTTGGCCGATAGGATTAAGTTTGTATAACTATGAAATACAATAAATTATATACTGAAATCATTGCCCACCAAGACCCCGCCCAAGTCTCAGGCCTCTCCCGCTTTTTCAAGACGGGAAAAGGGCAATACGGCGAGGGCGACAAGTTCCTTGGAATCAAAGTGCCCGTGACCCGCGAGGTGGTGAAGGAATGTTGGAAAGAGACTTCATTTGAGGACTTGGAAACCTGCATCCGTTCCGAGTACCACGAAATGCGCTTGGCCGCCCTGCTCAGTTTGGTGCAAATCTTCAAGCACGCCAAGAAAGACAATGCTTTGCAGCAACAATGCATTGATTTTTATCTGTCACATACTGAGTTTATTAACAACTGGGATTTGGTCGATTTGTCATGCTATGAACTGCTCGGCACTTGGCTTTTGGACAAAGACAGAACCCTGCTTTACGATCTCGCCCGCGACGGCAAGACGATTTGGGAACAGCGCATCGGGATGGTGAGCACGATGCAATTCATCCGCCACGGGCAAATGGATGATACTTACGCCATTGCGGACATTTTCTTGACCAAACCGAAGCCTTTGCACGACCTTTTACAGAAAGCCGTCGGTTGGCTGCTGCGCGAAGCAGGAAAACGCGACGAACAACGCCTGAAAGACTGGCTTTCAACGCGATACATAGCTATGCCACGCACTATGCTCCGCTATGCGATTGAGAAATTTTCGGACGAAGAACGCCAACATTTCCTGAATCCATGACAGACATTCAACTTCACTACATCGAACAAGGCCAAGGCCAACCGCTCATTCTCCTCCACGGCAACGGCGAGAGTTGCGACTATTTTGAGCATCAAATCCCTTGTTTCTCAAAGGATTATCGCGTCATCGCCATTGACACACGCGGTCACGGGAAATCGCCGAGAGGCGAAAAACCTTTCACCATCAAGCAGTTTGCCGAGGATTTGTATGGCTTTATGGACGCGAAAGGCATCACCAAAGCCAACATTTTGGGTTTTTCTGACGGCGGCAACATCGCTTTGACCTTTGCCCTGAAACACCCGGAACGGATTGAAAAACTGATTCTTAACGGTGCAAACCTCTTCCCAAGTGGCGTGAAGCCTTTGTACCAATGGCCCATCGAAATCGGCTACCGCATTGCAAAAATGTTTTCAAAGAAATCCGTGAAAGCCAAACAAAACGCCGAACTCCTCGGCCTGATGGTGAACGAGCCGCACATCGACCCCTCCGAACTTGCCCGCCTGACCATCCCCGTGTTGGTCATCGCAGGCAAGAAAGACATGATTAAGGAGTCGCATACGAGGCTCATTTACAAAAGTTTGCCCGATGCCCAACTGAACATCATCGAAGGTGACCATTTCATTGCCAACAAGAATTATGAGGCATTTAATAGGGTGGTGGAGTGGTTTTTGAGAAAATAATTAGTGGCACTTCGTGTTTTCAAACAAAATATCTTTATATTTGCGGCGATAATTAACGCATTGTTGAACTAAACATAAAGAAACGACAGGTAAACTTTAATAGATAAGCAAGCATAGAGACGAAAATACTTCTATCCAGAAATTTGGCGATTTACAGATGAAGTACTCACTAAGATTTAGTCAATGTGCTCACGCGAGGCGTGGGCTGGACTATTTCACGAGTGAGACAGGTGCGCCAAATACCTTGGATAGCGGGAAACAGTCGAGTTTCACGCTTTTTTTATGCTTGCATGAATGAACGACAATAATCAATTTAATCAATACAATATGAAGAAGTTTCTACTTGCAACAATCCTGATTTCCCTGTCCGCAATGAGTTTCGGGCAGGAGGCGGAAACGGTGTCGGAACGGTTCCATTACCGATACCTGAAAAAGGAGCAGACCAAGGAACAAATCCAGAAGGACAACGAGGAACGCCAACGCAACTGGCAAGAGGAATTGGAGGCCATGAAAGCCAATCTTGCTGAGGGTCAGCGCGTTTCGGACAATGTGAAAGTCGAGGTGCTGACTGATGTGCAGCCGCCCGACTTGATTGTTTCGGTGGCCTACGAAACCCTCAGCCTTTCGGAAGAGGCAGACGACTACGCTCTTGGTAAATACACCATCCAAAACTCCAACGCTTGTATGCTGATGTGCAACTTCCTGAAAAGCAAGATGGAAAACGATCTTGCCGAGTACTTGAAGGAAGGTACGAAGGTAGATGTGAAGATTACGGGAGCCACCGACGGCAATCCTATCCGTTCAAGAATTGCCTACAAGGGCGAGTACGGCGACTTTACCGACAAGCCCATCACCTTGAACGGCGAGCCTTACAGCATGAGCGTGACGCAGAAAACTGGCGTGACCACCAACGGCCAGTTAGCTTTTCTTCGTACGCAAGGTGTGGAAGACTTCCTGAAGACCCAAGTGGAATCATTGAAGCATACGGAGAATACTTTTCAAGAGTTTGCTGTTGAGAACAAGGAAAAAGGTGGAGGCTACCGTCGCGTTTCAGTGGAAATGACCATTCGCGGAGCCTTCTCTGATGTTGAACCTGAAAAAACCGAGAAGCCATGAAGAAGTACACCATAATATTATTGGGCATTCTTGTAGTTTCGCAAATGGCCATAGCGCAGCAAGACAATGTGACCAACATCCGCGCCGTGCAGAATGACAAGATGGTGACCATCACATACGACTTGAACTTGCGTTCCGATGTGCGTTTGTTCGTCTCCATCAATGATGGACAAACCTACACCGACACGATGAAGGTGACAGGTTACGTGAACCGAGTTGTACCGAAAGGCAAGAACCACACCATCCGTTGGCAGGCTTTCAATGATTTAGGCTATGGTGACTATCCTTTAATCCGCTTTAAGTTTGTGACCAAAGAAGCGCAAACGCAAGCCCCCAAGGTAAAACGCATTCCCAAAATCACTTTTGCTACTTTGAATGGTGCCTACACCAACACCGAGAATCCTTCCGTAGGCTTTACTTTTGGGCAGGTGCAGAAGTTTGGCTGGTTCGCTTCGGTGATGAGCGGATTCCATTTTGCAGGTTTAGCTCCCGCAGCCGACAGCGATGCCAATGGCTTTGTGGGTGAGGATTTGCCTTTCTACAAAGACGAGTACGCCAAGACCGTGCTCTCTATCATGGGTGGCGGCGTGATGCGCTTGAATGATATGATGTACCTAAAGGCGGGCGTGGGCTTTGGCAACCGTTCCCTGTCGTGGAAAACCTTGGACGACCGTTGGGTGCGCAATTGTGGCTATTCCGCCGTGGGTGTGGATTTGTCGGCGGGTATGATGTTCAACTTTGGTGGTTTTGTCCTCTCCTTGGATGCCGTGACGACTAACTTCAAAATTTTTGAAGGCAAGATTGGCTTGGGATATAGTTTTGAAAACCGTTAAAACCGAATGAAAATGAAAAAGATAAGTATAATGTTGATGGTTCTTGTGGTGGCCTTGGCCTCATGCAAGAAAACCCCTGATGTAAACCTGAAATATGTGGACGTGGAGCGCAATTTGGTGACGGTAGGCACGACTACCGCCAACATCCAGTGCGATTACGCCTACATTGCCACTTTGAAGAAAGCCTACCTGTATTATGGCGAGGGCGAAAGCGAAACCAATATGACCTCTGCCGAAATGCGCGTAGTGCAAAACACGCTGTATGTGGAACTGACCGGTTTGAAGGAAAACACCACCTATAGTTATTATTACGAGTTCCATAATGGCTTCAACTCTATGAGGACGGCTTTGAAAAGTTTCAAAACCGAGACCACGCCTATTACGCCGCCAGAGATTATACTGCCCACCGTGATAACCGCAGAGGTAACGGAAATCACCACCAATTCTGCCCAATGTGGCGGCGAAGTGACCAATGACGGTGGCAGCGAAGTGACCGAGCGAGGCATTTGCTGGAGTACGAATGAAAACCCAACTTTGGATAATAGTCATGTTGCTGCTGGTACAGGAACGGGTACATTTACTGCTGCGATGAGTGGTCTGGAAGCAAATACCACTTATCATGTTCGTGCCTATGCGGTCAATGAGATGGGTACGGCTTATGGTTTGGATGTTGAGTTTACAACGCTTGATGGTGGTAGCAATGCACCTGAAGGAGCAATCAATGGCTTGTTTACCATCAATGAGAATGGCGACCAAGTGTATTTTTCGCAAGGCAACTTGCAGTATCAGGCATCAACGAATACATGGAGGTTTGCGGAACATCAGTGGGATTATGTAGGAGGTACGATTAATGGTATCGAATATGGAACAGTTTATGAAAGTGGAGTAAAATGTAACAACTCACTAATTTCAAGTTCTTACAGTGGTTGGATAGATTTATTTGGCTGGGGAACTAGTGGTTGGCATGATAGTAATGATAGTCGCAATGTGAATTATCAGCCATGGTCGACTTCATACTCATATAATTTTGCTTGGGATGCCACCAATCCTTATGGCTATGGACCTTCATTGAACATGCCATCTCCCGACCTGATCAATAGTTCTGCGAATTATGACTGGGGCATTTACAATCCAATTAGCAACGGAGGTAACCAATCGAACCAATGGAGAACGTTATCCATGGATGAAAGTGGATATGTTTTCAATACCCGAAGCACTTCTACTGGCATCCGCTATGCTAAAGCCGTTGTGAATGAAGTAAATGGAGTGATTTTACTACCTGATGATTGGAGTAGCTCTAATTTTATGTTGAACGACACGAACAACGATGGTGCTAGTTATAGCAGCAACAGCATTACCGCTTCGGAATGGAATATGTTAGAGCAATTTGGTGCGGTATTCCTGCCAATTACGAACTTACGCGCCGGAACCTCTGTTGAGATTGTTGAAAATGTTTGGGCTGGTTATTGGCTGTCTTCACGTTATGGAAGCGGCAATGCCTATAAAATACAATTCAGCAATTGGTCGCTGGAACCGCAATCCATCCAGTCTCGCTGCAGTGGTATGAGTGTGCGTCTCATTCAAGACGCAAATCCATAGCATAAACAAAAGCCAATTTGGGAAAGAGCCTACTTTTCCGAATTGGCTTTTTGGTTTTTTTCTTAATGTTGAGAAACAGAGATGAGGAAATTGTTGTATTTTTGTCTCCAAATCAAACACATTGCTTTATGAAAGCACTGCAAGTGAAATAGACTGCGGTAACTTGTGAAAAGCCAAAGAAAGACAAATAGGATTAGCATTAAGTAATATTGGGAAGAAGCCGAAAATCCCTTGAAGAGTAGGCGTTATCAATAAAACCAAAGAATTATGGCAGTATCATCTGGAAAAACCAAGTATATCCAAGCAACTGATGATAATATTCGTAGTATCGTCAGAGCGGAAATCAAGCAAGACGCTCATGCTGATTTGAGTCTTATAGACGTAAGCGCGGTAACGAACATGTCATACTTGTTTCTGAATTCTCCTTTTGACGGAGACATTTCGACTTGGGAAGTAGGCAATGTTGCTGACATGACGGGCATGTTTATGAACTCGAAATTCAGTGGCGACATATCCCATTGGGATGTGAGCAAGGTAAAGAAGCACGATTGCTGTTTCGATGGCTCGCCATTGGAAAAACAACCGAATAAGCAACCGAAATTCAATCCTTAGTTTGGTTGTAATTGTGAAAACTCGAGCCAGAAAGGAGTCATCTTTTCTGGCTCGGCTTGGTTTTGCCTAAATGTGGGGAAAAGCGAAATTTCTTTCCCGCCCGTTCTTCCGAATATGCCATTCGGAAGCCGTGAGAAGGGAATTTGCAATTCCCATCCGATAGTTGTAGAGACGTGCCTTGGCGCGTCTCTATTATTTTGGTGTATGTCGCTACTGCATACATGGCAGATGCGGCCTGCCGGGTTGCGGAGTCGTGGCTGCCGTAGGTCTCGACCTACGGTTACGCAAAGTCGCGTCTTTCAGACGCAGGGTTATAGGGCAGTCACATCGTTGCAGCCACCTAAAAATTCGCGAAATTCGTAACATTCGCCGATAACAAATGTTTTTTTCGGCCACTAAGCGAACCGATATTATAAAGGAAAAGTTTTTGGCACTAAAAGTGTTTTTTCTCCTTAACATTCTGGCTCGGGTTGGTTTTCGATGTCTTGATTTTTCAAGTGTTTTTCTCATACATGGAAGAAATTGTGTACTTTTGCACACAGAAATAAAAACATAGTTTTATGTGCAGATACAATATCGCAATAGATGATGCACTGATGGAGGAAGTCAGGCCTCACATTGACAGGGATGTCGCAGTTCAGGCTTGGCTTGAGGAGCTTCTTCGCAAAGCCTTGCTCAACTATGCGGCTCAGTTCGCAGCCCCCAGCGTGTCTAATCACGGCAAAACAATTGTGGAGCAATTGAAGTCTCTCGAAAATGACCCAGATGGGTTGTTCAAATTAGACGGGATTTTGAAGCCGTCACAATATTCGGCAGAAGAACTTCGTGACGAGTATCTTAGTGAAAAGTACGGGATATGAAGGTGCTGGTTGATACGAATGTGATTCTGGAGCTGATTCTGCAAAGAGAGAATGTGGGCTTTGCAAAGAGAAGTTTATCTGTGCTTTCACAAGGGGATCATGAAATGTATCTGACCGTAGGGGGCTTCTATGGAATGCTTTATACGGTAGATAACTATCTTCGGAAGGTAATGGAATTGAAGAAGCCCGACAGGATTGAAGCGCTGCGCTCGATTATGATTCAGATTTTGAATAAGTTTCAGGTGGCAGAACACGACCGAAAGTCACTTTTGCGTGGTATTGAAGACAAGTCATTTTCCGACCTTGAAGACAGTTGTCAGTATCAGGCAGCTTCGAAGGAAGGCTGTACTTTGCTCCTCACTTTTAACAAGAGTGATTTTGTTGTGGAAGACGACGTTCCTGTTAAAGTGATGACTCCGCAGGAGTTCTTGGAATTGTTTTAATCTTATTCAAATTGATGCATGAAGGCTAATCCGTTCTTCCGAATATGCCATTCGGAAGCCATGAGAAGGGAATTTGCAATTCCCGTCCGATAGTTGTAGAGACGTGTCTTGGCGCGTCTCTATTATTTTGGTGTATGTCGCTACTGCATACATGGCAGATGCGGCCTGCCGGGTTGCGGAGTCGTGGCTGCCGTAGGTCGCGACCTACGGTTACGCGAAGTTGCGTCTTTCAGACGCGGCGTTGTAGGGCTGTCACATCGTGGCAGCCACCAAAAAATTCGCGAAATTCGTAACATTCGCTGATAACAAATGTTTTGTCCGACCACTAAGCGAACCGATATTATAAAGGAAAAGTTTTTGGCTCTATTAAAGTGTTTTTTCTCCTTAACACCCAAATTTGCTATCTTTGCGGCCAAATACGATTCCTATGGAACGATTCTTCAATACCGCAGGCCCGCAAACCCCTGACAGTTATACCATTGACCCGCTCAGTCGGTTCGATTTGGAAGATATTTTGCTGATGATACGCCAACAGCGCTATTTTGTGATGCACGCACCGCGTCAGACAGGCAAAACTTCCTGTATGCTTGCCCTTCGCGATTATTTGAACAAAAAAGGCGACTATATCGCTGTCTATGCCAATGTGGAAGGAGGGCAGGCTCTAAGGAACAATGCCGAAAGTGTCATCAAGTCCACTTGCGACACATTAGCAGAACAATTCAGCGGAATTGTAGGCAACGATGTTCCTTTACATCTTCGCGATGAAGCACGAAAGACGGAAACCGGCTCGATGCTTACTACCTATCTCCGCCGTCTTTCTATGGCTTTGCCTAAACCAACCATTATAATTATCGACGAGATTGACGCTTTGGTGGGAGATAGTTTGGTCAGTATTCTACGCCAAATCCGCTCTGGTTATGCCGACCGTCCCAAGGCTTTTCCGCAGACCATCATTCTGTGCGGCGTACGCGATGTTCGTGACTATCGTATCGTTCTCTCCAATCAGGATATAGTTACAGGAGGCTCCGCATTTAACATTAAGGCGACATCGTTACGTTTGGGCAATTTCTCTAAAGAGGAAATCCATGAACTCTATTTGCAACATACTCAAGAAACAGGTCAACAATTTGATGAGGCTTGCTTCCCGATGGTGTGGGATGCTACTGAAGGACAGCCATGGTTGGTGAACGCACTTGGACGCGAAGTTACCTACAAGATGCGCGAAAACCGCGACCGCAGCGTCCGCATTATCCCAGAGATGATTGACAAGGCCATTGAAAACATCATCTACCGCCGCGACACGCACATCAACCATATTTTGAAATTGCTGAATGAACCAAATGTGCAAAAAGTTGTTCTACCTGTTTATTTGAATCAAGAGAATATAGATCCGTCTATATCAATTGAGGATTATGACAATTGTGTAGAAAATGGAATAATAAACAGGGAGCGAGGGAAACCTCTTCGAATTGCCAATGGGATTTATAAAAAGTTAATTTCAAATCTGAATGTTGATGCGAAAACTACCTAATTAAAACTCAGCACATTATGAAAAAGCATTTACTATTCCTTTTCATCTTGGCTTTCAGCACAATAGCCCTCCAATCCACCCCCATCAACCAATCCACAGCCTTGACTGCTGCACAAAAATTCGCCACTGCGCAATTTGCTATTGAGCGTGTTGTGCCGCAACTTGTCTATACAGGCCAAAATGAGGCGTTTTTCGTCTTCAATATTGGCGAGAGTGCTTTCGTCATCATTGCTGGCGACGATGCGCACCGCCCTGTCATCGGTTATTCTGATGAATCGGCGTTTGATGCGGCCAACATTCCGCCGGCGCTGGCGTATTATTTGGATGGCGTGGCCGAGTGCATGTTGCCTTTGCGTCAGGCGGTTGCCACGCCTGAAGTGGCTGCGGAATGGGCTTCGGTGCTTTCGCACGGAAGGCTGATTTCGCGCAATGGCGGTCGTGGCACGGGCTATTTCTGCCAAACCAAGTGGAATCAGGATTACCCTTACAACATTTGCTGCCCCGAAGACCCTGCCGGTTCGGGCGGACATACTTACGTGGGCTGCTTGGCCACGGCCATGTCGCAGTTGATGCGTTTTTGGGCATATCCAGCCAAAGGTGAAGGCAGCCATTGCTACTATCATGAGGATTACGGCGAGATTTGTGCTGACTTCGGCAATACGAACTACGATTGGGATAATATGCCTAATGTATTGAATAGCAGTTCTTCAGAGGCCGAAAAATTAGCCACGGGAACCTTGTGCTTCCATTGCGGCGTGACCATTGACATGGGCTATGGCCCCGATGGCAGTGGCGGTGCGTCGGGTCCCATTCCGGGGGTGATGCACACCTATTTCAATTATTCTGAGGCCAATGTGCAACTCAGGCGCAACGATTTTGAGACCGAAACTTGGAAAGCCATGGTGCGCGAGCAGTTCGATATGGGCTGGCCGATGTATTACGGCGGTTGCGAGGACGGCGGCTGCCACGCTTTTGTGTGTGACGGCTATGACGATTTCGACATGTTCCACTTCAACCTCGGTTGGGGCGGCGGCAGCGATGGTTGGTATCTCATTGATGACGCGCCTTATACGCATCCCGCCGATGCCATGTTCAACTTCGTTCCGGCACCGGTTTACAACCAAACGCCTTCTGCACCTACCGACTTCACGGCGGTTCCCGTTTCGGACACCGACCTGAAGGCAGCCTTGCATTGGACGAACCCTACCACAACGCTTGATGGTTCGCCATTGTCGGCCATCGAGCAGGTGATTGTGATGCGCGACAATGAAATCATCCAAACTTTGACTAATGTCGCTCCTGGACAAACCATTGAAATTGTGGATGTTGAAGTGCCTCGTTACGATGTCTACCATTATGCGGTGTATGTCGTCGCCAACGGTCGCATTGGCAAACACGCCCATGTGATGAAAGTGCAGGTTGGGCCTGCCTGCCCGTGGAAAATCATTATGACGACCAACTCCTTCCAAGGCTGGCAAGGCGGCTGCATCAGTGCCTACAACATGGCTGGCCATGAGATTGGCCGCTACACCATGACCTCCTCATCGGCCATTTCCGTGGAGCCTGACATGCCTTTGGGCAGACTCAGTTTCGGCTGGACGGCACCCGAAGAGACTGTAAATCAAATGGCTTTCGTCATCAAGGACCACACGAACAACACCGTGTTTTCCTTCACTGGCTCATCAGATGAGTTGGCTCAAGGCGTTTTCTTCGAAGTGAACAACAGTTGCGGCGGTTCATTGGACTGCGGCACACCTGAAAACCTTGTGGCTTCCGTTGAGGACGAGGGCATTAAACTAACTTGGGAAGCCGTTGAGAATCAAGGTTATGGATACAATGTTTATCGCGATGGTGTGTTGTATCGCCTCATTCATGACGGCACGACTTTTTTGGACGAAAACCCCACTCAAGGCGGCCATTGCTACCAAGTGGGCGTGCTTTGCGAAGGCGGCGACAATGGCGAGCGTTCCAACGAGTCGTGCGCCACTTTCGGGCCGTGCTATCCGCCCCGCGACTTGGATTATGAGTTGACCAACAACTTCAAAATCAAGTTGAAATGGGATGCACCTGAGCCTCATGATGGACTTTCAGGCTATTATCTCTACCGCAAGGAAGGCGACGGCGAATATCATAGAATCAAGCTGTTAGGCGCAACGGCGGTCACTTTCACCGACAATTCGGCGATTGTGGAAGGCGATTATTACTACCGTTTGTATGCCTATTACGGCGACTTGGACTGCACTTCCGCGCCCGCCAACAGGAAATACAGCCCCAACGAGTTCGAGTTGCACGCCTACTATTCGCCGACGGGCATCAACGAAAGCGAAACGCAAGTGAAGGTCTATCCCAACCCGGCCAAGCATTTCGTCACCGTTGAGGCTGAAGGCATCAAGGAAGTTTCCATCTACAATGCCCAAGGTCAATGCGTCATGCAAAAGAATGTCGCTGACAATCAAATCGTTATTGACTTGAAAAACATGGCCAAAGGGCTGTATCTGCTTCGCTTGAAAACGGCAGAAGGAGTGGTTTGCCGTCGGATTTCGGTAGTGGATTAATGGTAGCCCAACTCCGCGTCCAATTGCGGGATGCGGATGTCCAAATACTTGCGCATCACCTCAATTTCCTCCTCGTAGCGGTAGGCATCGTAATAGCCGTAGCCGTCTACAGGCCACCGCTCGAAGTTACGCTCAACATAGTCCCTGATGGTTCGGTCGTTGTCGCGAATCATGCGTTCGATTTTCTTTTTGCTGAACAAACCGCTGTCGCGCAAGGCCTTGTAGCGTTGCTTCAGTAGCGTGTTGTAGTCGAGGAAAGGGTTGTTTTCCAAGCGGTTGAGGAGCAGGCATCTCTCGAAGTTGGGTAGGCTTTCAGTCATTTTCAGTTCGCCTTCGCCGTCGCGCCCGAAAGCGTCGTCGTAGTCCCAAATGGCGATGCGGAAGGGGGTGTGGCTGTCGCGTTTGTAGAGGTAGAAGTTCTTCATCACGCCGTCGCCATTGTTGGTGAACATGAGCAGCAGGTGCCAGTCGATGATGTTCTCCAAATCGAAAATGTGGCCGATTTCGCGGGCGAAGGTGCTGTCGTCGGCATGAATCATAAATTGCATGACGTTCTCAAGATAGCCGTTCATGTCCTCGTCTTCGATGTCGGGATAGTTCTGCTGGAAATAGTTGCCCGGTTCCTGCACCCATTGCGGGTCTAACCTGTTTTCCCCGAAAAAAATCGGCGGGTCTTTGAAAATCATGGCCAAACTGTCCTTTTTGTTGAGGCCAAGCGAGCCTGCATTGAGTTTCTGCATGAGCACATAAAGGCCATTATATGTACCGTTTAGGCTGACCGTGACGTAGGCGCACTCGGAGGCAAGGTTCTTCAGCGGGTTCATCTCCCTGAACAGGTCGAAACAAATCTTGTGGTGCATGAAAGACTTGTCTATGTAGTTGGCATTCAGGATGTAAGACTTTTGTTTGGGAAGTCCTGCCAACGAAAGGCTATGGTCCATCTTGAAGGTGTAAGATATTTTGTGAAAGACGCAAGAAGCCCCGCCACGGGTTTTCACGCGGGCGTTTTCCATTATGATTTCGCCGTTTTCGGAATAGACGATGACGCATGGAATCTTTGGCTCGCGGGGAATGGCCTCCGAAACGATGTCGATGTTGGGCAGTGGCTTGGGCTTTTCGCACGATGCAAAGGCCATCGCCAGCAGCATGAGTATGGCATTTGCCATGAAACGGTTTTTTCTCATTGGTTAAGTGTATGTTGCGGCAAAAATACAAAAACTTTCAACTTTCAACCCCCAACTCCTAACTATTTACTAACTTTGCCGCGTAATAATTTAAAATCATGCTAAATAAAGAAAATGTACAGGAAGTCCTGAAGGACGTGATTTATTTCCCGAAAGGGGATAACATAGTGGCTCTCAATATGGTTGAAAATCTGATGGTTAAGGACAACGCCATTCGTTTCGACCTTGTTATGGAACATGCCAACGACCCGAAAAACGACATCCTCGTGAACGGTGCCAAGCGCACCCTGACCGAGGTGTTTGGCGAGGGTATCGACATAGAAATCAAGGTGGTGGAAGAAAAAACGGCACTCTCGAAGGTGAAGCACATTATCGCTGTGGCTTCGGGCAAGGGTGGCGTAGGCAAGTCGACGGTGGCGGCCAACTTGGCCATCGCTTTGGCTCGTGCCAACCAGCGCGTGGGCTTGATTGATGCCGACATTTACGGCCCTTCCGTCCCGATGATGTTCGGCTTGGGCAACGAACAGCCGAGTGCTTTCGAGAAAGACGGCAAGACGGTGATGCTGCCCATCGAGAAATACAGCATCAAACTGATGAGCATCGGCAGTTTCGTCGATGCCGACCGCCCGCTTATTTGGCGCGGACCTATGGCCACAAGTGCCTTGAACCAACTGATGAACGACACGCTTTGGGGCGAGTTGGACTGGATGGTGGTGGACATGCCTCCCGGAACAGGCGACATCCAACTGACTTTGGCCCAGCAATATAACGTGTCGGGTGCGCTCATCGTGACCACACCACAAAAAGTGGCCTTCGCCGACGTGCTTCGCGCCGCCATGATGTTCAAGGAAGAGGCCCTGCAAATCCCGATTTACGGTTTGGTGGAAAACATGGCCTACTTCACGCCCTCCGACATGCCCGAAAAGAAATATTACATCTTCGGCAAGGAAACCGGCCAACAGTTTGCCGACCAACTTGGCGTGCCGCTCCTTGGCCAAATTCCTATCACAGAGAAGATTGCCGAATGTGGCGATGCGGGTATGCCCCTCGCCTTGGATGCCGACTCGCCCGTCACTAAGGCCTTCGACAAGATTGCACAGGAAATCATTAATAGAGGATAAACAAAGAGCCCTGAAAGGGCGACCCTAATACAAGCAGGCGATTTCAATCCCTGCGGAAAAAGAGTAAAAGAATAAATAACAGATATGGATAAAGAAACCCTCCTAAGAAAAGTCAAAAACGTCCTCGAACAAGTGCGTCCCTACCTCCAGCAGGACGGCGGCGACGTCAACTTCGTGGAACTCACCGACGACAACACCGTCATCGTGGAACTGACAGGTGCCTGCGGCAACTGCCCCCACAGCAAAATGACCCTCAAAAACGGCATTGAGTCAGTGATGAAGAAAGTCATCCCTGAAATCAAGGCCGTTGAACAGGCCGATGTTTTGGAATTGTAGTGGCTATGAAACTACGGATTACACGGATTCAACAGATAATCAAATCTGTAAAATCCGTCAAATCCGTAGTTTAAAACAAAGAAATACATCAAATCAATTGTCAAACATAAAACCAATCAAAAATGAAAAAAGTTCTATTCTCATTAGTGGCCATGCTGCTCCTTTCGGTGAGCGGCTTCGCGCAAACGACCTACACAAAGGTTACCTCTGCTTCGGGCCTTGAGGCAGGTGCCAACTACCTCATCGTAGCCCATCACGACGATTTAGGTGTCCTCGCTATGGGCTACCAAAAGACGAACAACCGTAACGCGGTGGTTGTGAGCGAAAACGGCGAATCCATCACCGTTACGCCCGGCACCGACCCCTCCAGCGAAACAGACGTGTTCCAATTTACATTGGGCGGCAACGCTGGTGCTTGGACCTTCTTCGACGAAGTGAAAGGCGGTTATCTCTATGCCGCAAGCAGCAGCAGCAACAACTTGAAGACCCAAACCACACTTGATGCCAACGGCGAATGGAGCATCGTTTTCAATGCTGACGGCACAGCTGAGGTTGTGGCCCAAGGCGAAAACGAGCGCAACAACATGCGTTTCAACCCCAACACCTCAAACAACGCCCCCTTGTTCAGTTGCTATGCCGAAACTTCGAGCATCGACACGCGCGTTAGTTTCTACAAGGCTGGCGGTGCCCCAGCCCCGCCCAAACCCGAACCGACCAACTATCCCACCAATTTTGCTGCTTTCGTGAACGGTACGGATGTTGGCCTCACTTGGACCGATGCCGTTGGCGGTCAAGTGCCAGACATGTATTTGGTTGTGGCCTCTACAGGCGACATTACCATTCCTACTGATGGCGTAACTGTCCCTAATGGCCCATTAGCCCAGAATGTGGGATATAACGTGCAGACCGTTACCTTCACTGGCTTGCAAGGTGGCGTTACTTATCACTTTGCCATCTTCCCCTACACCAATAGCGGCGCCAATATCGATTACAAGACCGATGACGGCTATCCGATTGTGACTGCTAAAACAGAAGAGATTTACACATTACTTTTTGAAGACTTCGATGAAGACCTCGGCGTGTTCACGGCTTACGATATGTACGGCGACCAAGGCTGGCACCAAGGCACCTATCAAGGCACGACTTACGCTGTCTGCAACGGCTACGCCAACCAGACCTACAATGAAAACGAGGACTGGCTGATTAGCCCTGCCATTTCCAGCAGCTATCAGGATGCTATCTTGTCGTTCCGCACGGCCATGAAGTTTGAGGGCGACCCGCTGCAAGTGAAGGTTTCCGTTGACTATGACGGACAAAGCGAACCGACTGATTTCGACTGGGTTGACATTACAGATGCTTTCGATTTCTCGACGGGAAACTACGAATGGGTGGAATCCGGTGAAGTGAATATTTGGGGCATCTTGGATGGATACGGACTCGGTTATCCTGATTTCTATGTCGCTTTTGTCTATAAGAGTTCCAGCGAATCCGCTTCTTCTTGGGAGATTGACTATGTGAAGGTTGTTTCATACGGTGCTTTGGCAGTGGAAGAGAACAACCAAACCATTGGCCTCTATCCCAATCCTGCCTGCGAACAGGTGTCGTTCATGCTCGAAAACGATGCCCAAGTCAGCATCTTCGACATGACGGGCCGCAAGGTGAGCGAAACGAATGTGGTTGCTGGCCAAGCCCAATTCGATGTCAACGAACTGGTAAATGGCGTTTATTTCGTCAACTTCCGCTTCGCTAACGGCACAACGGCAGTTTCCAAGTTTGTGAAGTTCTAATGACACGCTTCGCGTCATTGCGAGGAGGAACGACGAAGCAATCCAGGGAATAACTTAATTGTCTGGACTGCTTCGTTCCTCGCAGTGACGCATAGCGACAACAAGATGAAAATCCAACTCCTCATAGCCCTCCTTCTCATCACAAACTGGGCCACTGCCCAGCAGGTGGAACCCGTGCGCTATGAGGTGAACCGTTGGCATAAGACGCAAGGCTGTCATTTCCAGTCGTTTGGCGAAAATGGCGGCCTCTTGCTTTACGAAACGGAAAAGACCGACAAGGCGAAGCACCGCCTCTGGAACTTCGCCTGCGTCGACAGCAGCCTTTACGAAACCCGCAGCGACCTCATCCCCTTGCCCGACAAAATCAAATTCTTCGATGCGGGTAACGATGCGCGTTTCGCGGCCTTCCTTTTTGTGAACGAAGACAACAAAAAGGCAGCAGATTCGCTTGATTTTCTTGTAGTTGCCTACGACCGACAAGAAAATGCCTACCGCACTTTTTGGGACAAATGGCCCGAAAAGTCGGTGCCGCTTTCCGTTGAGGTCGTTGACGGCACGATGATGATGGCCTTGAACAACAGAAACGGCAACGGTTCTCTCCGATTCTACGACCTCACAAGCGACCAATGCCGCACGATAACTCCATCATCGTCAGGGAATTTTGTTTTGTTCCAAACAGACGCCTTTGCCAAGGAGCATTGCTTTGTGGTGGCCGCCAAGGAGTTTGACAACAAGCGTTTCGTTTCCACGTCCTTCCTCGTATATTCGCCCACGGGCAACCTGCAAGGCACTTACCGTTATGAGAACATTCCCAATGCCGCCTTGGGTCGTATGGTGTTTCGTTTCGACGAAAGCCGAAACTTGGTGGTTATCGGCACATTGGAGCGCGAAACGGGCCGGAAAGTCAATCTCGAAGGCGTGACCGAAAACTTCGACAAGGAAAGCCTTGGCGTGGTGTGGATGCGCTTTGTCGGCGGAGTGCCCGACAGCAAAGTGTTCTTGTTCAAAGACATGCCTGAAATTGAGCACGCTTTGACTGCCTCTGATCGCGTGCGCCTGCGCGAGGAAAAACTGAAAAACCAAAGAAAAGACAACCCCACGAGGGGCGAAATCGCGTTCCAATTCTTGAAGCCCCGCCTCACCGATTTTGGCGACCTGACCATCTTTGCGGTGGAGGCTTTCATGCCTTATTACCACACTGAAACCCGCATGAATTATGGCTATTACGGCTATTACGGCGGCTATCCCTACACTTACACCGTGTTCGATGGCTACGACTTTTTCAGCGAAATCATCCTTGCCTTCGACCGCGACGGACATCTGCAATGGCAACAGTCGGTGAAATTCGACAACGAACTGACTTACGACCTTTTCCCACACTCGTCAGAAGGGGTATGTTATGATGAGTTGGTGGTGGCCTCGCCCTATCGCAACCAATTGCGTTACACCGCTTTCGATGCCAACGGACAAGCGTTGATGAACCAACAAAGCGAAAAAATGGCTCCGATTTATGGTGCTGATTATGTGGAAGATGAGTATTTTGCGCAGTTGGGCAAATGGTACGGTAGCCGTTTCCTCATTTTCGGCTCGCAAATCATCCAAAACGGCAGTCAGCCCAAGCCGAGGCGGACGGTCTACTACCTGCAAAAGGTTCAATATGATTGAGTTATGTTGACAAGTTACCTGAAGTATTTGTTGCAGCGCAAGAGCGAGTATGGCATCCATTCGCCTTTCGTGTATGATTTCATGTGCAAGGTGCTGAACGACAGCGGCTCCAACCGCGACTACGACACCATATATCGCGTAGCGCGGCTGCTGGACAAGCGGAAATACATCCACTACAACCTTCGCAAGCAAAGTAGGCTGCTTTATAGGATGGTACGCTATTTCGAGCCTGATTCTGTGGTGTCGTTTGGGCGACTTACCGCGTTGAATACCACGGCGTTGGCCTTGGGACACTTACAAACCAAAATCTATTTGGAGCAGTCGGATGACTTTTTGGAAACCTTGAACTCGATGGGCATCGTCAATGTGAACCTCATCCAGCCCGCCGAGTTCGATTCGGAGCATTTCAGGCGGTTGAACACGGGTTTTGTCTTCTTCAGTCGCGCCTCCTTCGAGGACGACACTTGGGACTATCTCGTTGATTGCCTGAATTATAAGACCGCCGACTCGGTGTTTGTCTTCGAGGGCATCCATCACAACAAAGCGATGGAAGACGCTTGGGAGGAAATCAAAGGCAACGAGGATGTGTCGGTCACCCTCGACTTGTATTGTATCGGCATGGTTTTCTTCCGCGAAGGCATTGAAAAACAGGACTTTGTATTAAAATATTAGAGTTTAATACCACAAAACATGCAAAACCTACAAAACAACGGACAGAGTGGGGAAAGCACGCCAACCGGCAGCTTTCCGGCGGCGTTGCAGTTGCGTAGCCGCCACAACCAACGTAAGGTTTTGAAAGTTTTGTCGGTTTTGTGAAAAACAAATTACAATGAAGAATATTACCTATACGAAAACTGGCGACGAAGGCAAGACCTCATTAATAGGCGGTCTGCGCGTCGCGAAATTTGATGACAGAGTTGAAGCCTACGGCACTGTCGATGAGTTAAGCGCCTTTATCGGCGTGCTTTACGACCAAGAGGGCATCACAGCCGAAATGAAAACCGTTTTGGACACGGTGCAGAACAAGTTGTTCACCATCGAGTCGCATTTCGCCTTGGACGAAAACTCCGAAGTGAAAAAGATGATTCCCGTTTTGACCGCCGATGATGTAGCTTTCTTGGAGCATGAAATTGATGTGATGAACGAACAACTTCCCGAGTTGAAATCGTTCGTCATTCCGGGCGGAAACTTGAAGGCAAGTTACGCCCATGTGTGCCGCACGGTGTGCCGTCGCGCCGAGCGTCAGGGATGGCGTTTGGCCTCGCAACACCCAATAGATACTATCGACCTGAAATATCTCAATCGCCTGTCGGATTATTTCTTCGTTTTGGCAAGATTTTTCGGCTTTTTAGAAAAATCCAACGAAACAAGTTGGGAATCAACGAAATAAAAATTTATTATTTTTATTAAAAAAGCCCTTGTTAGTTAAAAAAGAACTTGTATTTTTGCGCCCTCAAATTGAACCATCAACGAAGTTAAATCGATAACGAAAAAGACTATGTATTGGACACTTGAATTAGCCTCAAAATTGGAAGACGCACCGTGGCCAGCCACTCGCGATGAATTGTTAGACTGGGCCTTGCGCACGGGCGCACAGGAAGAAATCATTGAGAACCTTCAGGAAATCGAAGACGAAGGTGAGATATACGAACGCATCGAAGACCTTTGGCCAGACTATCCCACCAAGGACGACTTTTTCTTCCATGAGGATGAGTATTAAAAATTGATATTCAGTCGAATAAAAAACTCCCAGAATTTTCTGGGAGTTTTTTATATAGGGATTCAAAAGAAATTCCGTTCTTTTCCCCAACTACATACATTAATGATTTCAAAACGCCGTTCTTGTCGGTAAGGTTATCGACATAAAGCGGCTTACCCGAAATGAAATGCTTGCAAAAGAAAGTGTCGCCGACCTGCCATTTCGAGTTTTCCGTTTCAGTGATTTCAAACTGTTGGTTGCCAAGATATTTCAATGTGGTTTTCCGATTGGGTTGCCATGCGATTTGCAGGGTGTCGCCTATTTGCAAATCATCTGCGTTGATTTCTTCGCCTTTGAAATCGCCAGAGCCGTTGCTTTCTATTAGATGCAAATGCCCAAGATAGGCGCTCCAACTTTCGTAACCCACATATTGCGACAAGACATCCAAAGTGTAAAGTCTTATGAATGAACTTTCTTCCGTTCTGTCATAGCCGAAAAAGCGCTTCAAGGTTTTCGCATTGATGAACGTTTTGGATAGTTCCTTTTTGATATCCTCCTCAAGGAAGTCGAAATCGCTTGGCGACAAGGTTTTGTCTTGAAAACCAGCGCGTTTTCTGATGTCATCGCGCAAGTTGGCAAGCTCTTTTACGCTTCTTGAAACGGAAGTCCTTGTCATGATTGTGGCTTTGTTTGGTGTTGCAAAATTACGATAATCGGTCGGATAAGGCGGGAAATTCCTACTTTTGCATCAATTATTGGCCAAAAGTGGATGATAGTTTCACATCGGGTTCATTCGGGGAAATGGCAGACGGCTTTTCCAAGTTCCACGATTATAAGCAATTGCCTTATAGTGGTGCGGGCTATAGCTTTTTATATACGGTCATTAGTGGTGAGCGCAAACTGTTTCTGAAAGCCTTGAATCAGAAGCAAGGTGCCTCGGCAGAGAATCTTGCTCGTTTGCAACGCGAATACAAGATTTTGGAACGGCTTTATGGCAACGAGCATATTGTTCGTTGCATTGGCTGGCGCGAAGATGCCAAGGTGGGGCCATGCATCGTCATGGAATACGTGGACGGCGAGACTTTGACCGACTATCTGAAAACCCATCCATCCAACAAAGAGAAGAAACGTGTTCTGAACGAATTGCTTGACGCGGTGGGGTTCATCCACAAGCACCAAATTGTACACAACGACTTGAAGCCCGAGAACATTCTCGTCACCCGCAACGGACACAATGTCAAATTGATAGACTTCGGCTATGCCGACAGCGATTCCCATCTTGACAAGGCCACAGGCGGCACGAAAGCCTTTGCTTCTCCCGAATTGGTTCGCCAGGAGACATCGGATGTGACGAGCGACATTTATTCCTTGGGTTTTATCATTAAGTTGCTGTTTCCGCACCGTTATGGTTGGATTGTTCGTAAGTGTCAGCGAAAGGAGGCTGCAAAACGGTATCAGCGAGTTTCGGAAGTTGGCAGAGCCATTCGGCGGCGTGAGATTGGTATATGGCTGGCTTTGGTTGCTTTGGCTATGGCTTTGATTGTTATGGGTTGGCCAAAGAAAAAGGTTGAAGAGGTTTCGGATCCAGCACAAATAGAGCCTGTTCCACAGGTTGTCACGGTTCCCGACACGGTAGATATTGTTCAAGAGCATCGTGATACGGTTGTGATGGAACAATCCAATCCTGTAAAACGGAGTCACACAAAAACTAAACAAGAGGATTATGTTGTTGGCAATCCCGTAGGCGTGCTGAATTTGGATTCCATACACCAAGCCTATCAGGTCTTATATAGCAGGTTTGAAAAGGAAATCCAAGATGGGATGAAAAGCGGTGAAATCGCATATTGGGACTATGGAGAGATTTATAAAGACCGTTTTGCATTGGAAATGGAAGAATTACACAATTCGATGAGGCCAACGGATTTGGCTGTTCAAGCCCAATTTGAAATGGATTTCAAAATGGTTTCAGAAAAATTAGTCTCCAAATTGGCTGGATTATATGCTGACAAGTTGCCTTCGATTGGTTGGATTGGCCAGGACAATCCAAGGGAGGCCGATTCGTTGCGAATAGAATGTCAACGGTTTTATTTCAGAATGAATAGGGACTTGTTTGATGGGAAACTGCCGCACGAAAAATAAACAAGTACCGAAAAGTACCACACCTTTATATAAATAAAACCACTACTTTTGCCCTCGGATAGCAGTGCCGGTTTTTTTTGCTGCAACGGTGCATTTTTTTTCTTGCAATAACGAAAAATGTATATATTTGCGGCTGAATAATCGGTAGCGATACCACCTGTCTGAAAGTGAGAATCTCGCAAATTTGAACGAAGTAAGGCAGTAGAGAGTGCGCTGCGTGCCCATAAAGCACGCACTGCTTTCCTTATCTTTACTTCGGGCATGCGAGAGCCTTCACTTCAAGATAGGATTGGGGTGCGGGCTTTTTTTGTTGCCTTTCCCCCTACGCGAACGATGCAGCGGAAGCCGAAAAGCTGGGAGAGAGTAGGCATAAGTTTGAAATCTAAACATTAAAAATTAAAGCATTATGCGTATTAAGTTTTTACAATTGACCGTAGCATTTATTATTGCGGCATCGTTCGCTTCATGTGGAGGTGGAAACAAGGAGGGTAAACTCTCCGACATCAATGCTGTTGAAGACAAAAGCGGCAAAGTCAATGTCATCGAACAGGCCAAACCAGCCCTGATGATTATCCCCAGTGACCAATTCCTCCAAAGAAGTGGTTTCTTGAAAACTCGTCAGTACAACGGCAGAACCGTTTACGACCGTGATTATGCGGGCTTTTTGCTCAACAACACGACCAACAAGGATGTGGTTCGTGCTATCCAAAACTACTTTATTGGCCAAGGTTATCCTTTGAACGACCTTGAACAGTCCATCAAATCGCTGAATGTTCAAGAAAACATGGATGATGCTGATGGTGTCATTAAGGATGCCAAGACACTGTTGGTGGAAACGGTCCGTCCCGACATCATCCTTGAATTCGACTACGAGTTGAAGAACGCAAAAGTATCACGCACTGTTACCGAAGAACGCATCGATTACTCAATGGCCGCTTTGGATGCTTTCTCAAACAAGAGCGTTGCCTCATTTGTGAAGACCGACATTGACGGCAATTTCACCACCTATCTTGAGAAACAACTGCCTTCAGACATGCCTAAATTCGTTGGACAAATCAAGGAATATTTCAAAGACATCGTTGTCAATGGCCGTGACATCACTTTCCGCGTGGTCGTTGAAGGCAATTCGGCTGTTAATCTCGGTGATGACTATAATGACATGGGTGATACCTACGCCGACTGGATTCGTGAATGGGTGAAGACAAACGCCAAGAATGGTTCGGCAAATCTGAACCGCAACACCAACAAAGAGATGTTTTACACTTCTGTCCGTGTGACCAATAACGGCGAAGATGGCACCCAATTCAATGCCTACGACTTTGCTAATGCTTTCCGCAAGGAATTCACCAAGACATTCCAAATCAAGAGTGTGAACACCACCCAAGGCTTGGGCGATGCTTCCATAATGATTAAATAAGGTGTGCCATGAAAACGAATCATTTGTTTATCATCCCGATTTGTGCGTTGATGCTGGCTTCGTGCGGCGGCAACAAAGCCCCAAAAGAACAAGAGGCACAAGCCCCGACCTTTGCCCCAAAACAGCAAGAAACCGTTGTCACAAAACGTCCTGCGTCAAGAAAGGTGGATAGCGTGTTGGCTTTTGTTGGTCAAGTGAAACTGAATATCATGCTTCCGGAAGGCTTGCCCGAAAACAGCAAAAACGTGTTGCATAATAAGATGGTGGCCATGACCTCGGTCAATGGCGTTGGCTCGGTGGATGCTTCGCCCATTCTGTGTGTCATCCCGACCTTTGCCGAAATGAATCATGACATCACTGCGACGGTGCCTGCCAAGCATAAAATCAAATACGATTTCAATGTATGGGTAGCCAATCTGGAAACGGGCGAGGTGTTCGCCTCGGCTCAGCAGGATTTGTTGGGTATCGGCGATTCTGAAGAATTGGCTTTGGGCAATGCCATGTCAGCCATTTCGCCGAATGACAACAAATGGCAGGAAATGCTGAAAACCGCCCAAGACCGCATCATCGAATTTTACAATACCAACGGCGACCGTCTCATCAAAGAAGCACAAGGTTATATTGGAGTGAATGACTATACAAAGGCTATGCTGATTCTGAACAATATTCCTATGGCTTGCGGTGAAGTGTACGACCGTGCGCTTGAAGTGAAGAATAACGCTTTGGATCAGTATTTCCAAAACGATGCAGAGTATCTGATTTCCAAGATGAAGGCGTATTTGGCTCTACCTCGTGACGACGAAAACGGCTTTTCATACGATTTCCTTGCCGTTTATGCTATGGTACCGCCTAACAGCAAGGCCAAGGCAGAAGCCGACGCCTTGTATGCCGAATATGTGAAATCTCTCGACGAAACCGCAAAGAAGAACTTGGAAAAACAACAGCGCGAATGGGAAGCCGAGCAAAAACGCCTCGACCGCGAAGCCGAAATCCGTCTTGTTGAAGCGCAGTCTGCCGCACAAATGCAGGCCGAACAGAATGCCCATGAATTGGCCATGTACAAAGAGCAAATGGCAGCTGAAGTGGCCATACAAGGCCAGCAACAGCTTCTTGAAAAATACAAGAAAGATGCTAGCTACAATAAATTGGGGCGGATTTGGAAACTGTTTTATATTGGGAGGGAATGAAAGGAGGAAAAAGAAATGAGTGACACTTCTGATAATGAAAAAGCATTTGTTTTAGAAAAACAATTGCATAAACAATACGCTACCAACGCTCAAGCAAACACGGGCAATTTCATCGCTTTTCTTGTCGCGATACTTGCCATGTTTTATGCATTTGGTTATGTCTATGTTTTCAATACGAATGACTTCGCAAATGGCAATGATTTGTTTGTTGAGAAAGAAGGTGAACACATTCGTTTTACATTGGATGTATTGCTTTTTATAGCATCCATCTCTTTGTTGATGCTAACCTTTTTGATTGCGTATTGCATGAATTTGGGGTGGCAACAAAGGAGAGACCATATTGTTATTACAAGAATCCGTGAAAGAAGGATGTCCGATAAAGAAAGAATCGGAGTGTTCGAAGGACAGTATTCCCCGTATGATAAAGGATTCTTTAAATTCATTCCAAATGTTTACCGTTACTACTTGTATTTATTCATCATAGCAGCAGTGCTAATTATTTTGATGACACTAAATAAAACGTACGCTGTAATACAGATTTGTTCTTTTTGGCTTTTTTTAGGGTGTATGCTTTGCGTAGTATCGGTGACTTTATGTGTATGGATATGCACATTTCATGAATACAAAAATTTTTGCAATTAAAAATGAAAACTAAATCGAATTATTAACAATAAAAAATCAAAGAAATGGGTAAATTAATGGAAATGTTAAACAGAGATGGTTTTATTAGCAAAGATTCAAAAAAAGCCATCGTTGGATTCTTGGGTTTCTTCGTTATTTTAGGTGTATTATGGGGAGCAATTGCTCTGTTTTCACCTAAAGGACCCAAAGGCGAAGAAGGAATTGAACAATGTATAGAAAATGGAGATTTTGTTGAGGCAAGAAAAATATTGGCTCAATTGAAGGAATCGGCCGATGTTAGTTCTTCAAATTTCCTCTCTTCAAAAAAAGAAGGTCAACTTAAGCAGGAAAAGTACAAAAGATGTTTAAATAAGGTCAGCAAAGCACAAATTGCTTCTCTTATAGCTGAAGGTGATTTTGACACCGCACAAAACATTGCGCTAGAGGATGGTAATTATAATTATTATTTAGACTCATTCTTGGGCAAACTGATTGGTATGTATAACAAACACGGAATTGATAAGGTTTATGAAGGATTGGCTCAAATTAAGATGCCAAACGACAATTATTCCTACAATAAAACTGTTGAACAGTTAAATAATGCTATTGAAGGTCTTGCTTTGGTGTTGGTTGACACAAATAAAGATGATGCAAAACGTCTTTGCTCTTTGTTAAAGCCAACCAAAGATTATAGCGACAAGAAGGATTATAAAGAAGTCGAAGCAATCAAAAAGAGAATTGGAATAAAATAACCATGCCCAACCAATTCAATGAAATCCGATGTCCGAAATGTGGCTCTACCCAACTCACGGCCAACAAAAAAGGCTTTGGGTTGGGTAAAGCCCTTATTGGCGGAGCCATTTTCGGTGGTGTCGGTTTGCTTGGTGGCTTCCTTGGGAGCAACAAGATAAAAATCACTTGCCTGAATTGCGGACATTCTTGGACGAGATAAATAATTGAAAACTTGAACAAAATGAAAAAGATATTGCTTTTATTGGCTTTGAGCATTGTGGCCATCACAAATGCAAAGGCTCAAATTTCTGGTGGTTGGAATCTGTCGCGAGAGACGATGGACGGACGACCTTTGCATGTATTCACAGCCTCCTATTCCGAGGATTCTCTGGATGCGGTCATGCCAATGCTGGAAAAAGAACTCAAAGACAAACAAGCATCCAAGTCTGTGTCGGGATTTTCGAAATTAGATTATGGGGATAAGAAAGAAACTAAACCCGTTGCTAAGCCTATGTCTTTGGAAGTCGCAAAGGAACTGCGGAACATCAAGGAGAAATCACCCAAATCAACATTGTTGCCTCAGCAAAATAGGGGGAAATGGGGCTTCGTAAATGAAAAAGGCAAGACCAAAATCAAGATGAAATATGACAAGGTGGAGCCTTTCTTACAAGGCCTTTCTTGCGTTAAGAGTGATGGCCTTTACGGATACATCAACGAAGAAGGAGATTTGGTGACAGGCATCATGTATGAAGCCGCGTCTTCTTATTTCCGTACTGTGACTGACCAAGTTATGACTTGTTGCAAAAAAGACGGCAAGTATGGGCTACTGAAAAACGACGGGTCTGTCTACTTGGATCTTCAGTATACAGACTTGCGAATTGTGAACTATGCGTACGCTTTGGCAAATGACGAAACAGGGAAAGTCAACATAGTTGTTCTTGATACAAGGCCGTTGTCGACAGTGTATGACGAGGTTTCCATTTTTGAAGGAAGCGATTACGCCATAGCGAAAAGAGGAGGCAAGACCTATTTCATTGACAGAAAAGGAAAGGAAGTGAAAGACCTTTATTTTGATGATGCTGAAGATATGGAAGGAGGGCTCGTTTTGGTCAGTAAAAACGGGAAATTTGGAGTGCTTGACAAAAACCTTCAAATGATTGTTCCTTGCAATTATACCAATGCCAGTTTTGACAAGGGTTGTTATCAGATAGGTAACAATTGGGAAGGCTTTGGCATCGTCAGCCGAGGGAAGGTCGTTGTTCCTGCCGATAGCAAAAAGACTGTTCTCGTTCCTTTCCAAGAATCTGCTGTTTATCAGAATGATAAGGGAAAATACAATCTCGTAAGGTATGACGGAACATTCATATTTGAAAACATGAATGGTGTAGGAAACTATGATGAGGAAGAATCCTTGTATTATGCTGATTATGGGAAGAGTAAGTTGGTTTACGATTATGAAAACGATAGATATGGCATGGTTTTCGGGAAAGAAGCGAATTGGCTTCCCGAAGACGCGAAAGATTTCACTTTCGATGGTGTCATTGGCCGTTACATAACCAACGGAATTGAGCCTCATTATATTTCCAAGGAAGGTAAAGCCTTGACGGAATTGGAGGGTGCCGTTGAGGTGCGCACATTGAACAACAAGTATTTGGCAGTTTGCTTTAGAAGAAAAGGCGCAACTTTGGACAATTCAACCAGTCCCAAAGGTATTTCTATGGGTGGTGGACAAACAGAGGATTGGGAAGTGGCAAGTGCTGATGGTAAAATATTGACTGACAAACGCTTCGCATACATCGGTGAGTTCAATTCGAAAGGAGAACTGCCGTATGAGGTTTATGACAAGAAGAGCTGGCAATATGTGAAGGGAAAGATGAAGTTCAATGGCGATAAGGTGACTTATTTGAAATAGTAGTTTTTCTAACTTGACATGTACAGATAAGTACCAACTGTGTTTTTGCGAAAACAACTAATATTGTTGCAAAAAAGCCAATGAAACCAAACCATCAATCTGAGCTTGACACCTTTATGGACTTTTGCCAGGAGCATTGGAACGATCCATTCCATAATCTCGAAAGCAATACCGAGTTGATAGCCAAACTGGAAGAAGGGATACAAAACCTTTTGTTGCCTGCCTGTGAGGAAGGCGATGAAAATGCCATGTTTTGGATGGCTGAGTGTTACGATTTCGGTTGGGGCATAGAACCTGACGAACAGAAGGCTTTCACACTGCGGCGCAAACTGGCGGACATGGGCCATACTGACCAACAAATCAACATGGGGAACTATTATCGTGAAGGTGACACGGTCAAACGTAACCCCAGGGCGGCGTTCTGTTGGTACATGAGGGCGGCTAAGCAAGGTGATTGGTACGGACAGCTTTTGGTCGCGGATTGCTATTTCGAAGGAGATGGCGTCAAGCGTGACTACAAGGAGGCCGTCAAATGGTATGAATCTGTTGTTGCGCAGTTCGACAACGAACATTCTGACAGGGTGGACGATGAGATGGGGGAGGATTTGTACATACTTACCGCAGTCAATAGGCTTGCCCAATGCTATAGTGAAGGCCTTGGGGTGAAAAAAGACTTGGAGAAAGCCGCTGAATGGTATGACAAGACGGGTAACCATAAATACGCGGAGCTCATCAGGACTTATGGCGATGATGCTGACGAATACGATCCAGATAGGCCTTGGTAATATGGGTTTTGCTATTGTAGCCCAGCCAAAAAATTTCTCCAAGCATTACAACATCCCTTTGGAACGAGAACGGCTTTATATCACCTTTTCATTAACCACCCGCCATTCCCCAGGCTGCAAATCACCCAACGAAATATTCCCAATCTGAACCCGAATCAGCCGCAATGTGGGAAAGCCCACGGCAGCAGTGCTATGGCGCACTTGGCGGTTCTTGCCTTCGATGAGGGTGAGGCGCACCCAACTTGTGGGAATGTTGGCTCGGTAGCGGATAGGAGGGATGCGCTCCCAAAGGTTTTCGGGCGGGGCAACGATTTCCGCTTGGCAGGATTTGGTGCGATAGCCCTTGATGGTCACGCCTTTTTTCAATTGATTCACAGCTTCTTGTGTGATTTGTCCGTCCACTTGGGCCAAGTAAGTACGTGGATGCTCGAATTTCGGATCCAACAGTTTTTTGATGAGTTTGCCATCGTCGGTGAGGAGCAAGGCGCCTTCGCTGTCGTGGTCAAGGCGGCCTGCTGCATACACATTGGGAGGGAATCCGAATTCATCCAACGCCCGATGTCCGGCTTCGGGAGTGAATTGGCTGAGCACGCCAAAAGGCTTGTTGAACAAAATCACCATAATAATTATGCCCCCAAACAATTTGAGGGCAAGACTCGTTTCTTGTAGCCCCACTAGGACTCGAACCTAGATTTAAAGTTTAGGAAACTTCCGTTCTATCCCTTGAACTATGAGGCCATCGGATGAAAAATCCGCCTGCAAAGGTACGGATTTTTTCTGAAACGCCAACCTTTTCGCGAAAATCATTTCAAATCGAGCACGATGGGGCAGTGGTCGGAGTGCATCACTTGCGGCAGAATGTCCACTTGGGCGATACGGTCGGCGAGGTTGTCAGTCACAACATGGTAGTCGATGCGCCAACCGAGGTTTTTGGCGCGGGCACCGGCACGGAAACTCCACCAACTGTATCGGTTAGGCTCCTTCACCAAATGACGGAAACTGTCGATGTAGCCGTCGCTGAGGAAGTCGGTCATCCATTGTCGCTCCTCAGGCAGGAATCCCGACGAGGTGTCGTGCTTTCGCGGGTTGTTGATGTCGATGTCCTCGTGGCAGATGTTGTAGTCGCCCGAAAGCACCAACTGCGGTCTTTCCTTTCTTAATTCGTTGACATACTGGCGGAAAAAGTCCAACCACACCATCTTGAAGGCTTGGCGCTCGTCGCCCGTGGTGCCCGAGGGATGATAGACGCTCACCACCGAAAGGTCGCCGAAATCAGCACGAAGGAAGCGACCTTCGTTGTCATACAAAGGCTCGTTCATGCCGTAGACTACGTTGTCAGGCTCTTGTTTGGTGATGAGGCCTACGCCGCTGTAGCCTTTCTTCTGCGCGGGCAGCCAATAATGGTGGTAGCCCATCATCTCAAAGTCCATCAGGGGGATTTGGTCGGGCGTGGCCTTCAGTTCCTGAAAGCAAAGCACGTCGGGTTGGTATTCCTGAATCCATTGCAGCAAGCCTTTGTTGATGGCTGCTCGGATGCCGTTCACGTTGTAACTGACGATTTTCATCGGGTTGAATTGTTGATTGTTGAAATGTTTAATTGTTGTTCGACGGTGCGAAATTAGGGAAAAAGTCATTTCTTTTTCCTTCGCGCGTTACTTTTTCCTATTTTAGCCGCCGCAAAACGACTAAAACCGTGCTGAAAGACAAAATCAACGGGTGGATTGACCAATTCAACGAATGGCGGGCGACACACATGACCGACCGCCGTTTTATGCTGATACTCAGCATCCCGACGGGTTTTTGTGCGGGTGCCGCCGCAGTCATCATCAAGAAATTGGCGCATGGCATCCGCGACTTGGTCATCAATGCGCAGTTCAACTACGCGCATTTCCTCTATTTCATTTGTCCCGCCATTGGTATCCTGCTGACCATCCTGTTCTGCAAGTACATCCTGAAAAAAGAGGTCGGGCACGGCATACCAGGCATCCTTTACGCCATCTCGAAAAACAAGGGCAAGGTGAGCCGCAGCAGCACTTGGTCGAGCATTGTCACCAGTGCTTTGACAGTAGGTTTTGGTGGTTCGGTGGGATTGGAAGGCCCTTCTGTTTCGACGGGTGGCAGCATTGGCTCCAACATCGCGCAATTGCTGAAATTGGACTACAAGCACACCATCCAACTCATCGGAATGGGTGGCGCGGCGGCATTGGCGGCTATTTTCCAAGCGCCTATTACGGGTATCGTTTTCGCCCTTGAGGTGTTTATGATCGACCTGTCGCTCAATGCGTTAGTGCCTATCATTTGCTCCTCGTTTGTCGCCATTCTGACGGCATATTTCTTTCTTGGCCAGACGGTGGAATACCCAGCCGTCATCGCCGAGGGTTTCATCCCGTCCAATGCCATATATTATGTGCTGTTGGGCGTTTTTGCGGGTTTGGTTTCGGCTTATTTCCTGAAGGTGACTTTCAGCGTGGAGAAACAATTCAAGAAAATCACTTCGCCGTGGAAACGACTGCTTGTCGGTGGAACTTTGCTTGGTATCTTAATTTTCTTGTTTCCAGCACTTTACGGTGAAGGCTACGAGGCCATCAACTCGGCTTTGCGCGGCGACTACAGCCCTGTGTTCAACAATCCTTGGTTTGCGCATTTCAAGGAATATGATTTGGTGGTCATCATCCTGTTTGCGGGCATGATTTTGCTGAAAGCCTTTGCCACGGCCTTCACTTTCGGGGCTGGAGGCGTGGGCGGCACTTTCGCTCCGGCCTTGTTCATCGGGGCTTTCACGGGATTGTTTTTTGCCACTTTGGTCAACTATTTGGGTCTTGGCGATTTAGACCCGGCGAAGTTTGCCCTCGTCGGGATGAGCGGCCTTGTGGCGGGTATGCTTCACGCCCCGCTGACGGGACTTTTCCTCATCGCTGAAATCACCAACGGCTATGCGCTCATCGTGCCGCTGATGATTGTTTCGGCCTTGGCCTACGCCATCAATCGGCTGTTTTTCAGCCATTCGATTTACACCAATGCCGTGGCGGAGAAAGGTGTTGAGGTGACCCACAACAAAGACAAGAGCATCCTCAATATGATGGCTATCAATCAGTTGATTGAAACCAATTTCTCTCCCATTCATCCCGACTGCCTCTTCCGCGATTTGCTGCCTTTGGTTTCTTCTTCGAAACGCAACATCTTCCCCGTGGTCGACAAGGAGGGTTTCTTCTGCGGCCATGTGCTGTTCGACGACGTGCGCGGCATCCTTTTCGACACGCAATATTACGACCAATCCATACAGAATTTCGCCGTCCTTCCCGACTATGTCATCCACCCCGAGGAGCCGATGGAGGAGATTGTGCATAAGTTCCAGAAGTCGGGCAAATACAACATTCCTGTCATTCAGGGCGGGAAATATTTGGGCTATATTTCGCGTGCCAATGTGTTCTCGGCCTACCGCAGTATGATGAGCGAGATTTCGGAGGATTGAATTATGGGAATCGCAATGCGACGCTAAGTTTTCGTCCGACAAGTTCTGCGATTTCAGCGGATTCTGCGTGAAAAATCATCTTTTCTTTTTGAAAAACTCCGTCAGCAGCGCGAGACATTCTTCGTGCATCACCCCCGTTTCGGTTTTCGTCTTGGAATGTAGCATCTTGCCGAAACGAGAAAAACCATTCTTGGGGTCGTCGGCAGCCCAAACGATTTTCCCGATGTGGGCATGACACAAGGCGCCGGCGCACATGGGGCAAGGTTCCAAAGTGACATAGAGCGTACATTCATCCAAATATTTCGCGCCCAAGGCGTTGGCGGCAGCGGTAATCGCTAACATTTCGGCGTGGGCGGTCACGTCGTTGAGGGTTTCGGTTTGGTTGTGGGCGCGGGCGATGATTTTGTTGTTGCACACCACAACGGCACCAATCGGAATTTCGTCGGCATCGAGAGCTTTTTCAGCCTCTTGATAGGCCTGTTTCATATAATATTCGTCGGAGAAAACGGAGAGCGTCATATTGTTCTTTTTTGTCACAAAACATCCAAAACCGACAAAACCTTATTTGAAATGTGCAAAAAATGCACATTGCTTTCTTGGTCAAGTTCTCTTTCCGCGAATACATTATTAATGTGTCTTGTTACGACGGTTCTGTCTTTTTGAAACAATTCCGCCATTTGTGCTTGAGTGAGCCAAACGGTTTCTTCTTCCAAACGCACTTCAAGTTGCACATTCTCATTAGGTTGGTACAATATGATTTCGCCGGTTTGCTGCATGTCAATTACATTTTGATTTCAAACCCATCCCAATCCGGTCCCAAAGGGAATTTCTGCCGGAAACGTTCCAGTTTTTCACCATCCAAAGTGCAATGCAGCACAGCTTCTTGGTAAGGATCGGCTTTGGAAATGACCTCGCCGCGTGAATTAATCACCTGAGATTCACCACTATAATGCAAATCGTTGGCATCCTCGCCGACACGGTTTACGCCAATCCAATAGGCTTGGTTCTCGATGGCGCGGGCAACAAGGAGCGTGTTCCAAACCACCATTCGCGAATCGGGGAAGTTGGCCAAATAGAAAGCCAAGTCATACTCGTATTGTCCGTTTTGGTAGCGGTTTCTCGCCCACACGGGGAAACGGATGTCATAACACACCATCGGGCGGATGTGCCAGCCTTTCAGTTCCACAATCAGTTGACGGTCACCGCGTTCCACTAATTTGTCCTCGCCGCCCATCGTGAAGGTGTGCCGCTTGAAATAGAGTTCATAACTCCCGTCGGGGCGCATCCAAACGAGGCTGTTGTAATAATGTCCGTCTTTTTCCAACGGGAAAGTGGTAGCGATGACGGCGTTTTTCGCTTTGGCTTGATACTGAAGCCATTGCATCGTCGGGCCGTCTTCGGTTTCGGCGAAGACTTTCGGGTCGACGGGGAAGGCCGTGGTGAAGGTCTCGGGCAGGAGAATCAGGTCGGTTTCAGGACGAACTTGTTCTAATAATTGGCTGAAATGCTGCAAATTGGCCGTTTTATCCTCCCATTTGAGGTCGGCTTGGATGTAGGCGATGTTGAGGTTTTGCATGATTCGATGAATAATTGACGCAAAAATAGAGAAATAATCTTACTTTTGCCGAAAAATAGGTCATTATGAGTTTCACTTACAATTATCCGCGTCCGTGCGTTACAACTGATTGTTTGATTTTCAAGAAGATAGAATGTGTTTGGCATTTGCTCCTCATCGAGCGGGGCAAAGAGCCTTTCAAGGGTTGTTGGGCTTTGCCGGGCGGTTTTTTGGAGATGGAAGAGGACTTGGACACCTGCGCGGCGCGTGAACTGCAAGAAGAAACGGGTCTGACGGGCATCGAATTGCACCAATTGTACGCTTTCGGTGCCATCGACCGCGACCCGCGTCACCGCACCGTCAGCGTGGCCTATTGGGGCATTGATAACACCCAACAAAAAGCCATTGGCGGCGACGATGCAGCCAAGGCGCAATGGTTTGCCCTCAACCGTCTGCCCGATTTGGCCTTCGACCATGCACAAATCATCGCGAGAGCCTTATCAAATCCCGAAGTGAAAGCGGAATTATTGTAATAATTGCACTCACATAGTGCAAAATAGTAGAAAAAATGCACTCACATAGTGCAAAAAATTGAGAAAATTGCACTCACACAGTGCAATTTTAGTAATTTTGCGGTGTCAAATTAATGCAAAATGGAAAAGTTGTATGAGTTTATGCAGAAGCAACTTGACACGACAACGAGTGAGTTTGTCCGTTACAAGTATGCTGACATTCAATGGAATAACCGCATGTTAGGCTTGGTCGGACCAAGAGGCGTGGGCAAAACGACGCTGTTTCTTCAGCACATCAAAAAGTGCCATTCACTTCACGACACGTTGTATGTGACGGCGGATCACCTGTATTTTTCGACCTACAGCCTGTATGAAATGGCGGAAAGTTTCAATAAAAACGGCGGAAAGTTTCTTTTTATCGATGAGGTACACAAATATGCCAATTGGTCGCAGGAACTGAAACTGATGTACGATTCGTTTCCCGACTTGCATGTTTATTTCACGGGTTCGTCCATCCTCGACATCGAGAAAGGCGAGGCCGACCTGAGTCGGCGGGCACCGAAATACATGATGCAAGGTTTGTCGTTCCGTGAGTTTTTGGCCATTCGGCACCACATTGAAACGCCCGTTTTAAGCATGGAGCAAATCTTGAACCATGAAGCGAAAATTCCGGGTGCAAGTCATCCTTTGGTGTATTTCAAGCAGTATTTGAAAGAAGGCTATTACCCTTTCAGTCAAGACCTTGACTTTGAAACAGAGTTGAGTCAGGTGATTACAAGAACGATTGAAGTCGACATTCCGCAGTTTGCAGGCATGAACATCGGTACGGCAAGAAAACTGAAAAAACTGATGGCGATTATTGCCGGATTGGTGCCTTACAAGCCCAACATGTCAAGTTTGGGAAGCCAGATTCAGGCCAGCAGAAATAATGTGGAGGATTACCTTGTTTATATGGAAAAAGCGGGCTTGTTGGCCCAATTGCGCGACGGGACAGGTGGTTTGGGCGAGCTCGGAAAAGTGGAGAAAGTGTATTTGGACAACACGAATCTGATGTACAATTTAGGTGAAGGCCAAGAAGATGCGGGAACGCTGCGGGAAACTTTTTTCCTCAACCAAATGCGTGTGAATCATAAAGTTGTGTCGTCGCCCATTTCCGATTTTGAGGTTCAGGGTAAGACTTTTGAGGTGGGCGGAAAGAGCAAAGGAAAGAAACAGATTACCGATGCAAGGGAAGGCTATGTAGTGAAGGACGACATCGAATATGGCTACGGCAATGTGATTCCCATTTGGGCTTTCGGGCTGAATTATTGATGCTTGTAGGACTGCCACATCGTGGCAGCCGTTTTTTTCAGACGGCTGCCGTGGTACGACAGCCCTACAAGTTCCGTGTTATTTCACCACAAACTTCAAAGTTTGCCCGCCCACGCTAATAAAATACATCCCCGCAGGCAGTTTTTCAATATTAATCTGCTGGTTTTCAGCGGTGATTGTGCCTCGTAGCAGGTTTTGTCCCGTCAGGTTAGTGATGCGGTATCTTTCATAGGGAGGTATCGCCTGCTTCCGAACAAACAAAACATCGTTTGCTGGGTTGGGGTACACGGAAATGCAAGCCGTTTCTTGCTGTTCGGTAATTCCCACATAATCAATAAATTCAGTAGCAAAGATTGAGGCTCGATTCAAGAGGAAGTCGTGGCTTATTGTGCAAGCCCAATTCCAAAAGTCCACACCGATTGGATAGCCGAACCTGAAGGCTTGTCCTCCGATTTCAGGTTGCAGCATCGACTTAATTCGGAAATAATGCTGCACCGTGTTGTCGTAGGCGAGGACATCTTGACACAATTGGAGCAACTTGTTTCCAAATTGTTCTTCAAATTCTTGGTTTTCAAGGCATTTTCTGAACAAAAGCGTGGCTTCTTTGCTGGAAGGCCAAATGTTGTTGCCAATGTAGGTGGCGTTGCCAAAGGCATCGAAAAGGACGGCGTTGCCTAATGAGTCAAGGGTGTATTCGTTCAAAGTGGCGTCGCCGTCAAAGAAAATCCAGCGCCATCGGCCACCGTCCGTTTTCCAGCAACGCATGTTGTTTGCAGGCCAGTCGGTGTTGGCAATAAAGGTCTCAAAGATGATATAGTCCATGAAGTTGTTGAGGTCTACAAGTTCGTTAAGATATTGATAATTTTCTTCTTTTGCCAAGTCAGCAGCCTCAAGCCAATTCATCATGTCTTCAAACTCGATGTGGATGCCATAATCGTTGACCGGCCCGCCGTATTCGGTCGTACCGAACCAGTCGCCAACGATGTCGCATTGGGTTGGATTAATGCCGAAATGGTTTTCAAGATACCGCTCGTCCAACTTTTCCTGAAGGAAATAGATGCCCCAATATTCGCCATTGAGATACAGCACGACTGGCCTTGACTGGCCTGCCTCCAAGCCGATGTCGATGGCCGTTTGGCTGCAAATGTAGTCTTGGATGCCCGAAAAGGGATAAAGCGAAGAGAAAGGTTTGATAACCAAGCGTTTGAATAAGTTAAGAGAGTCGGATTCAAAGAACTGGTGATGGAAATGCTTATTGCCGTATTCCTGCCTCGCATAGATTTTCAGGCCTTTCTGAGGTTGTCGTCGGGCGCGGTTGCCATGTGTCCTTAGTCCGCAAATCTGGTTGATACCACCGTTGTCGGAATAATCGTAAAACTCCACATTCGACACGCGCTCCCATTCCCTGCCTTTTTGGAAATAGTTGCCTGAAATTTCAGGGTTGAGGGAGTCGAAATGGATGCCGGGCACCAAGATTCCCTGCTCAAAGCCAAACAAGTCGAGGGAATCGGCGCAGATTGAGACTACGGGGAGCCCGTGTGTGTCGCATCCCAACGCCTTGATGAAATAGCTGTTGGTGTAAGTACGGCTTACGCAACTGTCGTTTCCATCGAACACGGCAGCACGGATGACGATGCAGTGTTGCACCGAATCAGGGAGATAGAACAAGTCGTTGGTGCAGATGGGAATGGTGAAGATATTGGAACACGAATATAGGCTGTCGCTGAGATAGATAGGTTGTTCGTATTGGCATGAGGTGGAGTCGGGTGTGGCACCATTGAGGGTGTAGCGCACATGGTATTCTTTGGAACGACAACCCATCGACAAAAGGAAGCAGGTGTCATAATGCCCTCCTTGCGCTGAGAAAAACACCTCTTCCCGCTGGCCGAATGACATTAGGGAAAGACCTGTCAAAACGAGGAAAACCAATGTTTGGATAATGTTTTTCATTTTGGTATATGATTCAACATGCAAAGTTATAAAAAATGGAGCGGAGAGCCGTTCCATTTTCGTTTATTTCACCACAAACTTTTGTGTTTTGCCCGCAAAAGTAATGAAATACATTCCCGCAGACAAAGCCGAAATGTCAATCTGCTGGATTTCGGCATCGATGCAGCCTTGCAGCAAGGTTTGACCCATGAGGTTGGCGATGCGATATTTCTGTTCCGCTGGTAGAGCCGTGGCGCGCCGCGTCTCTACAAACAAAACATTGTTTGCTGGATTGGGATAGACCGTGAAGGTATCTGAGCCTGCCGAAGGGCTGTCCTCTACGCCGTTGTGCAGTTGTTCATACACCTCGTCGCAGTCCTTGTCGCCGAGTTTGAAGACCAATTCTCCATCCACCCAATAACACCTCATGCCTTCCACGCGGTAGTTTTTGTCTCGGTTCATTAGTCGCTCAGGGAAGAAACTCGTCATGTGGCCGATGCCACACACGATGTCGCCGCTGAAGAGGCCGTCTGCGTCGCTTACCCGCAGCAAGGTGTACGGGTTTCCTTCGTGTTCGATATTTTCCACGGTGTCAACATGCATGGACAGTCTTTCCGTACCCACCAAGACTTCCCATTCGTCGCCTATCTCAGCTGCATAATTATACAATGTGGTGAACTGTTGCAGTTGTTTGTTCCACCAATACACCTTCCCGTTTTCCTCATAGATGTATTCGTGCGTCACTTCTGTGACAGTATCGCGGTCGTAGTGCGTGTTGCTGCGCACGATGATTTTCGGGCGTTTGCCGCCTTCAAACAGGGTATCGCCCACGCATTCAAGGTGTTGGTAGGTGATGCTGCCGTCGGGATTTTGGATTTCGTAGTACCATTCGCCTTCAAGGTTCATCTCGGTTTCAATGAAATTGGAGAAATAGTTCCAGCCTTGGGCGTTTCGGTAGGCTTCGGTTGTGCCATAAGGAATATGGATGGGGATTTCTCTGTTGACCCAAGAAACCTCGTTACCAAAACTATTAGAATAATAATAACCATATTCGAAGAATGCTGTTGGAGGTGTGGATGATTTGCAAATGATGGATGTCAATCCACTACAAGCTAATGCATAGTTACTAATATAAGAAACTGAAGTAGGCAAAGTGATTGTGGATAAAGAATCACACCTTTCAAAAGCTCCAATTCCCAAATGTGATACAGAATTGGGAATCGTTATGGCATCCAACTCTGTACAGCCTGCAAAAGCACTATTTCCGATGCTGTTGACAGTGTTGGGGATAATGGTGTTTTTGCATCCTAAGATTATGGTGTTTGTGGCTGTTTCAATCAAGGCATTGCAATTGTCACGGCTGTCATAAACGGAATTGGCTTCATCTACAATGATGGATTGAAGGTGGGTGCAACCTAAAAAGGCACCACTTCCATTACCGTCAGTGACACTTATTGATGTTACCGACGAGGGAATAAATATCGAGTCCAAAGGACAAGATGCAAAGGCCATTCTTTTGATACGTTCAACACTTTCGGGAATGACGACCGATGAGATGTTACAATATGCAAAAACATTTTCATCGATTTGGGTAATTTGAGAAGGGATGACGATGGTTCCCGAGAGATTGCTACAACCTTCAAATGCCTTATCGTATATTCTGGTTAACGATTCTGGTAGAGGGGAAATGTGTTCCAGCGAGGAGCATCCTTTGAAAGCAGCCCATCCGATTTTTGTTAGAGCATCGC
Organism: uncultured Bacteroidia bacterium; assembly: GCA_902785755.1. Classification (GTDB taxonomy): domain Bacteria; phylum Bacteroidota; class Bacteroidia; order Bacteroidales; family F082; genus Limimorpha. The sequence continues at coordinate 60,245 of CACZZO010000009.1, read as the reverse complement.
TAAAAACCACCGAGTTTAGGCTTGTACAACTCCTAAAAGCATCGGCTCCAAGATGAGTTACAGAGTTGGGAATCACTATTTCGCCTGTAATGCCAGTGCAACCAGCGAAAGCCCCTTGAATTATGGAGTTTAACGTATTAGGCAAAGTGAGTGAGGTGATGTTTGTGCATTTCCAAAAGGCATTGTATCCTATTGTGGTAATCGTGTAAGTTGTGTCGTTATGTATTATGGTTGAAGGGATAACCAAATCTCCAGAAGGTTCATTGTGTCCATAATAATAGGTTGTGATTTGTGTAGATGCTCCACTGGAATTGTAAATAATGGTATCATGATAACACGGATAGGTTACCATAACATCTTGAGGTCCATAGTACCCTTTCAGGAAGTACAAGGTTTGTCCGGATTCGATGGTTTCAGCAAAATCATAATGGACTTCCTGAGCCATTCCGCTCATGGCCAAAGCCATTAAAACTGCGATGATAAGTGACTTTTTCATTGTTACAAATATTTGATTATTAATAATTTGATTCGTTGTTTTTGCAAGTTTTGTGATTAGATTTCATTGATGATTTCCTCGAAACTCCGCTCGTCCTCCAAGCCGTTCATCTTTTCTTGCTTGATGCGCGACTTGCGGCGGGCGTAGGAGTTGGTTTGCAGGTTCATTAGGATGGAGATGACTTGGTTGCTGAAGCCTTGCTTGGTGAGGCAGCAGATTTGCAAGTCGCTTTTGGTGAGGGTGGGGTACTTGTCCATCAGCCTTTTGGTGAAGTCGCTGTAAACCTTGTCGATGAGCGTCACGAAGTCGTCCCATTCTGTTTCTTTCAGGTCGAAGTCGAGGGTCGAGGCGGTGATTTGTTCGGTGAGGGCAAGGGCGGTCACATACACCTTGTTTTTCTTCAATGTCGTTTCCAATTGGTTCTTCATTTCCTCGGCTTTCAGTTTGGCGTTCAGCGTTTTCTGTCGCAAAAGCAATAGCACAACGGCCAAGGCCACGACCAAGCCGCTAAGGATGAGGTAGAGGTAAAGGCTTCGCAGTTTTTGGTCGGCTTCAAGGCTGTTTTTCTGCATTTGCAGGTCGTATTCCGCCTTGATGCGCTGCACCTGTTCGCTGCGATGCTCGCGGTCGGCCTGCATCATGTTTTCGTTGAAAAGTTCGTGACATTCAAGGGCTTGCGCATAATCGCCTTGCATTTGATGCAAGTAACAAAGGGCTTGGTAGGCCGACATGCGCACGCCAGCCATCTCGTTTCGGGTGGCTTCGGTGAGGTGGACGATGGCGAGGCTGTCTTGCTCCAAATAATAGTAGGCCAAGCCCAAAGTCAGTGGACCATCGCCAGAAGCACCGTCGGCCAAGGCTTGATTGACGCGCTCAATCACTTGCTCATAGTCTTCCGTCACCAACAACACATCGCGGCTCGATTCCAAAAGGATTTCGTTTTGCATTGTTTTGTCGTTCAAGGCTTTGGAGAGGATGAGGGCTTCGTCGTAATGCTGTTCTGCCGCGTTGATGTCGCCCAATGAGGCCGCCGCCCTACCGCAGTTGCGCAGGGCGTTCATCAACAGGGTGGAGTCGCCGAGTTCGCGGGCTATCTTTGCGGCATCTTCGTGCAACAGCAATGCCTCCGAAAACAATTCGTGCTTCCAGTAGCAGAAGCCGAGGTTGTCCTCGATTTGGCCTTTCAGCTGTTTCGTTTCGGGTTTGTCGGGCTTGCATTGCTCAAGGGCAAGCAAGGCTTGGCTGAACGACTCGGCGGCGGCTTCGCTCTGTTTGGCGGCGCGTTGTTCGAGGCCTTGCTGATAGTGCGTTTCAGCCTCTTTGAAATAGCGCGCCTCGTGGTGGCAGGCTGATAGACCTGCCATCACAAAGAACGCAATTATTATACATTGGGTTTTCATTTCACCACAAATTTCACCGTTTCACCATCTACGCTAAAGAAATACATTCCCGCAGGCAAACATGCAATGTCAATTTGTTGGTTTTCAGTGCTAATTGAACCTTGTAGGATGGTTTGTCCCATCAGGTTGATGATACGGTATTTGGTTTGTCCCGTTGTAGGGCTGTCACATTGTGGCAACCGCATAGAAACGGTCAAAACGCCATTGGTTGGATTGGGATAGACAACGAAACTGTCCCCGTCGTTTTCTTCCACGCCGTGCAATTCAGTATAAATCGCGTCGCAGTCCTCTTCACCGTTGTGGTAGATGAGTTCGTCGCCAATCCAATAGCATCGTAGCCCGTCCACGGTGAAATTGGCATTTCTATTCATCAGTTTTTCAGGGAAGAAACTGGTCATGTGGCCGAATCCAACGACAATTTCGCCGCTAAAAAGGTCTTCGGGGTCGCTTACATGTATTACCCGATAAGGAACGCCTTCGTATTCAGTAGTTTCCACGGCATCCACATGCATGGTGAGGCTCTCTGTGCCGACCTTGATTTCCCACTCGTCGCCCGTGTTGGCAGTAAGGTCGTAAAGCGTGGTGAATTCTTGTAAATCCTTGTTCCACCAATAGACCTTGCCATTTTCCTCGTAAACGTATTCGTGTGTCACCTCGGTAATCGTGTCGCGGTTGTAGTGCGTGTTGCTGCGCACAATGATTTTCGGGCGTTTGCCTTGCATCACGGTGTCGCCCGTGCATTCCAGGTGTTGATAGGTGAAACTGCCTTCGTCGTTGAGGATTTCGTAATACCATTCGGAGCCTTGCAAGATGATAATTGAAGGAAAGACAATTATATCGGAAATATAATTGCAATTGTCAAACTCTTGGTAGATTTGAAAGTTTTTCCAAATGCACCCTTTGTTGCCCAATTTACCTAAAATATAAATGTCTTCCAGACCGCCACAAATGCGTTGAACTTTAGCTTGACCTGGCAATTGCATTAAGCCTCCATTGTTTTTGTTTATCCAGTGTTGCCAACCATGAAGAGCAAGATACTCGTAATAATAATCACCCTGATAGGCATAGAGACTAGTGAGATATGCACTTGAGGCGTAATATACTTGTGAATTGTCTTTCCAAATGGTGGCCCATGAAATTGTTTCTATTCCAGTATAGTAATTCACATGGCCATTAGTGTAAATTTCGCCATTGTCGATGGAAATCTCTTTTGCCACAGATCCTCTTTGTGAACCTACAGGCACTTGTTTAAAAAGCAAACGCGATTCTTCCCAAACACATGCTTTTTGAAGGCTGTCGGAAACGTAACCACAGAAATAGGGAACCTTAGTGTCTTTGTCCACTTCAGCATCATAGATGACACTGGCATGTATGCCGTCGCCTATTACATAATGAGGTGTAAAATCCGACCCTTTCCAAACGGTGGCAACAGAAACTCCCCTCTCATTGTTTTGATACCCGGCATAATACAAGGTGTCATCGAGGCAATACATGTCATAGATGGTGATTTCGCTATGGTTTTCGGTCGAGGCATACATTTGATTGTTTTTCCAGATTTCTATGTGGTGTAGCGATTCATCAGGAATACTATACAAAAGCACCCACCAATAAATGTTACCTTGCGAATCGACAACCATCCTGTAAGCTTTTGTCCACTGATTTGGCTTGTGCACTGTGTAGAGCCTCTCGCCGTTTTTGTAGAGTGCAGCGTTTGTCCCGTTAGCGACATTGTAATAGCCAACGAAATAGATGTCTTGTGCCTGGATAAACATGGACAGCATCATTAGCATTGAGATTGCAAATAACTTTTTCATAGTAGTTGAATTTTGATTGTTGATAATTCCTTTGTTTAACTGTTCATGAACTTTCGCATACATCGTTTTGATGTTCGCAATGCAAAAGTAGAGCATTTCTCCAAACGAAAAACAACTTGTCAAGCCCTCAAGAGGCCTTGTCTATCAATTCGCAAAAGTTTGAAAAACTAAACAGTTGGATTTCAATTTCATAACAAATTGAAATCCAACCGTTGTCTATGGGGTTGTCTATGCCATTTCGTTTGTAAACACGAAAAATATTAGGTTTTCACAACTGGTTTTTCAGCCAAAACCCGAAGAAACGGTCGTCAACACGATAGTAACCTTTCTCTGTCGTCACCAAATCCTTGTCCATCAGTTGGCGAATGGCCGATTGCACCGAACTTGCCGAGGTCAGGCCGTATTTCTTGATGAACGCCACCGACTGCGTTTGTTTGGCCTTGCCTTCGGCGGCAATGGCTTTCAGTGTCGAGCGTTGCCTTTCGCTCAACCCGTAATACATGGATTCAAAGACATCCTCATTATCGGTGACTCGCTTTATCAACGCCTCATTAATTATGGTTGGTGAACATTTTTTGTCTGTCATGTAAAATGCCAAATATAGCACCGCCTGCATATACCAAGTGTGGCCTTCCAAGGTATCATACAGATTGTCAATATATTCTGGAGCACACACTTTTCCAAAAATGGCGAACATTCGCACGGCAAACTCGACATATTTTTCCTTTGCGATAGGGGCGAGGCTCATCATGTTCGAACTGTTGTAGAAAGGCTTGGATGCCGAAGCAAACATGTTTTGGATGATATGCCGCTGACTGCCCGCAAAGATGAAAGTGGCATTGTTGCAATGCTGGATATAAGTGCGCAGCAGGGCCTCCACGTTCTTTTCTGGGTATTTTTCAATCTGCTGGAACTCGTCGATGGCCACCACGCAAGGCCGTTTGGCTTCCTCCAAATATTGGAAAATCTCTTCCAACGACTTTTGTGAATCCTTGATGTCGCCGAGGCCGAAAGAACCGTTCATCATCCCAGCCTCGTCAAAACCGATAGTGAATTGGATGGATTTCACCACTTTGACAAACATTTCCATCAATTGCTTGTCTTTGGTTTTCAAACTTCTGCAAATTCGGTTGCCCAACAGAAACACGAAATCATTGAGGTTCATGGTGGAGTAGATGTCGAGGAAAAACGTGTGGTAATCGTTTTTGATGACTTCTTGGTTGAAGCAATGCTCGATGAGGCCTGTCTTGCCCATACGTCGCGGCGAGATAAGCACCGTGTGGCTGTGTCCCTGTATGTTTTGAACCAACTGTCGTGTTTCGTTTTCGCGGTCGCAAAAGTATTCGGGCGAAACATAACCCGATGTGATGAAAGGATTGTAAATCATGGCGTTCAAATTTTCGGCAAAGATAATCATTTTATTGTTATCATGCTAAAAAAATGATAAAAATTTCATCATAAAAATAAAATGATACCATCGTTGTCTATGTGTTTCAGGGTTACTTCGCGATTTTTCCAGCCCATAATTGCTGCAAAAACCTTTGGGCTGGCCACACTTCCACCCCGTTGAACAGTCTTGGACGGGCATCCAACGAAACAATGATGAGTCGTACTTAAAATACACGCCGCTTTCTTCTGTATCGACCAATTTCATTATCCTTGAATACATCTCAATCCGTTTTTAGGTATTTGTACTTTGATTTATCCGTGATATTCCAAAGTTATATTTTAGATTATCCTGAATATTCTAAAGTACAGTTTTAGATTATCAGATGTAAAATACAATAATTCAATGAAATAACAATAAAAAATCTCCCAAAAGTAATTTTTGAGAGATTTTAAGATTGATTTTTGAAAGATTTGGCTACGCCGAATGCTTTGCATTTCTTGCCGTTAGGCAATCCCATTATCTCTTCGGCTTCAATTCGTCGAAAATCATCGTGCGAAGGTTATCTATCGGGACGCGCACCTGCTGCATCGTGTCGCGGTCGCGCACGGTGACGGTGTTGTCGGACAAGGTGTCATTGTCGACCGTCACGCACATCGGCGTGCCGATGGCATCCTGACGACGATAACGTTTGCCGATGGAGTCTTTCTCCTCGTATTGGCACATGAAGTCGGCCTTCAGCGAGTCGATGATTTCGCGGGCCTTTTCCGGCAGGCCGTCTTTCTTGACCAACGGCAGCACCGCGACCTTGTAAGGGGCGAGGATGGCCGGCAGCTTCAGCACCACGCGCTCCGAGCCGTCTTCCAACTTCTCCTCGGTGAAGGCGTTGCTGAACATGGCGAGGAACATGCGGTCGAGGCCGATGGAGGTCTCGATGACATAAGGCGTGTAGCTTTCGTTGGTGTCGGGGTCGAAATATTGGAGTTTCTTGCCCGAGTATTTGGCATGGGCCGAGAGGTCGAAGTCGGTGCGACTGTGGATGCCTTCGAGTTCCTTGAAACCGAAGGGGAATTCGAACTCGATGTCGGTGGCGGCATTGGCGTAGTGAGCCAATTTCTCGTGGTCGTGGAAGCGGTATTTCTCTGCGGGCAAGCCTAACGAAAGGTGCCAGTTGAGGCGTTCTTGCTTCCAGTGCTGGAACCATTCGAGTTCCGTGCCGGGGCGGACGAAGAACTGCATTTCCATCTGCTCGAACTCGCGCATACGGAAGATGAACTGACGGGCAACAATCTCATTGCGGAAGGCTTTTCCGGTTTGGGCGATGCCAAACGGAATCTTCATGCGACCGGTCTTCTGTACGTTGAGGTAGTTGACGAAGATGCCTTGTGCCGTTTCGGGGCGCAGGTAGATGGTGTCGGAGCCGTCGGCCACGCTGCCCATCTTGGTCGCAAACATCAGGTTGAACTGGCGCACGTCGGTCCAGTTGCGGGTGCCGCTGATGGGGCAGACGATTTCGAGGTCAAGAATCAGTTGCTTGATGGCGTCAAGGTCGTTTTTCTCCATCGCACCATACAGGCGGTGGCTAATTTCCTCGATTTTGGCCTTGTGTTCGAGCACGCGCGGGTTGGTGGTCACGAATTGCTCTTCGTTGAAGGCATCGCCGAAGCGTTTGCGGGCTTTCTCCACCTCTTTATTAATCTTTTCCTCAATCTTGGCCATATAGTCCTCGACCAAGACATCGGCGCGGTAGCGTTTCTTTGAGTCGCGGTTGTCGATGAGGGGGTCGTTGAAGGCATCGACGTGTCCCGAAGCCTTCCAAGTGGTGGGGTGCATGAAGATGGCCGCGTCGATTCCGACGATGTTCTCGTGCATCTGCACCATCGCCTTCCACCAGTATTCGCGGATGTTTTTCTTCAGTTCCACACCGTTTTGACCGTAGTCGTAAACGGCTGATAGTCCGTCATAAATCTCGCTCGAAGGGAAAATAAAACCGTATTCCTTCGCATGAGCGGTTATTTTTTTAAAAAAATCCTCTTGATTCATTTATTTATGTATTTAAGATTCAAACATTCAAGATTTAACTACGAATTTCACGAATAATGCGAATTATACACAAATTGAATTTTGCAACTTCGTTGCGAATGAGTACGAATTCGTATCAATCCGCAGCTTCAGCTGCCAAATTCAAACATCGCTATTCGTTTAATTCGCATAATTCGTAGTTCCTTTTCATATTAAATAATCAGCATCGCATCCCCGTATGTGAAGAAACGGTACTTCTCGGCGACGGCTTCCTTGTAGGCCTTCATCAGCACATCGTAGCCGGCAAAGGCGGCCACCTCCATCATCATCGGCGACTTGGGCAGGTGGAAGTTGGTAATCATGCAGTTGGCCACCGTGAAGTTGTAGGGCGGGAAGATGAATTTGTTCGTCCAGCCTTTGTAGGGCTTGATTTTTCCGCCGATGGTCATGGCTGTTTCGAGGGCTTTCAAAGAGGTTGTGCCCACGGCAAACACGTTGTTGTGGCGCTCGTTGGCCTCGTTGACCAAAGTGCAACATTCCTCGTCAATGTACATTTCCTCTGAGTCAGGTTTGTGCTTGGTGAGGTCTTCCACTTCGATGTCGCGGAAGTTGCCCATGCCGGGGTGCAGAGTCAGTTCGGCGAAAGAGGCACCAATGATTTCGAGGCGTTTCATCAGGATTTTGCTGAAGTGCATTCCAGCGGTTGGGGCCGAAACCGCGCCTTCCACCTTGGCGTAGATGGTTTGGAAGTCCTCGGCATCCTCGGGGCGTTCCTCGCGGTTGAGTTCCTTCGGGATGGGCGTGTGGCCAAGCCCCGAAAGGGTTTTCTTGAACTCGTCGTAGGTGCCGTCGTAAAGGAAACGCAGTGTGCGCCCACGCGAGGTGGTGTTGTCGATGACCTCGGCCACCAACTCGTCGCCTTCGCCGAAATACAATTTGTTGCCGATGCGGATTTTGCGCGCTGGGTCGACGAGCACATCCCAAAGGCGGCTCTCATGGTCCAGTTCGCGAAGCAGCAGCACTTCAATCTTGGCACCAGTCTTTTCCTTCTCGCCGTAGAGTTTGGCGGGGAACACCTATTATTAATGACGAACACATCGCCATCTTTCACATAGTCCACCAAGTCCTTGAAGATACGGTGCTCAATCTTTCCGGTCTTGCGGTCGACGACCATCATTCGGGCCTCGTCGCGGTTTTGCGTAGGCTGCAGTGCAATCAATTCGCTAGGCAAATTGAATTTAAACTGAGAGAGTTTCATTTTATGCTGATTTTATTGCTTTTTGTCCGAAACAAACTACAAAGATACGACAAAATCGATATTTTGTCAAGTGATTTTTTATAAAATATTGATTTTCAAGTTAATTGTTTTAGGTTTTATTTGAGTTCATTAATCTTATTGCAGACCTGCTGAACATGGTCAAGACCGTATAGTAAAGCACGACTATCAATGCCCATCCAAGCAAACAAAGTTTGTATTTGAAGATATTTATTCATTATATAGGTCGTATCAATTTGGCTTCCTGACAAGCCAAAGCATATAGGTTCGTGGTGTGCGATACGATTACGAATGGTATTAACTTTGTCCAATTCATTAAAGATATAGGCATGATTGATTTGCATGGTGCTTGAAGAACGTTGCTTGTTGGGGAATATTTGCAAAAGAGTTTGTCCTGTCAAACGGTATTGTAATGGAGAAAACATGTATTTCCACATTCCAAATTCCATATCTGAGAGTAGTTTTGAAGGCGAATATTGCCCTTGAGACAATAATTTGTTATACGAATGCGAAATAACATTAGCCGTTTTGCTCAATATCGGGTTTGTAAAAATTCCTCCAGTGAGGATAGAATCACGTAACCAATCTGTTCCTAATCTTGGTTTTAGATTACTATCGATAGCATTTCGTAAGGCAACCTCAAAGCAGCTTATGACCGTAAACATTTCTTGTGAGAGTTGCAAATTATAACGGTAAAGTGTCATGGCTTTACGACTATCATTGCCACAAGCAAGCAAATACCGTCTCATTCTTTCTTGTGATAATATACGCTCAAAATCGGAGTATTTCATCTTTTTTCAATAATTAAATCATTTTTATTGGCATTATTACAAAAAAGTTGTATTTTTGCAGCGTTGAATCCCACCTGTCCCTGACGAAAGTCAAACTGGTGGGTTTAGTTTTTTATCAGACTACTCTTTTTCCTGTTCCCTCTTCCACTCCTTAAACGCCTCTCCCGTTTCAACAATATGCTGCCTGAATTTCTCCAAAGGCCAAGCATCCTCTACGCGGAAGTCGCCGATGCGGGTGCGGCGCAGCGAGGTGAGGCAGGCACCGTTGCCCAAGGCCTTGCCGAAGTCGTTGGCGAGGCTGCGGATGTAGGTGCCTTTGCTGCAAGTGACCTCGAAGTCGAGTTCGGGGAAGCGGTCGAGGCTGATTTTGAAGTCGTCGATGTGGATGTCGCGGGCTTTCAGTTCGATTTCCTCGTCGGAGCGGGCGTAGTCGAAGGCGCGTTTTCCCTTGATTTTGATGGCGGAATACTTCGGCGGATACTGTTTGATGTCACCGATGAACTGCACTCGTGCGGCTTCGATTTGTTCTGGCGTGATGCCGTCAGTAGGGAAGAAGGCATTAGGCTCGCTCTCCAAGTCGAAAGTCGGAGTGGTTTGTCCTAAAAGAATTGTTCCAGTGTAAATCTTCACCTGCGCTTGGTAGGTGTCGATTTGTTTGGTCATCTTGCCCGTACAAAGGATGAGCAAGCCTGTCGCCAAAGGATCCAAAGTACCCGCATGGCCGACTTTCAGTTTGCGGATGCCATAGCAACGGTTGACCAACGACCGGATGAAGTTGACCGTGTCGAACGACGTCCAGTCCAAGGGCTTGTCGATGAGGATGACCTCGCCGCTTTCAAAGTCGAACATCAGGCGAAGATTATGGCGACGATGCCGACGATGGCACAATACACTGCAAACCAAATCAGTTTGCCCTTCTTCACGATGTTGATCATCCACTTGCAGGCGATGCAGCCGAAGATGAACGCAGCCAAGAACCCGACGATGGCCGCCACGGGCGAAATGCCGCTCATGGCCTCGCTGAAACCGACCTCAAAAATGTCCTTGATGTCCAGAAGCGCCTCACCCAAGATGGGCGGAATGACCATCAGGAAGGAGAATTGGGCCAGTTTTTCCTTTTTGTTGCCGAGGAGCAAACCTGTGGCAATCGTTGAGCCTGAGCGCGACAAACCCGGCATGACGGCGCAGGCTTGGGCGATACCGATAATGAAAGCGTGTACGGGGCTGATGTTTTCCTTTTGGCGCGGCTTGGCAAAGTAGGAAAATGCTAATAATGAGGCCGTTACCAAGAGCATGATGCCCACGATGAGCAGTCCCGAGCCGAAAACTTCCTCCACCTTATCTTTGAGCAAGAAACCCACCAATGCCACGGGAATCATGGAAATGAGGATGTTGATGGCGTATTTCGTGCCGCCGTTCAGGTTTTGGTAACCATTCCAAGATTGTTTGGTGAACAAATCCTTGAAAATCCACACGATTTCCTTCCAAAGGATGACCAAAGTGCTGAGCACGGTGGCCACATGGAGCAAAACGGTGAAAGTGAGGTTGGATTCGCCGTCTTCGAGACCAAAGAGTGCTTGACCGATGGCCAAATGGCCGCTGCTGCTGACGGGAAGGTATTCCGTCAAGCCTTGAATAATACCGAGTAATAATGCTTGTAACCAGTTCATTTGTTTTTCCCTTTCCAGAATATTGCGACGATTTCAACGACAAAGCCAGCCAAAACCAAAATCGGGGCAAGGGTAAGTCGTTGGAAGTTAAACATTTTCTCGTTGAACACATCAGGGTCGGTGGAGCCTCCGCCAATCATCAGGATGAACCCCAATGCGATGAAGGCGAGGCCGATGAGCACGATGATGTAGTTTTGTCTGCCAAAGGGCATGACTTTCTGGTCGTCAAGGTTTTCGACCGCTTCTTTCTTTGTTGTTTCTTTTGCCATGTTATGTTGTTTAATGGTTTATCGTTTGATTGTTCGGGCTCTTCGACAGGCTCAGACCCCCTTAACTTTTATGCGTATAGTCGGTCGACATCGGCGTTGAGGTATTTCCGGAGGGCGAGTCGGGTGGAGAGTCCGCCGAGCAGGATGCCCAAAACGATGATGCCGGCAAAAATGCCGATGATGATGGTATAGTCTTGAATTAGTGTCAGTTCGGGAAGGCGTTTCATAAGTCCGTAAAGCAGCAAGGCCAAGAAAACGTCGGCCAACAAAGCCCCAAAGAAGCCCTGCGAAATGCCGCTCTTGATGAAAGGCCGGCGGATGAACGCTGGCGTGGCACCCACCAACTGCATACTGCGCACAAGGAAACGCTTCGAGTAAATCGAGAGCCGTATCGTGTTGCGTATTAATGTGATGGCGATGATGAGCATGATGAGGCTGGCCACCACAAGGGCGAGTCCTATGCGACTGACATTCTGATTAATCAGGTTGACGAGCGATTTTTGGTAGTAAACCTCCTTGATGTCCTTGTTTTTCAGCAGTTGGGCTTGGATGACGCTGAGGCTGTCGCTGTTGGCGTAGGCCGCGTTGAAGCGCACATCGAGGGAGGGGAGGAGTGGGTTTTCCTCGTTGCCGAGCCATTGCAGGAAGTCTTCGCCGAGGTCTTCGCTCAGGCGGTGGATGGCCTCCTCTTTCGTGATGTATTCGGTGGATTTCACGGCAGGCATGGCATCGAGTTCCTGTTGCAGTTGCAGAATCTTGGCTTCCTTTACGTTGCTGTTCATCACGATTTCGAAGCCGATGTTTTCCTTGAGGTGGTTGGAGAGTATCTGCGCGTGCATCATCAGCAGGGCAAACACGCCTAACAGAAAGAGTACCAGCGTGATACTCATCAGCGACATGAAATAGGACCCTGCCACGCGGCCTTTGCTTGAACTCTTTTCGGACATTTTGACTTCGTTGAATCTTATGATTTCATTAAAAATGAAACTGCAAAGATACGGGATTTATTTCATTGTGCTTTATTGAAAAACGAACATTTCGGTAAAAATGAAAATCTTGGAAACAATTTACTACCTTTGCCCCGTGATTCGGAAACTGAAATATCTGCTTTTTTGCCTCTCGATGCTGCTGACGGCCTTCCTCACACAGCGTTGCGCCAATGCGGTGGCTCCCACGGGTGGGCCGAAGGACGAAACGCCGCCCAAGGTGGTGGCAGCCGTGCCCGAAAACCATAGCACAAACTTCAATGTCAAGAAGATAGAAATCACTTTCGACGAATACATCTCCCTCGAAAACGCCAACCAAAACGTGCTGATTTCGCCACCTTTGAACGAAAAACCGGATTTCAAGCTGAAAAACAAGACCGTGATTGTCAAGTTCAAGGAAACCTTGGCGGCCAACACGACCTACACCATCAATTTCGGCTCGGCCATCAAGGACTTGCACGAAGGCAACCCGCTCAAGGATTATGTCTACAGTTTCTCGACGGGCAATCACATCGACACGCTCTGCATGGCGGGAAAGGTGCTCAATGCCGAGGACAAGAAACCCGTTGAAAACGTTTATGTTTCGCTCTATGCCGCCGACCGCGACAACTTGGATTCGTTGCCCATGAGCATCAAACCCAACTACATCACCAAGACCGACAAGGAAGGCCATTTTCGCCTCGACGGTTTGGCCGACAAGAAATATTTGGTTTTCGCCCTCAAGGATGTGAACTCCAACCTCTATTTCGACCTGCCCAACGAGGAAGTGGCGTTTTTGGATACCTTGGTGCCGGCTTCCTATCTGCAAACACCTAAGCCGCAAGTCGTTGATACGATGCCAATGGACAGCACCTTATTAATTAATGACACCTTATTGATTAATGACACGCTCCAAATGAGTCCTGATTCAGCCATCGTCATGCCGAAAGACACTGTGCCACAGCGTGTTTTCGACCAAAAAGCCTTGAACCTCACGCTTTATATGTTCACGGAGGTGGATTCCACGCAGGTGCTTCTCGAAAAGAAACTTGTCGAAGAGGGGCTGTTGCGTTTCGTGTTTCGCCATCCGGCTAAGGATGCGGTCGTGATGACCCATGAAATGCTGCCCGACACCTTCAACCTTGTAACCATGCACTCTGCCGATTACGACACGGTTTGGTGGTACTTCACGCCCAATGTCAAAGACAGCCTTTGGGTGCAGGTGAAATACGACACCTTAATTAATGATTCGTCGCGCTATAGTCTGAAATTTAAGGAATCGGGAGGCAACAGAAGGCGCAATCGCGAACCTGAAAAACTGAAAGTCAGCAACAACCTCGTAGGTCGCGGAGGCCTGATTCCTGGCCATGACCTTATCCTGAAGTTTTCCGAACCGATTGTCCGTTACCAGATGCGCGACTCGTCCATTTTCAAGTGTGACACCATTGCTTATTACGAGCGACTTGCTTTTGAGCCAGCCGATGAGCAAGGCTTGAAATACCGACTAACCACACCTTTTTCCGCCGATTCAACTTATAGTTTCGAGGTGCCCGACTCGGTGTTTTGGGGCATTCGTGGCCGCACCAACGACCGCATCAAGGTTGATTTCCATGTTCTTGGCGACGATGAATTTGGCAACATCTACATCACCGTCATTCCGCCCGAAGGCATGAAACAGGTCGTCGTGCAACTAACCGATGAAAATGGGAAAGTGCTTAAACAACAAATAATTACGAAGAAAGAGGAAGTGATGTTCGATTTCCTCATGCCAGCCAAATACAAGCTCCGTGCTATCCTTGATGCAGATGGCAACGGCAAATGGAGCACAGGTAATTACCATCGCCGCACCTTGCCTGAGACTGTCATCGACTACAAAGACCCACTCGACCTGAAGGCTGGCTGGGACATTGACTTGGACGAACCTTGGAACCTGATTCAGTCGCCTTGAATCACCACCCGCATCCCAACAAAGGCATACTTGGCTTTCAATTCATCCAAATCGTTGTTTCTCAATCTGATGCAACCTTCGCTGCCACGACCCGGCACCGAATTCTCGTTGTTGGTGCTGCCGTGGATGCCAATGCCTGAGAAGCCTGGAGTTTTCAGGCGCATGAACCAGTTGCCATAGGAAAGGATGCTGCCGCGCCCGTCGCCGAAGTCGTGCGTCCATTTGGAGGCATCCACAATCTCGGTGATAGTGAACGGATTTTCAACCGTACATTCGGGGGTTTTCATGTCGCCTTTCTTTTGCTTTTGGCCTTTGTTAAGTCCCACGCACACAGGATAATGCACACGCTTGACCGTGTCGCTGCCAACCACTTCGCAAACATACAGCCGATACTCGGGATCTTTGGCGATGACGATGAAGCAATTCTTCTTGTTGACGACTTCGGAATAATAAGTGGCTGAGTCGGGCAAGATGTATTTCGTGGAATCGATAAGACTGACTGGCTGGGCCGGGGCTGCTGGCTCAACGGTTTGTTTTTCAGGTGTAGAACCGCATGACGGCATGAAAAGCATGGCCGCCAAAACATACAATATCATCATGGTTGTTTTCATATTCAATTATTCTCAAAGTGATTTCCCTTTCAAAGCGACCGCAACGAAACCGCAAAACCGCCGCAAGGTGCCATCCTCAATTTCAGTGTTGATTTTGCTGTCACCGTCTTTTTCGTGATGGTGTAGGCTTGCGCGTTATAATGCTCATCGGGAATACCGCTGGCATCTTTGGCATCGCAATAAATTGTGGCTTCGTATTTTACGCCGGGCTTGAGGAAATCCAATTTCACCGTCACCTCACGGGCATTCTCGTCGGTGATGCCGCCCACATACCACACATCTTTTGGAGTTGGAAGTTGGTATTTGTCAGTTAAAAGTTGGATGTCGTCAGGGATGTCGTAAACAAATCTCATGGCATTGGAAATCACGCCTTTCTTGCCGTCCTTCAAAGTACCGACACCTTCGGCGGCCTTGTTCAAGGTGGAAAGTTTCGGGTGACGCGCCGTCACGATGTAGTCGCCAGGCTCGGCCATAAGGTAGATGGATTGGTCCCAGTCGACGGCCACATCCTTGATAAATTGGAAAGCATCCATGAAAGGTTCGTAGTGTTCGGGGAAGTCGGCGGCCATTTGCAGCGGCGAATAGAAGGTCACGTAGAGGCCGAGTTGGTTACAGATGGTGGTTTTCATCTTTCCACCCCACGGCACGATTTTACCCATGTCGGTCTCGAAAATGCCGGGCGTGTAGTCCATCGGGCCACCTTGCAAGCGCGTGAACGGCAAAATGGTCGTGTGCCCAGGGTTGATGCGCTCGCGGAACTCGGTGCCCATCGCGCTCTCGTTGCCAATCATGTTGGGCCAAGTGCGGCATAGGCCAGTGGGTCTTACCGCCTCATGCGAATTGACCATGATGTGGTGTTTGGCCGCCTCCACGATGGCGTAATGGTAATGGTTGTTGATGGGTTGGCTATAGTGTCCCTCGCCGAAGGGGATGATGGTGCCTACATAGCCGCCTTTCACGGCGTTGTAGCCATATTGGTTCATCAGGGTGTAGGCCTTCTCCATCCAACGCTCGTAATTTTGAGTGGAAGCCGAACTCTCATGGTGCATGATGAGGCGGATGCCCTTCTCATGGGCGTATTTGTTCAAAGCAGGCAAGTCAAAATCGGGATAAGGCGTGAGGAAGTCAAAAACGAAATCCTTTTGCTTGGCATACCAGTCCTCCCAGCCGATGTTCCATCCTTCGATGAGCAGCCCGTCAAAACCGTTGGCGGCGGCGAAGTCGATGTAGCGCCGCACATTAGCGTTATTGGCGCCGTGGGTGCCATTGGGTTTGGCATTGGCATAGTCTGTTTCCCCAAGTTTCACAGAGGGGAAGTCGTTGGTGTAAGCCCAAGTGCTCTTGCCCGAAATCATTTCCCACCAAACGCCCATATACTTCACGGGGTGAATCCACGACACGTCCTCCAAGGCGCAAGGCTCGTTAAGGTTGAGAATCAGGCGCGAAGCGAGGACATCGGTGGCCGAAGTGCAAACCATAATCGTGCGCCAAGGTGAGGTGCAAGGGGCTTGCAAGCGGCCTTTGTAGCCCGTGGCATCGGGTGAGAGCCAAGCACGGAACACCATCGTCGAGTCGTTCAATTCAAGGTGCATAGTGGGGTAGTCGAGGGTGGCGGCTTCGTGGATGTTGAGGTAGAGGCCGTCGTCGGTCTTCATCTGGAGGGCAGTCTGCACGCCCGTGGGCGAGAAGCCTGTCCACGGCCAGCCGCCGTCTTTGTGGCCCGCATCCCATAGCTCACGGATTTGCGACAGCCGCGATTCGGTGAAATTGTATTCCTGCGTGTCGTAGTCGCCCGGAATCCACCAAGCCTTGTGGTCGCCCGTCATGGCAAACTCAGTCAGTTCCTCCTTGATCCAGAAATAGACCAAAGCGTTCTCCATCGGGAACTCATAACGGAAGCCGAGGCCGTCGTCATACAAGCGGAAACGAATCTGCATGACCGTGGCCTTCTTTTCAGTGGAATGGTCCATACTCTCCACAGAGCCAATGGGTTGCTCCAAGGTGACGAGCATCTCGTTGTAGTGGTTACGGATTTGCGCTTCTTCACCCCAGACGGGTTCCCAAGTCTCGTCGAAGGTGCTATATTTCGTGTCCTTCAGCACAAAGGCATGGGCGAGGTCGTCGCGCCATTCAAGGGTGAAGCCCATCTTGGAGGGCAACACAACAGGTTTTCCGGCGCGATTGAGGGCGTAATACGGCACGCCATCGTGCAGCATAAAGTTCATTTCCAATTGTTTGTCAGGGCTTTGCAATGTGATGCCATTCCTTGATTGTTGGGCCAAACCCGACAAAGGCATGGCCAAAAATGCGACCATAACCCAGCTAAAAAGCATGATAAAGCGATGTCTCATCTCGTGAATATTTTTTGCAAAGGTAAACATTTTCTGTAATTATTTCGTAATTTTGCAGCTTATGATTCACTATCCCATAAAAATCCTGATGGCATTCGGCTGCACCTTCGAGCCGGAGGGCGACGAATTCTTCGAGTGGCTGATGCGCAACGGCTATCCCGAATTGGGCGCACTGAGCCGCACCATTCAGGGCGACACCAAGGCCAAGGACTGGCTCATGGAGCACAATTTCCCACAACTTGCCGCCATCGATAGTGCCATCGACAAGGAAGAAAAAGCCGAGCAATGGCTCCTGAAAAACCATTTTGAGGTCAATTTGGCCTTCGCAAAAGCCGTCAATCGTGACGATGAAGCCACGGATTGGCTGGAGAAAAACCAACTTCAGGTTTTTGTAGTCATTGCGGATAAAATTCATAAATATTTGGAAGACAAATATTTAGATTACCATAAAATCCATTTTTAAATAGAAACGATTTTTTTTGTCCGACATAAGAGAAAAAATCCTAACTTTGCCGCCAATCAGAAAGAGTAAAAATTAGAAAATCATACTAAAATGAAAAAAGGATTATCCATTGTCATCAACATCGCACTGTTTGCCATCATCGTGCTTTTGGCAGTGCAAGTCGTCAAGAGCATCCAGGCTCCCATCAAGTTCAACCATGAGCAAAAAACTCGTGAAACCCAAGTCGTTGAACGCCTCATCGACATCCGCAATGCCGAGGTGCTTTACAAAAACGCCACCAGCCAGTACACGAACAGCTTTGACACCTTGATTAGATTCTGCCAAACGGCTGAAATCCCGATCGTGAAAATCGTTCCCGACCCGACCGACACCACCTTCACCCGCACCATCAACGACACCATCGGTTTCGTGAAAGTGATGGACTCCCTCAGAGCCGGCCGCGACAATTTCAACATCAACGACATCAAATGGGTGCCGTTCAGCCAACCGCAACAGCATTTCGAGCTTGAGGCCGGTACCATCCTGCGTAACGGTATCAACATCCCCGTTTTCGAGGCTCGCACGCCTTACGAGGTCTATCTGGCCACTCCGGGTGCTACTTTCAGCGAAAAGGAATGGAACCAGCGCCGCGACAATGCCAAGGCCGAAAAGGAAAGCATCAACCGCTATGCCGGTATGAAGGTCGGCTCAATGGAAGAAGCCACCACCGACGGCAACTGGGAGAAACTCTAAACGCATGATGAATGACGGCGTCATTGAATCCCCATATCTCCCAATTTGGCGAGAAGTTTGATGCCGGGAAGTCATCGCAATACAGAATGGCCATCCAATTTGCGTTGGATGGTCTTTCTTTTGCCCTTCTCGACACCCAATCTCAGGCTCTTGTCGGCTTTGAGTGCTACTTGTCGGACTCTCAGATGGATGGCGACGACTTGTTCCGCACCTTGGAACAGGCATTGGAAGCCAAAGGCTTGAACAACAATGCTTTCCAATCTGTGAGTTGTGTGGTCGACAACCGTTTTTGCACCCTTGTTCCCGTGCCTTTGTTCAACGAAGCCGAAAAAAAGCAATATCTCGATTTCGCTTTCAATGTTCCAGAGGATTATGTCATTCTTTCGGAATTGTTGGTTTCGGCGCAATGCCGCAATGCCTTCGCTTTCCCGAAAGTCTTGCATGACAAGGTGTTGGCCAAGTGGAAAGAGGCCAAAATCACCCATTCGAGCAGCGTATTCATCGAAAGCCTGATGCAAAAACGGATAAACCAAGGGGTGTTCGTCAATGTCAGGAACTACGATTTCGACATGGTCATTTTGGAAAACGGCAAGTTGCGTTTTTTCAACAACTTCAAGTTCAAGACGAAAGAAGATTTTGTTTATTTCTTGCTGTTTGCGATGGAGCAAAACGGCCTTTCGGGACAAGACATGCCTGTCAGTTTTACGGGACACATTCTTCCTTCATCAAAAATCATCGACCTTTGCAGACGCTATCTCAAGGTCGTACGGTTCGTGGAACAACCGGAATTCAAGGACGGCAAGGGTTTGAATGGAGTCCCGTTTCAGTATTATTACATTCATTATCAAGTGTTAAGATGAGGATTATCAGAGGAAGATACCAACGGCGGCAAATCATGGCTCCGACCAACCTGCCCGTGCGTCCCACAACCGACATGGCCAAGGAAAGCCTGTTCAACATCATTGAAAACCATTTCGACTTTGAGGAAACCGAAGCTGTGGATTTGTTTGCCGGAACGGGCAACATTTCCTACGAATTGGTCTCAAGAGGTTGCCCCAAGGTAGTGGCCGTCGACCAAGACTTTGGTTGCGTGAAGTTTATTCGCGAGACAGCCAACAAGCTCAATATGAAGGAGTTGCTTGTCGTCCGCTCCGATGTTTTCCGTTTTTTGGACAAGCACACGATGCAGTACGACCTCATCTTCGCCGACCCGCCTTACGACTGCGAACATTACAACGAATTGGTCAACCTCATTTTTGAGCGGAACCTGTTGCGCGAAGGCGGCATGTTCGTGCTCGAACACGATAAGTATCAGCACTTTGAGGAACACCCGCACTTCATGGAGCAAAGGCATTACGGAAAGGTGAATTTCAGTTTCTTTGCCCAAACCATCGAAGAAGAGGAATCGGAAGAATAACGATTATCGCACGCAGAAATCGCAGAACTTTGGGAAGCGCAATGCGACGCTAAATTTGCGTCCGGCAGGTTCTGCGGATTCAGCGTATTCTGCGTGAAAAACTGCATGAAAATCAAATATACCCGAAGCGTTTCCTGACGATTTCCTTCTCTTCGTCGCTGCTGTCGCGGAAGAGCGGCATCACCTCGTCTTCGGGGAAGTCGGTGAAGGTGAGGAAAAGCAAACTGTCGAGCGTGTCGTTGAAATCGGGGTCGACATTGAAACAGAGGAACTTGGCGTTCAATTTCAGGTATTTCTTGTATAAGGTCGGCAGGCGGTATTCGCCATTGCTCAGACGGAGCAGGAACTTGTCGAACTTTTCCACACTACCCATGTTGTGTTTCAGCAAGGTGTCGGAATCCACCTTGAGGAAATCGGGGACGAAGGGTGTTTTTGGCGTCACTTTGTCCTTCAATTCGTCCTCAATGGCATGGTTTTCGGCCACAAACTGGGCAATCAGGCTCAGGTAGAACTTCGGATACCATGCGCTAATGCTCACAGGACCAATGAAATGGTTGATTTGAGGGTAGCGCACCACCACATCCGAGAGGCCGCGTAGCAATAGCATCATCGGTAGCACTTCTTTTTGGTAGTCGAGGGTGACAAAAGAACGCCCCAACTCAATCGTATGGCTCAACTTATCCGAAAACGATTCATCAATATTCACCAAAGTACTGACATAGAAGCCTTTAATTCCCATTTTGGGAACAATCTCACTGCCGATGCCAAGGCGATAGCATCCCGCAATCTTCTGCTTGACATTGTCCCAAAGGAACATCTGCTTGAAATACTTGTCAAATTCGTCTTGGTCGAGGCTCTTGCCTGTGCCTTCGCCGATGGCGCGGAAGGCTTCCTCGCGCAATCGGGCAATCTCGTGCATGATGTTCGGAATGTCCTCATAATCGGCCAAATAGCAGTCGAAATTCACGGTTGAATAGAGGAAAGACTTCTCACGAATGGACTCCAATTCGGCCAACATGAGCGATAAGTCAGTCGGCGCATCGATTTCGTCCTGTTTCACTTCCTTTTTCTCCACCGCTTTGGCCGGAATATTGGCTTCAAGCGCGTAGGAACGGCTGCGAAGATAGGCAGCCAATTCCTTGGGATTCTCGTATTGTGCCACCTCAGAAGGCAGAATCGGCTTGCCGATTTGCAGGTTGAAGCAGGTGTCGTGCTTGTTGATCAATTCCTTGGTCAGTCGGGCGGTGCCCAACATGTTATGAATCTTGTCGACCTTATAGAACAATTTCGAGTTGCGTCCTTCCCAAAACACGGGAATGACCGGCACACCCGCGTTCTTGATGATGCGAGCGATGGAAGTGCTCCAAGGCAAGTCTTCAGGGTAGTCGTGCCCGTGATAACGCGACACTTCGCCCGCCGGAAAAACGCCCAAACCATTGCCCGCCGCTATATGCTGGATGGCTCCCTTGATGCCGCCCACGCTGCTCTTCCATTCGGGATTTTTCTCGAAAGGATTGACGGCGAAAAAACACTCCTTGAGGTTGGGGATGTGCGAAAGGATAAAGTTGGCCATCACCTTGAAATCGGGGCGCACCTTGGCAATGGCACTCAGGAGCATCACGCCCTCGATGCCGCCGAAGGGATGGTTGCTGACCAACACAAAACCACCTTCCTTGGGAATGTTTTCCAACTGCTCTGGACTTACATCGATGCTGATGTTCATGTTTTCCAACAAATGGTCGGCAAACTCACGCCCCTGATAATCAGCGGCTCCATCGAACAAACGGTTGATTTTGCCCAAACGAAGAAATCCGTAGGCCATCCCCGCCACGCAAGTGCCGAAGATGCCTTTCAAGCCGAGGGCTTTCTTCAAATCCGAGTTGGTTACTACTTTTCGCATAGGTTTGGATGGGCAAAAATACGGATTTTATCGTTTCAAACTTACATTAATTTAATAAATATAGTGCCTCAATGGGTGTTTTCATCCGCCATTTCCATTGGTTTTTGGCGTTGGCGGGAACATTGATTTGGTCGTCCATCGGGTTGGTCGACCAGTTTTTTTCGTCCAAGTCCAAAAGGTCTTGAAGCGGATAAATATTCCACTTTGAGGGGCTGTCCTGATGCTTCTCCATGATTTTTTTGAGTGTCTTGTCGGTGACTTTTCGGTCGTCAAGGTCAAGACTATCAAGGAATTGACGGGTTCTGAGGCGGTCTTCGGCCAACCAGCCGCGCAGTGTAGGCATGTCGTGGGTGCCAGTGGTGTAGACGCAATTTTCAGGAAGGTCTTCTGTCTGCACAAACGGATGGCCAAACACCTTGGGCATACGCTGCACTTCGAGGCTCATAATGCCCAACTGCTGCATCACTTCAGGCACACAAGCGGGAATCATGCCGAGGTCCTCGCCACAGGCAATCATTTCCGTTGCATTGATGATGGCGGGCAGCTTTTCCAAGGCTTTCTGCTTCCAGAAATCGTTGTGGCGATGGTAATAGAAATTCTCGTAAATGCGGTCGATGGCTTGTTTCTGCTCCTCGCTGAGGTTTTGGTAGGTCTTGGTTTTTTGCAATTCGATGCGCGGGATGAATTTGTCTTTCTCGTTGGGGTCGGGGATGAAAAGGGTATCGATTCCTTTTTTCGAGTGTTTGCTTTCGATGAAATTAAAACCTTGGTTTTCAATTTCTTCTACGCTCAAAGGCAGGGCGGGACTGAAATGCCCCAGCAACCCCGACTTGGCTGTTTTTGGGATTTCCCAAATGCGGAAGAAGCCCAAAATGTGGTCGATGCGGTAGGCGTCGAAATAGCGGGCCATTACTTGCAGGCGGCGTTGCCACCAAGCGTAGCCGTCTTTGGCCATCTCTGCCCAATTGTATGATGGAAAGCCCCAATTTTGCCCTTCGGCGGCGAAGTCGTCTGGTGGGGCACCGACTTGCACATCGAGGTTGAACAAATCGGGATGCGATTTCACATCTACGCCTTCAGGATTCACGCCGATAGGGATGTCGCCTTTCAGCAGCAAACCCTTGTCGTGCAAGACTTTGACGGCCTCGCGCAACTGCTTATCGCAGTGGTATTGTAGGAAAAGATGGATTTCAGTGCCGTTGCCGTCGCGCTTATCGCAAAAACGGGCGTAGTCAGGCAACCAATCTTCGTTTTCCTTGATAAACTGCTGGAAATCATTGGTGTTTTTCAACGTTTCCCATTGTTGTTCAAAAGCGATTTGGAAGAATTTCCATTTGGCTTTCAGCACTTTTGGATAATCGACGGAATCTTTTCCGTTGAGCATTGTCCTTGTCCGCTTGAAAGCCGCATCCTCCTTGATGTCCAATTGATTGAGGTTGAGGTAAATCGGGTTTAGCGCAAAGGCCGAAATGGCGTTATAAGGATAAGAATCGCGCCAGTCGAAATGCGAAGTGGTGTCGTTGATGGGTAGGATTTGTATGATTTTCAGGTCATTGAAAACGCACCATTCGCCCAATTTCGGCAGGTCGACAAACTCACCGATGCCGAAATCATCGTCTGTGCGCAGACTGAACAATGGCACGGCCACGCCTTTCATGGTCTGCCTTTCGGTCAGGCCAAACCAGTCCCAAATGCGTTTTTTGCCTTTGGGCAAAACGCGATTGGGGCCGTCTTCCCAACGGATTTGGCCGTTTTCGCGGATGAAATATTTGTATTCAATGGTTCCGGTTATGTCGGTTTCCACGGACCAAATTCTTGTGCCTGCATATTGCATGGCCAAGGCCTTGTTAGGATTCCAATTTCCTAATTCTGCTGTGTTTCCCGTGAGGTACAGTTCTTCACCCCAGCGGCTGTCGTACCTTAATCGAAATAGAGTTTTCATGCTGCAAAGATAGCTTTTTTATGAGTTTTTTTCCATTAGGAAGGGTTTTTTGATACCTTTGCAGAAAATTTCAAAGGCATGCAACTCTCAAAGCAACAAAAAATCATACTAAAAGCCTCGATACCGGGACTAATCGGTATGTTGGGTGCTCCTGTGTTCAATGCTTTAATCGGACGGCAAAGCTGGATGGATACATTATGGGGTGCTTTAATAGGTATAGGTGTTTGGGCGGTTCTGGTTGGGCTGTTTTTGCTCGGTTCGAGAGTGCCTGTGGAAAATGTTGAAAATCAATAATTAAAATAAATCAAAAATGAAAAAACTATTCTCATTAATCGCAGCCGTAGTGCTGACAATGACAGTGGCCCGCGCCGATGAAGGCATGTGGCTGCCTTATTCGCTGAATGGCCAGAACTTGGCCGAAATGCAAGCTATGGGCTGCAAGCTCACGGCGGAACAAATCTTCAGCTTCAACCAGCCGAGCATCAAGGATGCCATCGTGCAATTCGGTGGCGGTTGCACGGGCGAAATCATCTCCCCCGAAGGCTTGTTGCTCACCAACCACCACTGCGGCCTGAGCTATGTGCAAAAGCTCTCGTCCATCGAGCACGACTACCTCACCGACGGCTTCTGGGCCAAGAGCAAAAGCGAGGAGTTGCCCAACGCAGGCCTGTCCGTCTTATTTTTGAATAAGGTGGAAGACGTGACGGAAGCTGTGCTGAAAGGCGTTACTGCCGAAACATCCGAGGCCGAGCGTGAAGAACTCATCGCCAAGAACGCCCGCCAACTTGAGAAAGACCGCAAAGGCGACCGCAAGGTGAGCATCGAGATTGTGCCTTTCTACAGCGGCAACCAGTACATCTTATTCGAGTACGATGAGTACAAGGACGTGCGCCTCGTGTGCTGCCCGCCTTGGGGCATCGGCAAGTATGGCGCCGACACCGACAACTGGACCTGGCCGCGCCACAAAGGCGACTTCAACATCTTCCGCGTCTATACCGCCCCCGACGGCAGTCCCGCCGATTATTCGGAAGACAACATCCCGATGAAGTCTAAATGGTTCCTGCCCATCAACTTAGGTGGCGTGAAGCCTGGCGATTACGCCATGATTCTCGGCTATCCCGGCTCGACCGACCGCTATTCGACTTCCTACACCGTGAAGAACGTCATTGAGGAGGAAGGTCCTGCCATCATCGACTGCCGCACGACCAAGCTCGACAACTACCGCAAGCACATGGATGCCGACCAAGAGGTGTTCATCATGTACGCCTCCAAGCAAGCCAGCGTGTCGAACTACTGGAAATACTATATCGGTCAGGTGAAGCAACTCAAGCGCAACCATGTGTATGAGCGTCGCCAAGCCCAAGAGGAAGACTTCGCAAGATGGGTCGGTGCCGACCCGAAGCGCAAGGCCGAATATGGCGACATCTTCAAGGGCATAAAGCAGAAATGGCAGATTTTGGACGAAATCCAAAAGTCCTTCGTCTATCACCGCGAGGCGGGTTGGAACGGCGGCGAGGCCATCTCGTTCAGCCGCAGGTTCATGCGTATCAACAAGATGTTTGAGGACAAGGCCGACAAAGCCGACATCAAGGCTGCTGCCGAGAAGATGCAGCCCGCCGTGGAGGCCTTCTTCAAGGACTATTCCATGCCGCTTGACCAAGACGTGACCGCCGCGCTGCTGGCTTTGTTCTACAAGAACATTCCCGCCGACCTTCGCCCGAGCGAAATTACCCGAATCGGCGACGCAAACAACGGCGACTTCAGCGCATACGTGGCTAAGGCCTTCGAGAAGTCCATCTTCACCGACAAGGCTCGTGTGGAAAAATGGATCAGCAAACCCAAATCCCTTGACAAAGACCCGATTTTTGCCCTCGCTATGAACATCATCGACTCTTATCAGGCATTGTATGCCCGCTATGAGGAAGCCCAAAACCTTGGCAACAAGGGCGAGCGCCTCTACATGAAGGGCTTGATGGAAATGCAGAGCGACCGCAACTTCTATCCCGATGCCAACTTCACCATGCGCCTCACCTACGGCACCGTGGAGCCTTACAAGGCCGCCGATGCCGTCAATTACAACTACTACACCACCATGGACGGCGTGATGGCCAAGTACGTGCCCGGCAACTGGGAGTTTGACATCCCGCAGGATGTGCGCGACCTTGCAAACAACAGGGATTATGGCTGTTATGCCAATGAAAAGGGTGAGTTGGTCGTCAACTTCATCACCACCAACGACATCACGGGCGGCAACTCGGGCAGTCCCGTCATCGACGGCGAGGGCAACCTCATCGGCTTGGCCTTCGACGGCAACTGGGAAGCCATGAGCGGTGACCTCAGCTTCGAGAACAAGGTGCAGCGCACCATCTGCATGGATGCCCGCTACCTGCTCTGGTGCATCGAGAAGGTCGGAAAGTGCCAGAATATCATTGACGAGCTGGTGATAAAATAAGCAGAAATTTAGCTTTTGGCTTTAAGCCGTAAGCTGTAAGCAATAAGCATGGTAGCAACGATGCCAATTGCAGCTTACGGCTTATAGCTTACAGCTTACAGTGATGAGCAGAGGTTTCATAAAAGAAGGCGACCAAGAAGAAATTCCAAGGGTGCCGATGAGGGCGTATCTGCCGCAAGGCGTGCCCAACTATGTCACGAAAGAAGGGCTTGCAGCACTCAAAGAGGAGCTGAAAAAACTTGAGGCAGAGCGCGTCAAGGCGGGCGACAACTACATCATGGCCAATTTCATCGATGCGTCGATGAAGTTGCTCATTGAACGCATCAATAGTGCCGTGGAGGTGGACCTGTCCAAGTCCAAAAAAGACACGGTGAGTTTCGGGGCGTGGGTGCGCTACAACGGGCGTGTGGTGCGGATTGTGGGCGTGGATGAAGCCGATGTGAACAAAGGCCTCATCTCCTTTATCTCACCCATTGCCAAGGCATTGATTGGAAAGAAGGCAGGCGACAATATCGAATTGAAAGGCTCGGATAGGATAAAGGTGGAGGAAGTGTCGTTTGAGCCGATGGAACTTACTCAGATTGTCAATGACCCGCCCTTCAAAACTTCGACTACAACGGAAAGTCGCCCCCGAAAAATCATCGAAGAGAAACCCGCAACGGTTGAGCAGACACAGCCGCTTTTAGAGGTCAAAGATGCTGGCTTGTCTCTCCAAACTGATGAACCTCGCCGATTTGAGCCTGAAGTGAATGACATTGAGTTTTTGCCCATCGTCAATGAGCGGGGCAACATTGTGGGGCGAGCCATGTATGTGGAGTTGCACAAAGGGAACAAGATGCTGCATCCTACTGTGCATCTGCATGTTATCAATGGCAAAGGAGAAACCACGAGGCTTTACTGGTGGCATGTGGCGTTTGGCGACACGCCGGAGAAAACGCTCAAGCGCAAGATGGCGGAAACATTAGGACTCTCTGGAGTGAACCCGAAACTGAAGCGGCAATATATCAGAGAGGTCAAGACCGAGAGGGAGCTTGTTTATGTCTTTGCAGTTGTTTCAGAAGAAGATTTGCCCATCTCGCCTGAAGGGGAAGAGTATTTTGGTCTTTTTGAAAAGGATTAATCAATTGTGATTCTTTCTCTATCAGCCAAATCCATTTCATTCAAGGCCGTTGAAACACTGCCTTTTTCGCCATCAAAGTCATACTCAAGCCTCGCGCAACCATAAAAAGCAGAAAAGCAATCCACAAACCGTGGTTGCCGAAAGGCGGCATTAATATTAATGAGGTGGGCAAGAATACGCATAACGCTGAAATAATCATCGTGTTACGGATGGCGCGGGCTGCCGTGGCCCCGATGTAAACGCCGTCCCAAAGGAAAGCCGCAAAAGTGATGAGCGGAATGGTGGCCAAATAGATGTGGTAAGGCTTGGCCATAGGGATGATTTCGGGCTGGTCGCTGACGAGGACGATGAACCAATCAGGGAAAAGGGCATAAAGCACAGTGAACGGCAAGGCGATGAGGAAACCCCACAGGAACAGCAGTTTAATGGTTTGGCGGAGTTGTTTCGGGTCGTGCGCACCCGTGAAACGCCCCACAAGTGCCTCGCCCGCGTAGGCGAAACCATCAGTAAAATAGGAGAAGATGTAGAAAAACTGCATCAGAATCATGTTCACGGCAAGCATGTCGTCGCCGAGCTTGGCCGACTGGTTGTTGAAATAGGCGATGCTCAACACCAAAAGGATGCTGCGAATCATGAAGTCGGCGTTCACTTGGAAGAAACGCTTCAGTTTGTCGCTTTGCAGCAAAAGCACCCTGCGAATGGGAATAAGATGATGGCGGAATTTGGCGAAAAGGAAGACAATCGCCGTTATTAATCCGCAATACTGTGCGATGACCGTGCCCAAGGCCACGCCACTCACGCCCATGCCCATATAATTCACGAAAACGACGCTCAAAACAATGTTCACCACATTGGTGAGGATGGCGATAACCATCGGAATAGTGGTGTTTTGCATCCCTATAAACCAGCCGTTGAAGGCATAGAGGCAAAGCACCGCCGGCGCGGCCCAAATGCGCACACGGAAATAGGTGGCAGTGTAGGCCAAAACCTCCTCGCTGCCGTTGAGCAACTTCATGCTGAGCCATTCCACCGCATTTTGTAATGAAAGCACCAAAACCGTGGAAATCAGTGCGATGCAGAGCGAGCGATAGAGCGAATAGGCGATTTCGGCGCGGTCGTTGGCACCGTAGGCCTGTGCCGTGAAGCCCGTCGTTCCCGCCCGCATGAAACTGAAGATGGAGTACATCACGCTGAAGATGGTGCCACCCAGCCCGATGGCCCCGATGTAGGCGATGCTGTCTTGATGACCCATCAGCATCATATCGACGAAGCCCAACAGCGGCACTGTGATGTTGCTGATGATGTTGGGGACGGCGAGTTTCAGGATCGAGCGGTTGAGGGAGGTTTTGGGCATGACTTATAGTTGTTGTGCGTTAATGCCAAAGAGGTTCTTGCTGCCAGCCACGGGGGAAGCCCATAGCGGCGGTGTCAACGGTTGGATATTTTGTGAGCAAAGCCTTGAAATCGACTTGAGAGAACCAAAAAGGGGTATGGTTTCTCGAGAAGTGATGGTTGATTCGGGTGCGTAATGCCACTTCAATCTGTCGGATGGCACAAAACACCATATCGCGCAAAGCTGTGTCAAACTCATAGAGAGCCATTACTTGTTCAAGCGTACTACCTTCGCGGAATTTGTGTGTCTGCTTGTCTGCCTCCATAGGGCGGAAATAGCAAGCCAATCGGAAATAACTGATGACAGAGAGCGTCTTAAGTGCTTCTTGCTCATTGGTGATGACAAGTCCACGTTGCTTCAACAAGGCGATCAAGTCAGGTGTGTCAAGTGTTTGTTTGTTATACTCCATAAGCCTAAAAACAAAAAAAGTCTCACCCTGGTACGCTGTTTTTCAACTCGCGTGGTGAGATTGGTCGCTGCAAAAATACGAACTTTTTTCATTCTGTCAAGCATTTAGAGGAAAAAAATGCCTCAACCTTTTTGTTTTGTCTCGCAATAGTCTTATTTTTGCACCCTCAACACAAAGTCTAACCAAACAAAACAAGAAATGACCGAAGCGCATTGAGCGCAACGACAAAAAACATTTATAAACCAACGCATTGGCTATTATTCGCGTTCGAGAAAAAGGTCCGGAAAACTAATTTCTTTGCAGAATTAGAATAGCAAATGTTCACGGAAGTGACGGAACTTCCCACAATCACCATTAACACTGATGCAAGTCAGTGTGGGTGTATCTATGGTGATTGGCGGGTTTTCTTTCCGGACCTCCCGTGAACGCGAGTGGATATGCTCACTTTTCTTTTCTGCCCCAAGTGGATTGGTAGCAATGCACAAAATGCTATCAATCTATGGCAGGAAACACACTTAACGCAGCAAGAGTTGCAAGAAATGATGAATTTTATACCCAATTGGGCGACATCGCTAAAGAACTGAAATACTACAAACCTTATTTCAAGGACAAAGTGGTTTTCTGCAATTGCGACGACCCTTACGAAAGCAATTTTTTCAAGTATTTTGCGCTGAATTTCAATGCTTTTGGACTGAAAAAGTTGAATGCCACTTGCTACAACGGTTCGCCGATTGCAGGTGATGAATTGCCTTTGTTGTTTGATGCAACCGATGAAGAACCCAAGAAGATTGCTTACAAGGTGGAAATCACGGAAGTAAAAGACTACGACGGCAATGGTGCGGTGGATCTTGCCGATGTGCAGTATTTGATTCAAAACGACAAAAATGTGTTGTCGTTGTTGAAAGGAAACGGTTCGTTTGACAGTGACGAATGTAAAGAATTGCTCAAAAAATCCGATATTGTAGTTACAAATCCTCCTTTCTCGTTGTTTAGAGAATACCTTGCTATGTTGGAAAAATACGAAAAGCAGTTTATTATTATCGGCAACACTAATGCTTTGACTTACAAAGAAACTTTTCGGATGTTTCAGCAAGACAAAATCCGTACTGGGTATACCAATTTCAATGTTGGAATGTTCTTTCAAGTGCCTGATAATTGGGAAAAATATCACCATATTGAGAATGGGAAAAAGATTGCAAGAGTTTCCACTTCTTGTTGGTTCACTAACTTGCCAGTATCCAAGCATAACGAAGAATTGATTTTGTATAAGCATTATAGTCCTAACGAATATCCTAATTACGCGAATT
Source organism: uncultured Bacteroidia bacterium (assembly GCA_902785755.1). Taxonomy (GTDB): domain Bacteria; phylum Bacteroidota; class Bacteroidia; order Bacteroidales; family F082; genus Limimorpha. The sequence continues at coordinate 30,110 of CACZZO010000009.1, read as the reverse complement.
ATGAGGCTATCAATGTCCAAACTTACACTGAAATTCCTGACGATTATGAAGGAATTATGGGGGTTCCAATCACTTTTATTGATAAATTCAATCCAAATCAATTTGAGATTATTGGTTGCTGTGAACCTGCAATTGAAATAGAAACATATAAAAAGTGTTCCTACTTTAAAGAATACAAATCTCGACAAATTATTCATAATGGAGTTCTTTGTCAAAAAACATATCATAGACTATTAATCCGCAAAAAACTAAAACAATGAAAATCGAACTTCACCAAATCAAGATTCGCGAATTGGCTGAGCAATACGAAGACCTCAGCATTCAGGAGGAAGGCATCACGGGCTACGGCGGTCGGCTCAACATCCGCCCGAAATACCAGCGCGAGTTCGTCTATGACGACAAGAAGCGCAACGCCGTGATGGACACCGTATGGAACGGATTTCCGCTCAATGTGATGTATTGGGTGCGCGTCGGCAACGACCAATACGAACTGCTCGACGGACAGCAACGCACCATCTCGATTTGCTCGTTCATCGCTGGCGAATACCTAATGAATTTCGACGGCAACCTGCTCGGTTTCAGCAATATGACCGAAGAGCAGCAAAACCGCATCCTCGACTATCCGCTGCAAGTCTATATCTGCGAAGGCACTGACGAGGAACAACTCAAATGGTTCAACATCATCAACATCGCCGGCGAAAAACTCACCGAGCAGGAGATTCGCAACGCCGTCTATTCGGGGCCGTGGGTGACGCAGGCCAAACGCCGTTTCTCCAAGACGGGCTGCGTGGCTTACAAAATTGCTTCCGATTATATGTCGGGTTCGCCCATCCGTCAGGATTATTTCGAGAAGGCGCTGAAATGGATTGGCAACAAGCAGGGAAAGACGATTGAGCAATATATGGCTGAGCATCAGCACGACACCGATGCCGACGAGATTTGGCAGTATTTCCAAGACGTGATTCACTGGACGGAGAAACTCTTCGGGCGCAAATACAAAAAGGAGATGAAAGCGGTGGATTGGGGCTTGCTTTACAACCAATATCGCGACACGACGCTCACGGCCACGGCCATCGCCCAAGAGGTTTCGCGCCTGATGGCCGACAGCGACGTGCAAAAGAAGGCGGGCATTTTCCACTACATTTTCGACCACGACATCCGCCATCTCGGCATCCGCGCCTTCGACGACAACACGCGGCGCGAGGTCTATGAAAAGCAAAAAGGCATTTGTGCCATTTGTGGCAAGCATTTCGAGATCGAGCAGATGGAAGCCGACCACATCACGCCGTGGGTGGAGGGTGGTCGCACCGTGGCCGAGAATTGCCAAATGCTCTGCCGCGACTGCAACCGACGGAAGAGCGGGAAGTGATGGGTTTGATTAATAATTCGCAAATTTGATAATTATTCGCAAAAAACATTTATTTTTGCAGCGCAGAATACAAAAAGTATGAACATCAAATTTGACGATAAGGCATTGGAGGAACTTTATGTATGCGGTTCGACTAAAGACCATAAATACAAGAAGTTGTCTCAAGACGTCGTGAAACAATACATTAAGTCGGTGAACTACCTCAAAGCGGCGAGGCGTGTCGAAGACCTTTATACCATCAAATCTCTGCATTATGAGAAAAAGAAAGGTGATTTGAAAGGTGTCGAAACGGTTTGGCTCAATGCCCAATACCGATTGTTCTTTAAGAGTTTGCCTGATGATAAAGGAATCATAGTCAACGCATTGTTACAAGAAATTTCAAAACATTATGAATAAGAAACAAACACCATTTATCGCGACTCATCCTGGCGAATTGATTAAGGATGAATTAAAAGAGCGAAACATGACGCAGAAGCAATTGTCTGAGTTGACGGGCATTAAGCCTTCCGTTCTCAGCGAAACCATTAATGGCAAACGCTCTGTTTCTCTTGCCGTTGCGATGGCTTTGGAAAAAGCCTTGGATGTTCCTGCTGAAATCTGGATGAATTTGCAAACCCAGTATGATATTGACTCGGCTAACATTGCCGAAAGGAATCGACAAAAGGAAACGGTATCGATTACCATTCCATTCGGCGATAGACGGTTGCTTCAGGAAATCTCCAGAAAGTTTGGCTGGGCTTGTGCCATCTAATCTTCTAAAAACAAGAAAGTTATGATTTTCTACTTCTCCGGCTGTGGCAACAGCAAACATGTGGCGGAAACCATCGCCGCAGGTCTCAATGACACAATAGTGTTCATCCCCGAAGCGGCTCGCGAAGGACGTTATGAGTACGAATTGGCCGAAGGCGAAAGGCTCGGCTTCGTGTTCCCCATTTATTCTTGGGCACCTCCGAAGTTAGTGCTTGACTTTGTGAAGAAAATGATAGTTAAGGTCGGCCCTTCGACAGGCTCAGGGACCTTGCCTTATACATATTTCGCCTGCACCTGCGGCGACAATTGTGGCCTCACAGAGAAGGTTTTCCGCAAGGCCGTTGAGGAAAAAGGCTGGCATTTGTCGGCGTGTTTTAGCGTGCAAATGCCTGAAACTTACATCGGTATGCCGGGTTTCAAACTCGATACAGAAAAGAACGCCCAACTGAAAATCGACAGAGCTGACGATACCATGATGCGTAACATCCCTCGATTGATTGATAATGAATGTTTTTCTGAAATTGTCAAAGGTAGTCTGCCTTGGCTGAAAACCTATTTGGTGAATCCAGGCTTCAACAAATATGCCACCGACGACAGCAAGTATCGTGTGGATTTGAAGAAATGCACTTCCTGCGGTCGATGTATGTATGTCTGTCCCGTGCAAAACATTAAAATGCCACAAGGGGAACCTGTATGGCTTGGTCACTGCATAATGTGCATGGCTTGCTATCACCAATGCCGCTCCAATGCTATTCAATACGGCAAGGCCACGGTGGGGAAGGGGCAATATTATTTTGGAAAAAAACTTCGTTGGAAATAAGGAAATCTTTTTATCATTGCATCATAATTCATTCATTATCAAAAATAAAAACACCATGAAAAACAAACACAACTTTACAAAAACATTATTGGTCACAGTAATAGCTATCTTTTCTATTGCAGCTACTGCAACCGCACAATGCGTGATTCCCATTGCACCGGGTCAATCCTACAATGAGGACTTTGAATCGGGGGAAATGGAATGTTGGACGGTGGAAACCATAGGTGCCGCCACATGGGCGGTGATGAATGGTGCCGGCTCAAATGTGGTAGCGTTCCAAAACGCTTCCGCTGATGACGAAGCGCGTTTGGTTTCGCCCACATTCGACCTTTCGGGCAGCAATAGCGCCACCCTTAGTTTCACCTATGCGATGCTGGCGCTGTATCCTCCTTATGACGAACTCACCGTGAGTTATCGCACCTCGCCGACCGACGACTGGCACGAACTCGGCAGTTACAGCCTCAACGACTGGACGAATACTTACGATGAGATGTTCACGCTGTCCGACTTGTCGGCCACGTTCCAAGTTTCGTTTTTGGGTCACTGCAATGGTGGATACTACATTTTCATCGATGATATTGAGATTGCCTCCGCAGGTGGCTGCGCCCGTCCGGTGAACCTGCAAGCCACTGAAATCACGGCATTTTCAGCGCTTCTTGGGTGGTCAACAACGGGCAACGAAGAGAGTTGGACGATTGAATTGAACGGTGAGAACCTGATTGTCAACACCCAACCTTATTTGCTGGAAAATCTGGCATCAGGCAGGGATTACACTTTCCGCGTGAAAGCCAATTGCGGCGGTGGGATGGAGTCGGAATGGTCGCAACCGACCTCGTTCAAAACCCTTTGCGATGTGATTGTCGTGACCGACGAAGAGCCTTATTTCGATGATTTTGAGGCCTCGGAGGAATTTGTTTGTTGGCAGAGCGAGATTCTCTCCGGCGAGGATAATTGGGTGATTGACCCGGGCTATCTCATCCTCAACAACACGGCTTTCTTCATTTGGCTTGGCGGTGAGGCCATGCTCGTTTCTGCTCCATTAGACATCACAGCCGTTTCCAATCCCATCCTCACTTTCAAGCACAGACAGCGCCAATTGGATTATAGGGTGGACGAACTGTCGGTTTGGTATGCCACTTCGATGGACGATTTTTGGCATCCCCTTGGCGAGTACACCTACGCTTGCGAGGATTGGGAAACCATTACTCTTGCCTTGCCCGAGGCATCAGCCACATATTATATTGCTTTCAAGGGCAAATCGAATGATGCCGACGGCGTGTATGTCGACGATGTTTGGGTGGGCAACAACCCGGGTGTCGGTGTAGAGGAAATGCCGACTCTTGCCGCAACGGTCAGCCCTAATCCCACTTCTGGAATGGTATCGATTGAAGCCAATGCCGCTGAGGGCGAAGTGGTCGTCTATGATTTGTTTGGGAGGGAAGTTGCTTCGGTCACGCTTTGCGAAGGTCGTGCCAATATTGACCTAAGTAACTGTGCAAAAGGTGTTTATATAGCGAAAATATCGAGCGAAGTCGGCCTCGCCACTGTCAAGTTGGTGAAGGAGTGACTTTCTATGCGGTTTGCGTAGCTCCTTTAGTGCCAAACCAAGCATTCAAGGTTTCTTCAACCTTTGCATTGATTTCAGGCGTAATCTTGCTTTGCACCTTTTTGATGACATAAAGCACGGCAAGACCTTCGTCGAGCATACCCAAAATCTTGTGTGCCTTGGCTGATATCAGGCTGAATGGCATGACGGTGTAGAGAATCGCGCCCACGATGAGGGCCTTCTCCAAGGTGGTCGTTTCGCCCAAGGTCAGCACATAATAGAGTTGCAACAAGGGCTTGGTGGCCATGCGACCTGACTTTTTGGCATAATTGCCGATTTTCCTGAAAATATCGGACGACTTGGCTTTCCAATCCACATCTTTCAGCTTGTCCAAGTGTTTGTTGATGTCCTTGCCTCCGATGGCGTATGCCAAAATGGTGATGCAAATGATGGTGATGAACATATTGTTGCGTTTTTTTGTTATTTTTCAATCTTTTATGTCGCCACAAATTTCATTCCAAATCCGCTTATGACTTCACCCTGTCAGGGTTTTCGGCGATGAACTGACTCCAATCGGGGCGGCGGTGGGCTTTGGCCTTCTCGGTGGTGTGTTTGGTGTAGTTCACGTCCTTACCTTTTGAAATCGAGTGACATACGGCGGCGGCCACGGCATCTGTGGCATCGAAAAACTCAGGGTTCTCTTCGGTCTTCAGGATGAGATGCACCATCTTGGCCACTTGTTCTTTCGAAGCATTACCGTTGCCTGTGATGGTCTGCTTGATGGTCTTGGGCGAGTACTCGAAGATGGGGATGTCGCGGTAGAGCGCGGCGGCCATAGCCACCCCTTGGGCACGCCCCAACTTCAGCATCGACTGCACATTCTTCCCGAAAAATGGTGCCTCGATGGCCAATTCGTCGGGGTGGTATTCGTTGATGATGTCCAAGACACGCTCGAAAATCTTCTTCAACTTCAGCGCCTGATTCTCCAATTTCTTCAGGTTGATGACGCCCATCGTGAGGAGTTCCAACTGCTTGCCCTGCTCGCGGATGATGCCGTAGCCCATCACCATCGTGCCCGGGTCGATGCCTAATATGATTTTTTCGGGGGTCATTCATCATGTTTTTATGCAAAAATAAATATGCAAAAGTAATAATTTTTTCGGCATAAAAAACCGAATGGACTACAAAAAAGTCGGAAATCTATTTGTTCCGACTGGGTTCCGATGGATTTGCAATCCAACGGAATTGATGAGGGGATTTAAAATCTCAATTTGAACTGGTCGAATCGGAAGAAGGGCTAAACACAATGCGGAAGTTGTTGAACCATCCCTCGGCCTTTTCGATGCCGTTGCTAATGACGAGATGATAGCGGCTCAAGGGTTGGTCGCCCATATAGAATCGCGTTCCTGTGTTGTATCCCGAAGTTACGGTGTCGCAAAAAATGACGTGGTCTTGTCTGTTGCTGATGCTGACGACGCACTCACCCAGATAATCGTGGAAGTACACGTAGACGGTCTTTCCCCAATAGCCCGCTTCGATGTTCGGATGGCGCATGTCGCCGTTGGAAAGCGAGCCTTTGATGTCGATTTTGTCTTTGTCGTCGATGAGATCAGTCGGTTCGAATTTCTTGCACGAAGCCGTTATCAAAGCGACAAACAAGACTGCGAATAATGATAAGTGTTTGGTTTTCATGTTTTTTTGTGGTTTATGGTATTCTCGTCAGTGAGAAACCGCCTTTCTCGAAGTACAGTAGTCCAAACTCTTCGTTGTAGTACCAATCGTAGAGCAGTTCGCCGGTGTATTGGTTGTAGAGCCGCTCGTGATGCACGCGTTCGTGGGTGATACCATTAATCGAAAACGTCTCGTCCGAAGAAGGCAAATCGCAACTGATGACCAGCTCGTGATGCCAGTTGAAATACATTTCTTTTTCCGGAAGGATGGTGAAGCTGATAAAGAACGGGTAGGTATCACAAGCCAAGTCCACCGTTCGGGCATAGCAATAGTCTCTTGGCATACCAAAATATATCGAGTCCGCTCCATAATTATGGTAATAATCATAGCCGTCTGAAGGATGGGTAAAGTCTATTACCACTTGAAAGACAATCGTGTCGTTGTCTTGGTTGAGGAATTTCACCGTTTGTCCCATTTGGTAGGGAATGGCCGCAGCGTCTTCTTCCGGGAGGGGAAGTAATTCGACATTTTTTGAGCACGAGCACAACGCTATGAGTGCCATGCAAATCATGATAGTTTTTTTCATTGCAGAATGTTTTTATTGTTAATACTAAGTTTGATTTCCGATGGATTTTCAAAATGGAACCAGCCCGAGGCTTCGTCCACGCCGTTGGTGATGTAGAGCTTGTAGTCGCCGGTAGGCTCATTGCCCATGAAAATGCGCAGTGTGGCAGGTTGTTGTTTGCTCACTCTTCGGGCAAAAAACACGTCGCCATTTTTCGCGGTGAGAGTCATGGCACAGTTTTCTACCATTTCGTTGAAATAGACATAAACCGTCTTTTCCACCAACTCTGCGTAGATATTGACGTATCGCATGTCGGGTTTCATCAGCGAGCCTTTCAGGTCGATTTTGTCCTTGTCGTCGCCCGAAACGTAATTCATCATGGGTTTTTGTTTCTCACACGAAGCGAATGTCAAAACGATGACGGTGAGAATGGATAATAATAAAGGTTTGTATTTCATGGTTTTATACATTTTCTTTCATTTTATTGTTGAGGCTTGCCCTCACTTTGTCGACATTATAGACGCTGCAACCGAGCACATCGGCATATTCCTGCCGCGAAAGTTTGAAGTGCGAGAGCAGGCAGTAGCGGAACTCCAAATCGGTCAAGTCGGGATATTGCTTATGCACAAAAGCGATGAAGCCCGGATGTACGCCCTCGAAAGCGGCCTCGAAACCCGCCCAATGGTCTTCGCCTTCAAAAAGCGAATGTTCCAAATCCTTGAAAGCCATCGCATTGCTTCTGTCGCGCGAAAGCACTTCGAAACAGCGGATGATGTTGCATTTCTGCAAGTATTCATCTTTCAGCTTGTCGCCAAATTCTGCCTGTAATTCGCTTTGTTGCGCGTTTTGCTTCTGTAGCTCGTCGTATTGTGCTTGCATTTCGTAATGCGCTTGCTGTTGTTGCGCGTTACGTTTTTTCAGTTCCAGCAGGTTCGCATTGATTTCTGCCTCAATGCGTTTCTTTTTCAATGCGTTGAGAATCAAAATGGTGACCAAAACCAAGGCGGCAATCAAGACAATGGTGAGCACGATGATGAGCCTTTGCCGCGAGAGCATTTGGCGGTTGTGCTGGTTGGCCTGCGCCTCGAAGTCGTATTTCTTTTGGATTTCGAGGACGGAGCTTTGGGTTTGGTCGGAAAGCAGGTCCAAGGCGACTTTTTCGTGCTGTTTTTCAAACTGATAGGCTTTTTCATAATCACCCACGGCAAGCGCATCCTTAATCAGGAAACCATAAACGGCGGCTTGCGTTTCGGGCCTACATTCCACTTCCTCTATTGCGCTGAGCATCCGTGTTTTGTAGTATTCCAACGAGTCGCGCTCGCCCAAGGCCAAATACACCTTGGCGAGGTTGAGCAAGGCGATGGGGCGGCGTTTTTCGTCCACCAAAGGCAAGGTTTTCCGCAAGCAGTCCAAGGCGGCATCGTTCTCGTCAAGCAGTTGATAGGTAACGGAATAGTTGTTCCAAACCGAGGCTTCGGTGACCTTATCCTTTGCGGTTTGCGCCAAATTCAAGGCTTGTTCGAGATAGACAAACGCACTGTCATATTCATCAATGACGATGTTCATCATAGCCACGGCGTTGAGGCACTTGGCCTTGCGCGAAAGGCTGTCGCCCCACAGTTCGGCGGCGGCTTTGTAGTTCGAGATGGCCTCGGCCTCGTGGCCGCTGTTGTTGAGCAGGTCACCTATATAATATTGCGCGAAGGCCGCACTCACCGAGTCACCGACCTGCCTACCGTACTTGTCGGCTTCCTTGTAACAGTTCATCGCCGACTCGTACTCCTTTTTGGCTTGGCGCACGCAGCCGCTGTAGAGCGCGGCGGGCGCGGCGTTTCCGTAATCCTTTTGGCGCACGAAGTAGTCGTAAGCCTCAAAGATTTGGTCGTCGTTGCTGATGTCCTCGTAGGCCTTGTATTTGGCACGCACCTCCGCTACCACGGCTTGCATCCGTTCCGTCTTGCTCCGAGTGTTGCAAGCGGCAAGGAGCAAAACCGCCGCGAGGAGGAGCAAAAAACCTGTTTTTATTTTCACCGATTCACAATTCATTGCGTGTTCCGTTTTTCGGTGCAAATGTATTACAAAATTTCGATGAAAAATACAACCGAATCGGCCATTACAAACTTTTGTAAAAATCCGATATTGAAAATCAATGAGTTATGGTTTTTGATTACAACTTTTTATTGCCTCTATGCCTTACATATCCTCCATCGAAAGACCTTTGTAGGCGACCTCGAATCCATACATTTCGTTGGTAGCCGAAAGGAAATGTTGCGCTTTTTCTTTCAATTCGCCCAAATTGATGCGGTCGGCGGTGCGCTTGACTTCAACGAAATCAATGCGACGCTCCATTTCGTTCACTGCCACAATGTCAATTTCATCCTCGCCTTTGCGGTTCCAATAGCCCCCGATGCGGGTATATGTGCCTTCCTCAATAAACCGGTTGCGGAAATAGCGTTCGAGCATCAGCCCTGAGAACGTGGGATAATCGCGCCGGATGATTTCTTTCAACTGTTCGACATTCCCCGATGCGATGAAACTCTGATATTTATGGACAAAGCGGAACCAAAACGCCAAAAAATTATCCGTGATGAAATATCGTATCTGGCGCGAGGAAGGCTTGGCGTAGATGGGTCGTTTCTGTGCCAAGATAAAGAAGTCGTTTTCCAATCGGGAGAGGTAGCCGCCAACGTCTTTCCCGCCAAGATAGGCCTCAATCTCGCTCCTTGAGGTCAGGCCTCGTGCCACACATTCGAGGATGGAGAAATAAATGGTGTAGTCTTTGCCGAATTCTTCCACAAGGAGATTCTTTCCTTCATTGAGAAAAGGAGCGTCGTCGCGGGCAATCAAATTCAGCATTTTCGTGAATGTCAGAGCGTTGTATTTGACAAAAAGCTCCACATACCAAGCCACGCCACCAGTAAAGGTATAGAGCGCAAGCAGGTCTTCATTCGTGTAATCAGGTTGATGGTCGGCAAGGATTTGTTTCAGCGTTGCCGTTCCGAAAGGTTTCAAGCGAAGGATGCGCCCCGCACGGCTGAACAGAGGCTCCTTGCGGTCTTCGAAGATTTTGTGCATGAGCGAATGTACCGAGCCGCTGATGAGCAAGTTCATCCGGCTGTCGTCCTTGTGAAGGTCCCAATAATGCTGCATCTCGCCAAAAACTGCCGCATTGACACGGTCAAACTCCTGAAACTCATCAATAACCAAATTGAAAGTCAGCCGTTTGGAGAGCAGCATCAAATACTCAAACATTTTGCCGAATGAAGTGAAACTGCCACAAGCCTCGCCAAGTTGTTTCCTGATTTCGTCGGCGAACTCATTGCAGAGCATGGCTTCCGCTTTGCGCGTCACAAAAAAATACAAGGTGGGTTGCCCCGAGCAACTCTTCATCAGCAATGCTGTTTTTCCGATGCGCCGCCTACCCGTCAACACGGTCATCTGCCCTCCTTTTTCTGACATTTTTTTTATCTCAGCCAAAGATTTCAGTTCTTTTTCTCTGTTGTAAAATTCCATATTTCAATGTTTTAAAACATATAAATACATTAACGAAATGGCCATTACCGTAATGTACATTCCGTTGCAAAGATAATTAATCTCTGACAATTGACCGTGGTTTGATCATTTTTTGCTTCGATGGATTTGCAAATCCAATGGAGCCAAAGTCTAACTCAAAATTTTGCGTTTACAACTTGAATTCGTTTTCATGATGTGCTGCCTTGTAAAACGGGCGCAGAAATATCGGTCCGGGACCAAAGTGTGAAATGTGGGGATGCGATTTGTTGCAAAAAGGTGTCCAAATCACCGCTGTTTTGGGAAATATGCTTATTTTTGCGCACTTAACTCAGAAAACAAAAGCAAAATGAACAAGAAACTCTATCGTTCGATGGCCGACAAGAAACTCTGCGGCGTGTGCGGCGGACTTGGTGAATACTTCGATGTTGACCCCACATTGATTCGTCTGTTGTGGATTGTCTTCACTTTCATGGGCGGAGCGGGCCTCTTGGCCTACATCATCTGCGCCATCGTTGTGCCGCAGCAGGGGCAGTTGCCGAATCCGTAATCAATCCTCCTCATTTGGTTGGTTGTCAAAGAAATGCTCCCGCTCCAATTCGGCGAGCACGGCCTTGATTTCGCCATAATTATAGGTTTCGCCAAGCACTTCACGCGCAGTGCTAATTTGCGGGTCGAAGGTGGATTCAAAGTATTCTAAAATCTCGTTATATTTCTCTTTCTCAACGAATTGTGATGCTTCCAGAACGCCTTGCTCAACAAAGCGCACCAAATGGCTGTAAATCGTGCTTTCGGCGAGTTTTCTTTCCTTGGCGATGGCTTTGACCGACATTCCGCTGTCGAACATTTCCTTGGTGATGCGATAGGTTTCGCCTATCGGCTTTTTGGCCTTTTTCTTGAGTTCTTCGGGCATCGAGCCAATGTCGGCTGTTTCGGGGTTTTCACCAATAGAACGCAGAACGATGTCAAGAATCTCGGCTCCATAATTTCGTATGCGCTTGGTTCCCATCCCTTCAACATTTCTCAATTCTGACAGCGTAACAGGCTTTTCAGCGGCGATGGCTTTGAGGGTTCTGATCGGTGCGATGTTGGGGGCTGGCACATCATCGGTTTCGGCTCGTGCAGTTCGCCATGACAACAAAATTGAATACAGACTGCCATTCTTGCTCGGCTCAAATTTGATTTCCACTTTCTTCTTCTCGCTCTTTTCCGCCTCAATCGCCTTCACCGATTTGGTCTTTTGGTATTCCTTGACGCTGAAACCGTTCTTGCAGGCATCAAGGCAGCAGGCTTTCAGGTAAATGTCCTCTTTCAGTTGCTTCAAGGCATCCGTAAGTTGCTCGTTGACGGCTTGGTTGTCGGTCTTGAAAGGCAAGTCAAACAAGCCTTTGGCAATGGTTTTCAAGTGTTCTTCGAAATAGGCTACACCTTTTATTAATCGCTCTTGCAAGGCCGGATTTTGCTCGCACGATGGCGCTTCGGCATGAAGCCTCTGGATTTGGCTTTCAAACTTGTTCCCGACTTGGCACAACTCCTCATGAATCTTGTTGCGCCGCTGTGCGAGGTCTTGAATCAAGGCAGTTTCAAACAATGTGTCGTTGCCGTAAATCACCTTCACGAGTTTCACGAAATCATTGTAAATGCCTTCAAAATCAATCAGTTCGAGCATGGTTTCCAATTCATAATCGTGGCGCAACAGGTCGATTTTCTCCTGCGTGGGTTCCTTTTCGGGAAGAGTTTCAACGAACTGGTCAACAGAATAATCGTTGACCAAAGCGTTGGAAGTGATGAAGGTTTTCAAGACGATGCCTTCGAGCGAGGTGCAGCGGCTGAGGGCGACGTAAACCTGCCCGTGCGCGAAAGCCTGTCCCGCATCGACGATAACCTTGTTGAAAGTCAGGCCTTGGCTTTTGTGGATGGTGACAGCCCAAGCCAAACGCAACGGAATTTGCGTGAAACTGCCGATTTCCTTCTCCTCAATTTCTTGATTATCAGGATTGATGGCGTATTCCATGTTCTGCCAAGTCAGTTTCGGCACGGTGAGCTGCTCGCCGCCGCTTTCCACGGTGACAGTGCCTTCCTTTTCGTTGAAGCCTACAATTCGTCCGATTTTGCCATTGTAGAAGGCTTTTTCGGGGTTCGGGTCGTTCTTGACGAACATCACCTGCGCCCCGATTTTCAGCGTCAATTCCTCCTTGGTAGGGTAGGTGTTTTCGGGGAAAGTGCCTTTCACTTCCGCCCTGAAAACCACAGGCTTCTCCTTGATGGCCGCCAGTTTCGACTCGTTGATTTGGTCGGCTTGGTAGTTGTGGGTGGTCAGGGTGATGTAGCCTTCATCGTCTTTGGGGACAAAATTAGGCTTGAAGCGCGTGTTGAGCAGGCGCACACATTCCGCATCCATGCGGTTGTTGCGCACCTTGTTCAATAAAGTGATGAAGTCCTCGTCGTGCTGTCGGTAGATGTGCTCCAATTCCACGCAAATGTAAGGCGCATTTTTCAGCACTTGGCTGCCGAAAAAGTACGGCGTTTCATAATACGGTGAAAGCACTTCCCATTCCTCTTGTTTCGCAACGGGCGCAAGTTGGTGAACATCGCCAATCATCAGAAGCTGCACACCGCCGAAGGGTTTCGACGAGCGGCGCACACGGCGCAACACGGCATCGATGGCATCCAAAACATCGGCACGCACCATGCTGATTTCGTCGATGATGAGCAGGTCGAGGCTGCGCATGAGGTTGATTTTCTTTTTGTTGAGTTTCTGGAGTTGCGCCGCCTTTGATTTGGCCGACATTTTGCTCCAAGCCATCGTGTTTTGGGCGTTTTCGGGAATTTGCGGCCCGAAAGGCAGTTGGAAAAACGAGTGAATCGTCTGTCCGCCCGCGTTGATGGCCGCCACGCCTGTGGGTGCCACCACCACCATGCGCTTGTAGGTCTTCAGCGGCAGGTTTTTCAGGAAAGTGGTTTTGCCCGTTCCCGCCTTTCCCGTCAGGAAGATGTGCGAGTCGGTGAAAAGAACCAGTTCCTCGACGAATTCAAGTTTCTGGTTCACAAAGGTTTGTTGCGCCATGCTTTGGATTGCGTTCATTTGGCTAAAGTAGGAATAATTTTTCATTTTTGTTGTGGGGTTTGGGATTTTTTGTAATTTTGCAGGCAGATTTAAGTCAGGAATCAGGTATGACTTGCCGAAAGTCCGCGCGGTGGCCTATCGTTTCACTACGACTTACCTCCTGCATTCTGCGGCAAACTCTACGGGTGGAAATCGGGATGAGAGAACACCGAAAACAGGACTCTTTAGATTTCCATCCGTTTTCATTTAATCATGTTTACTTCGATGTTGTAATAGAATTTCGCACTTCGTTGAAACTGCACTGCAATTCTCACATTCTCGGTTTTGCCATCAAGTTTGCAACGCCCTTTAAAGTTCAGATATCCAATAATTTCCTCACTTTCATCCGGTTTGCGTTTTCCAAAGTTGTTGTAGAGGGCATATTTCACCAACTCAGGCAAAACCCTGACCATTTCGGCTTTTTTTTGATACATGGCTTCACCCATAGCCGTTTTCCTTCCCGAGGTCATGGAAAAATGGATGGTGATGCCTGTGTCGATATTGATTATTTCTTTGCCTTTCAGATTGTTTTTGTAATAATCAAGCACATATCTACGGAGTTCCATTTTTGTCATAGAGCCAAGTTCTGACCGTATTTCTGGCACATATTCGAATTGTTTCATACTCATTTCAGATTTATGCTGCAAAGATGCAAAACCCACCAAAACAAAGCCGTTGATTAAACGTTTGTAGTCGACAGCAGTCGTTTGTTGTCGTTTGTTGTCGGATATTTTGTTGTAATTTAATGATTTATCAAAATGTTTTTGGAATTGCATTTTATTTCCTACTTTTGTGGCGTTTTTCAACATAGACAATCACAAAATCTCAACAATATGAAAAAAACATTCTCAGCAACCGTGGCGTTGGCTCTCGTTTTCTGCTTCGGGAAGGCCAATGCCTGCACCAATTTCCTCATCACCAAAGGCGCCTCCACTGACGGCTCCTGCATGATTTCCTATGCTGCCGATAGCCATGTGCTTTATGGCGAACTCTACCACTATCCCGCCGCCGACTGGCCCGCTGGAGCCATGCTCGATGTGTATGACTGGGACGGTGGCATGTATCGTGGCCAAATCCCTCAGATTGCGCACACCTATAATGTGGTCGGCAATATGAACGAATGGCAATTGGCCATCGGTGAAACGACTTACGGCGGCCTCGAAAGCCTCTGGGAAGGCCAAGGCATCATCGATTACGGTAGCCTGATTTACATCACTTTGCAACGCGCCAAGACCGCCCGCGAAGCCATCAAGTGCATGGGCGAATTAGTGGCCAATTATGGCTATGTGAGCGAGGGCGAGTCGTTCTCGATTTGCGACACCGAAGAGGTGTGGATTCTCGAAATGATTGGCAAGGGCAAGCAAAACAAAGGTGCCGTGTGGGTGGCTCGTCGCATCCCCGACGGTTATGTGAGCGGACACGCCAACCAAGCTCGCATCACCACTTTCCCCTTGGCGAAGAAAAACAAGACCAGCATCACTTTCAAACAAATCGACAAGCTGTTTAAGGACACGAACATCGACTGCGTTTATGCCGACGATGTCATCAGCTTTGCCAAGGAGATGAAACTCTACGATGGACCGGACGAGAAGTTCTCGTTCTCAGATGTTTACAATCCTGTCGACTTCAGCGGTGCCCGCTTCTGCGACCTCCGCGTGTGGGCCATGTTCAACAAGGTGACCGACAACATGAAAGACTATTGGGGCTATGCCACGGGTCGCGACATCAAGCGCGTGCAGCCCTACAAAGCCGGCATGTGCCAAACGCCCGACAATTTCCCCACTAACCGTATGCCTCTGTGGGTGTTGCCCAACAAGAAAGTCAGCGTGCTTGACATGATGGACTTCATGCGCGACCACCTCGAAGGCACTGAACTCGATATGTCGCAAGATGTGGGCGCAGGCCCGTTCCACTGCCCTTACCGTTGGCGTCCGATGGAGTTTGAAGTGAAAGGCCAGACATACGTTCACGAGCGCACCACCGCCACCCAACAGACAGGTTTTTCGTTTGTGGCCCAAAGCCGTGGCAACCAGCAATATGGCATCATTTGGTTCGGTGTCGACGACACTGACAACTGCGTCTACTGCCCAATGTACACCTGCATGACCGAAATCCCCGAGTGCTTCCGCGTGGGCAACGGCTCAATGACGGAATGGTCGGAAACCTCTGCTTTCTGGATCTTCAACCAAATGAGCAACTGGGCCTACACGAAATACGACTACATCCACCCCGAAATCCGTCAGCGTCAGCGCGATATGGAAACGAAATGGGTGGAAAAGGTCGTTCCTGAGTTGGACAAGCGCGTATTCGCCATGAAGGGCAAGGAAGCCCAAGTGAAGGAACTCACCAAGTTCTCTTGCAATTCGGCCAACGAAATGACCGCCATGTGGAAGCGTTTCTACCATGAACTGTTCATGAAGTACGTGGACGGCAACTTGAACACCCCCGGCGAGCCGGTGAAGGGACAGAAATACGTGCCCATCAACAGCAAGCACCCCAAGTACAGCGACGAGTATTACCAAATCCTCATCGAGAAGACGGGGGATAAGTATAAAGTTTATTAAACAACAGTTAAACAATCAACGATTCAACGTTTTATGACAAATCCAGAAGAAGAAAAAGTAACGGAAAAGAAATCGCTCAATTTCATTGAAGCGAAAGTGGAAGAAGACCTCGCCAACGGCAAGAACGGCGGACGTGTGCAGACGCGCTTCCCCCCCGAGCCTAACGGTTATCTCCACATCGGCCACGCCAAGGCCATCTGCCTCGACTTCGGCATTGCCGCACAACACGGCGGCGTGTGCAACCTGCGCTTCGACGACACCAATCCCACCAAGGAGAACATGGAGTATGTTGATGCCATCAAAGAGGACATCCAATGGCTTGGCTACCAGTGGGGTAACGAATACTACGCCTCCGATTACTTCCAGCAACTCTGGGATTTCGCCATAGAATTAATCAAAAGAGGTAAGGCCTACATCGACGAGCAAAGTTCGGAAGAAATTGCTGCACAAAAAGGAACACCCACGCAACCTGGCGTGGAAAGCCCCTATCGCAACCGCCCCATTGAAGAATCATTAGACTTGTTCAACAAAATGAACAACGGTGAGATTGGCGAGGGCAAGATGGTGCTTCGTGCCAAGATTGACATGGCCAACCCGAACATGCACTTCCGCGACCCGATTATCTATCGCGTCGTCGACACGCCACACCACCGCACGGGTACCAAGTGGCACGCCTACCCGATGTACGACTTCGCCCACGGCCAAAGCGACTATTTCGAGGGCGTTACCCACTCGCTCTGCACTTTGGAGTTCGTGGTTCATCGTCCGCTCTATGACTTGTTCGTCGATTGGCTGAAAGAAATCCGTGGCGAGGGTGACAACATGGATGACAACCGTCCGCGCCAAACCGAATTTAACAAGCTGAACCTCAACTATATCCTGTTGAGCAAGCGTAATCTGCTTGTTTTGGTGAACGAAGGCCTCGTGAGCGGTTGGGACGACCCGCGCATGCCCACGATTTGCGGTTTCCGTCGCCGTGGCTACACGCCGGGCGGCATCCACAAGTTCATCGACAAGATTGGCTATACCACCTACGATGCCCTGAACGACTTCGCCCTGATGGAGAGCGCCATCCGCGAGGACCTCAACGCCACCGCTACCCGTGTGGCAGCCGTGGTCAATCCAGTGAGGTTGGTCATCACCAACTATCCTGAAGGACAGATTGAGGAAATGGACGCCATCAACAACCCCGAGGACGAAACTGCAGGCAGTCATAAGATTGCCTTCAGCCGCGAGTTGTGGATTGAAAAAGAGGACTTTATGGAAGATGCGCCGAAAAAGTATTTCCGCATGACCCCAGGTAACGAAGTCCGTCTCAAGAACGCCTACATCGTGAAATGCACCGGCTGCAAGAAGGACGAAAACGGCGAGGTCGTCGAAGTTTATGCCGAATACGACCCCGACACCAAGAGCGGTCTGCCTGGTGCAAACCGCAAAGTGAAAGGCACCATCCATTGGGTGAGTTGCGAGCGTTGCTTGGAAGCCGAAGTGCGCATGTACGACCGCCTCTGGAAGGTGGAGAACCCCCGCGACGAACTGGCCCGCCTGCAAAACGAAGGCAAGACCTCATTGGAAGCCATGAAGGAAATGATGAACCCCAATTCATTAGAGGTGCGCCCTGTGTGCTATGTGGAGGAATTTTTGGCCGATGCCAAGCCCCTCGACCACTTCCAGTTCCAGCGCATCGGCTACTTCACGGTGGATAAGGACACCACGGCGAATCATTTGGTCTTCAACCGCACCGTGGCATTGAAGGACACCTGGGCTAAGACAATGTAATTTGTAATCATCTTGAATTCATTGTTTTGTAGCGACGGCGTGCACGCCGTCGCTACTTTTTTTGAAAAAATCTCTATTTTCTATGGCTGTATTCAAAAAAAATCGTATTTTTGCAGCCGCTATGCAGCGAATTATCAACAGAATTTGATTGTAAATCGCTGAATACCAATCCAGAAAGGTGCTGTAAACACCCTAAAATCAGAAGACAACAATAATCTATAAATTAATAGGAAAAAGAAAAAAGAAATGAAAGAGTACAAGAAGACTTTGAAAACTGTAGTGTTTTCGATTGGGTTGTCGACCATGCTTTTGTCGACCACATCCCTGAGTGCCCAAATTAACCGCGGCTTGTTGGACAATCCTTACAAAGCCCAAGGCGGCCAAGGTGCCTTGCGTAAAGGCGGCGAAGAGCCGACAACAAGAGATGGTGGTAGCACCTTCATTAATGAGGCTTTTGGTGATAATTCGGATGCTCCTGTTGGCGGTGGCTTGGCCATTTTGCTGAGCGCTGGCCTCGGCTATGCAGCCCTCAAACGCAAAAAGGAGGACTAATTCGCTGTTTAATCCGTGGAAACCCATAGCAGTATGGTGTAACAATCAACAAACAATCACAAACACAAAATTTGTACAATGAAAAGACTTAGTTTTATCGTCATGGCCGGCTTGATTGCCCTCGGCCTGACCCAATGCAAGAAAAATGAACCGACTAACAATGATACCGAAGGCGTTAAAATTACGCTGAATATCAACAATGGCAATGGCGGAGGAAGAATGCATATCGAAGAAGAAACTAGTACTACTACTGGCAATCCTATCGTTAAAGTCAATTACGACGAAAATGATGTGATTTATGTGTGTAGCAACGGCAGTTATGTGGGCTATCTCTATTGCACTTCAGCAGATCCTGATGGATCTACCTTTACTGGCACTATTTCTTCAAGCGCATCAACTTCACACCCATTGCAATTCATCTATTTGGGCGGTGATACGAGAGGAGTTAACCGTGACAGTGAGTTCAACAATATTACAACCGGCTCTTTCACCTTCAGCTTGGCAGACCAAAGTGCTGGAATTGCCGTGGTGTCAACTGCCCTTTCAAAAGAAAACTTCAGTACCGCTACAACGAGCTACACCCTCGCTGGTAATGGCAAAATGCGCAACAAGTGCGCTTTGGTGAAGTTCACGTTCCAAGTTGGTGGCTCCGACTTAAACAGTACTGATGATGTGACTATCACGGATGCTTACAACCAACTCAACATCGGCTTCGACGGCTCGGTTTCGACCATCACTTCTAATGGAAAAGGCAATATTGCCACTTTCGAATCCACCAGCAACCCCGCCGTGCATTATGCCGTAGTGCCCTCCCAACAGGAACTGTCAGGATACGTCGATATCGAAGGCTACGAAGGCACCTACAGCATCCCTGCTGCCGACGACAATGGTTTCATCCAAAAAACTATCAATTTGACTGCTGAAACCCCAGCTGGGTTTGAATATAAACCATTCACCGTTGGAGATGGCAAGGTGGTCAATTTCTCGCCCGGCAATGCGCATTTCCACCCATCAACCGGATGGAGTTTCGCCGGAGAGCAGTATGACTATGAACAAACCTGGAATTCCAACTCAAACGTTAGCCACTTCGCTTGGGGCACTTGGAGTAATAATAATCCTAGCGTCGATCCGAATGTAACGGGAATGATTCAATACGGCATGTGGGGTGCTCATCAACTTAACACTAATGGCGATTTCTATATGGACACCTTTGACGGTACTTTCCCTGTCTCTGTCTCCATTGCGGAAGAAACTGGTTGGCGCGTGATGACGCAGGAGGAATGGGACTATCTCCTCAATACTCGCACGGTGAATAACGGCCGGCAGCCCTACGGCTTTGGAAAGGTGACAAAGAATGATGGAGAATCCGTTAATGGACTCATCATTCTGCCCGACGATTGGGACGGCTCTGCGGATCGTGATTTCCAATACGGCACAATATCCGGTTGGCCAAACGTTTATACAGAAGCAAAATGGTTTACGATGGAGAGTAAAGGTGCGGTATTTCTGCCTGCCGCAGGCTATAGGATGAAAGGTGCTTCTACTAACAGTACTATAAATTACTATCATTCAGCCGTGGAATTTTGTAACGTTAGAGGAGGCTATTGGACAATTACTCCATTTGGTAATGATAGGGCCTACTTAATGTATTTCGATAATCAAAACGGACCG
The DNA here is from genome assembly GCA_902785755.1 of uncultured Bacteroidia bacterium. GTDB lineage: Bacteria > Bacteroidota > Bacteroidia > Bacteroidales > F082 > Limimorpha. The sequence goes on along the minus strand of CACZZO010000009.1, from coordinate 10,207 downwards.
CAAACTAATAACACGAATTGGGATGCCAGTTTTGGCTTCTGCGTGCGTTTCGTAAAAGCAGCCAATTAATGGTATTGTAAAAAAGATGCAAGAGGCGGCCTTCGTTTGAGGGCCGCCTTTTTTTGTTTTTATTGAGGAATTTCAATCGGATTTTTTTATTTCGCCCCGCCGGGGCTTAATTCGGAATTTGTCATTTTTCGGCAGGGGTGGAACCTTGCGGAACCCCTGCCGATGAAAACAATGATTTATCGTGTCCCAACAGAAATAATAGGCTCGCCAAGAACCGCCGAAATCTTTGCCAAAGTGGAAAGGGTGAAATTGTGGCCGCCGCCCACCCAACTGGAGACTGCGGCTTCTGAAGTGCCAACCCGTTTGGCGAAGTCTTTTTGCGTCATGCCGTGGCGGTGCAGCGATGCGTCAATGCTGTCGGCAATGGCGTAAGACCATTCCACCTGCTGCTTGATGGCTGTCGGCGTTTCGTCAAGCACCTGTTGAAAAAGCCGTTCCGTGTCTTCTGCATGTTTCATAGTTCAAAAGTTTTTTCGTCAATGCCCTCTATGGTGGTTTCTTCGATGCGAATGGTACCCTTTCGCTCGGCAATTCTAAGGATGTCGTCTAACTTTTGCAGGTTGATGACATATCCATTGAGTTCGGGATTCTCCTCGTAGGTTTTTGTGTCTTTCTGCCCGCCATTGCCAACAATCAGCACGCTGTCGGACAAGCGCAAACAATACAACCTTAACTTGCTGGATTGTATGGGCAAAGCGGCCACGCGGTCACGCATCTTCCCCTCGGGACGGAAATACCTGTCCAAAAATCCCACGGCATCCATCATGTGTTGAATCGCATTCAGGATTTTCTGAAGGTCGGGTTGGAGTGTCGCGTTTTCATTGCCTTTGATGATGAATTTTTGGAACTCAGTATAACTTTCGCCCTCAAAGCAGATGGTAAATAGTCCCGCCTTTTCCGTCTGTCTGACTGATTGAATGGTTGCTCTTGTCATAGTTGATGAGTTTTAATGCCGCAAAAATACAAAACATTTCCGAATGAATTACCTTTTGAGATAATTTTTTCAAACGGATGGATACTTTCAATTCAAATTAAAAAATTGGCAGAGAAAACCCAACTTGATTCAAGAGAGCAATTTCTCATTGTGTATATGCCTCTCCCCATCTCGCAAAGTCGCCGTCCTTTCAGGGCTTTGGCGGTACACTGGGGAACCCCGTAAGTGTGACAGCACATCAGGCAGGCGGTGTAAACCCCTGCCGATAATACGGTGTAAAATCTTCATTCCATTGAAGATTTTCAAACGAATTTCTTCATTTCATTGAAGATTTTAAAGTTTTTCTGTACAGAAATCCACAAAATTGGAGCGGGTAACCACCGTATAGGACACATCGGGATACTGTTCTTTAAATGAGGCTGGAACTTTCGGATTCTTGCTGCCCCATTTGAACTCAAAGGCTTTTACTTCGCCGTTGCGCTCTTCAATCAAGTCAATCTCCTGCCCGGAATAGGTGCGCCAGAAATAATACTCCGCCCGATGATGCAGGTTGTCATTCATCTTTATACGTTCCGAAATCAGGAAATTCTCCCATAGTGCGCCAACATCCTGCCTGAGCGCAAGCGGGCGGAAGTCGCCGATGATGGCATTGCGGATACCGTTGTCGTAGAAATACCATTTGCCCGCCTTGCTGACTTCCTTTCTCGGATTGTTAGAAAAGGCCGGAAGCCGGTAAATGACAAAGGTCTTTGTCAGCAAATCCAAGTATTTCTCAACGGTGTTGCGGCTCAATGCTAACTGCCGCCCCAGTTCTTCATACGACACTTCGCTGCCCATTTGGAAGGCCACCAACCGAAGCAAATTGAACATCTTTCCAGAGTTTTTGATGCCGTCCAAAGTGAGGATGTCTTTCAGCAGATACGACTGCGCCAGTTCTGAAAGATAGACCTGCTTACGCTCGAAATCTGGAATGGAAAGCAGTTCGGGATAACCGCCGTAAACAAGGTGTTCGTCCAAATCAAGCAGCAGTTGCGCCGCTGGCTGTTGCGAAAGCAACTCGCCCACCGACAAAGAGGAAAGACGGAAAGTGGTGGAACGCCCCACCAAAGGCTCACCCGTTTGGTTGCGCAAATCGAAAGAAGAAGAACCCGAAACCAACACACGGATACCTTCCACCTCGTCCACAATGAGTTTCAGAATCTTGCCGATGTCAGGGATACTTTGCGCTTCATCAATGACGAGCAGGTCAGTACCACTCAAAAGTTGGCGATAATGTGAGGCTGTTCGTGTGCTAAACATCTCTTCTGTCGAGGCATCTTCTCCATTCAGAAAAAGAACCTGGCCTTTGAATTGTTCAATCAATTGCTTGATTAACACTGTTTTGCCAACTCTTCTTGCTCCAAACACCAACATCACCTTGTTCGGTTGCATGGAAGTCCCAATCACTTCTTTCAATGCTCTTTGTATCATGGTTTGATCGTTTTTACTCCGCAAAAATACAAAAATCTTCATTCAATTGAAGATTTTCAATCGAATTTCTTCATTTCATTGAAGATTTTAAAATAATTGGCAGAGAAAACTCAACTTGATTCATGCCATCAACTTCTCATTCCTCAAATGCCGCTCCCTATCCCGCTGTGTCTTCTTCTCCATATTCTTGGCGAAAGCCTCAGTGAGGTCGACGCCAGTTTGGTTGGCAAGGCAAATCAGCACCCAAAGGATGTCGGCCATTTCGTCGCCGAGGTCGCGGTTCTTGTCCGATTCCTTGAAGGATTGCTCGCCGTAGGTTCGGGCGATGATGCGGGCCAATTCGCCGACTTCTTCGGTGAGCAAGGCCATGTTGGGTCTTAATCCATTCATCGACGGCGGCTTGGGCTTCTTTTATCGTCATTTTCATTGAGGTTTTGCAAGTTTTGTAGGTTTTGTGATGGTATTTCATTGCGTCAAAAATAAAGGATTTTTCGTTTCGTTGGCTCAATTCAGACAATAATCTTAATTTTGCGGCATTAATTGAAGTGATGAAAGCCAAGTTGTTGCTCATAGTGTCGTTTTTCCTCCTGTTGTCGCAAACCGTTGTGGCTCAGGAGCAAGACACCGTGCAACGCAAGAAAACCCGCATCCATATCGAGCATTACGATGTGGCCACGTTCTCCAAAAGCATGGGCGACATGCAGCGGCTCATCGGCAATGTCAAGATGCGTCACGACTCGGCCTATTTCTTTTGCGACTCGGCCTATTTCTTCGAGAAAACCAACAGTTTCAACGCTTTCCAGAATGTGCATATCATCGTCAACGATAGCGTTGAAATCTTCAGCGATTTGCTTGATTATGACGGCAATACGCGCTTTGCCGAGTTTTTCGACAACGTGAAACTGATGGACGATTCCACGATTTTGCTCACCGAATACCTGACCTACGACCGCAACTTGCATTTGGCCTGTTATCCCGATAGCGCGACCACCTATCGCGGCGACAAAACCCTCATCAGTTGCATCGGCTATTACCGCGACGACCTCAAGGAGTTCTCGTTTTTTGAGAATGTGGAGGTGACCAGCCCGAAATACCAGATGTTCACCGACACCTTATATTATAACACGAACATCGAGAAGATGTGGTTTGAGGGGCCGACAATCATCATCAACGAAGAGAACACTTTGGACGGCGAGCATGGCTATTACCTTGTGGATGAGGATATTGCCTTCTTGGACAAAAGACCTGTGATGCGCAATGAGACTCAGCGGATGAAGTCGGATTCGATGTACTACAACCGCAATATTGGCTTGGCCAAGGCCTACGACCATGTAGATATGATTGATACCTCCTACAAGGTGGTCATGCGAGGCAACTATGTGGAAATGTGGGAGAACAAGGGGCTTTCCTTTGCCACCGATAGCGCATACGCCATCAGTTACGACAACGACAACAGCGACTCGCTTTATATCCACGGCGACACGCTTTTCATGTATTTCGACAAACAAAAAGAGGAGGCCAAAAAACTCATCGCCCGCCGCAATGTGCGCTTTTTCAAGAGTGACATGCAAGGCAAATGCGACACGTTGACCTATTTGATGGCCGATTCCACCATTCGGATGCGCGTCAATCCCATCCTTTGGGCCGAAGACAGCCAAATGACCGGCATCGACATCGACATCAAAATCAAGGACCAAGCCATAGATTGGGTGCTGCAAAAGGGCAACGCTTTCATCATTTCGCAGGATACCGTTGAGGGCTTCAACCAAATCAAGGGCACGGACATCACCTCGCGCTTCAAGGACGGCGGCATCCACCGCGTCAATGTGGACGGCGACAAAGCCGAGACCATCTATTGGATTCGCGACGACGACGGCGGACTCATCGGCATCGATGTGTCGAACTCCGAGACGATGGTCATTGAAATGGAAAACCAAAACATCTCCATCATCAAGTCGTTCAAGGGCATTTCGGAAACCATGTATCCCGAAAGCGACCTAAGCGAAAGCAGCCGCTATTTGCAAGGCTTCAAGTGGCACGACGAGGCTCGTCCCCGCGACAAGGACGACATTTTCCGCCGCATTGAAGCCGAAATGCCGCAGGCCGCTCCTGAAGTCACGCCGGAAGAAACCACGACGGAAACTTCTGCCGTAGCGGAGCCTGAAGCCAAAGAGGAACAACAGCCTAAGCGACATCGGGAAAGAAAAACAGGTTAGATTTGATGGGTTACAGTATTGATATCTGATTCATCACTCTGTCAGGTTTTGCATCAAGGCCAAAAAGCAGTTCATCTTTGTCGTATCCCAAAAAAGAAATGTATTTCAAAATAAGAGTATAGTTTGTCTGTGCATACACCAAGCTTTTGTGACCATTGGCATCAAAACAAATAGGCTCGTGATGTGCAATGCGGTTTCGGAATTGCTTGATTTGTTGTAATTCCTTGAAAATAGCCTTCTGTCCAAGACCTGTTTGTCTGTTTGGGAAGATTTGCAAAATAGATTGATTTCCAAGACGAAAAGGTACTCTCGTAAACATATAGGTCCAAAAGCCAAAACTAACCGATGACACAACTTTGTCTGGAGTGTATTTGTTTTCCTTGACCATTTCATTGATACTTTGCAGTACTTCATTTCTGTGGGTAGAAAATTCCAACATTCCGCCTTTTTGTAATTGATGAAATATCCAATCTGCATCATTGAAAACAAAGGTGTAGTGTTTATTGATGGCATTGCGCAATACGATTTCAAACACGTTCAGAACACCATATATTTTCTGGCACAATTTGACATTATGACGATAAAGTGTCAATGCTTTTATGTCGTTCCCGTTACAGGCTTTTCTGTATTTGTTGAGCCTCGCAGCAGAAAAAGCATTCTCAAAATCAGCATATTTCATCTTTTTTTAGAATAATTGTCGAACAATTGGAATTATTTACTTATCTTTGCACCGTAATCCCTCGGAGTCCCTGTCGCAATGTCAAACTTCGAGGTTTAGTTTTTATAAAAACGTTGCAAAAATAAACAATCTTTTCTTGAACAACAAATTTGTAAAACCAAAGCGAATATGAAAAAACTAATCCTAATCCGTCACGGAGAAAGTGAATGGAACAAATTGAACCTCTTTACGGGGTGGACCAATGTTGACCTTTCGGAGAAAGGCGTCCAAGAAGCCATCGAAGCAGGCAAAACGCTGAAAGAGAACGGCTACAAGCCCGAAATCTGCTTCACCTCTTACCTCAAACGCGCCATCAAGACCCTGAACTTGGCTCTTGAGGCTATGGACATGGACTGGCTACCAGTCTATAAGTCGTGGAGACTGAACGAGAAGTCGTATGGCCAACTGCAAGGCTTGGACAAGAAGATGACCGCCGAGAAATACGGCGACGAGCAAGTGCGCCTGTGGCGTCGCGCCTTTGATGTGCGTCCGCCTGCGTTAGAGATGAACGACCCGAAAAGCCCCCGCATGGACCCACGCTATGCCGAACTCACCGACGAGCAAATCCCGCTCACCGAAGCCCTTTGCGACACCATCGAGCGTGTGATGCCTTACTACGAGAACAACATCATGAAGGCCTTCGAGACCCACGACCAAGTGCTTGTGGTGGCTCACGGCAACAGCCTGCGCGGCGTGGTGAAAGTATTGAAAGGCATGGGCAACGATGAAATCATCGCTTTCAACATCCCGACGGGCATCCCGTATGTCTTTGAGTTCGACGACAACATGAAATTGCAAAAGGACTTCTTCCTCGGCGACCCTGAAAAAGTGGCCGCGCTGATGGCCGCCGTCGCCAACCAAGGGAAGGCGAAGTGAGGTAGGGGTTAGAAATATCAACACTCCTATTGCAACAACAATAATTGTTTGACCACCTTCCCGCTCGTCGTGGCGATTTCCACCGAATAAACGCCATTAGGCAACGAACCGATTTCTAAGACAACAAGGCTTTCCGATTCGCAAACATGCTCCAAGACCACTTGTCCAAGGCCGTTTATCATTCGGATGTGGTTGATTTGTGTGCCTACAATACTCACCTGTGAATAGGCAGGATTGGGGAAAAGCTGTATTTCGGTCGTTTTGTTTTCTTCCACATCAAACCCTGACGCATTGACCGTAATGCTGAAAAGGGAGTCACATTCTACGCCTGTTCGGGCGGTTAGGATGCCTTGCCCAAAGGTAGTTGCCCCAAGGTCGCAGTGATAGCCGTCGTTGGAAGGCGTGATTTGCCATTCGGGGCGGCTGCACGTCCAAGTCAAGGTGCCGGGCGCGATGGTCAGGGAATCGGGGACGGCATAGCTATAGATGCCTTCCGCAACCACCCATTCAGGGCCTTGCAAGGCTGAAACGTAATTGTGTTTGATGGTAAGGTTCAAAATGGCAGTGCTGTCGCAACCGTGGATGCTTTGTCCGAGGTATTCGTAAACTCCTGACTCCATGTAGGTTTGGCCGTTCCAATCAAACTTTTCGCAGTGTGTTTCATCGATTTCTGTTGTATAATCCTCATAGACAACAAGATGCAATGTAACAATGCTGTCGCAGCCAGAAATGGACGGCAGGGTGTCTGTGTAAACACCCGTTTGCTCCAAAAGTTGCCCATGCCAAAGGTAAGGCTCGCTTTGGCAAGTGGCAGCCTCCTCCGATGAGGAAAACGACCTCGTTTCGATGGTGGTGGTCAGGAAGAGCGAATCTTGGGCGCGATGGGGATTGCGCAACACATTCACGACCTCGTAAACGCCATCTTCGGCGTAGGCGTGCAAGACATTGGCACCATGAGCCGAAGTGCCGTCACCGAAATACCAAACTATGTCGTCGTAATTCCACTCGGTAACGGTACCGAAGTCGATGCTGTGATTAGTACAAAAATATTGGCTTTCAGGGATTTCCTGATAAGGTGTCTTGTCGATGGTCATGTCGTAGGTGAAATTCGACATGAAACTGTGCGCCTCAAGGAAAACGCCCGAGTCCCAGTCGGGGTCGCCCACGTCGCAAATGCCCATTTTGATATGGTATTCCGTGAAGGGTTCCACCCTGAAACTCACGGTCAACACTGTCGTAAAACCGTCAAATTGAATGGTTTGTCCGCCTGCATTGTTCACGAAATACTCCGAATTGTGCTGGGTATAGACACTGTTGATGCTCACTGTTTCGTCAGTGCCTGGGATTAGGGCCATGTTCTGGTTTTCGTAGTAGCCGCCTTCAGGGTTGATGCCCGTGACGAAAAAGCCAAAAACATCGTTGTAATACGAGCCAACCCACTCCAAATATTCCTCCGAGGCAAACACATAGTTGAACGAAACCTCTTTGTCCCAAGGCACGAAGTCGAACTCAAGCACGGCCATGTCGAAGACCGAATCTGGAGCATAAGAAATGGCTTCGAGGGTTTCGTCGATGTATTCTCCGCAGCTGGTTCGCACGATTTTGTCATCGCGATCATTCGGCCCGACCGCCACCGAAACGCCACCCGTGGCAAGGACAAGTCCCGCATCGATGCCCAAGTTGGTCGGGCTGTTGCCTGTATCAAAATAGCCGATGCTGTTGCAGTCGATGATGTCCGGCGAGCCGTTGAAGCGGACGTTGGAAACCGTCACGCCGCTTTCGAGCAGCACGTTACGCACCAACCATTCGGGGGTGCATTGCTGGATGGAGTCAGCCGAGGTGACGATGAGTTGCGCTTGCGCTGTTGTTGCGCACAGGGCGATGAGGATGGTGATTAGTCTCTTCATGGTGTTTTGGGTTTTATTCTCAATTATCTACTTATAACTAATTGTTTTATAGTACGATAGCTCGATGCAACGACTTCAATAATATAAATGCCTATCGGCAATTCCGTTAAGTCAAGCATCATAGAGTCAGTGGACTCACAAGCCTTTTCCATGACAACTTGCCCGTAGCAGTTCGTCAGCCGGACAGAAGTGATGCCTTGGCCCTCGATGCTCACTTTCGAGTTGGCTGGATTGGGAAACAGGTTACATTCTTTGGTATAGTCGTGGCTTTCCACACTTTCATAGCCAGCGTGAATTATGGTGCTCACATAGCCAGCCATGACGCGCCGCCCTTGTGCGTCGGTTCTGAACACCTCGCAAGTCACGGGATAGTTGCCTTGTGTGGAATAGGTATGCCAAGCCTCCGTGTCGGTGAGGATTTCCGTCATGCCGTCGCCGTATGTCCAATGAGCCTCGGTCATCTCATAATTCAAGTGTAAATCGAGGTTCAAAGGTTCATTCAGGTCAAAATAGAAGCCATCGGGGTGAAGCCATTCGTTTGTGTCGTTCACCGTCAGCGCGGTTGTGAGCATCGCCGCGTCAAGGAAATAGGAATAGGCTTCGGCACCACCCATGCCATAAACATGGGCCACAAAGCCGCCTTCCGTATTCTCCAAGAGGTGTGTCGTGTCGGCAATCTGGAATCTCGCGTAGGCATATTCGGGCTTACTTGCCACCACTTCAAAAAGGTCGCCAATAGGCTCGCCGTCAAGTTGCATCCCTGATACTGAAGCGGTTTCGGTCACTATGTTGAGATAATGCCATTTTGAAATGAGGGTGTTGTGGGCGCAAAACAGGGCGCGGTTTGTTTGCTGCTCCATCGGGAGTATGGTGGCCATGGCGGGGTCGCCTATAGCACCTGGAATATCGTCGTGGCCATAAAAGAACTTGGCGACGATGGCGGGTTCAGAGGTTTCGAGATAGATGGCGGGATAGTCGTCGGTAAGTTCAAAAACGAAGGACTGCCCTGCATTGAGGGTACGCACCAAAGTGCCGTCCCTGCGCACCTCGCAATGGTCTTTCATGGCTGTAACGCGCACATAGTCGGCAGGGCGGCGAAGGGATTGCGTCACCACAAAATGGCGGCCTAAAGTGGACGCAGGCAGCATCACCTCTTCAGCATGGTCGATGTAGGGCGTGTTGAAATAAGGTACGCCCAAGCCTCGGTTGCCTGCAAACACGGCGATGGGTTTTCCGTCGCGGGAGGTCACGCGCGTTCCTGAAAAATTGCACAAATGCTCCGATTGCAACTGATAGACCTGCCCTGCATTTAAGGTCACCGAAAGTGGCTGGTTGGCCTGATGGTGGTTCATCGTTTCGCAACTCAACTGAAAATCCACGGTGGTGTTGTCCTCTGTGGCGACGACGGACAAAACAGAGCGCACAAAATCATACGTTCCAAAATTCTCGTAGGTCTGCACCAGATATTCGCTGCCCAATGTATTGGTTGGCAAGGCTTTGGATGTATCGAAACAGGCCCCTTCGTAATTGGCCACGACTACGGAAACAGGCTGTTTGGCCGTCACATGCAGGCCGATGTTGAGCACCGTATCCGAAAGGTGCATCTCAAAAGCCTGTTCTAATGGAATGGGAATGTAGATGCTGCATCCGGCCTCCACCGAAAAGTCTTCCTGCCAACCCGTGTTGGGGTTTGTCACGCTTCCTGTAGTGGACTCGTTGGCACTAATCCACAGGGCAGGCTCTGGGATTTCGCCTTCTCTGCTATTGGGTAACAGTGTCACCCAAAAATCGCGCCCCGTAGTGACTTGTGCAAACGCAGACGCCGATTCCAATAACAGGAGCGCAAGTAGGGTGTAAATTATTAGTCTTGCTTTTTCCATAGTGATAAGAATTGGTATTTGCGTCCAAAATTATAGCAAAAAACAACGCCATTTGCAAAAATCACACACACATTTCACACACATTTTGCGCATTTTTGCCGCACAAAAGACACTTTTTCCCGAAAATTGGGCGTTTT
>CACZZO010000008.1 GCA_902785755.1 uncultured Bacteroidia bacterium | reverse complement strand
TGGCTTCCATTTCGAGTGTATTCCATCCATCGTCTTGGATGATAACAACTGAAATGCTCCCAGGGATTTCCATGTATTTATATGAACCTATTGCAACCTTTCCATCATGCAAAACAGTCATACATGTGGCCCAATGGAACATGTCTGGCTCAAGGAAATAGCGCGTCCATTTTATGTTTAGGTTTTCGTCGAGGCAAACCAATACCAAACGGTTATTGTATCCCGTATCGGTCATGTACGAATAGTAAACCGTACCATCACTCAAAGCGGCAGTCCAAATCGGTGAAGGGCTGTTTGTGCCTTCTCTGAACAATTGTATCGCCTTGATTCCGTGTGTTTTGTCAAATTTGGCGAGGCAAGCCGCCATTTCCCCGCCTTGGAATATTCCAAACCTTGAAGACAACAAATAGGTTTCGTCATCAAAGGGGATGATGTGCTCGTGGAAACCGCCCGAAAAGTGGCCGTTTTGATAGATGTAGTAACGATGGTTTTCCACGACCTGAAAACTGGTGTCTATGACATAAGCCATGATGGAATTTGCCTGACTGCCGCCGATGTCTCTGCCAATGTAATAGTATTTTGGAGAAGACTTGTCATACATTCCAGTATGTCTTTCATGAATCATCAGTGATGCGGAGATTGATTCAACTTCTCGACGGTTTTTGATGGTTCCGTCAAGACCTATGCGAAGCATGTAGAATTTCTGACTGCACCAATAAGAAGCGATAATGTCGTTGTCAGCATCAATGAAAAGGTCTGATGAGGTAATGATGTAATCGTATAGAAAGTCCTCAATTACTATGTTGGTTTCGTTGCAGATGTTCAAGTCGTCATCAATGAAGGTCATTTTTAAACAAGTGATACTGTCGTTTTTGTCTTGTTCAAATCGCGCATAAAGATAACTACCGCTTTCGTTAGGAACAGGTTCAAAAAGAGTTCGGAGCGGCACATTATCAAGTGGAACAAACAGAGAATCAATCAATTGTCCTTCCATAGAAATTTTATAGAAAACAACTCCGAGGTCAGGACCAGAGTAGGTTTCAAAAAGTGGACACTGCGCAATGAGTGTGTTGTCTGAGGCTTCAACAATGTTATGGAAGTTGAAATACTTGCCGTTTTGGTGCTGAAATTCGGTTACTATGTCTTGGGCTTTCACATAACAGACCGCCATCAGCAGGCAGATAATAAGTAAGGTTGCTTTTTTCATATCACATAGGTTTTGATGATTAACACCGCAAAACTATACAAAAAAAAGCCGGTTTTTGCAAAAAGAAAACCAAATTACGGATTTTTCTTGCCTTGTAAAACTTTAATATACTGACAAACAACAAATTGAAAAACCACAAAGTACGGATTTTTCTTATCTAATCAGATTGGAAATGGGGTCGTTGTTGGTCTTTTTCCGGATGTTGGAGCGGTATTTTTCCACCGTATTGGGGCTGAGATTCAAAATGTCGGCCTCCTCTTTCATCCTGAAGCCCAAGAACGAGAGCACAACAATATTGCGCTCAGAGTCGCTCAAACCAGGATAAGTGGAAGCCAACTTGTCGGTGGCCTTCGGATAGATGGCCATAAACTCGGCCATAATGCGCTCCATCGTCCGCTCCCCTCCCGATTGGTAGATGGCCATTACCCGCTGATGCAACGCCTGATGCGCCTGCTGCGAGGCCGCGTCAAACTCGGATTGCAGTTTACGATAGGCCTCCTCGTGCTTCAATGCCTCTATTTCCTTATTCTTGCGGTAGCGGAACGCCAACCAAAGGACAAGAAGCAGTGCCGCCAGCAAAAAGGCGAGCATGAGATACAACCGATATTGCTTGGCCTGATGTTTCGCTTGCAACTGCGTCATTTCCAGTTTCTTCTCATACTCATTTTTCACTTGCTCGACGGCTTTTGGCTGTTCTTCAATGACTTGCTGCATCCCAACATAGCGGTCGGCGTATTCCAAAGCCTTCTCTGTGTTTCCCAAGGCTTCATAAGACTTGTATAATCGTTGCAAAATGGAAGCATTTTCAGGGTTCGGAACCATCTCGAAGTGCATAGCATCCATAAAACTCATCTGTTTTTCAGCATAATAGGCACAAGAATCATATTGCTCAAGCCGATAGAAGCAACGGCTCAATTCGGAATAAAGAGCATCCTTGTAACGGAACATCGGCTCCTCGTATAATGCCAAGCCACGATTACATTCAGCAATGGCCTTTCTCAAAAGACTGTCACCTTCTTTTTGGCCTTCATAATCTTGATTGTCAAACTGATACCTATATAACATCGACTTGGAGAAATGGCAACAAGCAATTCTTTCGGCATTGCCTGCCTCTTTAGCCGCCCACAAACCTTTTTCAAAATACATGCTGCAACTATCGTATTCCTTGAGTGCCAAATAAGCATTACCTAATACATTTTCTATATTAAACTGCATGAAATAATGCTGTGTATCAGCGTAATATCGCTCGGCTGCTTTTATATGATTCAATCCTTCTTGGGTATATCCATTGTCTAAATAGCACATACCCAGTCGAAACTGTATATCGTATTTTTTTATGTCAAGCATTTCCTCTTTGGAAATCGGTTTGTTGGAAAAACGGATGAGCCTATCGTCAATTTGATGGCATCGCTCAATGCTTTCAAAAGCCTTTTGCAACCAATCCAACTTGACTTGCTCGCCTTTCCCTTTCTTGAATGCTATGCGTGAAAGAGCCTCACAGGTTTCGGCCTCAAAATATTTTTCCTTGCTGCCAATGAAGTAATCTTCAGCCACTTGCAATAATGAATCCGTGATATTGTCGTAAAGGAAAAACTGGTCGCGCACCTTAACTTTCAATAGGCAATAATGCGCCCGCTCCTTCTCCGAAAGCACATCAACATTCAGTGTGTCAAGGATTTGGAGAGCACTGTCTGGCTTTTGGATGAAGAAACCTTCCACCTGATACAGAATGTCCTCCTGCGAAGGAGGCACAGTGGACTGCTTGGCGCATGATACCAAAACCGCAAGAAGGATAAACAAGACAAAACGGATTCTCATAAGGCAAACTCTATTTACGGAATATTCAAAACCCTATGAACCTGCAACGAAAGCCGCCAATTCGGGTGGCGTTTCACAGCCTCAACACAGGCCTGCATATTGGCTTTCCGTTGCTCCAAATCCTCAACAAAACAAGGCTGCAAAAAACGGTATTTGGCCTCAATGCCATCATATTGCGCCAAATCCTGACCGAGATAAACTACTTTCAACTCATCGCAATGCGTTAACACACAAGGTTCTAAATCGCCGCCATCGAAGGCTGTCTTGGGCGAAAAAGTCACCCAGTCCAAATTGCTCGGCAAAGGCCGCGTGCCATTGGTTTCGATGGCGATTTTCTTGCCTGTCTTTTGTTTCAATTCCGCCACAAGAGCCTCGTCGATGAACAAGGAAGGCTCGCCGCCAGTCAAAACGAGCAAGGGGGCAATAGGATATTTATTTACCTCGTTTACAATCTCTTGCAAAGAAAACATCTCCCCTGCTTGGTGCTGCGTGTCGCAAAAAGTGCAACGCAAATTGCAGCCGCTGAAGCGCACGAAAACGGCGGGCGTTCCGCTGTGGAAACCTTCGCCTTGCAATGAGTAAAATATTTCGTTTATTCGATACATTAGACATCGATTATTTAACTACGGATTCCACAGATTTGACAGATGGCTTCCGAATAATTTAGTGACGCAAGCGTCCAATTGATACGGATAGTTATCATCTGGAGAAATCTGTACCAATCCGCAGCTTTAGCTGCAAAATCCTTTCATTGAATATCCGTTCAATCCGTATAATCCGTAGTTCACTATTCCTTAATCAAAATTCTGTGGCGCGGCATCCTTGATGTAGGAAGCCTTGTTGTCGCGCGACTCCCACACGTCGGCGCGGTAGCAGTTCGGGACGGTATCGACAATCCAGCGGGCGAGATTTTCCGCAGTTGGGTTGAAATCGAGGACTTCGTTCAAGTTGGTATGGTCTATCTTTCCGTGAATCAGTCGTTTGATTTCGGTGAAGTCGCACACCATGCCGTTGCTGTCCAATTGCTCGGCACGGCAATACACATTCACTTTCCAATTGTGGCCGTGCAGGTTCTCGCACTTGCTCTCATAGTCGAGGTAGAGCTGGTGGCACGAGGATATTTCTAAGGTTTTTCTGACGTAATACATTTGATTCCAATTTTTTAACTACGAATTTCACAAATGAAACGAATTATTTCGGATAGAATTTTGCAACTTCGTTGCCAATTGGTACGAATTTGCAGTTTTGGCCGCAAAATTCACATATTGATATTCGCAAAATTCGTACAATTCGTAGTTTCTTTCTCATATTATGTTTGTTTCGTACTCAGTATGGTCTTCAATTCCAGCGTCTTGCAGGGCTTGACGGCGCTCACGGCAGGTGCCACATTTGCCACAGTGCTTCTCGCCGCCTTTGTAACAGGAATAGGTCTCGATATAGTCCAAACCCAAGGCCTTGCCATGCTCTGCAATTTCCTTCTTACTCAGGTAGGTATAGGGCGCAAAAACCGTAATATTCTCGTATGTTCCCGCCGACATGGCCTCCGACATAGCATTGACAAAGCCTGGGCGGCAGTCGGGATAGATGCTGTGGTCGCCGGCATGGTTGGCAATCATCACGCGCTTCAGGCCGTTGCTCTCGGCGATGCCAGCTGCAATGGCCAGCATGATGCCGTTGCGGAACGGCACCACCGTCGATTTCATGTTCTCGTCGTCATAGTTGCCTTCGGGAATGTCATTGGCGGTCATCAGCAAGGCACTCTTGAAATAGCGGTGCATGAATTCCAAAGGCACTACGATATGTTTGATACCCAGTCGTTGGCAGTGTGTGACGGCACATACGCGCTCACGGCCGTTTTGCGTTGAACCATAATCGAAAGTGATGGCAAGGGCGATTTTGTCCTTGTATTCGTAGAGCATCGTGGTCGAGTCCATTCCGCCGGAGATGATGATTACTGCGTCTTTCATTTTTTCAATCTTTAACTACGAATTACACGAATATCACGAATTGAGTTGAGAATTAAGGATGCAAGCATCCAAATTGACACGAATTATTCCATTCGTATTCATTCGCGACCTTGGTCGCAAAATATTCGTTTCATTAGTGCAATTCGTAGTTTTCATTATATTAGTTGTTATGAAAATTAGCCAAAAGGCGTTGCCTTACCATGTCTTGGTGTTCACTGTCGCCATAGTTGGCAAAAGGTTTGATGGAAATGCCCCCACGCGGATTGAATAATCCTAAAACTTCCAGATATTTGGGATTCATCAGCTTGACCAAGTCCTTCATAATGATGTTCACGCAGTCTTCGTGGAAGTCGCCGTGGTTGCGGAAACTGAAAAGGTAGAGTTTCAGGCTCTTGCTCTCCACCATCAGCGTGCGCGGGATGTAATTAATAATAAGGTGTCCGAAGTCGGGCTGGCCTGTTTTGGGACAAAGCGAGGTAAATTCGGGGCAATCCAAAGTTACAAGATACTCGTTCTCAGGATGTTTGTTCTCAAAAGCCTCTAACACTTCGGGTGTATAGTCGTAACTGTAATGGGTGTTTTGGTTGCCCAATAACGTCACGCCTTGCAGTTCTTGTTCGTTTCTTGACATGAGTTTGTATTTTGGCTGCAAAATTAATAAATGTTAGTTGACGGAATGCCCTGAAAGGCAGAAATCCATCAAAAATCATTCAAAAATCAAAAGAAAATCCGTGTCTGACAGCCACTTGCCATATAGACACGGATTCTCAAAGATTTTAATATAGATTTTGAAAGATTTCTTTCCGTAAGGAAATCCCAAAAAATCAGCAACCCGAGGTTGCCCGTTCCAGCCGCTTCATAATCGAGAAGATGAACACGGCGGGTGCCCCAAATGCGGGCGATGACGCTGGTGAGGTAGTTGCCGATGGCGGTCACGCAGAACCACAGGCCCATCATCATGCCCTTGTACTTGGGCGGTGCCACCTTCGTGACAAACGAAATGCCAATGGGACTCAACAGCAACTCGGCGAAAGTCAGGACGAGATAGGTGCTAATCAGCCAGTTTGGAGAAACCAAAGTGTTGCTCACGCCACCGTGTACTTTCAGTTCGGCTGGACTGGCCAATGGGATGGAACAAATCACCAAGATGAGGAAACCGAGCGCGGCCACAATCATTCCCAAGCCAATCTTGCGCGGCGAGGACGGCTCCTTCCCTTTCTTGGCCAAAGCACCGAAGACTGCCATCGAGACGGGTGTCAAGGCGACCACAAAGAACGGGTTGAACTGCTGAAACTGCTGCGGAAGGATATTGATGGGGTCGGGCATAACCCGATACACCGTCCAAGCCATAATCCATAGGAAAACCGTCACGCCGCAACAAATTCCCCTGTTCATCGGTTTGGTCGCTTGGATTGCTCCAAACATCGTGTAAATCGAAACGGCGACCAAAGCCAACGCCCAGATATTGAAGCCGAAACGGGTGAAACCGCTTGCGGTGCTTTGCGTGTAGTCGCGGGCGAAATAGGTCAGGCAAAGACCTGCCTGCTGGAACGACATCCAGAAGAAAATGACCACGGCAAAGACCATCACCAAAGCGGTAATGCGCTCGCGAGTCTGCTCCTTCGAGAGTTCCTCCACGTTCACGGTGGTGCTTTCCATTGCCTTGGCCTGCTTGGTGTTCACGTCGGCGTGCTTGAACCAATTGCGGCAACTCAAGTAAATCACCATTGAGAGAATCAATGAAATGCAGGCCACGCCAAAGCCGTAGTTGTAGGCACTCGACAAAGCGTCGATATAGTTGTTGGCAAAGCCCGCCAAATTGTTGATGTCGCCGCCTTGTTGCACGGCCAAAGCCTCAAACTTCGACAGTGCATGGGGCGTAATGGTGCCATCCAGATATTGGTGCGCCAATGAGGGAATCTGCGGCACGTAGGTGTAACCCGCCTTGCCAAGGAACAAGTCCGTGACTTTGGTGGCCGCCATCGGCGCAAACATCGAACCAATGTTGATGGCCATATAGAACAGGCTGAAGCCATTGTCGCGGAAAGCACTGTATTTGGCCTCGTCGTAGAGGTTGCCCACCATCACCTGCAAGTTGCCTTTGAACAAGCCCGTTCCTATGGCGATAAAAGCTAATGCCGAGAACATAGTGACTTTGGCCGTTTCGGTGGCCATCGGCACCGCCAAAAGCAGGTAGCCGAGGAACATCACCACGATACCGATGCGCACCATCTTGCCGTAGCCGAAACGGTCGGCGAGCATACCGCCGATGAGGGGCATAAAATAGACGCATCCGAGGAAGATGCCATAAATGTGGCCCGCCTGCGCCTCGTTGTAGCCGAACTTGGCTTGCAGGAAAAGCACGAAAATCGCCAACATCGTGTAGTAGCCGAAGCGCTCGCCCGTGTTGGCCAATGCGAGGGCGTAAAGCCCTTTGGGATGTCCTTTGAACATATTTTTGAGTTTTTAATTGTTAGTATTGGTTTGTTTTGGGCAGGGACTCACGTCGCCTGCTTATTGATGTGTCGCCCCTACGGGGCTATGTATAAACGGTTTATTCATTTCTATTATTCATTAGGCGTTTGGTTTCGCGGAGTTCCCTTTGCAGCAATTCCATCCGCTCTTTCAGCTGCTCTTGCGATGGCAAAACATCCTTAATGCGAATATTATTATAGGTAGCCACACCCATTGGCGTACTGATGCCCCTGAACGACCATTGCACATCGGTACTGTTCATATCCGAGCAAATCAGCAAACCGATAGTCGGATTGTCGTCATCGGCTTTCAGCAGTTCATCCACTGCATTCACATAATAGTTCAACTTGCCGGCAAATTCAGGCTCGAAAGGCTTGGCTTTCAACTCGCAAGCGATATAGCACCTCAATCGGATATGATAGAACAAAAGGTCAATTCGTCTCGTGCGGCCACCGACAATGATTTCCTTCTGTTTACCGATAAAAGCGAATCCTGTACCCAACTCCAAAAGCAAGGCAGTAATGTTTTTGGAAAGTGCATCTTCCAATTCAGCCTCATCGTATATTTCGTGGCTGACCGTTGCAAAGCCGAAATCATAGTTTTCCTTCAGCACTTCCTGAACAAGTTTGCTCTGCAATGCGGGCAAATGTTCTGAAAAGTTATTGATGATTTTGCCTTGATGCTCAAAGAGGTTCGCTTTGATACAATTGATTAATGCAGAACGACTTAATCCTTTTTCTATGGTCTGACCGATATAAAAAAGTGCTTCTCCAACAGATTTGCATTTTGTTATTATCTCAATATGATGCCGCCAAGGCACAAGGGCAAAGGGCAGCGGAAATTCTCCACCAGTTTGGTGGAGTTTTTCTTCATCCAATTCTGCACCAATTTGGTGCATTTTTATTGAATGTTGATTAACAACACTTTGCATTTCTGCACCAACTTGGTGCAGAAATAATGATTCGTTTTCTCGAACATAAAAAACATACCATTTCTTCATATACCATAGATTGCGAGCCGAGAAGCCATCATCTTCTGGAAACTCCTTTTTCAGATCAAGGCTAATTTGCTCCACCACACCCGCGCCCCAGCGTTCTTCAGCCTTTTTCTGGACAAGATCGCGGCCAAGTTGCCAGTTGAAAAGCAGTTTTTCCGCATTCACCCTCACGGCGGCCTTCACTTGCGCCGAGCGGTAACGGTGCTTCACTTCCGCAATCCAATCGGCATAGTCCGTATCAATGCGGATGTCGTGCGAACTGACGATGCGAGGTTGTTCCAAATCGTTGTTTTCCATTTGCAATTATTTTGCTGCAAATTTAGCAAATTGTTTGCAACCAGCACAAAAAAAGCCGACATTGCTGCCGGCTTTTTTTACATTAAGATTTCAATTCTTATTCAGTCACTCTCTCCAACCATTTCACCATTCCGAACATAACGGACATAGAGACGAGGCAGATGAGCAGGAACACGCCCCAGCACTTCCAGATGTCCCAAGCGTTGAGCATGATGGGGCCAACGAAGATAAAGAGGTTGCCGATGGCCGTGGCACCGAGCCACAAACCTTGGCAGAGGCCCACCATGTGGCGCGGAGCAACCTTCGAGACGAAGGACAAGCCTAACGGCGAGATGAACAATTCAGCCACGGTGAGGAAGAAATAGGTGACAATCATCACCCACGGAGCGGCCTTGGCAAGGCCAGCGGCGGCCATCTGAGCCATATCCATAGCGCGGAACTCGTCGCCCGAAGGATAGTGCTTCATGATGGAGAAAATCATCAGGAAGAGGTAGGCGCAACCGGCCAGACCCATACCGTAGGCAATCTTGCGGGGTGTTGAAACGGCCTTGCCCTTGCGAGCCAACATAGCAAAAATGCCCATGACCAACGGGGTCAGAATGATGACGAACAACGGGTTCAAAGCCTGCCAGATTTCGGGAGCGATGCTCGACGAATCGACGAAGTCGCGGGCGAAGACCGACAGCGACTGTCCGTTCTGGTGGAACGAGAGCCAGAAGAACACGGCGATGCCCAACACGGCAAACAAAGCGGCCATGCGCTGCTTGATTTCCTTGGCCATGGCAGCCTTTTCCTCGGCGCTGTAGCCAGCGGTTTCGGCGGCCACCTTCTTGGCGGGCTGCGGGAACTTGTTCTTTTGCGTGAAGAAGATAATCAACGAAATCAACATGGCGGCCACCGACACGAAGAACGAGAAATGGACACCTTGGTTGAAAGTAAGGATATAATCGGAGCAGAACTGCGTCAGGTCGGCACCGTAATTGGCGGTGGGAAGGACGGAGTTTGCCATCGTTTCAGTGAACTTTTGCGTCACCTGACCATCGGCAAGGTACTGGTGGCACAGGGCAGACATGTCAGCGTTGTAGATGAAGTTGTGAGCCTTCAGCCACCACTCGCGAAGCATAGGAGCCACGAAGGGGGCAATCACACCACCGATGTTGATGAACACGTAAAAAATCTGGAAACCGCTGTCGCGCTTGTCCTTGGCCACGGCCAAAGCCTCGGGGCCTTTCTTGACAGCCTCGGCCTCGAAGTTGTCGTACATCTGTCCGACCAAAGCCTGCAAGTTGCCCTTGAACAGACCGTTACCGAAAGCGATGCAGAGCAAGGCCACGCAAGTGAAGATAAGGATGCCCCACCATTTTCCGTTGCCGTCGGCGATAATACCTTGGGCGTCTTGGCTGAACAGCGGAATAGCCATACCCACATAACCGAGGGCCATGATAATCAAGCCCCACTGGATGGTGCGGTGGTAGTTCTGCGTGCGGTCGGCGATGATACCGCCCACCAAACTCAACACGTAAATGCCGAAGTAGAACACCGAGTAGATGATGCCTGCGGTGGCATCGGGCAGTCCGAACTTCGACACGATGAACAGCAACAGGATGGCGTTCATGATGTAGTAGCCGAAACGCTCACCCATGTTACTTAAAGCGGCTGCAATCAAGCCTTTAGGATGTTCCTTCTTGGCTTTCGAGAGATAGAAAAGCAGGAACGGGATGACCACTGCAAGGATGCAGATGAAGATCACCATTGTCACATTTGTTGATAATAAAACCATAATGTTATGAATTTAATTGATGAAATAAATTTCTACAACTTTGGCGGACAAAGATAGGGAAAAATCGGTTGCACACGCAAAAAAGGAGAAAAACAGAACAAAAAAAATCCCCGACCCGTAGGCCGAGGATGGATTTGTCTCACGCAGAATCCGCTGAATACGCAGAAGCCTATCGAACAAAATTATGTCGCATTGCGATTCATAAGATTCTGCGATTTCTGCGTGCCAAAAAAAAACTATTTCACCACGATTTTCCGCGTCACGCCATTCATTTTCACGAGTTTGTCTTTTCTGTAAGCTATTGTTTTTATCTTGTTGGTTTATAATGATTTCAATTCATTTTCTTCCAATCCCGTCGTGGCGAGAATGACGGCATCGTCCACTCCGGCGGCTCTCAGCTTGCGGGCTATGTCTAAGGCTTTTTTCCTTTCACCTTCTTTCATGCCTTCTTCCTTGCCTTCTCTCAAGCCTTCTTCCTTGCCTTCTCTCAGGCCTTCCTCTTTGCCCTCACGGAAATGCTTCACATTACTGTTATTAATGTCATTGTAATCGAACAACGACTTTTCGTATTGCCTCCGCTCATTGGGCTGCATCTTGTCAATCTCGGCATGGCGGAACAGCGAGGCAAAAACCCTTTCCTGCAAAGCAGCGGGGCGTTCCATCAGCCTCGAAAGGTTGCGCAACACAAACAACCACTTGTCGTAAAGCGTCACCAACTCGTCTTCCTTCTTGTTGAACTTGGGCAACTCAATCGTGATGAACGACAACTTGTCGTAAAACACTTCCTTGGTCGCCACGTTCATCAGCTTGGCCTCGTGGTGGACATCGTCGCTGCTCTTGTCGAAGATGAAATTGAGGATTCCTATCGTGTAAACGGGATTCAGCTTGTAGTCCCAGTCGCCGCGCTTGGCCTGCTCGCGGATGGGGAAGGTGGAGTAATACACCATACGGTCGGCGAAATAGTCCTGGTCCACGTTCTGCATCTCCACGATGATATGGTCGCCCTTGTCGGTGGTGCAATACACATCGAAAATGGCACGGCGCGAATACACCACCTCGTCAAGATGCTCCGAATTCTGGTAGGTAATGTCCTTGATATGGTGCCTGCCTTCGAAAAGGGCATTCAGGAACGAAATCAAGTATTCCTTGTTCAGCTCGCTGCCGAAGATGTACTTGAAACCGAAGTCGGTGTACGGGCTGATGTATCGCTGTCCGTTCATAGCGTGGTCGTATTAGATCGTCGGTTACATATTTTCTGCAAAATTACCAAAATTTCCGAAAACCAATGCTATTGCGAGTGAATTTTCCTGAAAACAAAAGGTCTAAGCCTTAATCCATTCACTTTTTGCCATCGTACATTGCCTAATTTGACTGCAAAATTATGGAATAGAAACCAATCAAGCAAAAAAATCCCTACTTTTGCCGATTGTTTTGAACGCAAAACGATGGGACTGCTTCGTTCCTCGCAGTGACGCAAAGCGACAACAAAATAGTTCTGTGTCCCGAAGTCCCGCGTCAACAATTCAACGATTAAACAGTCAACAATCAACAACAAATAAATGGAAATCAGCAGCAAATACAGCCCTTCGGAAGTTGAAGGCAAATGGTACGAACACTGGATGGACAAGAACTACTTCCACTCCACTCCCGACGAACGCGAACCCTATACCATCGTGATCCCGCCGCCGAATGTGACTGGCGTGCTTCACATGGGCCACATGATGAACAACACGATTCAGGATATCTTGATCCGTCGCGCCCGCATGCAAGGCAAGAATGCCTGCTGGGTGCCCGGCACCGACCACGCCTCCATCGCCACCGAAGCCAAGGTGGTGAACAAGCTGGCGCAACAGGGCATCAAGAAGACGGACATCGGACGCGAGGAGTTCCTCAAGCACGCTTGGGATTGGACCCACGAGCATGGAGGCATCATCCTCAAGCAGTTGCGCCGCCTTGGTTGCTCCTGCGACTGGGAACGCACCTCGTTCACCATGGACGACATCCGCTCGAAGAGCGTCATCCGCGCCTTCGTTGATCTGTATAACAAAGGCTTGATTTACCGTGGTGTGCGCATGGTCAACTGGGATCCGAAAGCCTTGACGGCTTTGAGCGATGAGGAAGTCATCTTCAAGGATGAGCACAGCAAGCTGTTCTACCTGCGCTATTACCTCCACGAGGACGACGGATCAGGTGCCACGGGCGCTGAAGGCGAAATCATCCACACCGACGAACAAGGTCGCCGCTATGCCGTGGTGGCCACCACCCGCCCCGAGACCATTATGGGCGACACCGCCATGTGCATCAACCCCGCCGACCCAAAGAACCAATGGCTGCGCGGCAAAAAGGTTGTAGTGCCGTTGGTGAACCGCGTCATCCCCGTCATCGAGGACGATTATGTGGACATTGAGTTCGGCACCGGCTGCTTGAAGGTCACTCCCGCCCACGATGTGAACGACTATATGCTGGGCGAGAAGCACAATCTGCAAAGCATCAACATCTTCAACGACGACGCCACCTTGAGCGAAGCTGCTGGCATGTACATTGGCATGAGCCGTGAGGACTGCCGCAAGCAGATCATCATCGATATGAAAGAAGCCGGCCTCCTTGAGAAAATCGAGGACTATAATAATAAGGTGGGTTATTCCGAGCGCACCAATGTGCCGATTGAGCCGAAGCTCTCGATGCAGTGGTTCCTCAAGATGGAACACCTCGCCGACATCGCGCTGAAACCCGTGCTGAATGGCGACATCAAGTTCTATCCCGCCAAATATGTCAACCTCTACCGTCACTGGTTGGAGAACATCAAGGACTGGTGCATCAGCCGTCAGCTGTGGTGGGGCCATCAGATTCCGGCCTACTACCTGCCCGAAGGCGGTTTCGTGGTCGCCGAAACACCCGAAGAGGCTTTGAAACTCGCCATCGAGAAGACTGGCAACAAGAATTTGACCCTCAAAGACTTGCGCCAAGATGACGATGCCTTGGACACTTGGTTCAGCTCATGGCTGTGGCCTTTGTCGCTCTTCAACGGCATCCTTGACCCCGACAATGCCGAGTTCAAGTACTATTACCCCACCAACGACCTCATCACCGCCCCCGACATCATCTTCTTCTGGGTGGCGCGCATGATCATGGCTGGTGAGGAATACCAAAATGAAGTGCCGTTCAAGAATGTGTACTTCACGGGTATCGTGAGAGACAAGTTAGGTCGCAAGATGTCCAAGTCGTTGGGCAACTCCCCCGATCCAATCGAGCTTATCGACAAGTTCGGTGCCGACGGCGTGCGTATGGGCATGATGCTCAGCGCCCCTGCCGGCAACGACATCCTCTTCGACGAGGCCCTCTGCGAACAAGGCCGCAACTTCTGCAACAAGATTTGGAACGCCTTGCGTTTGGTGAAAGGCTGGAATGTAGACCAAAACGCCGCCCAACCCGAGGCCGCCAAGATGGCCGTGAAGTGGTTTGAGGCTCGCTTCAACCAAGTGCTGGCCGAGACCAACGACAACATCGACAAGTACCGCCTCAGCGACGCCTTGATGGGCATCTACAAGCTCACTTGGGACGACTTCTGCTCGTGGTACCTCGAGATGGTGAAGGCTCCGCAAGGCCAGGGCATCGACCCCGTGACCTACGCTGCCACCATCAAGTTCTTCGAGAACCTAATGCTCTTGCTGCATCCCTTCATGCCGTTCATCACTGAGGAAATCTGGCACGCCATCGCCGAGCGCAAAGAAGGTGACGACATCATCATCGCTCAGCAGCCTCGCTTCGACAGGCTCAGCGACCAGGCTGCCGACATCTTGAAGCAGTTCGAGTTTACCCAAGAGGTCATCAACAATGTCCGCAAGGTGCGTTCTGATAAGAACATCGCCTTCCGTGATGCCATCCAACTCGTGGTGAAGGGCACGGCCAACAAAGACTTCGACTGCGTCATTGTCAAGCTCTGCAACGTGAGCGAAGTGAGTTATGTGGCTGAGGCTCCCGCCGGTGCCTTCGGCTTCATCGTGGGTAGCACCGAGTTCTTCGTGCCGCTCACCGGCAGCGTCGATGTGGAGGCCGAAATCAAGAAACTGGAAGAAGAACTGAAATATGCCCAGGGCTTCTTGAAGAGCGTTGAGGCCAAACTCTCCAACGAACGCTTCGTCAGCGGTGCTCCTGCCGCTGTCGTCGACAAGGAACGCAAGAAGAAAGCCGATGCTGAAGCCAAGATTGCTGTGATTGAGCAGCAGTTGGCGGGGTTGAGGAAATAAGAGGCCAACAAAATGACATCTTTAACCGCCTCTCATCTGCAAATGGGAGGCGGTTTTCACAAAAAACAATACCATGAGCAACACATCTACCATCCATATCAAAACCGATTTCGACTGCAAAGTCTATGACTACGGCCAAGAACTGGGCACAACAAAGGCCGACACCTATTTCCATGTTGAACTTCGCAAAGGGGAGCATGAATTGACTTTTGCGTTTGCAGAAGACAATAGTATTTCAAAAAACATCAATTACATTGTTAAAGATGCAGATTGCGATTATAAGTTGGTTGTTGAAATAGCAGAGGAATTATGCAAAAAAGCAAAGGAATACTATGATTCCAAAAACTATCCAAAAGCCTATTCTTTGTTTTCACTTGCCGCAGAGAAAGGATTAGCGGAAGCTCAATGTCAACTTGGTATTTTATTCGAGACCGGGAAAGGCATTGAAAAGGATTATTTGAAAGCTGAAGAATGGTACAACAAAGCTTGCAATCAAGGTCATTCAGAAGCGATGTATAACTATGGAAGGCTTTTCTGCGAAACAAAAGATGATAAAGCGAAAGCTTTCCATTATTTTCAATTATCAGCAGAGAAAAACAACCTTGATGCCTTGGTCTGTTTAGGCTGTTGTTATAGAGAAGGTTACGGAACAAGCATCAACTTTGATAAAACCATAGAACTCACCATGAAAGCCGCGGAACAGAATTGCGCAAGAGCAAAGGACGCAATGGGGCTTTATTTTAAAAAAGGTATTGGCGTAGAGAAAAACCTAACAAAAGCTGTAGAATGGTACGCCAAGGCTGCTGAGCAAGGTTATGCAAAAGCGCAATACAATCTCGGAGGATGTTATTATAGAGGAACTGGCGTAGTGAAGAACCTCACCAAAGCAGTAGAATGGTTCAACAAAGCAGCTGAACAAGGTGATGCAGAAGCACAATGCAATCTAGGTATTTGTTACCATAAAGGGTTGGGGGTTAAGAAAGATCTGGCGAAAGCCGTGGAATGGTTTACCAAAGCCGCAGAGAAAGGGAATGCAACAGCACAATGCAACCTAGGAATTTGTTATGAAAATGGTTATGGTACAGAAATAGACCAAACCAAGGCTGTGAAATGGTATACTAAAGCCGCAGAGAACGGGAATGCAATGGCGCAATACAATCTAGGAATTTGTTATGAAAATGGCTGTGGCGTTGAAAAAAACCTTAGAAAAGCCTTGGAATTGTATGAAAAAGCAGACATCCAGGGCTGTGAAGAAGGAAGAAAACGAATAAATACAATGCTTTCAAAAAACAAAGCACATATTCATAAAAAACATGACTATTTCAATGATTGGGACTATGGAAGAGAAACTTGGGATGCTATGACAGATGGTATGTATGGCGATTATCCTGGAGATGTCGATGATTATAGTTTTCTTGGTTATTGAGGACGCCCACAATTCCACGTCGGATGTCAAGGCCACGCTGAAATGCTTCAAGGAGATGAAGAAACTGGGGTGGATTTGAGGCAAAAAAGTTTGTTAGGCTCTCATCATAAAAAGTTGTATTTTTGCGATTACATTATTATTCATCCAAAATGAAACAAGCCACCACATTAGATGAACAAATCTCCCTCTTGCGGTCACGCGGAATACAAATCGCCAATGAAGAGAAAGCAAAAGAAGTCCTTATGGACATCGGCTATTATCGGTTAGGTTTTTATTTGTTCCCTTTTGAGAAAAGCTATCCAAGACTTAGAGGCAGAAAACATGAATACAAAGATGGAACAAAACTTAGTGATGCCGTTACACTTTATTACTACGACTTTGACCTTCGCAATATCTTAATGCGATATATCAACCGAATAGAAGTTGCCTTCCGCACTTATATGATTTATGAGTTGTCGAACAAATACAAGAACGAACCGACATGGTTTATCAGCCCACAAATTGTCAGTCAAAGTTTTATTCAATCTTTTGATAATGAAATATATAACGATACTTTTCGCAATAATCCAGTAATTAAACGGCACCATAGGAATCATATCAACGACCGATATGCACCTGCATGGAAAACAATTGAGTTTATGACTATGGGCAATGCACTGAAATTGTACAAGAATTTGAAAAATCTCAATGACAAGCGCATCATCTGCAAACATTTTGGAATCAACCAAACGGCAGTTTTTGAGAATTATATGGAAACCATCCGCGTGGTTAGAAACAAATGTGCTCATGGATCCACCTTGTTTGATTTGTCCTTGTGCCAAAGCGTCAAAAACGGACCAGCGGGAAGATTCCCAATTGGAAAAGCCCAAGGTTTGCCCGCAGCGATTGATGTCATATTGTATATGATTGAAACAATCTCACATAACCGAAGAAATGATTTATTGTCTGGCCTTGCTGAAATATATGAAATTGCGACCAAGAAAAGTCCTGAAATTGAATGGATTATAAAAAATATCGCAAAAAGTATCAATAATTAGCAATAATTCAACAATTATTTGTATTTTTGCAAGCCGAAAAGTGCCGGCATAGTCTTTGTCACTATGCATTGCACTCTAAAAGGTTTCAAATCGGGCTTCATCCTTTGTCGGTGAAGCCCCGTTTGTTTTTATGTTTTCCGCAGAAAATCTTTCAATAAATTGCGCAATTACATACCAATTTTATATACAAAAACAACCAAGTTTATTCCGTCTGAATTTGCACCAAAATTTAAGCCATAATTGTATATCAAAAACATATTAAAATGCTGTTTTTCAAATATATAAGCAAAAATATTTTTCGCCAAATCGGTTAAATTTTAATCGATTTGGCGGAAAATAATGCAGATATTTTCCGCCAAAACGATGATTTTTTTATCGATTTGGCGAAAAATAAGCGACGATTTTCGGAAAAGAATCGTACCTTTGCGGTGTCAAAAAAACGGGAAACATGTGCAACATCATCGGCAGAGAACCTGAAATCGCCCTGTTGAGGGAATACGAAAACTCAGGCAAATCGGAATTTGTCGCGCTATATGGCCGCAGACGGGTCGGCAAGACCTTTCTCGTCAGGGAGCTATACGGCAGCCAGTTCGTCTTCGAGGTGTCGGGGCTCATCGAGGGCGAGGAGTACGACCAACTGAAAGTGTTCAACGAAGCCCTGAACAAATACGGTCCAAGAGTCATCACGCCACCCCAAGACTGGTTTGAGGCCTTCGCCTGCCTTCAACTGCTGCTCAACAAGCACAAGCGCAAAAAGCGCATCATCCTGTTCATCGACGAACTGCCCTGCTTCGACACGCACGGGAGCAAGTTCATCACCGCGCTCGACCATTTCTGGAACGGCTGGGCCGCCCATCAAAAGAACATCATGCTCATCGTGTGCGGGTCGGCCACCTCGTGGATGATCAGGAACATCATCGACAACCACGGCGGACTGCACAACCGCATCACACACGAAATGCACCTGCATCCGTTCACGCTGCACGAAACCGAACTTTACCTCAACGCCAACAAGTTCAACTGGAACAGGCTTTCCACCGCCCAAGCCTACATGATTTTGGGCGGCATCCCCTATTATCTGAGCCTGCTGCAGCCCAACGAAAGCCTCCCGCAGAACATCGACCGCCTGTTTTTTGCCGAAAACGCCGAGATGCACCGCGAATACAAGCGGTTGTTCAAGTCGCTGTTCAAGAACCCGGAGCCTTACCTGCTCATCATGGAAGAACTCGCCAAAAAGAAATCGGGCATGACACGCGACGAGATTGCTTCGGCCTTGGGGCTTTCTTCAGGCGGAGGCCTGAGCGACCGCCTCGAAGACCTCGTCTATTGCGACTTCATCAGGCGTTACTACGTGAAAGAGAAGAAGATAAAGTCTACATCAGCCATCTACCAAATGATCGATTTCTTCACCTTCTTCTACCTGACCTTCTGCCTCAAGCCGCCCACCAACCCGAACTTTTGGGTATCGACCATCGACAAACCGACCCAAAACATTTGGTTCGGTCTGGCATACGAGCGACTCGCTATGGCACACATCCCGCAAATCAAACGGGCTTTGCGCATCGACAGCATCCAAACCAATTTCTACTCGTGGCGGAGCAAACAAAGCGACCCTGCCGTACAAATCGACCTCATCATTGAGCGCGCCGACCAAGTGACCAACGTCTGCGAAGTGAAGTATTCACAAAAGGAGTACGCCATCGACAAGGAAGAAGACCTGCGCCTGCGCGACCGTTGCGGCAGCTTCAAGGAAGAAACGAAGACACGGGCAGCCATCCACCCCGTTTTGGTCACCACATTCGGTATGAAACGCAATATGTATTCAGACTACATCACCGCCGAAGTGACCTTGGACAACCTGTTTGAATAAAAACATTTTCCGCCAAATCGATGAAATTTTCACCGATTTGGCGGAAAATAGAATCGTTCTAAACAATAAAACTCTATGGAAAAATCACAGAAATTATGATTTTTTCTCAGAGTTTTGTCAAAAATGGTTATTTTTGCGGCATAAAAGGCAAGAACTATGGAAAGAAAAGTGATGGCCGAATTGGTCAAATGGAAGGACAAGACGAACAGGATGCCGCTCATCCTGAACGGCGCAAGACAGGTGGGCAAGACCTATATCTTGAAGGCTTTTGGTGAAACCTGTTTTGAAAACACCATCTATGTGCATTTGGAAAACCAAACGGCGACGGCAGCGTTTTTTGAAGGCGACCTCACGCCAACAAGAATCATCCAATATTTGGAAGCCGCTTACAGCCAAAAGATTACAGCAGGAAAAACGCTGGTTATCCTTGATGAAATCCAAAGCAGCGAGCGGGCATTGATGGCGTTGAAGGTTTTCTGTGAGGAAGCGCCGCAATACCACATCGTGGCCGCCGGAAGCTTGCTCGGTGTGGCCGTCAACCGCGAGAAATATTCCTTCCCCGTCGGGAAAGTCGATGAAATCAATATGTATCCGCTTGATTTCGAGGAGTTTCTTTGGGCCAACGGGAAACAGTTTTTCGCCGAGGAAGTCCAACAGCATTTCGCAACTAACCAACCCTTTGCCGAGGGCATTCACCAAATGCTCATCGAACTTTACAAGCATTACCTGATTACGGGAGGTATGCCCGCCGTAGTCAAGCAATTCGTTGAAACACAGAAGTTCACGGACATCATCGACATCCAAAGCCGCATCTTGAACGAATATTTGGCCGATATGGCGAAATATGCCTCCGCCTCGACCTCGGTGAAAATCAGGGCTTGCTACAACTCCATCCCAACCCAATTGGCCAAGGAAAACACCAAGTTCCAATACAAAGTGGTGCAAAAAGGCGGCAGTGCCACGCTGTTCGGCGAGTCCATCGACTGGCTCGAATCGGCGGGAATCGTGCTAAAATGCCAAAAGACCACTCAAGGACTGATGCCCATAGCAGCCTATGCCGACCTCCCGGATTTCAAACTTTATATGGCCGATGTGGGACTGCTCACAATGAAATCGGGGCTTGCCTACCAAACTGTGCTTTCCACCATCGAGCAAGACAACAGTTTTTTGGGCGCGTTGGCAGAAAACTATGTGGCACAACAATTTAAGTCCAACCAAATCCCACTTTACTACTGGAAAAACGACAACACCGCCGAGGTGGATTTCGTGCTGCAACTCGGCACCGACATCATTCCCGTGGAAGTAAAAAAAGGCAAGCGTAACAAGGCCATCAGTATGAACCAGTTCGCCAATAAATACAATTCACCTTATTCAATAAGGATTTCGCAAAAGCATTTCGGCTTCGACAACAACATCAAATCCGTGCCGCTTTACGCAACATTTTGCATTACAAAATAAAAAACTCTGGGGAAAAATCACAAAAATTATGATTTTTTCCCAGAGTTTTGTCATTTGCACCCTTCGCAGCCACCATCACAGCTTCCGTCGCAACCGGCACAGCCGCCTGCGCCGAAGTCCTCGTCGGTGGATTCGCGCACGTCGAGAATTTCGCCGGAGAAATGGAGGTGCTTGCCCGCCATATCGTGGTTGAAGTCCATCTTCACGTGGTTGTCGCCAATCTCGCGGACGATGCCGGCAATCGGGCGACCATCGGAGGTCTGCATCATCAGTTGCGCACCGACTTTCACCATATCCATCAGCACGTTGTTCTGCATAAACATATTCTTGTCGAGGTCCATAATGTAGTTCTCGTCGCGCTCGCCGTAGCCCTCTTCGGGGGTCAGGTGGAAGGCGTACTTGTCGCCAGGTTCCTTGCCCATCAGGTTCTCCTCGAACTTGGGCAGCAGTTGGTGCATACCGAAAATGGCGACAAAGGGGTTCTCTTTCGTGGTCTCCTGAAGGATGGGACCGTTTTCGTCGTTCTCACGCAGGACGTAGGTCATCGTGACGACAGCTTGATCTTGAATTTTCATTTCGTAACAATTTGATATTTAAATAATTAAAAAATTTCCTTAACTACGGATTTCGCAGATTATACAGATTGGTCCAAAACAAGTTTGATGTTGAAACCTATATCTACCTTTGTTTGTAATCATTAACGAATATTCTTTGAATTTATGATATTAAATACTGTATTTCAATCCGTTTCATCCGTATAATCCGTAGTTTAATACGCCCCGAACATTTTCCGCAAGAGCCATTCCACGGCAGCCAAGCCGATGAGAACGAAGAAAATCCACTTGGAGTGAATCAAATCCTCGAAACGGCTCTCGTGGTGTTCAACGCTCGTGATGCGCGAATCATTGTGCAAGTCGGCAAAAAGTTGCTGCAACTCGCGGGCGGTATAACAATTTCCGTTGGTCAGGCGGGCGATGGTGCGCATCCTATCGATGTCGGCGGTAAGTTGCTGTTCCTCAATGCCGATGGCCGCCACGCTGAAGGTGCCGCTCACGCTGATTCTGCGCTCGCCCATCTGCCCCTGCACCTTATAAGTATAAAGTCCTTCGGGCAGCAGGCCGGCGTTCAGTTCATAGTCGTGATCGCGCTTCGAGAAGGTGTAGTCGTAGGTCTCGCCCGTCAGTTTGTTCTCGATTTGAATCGTCAGGTCGGGGTCGGTGACGAGTTCGTTGTTCGGGTTGCGTAGTTCGGCGGTGATGATGACCGGCTCGTTGCTGTAATAGGTTTCCTTGGCGTAAATCGCCGAGCCGTCGTTGGCCGACAACAACAAGTATTTCAGCGACTTGGAGAACATCTCATCGAACACGTCGTGGTTTTTGTTCTGGTAATACTCGAACAAGCGCCAACGCCAAATGTTGGTGCCGAACAGGAAAGCCATCTTGCGTCCATCCTGTGCGAAACTCAACAGCGGCAGTCCCGACTTGATACCCATCACCTCCTGCAAGAGCAGATCGTCATGCGACTTCAAAGCGTTGATTTCCAAGTGCGGCAAAGCCAAAGGAGGGCATTTCGTGATGAGTTGCTCCGACTTTGAATCGAAAGTGAAAGTCGAAAAGGCCGTGTTTTGGTGCGCCTTAACATCCAACTGGGTGTTGGTCGCACCGGAACGTAAGACAAAGACATTCTGCAACTTGTTCAGCATTTCGCGGTCGGTATCGTTGCCGACGATGAAAAAAACGGGCAGTTTTACGTTCTTGTCCAACTGTGCCTTCAAAGCGTTGAAATCCGTGCGCGCCGAGGGGACCTGATGCAGGATGACCAAGTCGTAATTGCTGAACTCGGGCAAGGTTTCCTTTCCGAAACAGAAGTCCATTTCGTAATTGTCGTTGAGCACGCTGCACAATGCTCCCAAGTCAGGATGCGGCGAGGCGGCCACACACAGCAACTTATATTTCTGGTCAAGCACCTCGACATAGATATGCCGCACATTGTTGAGCAGTTGCTCCTCCCCTTCTATGCCGCTGATTTCAATATCGATGGGCAAAACGCCCTTTTTTGTCGCGTCGAGCATAAAATCGATTTCCTTGGAGAAGCGGTTTGACGGAATCTCAATGTCGCGCTTCTCTAATACGCGACCGCTTTCCTTGAGGGTCAGTTGGGCTTTGCGGCCTGCCAAGTCGCGGGCGGCCACCGTCACGCGGACGGGGAAGGTCGCGCCGAGCGACACCACCTTATTATAATGCACGTTGCGTATGGCGAGATCGGGATAGGAAACCGTGTCGCCCAAAACAACGGTATGAATGGGGAACGGGAAGTTCTCCGCCACCAACTCCGGCTCGAAGCCACGGTTATAGATACCGTCGGAGAAGAGCAGCACCGCGCCCACATTACGTTTGTAATACCTTCTGTCCAAGGTTTTTATGAGCGACGACAAGTCCGTCAGTTGGTCGGAGAAGTCGAGTTGCTCGAAATCGCGGACTTCCTCACCGAAAAGATATTCATCGACTTGGAAATCAGCATTCAAATCTTTCCTAAACTGCTCAAACTGTGTCAGATAATCCTTTTTGTAATACGCCGAATCCTTGCAAAGTACGACAGACGAGGAATTGTCGTGCGCGAGGATAATCGTAGGTGTTTCCACTGAACTGAATTTTTGCCTTATCAGCGGGTTGAAGAGCAACAATACCACCAAGCCAACCATCATAGTCCGCAACGCAAACAAAATGATTGTCAAGGCTTTGCCATAGTGTTGTTTCTTGTTTCGGAAATACAACAATGTTGCTGCCGCTACACCAGCCAGCAGCGATACGACTATCATCCATATTGGGATTCCGATGGGCATTTAATGCAATTTAATATGCAAAAACCTCACTTTTTGAACAATTTCGAATGTGAACACTCTGACTTCACCTCTTCAATAGCCTTTATTGTGGTTGCGTTAGGCTCGTCGTCCTTCAGAATCTTGAAAACTCCAAGGCTTTCTAAAAACTTGACTACAGCCTGTGCCGTCTTGTTGCGCTCGTTATAGCTTAGCGTTATTGTTGTCATTGTGTTCGGTTTTGTGTTTATGCCGCAAAAGTAAGAAAAAAACCGCAAATCCGCCTTGCATTTTCGATTTCTTCGTATATTTGCACACTACTTTGATTAAAGTAAGAGAAACAATTTGATATAAACGAATAAACGATAGGGGTAATGAAAA
The DNA here is from genome assembly GCA_902785755.1 of uncultured Bacteroidia bacterium. GTDB lineage: Bacteria > Bacteroidota > Bacteroidia > Bacteroidales > F082 > Limimorpha. The sequence continues at coordinate 79,313 of CACZZO010000008.1, read as the reverse complement.
TGGCAATACAACCGATATCGAGAATGGATTATGTATCTCATGTAAGTTTTGAAGGCGGACATAAAAAGGGTAATAAAAAACCTGATGGAGGACAACACATGACTTCGGCAGCAAAGGCTGTACCTATTGCTGTATTAATAGCTATGAGTCCGCTTAATCAGAGTGCAGCTGCAGCTGATTATAATAAACAAATGGTATCTTATCCGACAACAGAAGTTGTTGTTCAAAACCCGCAGGAACCGGAACTCCCGAATTTTTGGGTTAGAGTGAGAGGTGACTTTTTTAGAGTATGGGGGGGTTCCGGTGACAAAAATCCAAATGATGTCGAAGGGTATTTATTTAGATATAAAAACCAGTTAAAAGACCATAAGGTAGCGGTTCTGGAAGGACAATTTTTTGCTGTATCAGAAACCCCAAGAGAAGAAGATGGCAGATACCTGATGTTGTATAAAAGCGTAGATGAGAACGGAAATTGGAATGAAGATTATAAGATGGCATATGTACCCAGTTATGTGCGATCGCCATTGTTTGGGGCGACGAGTGATAAACCGTATAACAACAAAGCCGCAATCAGATTGCCTATGGAAAGGCTAATAGAGGGTTTTGGCGAAGATGCCGTAAAGAATGCTCCAAATATTGAAGATGCAACAACAAGGATAGTAGAAACGGATAAAAATTAACCGGTGTTAAAGATTTTAACCTTGGTGGAAACACCTTACCTAACAAACCCTCTCCCGACGGGAGAGGGTATTTTTTTCTTATAGAGCGCAGCGAAATTAGAAAAAAGGGCGAGGGGTCAATCAAATTAGGCAAAAAACAAATCTTACCCCCAAGGGATATACAAAAGAAATCTCTCCTGCGGAGAGAGAAAAATTTGTTAGCGAAAGTAATGAGCTTACAAATTTGAGAGAGGGTATCTATTGTGCTAGAATACTTTTATGCAATACAATCCTAAAAATTTGCATTTTGCTAAAAGTATGCGTTCTAAGATGACTGAAGAAGAGGCAAAATTGTGGAGTCATATCAGAGCAAAGCGTTTTTATGGTTTTAAATTTAAACGACAGGTTTTGATAGGTGATTATATAGTTGATTTTTTGTGTCCTGAACAAAAACTAGTAGTAGAAATTGATGGCGGGCAACACAATATTGATGAAAATATTATTAAAGATAAAAAAAGAACACAGTATTTGTCAAGTTGTGGTTATAAAATTCTAAGATTTTGGAACAACGAAATAAGGGATAATTTTGGTGGTGTATGTGAAGTTATAAAAAGAGCATTGGATGAATAACCCTCTCTTATTTTTGTAAATTCGTTGCTACAACAACTCATTAACAAAACTTTTCTCCCCAAGGGGAGATACAAAAAGCATCTCTCCTGCGGAGAGAGAAAAATAAGAGGCCCTTCTCCCGTCGGGAGAGGGAAGAAAAATGGTGCGAGGAACGAGTGCCAATTTTTCGGGTGAGGGGTCAGTCTTTAATAACATAGTTATATATAATTTCTCATACCCAGATCTTTCGGATTTGCAATCCGAAAACCCTGAATATCAGCATTTCCAATGCAAGTTCAAAAAGAGGACGCGGCAGAAATGTCGCGCCTTCTGTGCTTTTTTTCGCAAAAAACTTACCTTATAAAGTAAACTTTTGGAAAACTTTTGTATCTTTGCACCCTTATGAAACAAGACTTGGAAGGACGGAAATTGTTTCGGCAAATCGTTGACGAAACCCCAGCGGAACTGAAGACGCAGTTGCGCTTCTCGGATTCCATTGCCGAAAAGTTGGACAAACTGCTCAAAGAGCGAGGAATGTCGCAACGCGATTTGGCAAAGAACACAGGAAAAACCGAAGCCGAGGTTTCGCGCTGGCTTGGCGGCACACATAATTTTACGCTTCGAACATTGGCCAAGATTTCCACTGCCCTTGGCGAAGATTTAATCACCGTTTGAGCCATAAACAACATTTCTGTAGCCATCATCTTCGATGAGGAGGGGAACAACTGCCGCTGCTTTGATTCCTATTTTCTCGGTTTTGCAATCCGAAATTACTGAATATCAACATTTGCAAAGCGAAATAAAGATTAGCCAAGAAGAATCCCTCGAATCCTTTCAGCCACCTCTTCCGGATAATCCACAAGCAACTGCCCGTGGTTCATTTTGGGGAAGACCTCCACGTGGGCATCGGGGCATAGTTGAAGCAGATGCTTGGCCTGCGGCTTGGCCACGAAAGCCTCCTTGGAGCCATACCAATAATGGATGTCTGCCCCGTGGATGGACTCCAACTTGTTGGTATAGACATCCTTGTAGCCGTCTCGCACCGACTTCCCCTTCCCGTAGGGCCACACTTTCTTACATTCATCCAAGAGCACATCGAAATAGTGGGAATGGAACACGAATTTCCAGAAACCCGTCCAATGATAGCAAGTCCACACGTTCAAACTTTGGTAATATCGAAGCGGGTCCACACTCCACTTGGGAAGGGGCAGCAAGGGCGCCGCATCCATAATGGCGTGGTCTATCACGATTTCGTTCCGTTCCAACATTCGGGACAGTATCTTCCCTCCCAATGAAAGGCCGTAGGCAACGTCCAAATGCCCATTCAAGTTTTTCCGAATGTATTGAGTCGCCTGAACAGCCTGATCATCGACAGAGGTAAACCGAGACTTCTGACCGAGCAGAAAACCGTCAATGCCAACTGCGACAATGTAGAATTCATCTTTCAAAAGTTCCATCAGCGGCAGGAATATCTCGTGTGACACACCCAGCCCTGGAATCAACAGCAGGCTTGGATTTTCTTTATTTCCGTAGGTGTAGAAAGTCATAGTACCGTTTATAAATATTGAAAAACATAGGGCATATTTAAAGTCTAACCTTCAATTCTTTTTTGACTTTTTCCAAATCTCCATAAGAAAGAATGGGCATTAGGCTCTCAATCTCCTCAATGCTTTTATCCCACCATTTGAATTTGAGCAACAATTCTATCAAATCATCGTCAAAGCGCTTCCTGACCACACTGCAAGGATTGCCAACAGCAACCGAATACGGTGGAATGTCCTTGGCCACGACCGAGTTGGCCCCGATGATGGCTCCGTCGCCAATATGCACACCGGGCATCACCGTCACGTTCTGACCTATCCAAACATCATTGCCAACAACGGTATCGCCTTTCAAGGGCAACTCTTCTTTCACCAAGGCAATTGCCGAGCCCCAGTCTTCACCCATGATGTAGAAGGGATAAGTGGTCGCGCAGTCCATCTTGTGATTGGCACCGTTCATCACAAATTCCACGCCCTTGGCAATAGCACAGAACTTACCGATAATCAGCCTGTCGCCGATGAAATCATAAAAGTGGGTGACGTGTTTCTCAAACTGGTCGGCACCGTCCGCATCATCGTAATAGGTGTAGTCACCGATGATGATACGCGGATTTTTCACCACATTTTTGATGTAGCAGAGGCTCGGAATCTTCGGATTCGGGAACGCCTCGTTTGGATTGGGTCTATTTACTATCTTTTTCATAAACAAAACTCTGATTGTTCAAGGCACAAAGATAGTGTATTTTCGGAACGGTATTGGCATCTTAATCAAACAGTTTCTTCCAAATCCATAACACTACTACTGCACCGACAACACAGAAAACCAAGTTCGTAAGGTATCCTTTCCCAAGCAGTTCAATGTTCAGCAAATGGCTGATGAATGTGCCAACATAACTGCCCACGATGCCCACGATGAAATTCATGCAGCCCCCTTTGCCCTCACCGCTCACAATGCGGTTGGCGATGTAGCCGATTAATATTCCCGTAAGTATCGGCCATGCCGTAAATTCTGCTATGTGTTCTAACATGTCTGTCCAATTTTAATTCATTCACAATCAAGAATTATCGTTCGGGGCGCAAAGATACAACATTTATCGTTTTTGAGAGATTTCTTTGCGAAGCAAATCCCCATAAACAAAGACAGATTGCCAAAAGAATCGCCGTAAGGATTTAAGCCTCAAACAAATCATCCATCACCACCTGCCGCTGGATGTCGTTGGCCCATTCGTTGCGCACCAAGCCGTAGGAGGTAATCATCACAGTGGTGACGGCCTTGCGCGTGCCCGTCTTGCTTTCAAAAATGCGTGTTTTGCGGCGCATTTCGGCATCGTAGGCAGCGGTGATTTCGTACTCGTCCTTGGCAAACTTCATCTCGCACAGGTTGATGACATTGTCGTCGCGGTCGATGAGCATATCAATCTGCACACCCGTTTCCTGTTTGCTTTTCGGGCGATAAGTCCACGAATGTACATTGCTGACAATGCCCGCAATGCCCAACGCCTTCTTGATTTGGTCGATGTGCTGGAAGCAAACGCGCTCGAAGGCCAACCCGCTCCAAGTGTTATAGACGGGCTGTTTCAGAATGTACGACCAATAGTTTTTGTCGTTGATATCTTTTCCTGCCATGAACTTGAAATAGAACAGCGTGAAGTTGTCAATAAGTTGATAAACAGTCTCTTTCTTCGCTTTCCCGATGGCGGTGTATGAACGTATGAAATCACATTCCTCGAGTTCGGTAAGTATTTTCGTCAAAGTGCCGCCATTGTTCTCGCCCAACGCCTCAATGATTTGCGTCCGTGTCATGCCAACCTTTTTGGTGCCCAACGCGGTCACCACATCGATATAGGCCTGCGGATGGCGAAACAGCGAGGAGTAAAGCGCATTGAACTCGCGCCGCATCTCACCGTTCTTGTGGAAAAACATGCGGTCAATGTTCTGCGCCCACGACAGTTCCTTTTGCAGGAAATCCCAATAAAAAGGGATGCCGCCCATCACCATGTAGGTTTCGAGGATGTTGCGCCGATTCATGCCCAACCGCTTCGATTGTGCGTACAACTCGCACTCATGCAAGGTGAAAGGCTCGATGTAAATCTGGCGCGTCAGCCGGTTGTGCAATCCGCCGTAGTTCATCACGATGTTGTCGATAATCCATGAAGTGGCGCTCCCGCAAACCACCAAAACGATGTCTTTTCGCGCCGAGGCCCAGCCGTTCCAAAAATGGTCCAAGGCGGTCACGAATTTGGAGCAAGGAGTATCCAACCACGGCAATTCGTCAATGAAAATCACCTTTTTCCCCTCCGGCAAAGCCGCCAAATGCTGCCCGAGCATAAAAAACGCCTGCGACCAGTTGCGCGGTTTCTTGCCTCCTTTCACGCCAGCCAACAGGAGCGAATGATGGAATTCCTCCAACTGTTCCTTCATCGTGGCATCCTGAACGCCAGCGTGTTGAAAGGCGAACTTGTAATTGAACGCCTCGCGCACCAAATAGGTTTTCCCCACGCGGCGACGACCGTAAACCGCCACAAATTCCGACTTGTCCGATTCAAGCAACGACAGCAAAAGCCGTTGTTCTTCATTTCTTCCGATGAGCATAACAATAACGCTTTAATCCAACGGCAAAAGTACATAAAAAATCATTACTTCCAACCAAATCTACCCTTTTTTGATGAGATTTGGTTGAAACTAACGCGATTTTTGCGTTACTTCCAACCAAATCTATGCTTTTTGGTGTAGATTTGGTTGAAACTAAGTACACAAACCATCGATTTAAGCAAGATTCGGATGGCAGATTATAAAAGATTTCTTTGCGAAGCAAATCCCCATAAACAAAGATTTTGTAATTTTGCCACAAATATACTGAACATGCCTTCCTCAAATCCATCTGCAATATCTAACGGCCTCCGATATTTGGACGACAGAGGTTGGTCGGAACTTATCGACTCCCGATGGACGATTGATGTGCGGGAAGAATTGGAACGGTCTGGCCTTGGATTGACTGAAGATGAGATCATTGAGATTTGCAACGTCGCCATTGTGCCCGAGCCAGATTGGGACACAAAAGAGCGATTGAATTTAGACGATCATTGGCCAACTCAACAAGACCAAATCAACACATCAATAAAATACAATGCTTTTTCGAAGCATACACTCCAACTGATTGACAATTACATAAATGACATACAAAATGGATCGACAAACTTTCCTCGATACACTATTCCAGAGCATGCAGGATTCTGCAAGGGAGGTTCGGCTCTTATTGGGGCGTCCGTCGTCGCGAGCTACGCGAGAACAAGCCTTGAAACAAGTGGAGATGCTGAAAGCGGCAAAAGAAGCCCAAGCCATTGGGAAATAGACGAATTGCAAGAGAAACTCATTGAACAGTGGGCAAAAGCAGCACATCTGTGGGTCGAAGGAGCTGATGAAATCTTGACAAGTGCCCTCGGCCCGATGATAGCCCAAGGAGCCGAAGCCAAGGTTTATTACAGGGAAGGCGACACTTCCGTAGCCAAAGAACGTGCGTCTATTTATTCCACCACACAGAAAGCACTTGAAGCCATTGCCCTTCACAACTACTTGTTTCCTGAAACAGCAATGCACGTAATAGGCTTCACTCGCGACTCCGATGGCCTTTTCCGAATCATTCTCACACAGAACTATATCCAATGCCTCCGACTTGCTTACAAAGAAGAAATTGACGAACTGGCATTCTCAAAGGGCTTCCGCGATAATCATTCGGGGCAAGGAGTCAATTACATTTCGGACCGCATTGCCTTAGAAGACATGCACCCTGCAAATGTCTTTATTGACGATATTAGTGCAAAACCCATCTGCATCGACTGTATTGTGAAATTCGTAAAATAGTATAATCACAGTTAAGCCATGAACACCCTTTCGGTCGTCATCATCACCTTCAACGAGGAACGCAACATCAAGCGTTGCCTTGATTCCGTCGCGCCTGTGGCCGACGAAATCATCGTCGTGGACAGCCATTCCACCGATGCGACCGAGGCCATCTGCGACCGCTACGGCGTGAAGTTCTTCACCCAAGACTGGATCGGCTACATCGACCAAAAGAACCTCGCCGACGACCTTGCCACCTGCGACCTGATTCTTTCCATCGATGCCGACGAAGCACTTTCAAAAGAACTGGCAGAATCTATACAAAAGATTAAGAATCAAGATATTGAGAACAAGGCTTTTTCCATGAACCGACTGATGAACTATTGCGGGAAATGGATTCGGCACTGCGGCTGGTATCCTGACACGAAAGTGCGGATTTTCAGGCGCGGACAGGCCGAATGGACGGGCAAAAAGGTGCATGAAACTTTGTCGCTCGTCGAAAACACCGAAATCGTCCACTTGGATGGCGACCTATTACATTATTCATATTACAGTCCGGAGGAACACCGGCGGCGAATAGAAAAATACGCCCTCCTCTCCGCCGAGGAGATGGCCGAAAGCGGAAAACACCCCAGCGCAGCTTCGGCATACCTTCATGCAGGATGGAAATTCCTCCGCGACTATGTTTTCAAAGCAGGGTTTTTGGACGGCGGCAAGGGCTGGACTATCTGCAAAACCAACGCTTACGGGGTTTGGTATAAATACAAGAAGGCCAGAGCTTTATGAGCACAAGTTTCTCCATACTCATCCCCACTTGGAACAACCTTCCTTACCTTCGGCTGTGCATCGAGAGCCTGCGCAAAAACTCCGACTTCAGGCATCAGATTATCGTCATGGTGAACGAAGGAAGCGACGGCAGTTTGGAATGGGTTTCAGGCCAGCCCGACCTTGAGTTGATTCATTCCTCCGAAAACATCGGAATCTGTTACGGACTGAATGTCTGCCGATTACGGATAACAACCCCTTACATCGTCTACGCCAACGACGACATGTATTTTCTGCCGCATTGGGATTCGCGCCTGAACGAAGCCATTGAACATGCTGGCACAAAGGAGTTTATGCTCTCCGCAACAATGATTGAGCCGCGCGGCGACAATCCTTGTTGCGTGATTGCCGATTTTGGCGACAACACTGACAATTTCCAAGAAGAAAAGTTGCTGCAAGCCGCAGAGAGCCTTGTCCGCGACGACTGGTCGGGAAGCACATGGCCGCCCGTGTTGCTTCCCCTTGAACTTTGGGACAGGGTTGGTGGAATGAGCATCGAGTTCAGTCCGGGCATGTATTCCGATCCCGACCTTTCCCGCAAACTCTGGGAAAGCGGCGTCAGGCATTTCCAAGGCGTTGGCAGCAGTTTGGTGTACCATTTCGGATGCAAGTCCACCAAGCGCGTCAAACAAAACAAGGGCCGCCGCACCTTTCTGATGAAATGGGGCATTTCGGCCCATCAGTTCATGCAAAATTATCTTCATATCGGCGAAAAATTCAGCACGCCGCTCCCCGATTTTGTCCCTAACCGTTGGGCACAATTCATTGGGAAAACCAAACAAATCAGCACCATCATCAAAGGAAAATGAGAATAGGATACGACGCAAAACGGGCTTTCAACAACCATCGCGGATTGGGCAACTACAGCCGCGAAACGATTCGTATTGTCGCGTCGCACTTCCCTGATTTGCAGTTGGATTTGTTCACACCGAAAATCGATTCGAGCATCCGTTTTGATTGTCCGAAAAACGCCACTATCATCCAGCCGAAACATGGTTTTATGACCTCGCTTTGGCGCACTTTCGGCATTACCAAAGAAGCGGAAAGACGGCAACTCGACCTCTACCACGGCCTCAGCCATGAACTGCCCGTAGGCATCGAGAAAACGGGCATCCCCACGGTGGTGACCATGCATGACCTCATTTTCATCCGCCATCCCGAACTCTATCCTTTCATCGACCGCAAACTCTACAAAACCAAATACTTGCGCAGCTGCCACATTGCCGACCACATCATTGCCGTCAGCCAACAGACCAAAAACGACCTTATCGAATTGTGGGGCATCGACGAAGCGAAAATCAGCGTCGTTTACCAAGGCTGTCATCCCGCGTTTTGTCAGCAAGTTTCTGAAAACCAAAAGGAAACCGTAAGAAGAAAATACAACTTGCCTGAGACTTTCCTACTCAATGTGGGTGCCATCGAGCCGCGCAAGAACCAACTCTTGATTCTGAAAGCACTGAAAGCCAAAGCCATCGAAACGCCATTGGTCATTGCGGGGAGAAAAACAGATTATCTTACTGAATTGCAACAGTTTATCGAGAACAATAAACTCCAAAACCAAGTCTTCATCCTACCCAATGTGGATTTCAACGACCTGTCCGCCCTTTACCAAAGTGCGTCCGTTTTCATCTATCCATCTCAGTTTGAAGGCTTTGGAATACCCATCGTGGAAGCCTTGCAAAGCGGCGTTCCCGTCATCGCGGCCAAAGGAAGTTGCCTTGAGGAAAGTGGCGGTCCCAGCAGCCGTTATGTTTCGCCCAACGATGAGGCCGAACTTGCCGAGCAAATCTTGATTGTATTGAGGGATAACGAATTGAGAAACAACATGATAAAAAATGGAAAAGCCTATGCCCAACAGTTTTCGGACAAGGCCATCGCCAAGAATCTATTGAATATTTACACCGAAGTCATAAAAACAAAATAAGAAGTTATGAATCAATCCATTACAGAAGAAAATTTTGAGGAAGAAGTGGAACGCACCGTTGCTGCGCTGAAAGCCGGAAAGACCATTCTCTACCCCACCGACACCATTTGGGGCGTGGGCTGCGACGCCACCAACAACAAGGCCTGCCTGCGCGTGTATGCGGTCAAGCAGAGGCCGCTCAACAAGAGCCTCATCATCCTCGTCGATACTGCGGAGCGGCTGAAGGATTATGTCACCAACGTGCCACCCATCGCCTACGACCTTATCGCGCACGCTTCCAACCCTTTAAGCATCGTTTATACTCAAAGTAAGAACCTTGCGAAGAACATTTCCGCCGACCATTCGGTGTGCATCCGCGTGGTGAACAACAACTTCTGCAAGGAGGTCATCCGCCGCCTCGGGAAGCCCATCACATCCACCTCAGCCAACCTTACCGGGCAACCTTCTTCGATGATTTTCAGCGACATCTGCGATGAAATCAAAAACGCGGTCGATTATGTAGTGCAACTTTACCACGACAGTTTCTGCAAGCCAAAAAGCTCAACCATCATCAAGTTGAACGCGGACAATACTTTTGAAATCCTTAGACAATAACCAGAAAAACATAAACCATGAATTCGCTAAAAACAATCTTTTTGGTTTCTTTAAGTCTGTTTTGCCTTGCTTCTACCCAAGCTAGCCAAACGGCCGTCTTCGTTGTACCTGATAACGATACCACTATATACACTGTCGTTGACGAAATGCCCCAATTCCCTGGCGGAGACTCGGCTATGGTAGCCTATATCACCAACAATGTCCATTATCCCCAAACTGAAAAAGAGAAAGGCATCCAAGGCAAGGTGTTCGTTGGCTTCGTGGTCGAGAAAGACGGAAGCATTTCAAACGTCGAAATCAAGAGGGGGATTGGCGAGGAATGCGATGCTGAAGCCGTTCGCGTTGTAAAGGATATGCCTGCATGGATTCCAGGAAAGCGTAATGGTGAACCCGTTCGCGTCAGTTCCATGCTGCCCATCAATTACAAAATCATTGAACAGCCTCAAGCTCCAGCAGATACCGCAAAATGGGTATTTGTGGAAAGAATGCCCGCTTTCCCTGATGGCGAGGAAGGATTGTTGGATTTCATAGGCACAAATGTAAGATATCCCGAAGAAGCGATAAAACAGGGCATATCTGGCAAAGTATTTGTCGGTTTTGTTGTCGAGCCTGACGGAAGTGTATCTAACATAAAAGTACTCCGTGGCATCGGCGGTGGCTGTGACGAAGAAGCGGTGCGTGTCGTCAAAATGATGCCCAATTGGATTCCAGGCGAGGCATTTGGTAAAAAAGTCAGAGTATCGTATATGATACCCATCAATTTCCGCTTGACATTACCAGGGCCACAAGACTATCGTCGGTAAACTAATGTATTACAAATCCTTACATTCTACTAAGGATTCCGAATCCTCTAAGCAGAGTCTTCCCTTGAAGTGATTTTCTAATTACAGCCTATTTGACTATCGAATGTACGATAACGAAAACGCCTAAGCCAATAATTGCTACTAATATTATCCAGAGAGGAACTATCACAAAACAGACATTCAATTTCCTAATTGTCTTATCTGGCAGCCTATTGTTTCCTTTCTTTAATTTATTGTGGCCTAATCTGTATTCAAGAACGGCTCCAACGACAAATCCTAACAGGAGCAGAACAAACCAAATAATCAATATGATTAGATTAGTGTTTTTATCCCATTCACCCCTCAACGAGAAATAAAGAGCTATAAACATGAAGATTGATGCCCACATACTAATCGACCCTCCAACAGCAATCCCAGCTCCCCTCATTCCCCACAGCCACTTCTCATACTTTGGGTTTCGCTCCATCTTTTGTAGATTATATGTCATCCGATCCAATAGCATAACTCCTATTTCATTATAGTTTCACAGCACAAAGATAATCATTTTCGGCCAATTGTCCGTCTTTTCACGAAAAAAATCGTTATCTTTGTGCCCTTAAAAACATCATTTTTACTCATGAAAACCCTGAAAACGTTAATCTTAGCGATTGTCTGCCTCTTTGCGACGGCGGCAATGGCTCAGCAGCCCCAATCGAAGGGGCAGATGAATTCCCAAAAACTCGCCACGACGCTTTATCTCATCGAGAACTTCTACGTCGACACGGCCAATATAGACAAGGTGACGGAAGATGCCATCATTGCGGCACTGAAGGAACTCGACCCACACTCGGCCTACATCTCGAAGAAGGATGTGGAGAAGGCCAACGAACCCCTTGTGGGCAGTTTCGAGGGCATCGGCGTGACCTTCCAGCTCATCCGCGACACCATCACGGTCATCAGCCCCGTGGCGGGAGGCCCTTCTGAGAAGGTCGGCATCATGGCCGGCGACCAGTTCATCAAGATTGACGGCGAGGAAGCCGTCGGCAAAAAAGTGGATAACGAATATGTGCAGAAACACCTTCGCGGCAAGAAAGGCACGAAAGTGACCGTGAGCGTGAAGCGCGGCAGTGACAAGGAACTGCTTGATTTTGAAATCATTCGCGACAAGATTCCGCTGAACAGCATCAACGCTGCCTATATGCTCGACAAGCATGTCGGCTACATCAAGCTCGACCGCTTTGCCCAAGAGTCGACGCAGGAATTCAAGGAGGCTTTCGCCAAACTGCAAAGCCAAGGCATGGAATCTCTCATTTTCGACCTGCGTGGCAACACGGGCGGCTATCTCAACACGGCCATCGAATTGGTTGACCAGTTCATCAGCGAGGACAAACTCATCGTTTTCACCGAAGGAATCCGATCACCCCGTCAGGAATGGAGAAGTACCAAAGACGGGCTTTACACCACGGGCAAATTGGTCGTCCTCATCGATGAAGGCTCGGCCTCGGCCAGCGAGATTCTTTCGGGTGCCGTTCAGGACCATGACCGTGGCGTTGTGATTGGCAGGCGTTCTTTCGGCAAAGGCTTGGTTCAGAGGCCTTTCAACCTGCCCGATGGCGCACAAATCCGCCTCACCACTTCGCGCTACCATACGCCTTCGGGACGCTGCATCCAGCGGCCTTACGAAAACGGCGTTGAGGACTATGCCAAGGAAATGACCAAACGCCTTGAGCACGGTGAATATTTCCACGCCGACAGCATCCATTTCCCTGATTCACTGAAGTATAAGACCGACGGCGGACGCACCGTTTACGGCGGTGGCGGCATCATGCCCGACATCTTTATTCCCATCGACACGGCTTATAACAGCAAACTTTACACTAACCTTGTGCGCAAGGGAGCCTTGAACCGCTTCACCACCGACTACGGCCTGAAACACCGCGACGAAATCAAAGCACAATACGGCAGTTTCGAGAATTTCAACAAGGATTTCGTTGTCGGTCAAGACCTTGTGGATGGACTGAAAGCCGCCGCTACAGAAGCCAAAGTGGAATGGAACGACGAGCAGTTTGCCCGTTCAGAGAAGTTCCTTCTGCTGCAAATCAAGGCTTTGATTGCCCGAAATGTTTGGGAAACACAACAATATTATCAGGTGATGGCCTCCATCGATACGGGCATCCAAAAAGCCTTGGAGGTGCTTGGCAATGAAAAAACGTACAAAAAAGTGCTGAAAGGGAAATAGTTTTTTGTGAGATTAACGCTACAAAAAGGAGAATTTACTATTTTTGCAGTTTCTAATTTTCGTATTCAATCAACTTAAATCAATAACAACTAATCATTTACACATGAAGAAATTCGGTATCATTTCCGCAGCGTTCCTTCTGATGGGAATGTTGTTTGGTTCGCAAGCGACGGCCCAAGGCCAAATCGACTTCCGCACCAACTCAGCGCAACAATGCGCCAACGTGAGCCAAGACGGCTTCACGGCCACCTTCTCTTTCAGCGGCATCCAAGCCACTGAAATCACCAACGAAAAAGGTACGTTCTCCGAAATCAAGATGGACGGCACCTATCCTTCGGGCAATGTGGGCGAACCTTCGCTGCCCGCTGCCAACCAACTGATTGCCGTGCCTTTCGGTGCCAAAAACGTCACCGTGCAAGTGAAAAACTTCAGCACGACCATCTACCGTTTGGCCGACTACGGCATCAAGACCGTTATACCTCAGCAGGCTTCCGTCAGCAAGAGCCAAAAGCCCGAGGATGTGAAGTTTGCCTACAGCGAAAAGGCCTACGCCGCCAAGTCGATGAGCCAGCGTCCCATCGCCACCCTTGAAATGAAGGGCACCATGCGTGGCATCCAAGTCGGCTCGCTGACCATCAACCCCGTCAACTACAATCCCGCCACGAACACCATCGAGGTTTACAACGACATTGAAATCGAGGTGCGCTACAACGACTACGACAAATCCGCTGCCTACAACGAGTTTGCCCGCACGTTCAGCCCCTATTTCGCCAGCATCTACAAGACCATGTTCAACTGGCGCGACGATGTGTATGACCAGCATCCCGACCTGTGGCAAGCTCCCGTGCGTATGCTCGTCATCGCCGACCGCATGTTTGAGGAAATCATGCAGGAATGGATTGAATGGAAGACCATGAAAGGCTTCTACATGAATGTGAAATACACCGACGAAATCGGTACTTCTGCCGCTGCCATCCGTTCTTTCATCCAAGACGAATACAGCAAAGAGGCTCCCACCTTCCTCATCATCTTCGGCGACAAGAACCAAGTGTCCGCCAGTGCCACTGGAAGCGAGACCCACTGCGTCACCGACCTGCAATACATGAGCGTCGACAACGACGACTTCCCGGACATCTACCACAGCCGCATGTGCGCCGAGAATGTCCAGCAGATGCAGAACATTCTTACCAAGACCCTGCTTTACGAAAAGTATGTCGAATTGCCGAATCCCTCATACCTGAACAATGTCCTGTTGATTGCCGGTTGGGACTCCTACTGGACTGCCTACGACGGTGCTCCCACCATCCAATATGCGATGGAGTATTACTACAATGCCGAACACGGTTTTGAGAATGTTTACCACTGGCTTGGTCAACCCTACACGGGCTGCTATGAGCCGATGAACACCGGTGTCGGTTTTGTGAACTACACTGCACACGGCTCAAACACCAGTTGGGCTGACCCGCAATTCAACGTCAACAACGTGAACTCCCTGACCAATGAAGGTATGCCTTTCTTGGCCATGGGCAACTGCTGCGAGGCCGCCGACTGGGGCATCAGCAGCACCTGCTTCGGTGAAGCCATGATTCGCGCCAACACGAAAGCCGCCTACGCCTACATCGGTTCGTGCCCCAGCACCTACTGGTATGAAGACTACTACTTCGGTGTGGGTGCCACCAACGTTTTCGGACAAATGCCCACCTATGAGCAAACTTCCTACGGCGTTTACGATGCCATCTGGAACGATGCCGAATTCAATTGCGTTTCCGCTATTCCGTTCATCGGCAATATTGCAGTGTGCTACGCCCATGCCAACGGCTACCAAGGTAGCGTTTCCGACAAGTATTATTGGCAAGCCTACCACACGCTTGGCGACGGTTCCATCATGCCTTTCCGTGTGCAACCCACCGAAAACAATGTCAGCCACATGCCTACCCTGCCTATCGGCATGGATTTCTTCACGGTCAATGCCGAACCCGGTTCCTATGTGGGCATTTCCAAGGACGGTGTTCTTTATGGCGCAGGCCTGATTGGTGAAAGCGGCACTGCCGACATCCAAATCCAGCCCATCACCAGCGGTGGCGACGTCACCATCTGCGTGACCGGTTTGGACAAAATCCCTTACATCAACGTGATTCCCGCCGCTGCTATGGACGGTGCCTACATTGCCTTCAACGATGTGCAATGCGAAAATCCCGTCTACGGTGCCACTGTCAATCCGACCATCACCTTGAAGAATGTCGGTATCGAAGCCGCCAACAACATCACCGTCACCCTGAGCACCGAATCGGAGTTTATCGACATCACCAACAACACGACCAATGTTGCCAGCATCAATCCTGATGCCACTGTCGCCATCAGCGATTTCATCTTCGATGTGGCCATGAACATCCCTGACCAGACCAGAGTACAGTTCTTCGTGACCTGCACTTCGGGCGACGACATTTGGGAGAGCAAGTTCAACATCACTTTCGGTGCACCTAAATTCGTCACCACAAACATTTTCAACACCAGCCTCGAACCCGGCAACACTGGCACTGCCACCTTCCAAATCACCAACATTGGAAGCGCCAATGCCGAAAACGCCATCTTTGAGGTGTATTCCTGCTCCGACGACCTCACCATAGAAAACAACGCCATCGAAATCGGCAACATCGCTGCGGGCGAAACCGCCGAAATCTCGGTCAACATCACCGTGGGCAGCAATGTCGAACTCGGCTCGACCTACGAACTCAACTACTTGTTGGCCGCTGGCCACTATTCGGTGAACGGCAATTACATCATCACCGTGGGCAACATCATCGAAGGCTTTGAATCGGGCGACTTCAGTGCATACGAATGGCAATTTGGCGGCAGCGCCAACTGGACTGTGGTGAACAACGAGGCCAACAGCGGCACCTACAGTGCCAAGTCGGGCACCATCTCCGACAGCCAGCAGACCGACCTCATCCTCACTGTTGAAGTCCTTACCGATGGCGAAATCAGTTTCTACAGAAAAGTTTCTTCCGAAAACGGCTGGGACAAACTCTTCTTCTACATCGACAATCAGGAGAAAGGCAACTGGTCGGGCGACGAAGGCTGGAGCCAAGTTTCTTTCCCTGTGACCGCTGGCGTCCACACCTTCAAGTGGAGCTACCAGAAGGACAGCAGTGTAAGCAGCGGCAGCGACTGCGCTTGGATTGACGACATCCAATTCCCGCCAACCAATGTGAAACTCCCTCTTGCTCCTGTCACCGACTTGCAAGCCAATGTTGACGGCAACACCGTCGAACTGACATGGACGGCTTCGCCCGATGCCACACTCTATGCCATCCGCCGCAACGGACAGCCCATTGCCAGCCAATCTGGAACCACCTACACCGACAATGTGGCTGACGGCATTTATACCTATAGCATTGTGGCCGCCAACGCCGACAACTACTCTACTGCTGCTTACATCACCGTTAGCGTGGGCACTGTGGGCATCGAAGAGAACACGTTTGAAAGCCTGAGCATCTATCCCAACCCCGTCAATGGCATCCTGAACATCGACGGTGGCAACACCGAGTTTGACTATGCCTTGTTCAACGGCATGGGTCAGATGGTGCTGAAAGGCAATGCTCGCGGCAACGAACAAGTCAATGTCAGCCACCTGAACAAGGGCATTTACTTCCTCCGCCTTACCAACGGCGCACAAGTGCGCGTGGAGAGGATTGTTGTGGAATAAAAATGAGTTTTATTTGAAAAAAAGGCAGCCGCATGGCTGCCTTTTTTTGTTTACATCCCCCGCAGCTTCTTAATCGCTTCGTAGGCCGCGTTGACTTCTTGGAATTTCTTTTCGGCAGCTTGGCGAACTTCTTCGCCGAGGTTACTCACGAGGTCGGGGTGGTTTTTCTTGGCCATTTCGCGATAGGCGCGTTTCACCTCTTCGTCGGTGGCTGATGGCTCAACGCCGAGAATCTTGTAGGCGCTATCGGTTTCCTTGATGAACATGGCTTTCACCGATAGGAAATCGCTGTTGGTGATGCCCATGTAGTCTGAAATCGTGTTGATGACGCCCAATTCCTCTTGTGAAATCGCTTTGTCGGCATTGGCGATACCAAACAGATAATGAAGCAGTTGCAGGCGCGATGAATAGTCCATGTAACGGCCCACCTGCTGGCTGACTTCGTAAAGGTTGTAGTCTTTCTCCAAAATCTCACGCAGCATCTTGATATAACTTTCGGCGCGTTCCTGTCCGAAATTCTGCAAGAAGAACCGCTTCACATAGTCGAGTTCCGACTTCATCACATTGCCGTCGGCCTTCATCACGGCGGCTGAAAGCACAAGCAAAGTCACGTTGAAGTCGCGTTTTTCCTCGGTATTGCCGAAGGTTTCGTTCACTTCTGAGCGGATGACCGTTGGCCTTCTGCCCGAAAACAATCCCCCTATCGCATAGCCGATGATGGCGCCCAAAGGCCCGCCAAACGACCAGCCCAAACCTGTCAATATCAGTTTCAAAAAGAATCCCATGTCTGTTGATTTTGAATCTGGCGGCAAAATTACACAAAAAACCTCACTCCGTGAATAAGGAGAAGTGGAGTTGAAAATATTTCGTGCCAAATTGCAGCATTAAAGCAAAAAGATTCGTACTTTTGCGCGTCATACTGAAACTAATCGTTTTTTTATCTACATTATTTATTACACAATTATTTACACATGAAAAAAGCACTTTTTTCTCTCGTGTTTCTGGCCTTGTCAGCAATGACATTCGGCCAACAATGGAACAGCCTCGGCAAGAGTAATCCTGCCGGACCCGAGGTCAAGCTGATTTCGAGCAGCGAGCAGCAGGTCGTCGTCGACTTCTCGCTGGGCGGCTTCTACCTGACCAGAGTGAGCACCCCAAACGGCGAGCAGCAAGTCGTCTCCGTCCCGAAGATGGCCTCGATGCTCGAAGCCGGTGCTCCTGACCTCCCACACTTCCCCGTGCCCGCCCTCATCGGCGACCGCGCTGAAATGGAAGTGAGCGTCGTTGAAAGCGATTTCACGGACTATCAGAATGTGGAGATTGCCCCCTCGAAGGGCAACTTCAGCCGTCTGATCGACCCTGAAAGCGTGCCTTACACCTATGGTGCAATGTACAGCCAAAACGCTTTCTACCCTGCCGCTCAGGCCACTTTGGAAACGCCTTACATCATCCGCGACTTCCGTGGCCAAAACATCATGGTGGCTCCCTTCGCCTACAATCCCGTGACGAAGACCCTCCGTGTGTACCACAACATGACCATCGCCATGAAGAAGGTGAGCGACAACGGCGTGAACCAGAAAATGGCCCGCAAAGCAAGCCAAAAGATGTCAGCCGAAACGAAAGCTGCCTACGACCACCGCTTCATCAACTACAAAGAGAACGCGGCGAAGTATAACTTTGAAGAGGATTGCGGCGAGATGCTCGTCATCTGCCCCGACCAGTACATGGAGGCCATGCAGCCTTTCGTAGACTGGAAAAACCAGTCGGGCCGTCCCACGACGATGGTCAGCGTGACCGAAGCCGGCGGCAACAACGACACCCAAATCAAGAACTACATCAACAGCATCTACACCAACCCCGAGCGCAACCTTGAGTTCGTCCTCCTCGTTGGCGACTATTCCGACCTCACCCCCCACGCGATGAGCGGCGGTCGTTCCGACAACTGGTTTGGCCAATTGGAAGGCAGCGACTACTACCTTGAAGTGCTTACCGGTCGTTTCTCGGTGCAAAGCGTTCAAGACGTTGAGACTCATGTCAACAAAGTGCTCTACTACGAGCGCGACATGGAAGAAGGCCTCACTTGGCTCAACCAAGGCATCGGCATCGGTGCCAACGAAGGTGCAGGCAACGGCCACAACGGCGGCGAAGCCGACTATGTTCACATGAACTACATCCGTGATACCCTCTTGCACTACACTTATGAGAATGTCTCTCAACAATACAGCGGCGTGGGCGGCGGCACCAACGCCACCGCCATCAGCAGTGATGTCAACAACGGCGCAAGCATCATCAACTATTGCAACCACGGTTCGCAAACCAGTTGGGCTGTGGCCAACTACAGCAACAGCCATGTGAACGCCTTGGTGAACGACTACAAATGGCCCTACATTTGGTCAGTGGCCTGCAACAACGGCGAATTCAACGGCACTTGTTTCGGCGAGGCTTGGCTGCGTGCCACCAACAACACCACAGGTGCTCCCACTGGTGCCGTCGGCGGCATGTTCAGCTGGATTTCACAACCCTGGGTGCCTCCAATGACTGGCCAAGACGAGATGGTCGACATCCTCACTGAATGGAAGCATACCGACCAATTCCGTCATACTTTCGGCGGCGCTTCGCTCAACGGCAGCATGTACATGCTTGACATGCACCCGAGCGACCAAGGCAACACCCACAACACTTGGATCCTCTTCGGCGACCCGACCCTGATGGTGCGCACCGACAACCCCGTCAGCATGAATGTCACCTGCAATCCTTCAGTCCTGATGCTTGGCATGAGCGAATTGGAGATTTCGGCTGAAAACACCAGCTACGGCATTGTCTCTCTGATGATGGACGGCGAAGTTGTTAGCACGGGCTACATCCAAGATGGCACTTGCACCCTCAGCTTCCCCCCAATGAACACTGTTGGCACTGCCACCTTGACCGTGATGGGATATAACAAGGTGACTGAAGTCGTCCCTGTTGAAGTCCTTCCTGCCGAAGGTCCCTTCGTGACCGTGGCTGGCTTCGCTCCCAACTTCGCTCCCGTGAATGTGGAGACGAGCCTCAGCATGACCTTCAAGAACGTTGGCGTCGACCCGACCAATGGCACCACCAGCGTCACCCTGACCTGCGACGACGAGCGTTTGGAAATTCTCGAAGGCACCGCCCAATTTGACGTGTTGCCCGCCGAGCAAAGCATCACTTTGCAAGATGCTTTCAGCTTCATCGTTGCCGAGGGCGTTGAAGACGGCACCCGCTTCCAAATTGATGTGACCATGAACGACGGCAGACAGACTTGGAACGGCAAGGCCATCATCACCGCCGGCCAAGCCATCCTCGATTACAAAGGCGCCGAATGGGGCGAAAGTTTCGTCCCGGGTGAAAACTTGACCATTGTCGCCAACTTCAAGAATATCGGTCACTACATGGCCACCAACGCCGTTGCCCGCATCGCTTGCGAAAACGAGTATGTCACACTGCTCAACGAAGTCATTGAATTTGGCACTATCGACCCCGATGGCATGGCTCCGTGCGTGTTCAATTTGGCCATCGCCCCCGACTGCCCTCAAGGCGAACCGATTGCCATCACTTTCGTCATGGAAGCCGATGGCGGTCTGACGATAGAAGGCAGCATCCTCTTGAGAAACGCCTGCAACGTAGTGGTCCAGATGAACGACTCATACGGCGACGGCTGGAACGGCAACAAACTGAGAGTTGCGTTTGACGACGGCACGCCTTCCGTTGACCTGACCTTCGAATCCGGATACTCTGCCACCGAAACCCTGAAAATCGGCAAGAGCGTACACGTCACCCTGACTTGGATCAACGGCCAATACACCTCCGAATGTTCCTTCGTGGTGAAGTACGAAAACGGCGAAATCATCTATCAAGGCAGCAACCTCAGCGGCGGCACATTGTTTGAGTTTGACTGCGACTGCGAGAGCGAAGCTCCTACAAACACCTACGCTTGCGTCGAGAACCTCGATGCTACCGTGGAAATCGGCTCTATCATCCTCACTTGGGACGCTCCTGAAGGGGCACAGAGCTACACCATCTTCCGCAACGGCATCGAAATCGGCCAGACTGAAGAAACCACCTACACCGATGAAGATTTGTACTCCGAAATCAACTTCACTTACTGCGTGATTGCCAACTACGAAGACGGCAGCTCAGTACCGCAGTGCATCGAAGTGATGGCCGAGTTGAGCATCGACGAAAACACAAACGAGTTCTCCATCTACCCGAACCCGACCAACAGCACGCTGTTCATCAACGGCGGCAATGCCGAATACACCTACACAATGTATAACGGTATGGGTCAGGTGATGGCCAAGGGCAAGGCCAAAGGCACTGAGCAAATCAGCGTCGAAAGCATGGCCGAGGGCATCTACTTCCTGCACCTCACTACTGGCACGCAAGTGCGCGTGGAGAAGGTTGTGGTGAAGTAACCGCGATGCACATCCGATTTGAAATGAAAGAGCCGCCTTTGTCGGGCGGCTCTTTTTTTCACACTGCCTGCCAGATTTTTTCCCGCATCTCGCATTGGGAGAAGGAAAAATGCTAACTTTGCAGCGGAAAAACCTATTTTGCCATGCTACCCATGAGACTCTACACCGCCGGCATCGCCGATTTTGAACGCATCCGCCAAGATGGACGCATTTATATCGATAAGACTGACCTTATCTATAAATTGTCGCACGAATCGCAATTCGTCTTCCTCAGCCGTCCGCGAAGGTTCGGCAAGAGCCTACTTTGTAGCACATTGAAGTATTACTTCCAAGGCCGCAAGGACTTGTTTGAAGGCTTGGCCATCGCCGAGTTGGAAAAGGACTGGAAACAACACCCTGTTCTGCATTTCGACATCAGCCAATGCAAGAACCAGATGGACATGGCAGGAATCATCGGAGCCTTGGATTTCCAATTACGCCGATACGAAGAGATTTATGGCCGCGTCGAAGAGGAAAAGACACCCGGCACACGCTTTGCCGGACTGATCCAACGCGCCCATAGGCAAACTGGCCTGAAATCCGTGGTCATTTTGGACGAATACGATGCCCCCTTGCTCGACTATCTCCACAAGCCGGAACAACTGACTGAGGTGCGACGCATCATGCAGGAGTTTTATCAGGTAGTGAAGATTTGCGATGCCGACGAGCAGTTCGTCTTCATCACGGGCATCACCAAGTTCAGCCAACTGAGCATCTTCTCCACTTTGAACAATTTGCGCAATATCTCTATGATGCCCCAATACTCGGCCCTTTGTGGTATCACCAAGAACGAGTTGGTGACGGTGTTCGACCAAGACATCCAAGCCTTAGCCGACCGCTACAAATGTTCAAAAGAACTGATGCTCGAAATGCTGAAGCAACAGTATGACGGCTACCACTTCAGCGACAATTCCGACGACATTTTCAATCCGTTCAGCCTGATGAATGTCTTCACCGACCAATGGCTGGGTTATTACTGGTTCGGCAGCGGAACGCCCACCTTCCTCTTCGAGGCAATGAAACGCTTCAACACGAACTTGCTTGAATTGGAGCAGCTCAACGTTCCTTCTTCCCAGTTCGATGTGCCCACCGAGGCGATGACCTCCGCCTTGCCCCTGCTCTATCAGGCGGGCTACCTCACCATCAAAGGCTATGACTTCAACACCACTCGCTACACCCTCGACTTCCCCAATGCCGAGGTGAAGGTCGGATTCATGGAGAACTTCATGGCACGCATGATGAACCTCGGCAACACCGATTCACGGGGCTTCGCTGGCGATTTCTATGCCCGCCTAATTCATCACGACATCGAAGGTGCCTTGAAAGCCATGCAAGCCTTCTTCGCCTCCATTCCTTACCTCGATTTCGGCGAGAAGGAATTGGACGACATCGCCAAATACGAGGCTTATTACGAGGTGTTGACATACGTGGTGTTCTCCATCTTCAATTACCGCACGTTCACTCAGGTGAAGGTGGCGCGAGGTCGCACGGATGTGGTGGTCTTCATGCGCGACGCGGTGTATGTGATGGAACTGAAAATGCGCGGCACGGCGCAAGAGGCCCTTGAGCAAATCAACTCGAAGGATTATGCGATTCCCTACCAAGCCGAGGGCAAGCCTGTCGTAAAAATAGGCATCGCTTTCTCGCAAGAGACCAAGACCGTTTCGGATTGGATCATTGAAAAAGATTGAGCATCTTCCCAAAAAAAGATAGGGACTCACATCAGTTGGCATTACTTCTCAAAAATGCTCTCATGGTAAACCCCTTCGCCCTCAATGACCGCCGTGGCATTGAACCAACCCATAGCGTCGCAATTCGAGAAGATGTTGGAATACATGGCGGGGAAAGCGCCCATAACGGGATTGACGCCAATGGCCAATTTCTGGGCCAAAAGGAAATAACGGTAGTCTTTCGAAATGCTGTAGAGTTTCACCTTCACCACGTCGCCTTCGTGCAAATACGACTTGTTCATTATTCCTACCGGAACCTCCGTGTTGTTGCTCAACATTTCCTCACCGTTGAAATAATAGCCCGCATATCCACGCATCGAAAACAGGTTGAACAGCTTCGACGGCCTGTTCTTAAAAAGCTTGCCGTTCAAATAGAGTTCCACATTGTAGACAATGGAAGTGTCGGAAAGTGTCTGGAAATAGGGGCAAACGCATACCGCAGCCTTCTCGTCGACAAAAGGAATGCCCTCATCGTTCAACAGAGGATGCAAGCCTACGGAATCAATGCGAGTGGCATTGTTTGACATGCGCACTTCCGCGTTCATCTTCAGCGGCCAGTCAAACAAGGTGTTCTCCTCAACCTTGATTTCCAGATGATAGCGGCGGCGTTTTCTGCCTGCCACCGAATCGGTCAGGTAATGGCCTGGCTTGTCGGGTTGCTCGTAATAATAAATGGTGTCGCCGCCACCAACCAAGTATATCTCCGCCCCCGGAATCATCTCACGCTCTTCGGAATACACCTCTGAAGAATAACTCATTATGATTTCGTGACGTTTATACTCGTTGGTGATACTGCCTTCCACCACCGGAACTTTTCTGCCTTGAGGCAAGTCCATTGTGATCTTTTCGGTACACGACCATGCGGACAGCAAGCACAGGCAAGACAGACACCTATATAATATTATCCTTGTCCTTTTCATATTGAAACTCAGTATTTGTCCTCAAAAACTGTCTCAGCACTGACAACCGAAGCCGTGAAAAACCACCCAACACCTTCCCCCGCTGGCTGAACATTGGTAATCACATTAGCCGGGGCGCCCAACATGGGATTGCTGCCCGTGGAAATCAGGAGGCTATAGACGTAAAATAGAAAATCCTGCGAAATGCTGTACAAATCGGCACGCACAACATCTCCCTTCTGCAAGTTCTTCCTCAGGAAAAAGCCTATCGGAATCTCCTTGTTCTCCGCTTGCATCTCAGGGCCATTGATGTAGTAGCCCGCATAGCCGCCCACGGGAATCACCATGCTCTGCGTGAGCGTGTCGGAAAGCAGCGAGTCGTTGAGGAAAATCATCGGCATGTAAGTGATGTTGGGGTCGGGAAGGCTCTGGAAATAAGGATACAGCCACTCGATGGTGTCCAAGAAAAACGTGGACGGAAGCGAGTCGTTTTCTCCGTTGAAATGCTTGATGACAAGGCTGTCGATGTGCTCTACATTGTCGGGCATCATGCTTTCAGCAAAAAGCCGCTGCACCGTGCCATCGGTTTCGGGAATCTCGACACAAAGCCGATACATCGTATTCTTCCTTCCGGCAACAAGCTCAGTGAAGTAATGGCCTTTTTGCTCGGCGTCCTCATAATAATATATTGTATCATTACCTTCAATATCCGTCACATAAACCGTCGCGCCTTCAACCATTTTAATCTCCTCCTTACCGTAAAACTCTGAAGTATAGCTCAAAATGGCCTCGTGGTGCTTCAGTTCGTCGGTAAACGAAGCCTCCACCCCTATCATGGGTTCACCTTCCTCAATATCAATCACAATATCCTCGGTGCATGATGCAAGACCCAAGAAAACAATGAAAACCAACAACTTGCAAAAATCCTTCATCATATTCAATATTTAAAGTTGTAAGAGATGGAAGGCACTGCCGAAAACAGATACATGTTCTTGGTTATGATGCTGCCGTTCTTTCCTTGATCGAAAGTGATGGCCCAAGTGTTGTGGCGGGCGTAGGCATTGTAGACCGAAACATTCAGTTCGTGCTGCCAACGACGGTTTTCCAACTTGCCCAACTTGCAGGTGAACGACAAATCGAGGCGATGATAGTCGGGATAGCGGCTCTCATTACGCTTGCCGTTGTAGACCGCGTATGTCACGCCATTGAGGGTGTATTGCCCGTAGGGGAAAGTCACAGGCTGGCCCGTGTTGTAAATCCAGTTGGCTGCCAAAGTGATACGCGGCGACACTTCATAGCTGCCCACAATGACGATATTGTGCGGGCGGTCGTAAGGCGAGCGGTATTCCCGCCCGTAGCTGATGCCTTTGATGGTGCGGAACGAGCGCGCATAGGTGTAGGAAATCCATCCCGTGAACTTACCCACATTCTTCCTGATGAGGAATTCCGCCCCGTATGAACGCCCCTTGCCGACACGCAACTGGCCGTCAATCAGGAGGTAGCCGAAGGTTATGGCATTGTCCTTGAAGTCGATGACATTCTGCATGTTCTTGTAATACACCTCCACGGAAGTTTCAATGGCATCGTTGCCGAAATTGCGGAAATAGCCGAGAGCAAACTGGTCGCATTTCTGCGGTTTCACATTGGGGCTGGTCGGGAACCACACGTCGAAAGGCAGGCCGCCCGTGGCCGACGAAGCGATTTGAGCATATTGCACCGTGCGCGAATACGATGCCTTGACCGATGAATGTTCGTCCAATTGGAATTTGGCCGCCACACGAGGCTCAGGATTAATCATGGTGTTGAAAACCTCGCCCTTCCCATAGTGGAGGGTGTCAGTCACCACATACATTACATCGTCTAACAGATAGAAATCCTCCTCGCCGATATTCTGGAAGCACGACAGCCTCAAGCCTGCACGGAAAGTCAGGCGGGGTGTGGGTGAGTAATCGTGTGTGAAATACAAGGCGTGTTCCAAACCTTTGCGTGCCACAGAAGTCGATTGGTCAATCTGAAGGTATTGCGACAAAGCCCCTCCTCGGTCGTCAATCTCGCCTTGCAAATAGGACTGGATGCCCGTCGTCAGGCCAAACTTCGACACATGCTTGTCGTTCCAGTGCATAGCAAAATCATAATTCAGAGATGCTGCGTCGGTTCCCGCCTTGATGCCAAAATCGTAAGGGCTGTAGTTCACGTCAATACTATAACGGTAGCGCGAGCCAATCAGCGAAAGGTTTGAAGTCAACCTGTCGGAAAAAATATGGCTCCAGCGCAAAGTGGCACTCGTGTTTCCGTAGCCCAAGCCAATCATTTGCTGCATGTTGAACTCATCATGGCCGTTGTAGAACGAAAGGAACAAGCGGTCGTTTTTGCCCAACGACTGGGTCACCTTGGCATTGATATCGTAGAAGTTGATTCTCGACTTGTTCAGGTCTTCGCCAAGGAAAGGCAAAACGAGTCCCGCGTATGTCCTACGACCAGCCAGCAGCACCGAGGTCTTGTGGTCGAAAAGCGGGGTTTCGAGCATTAATCGGCTCGTAACCAATCCGATGCCACCTTGCAAGGAAAAACGTTTGGGCATGTCGTCTTTCACCGCCACATCAAGAACGGAGGAAAGACGACCACCGAAATTGGCGGGAATATCACCTTTGTAAAGCGTGGCATCCTTCACCGCATCGTTGTTGAAAACCGAGAAGAACCCAAGGAAATGGGAGGCGTTGTAAATGGGGGCACCGTCCAAAAGGATGAGGTTCTGGTCGGTGGCGCCGCCGCGCACACTGAAACCCGACGAGCCTTCCGAGGCCGACTGCACACCTGGCAGCAGCGTAATGCTCTTGATAACATCCACCTCGCCCATCAGCGCAGGGATTTTCTTGATGGTAATCATGTCCAAGGTTTGCACGCTCATCGCCATTGCGGTCACATTGCGGTCCTTGCGCTCGCTGGTTACCTCCACTTCGGAGAGTTTTTTCTGCTCCGACTCCAACTTCAAGTTGAGCGTAACCGGCTTGTTCCCGATATTCACCCTCTTGTTGATGGTGCTATAGCCGACGTATGAAACGCGCAGCGTATGTTCGCCGAAAGGCAATTCCAGTTCGTAGCGACCTTTCTCGTCGGTCGTGGTGCCCAATTGCAGTTTCTCCTCATAAATGGAAACGCCAATCAAGGTTTCGCCTGAATCCTCGTCGCGAACCGTTCCCGAAACCACACCTTTACTTTGGGCTAAAACATTGGTTATCAACCCTAAAAGGCAAACAAAAGATAATAACAGTCTTTTTTGCATCGTGAAAAAATTTGTGCAAAAATACAAAACATTAGGTTTCGTCGCTTGGATTTTCAAGCAACTCGAACAAAAACTCAATTTGCGTCGCCCGTGATGTTCGCGTAAGCATCCTGCATCTCGATATTGACCGTGCCCGCGTCGATTTCGCCCTGTTCCTTCTTCAAGAAAGCGAAGGTCTTCAACTTGAAGCACTCGGCCACGGGGTCGTCGTCGATGCGGATGCAAACGCCCTCGCGCGGCACCTTGTTCTTACAAAACGGCTCGTTTTTCTCCATGCCGAAACGCTCCGTGTCGTTTTGCAGGTGTTCAAGGAAAGCCATGCCAAAGTCGCTGCCCTCGGGCAAGTCAGGATAAAGGTTGGCCACCGTGCCGTGATAGAGTATCGGTATGGGTTTCAGGCGGTTGGCGATTTCGGGATGCTCGTTCATCAGTTTCACAGTCCAGTCGTGGACCTGCTGCACGTTCCACTCCTCCTTCTTGCCGTTTTCGGGCTTCACGGTGATGCGGTAAGGCATGAGGAAGTTTTGGCCGTGGTCGCAGCGGTAGTCGTAGCCGCCCTGAATCATGCTGTCCGACTGGGTGAGGTAGCCACAAATCTCGCCGTAGAGTGTCATTCCTTTGTCCAAATACTTGAAAATCAGGTTGCCGTACTCCGTCCAGATGTCCTGGCCATAAAAGCCCGCCGTCAGCCCGCCGTATTTCGAGTCGTACTGGTTCTTGATAACCGTGCGCGACGAAAACACTGGGCCGTAGTCGATTTTGAAATCTTCTATTTTCTTTTCATTCAACACCTTCGACTGCTTTTCTTGTTTCGTTTTGCCCCAATAAGGGTTCACTTTCTGCTTGCCCAAATGTTTGATTTCCTTCTTCACCTTTTTGTTGAACCACTGTTCGGCTGAAGTCATCGGCTTGGGGATTCGAGTAAGAACGTTGCCGATGATTACGCTGGTTCCGTGCATCTTGACGCTGATGGTGACTTTCGTCGATGGTTCGAAACGCCAGAGGCTGCTTTGCAGTTGCGCGGTGTCGTAGTGCAGCAAAAACTCGCCCGGAATGATGCGCTTGAAGCGTTTGATGCCACGGTCGCGGCGCAGTTCGCGCTTGGTTTTCGGGAACTGGATGGGCGGGACGTAGGCCTCCGCGAACAGTTCGCCCGCAATCGTGTCGAACGAAAACGGGTGCTCAATGCCGTTCTCGTCGGTGGTGAAATAGCTTTCGAGGTCTTCGTCGGCCAGTTTCTTCTTCCAGCGCACCAGCGACTCCTTCTTGAATATGCAGCCATACGACGGGCAGCCGCGCAGTTTGATGAGCTTGACGCGCCCGTGCTTGTTGAAGAAGCCCACGAGTTTCTTGGCCTCGTCGATGTTGCCTTCCTCCTTCAGTTTGAGCACTTCGGCAGCGTTGGCGTTGAGTTCGGCAAGGCCGAGTTCAAACTGGTTGTTGGCGGCAAGAAACTCCTTGTTGAGCGCGGTTTCGTTCATGCAATAAATCACCGGCTCGCCCACCATGAACTGTCCTTTCGAGACCACGATGCTGAAGCCGTCCACAAAGGTCTGCACGAGGAAGTCAGAGCCTTCGATGGGTTTCATCTCGCCGATGCGCACAATCTTTGCGCAATATTCCTCTTTCATGTATTCACTTGCAGTGAAGAGACGTTTTTCTGTTTTGTTTTCCATAACACTATTTTTTACATTCAGCAATAAACTCGGCAGGTGTCATAACTATCATGTCCGTATTTATAAACCCTTTTTTGTCGCGAGTGACGATTACATCAGGTTTGTAAAACAATGCTGAAAGATATTGCACGGTGTCTTCGAAATCAGGAAGCCGTAGTGAGATAGCCTTCAGAATCACGCTTTTGTCAATAGGACTTATTTTCAATATTTGACAGAAATTCTCAATTTTGCCAAGCATAATTTCATTTGAGAACTGTTTTCTTAGGATATAGGCACAATTCACAATGGTCAAAGAAGAAACAATCATGTCAATCTTTCCTAACTTTCCCATTTCAACAAGCATTGCGGCATCATTAAAGAAAGGCTCTCGCTTGCCTAAGAAATCGACGACAACATTGGTATCGACAAACACTCTCATTGAGCCATCTCCTCCCACATTATTTCCATTTCCTTGTCGAAGTCGAAATCCTCAGGCAATGTGCCGCAAACCATGTCAAGCACTTCCTGTGAAACTTCAAACTCCTTCTCGATTTTTGGAAACACCAACTTCTTTTTCTGCATTCCCACAACAGCACTCTCTTTTGTGGAGTTTTCCAACAATCTCTCAGCCAACCATCGTTGGTTGCTTGCCGACAAGGAAAGCCCTTGCAGGTAGTTCCACAAATTGTTCATCGAAATTGCATTCATATCTATTCTCTTTTAGTTTTCAACTGCAAAAATACACAAACTTTCCTTTATTGCAACATCTTATACCCCATTCTCTCCATTTTCTCCACCTGCAAAGAAGCCTGCCCGAATTCTTCCGTCACTTTGCCCAAAAGCAGATACACTCCGTCGCCTTGGAAGGGCCATTGCTTCAGGGTTTGCGGGAAATGAACCGTGTCAAAGGCCTCGCCCGTAGCATCGACGAAGGTGGCGAGAGCCATCGTGTCGCCTTTGCAGGTGCGCACATACTTGATTGTCACCAACTTGCCCAACATCCGATAGCGACTTCCAACGAAATTCAGCATCTGCGAAGCCATCAACTCGCCCCGAAACTTGGTTTTCAGCATATCGAACCAAGTCAAGGTGACGGGAAAACCGTAAAGTTCAATCTCGTCGTAGGCGTTTTGCAAAACGTTGGCCGTGAAATCGGGGAACTCAAAATGCTGGTTTTCAAGTTGGAAAAGCGTTTCGGGCTGCTCTTTTTTGCCGTCGCTTTTGTGGAGATGCGCCTGCCACAGCAGTTCGGCCTTGGGCTTTCGCGTGAAGTCGAATGCGCCGCCACGAATGAGCAAAACGAGTTGCTCCAACGAAAACGGCACCCTCGAAACGAAGTCGTCCAAATCGGCGAATGGCCCGTGAGCCTTGCGCTCGGCGATGAAACGCTCAACAAACTGTTGTTCAATGCCTTGCAGATGAACAAAACCCATAAAAACCGTCCGACCGTTCAAGGTGGTCAAATACTCGCTGCGATTGACGCAAGGCAGATGGATTTTCGCGCCCATACGCCGCGCCTCGTTGAAGTAAAACCAAGTCTGGTAAAATCCGCCGAAATTGTTGATCACAGCCACCTGAAACTCAAGTGGATAGTGGCTTTTCAGGTAGAGGCTTTGGTAACTTTCAACGGCGTATGAAGCAGAATGTGCCTTCGAGAAGGAATACCCCGAAAACGACTCTATCTGCCGCCAAAGTTCGCTCACCAAGACATCAGGATAGCCTTTGGCCTTGCAATTGCCGAAAAATCTGTTTTTAACTTCCTCAAATTCAGTCTTGTCGCGCATTTTGTGGCCCATCATTCGGCGCAGCACATCGGCTTCGGCCAAATCCAAACCCGCAAAATAATGCCCGACTTTCAAAACATCCTCTTGGTAAATCATCACGCCGTATGTCTCGGCCAAAAGTTCCTTCAAAACGGGGTGCTTATAATCCACAGTATCAGGATGATGGAAACGATTGATGTATTCGCGCATCATCCCCGACTTGGCCACGCCCGGACGAATGATGGAACTGGCCGCAACCAAGGTTTTGTAGTCGCTGCAACGCAATTTGCGCAACAGACCGCGCATTCCTGGACTCTCGATGTAAAAACAGCCGCAAGTCTCGGCCTTGAGCAGCTGGCGGCGAATCAGTTCGTCTTGTTTCAGCGCGTTAATCTGGTGAATGTCAATGCGCAAGCCGCGATTTTGTTCCACCATTTCCACCGCGTCACGGATGTGGGCAATGCCCCGCTGGCTCAAAATGTCGATTTTCTCAAAGCCCAATTTCTCGGCGGAATACATATCGTATTGCGTGGTCGGGAAGCCTTTGGGCGGCAGGTCGAGGGCGGCAAAATTGGTGATGGGTTCTTCCGTAATCAGCACGCCGCCCGCGTGGATGGAACGCTGGCGCGGGAAATCCTTGAGTCGCTCCGAAATGGCCAAAATCTGCTGCCCGATGACGCTCTGTCGGGCAAAAGCCTCGGGATTGCGCTCCATCTGGTCAATCTCGCCCTTGGGCAAGCCGAACACCTTGCCCAACTCGCGACACAGCGAATTGCTTTGGAAAGTGACCGTCGCGCCGAGCAAAGCCACGTGCTCCCGACCGTATTTCTCAAAGATGTGTTCGATGACCTTGTCGCGGTCGCGCCACGAGAAATCGAGGTCGAAGTCGGGCGGACTGCTCCGTTTGGGGTTGAGGAAACGCTCAAAATACAAGTCCAACTCAATCGGGTCCACATCGGTGATTTTCAGGCAGTAAGCCACAACGCTATTGGCCCCGCTGCCCCGCCCGACGTGGTAAAATCCCTGCGACATTGCGAAGCGCACGATGTCCCAAGCGATGAGGAAATAGGCGCAAAAGCCCATCCGCTCGATGATGTCCAACTCATTCTCAATGCGGCGGTAGGCGGTTTTGTCATGCAGGCCGTAACGGTACGCCATCCCGTCAAAAGCCAGTTTACGAAGCAGTTCGCGGTCGTCATAAACATTGCCCGTGAAAGTGCGCTTGTTTTTCACGCTGTTGTCCAGGTCGATCTCGCACTCGTCCAAGATACGCTCCGCATTTTCAATGAGTTGCGGATAGAGCGCAAAAGTGGTTTTCAGCCTTTCGGCGGGCAAGAGAATCTCGTCGTGAGCGGCACAAGCGGATGGTTCGAGGCGCGAAATCAGCACATTTTCGTCAATAGCGCGCAGGCTTTGATGCAGTTGGAAATCGTCGGCCTCGGCGAAGGTGATAGGTTGCATCGCGACCAACTTTTCAAAGGATTCGCAGTTGTACAATTTGGTCAGTTGGGAGAAACGCACACCGAGAAATTCGTTCTCTTTCAACGCATTAGGTTTCCGTTTTCCGAAGGGATAAATCACAAAAACCTGTTCCCAATCGGGCGCGGTTTCGGGAAAAGGTTGTTTTGTGAGGTTGTGTTGCGTCAGGAAACGGTTCAGTTCGGCGAAGCCTGTGTTGTTTTTGGCCAAGGCCACATAGAGCAGTTCGTTGCCGTTGCGCACCTCCACGCCCACAACGGGCCGCACGCCCTTCCGCCGACATTCCACCACGAAATCGGCCACGCCCATCGTCGTGTTGATATCGGTCAAAGGCAAGACGGAATAGCCCATCGCGGCGGCCTTCGTGACCAATTCCGCAATCGGCATCGTCCCGTAGCACAGGCTGTTATATGAATGAACCGCGATCAGCACAATACTTTGATTAGTTTTTCGTCAAAATTTTCGCCGTAAATTTAATCAAAGTTTTTGAGATAATAGTCGATTCGGGAGCAAAATTGTCATAAAAATAGCACCAAAAACTTGCCAATTTAGGAAAGTTACGTATATTTGCAGCGTATTTGAGAACCCAACATCACAAATGAAAGTCGTATTTCTACAAGAGGCAAAGGATTTCATAAACACCCTTGATGCCGATGCGAAAAGGAAAATCTACTCGGACGCAAGGTTTATTGAAAGCGGAGAGAAGGACGACCGCGTTTTCAAGAAAATTGACCGGAAGAACGATATTTGGGAAATTAGGACGGCACACAGGAGAATCGAATACAGGTTGTTCGCCTTTTGGGACACCCGCAACGAAACCTTAATTGTGGCCACGCACGGTATAGTGAAGAAATCACAGAAAACTCCTCAAAAAGAAATCAAGAAGGCTGTCAATATCAAGAACAAGTATTTCAACCAATAAAACCGTTCATTATGGATTACACAACTCTTGACCAAATGATTGAAAAAGACCTTGGCCCAGTCGGAACCACGGAAAGGGATCAGTTTGAGGCCGAAGCAAAAGAACGGATTGAAGCGTGGCGGCTTGGCGAGAAAGTCAAGGAAGCGCGCAAGGCGCAGAACCTTACCCAAAAGGAACTCGGGGAAAGGATAGGGGTCGGCGAGGCGCAAATATCGAAAATAGAGAGTGGCCGTGCCGCAACCTTCACCACCATCAGCCGCGTGCTGAAAGCCCTCGGCGCGAAATCCGCAAGCCTCGACCTCGGCTCATTGGGCCGAGTCGCCCTCTGGTGACGAAACAGTCTTTTTTAGTGCAATTCCCGTGGCGCGGCCTTCGGTGAGGTCAAGTTCTTTCAAAAACTCGCCTAAACGGCGGTTGCTGTAATGATGCGAGTCATCCGCTCGCCTTCCACGGCGCGACCGCAGAGCAGTTCCTCTATGTTGATGGGGAGTTTCATTGCTTGAGTTTTATGCTGCAAAGTTACTACTTTTTCCCTATTGGCTTATTGATTGCTTGACAAAATGACCCCGAGAACCCTCCAATGTTGAAATAGCGGAGAAACGTAATGGTTTAGATTTTTCGTCCCAATTTGTGGTACACGATGAAAATTTTCACCGTAAATTTAATCAAAATTTTTGAGATGAATTGGAATTGGTGCCATCGAAAGTCTCTTTTTTCCGATTTATTTTGCCAATTCAGAAAAACAATCTATCTTTGCGCACGATTTTGATTGAAAATATTGGATAGCATCCTCGATTTTCAATAAAAATATTGGATATATAAAATAACAACAATATGATAAACAGGTTTTTAAGTATAAAAAATGAAATTGATAGCAGTATTTTCCTATTTGGAGCCAGACAAACGGGAAAATCGACCATACTGCGGCAGCAATTCCCAGAATCGATTTACATTGACCTGCTCGACAACAGTGTAAAAGAACGGTATCAGCGACGGCCAACACTTCTCTACGAGGCCTTGAAGGACAAGGAAGAAGGCACTTTGGTCATCATTGATGAAATACCAGAAGTGCCCGAACTATTGAACGAGGTTCATCGCCTCATTGTCGAGGCAGGACTTGTTTTTATCTTGTGCGGGTCAAGTGCAAGAAAACTGAAACGCAAGGGACACAACACCTTGGGAGGCAGGGCTTTTCCTGTGTATCTTTATCCTTTTGTGAGCGCGGAGATACCGGATTTCGACATCGACCGCGCTGTTGCCTATGGGACGATTCCTCCGCATTATCTTGCCAAGAATCCCAGTCGCCTTTTGGCGGGATACATAGACGTTTACCTGAAAGAGGAAATCAAAGAAGAGGCACTTGTGCGCAATCTTAATGCCTTCCACCGATTCCTCGAAGTGGCGGCACTGACCGATGGAGAGATTGTCAACTATAACAATATCGCACAGGATTGCGGAGTACACGCCACAACGGTCAATGCCTATTTCGACATCCTTGAAGACTCCTTGATGGGGTATCGGATCCCCGCTTTCCGGAAAGTGATGAAAAGGCGGCTGATGCAAGCGCCAAAGTTCTATTATTTCGACATCGGCGTGGCCAATCATTTATTGCACCGCAAGGAAATGAACAGAGGCAGTGTCGATTACGGACACGCTTTCGAGCACTTGGTCATTCAAGAGATTTATGCGTGGCTACATTACACCCATTCGGAAGAAACCTTGTCGTATTGGCGCACTTATACGGGAATTGAGGTGGACGCTGTGATTGGAGATGCACGAGTGGCCATTGAAATCAAATCGACCGAAGAGATACAGCCGCGCCACACCAAAGGATTGAAAGCGTTTGGAGAAGAACATTCTGACAGTCGTCGTATGGTGGTTTCGCTCGACAAGTTTAACCGCCGAATCGGTGACATTGAATGTGTCTATGTTCTCGATTTCTTCAAGATGTTGTGGTCGGGAGAGATTTAACCGAACACATACTTTGTTGTTGTAATGTTTGTCGCCTTGAATTTAATCAAAGTTTTAAAATTGAATTTATTTCATACACAAAACAACTGCAATTTGTTATTTTTGTTGTAAATAACTATTGAGAAAATTTTAACAAATTTTAACCAATTTTCTTGCAATCCATCTAATCTTTCTTTCTACTTTTGCGGCAAATTCTAAACACAAACGATATGACCATACAAGAATCTTTATTACAGAAACCATTGGAAAAGATGAATGGCTGTAATATTCAAGAAGTATTTAAAGAAATCGCAAAAAATCTGTTCAACAATTTCTACATCCATTGCGGTGAAAGAAAGTATTACTTCGTCGAAGTCGAATTCTATTATTACGACAAAGAAAAATATCTGCAAGACCAAGAACGATATAAATGGTATGGGGTGACATACTCGCGCACAAATAAAAGTGCTGGAGATTTTTTCTATCATTTAAGTGGCTTTGATATATGCTTCAACAGCCATTATGATGAAAACAATGCCAAATTTGGTGGAATACTTGTCAGGAGCATAAAAGACGAAAAAGGATTGCTCACGACAGGTCCATTGACTTGTAAAGATTTAATTCTTAATTCTTGCGGTAACGAAATGCCAAAATTGGAATCATACAAACCTGAAGTTGAAATAAAACTCGAATCGACAATTCGTTCTCTTGGCAAAGAAGATATGAATAATAGAATTGATGGAAATCTGAACTTATGTTTCTACGATGGAAGCATAAAAGATTGGAAACCGACAAAACAAAGATTTGACACAAAAACTGGAAGAACCGTCAAAAGTTATAGTTCATATAAAACTGATAGATTCATAAAAAAATGACCACCGACAACCTCACCAACACCGTCTATTTCTCTGACCTTTTGCCAAAGAAATGTCCAATCTTGAACCAGCACATTGTTGAAGCATTGGAAACGAACAAGATTCGCTATGTCTATCTTTCTGAAACCAAGGACATTTGGTGTCGCGACTTTATGCCAATCCAAATAGAAGAAGACCATTTTGTGTTCTACAAATACACGCCCGACTATTTGCAAACTCCCTACTATCGCCGTATTCAGACCAACCCCGAAAAAGTGTTTCAAGCACCACAGAATCGTCTGGAACAAATAACGCGAAATGCCATCACGATTGACCTTGTTATAGATGGCGGCAATGTGGTGAAATGCGGCGAAACCATTGTAATGACGGAAAAAGTGTTTGCCGAGAACAAGGACAAAACACGTACCGAAGTGGAAAGAATCCTGAAAGATGCTTTCCGTTGCGACATTCTGTTTCTGCCGTGGGACCGAAAAGAAACCTTCGGCCACAGCGACGGCATTGTCCATTATGCGGGTGACGGCAAAATCCTATTGACGAACTATGACGACAGTTCGCTTTATTATTTCCGTCGTTTCCGAAAAGCGTTAGAAAAACACTTTGAGGTTATCCCGTTGAAGTATGCAATCAAAAGACGACACGCTCGCAGTTGGGCTTACATCAATTTCTTGCAGATTGGCAAGCTGGTTCTCGTCCTGCAATTAGGGCTTGAAGAGGACGGGCTGGCTTTGGAACAGATTGCCAATGCTCTGTCCGATTTTGAAGTGATAGGCATACCAGCATTGGAAGCGGTCAGGAGAGGCGGAGGGCTTAATTGTATTTCGTGGAATGTTTCGATGCTGCACCACTAATAGGAGCAAACCCACATCATCTCACAATCCAATCCTCAATGGTCTTGCTCTCCGTCGAGAATTTCACGCCAACTTTCACCACTTTGCGGCCATCGGTCAGGTAGGGGGTGGCATAGCCTTTCTGTTCTATCTGGTCCAAGGCTTCCTGCGCCGTGCCGTTCACTTTCAATTCGATGACATAGATGGTATCGGGCATCCTCACCACCAAATCGGCACGACCTCCGGCACAGCGCACTTGGGTCTGCACATACACATTCAGCATATTGAAAATCAGCATCATCGACCACTCGTAGAAGCCTTCCACATTGGAAACATCCTCCAATTTCTTCTTGAAGCCTTCCACGTAGGGCAGCCCCGCAAAGAAGGTCTGCATCTCGCGCAAGGCCAAGTCGAGGTCGTGCTTCTTCAGGGCTTGCCAGAATTTCAAGGCAAAGCCAGCACGGACATCGTCTCTCCGCAATCCGACATATATAGGCAACAGGCCGTCGGCCAACCCAACACGGACTTCTTGGTTGGGAATGCCTAACGTGTAGATAAACGATTCCCTGTCGTATGACTTAATGGTCAGATAACCAGTTTGATAGAGCAAAGGCAAGGCGGTTTCCATATCCTCTGTCGGGCTGTAAAAGGAATACTCCGAGGCTTCCACGCAATCCAACTCCGTAATGTCAGTGCGGTATTTTTTCATCTGCTGGAAAAGGAAAGTCGGGGTGCCGCTCTCAAACCAATAGTTCCCAAGTGCCTTATTCACAAAGGCTTGCATCAGGCTATAGGGGTTATAGACTTTTTCTCCACGGTCGGCGAACAAATAGCCGTCGTATTTGAGTCGGAGGCGTGCTATGGTTTCTTCTTTCGAGTAGCCAAGTTCCTCGGCAAGCATCTCAATGTCCGCCGACATACAAGTCTCAAGTTCCTCCTCCGTTATCCCGCAAATCGCTGTGTATTTTGGGTTTAGCGACATATTCGTCATATTGTTCAATGTCGAAAAGATGTTCATCTGGCTGAGGCGGGTGATGCCTGTAAGGAAGCAAAACTTGATCATTGCCTCGCTGGCCTTCAAGGGCTGGTAAAACTCCTGCATCACGCGGCGGTACTCTGGCAACTTCGCCTCATCGTGAAGCACATCCAAAATGGGCGCATCGTATTCATCAATGATGACAGCCACTTGCTTGCCAGTTTTCTCGTAGGCGCGACGAATCAGGCCTAAAAGCAGTTCGCCCGGCGTAAGTTCCTTGTCGTTGCTTCCATAGATGCCCGTCAATGGGTCAAGCAGCAGCATTAGCGCACGCCTCAACTCCATTGCCGTTTCCCTACCCTTGGCGGCGCTCACATCCACGTGGATGACGGGATAACGCTCCCATTCCTTCTCCAACTCCATAATTTTCAACCCTTCGAAAAGGTCTTTTCGGCCTTCGAAATAGGAAGCCAAAGTGGTGGATAGCAGGCTCTTACCAAATCTGCGCGGACGGCTGAAGAAGATATACGGACTTTCCTTGGTCATCTGCCAAACCAAGTCTGTTTTATCGACATAAAGGTAGTTGTCTTTCCTTAATCTCTCAAAGGTCTGAATACCAACGGGATATTTACTTGCTTTCATAGCGGTGGCGTTTTAATGGCGCAAATATATACAAAAAAACCGAATCACCCCGCCGCCCGATGGATAATTTCCTCCCCGAAGCGCATTTTGATTTTGTCCATCGCGGAATAGAGGTTCGTCAGTTCGGCATTGTCGTCAAACAACGCTAATTGCGGCGCGCCGCTCACCAATTCGCTGAAGCGCACACCCACGAGCCGAATCATCATCCGGCGGTTGTAGAGGCGGTCGAAGATGCCATTCACCGTTTCGCGCAAAACGTGGTCGAAGGCGGTGTAAGGGATGCGCTGCTGCATATCGTGCGTGTCGAAGTTGGAGTAGCGGATTTTCACCGTCACGCAACCCGTCAGCTTGCCTTGCGAGCGCAGGTCGAAGCCGAGGCTTTCCACCATCCGCGCCAAGCATTGCCGGATGGCAGCCACGTCAATCGTGTCTTGCTCAAACGTCCTTTCCTTGCTGATGGACTTCCGTTCCTGATAAGGGCACACGGGCGTGCTGTCTTGCCCGTTGGCTTTCTTCCAGATGTCGAGGCCGTGCTTGCCCATTGCGCGTTCCATCGCAAGGGGCGGCAGTCGGCGCAGGGTGCCGATTTTCTCCACGCCCATCGAGCGGAGCAAATGGTAAGTCTTTTCGCCCACCATCGGGATTTTCTGCACCGAGAGCGGGTCGAGGAACGTATTAATATAAGGTGTGGGCACTTCGAGTTCGCCGTTTGGCTTGGCCTGCCCCGTTGCGATTTTCGCAACCGTCTTGTTTTCCGACAAGCCAAACGAAATCGGCAGGCCCGTCTCGTGGATGATTTTTTGCCGCAGTTCGTGCGACCACAGTTGGCAGTTGTGGAAGCGGTCCATGCCCGTCAGGTCGAGGTAATGTTCGTCGATGGACATTTTCTCATAAACGGGCGCGCTGTCGGCGATGATGTCCGTCACCAAACGCGAATAACGGCTGTAGAGTTCCATGTCGCCACGGATGAAAACGGCCTGCCCGCAGAGTTGCCGCGCCATCCGCATCGGCATAGCCGAATGTACGCCGAAACGCCGTGCCTCATAACTGCAAGTGGAGACCACGCCACGGTCGGACATACCGCCCACGATGACGGGCTTGCCCTCCAACGACGGGTTCACCAACCGCTCCACCGACACGAAAAACGTGTCCAAATCCAAGTGCAAAATCGTCTTTTCCATAAAATTTCCTCCTTTTTTTGCCCAAAATGCTTGCATGTTCCAAAAAAGTTGTACTTTTGACGAGTTTTTAATCAAATTTTTCGCCGTAAATTTAGTCATTTTATTTGGAATAGAATAAAAAAGAAAAAAAAATTGAAATCAGAAATGAAACTACGAATTACACGAATTGTACGAATACCTATGCGAGAATTTTGCAACTTCGTTGCGAATGTGTACGAATCTGAAATTCGTAAAAATCCGCAGCGTACGCTGCCAAATTCTTTTCGTGTAAATTCGTAACATTCGTGAAATTCGTAGTTAAATCTTAAATCCCACAATATCATGTACTTCAACAGCAACATCAAATTCCTCCGCAAGCACCGCCACCGCACACAAGACGACATCGCTTTCGCGCTCAACATGAAGCGCTCCACACTGAGCGGCTATGAAAACGGCGTTTCCGAACCTAACCTTGAGGCCCTGGTCGCCTTCTCAAAATATTTCGGCATCGCCATCGATACTTTGGTGAAAGTCGATTTGAGCGGCATCAGCCCGAGCCAACTTTCGCAATTGGAGCGTGGCTACGACGTTCACCTGAAAGGCAGCAATTTGCGCGTTTTGGCCACCACAGTCAATAACGACAACAACGAGAACATCGAACTTGTGAGCGAAAAAGCCAAAGCGGGCTATGCCACAGGCTTCGCCGACCCCGAATACATTAAGGTGCTGCCGACGTTCACGATGCCCTTCCTCTCGCGCGACCGCAAATACCGCACCTTCCAAATCAGCGGCGACTCGATGCTGCCCATCCCCGACGGCTCCTTCGTCACCGGCGAGTACGTCCTCGACTGGACCTACATCCGCAGCGGCCAGCCGTACATCGTCCTCACACAAGACGACGGCATCGTCTTCAAAATCGTGGACAACAAAATCGAGCACGAGAGCAAACTCACGCTCAGTTCGCTCAACCCTTTGTATCAGCCTTACGATTTGGCCGCCTCCGATATTAAAGAGGTGTGGAAATTCGTGCATTACATCAGCGCGGAAATGCCCGAGCAGCGCGAAAACCGCTTCCGCGAGGAACAACTTCTGCAAACCGTCCAAGAATTGAAGCGGCAGGTGGAGGAGATACAGTTGAAATTGAATATTTAAATCAAACATTAGCCAAAAGAGAACAACACGCTTTTTTTTGCGTGTTAAGAGTGGTAGTTGCAAAATTTGCACATACCACTTTTGGTAGTGAATAAAAAAGCAATGTCCTTGACGGAACGACCATTAAGGAAACCATCAACGAAGGGAAATACACCCATGCCAAATTGATTGAAGGGCCGGGGATAGTTTGAGGTTTGATTTTTTGAAGTATTTTATTGCTTGTGCTGCGATTCAGCACAGGCTTTTGTTTTCTTTGCAGCGGAAAACGGGCGAATTGACAAATATGACAAACCACAAACATCATTAAATCAATAAAATATGGAAAACAACAGGTATGCAAACATCGGTAAAGGCTCAATTGTCGAAGAAGGCGTCTTCATAAGATTTCCCGAGCTCGTTCCTGCTTCTTTGGACAATTATTGGAACAGCAAGAAACATAAAAAGCTATTGATAGTTGGGGAAAGCAACTACTTTGAGGATGATGTCGACAGCGTGTTTAAGGACCCAAAAGCGTGGTATTCGGGAGCGGACAAACAACATTTGATACCAGAAGGAAAGAAGAAAGATGTAAGCAACTTCAAAGGGAATAAGACTTTTGATAGGTTGTGTAAATCCATGAATGAAGTGTTGAACGAAACACATTGTGAGCATATCTATGAGGAGGCCATGTTCTATAATTATTTTCTGCGTCCATCCACAGTGAGGAAAAACAATAAATCATTCAAAAAAGATTGCACCCAATTAGACCGAGATGTGGCAGGCGGCGCATTAAGTGGAATCATCGACCTTGACCATCCTGATGTAGTCATATTCGTCAGTAAATATGCACACTCAGAATTTATGAAGTACATGGAATCGAATGGATTGTTTTATGATATTCCGATTGATTTCGTCTATCATCCTGCCGTTCACTTTTCGTGGAATCATCGAAACGGAAACGGGAAACAGAAGTTTGAAAGACTCTTGAGGGAATACTGGATGGTAAAATAATCACATTTTTATCAACCCCTGTATGTTTCATAGAAATGTTTACCTTTGCTGCAAATATCATCTTGGCATTGTGCCTACAAGTGCAAAACCCGAACTGGCCGCCTATGAAAAACTATCAATGCAAGAAATGTGGTATTCTGATTAAAACAGAGCGACAGCCCAATGCGTTCAATTGTCGTGCAGGAAACTACCACGATTGGAACGACCTCGGCGAAGTCGGTTGCGAGAACTACCGATGCAAGAAATGCAGTCTTCTCGTCGAAAGCAAGAGCGTCCCATCTTCTTTGGGATGCACTGCTGGAGGCTACCACAATTGGCAAGATTTATGTCCGATAGGCACCGATGTCTATCAATGCAAGAAATGTGGTATTCTGTTGTATGCTTCAAAGTCGCCCAATGCATTTGATTGTCCTTCGGGTGGGTATCATCAGTGGAATAAACTAAACTAAAATCATAGAAATGGAAAAGTATATTAATTACAACGCACTGTTAAACACGCTTTTTGAGCAATGGGAAAATAGCTACGATGAAAATGAAAAAAAAAGATTCTGTAAAGATGGTCTTATGCTCAAACCAGATGAATCTTTGAATGTAGATGAACTATGGGAAAAAGCGCCAAGACGAGTGATGTTTCTTTTGAAAGATTGTCCTGATGAGTGGAGTTGGGACACAAGAGAATTATTAAGCAAATATGACAAGGAAGAAAAAATTGCTGACTTGACCAAAACTTTTTATCAGAGAATAGCCAAGTTGTTCTTTGGTCTTCTTGAAAACAAACCTGATTATAGGGTAAACGATAAAATTGTTAATAACAACCTAAACAAAGTGAAAGAGGTTTGGAAGACAAGACCATTAGCTTTTTTGGAAGCAAAAAAACTGGCAGGAGAGAAAACTTGCGAAGACAATGTTTTGAAAGAAGCATTGAACAGGGATAAACTATTTTTGAAGAAAGAAATAGACATTCTTGCCCCAAATATCATCGTCTGCTGTGATGGTGAAGGCATTATATTCAATTTCATCACGAATGAATACTTTGGAACGCCTGATTGGGAATATGACAATAAATATCCTTTTTGGGACGACAAAAAACAGGAGGAATATTTCAAGCCTGAAGTAAATATGCAATGTCGTTTAAGGTATTTTAAACAAAGGAATTTGGTAGTGATCAATTCTTATCATCCTTCATATGTTGTAGCTGACTGGGAATTTCAAGAACGAGTTTATTGCCCATTTTCA
This sequence comes from uncultured Bacteroidia bacterium, assembly GCA_902785755.1. GTDB lineage: Bacteria > Bacteroidota > Bacteroidia > Bacteroidales > F082 > Limimorpha. The sequence continues at coordinate 36,583 of CACZZO010000008.1, read as the reverse complement.
GCTTTCTTGAAACAATGCGACCACAACTTTTAATGAAGTTTTTCGAATTAATATTTTCCCCCAATCCTGTGCTTCAATTCGGCACAGGCTTTCTTTTTCTTTGCAGCGTTAAATCGTAACGCATTATGACCATACAAGAAATTTACAACTCACAACCCGTTAGGAAGGTGGAATTCATGATTCTCGACTGTCAGCGGCAGAGCGAGAAAGGCTTATGGGGCATGGAAACAGGAAGAGTTGCCATCCAAAACCTTTTGAGCATCAGGAAAACCATCTTAAACGAAATGTTCGTGATGGACGACAATTATTTGCACCTGCTCAGTGACTTCAACGAGGCCATGAAGCAACAGATGATAGAGATGCGCAAACGCACTATAGCACTTTATGAGTCGGTGGCCAAAGCAGAATTGACAGGAACCATCGAAGTGGAGGGCAAATGCTATTTCGGCTACGACTATCCTCCTTTGCATCCCATTCAAGACGAACGCGCCAAACGGATGTGGGACATACTGAATGGAACAATCGATGACTTTATTCCTTTGTACCATAACGGATTCGGGCAATTCCGAATTGACACCTATCATTCCCCCGTCCCAACAATAGAATCCGAACATCAAATGCTCTATTTGAGTGAAGAAACGGACAATTGGAACGAGGGTTTAGACGGAAAACTGACAAAAAACATGCATCTTATTTTCCCATTCCACGACCTTTTCGAGCACATGGAATTCGCCATTTTCGACCTCCTTTGGGTGCGTGACTTCAATATCGAACTGAATGTTGAAATCTCATAACAATACAACGACTATGAACAAAAAAGCAACATCAACAACAAATCCAACAGTTAAAGTAATCGGTGTTGGTTGTGGCGGCAACAATATCGTCAACCATATAAGCCAAAGCAATTTGGAAGGTTTCTCCTTTGTGGCCTGCGACATGGATGCCAAGGTGCTTGAGCAATCAGCAGCTGCCACGACCTTGCAAATCGGCACGGACGGACTTGGAAGCGGCAACAGCCCTGAAAAAGCACGCATCGCGACAGAAGAAAAAACAGATACCATAAAAAAGTTGTTCGACGACAAACCATCTATGGCATTTGTCGTCACCTGTCTTGGAGGCGGATGCGGCACGGGTGCTGCTCCCGTAATCGCCCGTGAGTCAAAAAAGATGGGCATCACGACCATTGCCCTTGCCACTTTGCCATTGGAAATGGAAGGCGAACGTAGATTCTCGCAAGCCTCGGAAGGAATTCAAAACTTGGCAAGAAACACGGATGTCCTCTTTCTTCTCAACAACCAGTACATCAAAGAACAATACTGCGACTTGCCCATAAACCAAGCCTTCGCAAAGGCCGATGACTTGTTGACGGAAGTAACAAAAAGCCTAATCCATGCCATGACGGAGCCACAACAAGCGACAAAGAGAACCTCAAGAATAAAGGCGTTTTTCAGAAGACTGAAATGCAAATAAAAGCGATGGCATCGAAAACATTCAACACGGCAATTATCGCTCGTCTGCTCAGTCACGAAGACGAGCACGGCATGGGTCGTGTTTTCATGTACACTTTCCTTAATGAAGTGATACGGCAGAAACGGCCATTCCTATTCGATTGTGAATCCGCCCAAGTAAGCCCTAACTTGATGATCGTTGACAACCACGGAAGAAGCATTGCCGTTGAGTATAAGCGCAATCGGCTTAGTTTAACCCTCAACGACCAACGAGTTGGAACTCCCATAATCATCGAATACAAAGGCGAAGCCTATCGCCAAGTCCTTCTTGATTGGCTTGCCGCCTGCATCCGATACACTTCGCTGCAACCTGAACTTCGCAAAGAGCTAACAAGATATGTCCAATCCATTCAAAGAAGAACTTGGTTTACAAAAGTTTTGCCTGTGCATTAATTCGGCACGATTTTTGTAGAATTTTTCCATATTTTAAACAACAAATACATCAAAAATCATCATTATGAAGAAAGCATTTTTTAGTTTGGTGCTTCTCTGCGGCCTCGCACTGATGGGCACCAGTTGCAAAGACAACAACAATGGAAACAACAACGGCAATGTCACCCCAGAGGTGGAAACTGGCGCAATGACCGTCGGCAACAACACGGCTAACATTGTCACAGCTAAGGCCGTCAACTATGGCCAAAAGAACGCCATCGTCCTCGCATCCAAGGAGATGACCGCAGCCGAAAACGAAGGCATCGCCATCGTCTTCAACGGCGACATCGTCCCCGGCACTTACAGAATGGGCAGCAACTCGAAAGACCCCGTGCCCACCGTGGTCGGCTTCCACGACTTCAACCTTGGCGAACTGCCCTTCATTATGGGCGCCGACACTTTGTGTTATGGCGACACTTATTTTTGGATGAACGGCGAACTTTCCGTCACCGAAAACAACGGCACTTACACCGTCATTTTGTCACAATGTATGGGCACCAATGCCAACGGCTCCAATGTCCATTTGGCCTTGAACTTCAACGGCACACTGCCCACCTACACCTTCGACACGGAGAACAAGTTCAAAATCGGCAACACCGAAAGCCCTGTCGGACTGGCGGGCATCACTGCGCTCAACGGATTGAGCGCGCTTGGCCTTGATGTGAAGTCGATGCTCTTTATGTCGGCTGACCGCAAGCGCTTCTTCATCGTTAGTTATGGAGGCGGCCAACTCGTCGACGGCGAATATAACCTTGGCTATGCCTTTACTCCTTATCTGCCCATCTTACCTTGTGTACACGTTGCCCTTGACTCAGATTTTTGGACAATGACACCCCAAACTGGCTATGTAGCCAAGAGTGGCACATTGAAGGTCGTCACCAACGAAGATGGCACCAAGACCGTCACAATGGAAAACCTCAAACTCAAGAATGTGGAACACGAAAGCGAGTTCTTCTTCCCCATCCTCGATGGCGAGTTGCAATACCACGGCTATATGTATGAACTGGGTTTGTAAGGCTTTAGACAGTCATATTATGCGCCCATTTTCCCACGAGATTCAGGGAGAATGGGCGCATTTTTTTCAAACGCCTACAGGCAGAAAGTCATATAAGGCGGAAGGCAAACAATGTCGTCCTTCAAAGTGAGATTCTTCGGATGAATGACATAGCAGCCCCCAATGCGCTCGTGGAATTTTTCCTTGAACCGCTCAAGCGAAGTGGTCGAATAGTTTTCCGTCGATTTCACCTCGACAGGGAAAACCTTGTATTTCAACCTACTATTGTTCGACAGAAGGAAATCAATTTCAATGTCGTTGCGGTGTTTTGTCTCGTTGTAATGGGTGTAAAAGTACAACTTATGCCCTGCCGCCATCAGCATCTGCGCAATCGCGTTTTCGTACAACATCCCCTCGTTGAGCGATAGTTTCCCGTGCAGGATTTCACGATACAGTTCGCCATCGGAAACATCATTTTCGCTGAAGGCGTGACTGACTAACAGCCCCGTGTCGCCCATATAGCACTTCACGTATGTGCGGTCTTCGTTGATGGAAAGCCCAATGTTGGGGTCGGAGCAATTGAAGCACTCGTTGGCAATCATCGAATCGGCGAGCCAAAAAAAAGTGTCTTCATATTGCACAAAATCAGAACCTGACACTATCTTACTGAGAACCACGCGCTTTTCGTGCTTGGAGAGCAGCCCGGGAATCTGGTCGTAAATGGCCAACACCTTCGAGCGATATTGGTTCCCTATCTTCATAATGTCCTCTCGATATAGCCGCAAAACATCACGCTTTTCCTCGTCACACAAAGCGAAATCCCGCGCATTTTCAAGGAACACCGCCAAAGGCTTCGGCATCCCACCGACAAGCAAATACTGCCTGAACAGCATCATCGCCTTTCGGTGCAAATCATTAGTGAGTGGTCGCTTCTTTTCAAAGCACAACTTGATATAATCGACAAGTTGTTCCTCGCCAAAAGCCCAGCAAAATTCCTCGAAATCAAGCGGATACATCCTTATGCAACGCTCCTCTGAAGGAATCACGATGTCCGCCACATTCTCGTGAATCGAAATGAGCGACCCCGTCTCGATATAATCATAACGGCCATCTTGCACCAAATACTTCACGGCCTCACGCGCCCGTGGAAATTTCTGGACTTCGTCGAAGATAACCAACGACTCCCTTTCATACAACTTCACCTTGAACTCGCTGGAAATGAGCATAAAAAAAGTGTCGAGGTCGTTGAGGTTGCTCACAAAGGCCTCTTTCACCACATCCCGCGCTTTGGCAAAATCGATAAGAATGTAACTCTTATATTCGTTTCGGGCAAACTCCTCAACAATGGTCGACTTCCCAATTCGCCTCGCCCCTTCGATGAGTAAAGCCTTCTGTCCTCCCATCCTTTTCCATTCGAGGAATCTTTTGTATATCTTTCTTTTGAAAATCATATAGTTAGTATTTAATTGCCGAGAGTGCGCAGGTGGAAATATGCTACAATTTCCGAGAGTGCGCAGGTGCAAAGGTACACAAAATTCAGAGAGTGCGCACCTATTGAGAAATATTTTTTTCCGAGAGTGCGCAGGTAAACCGAAATGTGTACCTTTGCGACCTAAAAAAACGACCAGTGATTTACCCGACCAATTTTGAACAGAAAATCGGCTTCGTCAGCATCCGACAAATGGTTTCCGGCCACTGCATCAGTCAGATGGGCTTGGAGAAAGTGGACGAAATGGCATTTTCGACCGACAAAGCCCTTATCCTCAAGAGTTTGGAGCAAACTGACGAGTTCATCCGCCTGCTGCAAACGGGCGTGCCTTTCCCCGTGCGCGACTTCCACGACTTGCGCGAGGCTTTCCATCAAATCCAAATCGAGGGAACCTGCCTCAGCGTGGAGGATTTGTTCGCTTTGAAACCTTCGCTGAATGTTTTGGAAGCCATTTTGCGTTTCGGCCATTCGGAAGGCGCGGTCAATTTCCCTCAACTCAAATCGCTGATTGAGAACATTTTCATTGAACGCAGTATCTTTACCGAGGTCAATCGCCTCGTTGATGATAAGGGCGAAATTCCCGACAACGCTTCCACCGAATTGTTGGAAATCCGCCAAAGCATCCGCCGCAAGCAAGGCGGCATTGAGAAGCGCATCCGCCAAATTATGGGCGATGCCAAGACTGCGGGCTGGGTAGACCAGAAATCGGAAATCACCATCCGCGACGGTCGTTTGGTCATCCCCGTGAAGGCGGGCGACAAACGCGCCATCCGAGGTTTCATCCACGACGAGTCGGCAACTGGGCAAACCGTTTACATCGAACCTGCCGAAATTTTTGACACTTCCAACGAAATCAAGGAGTTGGAATATGCCGAAAGGCGAGAAATCCACCGCATATTGATGGCTTTCACACGCTTGCTGCGGCCTTACCTCTCCGAATTGCGCAAGGCTTGGAATATGCTCGGCGAACTCGATTTCATACGCGCCAAGGCATTGTTGGCCAATGAAATCGGGGGCATCAAGCCCGAAATCAAAGACACACCTTATATAAATTGGATTCAGGCGCGGCACCCGCTTTTGGAGCAAAAACTGAAAAAGCAAGGCAAACAAGTCGTTCCGTTGGACTTGCAACTCAATGAAAATGAACGCATTTTGGTCATCAGCGGACCCAACGCTGGCGGCAAGTCCGTTTGCCTGAAAACCACTGGCCTGCTGCAATATATGCTGCAATGCGGCCTTATGCCACCAATGCGCATCGACTCTCAGTGCGGCCTTTTCGACAGCCTCTTCATCGACATCGGCGACGAGCAGTCCATTTTGGACGACCTTTCCACCTACAGTTCACACCTTATTAATATGAAGGCCCTGTTGGAAAACGCCGACGGAAAAACGCTGTTCCTCATTGATGAGTTTGGCACGGGCACCGAGCCGCAATTGGGCGGAGCCATCGCCGAGGCCATTTTGTTGGAACTCAACAAGAAACAGGCTTTCGGTATGGTCACGACGCACTATGCCAACCTGAAACTTTTGGCCGACAACCACGAGGGCATCATCAACGGGGCAATGCTGTTCGACACGCGCTTTATGCAGCCGATGTACATTATGCTCACAGGCAAACCCGGTTCTTCTTTCGCTTTCGAGATTGCCAAGAAAATCGGCTTTCCGAAACAAATCCTCGACGACGCAGCCAACATCACCGGCGACCAGCATCTGAAATTCGAGAAGCAGCTGCAACAGTTGGAAGTCGACAAGAAGGCCATTCGCAAGAAGGAACAAGACCTGCGCATCGCCGACCAACTTCTGACCGAAGTGGTGGAGAAATACAAAAAACTTTTGGCTGAACTTGAGGGCAAGAAAAAACAATATCTCCGCGACGCAGCGGCTGAGGCTCAGGAACTTATCGCGAAAGCCAACAGCCAAATCGAGCGCACCATCAAGGAAATCAAGGAGGCACATGCGGAAAAAAACAAAACCAAGGAAATCCGCCAAAACCTTGAAAAGACCAAGGAAGAAATCGCGCAAAAAGCCAAGGAAGTGGCCGAAGCCAAGAAAAAAGAGGAAGCCGAAGTCGTGCTGAAGGTGGGCGACACGGTTTGCATCGAGGAAATGCAAGTGGTGGGCGAAATCCTTGCCATCAGCGACACCGACGCCACCATCTTGTTCGACAGCATCCGCCTGCGCACCTCGCCCGACAAACTCCGCAAGGTGAGTCGCGCCGAAGCCCGCAAAACCCAACGCCGCTGGCAGTCGGGCATCGCCGAAGACCTCAGCGAAAAGGCCGAGCATTTCGACCTCACATTAGACGTGCGTGGCAAACGCGCCGATGAAGCCTTGGACATCGTCGACAAGTACTTGGACGAAGCCAAGCTCCTCAGCATCAAAGAAGTGAGCATCCTTCACGGCAAAGGCAACGGCATCCTCCGCAAACTCATCCGCGAAAAACTCAGCCACATCCACGAGGTGGAACGCTTCTGCGACGCATCGTTGGAAACCGGAGGAACGGGGATAACAAGGGTGTATTTCAGGTAGCATAAAACCGCCTATTTTTGACCATAGGCCATTTTATTTTGCACATGTCAAACTAATTCCCTAACTTTGCCGTTCCAAATTTGATACGACAAAAATATTCAATAGATATGATGCAACACAATATCGTACCCCAAGATTTGGCAAAGAAAGTCTTTGCTGAAAGTGGTCTGCCGAGCATCGGAAGAGCCGGCATCCGTGAAATCAACAAATTGGCCTTTGACCTTGAAGCCGCTTCTGGCAAGAAGTTCATCCACATGGAGTTAGGCAATCCCGGACTGCCCGCCGCCCGCGTTGGCGTAGAAGCCCAAATCAAGGCTTTGCAAGACGGCGTGGCCGCCAACTATCCGCCCATCGACGGTGCTCCCGTGCTGAAAAAAGAAGCCTCGCGCTTCATCAAGAACTTCCTCGACTTGGACGTTGATGCCGCCAACTGCATCCCGACCGTCGGATCCATGCAAGGCGCTTTCGCCTCGTTTATGATTGCTGGTCACGCCAACGCGAAGAAAAACACCATGCTCTTCATCGACCCGGGCTTCCCCGTCCACAAGTTCCAGAACAAGGTATTGGGCATCCCGATGGAGCATTTCGACATCTACGAATACCGTGGCGAGAAACTGCGTGCCAAACTCGAAGAGATGCTGAGCAAGGGCAACATTCATAGTATGCTCTACTCCAACCCCAACAACCCGACTTGGGTGTGCCTCACCGACGAGGAACTGCGCATCATCGGCGAATTGGCCAACAAGTATGATGTTATCGTCATGGAAGACCTTGCCTACTTTGGCATGGACTTCCGCAAGGACTACAGTCACCCTGGGGTGGCACCGTTCCAACCCACCGTGGGCAAATACACTGACCAATATATCTTGATGATTTCCAGTTCAAAAGCCTTTAGTTATGCTGGTGAACGTTGCGCTCTGTTGGGCATCAGCAACAAATTGGCCCAACGCCACTATGCCGACTTGAAAGCCTTCTGCGGACAGGAAGTATTCCTGCGTGCCATTCTTTTCGGTGCCTTGCACCCATTGAGTTCGGGCACCTCACACTCCGCCCAACACGCTTTGGCTGCCGTGCTGAAAGCCGTCAACGATGGCACCTATAACTATCGTGAGGACGTGCTGGAATATGGCCGCAAGGCCGAACTGATGAAGAAAGCCTTCATCGACAACGGCTTTTACATCACCTACGACGAGGACTGCGGTGAGCCAATCGCCGACGGGTTCTATTTCACCTACTGCTATCCGGGCTTCACCGGTGCCGATCTCGTTGAGGAGATGATGTATTACGGCATCTCTGGCATCTCACTCGACACCTGCGGCAGCACCAAGCAAGGCGTGCGCGCCTGCACCTCTTTAATACAAAGGGAACAGATTCCGGTTTTGGCGGAGCGGTTGAAGGCGTTTGCTGAAGATCATCCGGTGAAATAAACACTTAACACAACAATTACATAGAAGCAAAAGATTTTCATCGCTTGACCATCCGCCTCACGGCAGTGCCCTGCGATGTAACAACCTTCAGCACATAAAGTCCACTTGGTAATCCCTGTAATGCAATGACATTGCAGGGATTGCCCTTTTTCTTCCGCCATATCTCCCGACCATCGATACCATAAAGAACGACTTCGGCAACCACACCTTCGGGCAAGTGCAACACTACTTCATCATCAGCAGGATTAGGGTACACGGTGATTTCCGGCATCCAACTTTCCCAATGGAAAACCGAAGATGGACTTCCTGGATGTTGCCATTTCCAAAGGGAGTCATAAACCACCTTATGAACTGCAAATCGGATGGCGCGAGCTTCCTGCTGGTCAAGGCCAGGGTTATAGCTGATGCTGTCGGGATTGTGGCCAAAGAACATGGTATTGAAAGCACAAGCGGCGGCATAAGTTCCCGCAACCGAAGGATGGCTGCCATCCGACATATACAACTCAATATCAGCATTATGGTCGCGAAGATAATGCCACACGCGCCCAACAGGGCAAACCGAGGCATCATTGTCCTCTCCCATCTGCATATACCTTGCATATAGCAGGCTGTCCATGCCCTCGTATGTGTCCATTGGCGGGTAGCCGAACTCTGTGTCGCCATTTTTGCGTCCCCAAGTCATGAAAAACATCGGCTCGACGTTTGGGTTATGGGCATAAATGGAGTCCACCAACCGTTGTGCAAAAGGGAACACATACATTTCGACCGAATCCATCGGAAATGCAGGCAATTGGCTTTGTTCTTGCAATACCACAAAATCCCAGCCGCCTTCGCAAATCATCACCATCGACAGGTTCTGACAATGCATCTCGAAGGTACATCCCCCAGGTGTGTTGCTTTGAAACTCAACCCCTTCGCCCATACTTTCCGCAATGTCGGCTACCATTTGCGGCAAATTGTTGAACTGCGTGTAACTATTTCCTATGAACAGTACCCTGCGCCTTTCCTGCGCTTGCACATTGGCCATCCCAAAAGCAAGCAAAGCAAGCAAAACATATCTTATCAAATGCTTCATCTTTTTCAACAAATAATTTGCAAATATACTCAATCTCTTCATATCCCTTATTGTCTATTCCCAAAAAATGGCAAATGATTATTTATAATTTGTCTAAATTAACGGAATTTCCAGAAATAAAACAAAAAGTCGCTCACCGTTTCCCCAAAATTCCCTAATTTCGTGGCTCATTATAAAACGAAACAACAAATTCTAAAAATCAAATCAATATGGCAAAATTCAGAGGAGCCATCGTGGTTGACATCGAGCGTTGCAAAGGTTGTGGTGTGTGCATCACGGCCTGCCCCTGCGGTGTCATCGAATTGGCAAAAGAAGTAAACGGAAAAGGTTACAATTACGCATTCATGGCCAATCCCGAAGCGTGCATTGGCTGCGCCAGCTGCGGCATCACCTGCCCTGACGGTGTCATCAAAGTCTACAAGAAAGCCCTGTAATCCAACCAATTGTCTAACAAATCAAAAAAATCTTACATAATGGGAGAATTAAAACTGATGAAGGGTAACGAGGCATTGGCCGAAGCCGCCATTCGCTGCGGCGCCGATGCTTATTTCGGATATCCTATCACCCCCCAGTCGGAAGTGATTGAGTATCTGTCGGAACAGAACCCTTACGAACGCACCGGAATGGTCGTTCTTCAAGCAGAAAGTGAATTGGCCGCCATCAACATGGTGTACGCCGCCGGTGCAGCCGGAAAGCGCGTCATGACCTCCTCGTCAAGCCCGGGCGTGTGCCTGAAGCAGGAAGGTTTGGCCTACATCGCCGGTGCCGAAGTGCCTTGCGTCTTTGCTGACGTGGTGCGCGGCGGCCCGGGTTTGGGCACCATCCAACCTTCGCAAGCCGACTATTTCCAGAACACCAAGGGTGGCGGCAACGGCGACTATCGCAACATCGTCCTCGCCCCCGCTTCAGTGCAGGAAATGGCTGATTTCGTGCCGCTTGGCTTCGAAATGGCCTTCAAGTACAGAATGGCAGTGTGCATCCTCTCCGACGGTGCCATCGGCCAGATGATGGAAAAGGTCGTGCTGCCTGAGCAAAAGCCCCGCATGACCGAAGAGGAAATCAAGGCCAAATATCCTTGGGCCTTGACAGGCCGCAAGCGCGGCACGCAACACCGCGTCATCACCTCCTTGGACCTCGACTCAGCCCGCATGGAAGAGCACAACCGCGCCCTCCAGCGCAAATATGCCGAAGTGACCAAGAATGAAGTCCGCTATGAAATGATTGACTGCGACGATGCCGAATACGTATTTGTCGCCTACGGCTCCAGCGCCCGTATCGCCCAGAAGTCGGTGCAACTCGGTCGCGCCGCCGGAATGAAGGTCGGTTTGCTCCGTCCCATCACCCTGTGGCCCTACCCCACCCAAGCCATCCGTAACCTCATCGACAAGGGTGTCAAGGGATTCCTTTCCGTGGAATTGAGCTGTGGTCAGATGATTGAAGACGTCCTGTTGGCTTGCAACGGTCGCGCCAAGGCCGAACACTTTGGCCGCGTCGGTGGCATCATCCACACCCCGGAAGAAGTTCTCGAAGCTATGAAGAAACAAATTATAGGAGAATAAGACAATGGCAGAAATCACATTACAAGATATCATCCAGCCCGAAAACTTGGTTTACGAAAAATCAAAGCTGCTGACTGAAAAACCTTTCCACTACTGCCCCGGCTGCGGTCACGGCACTGTACACCGCATCATCGCCGAAGTTTTAGAAGAACTTGGCGTTGACGACCGTACCATCGGTGTCTCCCCCGTGGGTTGCGCCGTTATGGCTTACGACTACTTCGACGTTGACTTCGTCGAGGCTGCCCACGGTCGCGCTCCGGCGTGCGCCACGGGTATCAAGCGCGTGTGGCCCGACAAGGTCGTGTTCTCCTACCAAGGCGACGGCGACCTCGCTGCCATCGGCACCTGCGAGACCATCCACACCTGCAACCGTGGTGAGAACATCACCATGATCTTCGTCAACAACGGTATCTACGGCATGACCGGTGGCCAAATGGCTCCCACCACCCTCGTGGGCATGAAGACCGCCACCACACCTTACGGCCGTATGCCTCAGTGGCCCGACGGAACTCCGAACAACGGTTTCCCGCTCCAGATCACCCAACTCCTGGCCCAGTTGCCCGGCACGCGCTATGTCACCCGTCAGGCTGTGTTCAACGCCGCCGCCGTGCGTAACTGCAAAAAGGCCATCAAGAAGGCTTTCCAGAACCAGATTGAGAACAAGAACGGTGTCAACTTCGTTGAAATCGTGTCGAACTGCAACTCCAACTGGAAGATGAGCGCGGTCGATGCCAACAAGTGGTTGCAAGACAACATGCTGCCCGTCTATCCTTTGGGCGACCTCAAGGACAATTTCGAGCTGATTAAGAAATAACTAAAAACGACAAAGCAATGACAGAAGAAATTATTATAGCCGGTTTCGGCGGACAAGGTGTCTTGTCAATGGGTAAGATCCTTGCTTACAGTGGTATCATGCAGGACAAGGAAGTCAGCTGGATGCCTTCATACGGCCCTGAGATGCGTGGCGGTACGGCCAATGTGACCGTCATCGTCAGCGACGAGCGCGTGTGCTCCCCCATCCTCAACGCTTTCGACACTGCCGTCATTCTGAATCAGCAGTCGCTCGACAAGTTTGAGGACAAAGTGAAGCCCGGTGGCTACCTCATCTACGACCCCAACGGCATCACCCACAAGCCCACCCGTAAGGACATCCACATCTACAGCATCGAAGGCGCACAACTCGCCTCCGATATGGGCAACAGCAAGGTGTTCAACATGATCATCTTGGGTGCTTTCCTGAAGGTTCGCCCCATCATCGACAACAAGAACGTCGAAGAGGGCTTGCGCCACAGCTTGCCGGAGCGCGCCCACAAGCTCATCCCGCTGAACATGCAGGCCGTGCAGGTCGGCATGGACAACATCAAGGCTGAGAACTAAGCATCGGATTTTCCGAAAAAGAAAAAGAGAGCGGCTTTTCAGTCGTTCTCTTTTTTTAATTGATTTATAATTAGTTAATCCTTCTTATTCATCAAATTAGCCACCTCCGCGTTTTGTGCTTCGATGTAGTCCAAAATCTCATCGCGGCCAGTCTTTTTCTCCGACGAAGTGATGAAGATGGGCGGCAGTTCCTCCCAATCTTCCAGCAACCGCGCCTTGAAAGCCTCGACATTCCTGTCCAATTCGGCCTTCGAAACCTTGTCGGCCTTGGTGAAAACAATGCAGAACGGCACCTGATGCTCGCCCAACCATTCCACGAAGCCCAAGTCGTTGTTTTGCGGCTCAATGCGTGAATCGATGAGAACGAAGGTGCAAACCAGATTGCGCCGCCGCGAAATGTAGTTGTTAATCATGACGCGCCACTGTTCGCGGGTCTTCTTCGAGTGTTGCGCATAGCCATAGCCCGGCAGGTCGACGATATACCATGAATCGTTGATAATGAAATGGTTGATGGCCACCGTCTTGCCCGGAACGGAAGATGTCTTGGCCAAACCCCTCCGCTGCACCAACATATTGATTAGCGAGGACTTGCCCACATTCGAGCGACCGATGAAGGCATATTCGGGAATGTTGTCGTTAGGCAAAAACTCGAAACGAGTGTTGCTCATCAAAAAATTGGCTTTCGTGATATTCATGTCTTTATTTGATTTGAATCAAGTGTGATGGGGTTTCGTCTTTGTCGTAAGTCAGGTGGCGTTTCACCTTTTCCTCAAACATGTCTTTGATAGTCACCAAGATACCCGTTTCTTCCACCTTGCCGAAGCCGGGATTGAGGGCCGTGCCAAACGAGCGCAAGGTGGGCGAAAGGTTCATGTAGGCGTTCACCAAGGGCGGCACAGCAGCACCGCGCTCACGCACCAATCTCACCAAAGTTTTGTAATCGTCGCGGTAGTTGTCGGCACAGAAAAGGCTCTCCAACCAAGCGCGGTCGGTGAGGATGGGCAGGTCGAGTTCGGGGCGCACCGTCACCAATTTATCCTTGTCGGGGAAGTGTTTCTGCATGAAATACAGAATCATGTCGCGCGAGGTGCGTTCCAAATGCGGATACATGGTCACCTTGCCGAAATAATACTGCGCATCGGGATAGAGGTCGACCAACGAGCCTAAGCCATCCCACAGATTGTCAAGGGAATACATTCCTTTCGACAAACTTTTCGAGGGCTGGTAGTCGGGCTGCACAAACGAGCGACCCAACTCCAAGGTATATGGCAAATACTCATTGACAAACTTCTCGGAATAGTGGAAAAGCTCGCTCGTGGGCGTGTCAACCTGACCGTTTTCGTCGATTTGCAAACCATCGCAAAGCAGAAAACGATAGCCGCCCATGATGGCCTTGTCGACTGGATTCCAAACAATTAACTGAATGAAATAATCCTCTTCACGGGTATCGAACTCGTCGATGTCGCAGTCTAAGCCCGTGCCGCCGCCCGAGTCGCGGAAACTGATTTCGCGCAGGCGACCGATTTCGCGCATGATGTTAGGCGAATCGTGTGCGGTGAGGACGTAAATCTCATTCCCGCCGTTGTTCGTCTTGCGGAAGAACTTGTCTTGGGTCAACTCGTCCATGATGGCCTCCACAGGCACCGGTGCAATAATATCTTTCATATCGTGTATTCTTTTTCGGGATCAAAAATCTGGTTGGGGTCTTTCGGCAGTTGATAGGAGAAGGTGCGCAGTTTCTCGGCCCATTGCGCATCGCTGAAACGGCGGTCGAAAGTCTGGTAAGGGATGGGCTTGCCGAAAGTGATGGTCAGTTGCTTGTTGCGCTGCTTGAAAAACTCGTCGACGAGGAAAGCCATCTCAATGTTCACCTTGATTCCCAGTCGTTTGCGCCATAGAGCAAGGTTGTAGAAGAAATTCGAGTTGCGCCCTTCTATGTGGACGGGAACAATGTCGCGCTGGCTGGCCCGCGACTTGGTGACGAAGGTCTTTTTCCAGTCCAAGTCCATGATTTTGCCATTGGACTTGCGCGAGCAGAGGCCGAAAGGGAAATAGCAAATCGTGGCAGGGCCGGCGAAGGTCTCGTTGAAGAGTTTCAGGCTCTCCTCGCGGTTGGCCGTCGCGCTGCCCACTTTGCTCACGGGGATAAAGATGGGTTGCAGGTTCTTCACGAACATCAGGAAGTCGTTGACGGGGGTAAGGGTTTCGCCACGATGATTGCCCACGGCACCGATCAAGGCGATGCCGTCCAAGCCGCCCAAAGGATGGTTGGAAGCCACGAGGATACGGTCTGAAGCCATCAGATTATCAACACCTTGCAGCACCACTTCAAGGTTGAAGTCGGCCACCACCGCATTGATGAAGTCAAGCCCCTGTTGGTCGGCATACTTCGTCAAAATCTCGTTGATGTCGTCCTCGTGCAGCAGCCGCTGAATCTTGCGGAACAGCCATTCGGGCATGTGTTTCATCAACTTGGGCACCTTGGCCGTGAAGATTTTCCGAAGGTCAATCAAATTGTTTTGTTCCGTTTCCATAGTCGAAAAACTCTCTACAATCGGCAAAAATAGTAAAAAGAAAAATCGGAATCGCTTTTTCGGGCAAAAATCCTTCAAATAGCGCGAAACCGACTTTATCAACAAATCATCTCCGCATTAAGCCATAATTCCTTAACAACAATATGAACAAGTTATCACAAGGTTATCAACAATGGAGGTTGAAAACTTTTAAGAAAAAAGTGGTATGAAGTGTCACAAAGTGGGAGAAATTGCATAATTTTGCACCTGAAAAACAGACGAACAAAAATGAGTTACCCGGTAGGACATTTCAATTGCAAGTTGGACGCCAAAGGCCGCCTGATGATTCCTTCAGAATTCAAGGAACAGATGGGTGAGCAGGTGGAAGAAGGCTTCGTGCTTCGTCCCGGACTTCATGCGACCTGCCTCGAACTATACACGAGAAAGGACTGGGACGAGGTGCAAGACAAACTGCGTGCCTCCTTCAGCCAATTCATTGCCAAGCAGGAAGCCGTGTTGCGCAAGTACAATGTCGGTGCCCGCTTCGTGAAACTCGACGCTACTGGCCGTCTGCAAATTCCCAAAGACCTCATCGAAAAGGGTGCGCTCGTGAAAGACGTCATTATCACTTCGGTCACGACGAAGATGGAAATCTGGGACAAGGAGCGTTACGACCAATCCATCAACGAACTCGATGATGAGGAATTTTTCAACCTGCTTAGCGAGAACATTAAATAATAAGGAGGAGGCGCCATGTATCACAATCCCGTCATGTTGGAACAGTGCCTCGAAGGACTGAACATCAAGCCCGAAGGCGTTTATGTCGATGTCACTTTTGGCGGCGGCGGCCATTCGAGGGCGATTTTGGAACGCCTCACCACGGGCCATCTCTACGCTTTCGACCAAGACGAGGACGCAGCGCAGAATGCTTTCGACGACGAGCGTTTCACCTTCATTCCGCAGAATTTCAAGTATTTCAAGAATTTCATCCAACTTTACCACGGCGGAAAGATTGACGGAGTGATTGCCGACTTGGGCGTTTCGTCGCACCAGTTCGACACGCCCGAAAAGGGTTTTTCCACCCGTTTCGACGGTCCTTTGGACATGCGCATGAGCCAAACGACACCCAACGATGCCGCCACAGTAGTGAACACCTACGACCACGCCGACCTGACCCGCATTTTGCGCCTTTACGGTGAAATGCAGCAGCCCCAACTCATCGCCTCCGACATCATCATGGCCCGCGACGCGGAACCCATCGAAACCACTGCGCAGTTGAAAATGGCCGTGCAACGCCATTTGCCGCGTGGCAAGGAAAACAAGGTGTTGGCGCAACTTTTCCAAGCCCTGCGCATCGAGGTCAACCAAGAGCTGGAAGCCCTCACGACATTCCTCGGCCAATGCCCTGACGTGTTGGCTTCGGGCGGTCGGCTCGTCGTGATGTCGTATCACTCGCTTGAAGACCGTTTGGTAAAGAACTTCATAAAAACAGGCAACGCCGAGGGCAAGGAGGAGAAAGACTTTTTCGGCAACCTGCTCACACCTTATAATATAATCACGCGCAAGCCCATCGTCCCCTCCGATGAGGAAACCGAAAGCAACAGCCGCGCCCGCAGCGCGAAACTCAGAATCGCAGAAAGGAAATAAGCCATGAAAGAACAGAAAGACAAGAAAAAAAAAGGCAACAAAGGCTTGATGGGCTCCATCTTGAACGGCAGGCTTCTCGTGAGGGAGGAATTCAGCAAGCAGTTTCCCTTCATGGTCTATATCACATTGTTGCTCATGGCCATCATCACCAACACCTACATTGCCGAGGGCAACATCCGCGAACTCACCCAAACCACACGCAGGCTCAACGACTTGCAAGTGGAATATGTGCAAGTGAAGTCGGCCATCATGGAGGCCTCGAAGCAGTCGGTGTTAGCCAAGAAATTGGTGGGCACCGGACTCAAGGAAGCCATCGAACCCGTGAAGCGCATCGAAATTGAACAACCCGAAAATCAGGAGAAGCCATGAAAATCGACCCAAGAACCGATACCCTTTGGAAGACCTATTTGGTGTATTTCCTCGTCCTCATTTTCGGGATAGCCATCATCGCGAAAATCATCCTCGTGCAGACCCGCGACAACAAGGAACTCATGGAATTGGCCGAGCAGAACGAGTATCGCGTCAGGGTTTTGGAGGCTGCTCGCGGCAACATCATCTCGAGCGACGGCCAACTGATGGCCACCTCCATTCCGCTCTACGATGTCTTCTTCGACTACAAGGCCGTCGACTCCGTGCTTTTCGCCAACAGCATCGATTCGCTTTGCGTACAGATGTCAGGCTTGCTGCCCCACCGCAACCCTGCCCAATGGAAAGAGTTTTTCGCCATTGGCAAGGCCAAAAAGAACCGCCACTACAAGATTGCCCTGAACATCACCCAGCCCCAACTGCGCCAAATGCAGAAATTCGTGGTTTTCAAGGAAAAAGGCTACAAAAACGGACTCATCATCGAGAAGAAAATCCGTCGCAGCCATCCTTACAAGGACCTTGCCAGCCTCATGCTCGGCATGGCCAACGAGGAAAAAGGCTACTATTTCGGGCTTGAAGGTGCCTATAACGACTACCTGAAAGGGCAAAACGGTCGCCAATTGGTGAGGCGGTTGCACCACAACGACTGGATTCCCGTCGATTCAGACGAAGACGTCGACGCGCAAAACGGCAACGATGTCATCACCAGTTTCGACATCAAACTGCAAGACATTGTGGAGAGTGCCCTCAACAACACCCTGACGGAAAACAAGGCCGAACAAGGCTGCGCTATCCTGATGGATGTGGAAACCGGCTATGTGAAAGCCTTGGCCAACCTGTCACTCAACCACGAAACGGGAAAATACGAGGAAGCCTACAACGTGGCCTTGACCGAGCGTTACGAACCCGGCTCAGTGTTCAAGATTGCCTCGATGGTGGTGCTGCTCAACCACAACAAAGACCTGAAACTTGACGACCATGTGAACATCGGCAGCGGTCCCATCAAGTTCTCGAACCGCACGATGAAAGACGACCACGCTTTTGCCAAAGGCGGCATCTGCACCGTGCAGGAAGTGATAGAGCAATCATCGAACAAAGGCACGGCGGTACTCATCACGAGAGCCTTCGCCGCGCATCCTGAAAAATACGTCGACGGCCTTTATGCCCTCGGCCTGAACAAGAAAATCGGGACGGGCATCACGGGCGAGGCGCAACCCGTCATAAAGCACCCGACCGACAAGGACAAAAAAGGCAACAAACTATGGTCGAATGTATCACTTCCTTGGATGTCAATTGGTTATGAAGTCAATGTCACGCCGCTTCAACTGCTGATGCTCTACAACGCCATCGCCAACGACGGCCGCATGATGAAACCGCAATTCGTCACCGAAATCCGCCGAGGCAACCAAACCATCGAAAAATTCGACCCTATCGTCCTTAACGAACACATCGTCTCGCCCGAAGGCATCGAGAAACTCCAAACCATGCTTGAAGGCGTGACCATAAGGGGCACGGCCAAAAAGCAGTTCAAAGACTGCGTGGTGAGCGTGGCAGGCAAGACCGGCACGGCGCAATATTACGACAAAGTGCAGGGCTACGCCTACCATGAGCCTGGAATCGGCAGAAAACTCTACAACACCACTTTCGTGGGCTACTTCCCCACCGACAAGCCGAAATACAGTTGCATCGTCATGGTGAGCCGCGCCCGTGGCCGCTTCTGGGCAGCAGGTAGCGTGTCGGCACCCGGATTCAGGGAAATTGCCGAAAAGGTCTATGCCATGCGCATCGGCTCGTCGGAAGCAGACACACTCCCTCCTGTAACACTTGCATCGACGGAACCCATCATCACGCGCTACAGCAAGGAAACCAACTACCTCAACGGTATCGCAAAGAATTTCAACGACTTCGCCATCAACAGCGATTGGGTCACCGTGGAGCATACCGAAAGTGGAGAAACCCTCCTCAAGGAAGCCCAACTGCCAACGAACACCGTGCCCAATGTGGTCGGCATGGACATCACCGATGCTGTCTATCTGCTTGAAAACATGGGCATTGCAACGGAATTTGCCGGACAGGGAAAAGTCAAGGAACAATCGCTGCACGCCGGCGACACCATCAAAGCCAACAGCGTCATTCACCTAAAACTCGAAAAGAAATGAAAATCAAAGAGATATTGGTCAACTGCAACCTTTTGGAAATCGAAGGGGAGAAGGATTTGGACATCCTCGACATCTCCTTCGACTCCCGCAAGGTCAACGAAGGCACGCTTTTCTTCGCCGTGAAAGGCACCCAAGTGGACGGCCACGACTACATCGACAAGGCCATCGAGAAGGGCGCGTCGGCCATCGTTTGCGAAAAAATGCCCAAGACGAAAGCCGAAAACGTCACCTATTTCCAAGTCGACAACTCGGCGCATGTGTTGGGTGTGGCCGCGTCCAATTTCTTCGGGAACCCTTCGGAAAAACTGCGTTTGGTCGGCGTGACCGGCACCAACGGCAAGACCACCATCGCCACCTTATTATATAGGCTATTCACCGATGCGGGCTACAGTTGCGGACTGCTCTCCACCATCGAGAACATCATCAACCGCGAAATCATCCCATCGACCCACACCACTCCCGACCCAATCGAGTTGAACACATTGTTGCAAAAAATGGTCGAGCAGGGCTGCGAATTCGCCTTTATGGAGGTGAGTTCGCACAGCGTGGCACAAGAGCGAATTGCCGGACTGCATTTTGCGGGCGGCATTTTCACCAACCTCACCCACGACCACCTCGATTACCACAAGACGATGGCCAACTACCGCAACGCCAAGAAGAAATTCTTTGACGGCCTGCCGCAATCGGCCTTCGCCCTCACCAACTTGGACGACAAGAACGGCGCGTTCATGCTGCAAAACACGAGAGCCAAAAAACTGACCTACGCCCTGAAGCACGACGCCGATTTCAAGGGCATCATCCTTGAGAGCCACTTCGACGGGATGTTGCTCAAGGTGAACGGCACGGAGGTGTATACCCAACTCGTCGGCGGCTTCAATGCCAGCAATTTGTTGGCGATTTACGGCGCGGCTTTGTCCTTGGGCTTCAACAAAGATGAGTTGTTGGTGGAAATCAGCAAGTTGCGCGGTGCCAATGGTCGCTTTGACATGGTACATTCCAAAAGCGGTATCGTCGGCATCGTCGACTATGCCCACACGCCGGACGCTTTGGAGAACGTGCTGGAAACCATCAACGAAGTGAAAAAAACAGGAACCTTCTCTTCCAACTCTCAACTCTCAACTCTCAACTCTCAACTCATCACAGTAGTCGGATGCGGCGGCAACCGCGACACCACGAAACGCCCCGAAATGGCAGCCGTGGCGGTGAAACTGAGCGACAAAGTCATCCTCACCAGCGACAACCCGCGCTACGAAGACCCCGACGAAATCATCCGCCAAATGAAAGCCGGCATTGCCGACGAGGACAAACACAAGGTGCTGAGCATCACCAACCGTGGCGAGGCCATCCGCACCGCCGTGGCCTTGGCCAAGTGCGGCGACATCATCCTCTTGGCAGGCAAAGGCCATGAGAACTATCAGGAAATCAACGGAATAAAGAACCACTTTGACGACAAGAAGGTCTTGTCGGAAGCATTTGAGGAGGCACGCTGATGTTATACTATCTGTTCAATTATCTGCAAAAAGTCAACTTTCCGGGCGCACGGGTGTTCAACTATGTCACCTTCCGCGCTGCGGTAGCCATCATTCTTGCCCTCATCATTTCGGTGTGGTTCGGCAACTGGTTCATCAAGATGCTGAAACGCAAGAAAATCATCGAAACCCAACGCGACGAGGCCACCGACCCCTACAACACCAAAAAAGTGGGCGTGCCCACGATGGGCGGCGTCATCATCATCGCGGCCATACTGATTCCCGTGCTGTTGGTCGGGAAACTGCATAGTGTCTACACCCTTTTGATGATAGCTACCACCTTGATTCTCGGAATTTTAGGCTTCGCCGACGACTACATCAAGACCTTCAAGAAGAACAAGGATGGATTGAAACCGAAAATCAAGTTGGGCGGACAAATCTTGCTCGGCCTTATCGTCGGACTCACCTTGCGCCTCAGTCCCGCCGTGCAAATCAATGAGACGGTGCAGGTGAAAATCGAAGACAACAAGGAAATCGTGGTGAAAAGCCCCGACGTGAAATCAACACGCACGACCATCCCTTTCCTGAAAAACCACAACCTCAACTACGCCGACTTGTTCAAATGGGCCGGTCCGCGCTGGATGTATAATCTCGCGTGGGTATTTCTCGTGCTGCTCACCGTGTTCGTCGTGGCCGCCGTCAGCAACGGTTCCAACCTCAACGACGGCATGGATGGCATGGCCTCCGGCAACTCCGCCATCATTGGCCTGACCTTGCTGATATTGGCCTACATCTCCAGCAATGCGGTCACAGCGAGTTACCTTAACGTAATGTATATCCCTGGAAGCGAAGAAATTGTCGTTTTTATGGCCGCTTTCGTCGGTGCCCTCATCGGTTTTCTTTGGTTCAACTCCTTCCCCGCCCAAATCTTCATGGGCGACACAGGCAGCCTCACCATCGGCGGCATCATTGCGGTTTCGGCCATCATCATCCACAAGGAATTGCTGCTGCCCTTGCTATGCGGCGTGTTCCTTTTCGAAATCCTCTCCGACTTGGACGTGAAGCGTTTCGTCAAGACGGGCAAGAAGCACCGCATTTGGAAAACGGCTCCCTTGCACGACCATTTCCGCATGAGTTATGGCAAGTTCAAAGAGAGATGGCCCAACTCGACCGTCACTTTCAAAGGGCACGGCGAAGGCCACAATACCGTACACCACGAGGTGAAAATCACCATCCGTTTCTGGATTGTGACCATCCTTTTGGCCGCGTTCACATTGATAACTTTCAAAATCAGATAAAAAATGACTTACATCGAAGAATTGACCAACACGAAGCAGAAGCAGCGCAACTCGATGGTTGCGGGCATATCGTCTAAAATCTTGCAAATCAGAAAAGAAAGCATCAAGCAAAGCCTGAGCGACCTCGACACCATCGAGCACAGGCAAGACCTTGTTGCCACCATCGACGGCGTGATGTATTACGACGACTCGAGGGCCGAAACCGTGAACGCCACTTGGTTCACTTTCGAGAACATCGTGCGCCCTGTGGTGTGGATTGCAGGAGGCTACGACCGCGACACCGACTTCAAGGACCTGAAGCATGTGGCCAAGAAGAAAGTCAAGGCTCTGATTTGCATTGGGAAATACAACGCCAACCTGAAAAACGCCTTCCAACGCGACATCAAGGACATCTACGAAGTGAAAGACTTGGAGGAAGCCGTCGACACGGCCTCGTTTTTGGCCAACGAAGACGACATTGTGCTGTTTTCGCCCGCCTGCAAGTCGGACAAGGAAGACGAAACCTACATTGAGCGTGGCAACTTGTTCAAGGCAACCGTAAAGCATTTGGAAAATGAACATTGTCAATAGGATATTGAAAGGCGACAAAGTCATCTGGATTGTCGCGCTGCTGTTGGGCATCATCTCGCTCATCGTGGTCTACAGCGCGACCAGTGCCTTGGCCGTTTCCAAATACTCAGGCAGCACGGGCACAGTGCTGATGAAGCATTTGGGGATGCTCGTCTTTGGCTTCCTCATGATGTTTGCCGCCTCCAAAATCAACTACAAGCACTACGCGAAAGCGGCCCTGCTGCTGATGATTCCGTGCTTGGCGCTGCTGCTTTACACTCTCGCCTTCGGCCAAAATCTCAACAGCGCAAATCGCTCCATCAATGTAGGCGGGTTCTCGTTCCAGCCGAGCGAAATGGCGAAAATCATCCTCATCACCTACTTGGCTCGCCAGTTGGTGATGATGGGCGACACCAAGGACAACTTCAAGGACTTCTTGGTCAAGTTGGCCTTGCCTATCTTGGCCACCGCCGGCCTGATTTTCTCCGAAAACCTCTCAACCGCCCTGATTTTGGTGACGGTCTGCATGGTGCTGCTGTTCATCGGCAGGGTGAAATTCCTCCACCTGCTTGCCCTTGTTGGTCTTTGCGTCGTCGGCATGGGATTCTATCTTGCCTTGGATGCCGTCAAGACCAGCATCGACAACAAGCACCGGCTGAAAGAACACGAGCAAGCCCTGACGATTGGCGCGAAACAAGGCGAATACAAGGCCAAGCAAAACCGCATTATGACATGGTCGAACCGCCTGAAATCGATGGGCGAAGACAAGGGCGAAATCAACCGCTTCGACGACAAGCACCTGCAACGCACATACGCCGACATTGCCGTGGCATCAGGCTCGGTGTTCGGCAAAGGTCCCGGCAAGAGCGAACAGCGCAACTTCCTGCCCCACCCCTACTCCGACTTCATCTATGCCATCATCATCGAGGAATACGGACTGTTAGGCGGCATCATCGTGCTGATGTTGTATGTCATTCTGTTCACGCGCGTCATCCGCATCGTGGGCAAACGTCCGCTCACCTTCGGCTCGTTGATGGCCTTCGGCTTGGGCTTTTTGGTCATCATGCAAGGAATGGTCAACATGGGCGTCAGCATCGGGCTGCTGCCTGTCACGGGCCAACCATTGCCCTTCGTCAGCATGGGCGGCACCTCATTGATGGCCACGGGACTCATTTTGGGCATGATCCTGAGCGTCACATGCAGCATGGACGAGAGCATCAGCAAAGAACAAGAAATACAAGCAATTACAGAAATATCTGAAAATGAAAGAGAACCTGAAAGTCGTGATTAGTGGCGGCGGCACGGGCGGCCACATCTTTCCCGCCATCGCCATCGCCGATGCCTTGAAGCGGAGATTCCCCGAGGCCGACATCCTCTTTATTGGTGCCAAAGGCCGTATGGAGATGGAGCGCGTGCCGAAGGCTGGCTACCCGATTAAAGGCCTATGGATCAGCGGCTTCACCAAGGACATCCGCTCACTCGCGCTGCCTGTCAAACTGATGGACAGCATCAACCGCGCCATCGCCATCCTGAAACGCTTCAAGCCCGATGTGGTGATTGGCGTGGGCGGCTTTGCCAGCGGACCTACTTTGATGGCTGCCAACTACTTGCGCATCCCGACGGTCATTCAGGAGCAGAACTCCTATCCGGGCAAAACCAACCGCAATGTGGGTAAGAAAGCCAAGGCCATCTGCGTGGCCTACGACCACTTGGACCAATGGTTCCCTGCCGAAAAGATACACTTCACGGGCAATCCGCTGCGGGCCAACATCGTCCTCAACGGCACCCGCAAGGAAGCCGCCGAATACTTCCATCTCGACCCGAAGAAACCTGTTGCGCTATTGGTGGGCGGCAGCCAAGGTGCCTTGGGCATCAACAAGGGCATCAGCGCACAATTGGCCGCTTTCAAGGACAGCGACCTGCAACTCATTTGGCAGACCGGAAAGACTTATATCACTCAGGCTCAGGAGGAAGTGAACCGTTTGGGCTTGCAAGACCAAGTGAAGCCCACTATCTTCATCGACCGCATGGACTTGGCCTACGGCTTGGCCGACATGGTCATCTCGCGTGCCGGTGCCATGTCGATTTCGGAATTGGCCTTGGTGCAAAAGCCCGTCATTTTCGTGCCGTTGCCCACCGCCGCCGAAGACCATCAAACAAAGAACGCCCAGCAACTCGTCAACGCCGAAGCCGCCCTCATGGTGCGCAATGCCGACACGGAGAAAGAACTCGTCCCGACGCTGTTCCGCCTCAAGGACGACCGCGAATTGCAGGCCAAACTCAGCGCGAACATCGGCAAATTTGCCCGGCCTAATGCCGCTGATGATATAGTCGAGGTGATAGTTGAGAGTTTAGAGTTTAGAGATTAGAGTTAAAACCAGCCCCGTAGGGGCGACAGAACAATAGGCAGGCGGTGTAAACCCCTGCAAACAAAAACGCAGAACAATAGGCAGGCGGTGTAAACCCCTGCCCAACAAACAAAAAAAACGAATGACAAAATGACCAACGGAGAAGGACATACGATTTATATGTTAGGCATCGGCGGAATAGGCATGAGCGCCTTGGCCCGATACTACCAAAGCATGGGTTACGCCATTGCCGGCTACGACCGCACCAAGTCGCGGCTGACCTTTCAATTGGAAAAGGAAGGCATGGCCATCCATTACGAAGACCGTCCCGAATTGTTGCCCGAATCCATCGACATGGTCATCTACACGCCCGCCGTGCCCCACGACCTCAAGGAATTTGAGGCCTTGCGCCAACGCGAACTGCCTATTCTGAAACGCTCAGAAGCCTTGGGCAAAATCTCGAAGGACCACTTCACCATCGCTGTTTCCGGCACCCACGGCAAGACCACGACCACGGCCATGATTGCCCACATCCTCAACCACAGCCGCCTCAACACCACCGCTTTCATCGGCGGCATCGCCAAAAACTTCGACAGTAATTTGCTCTTAGGCAAGCCCAAAGACAGCATCCTCGTGGTCGAGGCCGATGAGTTCGACCGCTCCTTCTTGCAACTCCACCCCGACGTCAGCATCATCGGCTCCATCGATGCCGACCATTTGGACATCTACGGCGACAAAGAGCATCTCGTGGAGAGTTTCAACGACTTCGCGAAACTCACCAAGCGCAATGTCATCGTCAAGGAAGGTCTTGATGTTGAGGCTTGGAACAAAATCACTTATGGTTTCGGCGACGATTGCAAATACCAAATCATCATGGGAAGCAGCGGCAACGGCTACACCATGTTCTACATCAAGGGCGAAGGTCAGGACAAGTTCAAGATCATTATGCCCCTCGCCGGCATCCACAATGTGCTGAACGCCACCGCCGCCTTCATTGCCGCACGGCGCATCGGTGTGTCGCGCAACGCCATCGCCGAGGCACTCCACACCTTCATGGGCGTGAAGCGTCGCTTCGATGTCCGCATCAACACAGAAAAATATTGTTACATTGACGATTACGCCCACCATCCCGAGGAAATCCGCTCGTGCCTGCAAGCCATCAGGGACTTCTATCCCAACCGACGGCTCACCCTCGTTTTCCAGCCCCATCTCTACAGTCGCACCCGCGACTTCATGGACGAATTTGCAGAGGTGCTGGCCACCGCCGACGAACTTATTCTCTTGGACATCTATGCCGCGAGGGAAGAACCCATCGAGGGTGTGTCGTCGCAAGTCCTGTTGGACAAGATACAAATGCCCGACAAAAAACTCGTCGCCAAGACCCAACTCATCAAACTGATTGACAGCGAAAAACCTGAACTTTTGGTGACGATGGGCGCGGGCGACATCGACCGATATGTTGAACTTTTCGAAGAACTGATAAAGTCATGGTAAAGAAGATTTTGAGCATAGTGCTATGGGTTGCAACGGCTGCTGCGTTGGTCGTTTTGTTCATCTTCGCGAGGGAAAACTACCTGAACACCCCCGTCAAGTCCGTCAATCTGATGCCCGCCACTGACAGCGGTTTCGTGAGGAAAAGCGTGCTGCACCGCGAAATCGAGGAAAACGTCTGCCGCTCGAAAATCGGCACCGTCGACATGATCAAGATACAAAGGCACCTCGACGCCAACCCGTGGATTGAAAGCAATGCCGCCTACATCGACCTCGACGGCAACCTGAACGTCAGTTTCAAGGAATACGAGCCGCAATTCAGGGTGTTTGGCAAAAATGGCCATTCCGTTTACGTCACCCGCGAAGGCATCGTGATTCCCTCGTGCAGCAACTACACGCCTTACATGCTGATTGCCAGCGGCAACTTCGACCTGCGCAACGACACGACCGCCTACGCCCTTTGCGACACCCTCGACCCCGACCGCAACATCCTCAACGCCCTGCATTGGTTCAAGGCGATTGATGCCAATCCCTTCATCGAGAGTTGCGTCGGGCAACTGTATTGCAACAACCGAAACCAGTTTGAACTCACCGTGAAAGGCTTGGATGCGCGTGTCATCGTGGGCGACACCTGCCTCGCCGCCGACAAGTTGAACCGTTTGGAAATCTTTATGAAACAGCGGATTGACAGGCCCGAAACCCAAACCATGAAAATCATCAATCTGAATTATAAAAATCAAATAGTCTGTACAAAACGATAATGCTATGAGTGAAGGAAAAATCATCGTCGGATTAGACATCGGCACCACCAAAGTGGCCTGCATCGTGGGCCAGAAAGCCGATAACGGGAAAATCGAGATTCTCGGCTACGGAAAAACCATATCAACGGGCGTCAGGAGAGGCGTCGTCACCAACATTTTCGACACCGTCGAGGCCATCAAGACCGCCGTCAAGCAGGCCTCCGACCAGTCGGGCGTCGAAATCAACCGCGTCAGCGTGGGCATCGCCGGCCAGCACATCAAGAGCCTGCAACACCGAGGCGTAATGATGCGCGACAACCACGACACCGAAATCACCGAGGCCGAATTGGAACACCTGCGCAACGACACCTTTAAAATCAATATGACCCCGGGCGAGGAAATCATCGACGTCATCCGTCAAGACACCTACGTCGATGGTGAATTGGCCACCAACCCCGTGGGCATGTTGGGCAATAAAATCGAAGCCAACTTCCACGTCATCATCGGGCAGACCTCGGCGGCCAAAAACATCGTGAAGTGCATCCAAAGCGCTGGCCTTGAGATGGATTACATGATTCTTGAGCCTATCGCCTCAGCCCAAGCCGTCCTCGATGAGGAGGAAAAAGACGCTGGTGTGGTCCTCGTCGACATTGGCGGCGGCACCACCGATATTGCCATCTTCAAGAACAAGAAAATACAGCACACCGCCGTGATTCCTTTCGGCGGCAACATCATCACCGAGGACATCTGCACCGGCTGCTCCATCATCAAGCATTACGCCGAGGAGGTGAAGGTGAAGTTCGGCTCCGCCCTTGCCAGCGAGAACCGCGACGACGAGGTTGTGTCCATCCCGGGCATCCGTGGTCGCGAGCCTAAAGAAATCTCTTTCAAGAACTTGGCCCACATCATCCAAGCCCGTTTGGAGGAAATCTTCGAGTTGGTGAACTATGAAATCCAGAAGGCGAAAACGGAGAACCAACTCATTGCGGGCATAGTGCTCACCGGTGGCGGCGCCATGATGAAGCACATCCAGCAGTTGGCCGAGTTCAAGACCGGCTTGGAAGTGCGCATCGGCTACCCCAACGAGCACCTCAACCAAACCAAGATGAAGGAAATGTCAAGCCCGATGTATTCCACCGGCATCGGCATCGTCATCGAGACCGTCGCACGGATGGAGCACGACGACTTCCTTCAAGCCTCGAAGCAGGCAGAAATGGAGCGGAAAAAGCAGTACGAAAAGCAAGAAATCATCGTGACGCAACCCGAAACGGCACAAATCCCCGACGAAAAGGACGAATCCACCTCCAAAAAGAAGAAGAAAAAAGGAATCGACCTGAAAAAAATCGTAACTTCGTTCACCGAAATTTTCATCCCTGACGACATTGATTAACCCCTAAAAAATCCTCAAAACCATGGCAGAAGACTATACATTCAGCAACAGCAACGACGAAGTTTTCAAGCCCGTCGATGCGCAAAAGCCCAACTATATCAAGGTCGTCGGTGTGGGCGGCGGCGGCGGCAACGCCGTCAACCACATGATGGAAGAGGGCATCCAAGGGGTTGATTTCGTGCTTTGCAACACCGACCACCAAGCCTTGCTGAAAAGCAACGTGAAAACGCGGGTTCACCTCGGCAAGCGCGAACTCGGGGCCGGCAACGACCCCAACATCGGGCGCGAGGCCGCCGAAATGAGCCGCGACGAGATTGAAGCCCTGCTCGACGACGAAACCAAGATGCTGTTCGTCACCGCTGGCATGGGCGGCGGCACAGGCACAGGTGCAGCCCCCGTGGTGGCCAAATTGGCCAAAGACAAAGGCATCCTCACCGTGGGCATCGTCACCATGCCGATGGAAAGAGAAGGCCGCCGGCGCAAGTTGCAGGCCCTGTCGGGCATCGAGGAACTGAAAAAGTGCGTCGACACGCTCATCCTCATCAGCACCGACAAACTCCGCGACCAATACGGCAACATGAAACTCTCCGAAGCCTTCAAGAAGGCCGACGACGTGTTGGCCACCGCAGCCCGTGGCATAGCCGAAATCATCACCGTGCCCGGCTATGTCAACGTCGACTTCGAGGACGTGAAAACCGTGATGAAGGACAGCGGCAAGGCCATCATGGGCGCAGGCGTGGCCGAAGGCGAAAACCGCGCCGAGAAAGCCATCAAGGATGCCATCCACTCGCCCTTGCTCAATGATTCCAATATTGAAGGGGCAAAGAACATCCTGCTCTACATCACCTCAGGCACCGATGAAGTCTCGTTGGACGAAGTCGACGAAATCCTCGAAATCGCCCAAAACGCCTGCGGCAACAACTCCGACGTGATTTGGGGCAACGGCACCGACGAAAGCCTCGGCCAAGCTCTCAGCGTCACCCTGATTGCCACCGGTTTCAATCACGACGCAAAGCCCTACAGCACAGTTTTGAACGAGAAGCAAGCCCCCACCCCTTCCACCCAGCCGAAGAAAGTCTACGACCTGAACGGCCAAGTGAAGGACGAGGAAAATGCCGCTCCCGTTAGGCCCGCCGTGGGTTCCATTGCCGCCACAGAAGTAGGCCAATTCGTTCCACAAGAAAAGCACGAGGAAAAGACCGTCCACTCCCTGTTTTCAACGGAATCACCCAAGGCCCCTGAGCCTGTCAAAAGGCCGACACAAACAGTTGAAAACAACCATCCCGAAGACGACGAACCACTCAATGAGCCGACGGTGGAGTTTACACCCGCTGCCCCCGTTCAGGAAAGGCCTACAGCGGTGCATTTCGAGGAGGAAAGACCCGTCGTCAAGGTGTTCGACAATCCTTTCCGTTCCACCGGCAACGACGATGAAGGCTTTGAAATCACCTCGCGCATCATGACCAAGGAGGAAGTGCAGGCCAAGGCCGAGCAGAAGGTGGCCGTCCTTGAAGCGAAGAAGGCCAAGGAAATCGACCCGAAAGAGATGCTGAAGAAACAACGTCTCCGCGCCCTGAGCATGAACTTCAGAACCGCACGCGGCTTGGAGGAACTCGAAAACCAGCCCGCCTACCTGCGCCGCAACGTGGACATCAGCCACTCCGACGAGGAACTGTCGCAATATTCAGCCACCAAAAACGGCATCAGCGGCGAGAACTCCTATTTGCATGGCAATGTGGATTGAATAAGTCAGCCGCATCAACAAGCACAATGTCAAAAAAAATCTGTATTTTTGTGGCAAATTCCATTGTGCAATGAAAAAAGGTTTGGCATTTCTTATCTTCAATCTATTGATAATCAATTTATTCTCACAAGAATGGATTAATTGTGGCAGTTCAACACCCATCGCGCCGAGCGTGAAACTGCTTTCCGATTCGGAGCAAGAAACCACTGTGAGTTTTGCGTTGCAAGGGTTCTACAAGGAATCTGTCAGCACACCGAGAGGGCAGCAAAGCCTCATCACCGTGCCCAAGATGGCCTCCATGTTGGAAGAAGCCGCCCCCGACCTGCCTTTGTTTGCCATTCCCATCCTCATCGGCGACATGGCCGAAATGGAAATTGAGGTCAAAAACGCGGAATTTCAGGAGTTTGAAAACATGGAAATAATGCCTTCGAAGGGCAACTTCAGCCGCGAAATCGACCCCGAAACAGTTCCCTACCGCTATGGCGAAACCTATTCCCAAAACCGCTTTTTCCCTGATTTTCAGGCACAATTGGACAAACCTTACATTCTCCGCGATTGCCGTGGGCAAAACGTTTTGGTCTATCCCTTTGCCTACAATCCCATTACGAAAACCCTGCGCGTCTACACGCATTTGACCCTGACAATGAAAAAGGTCGGCGACAAAGGAAACAACCCGAAAATCGCTCGCAAGAAAGGCTCGACGAAACTATCGCCCGAAACCCAAGAGATGTACCGCCACCGTTTCCTTAACTATCGGGAAAAGGCGACAAGATACACTTTCATCCCCGACGAGGGCGAGATGTTGGTCATCTGCCCGAACCAGTATTTGCAGGCCATGCAGCCCTTTGTGGACTGGAAAAACGAGTCGGGACGACCTACCACATTGGTCAGCCTATCTGAGATTGGGGGCAACAATGCCGGACAAATCAAGTCGTTCATTCTCAGTCATTACGACAACCCGGAGGAGAACTTGTGCTATGTGCTCCTCGTCGGCGACTATTCCGACCTCACGCCCAAATCAATGAACGGAGGCGCATCCGACATTTGGTTTGGCCAACTCGAAGGCAACGACGACTATCCCGAAATCTTCGTCGGACGTTTTTCGGCTGGGAGCGTGGCCGATGTGCAAAACCAAGTCGCAAAGGTGATTTACTATGAGCGCGACATGCCTTCCACCTCCGATTGGCTCGGCAAGGGCATCGGCATCGGAGCCAACGAAGGCTCGGGCAGCGGGCACAACCACGGCGAATCCGATTACGTACACATTGATTACATCCGTGACACTTTATTGCACTATACCTATAGCGAAGTTTCGCAACACTATCGCGGAGTAGGCACCGGCACCAATGCCGCCAAACTGAGCGAAAACTTCAACGCTGGCGCGGGCATCTGCAACTATTGCAACCACGGCTCCACAACAAGCTGGTATGTAGGCAATTTCAGCAACAACCATGTAAACGCCTTGGTCAACGACTACAAATGGCCCTTCATCTGGTCGACGGCTTGCTACAATGGCCAATTCAATGTGAATTGCTTCGCCGAGGCTTGGATGCGTGCCACCAACAATGCCACAGGCGTTCCTACTGGTGCCATCGGAGGCATGTTCAGTTGGATTTCGCAACCTTGGCAGCCGCCCATGACGGGTCAGGATGAGATGGTCGATATCCTTTGCGAATGGCGCAGTGCCAACCAATTCCACCATACTTTTGGCGGGGCTTCGCTCAACGGCAACATGAAAATCTTGGACTTGCATCCAAGCGATGATGGCAACACGCACAACACATGGATTCTGTTTGGCGACCCGAGCCTGCTGCTGCGCACCGCCAATCCTACCGAAATGAATGTCACTTGCCAACCCGAAGCCATTTTCTTCGAGCAAACCGAACTCCTCATCACCGCCGATGTAGATTATGCCTTGGCCACCCTCTCCTTCAACGGCGAGGTGCTGTGCAGCACACCCGTCATCGATGGGGAAGCCAGGCTCACTTTCACCTGTCCCGAAGTGGCCGGAACCGCTAAATTGGCAGTGACAGGTTTCAACAAAGTGACTCATTATCAAGACATTCAAATCATTCCCGCCAACGGGCCTTTCCTCACTTACGAAAATTTCAGCATCAACGATGCCAACGGCCTTGCCGACTACGGCGAGACTTTCGGCCTCGACTTGACCGTCAAAAACCTCGGAAACGAGCCTGCCACCAATGTTCAAGTGAGCCTCAGCACGGATTCGCCCTTCATTGAAATCAATTCCGGCTTCGCCACCATTCCCAATATCGATGCGCTTGCCGAATACACGCTCAAAAACAAATTTGAAATCTCTGTCAATGAACTGATTAATGATGGCATCCATGCCAATTTCATCCTCACTTGCTCGGACGGAATTCACTCTTGGGAGAGCCATTTTCGCATGAAACTCCATGCACCCACCCTTACCTTATCGCAGTTCGAGCCAACCAACACCGTGCGTCCCGGGACTCCCGACACCTTATTAATTAATATCAAAAATTCGGGGTCATGCGATGCACACCAAGCGCGGCTGCAACTGTTCAGTTGTTCCTCCAAGCTGATTTTCAGCCAAATGCTATACGACATCGGGGACATTCCTGCTGGAAACACGACCACAATAAAGGCGGCTTTCGGCGTACCTCGCACGGTGTCAAACGGATCCAGTTTTGAGGTGTTTTACCGATTGGAAGCCAAGCCACACACGCTTTCAGGAATCGAGATTATCGATGTCGGGAACACACAACAAAGCGGAGCGCAGAATTTCACCTTCCTGCCTTCCCTCGATGTGGAGGCCCATGTCAACCTTAATGAAGTCAGCCTTTCATGGGATAGCACCAGCACAGACGAAAACTACATCATCTGCCGTAATGGTGAGCAGATTGCCGTGCAACACGAAACGATTTTCTCTGATTTCCAGAATATTGGCACCTACACCTACGATATTTCATCCTTCAATGCAAAACAGCAATTCTCCCTCCCGACATTCGTCACCGTCACCGTCGACACATTCGTGGATACAATAACCCACAAAGAGGTGCAACTCTTCCCGAATCCTGCCCATAACATCTTGTATATCAGCTTGGGAGAACACTTCAGTTATAGGATTTTCAACGAAATCGGTCGACAAATCGCGAGTGGAGAAAGCGCAGGAGCCATGCAACTGCAATGTAGTGGAATGGCTCAAGGCGTGTATTTCATCCAAATCAGAAACAACGATGCCATCATCACAAAAAAGTTTGTCATTCAATAACTTACAGAAATGACCTACTTAAAATCCAACGATTTGTTCGGGAAACTTGCGCCAGAGAAACTTTTTGATCAGGTTCCCCACCCCATCCTCATCGCCGACCACCTCCTCACGCCTGACAACATCGGAGCCATGATTCGCTTGGCCGACAACATCGGGGCTTCCGAAATCTGCTTTTTGGGCAAGGAGGACGAACATCGCCTCGGCAAGGTGCGCCGCGCCGCCGCCTCAAGCCGCGACAACATCCGCTGGTATTTCAGCGAAGAAACCGATTTGCACAAGATTGTGCCCGAAAGCAAAACCATCGTCGCCATCGAAACCACCGACAACGCCACCTGCATCTACGAAACGCAACTTCCTGAAAACGTGGCCTTCATCGTAGGCAGCGAGAGCCACGGCCTCAGCGACGAACTCCTGTCGCAATGCGACATGGTAGTCTATATTCCCGTGCCCGGCCCTACGCGCTCGCTCAATGTGAGCCATGCCGCAGCCGTGGCTTTGTTTGAGTGGCAAAGACAAATGATTAGTAATGCGGGCGTTTCGACAAGCTCAACGACCAAAGGAACCCTGAGCCTGTCGAAGGGTCCAAGTCAAAAATACAAACATATCTTCTTCGACCTCGACCGCACTTTGTGGGACTTCGATGCCGCAGCGGAGGTGGCTTTTGAGCGCATCTATGAAAAATACAATCTGAAAAGCCTTGGCATCCCGAGTGCGCATGAGTTCCATGAGGTGTATCATCCACTGAATGAACAACTTTGGATGCTTTACCGCGAGGACAAGATCACCAAAGACTACTTGAACCGCACCCGTTTCATGCAGCCTTTGGCGCATTATGGCGTCCACGACACCGCCTTGGCCGATCAACTCAGCGAGGATTATGTGTATTGGTCGCCGCGCATTGTCCGATTGGTTCCCGGAACGATGGAATTGCTTGACTACCTGAAGCCGAAATACCATTTACATCTGATTACCAACGGTTTCCAAGAGGTGCAACACACCAAATTGAGCGGTTCGGGCTTGGAACCTTATTTCGAGACCTTGACCGTTTCGGAGGAAGTCGGGGTGAAGAAACCCAACCCTGAGATTTTCCTTTACGCCTTGCGCAAAGCCAATGCCTCTCCCGTAGAAAGCCTCATGATTGGCGACGAGATGGCCGTCGACATTGACGGTGCCCGCGCCGCCGGCATCGACCAGATTTTCTATAATGCAGGTGGGAAAACGGTTGAGGGGGAGCGGACGTTTGAGGTGAAAAGCCTCAAAGAAATCATTGGAATCCTTTGATATTCAAGCTATTTCAGCATCGCCAAAACCGTTTCCTTGCCCGTGGTCTTTTGGTTGATTTTCACCTTGACTTCAGCATCCAAAGGCAAAAACACATCAACGCGCGAACCGAAACGAATCATTCCAAGCTCCTCACCTACAACGGCCTCGTCGCCGGCCTTGAGGTCGCAAACGATGCGACGCGCCACAAAACCCGCAATCTGCCGAACAAGGATTTCACGCCCTTTCTTGTCCTTCAAAACAATCGTATTATGCTCATTATCAGTGGACGACTTCGGCTTGAAGGCCAACAGGAACTTGCCAGGATGGTATTTGTAATAGGTCACCTTGCCATCAAACGGGAAGAAATTGATATGCACATCATAAATCGACATGAAAATGGAAACCTGACGGCGGCGGTCGTGGAAATACTCGTCCTCAAGCACCACCTCATTGGCCGCAACCAAGCCATCGGCGGGTGAAACCACAGCATCTTCCTCCATCGTTGTCTTACGCCAAATCGGGACGCGGAAAAATCGGATGGTCAGTATAAAAACCACAAATTCAAACACATACAACAAATAATGCCAGATGGTTTGCGAAGGCCAAAGCCAATTGACAAAAACAATTGTTACGGCAATAACCGCAAAGGCAATCAAAATGGCTCTTGTCCCTTCCTCGTGTAACCTTTTATTGATCTTCATAGCAGCAGCAAATAAACGAAAATAAACGGTACGCTGAACATCACCGAGTCGAAACGGTCCAAAATACCGCCGTGGCCGGGAATCAGTTTCCCCGAATCCTTCACTCCGGCCTGCCGTTTCAGCATCGACTCGCACAAGTCGCCCAAAGTGCCGAAAATGACGACAATGGCCGCCATGCCAATACCTTTGGAAATGGGAAGCCATGCGGCATAATGGGCGAAAACCATCATGGCCACCACGGTAAACACCAATCCGCCAAGGCTACCCTCGATGGTCTTTCCGGGAGAAATTCGAGAAAAAAGTTTGTGCTTACCCAACATTTTTCCCGTCAGATAGGCAAAGACATCATTGGCCCACAAAAGGCAGAAGACCAAGACTATCAGCCCCGAACCGGCCAAACTGCCAAACAATTCCGCACGATACATGAATAGCATCAGGACGGAAGGCAAGCTCAGGAAGGCAAGGGAAGCGTACAGATAAGGGAGGATGTGCTTGGCATCGTACTTTTTGGAAAACAAGGCGAAAAGGAACGGCAACATGAGCAACGGCAATTCGAGCAGCAGCCACTGCTGGCCAATGACCTGCAAGGCCACCATTGCCGCCAAGCCGAATGTGCCCAAAACGCAAGCCTCGCCTACGGCAACGCCCACCGTGGAATTCATCTGAAACAGCCTCGACATCTCGTAAGTGCCGACCGCAACGATAAACAGCAACAAAGCGGCACAGGTGTAGGGCGAAACCAACACGCAAGCAAGGATTACGATACACAGCAGCAAGCCTGAAACCGAACGAACCAACAATTCTTTCATAACGACTGCGAAATGATGCGCAAAGATAGGAAAAAGAATCATACGACGAACATCATAACCCTGCATGGCATCGACTTGGGGGACAAAACCCGAATTACCGGCAAGGGTTGAAACCGCCTGTCTTCATTATTTATGGGTTCCCCCTCATATCACCAAAGTCCTGAAATGACGACCCGAACTCAAGCAGGCGACGACAGTCCCTGCTTGCAACGGAATGAAAACACGCTTCCCTGACGAAAACGATAAAACAAGGCGGTCCTCAAAAAAAGAAGGCCGCCTGTCGCGTTGAGCAGTTATACCTCCGTTAGCAGAAATGCCATATAGAACGGAATGGTCAGCAGTGGGCCGTCGCGCCCAACATTGTAGTCGCCTATCTTGACGGCATGACGGACATGGTATTTCTCCGGATGCGCCAGAACCGTTCGCATGGATTTGGCATTGCCGGTGCGG
>CACZZO010000007.1 GCA_902785755.1 uncultured Bacteroidia bacterium | reverse complement strand
TCAACGGCATGATCCAAATTTTAGTATTAATCGGCTGTATTGTTTATCACTTATTATGTCTTTTTGATACTTTTGCATGTCTTTCGACCGCTCGTGATTGCAAATTCGGAAGAACCGCCCGTCATCAGTTGACGGTCAGCAGTATATCGTCGACTTCCAAAAAGAACTCGTCGCTGCAATTGAAGTGACGGATGGCGATGTACTTCTCTCCGGCGTAGGCGCTCAGGTCGACGGTATATTGATACCAGTTGCCTATGTCACGGGTGTTGCCGTCGCGGCCATTGCCTTTGTTGCCACTCGCGCCTTTGGCGGTCATCGTCCACTCCTGAACCATCGTCCAGCCGCTCGTGCCGTTGTCGGACACATACACGCCAAAGTGCTCGGCGGGATAATCGGCATCCTGGGCGCAAGCCCAGAAGCTGAAGGTGCTGCCCTGAACCAAGTTCACTTTAGGCGTAACAAGGTAGTTGTCGGGAGTAAGGGGGCCAACAGATCCATGGTATGAGCCTGAAGTCATCCCTACGGTTCCATAGTGGCCATCATTGGCAGCACTATAGCCATAGGCTGCCATTTGATTGGTAAGCACCCAGTTGTAGCCGTCGCCATCGGCGTCGATGGTGGTCCAGCCTTCGGGCAAAACAGAATTATTGAAGTTCTGTGAGAATGAGGTCCCGGGTTCGGGGTCGCCCAATCTGATATTATCGACATTCAAAAAGAATTGGTCGGAGCAATCGAAGTGACGGATGGCGATGTATTTCCGTCCGGCGTAGGCACTCAGGTCGACAGTATATTGGTGCCAATTGCCTTGGTCACGGGTGTTGCCGTCGCGGCCTGCGCCTCTGTTGCCACTCGCGCCCTTGGCGGTCATCGTCCACTCCTGAACCATCGTCCAGTCCGTGCCGTTGTCGGAGACGCACACGCCAAAGTGCTCGGCGGGATATTGATAGTCCTGTGCGCCAGCATAGAAGCTGAAGGTGCTGCCGCTGCGCAAGGTCACTTTAGGCGACACAAGGTAGTTGTCGGGATGGAGAGCACCTTCAGTTTTATGGTACGAGCCAGAGAGAATCATGTGGCTGCCATTGAAACCTGCATTGCTTTGGTTATAGCCATAGGCAGACTCGCATTCCGTGTCAAGCACCCAGTTGTAGCCGTCGCCATCGGCGTCGATGGTCGTCCAGCCTTCGGGAAAGATGCCGTCATTGAAGTCTACGGTAAAAGCAGTGATAAATGCCGCAGTCAGGTCAACGCCTGCATCGAGGAACGTGTTCATCTCGATTGCATCCATTTGGGGGCGGGTGCCGACGTAAGCATCGTCGGCGGTATAAACTGAGCCGTCCTCGCCTTCAGCCAAAGCGTCTTGCGGAAGCACGATGGCCCAGGTCGTGTCGTTTTCCGAAGTCACGCCGGGCATCGTGATCAGTCCGTCGC
Source organism: uncultured Bacteroidia bacterium (assembly GCA_902785755.1). Lineage (GTDB taxonomy): Bacteria > Bacteroidota > Bacteroidia > Bacteroidales > F082 > Limimorpha. The sequence continues at coordinate 171,305 of CACZZO010000007.1, read as the reverse complement.
CGTCCTTGCCGTAGCTGAACCCGTAGTTTTCGTCGGTCGGGTTGCTGAAGTCAACCGTCACGGTGTTGTTCATCCCCGTGATGCAGATGGCAGCCGTGGAAGGCGTGGTCACGTTGAACATCATCAGCGAGCACTTGTTGTAGAGACGCGAGGTGTAGGAAGTGACCTCTGCGGAATAATCCACCGTGGATTTTCCCATCGAAATCACGGGCAAGCCAGCCTCTGTCGTTTGGTCGCTGATGTTCACGGTCAATTCGGCGGTGCCGTTGGCAACCGTTCCTTGCTTGTTGCCAAGGAAGTAGAAATAGAGCGGTTGGCCTTCTGTGGCATCGGTGATGTCGCCGCTGAAACACGTGCCGTCGTGGGTCAGCGTGCCGACCACTGCGCCGTTGCTGGCCACCACAATCTGGTCGCCGCTTGCAAAAGTGACTTGATCCATAGCATCCGGATCCACATTCACCCTTGAGCCGTTGTTGGTCCCTGAGCCTGTCGAAGGGCCAACGTTCAGCGTAATCCTCACAACGTTGCCCTCGCTTTGGGTGTTGTTGGTTTGTTCTTTCTTGCACTGTGCGAGGCCCAGCACCAAAAGGCCGGCCATCACAATCATTCCAAGTCTTTTCATTGTTCGTCCTCCTTCTTTTTGAGAGCCACATAGCCGAGGCCGGCGCCAATCAGCAGGACAAGGCCGCTGCCGAGGGGAGCGGGCTGCTCGCCGAAGTTGCCGTTGGTGATGCCGTCTTCGGTGTTGAGGTTGATGTTCATCAAGCCACGGGTGTTGCTTGTCTCATTGTCAGCAGTGGCACCGCGACTGAAAAGACCGCCGTCCTGGGCGGCGAGGTTGTTGGCCGACAGCAGCATGGCCGCCAGCCCAAGCGAAAGCGCGATGGCTTTCAGGGAATTCTTTTTTCTGAACATTTTGTGATGATTTAGTGAAACATTTAAAGATTTAAGATTTAAGATTCAAGGATTCCGAAGACCCGCCTTGCGCCGCTCCGTTCGCAATGGCAGGCACAAAAAAATCCAAGGCAAGCCATTTCGGCCCGTCTTGGACTAAGGGTATGAAAAAACATGGAAAGGAGTTTTACCCCCCCCCATTACATTGATAATCAATAATTTACAAGTATTTAGCATAATAATTAGCATTGATTTGAAGCTGCAAAAGTAGAAAAAAAACGAAATTGGAACATGTTTTGCGGCAAAATTCCGATAGTTTGATTATTTTTGCAGCCGTAAAACCACAAAAAACAGGTATCATGGCAAACACTGCAAACATTCCTGCCGAGGGACAATTGATAGTTGACATCAAGGACATGTCGCTTATCAACGACATCAAAAAGGCCATCAGCATGTTACGTGGGGTTGGAAAAGTTTCTAGGCCTCGGCGCAAAAGAATGACAGCCTACGAACGATCCTTGAAAGACCTTGATGAAGGACGAGTGTACGAATGCGACAGTCTAGAAGATTTCATCAAAGAAATGGAAAAATGAAAAGCAAAAAATAACAACCATTATCATGAAAAAAACCATCCTAATCGCTATTGCAATCCTTGCCTTTGGCTTCACTGCCAACGCGCAAGAAAAGAAAGAAGAATCGAAGGTCAAGCATTTGACTTACAACGAGTTTCTGAAGAAAGTATGGGACTTTGAGAAAAACCCGAACACCTTTATCTATAAGGGCGAACTTCCTGCCATTATCGACTTTTACGCCGACTGGTGTGGACCGTGCCGCCGCGTGGCTCCCATCATGGAGAAATTGGCCGAGGAATACGACGGCAAGTTGCTGGTTTACAAGGTCAACACTGACCAAGAGCGCGGCCTGTCCGCAGCATTTCAGGTGAAAAGCATCCCCATGGTGCTGTTCATCCCCTTGGAGGGCCAGCCGACGATGCAAGTCGGGGCCTTGCCGGAAGAGGGATACAGGAAAGTCGTTGAGGAACAATTGATTAAATGACACTTTTCTCCACAGCCTATTTCCCAAGCATCAGTTACATGGCTCGTTTTCTCGCTGAAGACGAGCCTTTAATTGAAGTGTTTGAGACCTACCGCAAGCAGACCTACCGCAACCGCTGCCGCGTGATGACGGCCAACGGCGTGGAGAGCCTAAGCGTGCCAGTGGTTAAGGTACACGGCAACCACACCATGACCAAGGACATAATAATCAGCCCCGTGGAGCCGTGGCAGCACATCCACAGCCGCTGTTTGGAGTCGGCTTACAAGGCTGCGCCCTACTTCGACCATTATTATGACTATCTGCGGCCGATTTTCGAAGGTCATTTCGAGCGACTTGTAGATTTGAACGACGCGGCTTTGCAGGCGGTATTGAGGATGCTGAAGGTTAAGAAGGAAATCGTACACACGACGGATTATATGCACGAGGTCGAGAACGACTTGCGCGAGGCTTTCACCCCGAAGAAGGCGATTGAAAACAACTCATTTCCAGAATATTACCAAGTTTTCGGCACAAAATTTCCCTTTGCGGAGGATTTGAGTGTTTTGGACTTGGTGTTTAATGAGGGGCCGGAAGCGGTGGAATATCTTCATTTTCGTTGATGATGTGGTAAAATTTTAGATGGTTTGGTATTTACATTTTTGTATTTAAAACATTGATATTAAGTAATTTATACCAAAAACAACAATTTTGATTTTGGGCCAAAACTGCGAAAATTTTGAAGTTTTGGCCCAAACTATTTATGGTTATCACTTTTCAATAGGTAGGGGTGACCTCGTGTGCCGAAGGAAGTCACGGAGTGACGGCGGATGTTAGGCAGGGGTGAAATGAAATGAAACCCCTGCCGAAAAACAAACACACCCTGCCAGCAAAAAACAAACCCCTGCCGAAACGCAGCTGCCGCAGTGTGCTAGCCCTACCACCCAACCGTGTAGGGCTGGCACACCGTGGCAGCCGAAAAACAGATTATAACAGAGTCAAGCCATATCACGACTTATGCAAAGGGATACAGGACAAATACATTTGCCCCATATCCCCAAGTCTCTTGTCTTATCAATATTTCATTCAATTGATTATGAATAATCACAGAATGCTCATTTGCTTTGTCGTGTGGAACGCACTGCGCGAACAGATAGACCTAAATAGCGGGAATAGTTTCTGTCGTTGACGAATGAGTCTCCAAAGAAATACAACCCTTCCCCATAATCTGGTGTGGGATTTCCAAGAGTACTCGACCAATAGTCGCCTCTACTGCCTGCGTCAATAACACTGCCCACTCTGTAGTAGCCAGCAGCTGGCAGAAAGAGACTGGCACCGTTACTTGCGGTATAGAGCTTTCCTATAACACCATTTTGAGTCGTCCATGTATAAATGGTGTTATCGTGAAGTTCTTGCCACTCCACGTATGTAGGCATGCGCCAATCGCTACCCCAGTTAACTGTAGCAGCATCGTCTTCGGGCAATAGGGTGGTCAAGTTGTCGGTGAAGCCATTGTAGCCGTAACTGGAGTTGCTGCAATATTTGGTCAACGTGTTGTAGTTGCCGTTGCAGTACTGGTAGGTAGTCCACCAATAATAATCCTTGGGCTGCGTCTCACCCCAGGCGAAATAGTCACCGTACTCCTCGGGGTTGTCGGCACCCACATTGCAGGTGGCCCACAAGGTGCCACTTGGTAACCCGAGATCAACGAAACCATAGTCGGTGGTGAAACTCACTTCCTCACCATAACCTGTGCCTTCCTCGTTGGTGGCGTAGGCACGCACGGTATAGGTGGTGTTCGGAGTCAAGTCCGTTAAGGTCGTTGAGAAGGCATTGTTCGTGGCGGTCAAGGCTACGCAAGTCCAGTCCTCGTTGCCCGTTTTGTAGCAAATGCCACTCTCGGAAATAGTGCCGTTGCCAGCGCTAGTAATCTGACCACCAACAGTGGCCGTTGTGGTGGTAATTTCAGTCACTGTATCGGTCGTCACCGTTGGAACGGTAATCACAATTTCCTCTTGGGTGGTGAAATTCACTACATCACCGTAACCCGTGCCAGCCTCGTTGGTGGCGTAGGCACGGAGGTAGTAGGTGGTGTTCTGGTTCAGGCCAGCCACCGTCACCGAGAACTCACCCATTGTCACTTGAGAGGCAATGTGGTCGCCGTCAATTGTAGGCTCTTGCTCTGTGCTCCAGCACACGCCGCACTCGGTAATCGTGCTGCCGCCATCGCTCACAATTTCGCCGCCTGCCGTGGCAGAAGTCGTGGTGATGTCGGTCACTGCGTTGGTTACCACGTCGGGCAGTTCAATCGGAATGGGTGTCTCGTTCACAATCAACAGAGGATTGAAACGCTTTACCTCGTTGCGCACGATTTGGGCGAGGTTGGTCTGCAACTGCTTGGTGCAAATGATGTTTTCTCCGTCAAGCACTTCCATCGTGAAGCCTTGTGCCAAAGCACCCACGGGCAGCACGATGAAGAACTCTTGCGCAGTTGTCGTGCTGGTCAAGGTCACGTCGCAGTTCAGGATAACAATGTTTGTGCCATTAGTGCCTTGGCCGACCATCAGGGCAGGTTCATTGGCGGAGCAATCAACAGTGAAGGTGCCGTTCAGTTCCTCACCTTCTGCGCCCGTGATGCGGATGCCGCTCACATGGATGTTGTCGCCCAACAGACGGACATCCAAGCCGCCGCAGAGGTTCTTGAAGTACAGGTTCTCATCCGTGCCGTATGCTGCCATCGGGTTCGCGCCGTTGGCGAAAGTGCCGGTTTGGGTGAGTGTTTGCGTAGCAGCCAGGTTAAAGGTTGCCGTTGTGCCGCTAAGGGTGGCTGTTTGGGGATATACCGCAGTGAACGGTTCGGCCATCTCAAACTCGCCCGTGGTGCGGAAAGTGCCTTCGGTGCTTCCTGCGCCCGATTGCAGCGTGAACTCTGCAGTTTCGCCGTTGCCGTTGGCCACCAAAATCTTGTCGCCAGCCAGCCATTTCACATCGCCATTCAGGGAATTAATGGCGGTGCGGCCTTGTTGGCCAATGTGCTGCTCGATGTTGGCCGTGAAGACGGCTTCCTTCGAGACTTTCTTTTCCTTGTTGCACGACACGAGCATCATCAAGCCCATCGTCAGTGCCATTGCTGAAAACAATACTTTCTTCATAGTAAGTCCTCCTTTAAGATTAGTTTGGCCAATCGATGTCTGTCATGGTCATGGATTCCGTTCCGCCGCCGGCGTATGCCGCAGCATCAGCCGAAGCGCACAAAACGCCTTGCGGCTCAACCTCTATGATCTCCACTTTCGGAGCATCATAGGTTCGCCTCGTCGTGAGGCCATTCTTTGATACTTTCATAATGCCTTTTCTGCATTTTGCGCCAACTCAGACACCCTCTCATTGGCAGGTTTGTTGGATGTTGTTCTGAAAACACAATGAAAAAGCGCGGGTATCTGTCCTATTTGCTTATCCCGCCATTCGAGGCTCTCGCATGCCCACCAACCGAGGATAAGCAATGTCGAAAGCCCACGCAATAGATTATACCATCTCACTTTTGTAACTATTCATTTCCAAAACGAATAGGCTCACGCAAGTTGAGCGTATCATCTACTAAAAATGGACATCGCCTATTGCTCTACCTTGCGGTTGGTTGAATTTGCGAGATTCGAATGGCCGCTGATAAAGCGTAGTACAACGCCTTGTCAATATGTTTGCCAAACGCCTTAGTTTTCCGAACTTGCCGAAACATCAGCGATTGGCGAGGCAAAGATAGGGAATATTTGGATATGGGAATAGGATTTTGGGGGAAAATTCACTTCTCTGGATAAGCAATCCTGACATGGTAAATGCTCATCAACTTCTTTTTCAGCACTTTGCGGCAGGTTTCGATGTCGCGGAGGGTGAGGTCGGTGTTGAGGAACTGCCCTGCCTCCATCTGCTTGTTGATGATGTTGTCGACCAAGTCGCTGATTTTCTTTTCGTCAGGCTCCTTCAGGCTGTGCGAGGCCGCCTCGATGCTGTCGGCCATCATCAACACGGCGGTCTCGCGTGAGAATGGTGCAGGACCATGATAAGTGAACGGTGCAGGGTCAATCACCTCGTCGGGATGCGCCTTTTGCTCGTTGATGAAGAAATAATCCGTGCGGCGCGTGCCGTGGTGGGTGCGGATGAAATCGATGATGCGCTCTGGCACATGTGCCTTGTGCGCCAATTCGATGCCGTCGGTCACATGGGAAATGATGATTTCTGCGCTCTCCTTATTGGAAAGACCGTTGTGCGGACTATATGCTCCATGCTGGTTTTCAGTAAAATACATTGGGTTTTTCGTCTTCCCGATGTCGTGATACAAAGCCCCTGTGCGTGCCAACTGCGAGTCGCCACCGATTTCAAAAAGCACCTCCTCACAAAGGTTGGCCACTTGGATGGAATGTTGGAAAGTGCCGGGGGCAGTTGCCGCCAATTGTCGCAATAGCGGACTGTTGGTATTGCTCAACTCCAAAAGCGAGAGCGAAGTAGGCACGCCGAAAATGCGCTCAAGCATGAGGATGAGCGGCTGGGCAAGCAGGGTGAACAAAGCGTTCAAAACCAGCAGGAAAACATCCCACCAGTCGATTTCGGAAGTGGACAAAAACGTGAACGCCGCATAAACCAACAGATAGCCCACAAACACGAATAAGGCCGTTTGGATGAAACGGTGGTGCGCCCGCTGGTTCGACATGCTGAACACCGTAAGCACCGTGGCCACCAACTGCATGAAAATGAACTGGAAAGGATTGGGCACCACAAGCGAAATCAGCATCACGGCAAAGACTTGGGTGGAAAACGCCAAGCGCAGGTTGAAGAACGAACTTACCATGATGGCGAGCAGGCACACCGGCATCAAATAAACCAGTCCCGGCTCAAACTTGACAAGGACATACGAGGGGATGATGACAATCAGCATGAGTGTGAGCAAGAGCACTATGTTCTTCAACTCCGAAAAGACTTTTTTGTGTAACTTATTGCCGTACAAGCCCATAAGTGTAAAGATGAGTGCCACGAGGAAAAGTTGGCTCAGCAGCACACGCAGCGACTCATCGCTCGACATGGAGCGTGAGGTGTATTCATGTTGCAACGAATTCAAAATGTCGTAGGTGTGCGGGCTAATGATTTCCCCTTCCGACACGATGATTTCGTCCTTTTGCACCATGCCGTAGGTGAGCGAAATGGCCGAAACCGCCTTCTCCTTCTCCAATTTGGTAATCTCAGCGTTGTAGAAAACATTCTGCCGCAATGCGCCGTTGAGCAACTCCGAGAGCAATTTTGTATCTATCGGTTTTTCAATGCTTTCCAAAGCCTTCGCGACCGCTTCAGTCGCCTCGTTCATCGAATAGAAATCGCCATAGCGTACGGTGCGCATCACCTTGTTACGAATCACGCTCACTTCGGTTTCAGGCGCGAGGTTGCTCGTTGCATTGTCATAAGCCACAATTCCTTGATCCTCAATGGAATCGTATAGGATAAACAATTCGTCGAGGTTGTATTCCTTGTCGGAATTGCCGCTCCATCTCGCCTCAAACGCATTGAACAAAGCATTACGGGCGGCAGTCATTTCCTCATCGTTGAAGACGAAAATCGGCTTCACCTTGGCAGCAATCGCCTCTGTTTCAGCGTTCAGCGTCTCGTCATCCTTGTAAATCGGGAAATCGAAGGGTGCATACAGGGTTTCGTGCTGCCACGGTTTGGAAAGTTGGTATTCATATTTGAACTTGCCCGTGCGCGGCATCTGCCAACAAACCAAAACAATGGCCACCAAAAAGGCAATCACCTTGGCAACAACATAATAACTATGCCTTATTCTGTTCAGAAAATCCTTTATCTTACTCATAACCAATTATTTAAAAATTACAATCGGCTTATAATCCGTGTGCTAAATTAAGAAAAACTCCAATCGCTTGAAAAAAATCGTCGAAAAAAGGCCGATTGCACCGATTTGTTACCTAATTTAGCGGTCAGAAAACAAAGAAAAATCATGACCCACGGCATCTGCAATCTTTCCGCCATCGCCTTGCGCAAGGAAGCCCGACACGCCTCCGAAATGGTGAGCCAACTGCTTTATAATGAAACCTATACCGTTTTGGACAAAGCTCCAGAATGGCTTTTGATTCAAACAGAAAACGGCCCTTCGACAGGCTCAGGAACAGAGTTTTACGAAGGCTGGATTCAGGCGAAACAGTTTTGCGAAATCAGCGATGCGGATTTCATCGCTTTGAAAAGCAAAAAGCCATACCTTATTAATAAAGCCGTCGCGGAATACGAGGGCAAATGGTTGACTTTGGGCACGCCACTTTACGAGCCGTATCCTGACGCAGCGGAAATGCCACAGCATTTTCAGCCTGAACTATTAGTTGAAAACGCCAAAAAACTGCTCGGTGCGCCTTATCTTTGGGGAGGTCGCACGGCTTTTGGCATTGATTGTTCAGGCTTGGTGCAGGTTTGCGCCCGCTTGAGTGGCTTGCTCCTCCCCCGCGATGCTTCACAGCAGGTGGCTTGTGGCGATTTGGTGTATTTCCTGCAAGAAACCCGCGCCGGCGACTTGGCCTTTTTCGGCGAAGACTGCGGCCCCATCACCCATGTCGGCATCCTCATGGGCGACGAGCAAATCATCCACGCCTCGGGGCAGGTACGCATCGACTACCTTGACCAAACGGGGATATTTAATAAAGAATTGAATGTGCATACACATCGGTTGCAAGCCATTAAGAGGATGGGATAATATAGCCAAAAAGCCAAATCAAATTACCCGCGAAATACCTAAAATGCCGTTTCGTGGGTAAATAAGAAAACGATAATTACCCACGAAACACAGAAACCACAATTTCACGGGTAAATAAAAAAGTTATAATTACCCACGAAATGATAAAAATAGGGTTTCGCGGGTAAATAAAATAAAAGAATGTTTTGCCGATTTGGAAATAAACCTATATCTTTGCGAAAAATTTCGCAACGAAAAATTTCGCAATGAAGAATCCATTTAAATTCGGAACGGTCGTTGAGGAGGAGTTTTTCACCGACCGACAAGAGGAGTTGCAATACATCTGCCGAGTGATGGACAGCGAGAACCACCTCGCGCTCATCAGTCCGCGCCGTTTCGGGAAAAGCAGCCTCGTTTTGAAAGCCGTCAAGCAACTGAAACGGCCTTATATCCTGCTCAACATGCAGAGCATCACCAGCACCAAAGACCTGTCGAACAGGATTTTGGAATCTGTATTAAAGCTCTATCCGATGAAAAACCTGAAGGTGCTGCTCCGCAATTTCAGGATTGTGCCCACCATCAGCACCAACCCGATGACGGATAGCATTGAAGTGTCGTTCAATCCGTTCAGCAAGGAAAACAACGACATGATTTTGGAGGATGTGCTGCAATTGGTCAACGAGGTCAGCACCGAGAAGAAGCGCATCATCCTCATTTTCGATGAGTTTCAAGAAATCAAGGAGATAGAGAAAGATTTGGACAAGAAACTGAGAGGCATTTTGCAACTTCAGGACAAGATAAACTGCATCTTCTTGGGCAGCCAAGAGTCGATGATGGAGGAGATTTTCAACGACAAAAAGTCGCCTTTTTACCATTTCGGCCTCATTATGCAACTGAAACGCATCCCCGAAGACGAGTTTTTCCAATTCCTGAACGAGCGTTTCAGCAAAATCACCACTCAAAGCGAGAGCATCAGCCGTGAAATCCTGCACGTGACGCATTGCCACCCTTATTATACGCAACAATTGGCTTTCCAAGTGTGGGATGCCATTCAGTATCAGAAAATTGCGAATGATGTGGTGAGCCAAGCCATTGAACAACTGATACAAATGCACGACCTTGATTTTGAGCGTTTCTGGATCAACCTCAACAAAACCGACCGAAACACTATGATGCTACTTGCACAAGGCAAAAGCCCTATGATGCAGCGCGATACATCCACAAGCACCTCGTTCAGTTCGCTGAAACGCCTGACCCGAAACGGCTATGCCATCAAGACGGACACCTACGAGATTGAAGACCCGTTTTTCCAACGGTGGATACAACAAAACCTGTTGCAGCCAAAAATATGATTGTTTTTTCGCCGTTACAACCTAAAATCTTTATATTTGCAGCGCGTTAAAACAACTGAAAAAACAACAAAAATGAAAAAGACCTTATTATTCACATTGGCATTGGCGGCCATCTGCCTCATGTCATCATGCAAGAAAGACCCTGCTCCAAACAACAACGGGCAAGGAGAACAACCTACTGACACCATCCCAGTTGGCAACGACACGATTCCAGACATACCCGTCATCACCAACATATTCCACTTCGGCGATGCAACGGACATGATTGTTACCCTTTACGACTCCATCATGGAGTTTGACGAAAATTGGCGTCCCTTCATCTTCGACCTGAACGGCGACGGAATCGACGACATCAAAATTAAAACCAACTTCGACGGCCCAATGGCCATAGGACAACACCAAACGCTCTCCCTGTTCTGCCTCAACCAATACACCGAAATCCTCGCCGATTCGGTGGCAAAAGAAAGTTACTCTCATCGCGAAACAATTACCTCGGAAAACGATGGCTGGATTATAACCACTCACAAGTATATTTTATCCACTTGCGATAAAATAGCCGAAGACGACCCTGTTAACACCACGAATGTTTTCGAGGTTTTCGCCAACGATCATGATGATTCTTTTGGCATTGACGACCACTTCCAATCCGGCAACGCCGTTTTGTTTAGGGAAAATGTCGAATATAGTTTAGGCAATCCTAACGAATCAAACCAAACCGTTTCGGTTAACTATTCAAAATCCATTTACAATTGTTGGAATTTCCCGACCGACGAAGAGAAATACATCGGTTTCAGAATCAACCAACATGGGAATCCACGCTATGGCTGGCTGAAAATCAAGCTGGTTCCCACTTGGAGCAACAAGGTGGTTAATACAAAGATTATCGAAACTGCCATTCAGAAATAATCTTGAAATTCTAAATCTTCAAATCTTTAAATAAATCATAATGAACAACGCACTGATCACATTTGCGAAGCCGGAAAACGAGCCTGTAAAAAGCTACAAGCCAGGCAGTCCGGAGAGAATCGAACTCCAGAAGGAACTCGAAAGACAATCCAACGAAATCGTTGAAATCCCCGCCATCATCAACGGCCAGGAAGTCCGCACGGGCGACATGGGCGAAGTGGTGATGCCTCACGACCACAAACACGTCATCGCACGCTACCATAAGGTAGGCGAAAAGGAAGTCCGCATGGCCATCGACGCCGCCCAAGCCGCCAAGCACGACTGGGAGAACACGCCTTGGGACGAGCGCGCCGCCATCATGGCTCGCATCGGCGAGATGTTGGCCACCAAGTACCGCGCCCGCATCAACGCCGCCACCATGCTCGGCCAGTCGAAGAACTGCTTCCAAGCCGAAATCGACAGCGCCTGCGAGACCATCGACTTCTTCCGCTACAACAACTACTACGCCAGCAAGCTCTACGCCGAGCAGCCCGCTTCGGCCAACGACCAGCTGAACCGCACCGAATACCGTCCGTTGGAAGGCTTCGTGTTCGCCATCACGCCTTTCAACTTCACCTCCATCGCCTCCAACCTGAATATGACCCCCGCCCTGATGGGCAACACCACCATCTGGAAGCCCTCGACGACCGCCCTGCTGTCGAACTACACCGACATGCGCATCTTCATGGAAGCCGGACTTCCCGCCGGCGTGGTCAACTTCCTGCCCGGCAAAGGCAGCGTGATCAGCGGCGTGGCCCTGAAGGACAAGAACTTCAACGCAATCCACTTCACCGGCAGCACGGACACCTTCAAGAGCCTGTGGAAGACCACCGGACAGAACCTCGACATGTACAAGGCCTATCCTCGCCTCGTGGGTGAGACCGGCGGCAAGGACTTCATCTTCGTCCACAACAGCGCCGACCCGCAAGAGGTGGCCGTGGCCATCGTGCGTGGCGCCTTCGAATACCAAGGCCAGAAGTGCTCCGCTGCCTCGCGTGCCTACATTCCCGCTTCGATGTGGAACGACGTGAAGAACCGCGTGGGCGACATGATGAGCACCATCAAGATGGGTGACGTGAAAGACTTCTCGAACTATGTGAACGCCGTCATTGACGAGGCTTCGTTCGACAACTGCAAGGGCTACATCGACCGCGCCAAGGCCAGCGCCGACGCCGAAATCGTGTTCGGTGGCAACTGCGACAAGAGCGTCGGTTACTTTGTGGAGCCTACCGTCATCCTCGCCAAGGTGCCGAACTACGAGAGCATGGTGGAAGAAATCTTCGGCCCCATCATCACCATCTACGTCTACGACGACAATAAGTTTGAGGAGATGCTCGACGTTTGCGACCAAAGCTCGCCTTACGCCCTCACTGGCGCCTTCTTCGGCAACTGCCTAAAGGCCCAAAAGATTGCCAACGACAAGCTGCGCCATGCAGCCGGCAACTACTATGTGAACGACAAGCCCACGGGAGCCGTGGTCGGTATGCAACCCTTCGGTGGCGCCCGCGCCAGCGGCACCAACGACAAGGCCGGCGGCCTGTGGAACCTCATCCGCTGGACCAGCCCCCGCGCCATCAAGAACACCTTCGTTCCTGCTGCCGCCTACGGGTATCCGTTCCTTGCACAAGACTGACACGAATCGGAAATGTAAACGGCGATTAATATTAATCACCATTTACATTATTTCGAGAAAAAATGCGTCAAAATGTTTGGCGCATTTTTCTTTTTTGTATTTTTGCGGCATAAATGTAAATGATGATTTATATAAATTACGGTTAATATTATGAAATTCTACGACAGGGAAATGGAACTGGATCTGCTGTTGCAGAGCGAAAAGCAAACCGAAAGGTCGGCGGTGTTCACCGTGCTGACGGGTCGCCGCCGAGTGGGAAAGACCTCGCTGATTAACAAGGCTTTGGAAGGGAAAAACATCGCCTATCTCTTTGTCTCGAAAGACAGCGAGGCCGTGCTTTGCCAAAAGTTCCAGCAGACCATTCAAGAGCAGTTGAACATTCAAGTTTACGGCCAAATCAGCCGTTTCCGCGACTTGTTCGAGATCATCATGAAAGAGTCGTTGCTGCGTCATTTCACCGTTTTTTTCGACGAGTTCCAAAACCTCCAAAAGGTGAATCCCGCCATCTTCAGCGAGATACAAGACCTTTGGGACCGCTATCATCGAGAGTCGCACCTGCACATGGTGGCCTCGGGCAGCATACAATCATTGATGAAACGCATCTTCGAGGACGAAAACGAGCCACTTTACGGTCGCCCGACCTCGACATTCATCCTTCAGCCCTTCCGCATCGAGGTGTTGAAACAAATCTTCCGCGACCACAGCCCCAACTTCAAGAACGAAGACCTGCTCTGCCTCTACATGATCACCGGCGGTGTGGCCAAATACGTGGAATTGCTGATGGACGCGCAATGCTACACGAAAGAGAAGATGCTCAACTATGTGTGCCGCCCCGACTCCTATTTCCTCAGCGAAGGCCGCGACCTGATGAACCAAGAGTTTAGCGACGAGAGCAACACCTATTTTTCTGTCCTTCAACTAATTGCCGCCGGAATGACCAAACGCAGCGAAATCGACGGGGTCATGCAAAAGGACATGGGCGTTTATTTGCAGAACTTGGAGAAGAACTTCATGCTCGTGAAACGCCTGAAACCCATGCTGGCCAAACCCAACAGCAAAGTCACGGCATACGAGATTTCAGACCAGTTCTTGCGGTTCTGGTTCCGCTTCATCTGGCCATACCAGTCGCTGATCGAGCGGCAGCAGATGTCGGCCTTGCGGCAAAACATGGGCAAGTATTACGAGCAGTTTTCGGGAAGGACGTTGGAGCAGTATTTCCAAGCCAAAGCGATGGAATCGGGCGAGTTCACGATGGCCGGCAACTGGTGGGACCGCAAAGGCGACAACGAAATCGACATGATAGCCCTGAACGAGTTTGAGGGTACGGGCATCGTGGCCGAAATCAAGCGCAACCCTGAGAAAATCAACCTAAAAACGCTTGAAGAAAAGACAAAAGCACTGCCCGCCGGTGTTTTCGGAAAGTATAAACTTTCGCTTCAAGCATTGTCTATCGAAGACATGTAAATTATGATTAATATAAATAGTGGTTAATATTAATCACCATTAATATTACTTCAAGAAAAAGAAATCCGTCCAAAATGGGGGCGGATTTTTTCTTTTCCCAAAATTATTCCTATTTTTGTCGCCTATAAATGAATCAACTATGAAGAAAACACTACTTTTCGCCCTTGCAATCATTGCAGGCATCACACTCCAAGCCCAAGAATACCGCTTCAATGGCGAACCTGACGGGTTCAGCATCAGCAACAGAAGCAGAAACCAATTGACTCTCAAGCACAATCTTGGTTCCATCACCCTCGAAAATGCCGACCGCGCCGAGGCGCAGGGTCAAGTCATCACCCTTTCGGGCATCTATGTGCCCAACGAGGCTGGTGCCCCCAACCTGCCGAGCCACAGCACCTTTGTTGCCATCCCCAATGGCGCCACGGCCTCGCTCAGGATGGTTTCGTCAAAGACCAAGGTCATCAAGAATGTCGACCTCATTCCTGCGGCTGAGCCTCAACTGGATAATGACAATTCGCCCGCCGTTTATCGTAAAAACCCCGAAATCTACGGGCGCAACGCCTTCTATCCGGAAACGCCTTTCCGGATTTCGGACATCAGCACGATTCGTGGTGTGCAAGTGGTGCAAGTGGGCGTGATGCCATTCCAATACAACCCCGTCACCAAAGAATTGGTCGTTTACAGCGATTTGGAGTTGGAAATTGACATAGAAGGCGGCGACGGCACCATCGGCGACTTGCGTTATCGCACTCCCGAATGGGACCAAGTCCTGCAAGACATCCTCCTTAATCGTGACGACCTGCCCGAAGTGGACTACGGAGAACGCCTCCGCAAACACTACGAAAACCGCGAAACAGGATGTGAATACATGATTATCACGCCTGACAATGAGGACTTTATCGCTTTGGCCGACAGCATCAAGCAATTCAGGATGGAGCAAGGCATCCCGACTGAGATTTTCACCGTGAGCGACTGCGGCGGCAACACCCAAACGGCCATCCGCAACTTCATCCGTAACGCTTACAACAATTGGGACATGCCCCCTGCGGCGGTGCTTTTCCTCGGCGACCACAGCAGCGACGGCATCCAAGGCATCATTTCCTACACGATGAACAACCATCCGGGCGGCGACGGCTACAACCCTTACATTTCCGACCATATCTATTCCGTGATGGGCAACAACGACATGCCCGACATCATTTTGGGCCGCATCACGGGACGCAACCCAGAAGAAATGTACCATATCATCAAGAAAGACCTTGATTATGAGCGACAACCGCCCACCAATCCCGACTTCTACGACAAGCCCATTACGGCGATGGGATTCCAATTGGAGCGTTGGTTCCAGCTTTGCTCCGAGGTGGTAAACGGCTTTTGGACCAACGAACTCGGCAAGCACCCCGTCCGCCAAAACGCCATCTACCAAGGCACACCCGGCAGCCGCTGGTCGACTTACGAGCACACCAACACCGTGCTCAATTATTTCGGGCCTAATGGCTGCGGCTACATTCCGCAAACCATGTCGCACCTCACCGACTGGAGTGCCAATGGCAATTCGGTGAACGAGGCCATCAACAGCGGCGCGTTCCTCATCCAGCACCGCGACCACGGGGCTGAGGAGGTTTGGGGCGAACCGAGTTACAGCATTGGTTACATCAAACGCTTGACCAACAAGGACTTGACTTTTGTCATGTCGAACAACTGCCTCACTGGGCGGTTCAATTACAATGGTGCAGACGGCTGTTTTGCCGAGGCATTCCACCGCCACCAATATGGCGCGTTGGGCCTCATCGCGGCCACGCAGGTGTCCTATTCTTTCGTCAACGACATTTACGTTTGGGGCGCATACGACAACATGTGGCCCGACTTTATGCCCACCTACGGCACGCAGCACGAAACCAATTTCATCCGTCCCGCTTTCGGCAACGCCGCCGGAAAATTCTTCCTCCGCCAGTCCTCGTGGACCGACAACAGCGTGAAAGAAATCACCTATTACCTGTTCCACCAGCACGGCGACGCTTACATGACCCTTTACAGCGAAATGCCTCAGCCGCTCACTGTGGAAATGTTGCCCGTAATTCCCGCTGGCAGCGACCAATATGAGGTAAAGGCCGATGAAGGTTCCATTATCTGCCTGAGTGCCAATGGACAAATCATCGGTTTTGACATTGCAACGGGTGAAACGCAAACCGTCGCCGTTACGCCGCAAGAGGTTGGGACGAAGGTGAAACTCACCATCACCAAACAGAATTATTACCGTTACGAGCATTTCATCAGCACCATTCCGACCGATGCTCCTTACTTGATTTTCAACGCCTTGGAAATCAACGACACGGAAGGCAACGGCAACCATACCCCCGACTACAACGAAACCTGCCACTTCGGCATCAGCCTACACAATGCGGGGTTCGACAATTTGGACGAGTTCAAAGTCACGCTCAGTTGCAGCCATCCTTCCGTGGAAATCACGCAAAGCGAGTTTTCCTACAACGGAATGAATGTCAATGAGATACAAACACAAAATGATGCTTTCACGGTTCATTTCAACGACGACCTTGAAGACCAAGAGAAGGTGAAGTTTTACCTGAAAATGGAAAATGCCGATCATGTTTTCATCGACAGCGTAACCCTTGCCGTGAACGCACCCGTTTTGAAATACGGCGCACTCACACTCACCGATTTGGACGGAGTCGAAATGGACCGCCTAATGCAAGGCCAATCCTCCTACCTGACCTTCGACATTGAGAACCAAGGTCATAGCAAATCGTTGGAAATCAGCAACAAATTCAACCTATTGGCACCTTTCCTCAATGTTGCGGAAAGCGAAATCGACATTCCCGGCATTGATGCGGACGGCTCGGCGAAAGTCACCTTCCTCGTGAATGTGGACGACAATGCCGCCGACGGCATCCTCAACTACAGCCTGCAAGCCGAAAGCGGACACTACGCCGACCTGCTTGAGAGCCAGATTCCGTTGGGCTATACCATCGAGGACTTTGAAGGCGAAACCCTCAACGCCAACCTGCAATGGAAATTAGGCTCGGGCAACAAACAGTGGACTATCGTGGCCGACACCACCGCACATGGAGGCCATTGCCTGCGGTCGCCCGTGCTCAACAACAACGGGGTTTCCACGGTGAACATCGGCATTACCACAGAAGTCGAAGACAAGTTTTCGTTCCTCCACAAGACTTCCACCGAAGAGGGCGACATTCTCCAGTTTTGGATGAACGGCAAGGAAGTGGAAACGTGGAGCGGCATTAGCGATTGGGAAAAAGCGGAAGTCGACCTGCCCGCCGGCACCAACCTGATTCGTTTCACTTTCAAGAAAAACACCGAAGGCTGCGACGGCGAAGATGCCGTGATGGTTGACCTTCTCTGTTTCCCGCCTTTCGCTAACATGGTGCTGTTTGCCGGCAACGACACCGAAGCCTGCTCGAAAAAAACCTTCACGCCCGAAGGCTACATCTACAACCACAGCGAATTTGCATGGTCGACTAACGGTGACGGCACTTTCGACGACAGCACTTTGGAGCATCCGACCTACACCTTCGGCCCGACCGACATCACCGAAGGTCAAGTGGAACTTACGCTCACAGGCACCGCAGCACTCAACGGAAGCCAACAAAGCAGCACGGTCGCGGTGAGCATTATTCCGAGTTTCGAGCCAAGTTATTCGCCAGAAACGCCCAATGGAGCGACCGAAGTCGATTTGCGCTTGGTCAGTGAGAGCGATTTTGAGGGCGAAAACATCAGCGATGTCCTCTACATTTGGAGCCTCGAACCCGAAACGGCGGGCACGATAACGAGCGAAGGTCACCGCGCCCAAGTTCAGTGGAGCGGCGAGTATCGCGGTCAGGCCAAGGTGAGTTACCGCTACGAGAACCCTTGCGGCTCCACTGCGGTTTCCGAGGCTTTGGCGGTCAATGTGTTCAATTCCACCGCGATAGACGAGCAGGATGCAACCCTTTTCAATATCTATCCCAACCCAACCAATGGAAAAGTCAACCTCGTTATCGATGAAAAGCAACAAGGCAATGCCTTGGTTGAGGTCTACAACTTGCTGGGCGAGAGAATGATGGCCAAGAGCATTAGCCATTTGCAAGAAAGAGAAACTTTGACCCTTGACCTCGGACATCTTGTTTCAGGTCTGTATATCATTAAATTAAGTGGTGCGATTGGGAGCTGTTCCAAGAAAGTGAGCGTCAGATGACACAGTTTGAAAACAAATTCATACTTTTGCAACAATTAAACAAATAACAATCAATCATCATAAAATGGTAAATTACAAAGAATTAGGGCTTGTGAACACCCGTAAAATGTTCGCCAAGGCCGTGGACGGCGGCTATGCCATCCCCGCTTTCAACTTCAACAATATGGAACAGATGCAGGCCATCATCATGGCTGCCGTCGAAACCAAGTCGCCCGTCATCCTGCAAGTGTCGAAAGGCGCACGCAACTACGCCAACCAGACCCTGCTGCGTTACATGGCCCAAGGTGCGGTGGAATACGCCAAGGAACTCGGCTGCGCCCATCCTGAAATCGTGCTCCACCTTGACCACGGCGACAGCTTCGAGACCTGCAAGAGCTGCATCGACATGGGCTTCTCGTCGGTGATGATCGACGGCTCTGCCCTGCCCTACGATGAGAACGTTGCCCTCACGAAGAAGGTCGTCGACTACGCCCATCAGTTCGACGTGACCGTGGAAGGCGAACTCGGCGTGTTGGCTGGCGTGGAAGACGAAGTGGCCGCCGAAGAAAGCCACTACACCAAGCCCGAGGAAGTCATCGACTTCGTGACCAAGACCGGCGTGGACAGCTTGGCCATCAGCATTGGAACCTCGCACGGCGCCTACAAATTTACGCCCGAGCAATGCACCGTCGATCCCGCCACGGGTCGCCTCGTGCCGCCTCCGTTGGCTTTCGACGTGCTCGAAGCCATCGAAAAGAAACTGCCCGGCTTCCCCATCGTGCTGCACGGCTCGTCGTCGGTGCCGCAAGACGAGGTGGACACCATTAATAAATACGGTGGTGCGCTGAAGGCCGCCGTGGGCATCCCAGAGGAGCAGCTGCGCAAGGCCGCCAAGAGCGCCGTCTGCAAGATCAACATCGACAGTGACAGCCGCCTCGCCATGACCGCCGCCATCCGCAAGACCTTCGCCGAAAAGCCCGCCGAGTTCGATCCACGCAAGTACCTCGGTCCCGCCAGAGACAACATGAAGAAACTCTATGTGCATAAGATTATCAATGTGTTAGGCTCGAACGACAAACTCGAAAACGCTTAACTCATGGGAAAACTGAAAGATGCTCATATATTTAGCAATGGAAAAGGCTCTGTCGTGAAGTTTTTCATAGCCTTGATTTCGTTTGCTATTGTTGTACTCGCTGCGGGGATTATCTTTTCATGGTACATTGAGGAGGGCCCTTTCATTGCGACATTAGGTATTATGCTGATTCTTATCTTTGTCCCAATTAGCACAGTGATTTACTTTATGACAAGGCTTCTCGCCTACCGCACCAAGGTTTTCCCAACAATAAAGAACCGAGAAGGGCTACACGGTGTGAGTTTCTTTCTTCTGTTTATTGTTTCCGTCGTTTTGTTTTTTGTTTTCACCTGAAGCAAAACGTTTTTTCAAATTAAAATGAAAGAGTATCGCAAAAAGCACTACCTTTGCGATACTTTTTTTGTTGACTGATTATTTCAATCCAGACAAATCAACCGTGTATGTAATTGGTGTCAATGTGGCTTTTTTTATGAAGGCGGCCATATAAATCGGCAAGTAAATGGTTTTGTTGATTCGGCTCAAATTATTGTTGCTGAACACTATCGCCTCCTTGATTTGGTAATCGGGATTGGCCAAGACATTAGTCAAGGCGTTGTGGCGTTGGTAGTCTTTGCCCGACTTCACCTCAATGGGAACGACCTTGCCGTCCTTCTCTATGACAAAGTCCAGTTCACCTTGCTTCTTGCTGTTGAAGTAATACAACTCAAAACCATGCGCATACAATTCTTGCGCCACAACGTTCTCATATACAGAACCAAAATTTATTCCCTTGTCGTCTTTGAGAATCCGCAACTGAATGCCTTCCGCGAATTGACATGTCAAAAGTCCTACGTCGTTTTGAAACAACTTGAACAAATTGCGCGAGCGCGAGAGTTTCAGCGGCACAGTCGGCTCCTCAACATTATAAACAGGCAAGGCCACACCAGCATCCTTAAGCCAGATGAAACTGTTCTCGTAACGCGAGAATTTCATATTTTCGTTCAAGTTCTTGAGGATAAACCGTTTGTTCTTGGCGTTGATTTCCGAAGGTATCATATCGAAGATTTCCTCGATGTAGAGTTTATGGTTGCGGTCATATTTGGCGATGTCGCGCTTGTAAAGCCGAATGATGGCCTGTTGCTCGGCAAGGACATCTTGAAGGTTGTTGGTGTCCAAATATTTCTGCACAACCGCCGGCATACCACCAACGATGAGGTAAAGCCTGAACAGTTCCATGAGTTTCGTATGGATGAAATCGGGAACGGGCTTTTTGCTTTCCCACGCATCCTTGACGGCCTGCATTACATCATCATTTACGCCCAATGCCATAAAAAACTCCTCCAAGTCGAGCGGGAACATTTCAACGACATCCATATAGCCTACTGGTTCGGAACGCAAGTCGTTGAGTTCCACGCCTAAAAGCGAGCCACTCAAGATGTATCGGTAGCTGCCTTCCGAGACCAAAAACTTGACAGCGGTGACTATGGAAGGACATTCCTGCACCTCATCGAAGAAGAACAAGGTTTTGCCCGCGATGAGCGGTCGGTCGGCAAGAGCGGAGAGCCTCAAAAGCATGTCGTCGCGGTCTTTCGCTTGGGCAATAACATCCACAGCATCAGGCATCTCAATGAAGTTGATTTCGATGAAACTTTCGAAATGGGTTGCCCCGAAATGGCTGATGGAGAACGATTTCCCCGTCTGCCTCGCACCTGTAACAAGCAAAGCTTTGTTGTTACTCTTGAAAAAATCATATAAATACTTGTCAATCTTTCTTTTAAGCATAATTTGTCCGTTTTTCCAATGCAAAATAACTACTTTTTGTCCGTTTTTCCAACACAATTTTGATTTTTTTTGTCCGTTTTTCCAACAAAGCCTAAAAAACACTGGGCAAACTTCGTTTTCGTTTTGTCACCAAACAATATTATTCCTATTTTTGCGATACATTTTGTTATTCAAAATATGAACGCAGATAGAGCACATCAAAACCCCGACAATTCGGAAGCGAAACTGATTGTCGAAGTAAAACAAATCGTGCAAGCCGCACGTAACCAATCCTATCGCGCCATCAATGTTATGCAAATTGTCAGCAACTGGCTAATTGGACAAAGAATTGTCGTTCAGGAGCAAATGGGTAAAGACAAAGCCGATTACGGCAAGCATGTCATTGAGATTGTTTCAGCTGCACTTACCGAGGAATTTGGCAAGGGGTATTCCGAAACGAATGTTAGAAATATGCGAAAGTTCTATCTCACATTCAGCAACTTACAAATTCAGCAGGCACTGCCTGCTATTTTTCAGTCATTACCTTTTTCAATTCAGCAGGCAGTGCCTGCTGAATCAAAAGGGCAGGCAGTGCCTGCCGAATCAGAAAGCACAATTCCCTTGTTTCCCCAACTGTCATGGACGCACTACGAGAGGCTGATGAGAGTTGAAAACGAAACGGCCCGATTTTGGTATTTGAACGAGGCCGCCAAACAGATGTGGAGCTATCGCACCCTCGACAGGAACATCAGTACGCAATACTACGAGAGGCTTCTGCTTTCGCAAAAAAAAGAACCGGTTACCGCAGAGATGCAGGAAAAAACGGCTGATTTTCAAAAAGACAGATTGGCCTATATCAAAAATCCGATTATTGCGGAGTTTTTGGGACTGCAGCAACACCCTTCGTTACACGAATCCACGCTTGAGGAAGCCATCACCAACAATTTGCAGCAGTTTTTGATGGAATTGGGCAAAGGCTTTGCTTTTGTCGCCCGTCAGCAACACCTCCGCACAGAAGAAAACGACTATTTCATCGACCTTGTATTCTATAATTACATATTGAAATGCTTTGTTCTTATCGATTTGAAAACCAACAAATTGAGTTATCAAGATGTCGGACAAATGGATATGTACTTGCAATTGTATGACCAATTGATGAAACAACCTGACGACAACCCAACTATCGGAATCATCCTTTGTTCGGACACCGATAGCGATGTTGTTCGATTCTCTTCTCTGTCAAAAAATGAGCAACTTTATGCCTCAAAATACAAACTCTATCTACCTACAGAGGAAGAGTTGCGCCGTGAGATTGAACGGCAAAAAGAATTATATTTACAAAGACAACAACAATTAAACGATTCAACAATCAACAATTAAACATCAATAATGAACCTCAATCCTTTAACAGCCATATCGCCCGTCGATGGGCGTTACCGTTCCAAGACCGTTGAATTGGACGACTTTTTCAGTGAATTTGCCCTCATCCGCTATCGCGTGATGGTCGAGGTGGAGTATTACATCGCCTTGTGCGAACTGCCCCTGCCACAACTCGAGAAGTTCAACGGCGACTACGACGACCTCCGCGCCATCTATGAGGAGTTCCAGACGGAAGACGCTCTCGAAATCAAGGAGATAGAAAAAGAGACTAACCACGATGTGAAGGCCGTGGAATACTTCTTGAAACGCCGCTTCGATGAACTCGGCCTGACTGAATTCAAGGAGTTCTTGCACTTCGGCCTCACCTCGCAGGACATCAACAACACCGCCGTGCCGCTCTCGATGATGGAGGCGCACAAACTGGTGGTGAAGCCCGCTTTGGAAGACCTCGTGGACAAACTGAAAGGCATGGCCGAGGAATGGAAAGACATCCCGATGCTGGCCAAGACCCACGGTCAGCCCGCCAGCCCGACGCATCTGGGCAAGGAAATCTATGTCTTTGTGGAGCGCCTCAACGACCAGTTGAAGATGCTCAACAGCGTGCCATTTTCCGCCAAGTTCGGCGGCGCCACTGGCAACATGAACGCCCACAAGGTGGCCTACCCCGACATCGACTGGCCCGCTTTCGCGAAGAAATTCGTGGAGAAGAGCCTGAAACTCAAACGACAGCAAACCACCACGCAAATCGAGCATTACGACTTTATGGCCGCCTACTTCGATGCCCTGCGCCGCGTCAACACCATATTGATTGACCTCTCGCGCGACATCTGGCTCTATGTCTCGATGGAGTACTTCAAGCAGAAGATCAAGGCAGGCGAGGTCGGCTCGTCGGCGATGCCCCACAAGGTGAACCCCATCGACTTCGAAAACGCCGAAGGCAATCTCGGCATGGCCAACGCCATCCTCACTTTCTTGAGCACCAAACTGCCCATCAGCCGCCTACAGCGCGACCTCACCGACTCCACCGTCACCCGCAACATCGGTGTGCCGATTGCCCACACACTGATTGCGCTCAAGTCGCTGATGAAGGGCTTGGACAAACTCCTGCTCAACGAGGACAAGATTCGCCAAGACCTGCAACAAAACTACGCCGTGGTTGCCGAAGCCATCCAGACCATCCTCCGCCGCGAGCAAGTGGAAGGTGCCTACGAACTACTGAAAGGCCTCACCCGCACCAACAAACACATTGACAAAGAGGCCATTGACGAGTTCATCAAAGGCTTGCCGGTGAGCAAGGAAATCAAGATGGAGCTGATGGCCATTACGCCGGAGAATTATACGGGATATAATTTTGAGTAGTAATCTTCGTTATTTTCCTAAAACGCCACCAGTATGAATTTCGGAGAATTAAGAAACCTAATCAAAAACAAAACAGACAAAAGTTTTGTTGAGGCAAGTGATGAATTAGAGGGTATCCTTTTCAATATCAGCACAGAAGAGACCCTTCCTCTCATTACGGAAATAGGTATCATACCAGAAGACATTGCACACGATTCAACAGAGGAAAAACTATACACCAAAACCTCAGACATTCTGTTTGCCAAGGCATTGAAAGATTTAAACCTTGAAGTTCGTGTGCTTCGAGAACGTTCAAACTGTGCCGACATCATTGCACAAAGCAAATTTCACGGCTATTCATTGGTTGGCGATGCCAAAGCATTCAGATTAAGCCGCACTGCCAAAAATGCCAAAGACTTCAAAGTAGAATCTATGGTTCACTGGCGGGGTGATTGTGATTATGCCGTATTAACCTGCCCCTATTTTCAATATCCCAAATCCAACAGTCAAATTTACAAATCTGCTTTGGATGGCAATGTCGCTCTTTTTTCATGGGAATACCTCTACATTCTACTTTCCGAAAAAACCAAAGAAAGCCAAGATTTCAATCTTTGCACCCTATGGAACCAAAGCGCGATAATTGGGAGAAGCGTCACTGTTGAAGATGCCAATAAAAGTTTTCTCAGACAACAAGACGCTAATATCCAAACCTTTACTGAAATACCATCTGACAGATTTGATAGTTTATTCTCTCGAATTAAAGATGGAATAGTAGCCCGAGGAAATACCGAAATCCAATATTTTATGTACGAAATCTCCCGTATTCGCAATTTGGATAAGGACGCAGCCATTCAAGAGTTGATTCGCAGTTTGAAGTTGGAGACAAAAATCGAAACCATCAGGAATTTCATTAATAATTTACAGAGATGATCCAACAATACCTCAACCAAATAATCAACGGCAACTGTGTGGATGTCATGCAATTGTTTCCAGACAATTCAATTGATTTGACAATCACTTCACCCCCATACGACAATTTGCGGACATACGAGGGGTATAACTTCCCTTTTGAAGAAATTGCAAGCCAATTATTTAGGGTCACGAAACAAGGAGGGGCTGTCGTTTGGGTCGTTTCCGATGCCACAATTGACGGAAGTGAAACCTGTACGAGTTTCAAGCAAGCACTAAAATTTGTAGATGTAGGTTTTAACTTGCACGACACAATGATTTTCAAGAAGACCAATCCTGTACCTCAAATCTATCGAAAACGATACAACAACGAGTTTGAATACATGTTTGTCTTCTCCAAAGGACCAATCAACACCCACAACGCTCTTAGAGTTCCTTGTCTTCATGCCGGATTGGAATTGAAGGGCACCACTTACAAGAACTATTCAAAAGGCGAACAAACAAGAACAAAATTGGCCAATCCAGTAAAAAACGAGAAAATCAAAGGAAATGTTTGGGAATATGTAGTTGGCAAAAAAGCTGTTGACCAAGAATCAAAAAGCCATCCTGCTCCATTTCCATACGACCTCGCTAAAGACCATATCCTATCATGGTCCAATGAAAATGAAATAGTTTTAGACCCTATGTGTGGAAGTGGAACCACTTGTGTAGCCGCTATGGAAAACAACAGGAATTATATTGGAATAGAAATAAGTCCAGCATATTGTGATTTGGCAAATAATCGCATTGAAAAGCACAAAGAAGAAATGGGAATGTTCTATCATCAAACAGAATATATGGTCATGCCTGCATAAAATCTTCAATCAAAAGCACAATGTCAAAGTCATCTAAACCCTTCTCCCGCGTCCTAACCTACGTCAAGCCCTATTGGGGCAGCATCGTCCTGAATCTGGTCTTCAACCTGATCACCATTTTCTTTTCGCTGTTCAGCTTTGCCTTGGTAGGGCCGTTCCTCACCTTGTTATTCAAGGAAGGCGCGGTGGAAGTCGTGGCCAAACCTGAATTCTCTTTCACCTCAGATTACTTGATGGGCTACCTCAACTGGTTCATGAGCAGCCTCATTACCGAAGGAGGCAAATACCATGCGTTGGTGTTCATGTGTCTGTTGCTCCTTGCGGCGTTTTTCTTCCGCAATCTGGGACGCTTCTTCGCCTGCTATTTCATGGCCAACGTGCGCGTGGGGGCCATCCACGACCTGCGCCGCGACGTGTATAACAAAATCCTCATCCTGCCGCTGTCTTTCTACCACAGCCGCAAGAAAGGCGACACTTTAGCCCGTATTACCACTGACGTTCAGGAAGTTGAGGTCTCGATTTTGAACTATCTTGAAATGCTCATCAAAGACCCGCTGACCATCCTGTTTTTCTTCCTCTTCATGGTGACCTTAAGCCCGAAACTGACTCTTTTCGTGCTGATTGTCTTGCCCTTGGCAGGTCTGATTATCGGAAAGGTCGGAAAGATGCTAAAAAAGGAATCGAAGGAAGGGCAGACCAAACTGGCGGGGATCATTTCCACCGTAGAAGAAACCATTTCAGGACTTCGTATCATCAAGGCATTCAACGCTTTGCGATATTCAAGTGACAAGTTTGAGGAGCAAAACGGCAACTACACCAAGGTGCTGCGCGGCATCCACCGCAAGCGCGACATGAGTTCACCGATGAGCGAGTTTTTGTCGTCGGCTGTGGTGATTCTCGTGTTGTGGTTTGGCGGCAAGCTCATCCTCGGCGGCGGCAACCATATCGACGCGGGCAGCTTCATCAGCTATATCGTTGTGTTTTCGCAGATTATCTCCCCTGCCAAATCGTTCTCGCAAGGCTACTACAATGTTCAGAAAGGCATTGCCTCCGCAGAACGCATCTTTGAGATTTTGGATGCAGAAGAAATCATTACAGAGAAAGAAAACGCACTGGAAATCAAAAACTTCAAAGATAGCATTGAATACAAAAATGTGCATTTCAGTTACGGCAAGGACGAGGTCTTGAAAGGCATCGACTTGAAGATTCCGAAAGGCAAATTCGTCGCCCTCGTCGGCGAAAGCGGCGGCGGAAAATCCACCATGGCTGACCTTTTGCCGCGTTTCTATGAAGTCGGCGAAGGCGCTGTTTGCATCGACAGGCACGACATTCGTGACTACAAAATCAGCGATTTGCGCGGCCTGATGGGCATCGTTTCGCAAGACACCATCCTTTTCAACGACACCGTTTTTAATAACATCGCCTTTGGCATGGAAAACATCTCGAAGGAAAAGGTTATTGAGGCCGCCAAAATCGCCAATGCTCACGAGTTCATTATGGCTTTGGAGCAAGGCTACGACACCCGCATCGGCGACCGTGGCATGAACCTCAGTGGCGGCCAACGGCAGCGGCTGAGCATCGCCCGTGCCGTGCTGAAAAACCCACCTATATTAATATTGGACGAGGCCACATCATCGTTAGACACTGAAAGCGAGCGACTTGTGCAAGATGCCTTGTCGAAGGTGATGAGCCAACGCACCTCCATCGTCATTGCGCACCGCCTTTCCACCATTCAATTTGCCGACGAAATCGTGGTGCTGCAAAAAGGCCAAATCATCGAGCGCGGCAAACACGATGAACTGATTGCCCTCGGCGGCGTTTACAAGAAACTGTCAGATTTGCAGTCGATTGGGTAAAATTCACCAATAATCCATTCATTAGACAATTTTTCATATCTTTGCCGACAATTGCATAAACCTCATGAGATTCCCCAAACGCCTGATAACTCAAACGCCTGAATGCCTGACAGAACCCGTCGGTCAGGTGCTTAATGTGATTATCTCGACGCTGTTCGCCTTGGTGTTCCTGACCGCATACGTCCCGTTTTCGGAAACGGCTTGGTTTCAGGTGGGACGTAGCCATTATTTCTTCATCACCGCAGCTTTCGTCGGGGCGGGCACTATGTTTTTGGTTCTCAGCAGAATGATGATGAATTGGGCCATCAAAAAGAGCCGACATTTCCCGTTTTGGCTTTACCTCTTGTGGCTTTTCCTCGAAATTATGATCATTGCGGTGTGCCACACCCTGATTTCCTATTTCGAAATCCGGTCCACCGACCATAGTTTTGGCTATCTTTTTGCCAAATGCGTGCTCATCACTTTCGTGGCACTGGGTGTGCCTTATACCGTCACCATTCTGTCTATCTTGCTGAAAGACACGCGACAACGCCTTATGCTCACCAAAAGCGACACGGTGGAGTCGGACGACGAGGTGATGCCCCAACACACCGAAATCATCAACCTGATGGACAACAACGGCAACCTGAAACTATCGGTCAAACTCGACAACCTCTACTACATCAAGGCGGAGGACAACTACATCAACGTGTTTTACCAACGCAGCGGCAACATTGCGAGCTATATGCTGCGCTGCAAGATGCAGACCATCGCCGACAACTGCGTGGATTCCAGCAGTTTGATGCGCTGCCACCGTTCTTATATCGTCAACATAAAAAAGGTGAGCGTATTGCACAACGAAGCTGACGGTTTCGTCATGGATTTTGAGCGCGAGGGATTGGATTCGGTGCCCGTTTCAAAGACCTATTCGGCGAAGGTGTTGGAGGCGTTCAATAAGAAATAGTTTCTGCACTGCCGATGTTTCAAAAAAGATTACTACTTTTGCCTTCTGATTAAGAGACAATACCATGTCAGAGAAAGAAATCAACGCCTACCGCTTGACTTCGTTGGAAGAACCGACGGACGAGATGTTGGCGTATATCATGCGGGAAGTGGCGGAGGAAGCACGCCGCACAAATGAAGAAGCCGAAGCTCGGTTTTTTCAACAGATTCGAGAGTTGTACCAACAACAATACGGCAACAACTAGTTTTTAGGAAAAAAAGTTATAACTTTGCAGTTCAATAAAAGTAATCAATTATGGAAGATTTCGTTTTATCAATACCAACCCGCGACCAAAGTTTCATGGAGATTTTAGCTTCAAGAATGGGTTGGAAACTACGCCCACGTCGCTCATCGATTGAACAATTCATCAATTCCTGCCCGCAGACTCCCATAATGACAGACGAGGAGATTGCCTCAGAAGTTAATGCAGTACGTTACGGAAAATGAAAGTCCTTTTCGACACCAATCTGTGGATTTCATTCATGATAGGCAAACGCCTTTCATCATTGGCGAATGTGCTTAATCGTCAAGATGTTGAGGTATATGTTAGTGAGCAACTGTTGGACGAAATCCGCATGGTTATTTCTCGTCCGAAATTCGACAAACTCATTTCAAAAGAGACGCGCTATTACTTCTTCGAGATGGTGTATGATGTTTGCCAAGTAACGGACATCACCGTTCAAGCGGATTCACCTATTCGCGACATTAAGGACTTGTATCTTCTGTCAATAGCCGAGAGTGTTCCTGTTGACTTTATTGTAAGCGGCGACAACGACCTAATTGACCTTGGTACTCATGCAGACATTCCTATTCTGAAATATGCTAATTTTGTGAGTATGCTGTCTGCGATGGAAAAGGGAAATAATTGAACAATAAAACATACAAATAACTAACGCTAAACCCAATAAATTAAAACTAAAAAAAGACAAACAAACCATCCTAACATAACATAACCCCTGAGCTTTACGCTCTTGTTCTCATCATTGAAAACTCGACACTTTCATAATATAAGTGAGAATAAGTGCTTGAAAGTTCACACGCATGAGCGTGGACTTTTTGTACTTACCTACTTGCATCGGGAGTCGAGTTCCGCAATGATGGGTGATGCAAAAAGTTTCACGCTTTTTTATTGCCCATTATGAACTGGAACAGATAGCTCGTAAATCGAAAAGTAAAATGATAAGTAACAATCAAAAGCAAAATGGCACTCATGTCAGGAAACAGCATTTCGCCACAAAGATATCTCTATTGTTCTTTTTCGGCGTATTGCTTTCATGCAATGCTTCTAAAGAAAGAGAAGAGTTGTTCGTCATCAAATCAGGTAATAAATATGGATTCATCAACCAAAAAGGTGATATTGTAATTACCCCACAATTTGAAAGAGTTTATGGCTTTGGAGATTACAGCATTGCTCCATTTAAAATGGATGGCAAATGGGGATACCTCAATAAAAAAGGAGAAATTGTTGTTGCTGCACAATTTGAAGAAGCAAAAACATTCTCGGATGATAGTCTTGCACGTTTCAAAATGGATGGCAAGTGGGGATATATTAATACGGATGGGCGCATCGTAATACCTGCTCATTTTGAATATGCATCACCCATGGATGATGGATATGCATTAGTTGTAATTGATGACGAATTAGGAGAGAAAAATATTCGAAGTTTGTATAAGACCATTAGCAAGCAGGAAGAGTTTATATTTGATTTTGGGGTTATAGATAAGAATGGCAAATTGAAAAAAATTAAGATACCAAATGCATACATCAATCAAGAATTGGATGACCATCGTTTTTCAGAAGGTCTTGCTCCAATAGAGATTATTTATCTCAATAAAAATGATTCTATATATCACAATGCTTACACATACATAGATTACAATGGAGACACAATAACAAAAAGAAAAAGAATCGAGCTAGAGAGTCTTCCTGAGGAATTAATCATAAGTACAAGTGGCAATGGAGGTATGATAGATTATTCACATAACAAAATAAGCCGCAAATTCCATGATGGACGAGCCGCATTCTGTGTAACAAAATTCAACAAGGAGACAATGTGCTTAATTGACAAATATGGCTTTTACGACAAGGATGGAGACTCTGTTATTGGGCCAAAATACGAAATGGTTAGTACTTTTTCTGACGGAATGGCTATGATAATGGTTGATAATAAATATGGTTATATTGACACAATTGGCAACGTTATTATCGAACCATCTTTTGATGGCTGGGGATACTTTAAGAATGGCATTTGCGCAGTAAAGCGTAATGATAAATGGGGCTTTATTAACAAATTGGGTGAATATGTGATTAATCCAAATTTTGATATGGTTTCCAATTTTTCAGAAGGATTGTCCTGGGTAAAGCAAGATAATAAATGGGGGGCCATCGATACTTGCGGCAATATGGTTATCCCAGCACTATACAATTCAAGGCCAAAAACGTTTGACCGAGGATTAGCACTTATTGTCAAAGATGAGAGATGGATGTATGTAAACAAAACAGGCGACACAATTTGGAGAGATGAAGCTATGAATATTGATATTCCGAGATCTGTCTTTGATATTGACTTAGAAAATCTTTATGATATTGATAATAACAAAAGCAAGTACAGAAACTATTTTACACAAAATATTCGCGACCTCGATAGGATTGAAGGAATGTATCAGGTGTATTGTAAAGAAGTAGTAAAAAACATGTACACGGGAGAAATAACAAAAGTGCAACCACAGCCAAGCGAATATTGGGTGGTGTGTAATGTTTCCGATGTTTATTCCGAAACAACGGGAAGCAATGTTTATGCTCAATTCTGCAAATGCTTTTGTGATGACTGTGGGAACACTCCAAACCATAACCAATATAGTTTTACACGAATAGGGACTACTAATGCTTATGATATTAGCGGCCCAAATGATGTAAAAGGGAATTTACGAATAGATGATCCAATTCAAATATCGTTTGCCGTCGAATGTTGGCAAAACGATTATGGCCGTGTAGGTTATTTAGAATACGAATTAATAAAAGACTACCCCACCGAAGAAATGTACGACAACGCAGAAACAACAGACTGGTCTGGAACTGGTTTTGCTATTGATGATGGTTATATTGCTACCAACTACCATGTGACAAATGGGGCAGGAAAAATATACATTAGTTGGAAAGAAGGCGGGCAAACAGAAAAATTCAATGCCCAACTTGTGGCTACAGACGAGAAAAACGATATTGCTATCCTAAAAATAATAGATTCAAGATTCAAAGGATTTGACAATATTCCTTACGGCTTTAATACTGCTCTTGCTAACGAAGGCGAAGAGATTTTTGTACTGGGATATCCTCTCACTTCAACAATGGGTGAAGAGATAAAACTCACCAATGGAATCATTAGTTCCACAAAAGGTTATAAAGATGATGCTTCAATGTATCAAATTTCAGCACCAATACAACCAGGCAATAGTGGAGGCCCTTTGTTTGACAGCGACGGAAATGTCATAGGAATAATACGTGCCAAACATTCTGAGGCCGAAAACGCAGGATACGCAGTTAAAGCGATCTATCTTGAAAATTTAATAAAAAGTTCAGGAATTTCTGCTAGTGTACCAAGAACAAACAAGATTCATTCCAAGTCACTCGCGAAGAAAGTCAAAAAGGTGAAAGGTTTTGTATATAAGATTGAATGCAGCAAATAAGTTCAAAAGAATCATACACAAACAAATGAACGAATTGTATAAATTGTCATTTCACAGTAATGTCCACACATACGAATACTATGGGAAGACAATAGTTTTATACGACGACCATCGTTATTTACTAAACATCTTGTTTGAAGCCACAAAACAACAATTATTTGAGGGAAAGATTCCAAACGTCATTTATTTTGATTATCATGACGATGCTCTTGAAACACGAATCAGAGCAGAATCGTTGTTTAAAAAGCATGGAATTAATAGCATAAGCGAAATGCAGCAACGAGATTTCTGGGCCATAGTCGAGTTTGATTTAAACCATTCGGATGACGATTGGGTAACAACAGGGATGGAGCTTGGGCTGATTCAAGATGTCGTTTGTGTAGGATGCGAAGAATATCATAATATTTCATCATGGGTAAATCATGTTTATAAGTCATCGAGAAATACTCTGCATAAAGGTTTTTATATTGGACATTTGAATCATGAAATTGGGAGTCGAGGTTCATTAGGTGATTCTATGACAACAAACCATCCTGAATATACCGATATCAGGAACATTTTTAATTATCAAAACGGTCAGTTTCACGACGACCCATTCGTGCCTTATGTCCTTGATTTCGATTTAGATTGTTTTACTACTATTTGCCGTGACAACACCTATGCATGGCCGGAGAAAATGTTTCAAAATGAGTATTTTGCGCCAGACAAACATTCCACTAATTCGTTTATTAATAAACTAATAAAAAAAGCATCTGTAATTACAATTTGCAGGGAACCAGAATGTTGTGGCGGAATTGGTGAATCAAACAAAATACTTGGTTATCTTGACCGATACTTCTTTGATGGAACATTAAAAACAGAACCTTTAATGTAAATATTCAAAGAATCCAAAAGAAGAAAATGTGTTTCTGTTTTACGAAAATTTACTTATAGCAATTTTTCTTATCTTAAACATAGAAAAGGCCCCGTGCGGGGCCTTTTCATCTGCTATCGTTTTCAAAAATTATATGCTTAGCAATTCATACCACCGCAGCAGTGAATCACTTGACCCGTGACATACGAGGAGAGGTCGCTGGCGAGGAAGAGGGCCACATTGGCCACATCCTCGGGCGTGCCGCCGCGACGCAGTGGAATCTGGCTTTCCCATTGTTTGCGGACATCCTCGGGAAGGGCATCGGTCATGGCAGTGATGATGAAGCCGGGGGCGATGGCGTTATGGCGGATGCCGCGCACACCCATCTCCTTGGCCGCGCTCTTCGTGAAGCCGATGATGCCGGCCTTCGAGGCGCTGTAGTTGCACTGGTTGGCATTGCCCGAAACGCCTACCACCGAGCTCATGTTGATGACGCTTCCACCGGCCTGCTTCCACATAACGGGCTGCACGGCCTTGGTGAAGTTGAACACCGACTTGAGGTTCACGTTGATGACGGCATCCCACTGCTCTTCGGTCATGCGCTTGAGGGCTGTGTCTTTGGTGATGCCCGCATTGTTCACAAGAATGTCGATGCGGCCAAAGTCCTTGACGATTTCGTCCACCACCTTGTGGGTTTCCTCGAAGTTGGCGGCGTTTGAGGCGTAAGCCTTGACTTTCACGCCAAGGGCTTGCAGTTCTTTTTCAGTTTCAATGACGACATCGTTCAAAGCAATGTCGGTGAAGGCGATGTTGCAGCCTTCCTGGGCAAAACGCATGGCAATGGCCTTGCCGATGCCACGACCGGCTCCCGTAATCAGAGCCACTTTATTTTCCAAGAGTTTCATTTCAGATTTAAGATTTGTTTTTGTTATGATTTTCTTTTTCAACTACGGATTTCACGGATGAAACAGATTATTTCGGAATCACAAATTTTGCAACTTTATTGCGGACGATGCGGATATCCGTAAAATGTGCAGCTTTAGCTGCTAAATTCACGAATCGTCATCCGTAAAATCCGCTTAATCCGTAGTTACTTTGCATAATGCTCAATCAGTTCATACAAGTCGCCGACGGTCTTTACCTTTGCGGTGTCGTCTTCGGTGAACTTCACGTTAAATTCGCGTTCCAAAAGCATGGACAGTTCCACGAAGTCCAAAGAATCGGCACCCAAGTCGTTGAAAATGTTCTTCTCCGGCGTAATCTCGCTTTCGTCGAGTTTCATCTTTGAGGCTATCAACGCCCGCGCCTTGTCTTGAATCCGAGACATAATTCCTATTATTTCAAGATTTCAAATTTCAAGATTCATTGCTTGTTCCTCGTGTCGGGGAGCAGTGCAAAAGAAAGCTCGCCTTTGACGCACATCTTGCCGCCCACGCTGAGCACGGCAGAGCAGATGTAGATGTTGCGCATGTGGTAGGTCAACGTGGCTTCCACTTCGACGGTGTCGCCCGGCTTGACACTGTTCTTGAAGCGTACCTTGTCGATGCCGGTGTAGAAGGTCAGTTTGCCGATGAGGTCGTCTTTCATCAACAGGGCGCACGATTGGGCCATGATTTCGCAAAGGATGACGCCCGGCACGACGGGTTCGCCCGGGAAATGGCCTTGCAGGAAGAACTCCTCGCCCGTCACATGGTACTTGGAATGGGCCACATGGTTCTCGTCGAGGGTCATTTCGTCGACCAGCAGCATGGGCTCGCGGTGAGGGAGATACTGTTTGATTTCGTCTCTGTTCATTTTATGTTGTTTAATCGTTGATTGTTTAACCGTTTAATTGTTGTTTGGCCTATGGTTTATGACTATGGCCTATGGCAGCTTTGACCGAGGGTAGTAGTTCCATCTTCTGATGAAGCTGCCATCAGCCATTGGCTATGAGCCATAGTTACCTTATCTTTCTCACCGCCAAGCAACCATTATGTCCGCCGAAGCCCAAGGAATTGGAGATGGCGATGTCCACATCGGCCTTGACGGGCGTGTTGGGCGTATAGTTCAGGTCACATTCGGGGTCGGGTTCGTCTAAGTTGATGGTGGGCGGGATGATGCCGTTATTCAATGTCATTACACTGATAATGAGTTCGATGGCTCCAGCGGCACCGAGGGCGTGACCCATTTCTGACTTCGTCGAACTAATGATGGCCTTGCGGGCTTCATCTTCGCCCATCGCAATCTTGATGGCGCGGGTTTCGCCGCTGTCGTTCATCGGAGTTCCGGTGCCGTGCGCGTTGATGTAAATGCTCTCGCCAGCCTTGAAATTGGCCTCTTGCAAAGCCTGCTTGATGGCCAAAGATTGTGTCGTCCCGTCGGGACGTGGAGCGGTGCTGTGGTAGGCATCGCACGAGTTGCCATAGCCGCAAAGCTCGGCGTAAATCGTTGCGCCGCGCTGCTTGGCGTGTTCGTATTCCTCAAGGAGGACAATGCCCGAACCCTCAGCGATAACGAAACCCGCGCGGTTCTTATTGAACGGCAGCGAGGCATATTTCGGGTCTTCGGCCTTGGTGAGGGCCTTGCAGTTGGCGAAAGCACCAATCGAAACGGGATTGATACCCGCCTCCGAACCGCCAGCGATGATGGCGTCGGCATAGCCGTGCTTGATGGCGCGATAGGCCTCGCCGATGCTGTGTGTGCCCGTGGCGCAAGCCGTCACGATGGGCACGCAAGGGCCTTGGGCGTTGTAGCGGATGGCCACGCTGCCCGAAGCCATGTTGCCAATCATGGTGGGAATCATCAGGGGCGAAATCCAGCGAGCGCCTTCGCTGTAAAACTTCTTGATTTCGCGCATAATGGTATCGAAACCGCCAATGCCTGACCCGACATACACGCCCAAGCGGGACGGTTCCATTTGCATATCTTCGTTGTCTTTCATGGCTTGGTAGGCCGCCGCCATGGCATAGATGGCGAAACGGTCGTTACGCTTGACGAAAGCCTTGTCGACACCACAAGCCTCAGCATTAAAGTCTTTCAGCTCTGCGGCAATCTTGACGGGCAGGTCGGTCGGGTCGAATGATTTGATGAAATCGATGCCGCAATAGCCTTTCATCAGGTTGTCCCAAATGGTCGGCAGGTCGTTTCCAATCGGCGAAACGGCACCCATGCCTGTTATAACTACTCTCCTATTCATAATTCAAGATTCAAAATTCAAGATTCAAGATTCAAGATTCAAGATTTAAAATTCCCATTCCCAAAGGCAGGCGGCGGAAACGAATCCCGCGCCGAAAGCACTCATAACAATCTTGTCGCCAGCCTTGATACGGTTGTCGCGCAGCATCTCATCAAGCATAATCGGGATGCTTGCCGAGGAGGTGTTGCCGTATTTCTCGATGATGGTCGGATATTTCGCCACCGGGCCGCCCACGATGTTGCGGATGCCCTCGATGATGCGCTTGTTGGCCTGATGCAGCAAGAACCAGTCGATGTCGTCGCTCTGCAAATCGTTACGTTTCAGCAGGGCTTGAATGTCCTTGGCCGATTCCGTAACGGCGGTGCGGAACAATTCCTTGCCTCTCATCACCAACGGCTGCCCGATAACGTATTTCTCCTGAAAAGGCGTGGGTTCCATACCTCTTTCATAATAGAGCACATCGCGGTCGCTGATCATGGTGAGCTTCACATCCTTGAAAGCGTTGCCCTCGGTGAGGACCACTGCACCGGCACCATCGCCAAAGAGGACGCTGCAATCGCGTTCCTTCCAGTTGCAGTATTTGGTGGGTTCCTCGGCACACAGTATTAAAATGTTCTTGGCGTGACCCGCCTTCATCATGCCGTCGGCAAGCATCAGCGCATTGACGAAGCCGGCGCAAGCCACGTTGATGTCGAGGCCGGCGCAGGTGAGGCCGATGCGTTTCTGCACTATGCAACTCAATCCGGGGGTGACGTGGCGGTTGGCCACATTCGAGACCAAAAGAAAGTCGATTTCGTCCGGACGCAAGCCCGAAGCCTTGATGGCTTTCGTGGCGGCCTCCACGGAAATGTCGTACAAATCTTCGGTCGATAATAAATGACGCGCCTGAATGCCCGTGCGGGTGGTGATCCACTCGTCGTTGGTGTCCAAAAACTTGGTCAAGTCTTCGTTGGTCACCGTCAAGGCAGGCAGTGCGCTTCCTGTTCCAATTATTTTCATTTTCGATTCGATTAAAATAAAACTCGTTTTCGGTTTGATAAAACGCCGCAAAAGTACAGTATCGTGCGCTGGCGTGTGGAAAATGTGCCGAATACAGGCAAAAAGTGGCGAAAATCGACTATTTGGGGTGAAATTCGGCCTTTTTTGTGGCGAAAAATCGCGTTTCTAACCTTCGTTAGGCCAATTTTCCCTAATTTTGTGGCCTCAAAACAATCATTATCACGAACAAATAATAGCGACTTGATATGAAAAAAGGTAGACTTATTTCCCTCACCCGCGTCTTTGCGGTAGCGTTTTTGCTCCTCAGCACAGCATTTGCCAATGCCCAAGAGGAGGCCTCTTTCGTTGGCAGCATCGATTCTCTTTGGTCTAAACCCGGCAATTGGGCCGACGGTTTGAAACCCAACGAGAACGTCAATTATGTAACCATCAACGCCGATGTCCTCGTTGATGAAGACGTGACCATCCTAAACCTTCGTGATGCCATGCCCTGCTCGATGACCGTGAAAGCAGGCAAGAAATTGACCGTTTTAGCCTCCATCGATTGGCACGATGGCGACTTCATCCTTGAGGACGGCGCGCAATTGGTTTACCAAGACGATTTACATGCCATTGTGAAAAAGAAAATCGCCGCCTACGACCAAGACACTCATGCCTTAGAATTCATCGCTTCGCCTGTCATGGAAACTATCACGCCTTCGCTCGAAAACGGTTTCCTCACCGACCCCGATACAGGTTTCCAACTCCTTTATTATGATGAAGAAACCCAACTGTGGGTGAGTTTCCACAACACGCCTTTCGGTTTGGAAAACGGGCGTGGGTACACCTATGTCAATGCGTTGGATACTGTGCTGCTCTTTGAAGGCACGCTCAAGGGAAGTGCCGCACCCGTTGAGGTAAGTCTTGGTTATCATGCCAGCAATGGAGGCCTCGCAGGATGCAATTTGGTGGGTAATCCGCTGCCTTGCAACGCTTTGACCAACCGTAGTTATTACGCCTTGGACGGAAAAGGCAAATCTTTATTGGCCGTTCCAGCCTCTTCAGCCACGGCCATTCCACCTTGCAAAGGCATTTTCATGAAGGCCGAAAGTGTAGGTGAGGTTGTTTCGTTCAGCAAATCGGAAGACTTTCAAATGGTGGAAAACGGAGGCTATGTGGAGCTTTCCGTTAGCAAGACCACGGCACAAGATGTGGCCATCGACAATGCCATCATCAGTTTCAATGTGGGCGACGACTTAGGGAAATTCCTGATGTTCGAAGAACAGCCTTCGCTTTTTTTCGCCAAAGACAGCAAGGAATTGGCCATTATCAGCGTCGATAGCGTAGATGCATTACCCTTGAAATTCAAGGCTGCCGAGAACACCTCATACACGATGAAATTTGAGCAGAAAGACTTGAATCTGAGTTATTTGCACCTCATCGACAACCTTTCGGGAAACAACATCGACTTGTTGACTACTCCAACTTATACCTTCACAGCCAATACCAGCGACTACGCCTCACGTTTCAGACTGATATTCGACCCGCATTATGGTGTGGAAGAATATGAGCATCAGGAATTTGCGTATTATGCTGACGGGAAAATCCGTTTTATTGCGAACACACATGATGCGTCCCTACAGGTGATTGACATGACGGGGCGCGTGGTGGTTTCCGTTGGCGGAAACACACAGACTGTCCCTACAACGGGGATTCCTACGGGCGTTTATGTCCTGCGGCTGATGGACGGGAATAGTGTTAGGGTGCAAAAAATCGTCATCGATTAATTCCGGCATCCGCCGTGTTTCCCGACGTTTCGCGTCGGGCTATGGTAATTCGCCCCTTCAGGGCTTGGCTTCACAAAGCCCTGAAAGGGCGATTCTATTACAACCCGATGTGTAACGTCGGGCAGCAATCCAAGCAGGCCCAGCCCTGAAAAGGCGACCCTATCACAACCCGATGTGCAACTTCGGGCTTACTACAAGCAAATCACATCCCTCCCATCCCCTGCGGGGCACCTTGCGAGTCGTCGGCACCTTGGCGGGCCATCTGCTCCAATTCCATCTTGCCGAAACGGAAGGTCACGCCGACGGACACGCTGCGGCTGTTGTACTTGGAATTGGAGATAGACTCCACATACGGGCTATAGTTCGACTGCCCCCAACTATTCCAGTTGAAGATGTCGTTGGCGTTGACGAACACCGAAAGTTTGCGGTCGAAGAAGTCGGCGCGAAGGCCGGCATTGATGCCATAGCGGGCGTGACGCTCGCTGAACAGCGATTGGGTCGGGGAACTGTAATAGCCCGAAGCCGTCACTTCAAGTTTGTTCCACAGTTTTGCCCACATATTGAGGCGGAAGCTGTACGACCACATATCAGACTCGTAGGGCTTTCCATTGTATTCCGTATAAATGTAGGAATCGTAAAGGTTGGCGTAGAAACGCAGGTTGAAGAAGCCGCTCGGACGATACATCACATTGGCCTCCAAGCCTGTGCTGTGGCTCTTGCCCACGTTGACGGGATATGAATACTGTACCACTCGATTGTAGAGCCAATGGTATTTCGACAAGGATATCGTGTTGATTTCGTTGGTCTTGCCTCGATAGTAAGCTGTTAGGCCAACGGAACCGAAACTGTTCCAATACTTGGTCCAGCCTGCCTCAACGGAATGGGTATAAACGCGGTCCAAGTCGGGGTTGCCTGTGCTGTAATCATCTTCGTGATACATGGGGAATTTGCTCAACTGCTCGGCATTAGGAGCGGCAATGCGCATCGTGTAACTCAACTTGAAGTTGTGCATCGACTCGGTTCTGTATGAAAGGTGAATCGAAGGTCTGACGCTGAAGAAATGCTTGCTGAAATCGTAATCGGTCGTGTCGTTGGGGAAATTGGAGAGGTATTTTCCGCTCACCAATTCGCTGACGAAACGCACACCAGGCTTTATCGTAAAGCCGCCAAACTTGTGCTGCACGGTGATGAAAGCCTCGTTGTTCAGGTTGCTGAACTTGGCATCGTAGGAACGGTAAACGTCGTTTTCCCAATGATATGGTTCCGTGCTATATGGGTCGGACACGGTGTCGGTGAACAGGAACTCTTTTTCAGGGTCGTAGCCAATCGTGTAGCCGACTGAAATCTCTCCGTTCTCGGAATAAGGGCGGTTATAGATGATTTCGCCCTCCCCGCCAATAGAACGATTTCCACCGTCTTGTTGCATCACTTTTCGATATTCCATTGGCGAGGTGAAATCTCTCGTTACCAAACCAGAATTGCGATAACCCCAGCCCATACCATTGACGCTAACGGATAGGTTGTGGCCTTTGTTGTCGAACTTATGCTGGTAGTACAAGCCACCGTTGGCAAAGAAACTGCGGCTTCGTGCACTGCTGCTTTCGTATATGTTGGTCAACAAAGTGTCGGGGAAAAACTCTTCCCTCATCATCCACGCGTCGTTGGTCTGGGTGCTCCAATTGGGCCATCCGCCGAGCCAGAGGTTCAGGCTGTTGGCCGTGTCAATCTCGTAATCGAGGCTGAAAAAACCGCCCGCGTTGTATCCTGGGTTTTTGTATTTCGATGAGTCAATCTCGTGGTTGGCCAACACACCTTCATCTGTGAATAAAGATTGATCTACAGAATATCGGCCTTTCCAAACGGAATAGCCACCATTGACGTAAGCGTTCACCGTCAGTTTCTCGTTCGACCAAACGTAGGAAGCCCAAGGGCCGACGTATGGGTTAGTCGAGGCGTTCACGCCGAAGCTGAAGAACTCGTTCTTCTGGATTTTGGCGTTGGTCACGATGTTGATGATGCCGTCGGCCTTGGAGCCGTAGCGCGCCGAGGGGTTGGTGATGACCTCAACACGGTCGATGCTGTTGGCGGGCATCGTCTGGATGTAGGTCTTGAGGTTTTCGGCGGTCATGTGCGAAGGCTTGTCGTTGATCCATACCTCCACGCTCGACGTGCCGCGCAGGGTGATGTTGCCTTCCACGTCCACCTCCACGCCGGGCGCGTTCTGCAAGGCATCGGAGGCAGTTCCCGTCTGGATGCTGGGGTCTTCTGCCACATTGTACATGGTCTTTTCGCCCTCGACGGCAAACAACGGACGTTTTTCGGCAATGACCACCTCACTGAGTTTGGTGGAGCCTTCAGTAAGTTTCAGTTGGCCAAGGTCTTGGTTGCCTTTCACGGTCAAAAGTTGCTCAAAGGTTTGGAAACCGATGGCCGAAACCGCCAAGCGATAGTCGCCGTTGGGCGCCAAAAGCTCGAAACGGCCTTTGTCGTCGCTGGCGGCACCGCTCACGAAGACGCTATCCGCTTGCCTGAACAGGCCTACATTGACGAAGGGAATCGTCTTGCCATTGGCTTCCTCGACGATGGTTCCCGTGATCTTGCTTTGGGCAAATGCCGTTGACGAAATGCCCATCAAAGCGATAATGAACGATAATACAAGTTTTTTCATGACTTAACTATTTTACAAGGTATTAACTGATGAATTTTGTTTTTCGTATGAAAGGAAAATAATTTTATATTTGGTGTATTAGTAAACTATTACGCTGCAAAAGTACGGCTTTTTTTGATACTGTCAAGGGAAAAGTTGATTTTTTTGGAAATTT
Source organism: uncultured Bacteroidia bacterium (assembly GCA_902785755.1). Classification (GTDB taxonomy): domain Bacteria; phylum Bacteroidota; class Bacteroidia; order Bacteroidales; family F082; genus Limimorpha. The sequence continues at coordinate 129,624 of CACZZO010000007.1, read as the reverse complement.
TCTTGGACAGCCTTTGTCCTATTAGACAGCGAAAGTCGGAAGAATCCATCGGGCAAAGCAATCGCGTTTTGATTAACATCACAAACGATTATAACCCCAGTCTGCTCGCTCGTAGCATCAGGCATTATTTTGAAAGGAATGTCGATGCCATAGAAGTGCTTGTTTTCAAAGGCGGGAAAAGCATCTCCGTTTCAAGGGAATTGTCGCAGAGCAAGTCATTCTACGGGATATTCATGAAAAAGTATTCCCAATAAAAAAGCTGCCGTGTGGCAGCTCTTTTATTTTTGGGCAGTGTCGGTGAAGGCTTACCCCTCGCGGGAATGTCACCCGGATAGCCAATCCAGCGGATTGACGCCGCAAAATTACAAACTTTTTTCCATCCCGCAAGGGTTTTATGAATATTTTGTATCTACTGCCTAATCAAACGCTTGCAGAAATCGTCCAATTTGTCTTTTCTCCATATCCAACCGAAGGAGAACGATTTGTTAGTAACGCCATGCAAAGACGTGAAATTCGTCTTATGATACACCATGCCATCAACAACCAAGGCAATGTCCAACGACTTGATTTCCTCTCCAGTTTGGAAATAGTCATGCCAAAGTTGTCCAGCCTCGGGTGTCAAGCGAATGATAACGGGAATCTTTTCCTCTTGGTCTTTGTTGAAAACAGACTCTCGTGCCACCACTTCTTCCACCACAGGCTTACCTCCAATGCGTGCCGAACTGACAATCGGTCCCTCGGGCGAATTCATTTTCAGCGCATAGAGTTGTACTTGTGCCTCGTTGTCACCAAATCCTTTCATCACCACAAGTGATTCATTTTGTTGCCATTTTTCCGTCACCGCCGAAACTTCGGTTGGTGCGACAACCGTGTCGGCATAGACTTCCCAAACCGACAGTTGTTCCTCCGCCGGAATCTTGGTGTCAGGGCGTTTGTAGGTAACGTTGCGCCACATCGGCGGCAGTTTCAGATAGGTTCCGACAATCGTGTATGCCCAAATGTCGAGACCGATGAATGCGACAAGCATGGCAACGCAGAACCATCTTTGTTTCCTGTCAATGCCTGTCTTCCTATTAATTATGGTGTTGTCAGAAGCATCAATTTGTCGGATAATTTCATCACAAGGCCTTGTCTTATAGCGGACTTCACTAATTCCCAACACTATCATTCCGACAACAACTGCCAAAAATGTCAACATCATTGGCCCTCCATTATAGTTTGTGCCGACCAACGACATTAACAAGCCACAAACGAGAATGAGTCCTGTGGAATAATTCAGGACGGTAAAGACGGAAAAAAGTTTCTTGAAACTTCGAGCGGTGTGCGAAAGAACGAGCAAATCGTCGTTTCCCAATGTTTTGCGCTGGAATTTGCGAGTCAGAACAAGTTCTATGACAAGGCAAGTGAGCATAAATGCGACCCAAAACAGACTTAACGAAAGATTGTTGCCAAACCACAATTTGATTCCTAAAAGACCAAAAATGGCAGCCAACGGACACATTATAATGCTCCTCATCCGGTTGCGTCTGTAGAAGTCCGTGCCCTGCTTGATGGACGACTTCATCAACCTATCATTGACGATTTCCTGTTGTTCGAACTGCTGTTTCAGCGTCTCGTATTGCGCTTTCAGTTGGTCGAGTTCGTTCAGATTGTTGTTTTCATTGTTTTCCATAATGATTCCCTTTCATTCGTTTTTCGACATTTTCACCAATTTTTCCTTGATGCGCGCCAGCCTCACCCCCACGTTGTTGGGCGTGATGCCGATGATGGCCCCGATTTCGTCGTAACTGATGCCTTCGAGCCAAAGCAGGATGAGGCTTCGGTCGATGAGGTCGAGGCGCGAGATGCGGTCGTAGAGTTCGCGGATTTGCTGCGTCTTGGGGTCGTCGGCCTCGTAAGGGTCGATGTCCACCGTCAGCGGCACGGTCTCGATGCGCCGGCGTTCCTTCTTGTCTTGATTGATGGCCGTGTTGAGCGCGACGCGATAGATCCAAGTCTGCGCGGTGCTGCGTCCCTCGTAGTTGTCGAAGCCGTTCCAAAGCCTGATGAGGATTTCCTGAAACAGGTCGTCGATTTCGGCCTTGTTGCGCGAGAACATATAGCACACCGTGTAGATGGTCCGCTTGTGCTGCCGCACCAAAAGTTCAAACTGATGTTCCTTGTCGTTGTTCATAATGCGTTTTCGTTGCAACGTTCATCAGGTTAGACAGCGAAAGTAGGGAAATATTACGAGGAAACCTCGTTTTTTTCTTTTACCCCAAAAATGCCGCCACATTCACCGCCGTGATGTTGGTGTCGAATTGCTTGGTTTCCATATCATTGGAAAGCACAAAGGAATGAATCGCAGGCTTGTCGAGGATGGCTTCCAAGTCGCGGAGGTGCCTTGCATCGGTCTTGGCCACATGCTCCGCCATCTTCATTTCGAAAGCGAAATAGCCGTCCTGCAACTCCACGAGAAGGTCGATTTCCTTGCCGTCGTGGGTGCGCAAATGGTAGAACGAGGCATCGGAGAACACGTTTTGCGCCTGCTTGTAAAGTTCTGAAACAACGAGGCTTTCAAACTCGGCACCCGTCATGCCGCCGCGTTTTTGCAGCACGGCCTGCAACACGCCGTGGTCCAAATAATGGACTTTGGGCATTTTTGCCAAACGCTTGCTCGCGTTGCGTTCCCAAGGCGGCAACATGAGGGTTTGGTAACTCAGTCGCAGGTATTCCATATAGCGGCTGACGGTTTTCGATGACATGCCCAAGGCCGTCGCCAATGCCGACACATTCACGGTTTGCGCAGTTTGCAAGGCCAAGGCGCGCTGCAACTTGACATAGGGTTCGAGGTCGCGGAAGGAGGCCAAGTCGCACACATCGCGTTCAAGATAGGTGCGCACATAGTCCTTTAGCCAAAGGTAGCGTTCTTCGTCGGTCATTTCCTCGTCCACCAAAGCGGGATAGCCGCCAAACTTCAGGTAATGCGCCCAAGCCTTTTGCTTCTTTGGCATGGTCGGGTCGAGGGCAAAGGAAGGCCAAAACGCGGGCATGGCATTGGGCTGCTGCAACAGTTGCTGCCAAGGCGAAAGTCGAATTTCATCGTCCCAACTTTCGGTCAAAAGTTCAGGAAGTGTCAATGGATAAAGGGTAAAAACAGCACTCCAACCTTCCAAACTTTCCTTCACCTTCTGCAAAAGCAGCAACTGACTTGAACCGAGCAACACATAGCGCACATCAGGGAATTGGTCGTAGGCCGACTTGATGCTTTCCACCAATTCGGGCAGTTTCTGCACTTCGTCAAGGATGGCTTTGGGGTATAATTCGCGCCATTGCCCCGCCGTGAGCCGAAGGAAGGCCGGACTTGCCACGGGGTCTTCTATCGAAAGATAGACATAATCATCAAGCACTTGCCGCACGAGGGTGGTCTTCCCCACTTGACGCGCACCCGTAAACACCATGATTCTGCCGCTTTTGCGGTCTTTCCTTTTCAGGACTTCTGCGGTCATTTGTCGCTTCTTACCCATAACTTTTCTTTTTTCATTTCGACGGCAAAAATACGAACAATTTTGATATAGTACCAAAATTTACGCCGAATTTTTCCCGATTAGTCCAAAATTTACGCCAAATTTAGACATTTAAGTCCAAGATTTACGCCGAATTTAGTGCGTATCGGTAAAATTGAAAGAGCAAAACATCAATCTTTGCAATCAAAACGCCTTAATCTCACGAATGTGCCAATTACCCCCGCAGCCATTTGGAATCATCGGCTGCCCTATAGACAATCCGTCCACTATTTACACGGAAGAGAGGTTTGCCCTAACGTGTAGCGAGTGGACGGATGATCAGGCTGTATTTCAGTTATTTGCTTGCCGAAAGGTACTCTTTCAGCGATTCCACATATTTGTTGAAAGCGTCCTGGCCAGTCGTGGTAATCTTGCAGGTAGTGTGTGGCACCTTTCCTTTGAAGCCTTTTTCCACTGTGATGTATCCGGCGGCCATAAGTTTGTCAATCTGCACGCTGAGGTTTCCTGACGTGGCGCCAGTCTGTTTCTTGAGATAGGTAAAGTCGGCTTCATCTACTCCAATCAAGATGGACATCACGGCCAATCTCAGTTCCGAATGGAGAATCGGGTCGAGTTTCGGGAACATAGTCATTGGTATTGACGTTTGACAATCAGACCAGTAGCGGCGAGGATAAGTCCGCCAGCGGCAAAAACGAGCAACTGCACTTCAGACCTAACCAACATCGCCACGACAGCACCGCCCACACCAAGGATGAACCCACCTATGATAATAGGCCAGTTTTTCAGCAAAAGTCCCGACGAACATTCTGCAAAGCCGAGGAGTGCGACAAGGAGGAGCGTGATGCACGATGGCATCTCAAACATTGCGACGATGCTGATGACAACCGCAAAAGCACAGTAAGCGAGCCAAATATAGTGAAGTTGGCTGCTGATGACGTTTTGCGGAACGGCGGTTCCATTTTTTCCGAGAAGTCGCGCCAAAGGGAAGCCCAAAAGAGGCATCGCAAACCACAACAGATTCCAACGGAGGTCTCTTGTGACGTGCAGCAACTCGTAAATGACGATGGAGAACACCAAAAGCAACGCTCCCCACAGGATGAAGTGCTTTGCACTGTTTTGAAGAATGCAGCGGCGGTTGTTGTTCAACATTTCACTGATCAGGTCGAGGCTCTCTTGAGCCGTCATTTCCTTGTTTTGTTCATTACTTTTTTCCATAATGCGTAAAGTTTAGGTTAAGATATTTAGTGTTTGTGTCATTTGACGCTGCAAAAATAAACAAGTTTATGTTATAAACTATATTATTTTTCAAACTATTTTTGATAACAGTTGTATTATATTGATTATCAATGAAAACAAATTACTTCATTGACAAACCGTTCTAATCGATTCCGAGAAAATGTTGCCTACAGACAGCAGTTTTTATGGAAAAGTATTGGTTAGAGGCAACACCTTATACTTAAACTTGGTTTCCAAATCACCTAAAAAATCATCGATTTGGAATATGAGTTTGTGAAAAGTTTCCAAATCAAGAAAAATTTCTTCGATTTGGAACGCGAGTTTTATTCCATTTTGCTATTTTTGCAGTCTGTAAAACCAATTGCAATGAACGGAGTCATCGGTCGCCAAGAAGAAACCAAACTACTGGAAAGATACGCCCAATCGGGGAAAGCGGAATTCATAGCCCTTTACGGTCGCCGCCGCGTGGGCAAAACCTTCTTGATAAACAGCATTTTCGGAGAAAGTTTCACCTTCTCTATGACAGGTGTCTTGGAAGGAAACAAAACCGCCCAGATGCACGCTTTCGCCGATGCGATGGATTTATATGGCAATCCGCTCGAAAAAAAACCCAAAGACTGGTATGATGCATTCCAGATGCTGCGTCATTTCTTGATGAAAAAGATGAGCAAAAGCGAAAGATGCATCGTGTTCATCGACGAACTCCCTTGTTTCGACACACGTCAATCGGATTTCACCAACGCGCTGGGGTATTTTTGGAACAGTTGGGCTTCACTGCAAGACAACCTTATGCTCGTTGTTTGCGGGTCAGCCACCTCTTGGATGATGGAAAACGTAATTGACAGCCACGGCGGACTTCACGACCGCATCACGCACGAGATGCACCTCAAGGAATTCACGCTTTATGAAACCGAGCAGTACCTGAAAGCGAGCGGTTTCCTGTGGGACAGACTTTTGGTCCTGCAAACCTATATGGCATTTGGCGGCATACCTTATTACCTCAGCCTTCTGAACAAGGAAGAAAGCCTTGCGCAGAACATTGACCGCCTGTTTTTCCAATCCGACGGCGAAATGCGACGCGAATTTCACCGCCTTTACAAGACCTTGTTTTTCAATCCCGACCCGTATATCACCATCATTGAGGCGTTGTTCAACAAAAAGAAGGGCCTATCGCGGGAGGAAATCGCCCAAACTATTGGGAAAGAATCGAGCGGAAGGCTTACCAAAATGCTGAACAATCTCGTTGACTGCGACTTGGTTAGGTTCTACAACATCAAGAAAAAGAAAATCTCCAAACAAAGCGGGCTGTACCAACTGACAGATTTCTACACAGCTTTCTATCTGCAATTCGTCAAGGGCATTGAAAACGACGAACATTTCTGGACCAAAAGCCAAAACACGCCCACAGTCAACACTTGGAGAGGCTTGGCCTTTGAACGTGTTTGTCTTGCCCACATCCCCAAAATCAAGAAGGCGCTTGGCATTGAGGCCATCAAAACCACTTATTACTCGTGGCGAAGTTCGACAGAAGAAGACATTGGACGTAATGCCCAAATCGACCTCATAATTGAGCGTGCCGACCGTATGGTGAACATTTGCGAGATTAAATACAGCCCCAATAGTTATCTAATTGACAATGAGGAACATCTCCGATTCCAAAACCGAATGGCCCGTTTCCAGCAAGAAACCGCCTATTCTGGCGGCATCATCCCTGTTTTCATCACGCCATTCGGCCTGCAACGCAATGCCTATTCAGAATACATTATTAATTGCATTGTTCTTGATGACTTGTTTTGAATCATTTCCTCTGCACAGCATCTTTCTCGCTCTCCATCAGCGACTTGCGCTCCTCGATTTGCGCCATTTTGCGGTCGACAACATAAAAAGTGTTGCCTATAACCAACAATTACGGCAAGGAAAAAAGTTTCAACCAAATAGCGGATTTGCCTGATTCCTACATCTTTGCTGATGACATAGAGCCTCTCGTTGGCGCGAAACTGCCTCATTGGATGCTGGTTTTTTTGTATTGATTTCTATCGATTCTTCCGCACCAGCACGGCAATCCCAAACAAAACCATTACTCCGCCACCGACAACCCAAAGCCAAGGAAAGCCCTTCCCTGTTTCCTCAACTGAACCAAGCGTTTCAGGTTCAGGCTCAACATAATAGATGTACTTCCCCTCGCGGATGAGTTGTTGGGTGTAGTTCAGGATGGAGTCGCCGTGGGCAAAGGATAGCTCCTCGGGCGTGAAGTTGACGGGATAGTCGGGCAGCACTCCGCGACCGAAGGGAAAACGCTCGTTCACCACTGTGTCAGCCACAATCTTGATCATCGGAATCTGCACGGTGATACCGGAAGCGGGCATCATATATTGCGTGAAATGCTCGGCTTTCATCTGATGGTAAGCCGAACCCGTCTCGCGCCCGACCAGCACTCCCCTGTTTTGCTTCTTCACATAGCCCGCGAAAGACGCAGAAGCCGAAAACGAGGCCTCGTTCGTCAGCACATACAGCCGCCCCTTGTAGTTGACTAAACTGTCAGGATTAACCCATTCCGGCTCGTTCTTCACGAAGCCTTCACCGTTGGCAAGCGGCTCATAATCAGGGAAAACCATTGTTGACTCCTCGTCCACGGGACAACTGCCGCCGAAACATTTGTAGCCGCCTCTCTTGTTCACAAATCGGTAAAGCGAGGTGCAGAACGGCTTTTGCGCAAGGTAGGAATAAATGGTTTCCATCACCTCACGCGGGCCGCCGTAGTTGTCGCGCAGGTCGATGATGAGGTTAGGAATGCTGTCGGCAATGATTTGTGTGAAAAATGCCCTCACGCTATCTTCCTGCATTTCGTCTAATTCGAAAGTTCGGATATCGAGATAAGCCACCGAATCCGAGAGTTTTTTATACTGGAAAAGCGCTTTTTCGTCGACGTGGAAATGATGGTATGCATATTCTATCCACTTCGGTTCGCGAGCAGGGTCTTTGCGTCCCATCTGCTCAAAGCGCTTCGTCTCGCCGTCGGCAAAAGTGACGGTGATATTGCAATCTTTTGCGATTTGTTCACAAAAATAATTGTCCATTCCATAAATCAGTACAAGATCTCCGCAGCTCTTCACATAGCCATCGGAAGCTTCGTCAAACTCCAACAACAACGTTTTCAACGAGTCGGCAGGAATGCCGTTCACCGAAACCACCTTTTTGCCAAGATATTCTTTGTACTTCGGAACGGCTCGCCACACCTGAAGGGTGTCGTTAAACCAACCCAACAGCACCGAGTTTGGCATAGTTACGCCCTTTATCTTCGATTCGGAAATGATGGAGGTATGGCTGTCGCACACTTTGGAAATCACGGAATGCACTATCACTTCAAAGTCGCCGATAGGAATGGTTTCGCCTATCGTCGCCTTCTTTCGGGCGAGGAAAGCGTCAAACTCCTCCTTTGAAGTGTAGTCGTACAATCCAGGGAAGGCATCCTCGAAGGCATCCATCAGTTCGTCAAGGTCGGCAATGGCCTCATCGTATGTCAGTTGGGTCTTGTTGTTTGCTTTGGGCGGGATGAAAGTGGTCTTCAGGCCGAAAGGTGTCATCGGGTCAACGGCTTGCGAGTTTTTGGAGATGCTGACCACCACGCAAGGCTCCTTGATGCGCTTGTAATAATAGCCCACGATGCCCAACACATCGCCCCGATGCAGGGTTTCGCCCGTCTTGAACAGCCGCAACGGGCGCATACCGCTCACGTGCACCACTCGTCCGTCGGCAACGCGAATGGAAACACTTGTGTTCATATAACGAATCTTTTCCGGCGACATTCCCCACTCGATGAACAGAAGTGAGTCTTGCTCGAAGTTGCCCGTTTGTTGGTTAAATACATCAATAGAACAACTGAAACTGTTGCTGTAGAGAATGTTGGCGTGCGTGATAGTCCCATCGACGGGGCAAAGCACTGGCGTTCCCAAAGGTGCACCAATAATCAAATGGTTAAAATTCAACTCGGCTTGATTCACGCCATCGGCCACGCCGATATAGTCTTGCGGACGGTAGAGAATGTCTTCGCCAGCCTTTTTTCCTTGAATGGGCCAAAGGTAGTTGTCTTGGGCGAAAGCAAAGTTGCTGGCAAGAAGCAGCAAAACGAAACACATTTTTTTATTCATAATGATTTGTTTTGGAATTGTCGGTAAAAACTATCTTTGTCAATATGACGCATAAGGGCGGCGTTTTGTGACATAACGCAATAAAAATAAAAGATGTTGCCTACAGACAGCAGTTTTTATGGAAAAGTGTTGGTTGGAGGCAACACTTTTTCAAATCGCATCTCCTCCAAAGAAAGTCCTTCCATCAGGATTTTATAAGCATAAAACTCCAACGAAAAGGCGAGAGTTTTTCATACTCAACCACTTCGTCCCATCAAGTCAGATTCTGCCAGTTACAAAGTCCTGATAATTATCTGGATTGACAACCGTGAAGGTATGCTCAGGATAATTGTGGGCGAAAGTTTCGGTCAGTTTTGGCTGTTTGGCCTTACTCCATTTGAACTCGTAGGTATGCAAAACACCGTCGATGTCTTCCAGATAATCGACTTCCTGTTGCTGTTGGGTTCGCCAAAAGTAACTTTTACCATAGAAAAGGCTATAGGAATTGTGCTTCAAGCGCTCACTCACAAGAAAGTTTTCCCACAACGCCCCCGCGTCTTGTCGAAGTTGAAGCGGCTTGAAATCGCCAAGAATCGCATTGCGCACCCCATTGTCGAAGAAATAGATTTTCCGGCTTTTCTTCAACTCGTTTCTCAAATTGCGGCTGAACGAACGCAGATGAAATAAGATGTATGACTTCTCCAACAAATCAATGTAGCGCTGCACCGTTTGTGAATTGAGACCCAACAACTTGGATAGTTCATTAAATGACACCTCGCTACCCATTTGCAGAGCCAAAGCCTGCAGCAATTGCTCAATAATCTCAGGCTTCCGCACATCCTGAAAAGCGAAGACGTCCTTGTAAAGATAACTATTGACGAGATTCGACAAAGTTTCGCGCTCCTCCCCTTGCGAATTGGCCACTTCAGGATACGCGCCATACACCAATCTACGTTCCAAAAGTCTCTTTTCATCCATAGAGCCGTGATTGTCAATAAGTTCCTCTGAAGAAAAAGGAAACACATTGTATTCATATTTCCTTCCTGTCAAGGGCTCGTTAATGGAATTGGAGAGTTGCAAAGCCGACGATCCTGTGACAACGATTTGTTTCATCGGAAGATTGTCGATGAGCAATTTCAGCGTAACGCCTATGTTTGGCACACGTTGCGCCTCGTCTATGAAGACGAGTTCATATTGGGCAGTTTCAGCCTGTAGTTGCGTTGAGGTAGGATTTGTCAGTTTTTGCCGTATGTCAGGTTCATCACAATTCCAGAACAATGTTTTTTTGTCCGTCTCAGCCATCAACATTCGGAGCAAAGTGGTCTTTCCTACCTGACGAGGCCCCGTCAGCACAATGGCTTTCCCCTTAAAAAGCCGTGGAAGAATGAGTTGCTTCAGTCGTCGTTCAATCATATTTTAATGTGTTAGCCAACAGCAAAAATACCACTTTTTATGATATAACGGAAAAATAATATAATAATTTTCCATTATAACAAGAAAATCACAATATTTCCATCTTCTTCCACCGCTTTATCAATCCCCACAGGTTTTATTCCACCGTAACCAATTTGGCCTCAACGCCTTTCGCGGTTTCCGTCCTGACCAGATAAACCCCGGCATTATGGCCGCTGAAATCAAACTCGAAAGCATCGGCATTGACGGTGCTTTCAAACACCTTCACACCTATTATATTATAGATGCTGATGTGACGGATGCCTTCCGCCGTGATGGTCACGCGGCCTTGGGTCGGGTTGGGATAGACAGATGTTTCCTTGCCTTCCACTTCCGAAATCGCAACGCAATCATCGACGATGTTGGTGAACTGCTCGCTCCAGTCGGAGTTCTCGTAAACCGAAACGCATCCGCAAGGCACGATGAGTTTGTTGCTGCCGAAGCCACCGAAAGGAAACATATCAAGCGTGGGCGGCGTTTCGGTCAAGATGACTGCTTCGGTGAAGCCCGAACAACTTGCAAAAGCGAAACCTCCTACATATTCCAAGCTCTTGGAGAGGGTCAAGGTGCCATCGAATCCGTGGCAGCCTTCAAACGCGCTGGAACCGATTTCTGTCACCAAATTGGGTATCACCAATGAACCTTTGAAACCTCCACATTCCTCAAAAGTCCAGCCTCCGATGAAAGTCAAACTCTCGCTGAGGGTCAAGGTGCCATCGAAGCCCGAGCAATAGGCAAAAGCCGACTCGCCGAGTTCGACAACCGTGTTGGGGATGACCAAGGAACCCGTCAAACCGGTGCATTTTTCAAAGGCATATTTTCCGATGGAAGTGATGTTTTCGGGAATCACCAACTTGCCCGTAAGGGTGCTGCAATAGTAAAAAGCGTTGTCGCCGATACGAGTAACGTTGTCAGGAATCACGGTGTTTTGGCAGCCGGCAAGCAGTTCGTTGGTGCTCGTCCTGATGATGGCGTTGCAACCGTTTCTTGAGTCGAAAACCGTGTTGCCGCTTTCCACGGTGATTTCTGCCAGTTCGGCGCAGCCGCCAAACGGGTTTGTGCCGATGTAAGTCACCGAAGCAGGGATGTTGATGCTCGTCAGCCCTGTGAACCAAAACGACCAACCGCCGATTTCGGTCACCGAACTTGGGATGGTGATGGAAGTCAGGCCGCTGCAACGGTTAAAGGCATCTTCGGCAATAGACACCACGCCGTCAGGAATCGTCGAGTTTTTGCAACCGACAATCAGCTCGTCGTTGTATTTTTTGATGATGGCGTTGCAGTTGTCGCGCGAGTCGAAGTCCTCGTTGGCGGGGTCCACTACAAAGCCCTCAATGCCATCACAACCATAGAAAGGCGTGTAGCCAATCCATTCCACCGATGCGGGAATGGTCACCACGCCAGTAAAACCGCAATAGTCAAAGGCATCGTCGCCGATTTCCTCAAGGGTGTTGGGAAGGATCAAAGTGCCTTCAAGTCCCCTGCAATAGCTAAAAGCATAGCCGTCAATGATGGTGACAGCGTAGTTGTTTCCATTATAGACCACATAGTCAGGAATGGTCAATGTACCCGTGGCATCGGTGCCATCCACGTGTTCCAAAAGGGTGACGGAAGTGCCGCCGTAATTGACTTCATAAATCAAGTCGCCGTAAGTGAAAGTTTGGGCATTCAATTGGGTCAGGCCAAAAGCCAACAAGACCAGCAAAACAACTTGTTTCAAGTAATTCTTCGTCATAATTCAAAGGTTTAATGGGTGATACAATGTTTTTCAAAGGGACAAAAATACAAAATCCACGCAAATCCCGCAAAAATCTTTACCTTTGCAGCCTGAAAAACACTTTAGATATGATTACCCAAGACCAACTTAAAGACTTATGTAAGAGGATTGATGCCTTGAGGAGGTATCTTTGACGTCGACAGACGTACCATCGAAGCACAGGAATTAGACGAAAAGACCCAAGACCCGCAGTTTTGGGCCGACCCCAAAGCCGCCGAAGCCACAATGAAAAAGGTGCGCGAGGTGAAAGGCTGGCTCAACGGCTACAAGGAAGCCGAAGATGCCGGCAACGACCTCGCCGTGCTGTTCGATTTCGCCAAGGAAGGCGAGGCCACCGAGGAGGAAGTGGACGAGCAATACAACGCGGCCATCCAAATTGTGGAGAACTTGGAGTTCAAGAATATGCTTCGCGAGGAAGCCGACCCGATGAGTGCAGTGCTGAAAATCAACGCGGGCGCGGGCGGCACCGAGGCACAAGACTGGGCGCAGATGCTGATGCGTATGTATATGCGCTACGCCGAAAACCACAAGTACAAACTCACCATCTCGAACCTCTTGGAAGCCGACGATGCAGGTATCAAGCAGGTGACGATGAAGATTGAAGGCGATTATGCATACGGCTACCTGAAAGGAGAAAACGGCGTTCACCGTCTGGTGCGCGTCAGCCCGTACAACGCGCAAGGCAAGCGAATGACTTCCTTTGCCTCGGTGTTCGTCACTCCGCTTGTCGACGACACGATTGAGATTGTGGTCGAGCAGTCGCGCCTGTCGTGGGACACCTTCCGCAGTGGCGGTGCAGGCGGCCAGAACGTGAACAAGGTGGAGTCGGGCGTGCGTTTGCGCTACCAATACAAAGACCCCTACACGGGCGAGGAAGAGGAAATCCTCATCGAGAACACCGAAACCCGCGACCAGCCCAAGAACCGTGAGAATGCCTTGCGCCTCCTAAAGTCGCAACTCTACGACCGCGAGATGCGCCACCGTATGGAAGAGCAGAACAAAATCGAGGCGGGCAAGCTGAAAATCGAATGGGGCAGCCAAATTCGTAGCTACGTTTTCGACGACCGCCGCGTGAAAGACCATCGCACCAACTACCAGACCTCTGATGTCCAAAGCGTTATGGATGGAAATATTGATGCTTTTTTGAAGGCATATTTGATGGAATTTGGAGGCAAAAAAGAATAATACGGATGCAATTAGTTCTTGATAAAATCCTTTAATTCACCAAATTACTAACTTAAACATTAAACAAATGAAAAGATTTATTTTCGCTTTCGTCGCCATAGTATGCTTCGGCTTGTCCACAGCAATGGCACAAAACACCAACGCCAATCCTGCCATCACCCAGTTCGTGACGCAGTATTTCCCCGAGGCCACCATCCAAATGGTGATGCCTGACGAAGACGACATCGACGTTGTTTTGAACGACTACACCAAAATCGAGTTCAAACTCAACAACGAATGGAAAAAAGTGGATTGCGAACATGCCACCAAGTTCATCAGCGTTCCCGCCACCCTCGTTCCCGAGCAAATCACGGCCTACGTGAACGCCAACTTCCCCAACACCATCATTAAAAAATTGGAGAAGAAATTCTTCGGCTGGGAAATCGAACTGAGCAACGGGCTCGAAGTCAAGTTCAACAACAATTTCAAAGTGACCAAAGTCGACGACTAACCTAAAATTCAACCAACATGAAAAAATTATTCATTTGCACCCTTTTCTTGGGCATGGTTTTGGCCAACACATCATGCAGCAAAGACAAACAAAACAACACTATCAACGACTTTGTCAGGACTTATTTCCCTCAAACTGAGGTACTTGCCAGCATCATGGATGGTTTAGACTATGACGTGACCCTCAAAGACTACACCCAAATCGGGTTTGACGGCAACTTGTTCGGCAAGCTCGAATGGGACGAGGTGGACTGCAAACACGCCAGCATCTACACCTCTGTGCCTGCCGCATTGGTTCCTCCCCAAATCACAGACTATGTGAGCCGTATTCACGCTGAACAAACCATCGTGAAAATCTCCAAGGACACCCGTGGCTGGGACATTGAGCTGAGCAACGGCATCGAAATTGAATTTGACAAGAAGTACAATGTCGTCGATTTTGACGATTAAGGAGAACCACCTTTACAAGCGGTATGGAAACCTTCAGGCCGCTTTTTTTGTTTTTTATGGCTTTAAGTAAGCATTGGATTTCACAAAAAACGTAATTTTGCGCCAATTAAAAATACAAGTCCATGATCACTTTCTTTATCGCTTTGGCCGTCCTCATCCTCGGCTATTTCGTTTACGGAACTCTCGTCGAAAAACTCTTTGGTGCCGACCCACAACGCGCCACGCCAGCCACGACTATGGCCGATGGCGTTGACTATGTTCCAATGAAGCCTTGGCGCATTTTCCTCATCCAATTCCTTAATATTGCGGGCGTTGGGCCTATCATCGGAGCCATTATGGGGGCGCAGTTCGGCACGGCTTCCTTCCTTTGGATTGTGTTGGGCAGCATCTTTGCAGGTGCCGTTCACGACTACCTCGCGGGCATGATTTCGTTGCGCGACAAAGGCTGTAGTTTGCCCGAAATCCACGGCACCTACTTGGGCAAAGGTGCCAAGCAAATCATGCGCGGCTTCACAGTTCTGCTGATGATTCTCGTTGGTGTGGTGTTTGTCAACACGCCCGCCACCTTGCTCAATGCCCACTTCACCCAAGGCTGGAATCCATATATTTGGATTGGAATCATTTTGGCTTACTATCTGATTGCCACCTTGTTACCCATCGACAAAGTCATCGGAAAGATTTACCCCATTTTCGGCATCCTGCTCTTGGGCATGGCCGTGGCCATTTTCATCGCTTTCCTTATCTACAAGCCCGAAATCCCCGAATTGTGGAGCGGCTTGCAGAACCGCCATCCCGATGCGGCCAACAACCCCATCTTCCCGATGATGTTCATTTCGATTGCCTGTGGTGCCATTTCGGGCTTCCATGCCACGCAATCGCCACTGATGGCGCGTTGCATGGTGAATGAGAAGCAAGGCCGCCCGATTTTCTACGGTGCCATGATTACGGAAGGTGTCGTCGCCTTGATTTGGGCCGCTGCCGCTGCCTATTTCTTCGGCCCTGACAGCGTGGTCGATGTGACGGGTAAGAGTGGTGCCGCCATTGTGGGCATTATTGCCAACACTTGGTTCACGCCGGTTATCGCCACCATCACCATTTTGGGTGTCATTTCGGCTGCCGTCACCTCAGGCGACACAGCCTTGCGCTCGGCGCGACTCATCATCGCCGACTTCATGCACTATGACCAAAAGCCCATCAAGAACCGCCTGATTGTGGCTGTCCCGATGTTCATCGTCACAGCCATCATCTTGGTTTACAGCATCTCCGATGCGAAAGGCTTCCAAGTCATTTGGCGTTATTTCGCTTGGGCCAACCAAGTTCTGGCCACTGTGACGCTTTGGGCCATTTCGGTCTATCTCGCCAAAAACAAAGGCAAACTTTGGTATCTCATCACCCTCATCCCAGCCCTCTTTATGACTATGGTGACGGGCAGTTTCCTCTTCGTGGCCAAGGCTGGCGACGGCGGTTTGGGTTCTATCCTACCCCGCCCTGTCGGATATGGCATCGGTGCAGCCATTACCATTTTAGGTTTAGTGCTGTTTGTGAGGTTTTTGAAGAAAAAGAATATGGGATTTGCTTCGCAAAGAAATCAATCAAAAATCAAATAATCATTTTTGAAATCTTTAAGTTAGTTGAAAGCAAAGCATTAAAGCATTTCTTGCCGAAGGCAATACCACAAACAAATGCCCGACTGGAAAAACCAATCGGGCATTTTTCATTAGGACGGCAGAGGTTACTTCTGCGTTGCCTGCTCGTAACCGGCACGCACGGCCTGCACATTGAGGTCCACAACCTCTTGGCCTTTCTTGCCAAAGATGTGGGCGATGGCCTCCTCGACCTTCTCCATCGAGATGCCGAGATAAGGCACCGTGGCACCCAACAGCACCATATTGGAACGGGCCTTCAGCTGCTTGGCGATGTCGTTGGCGTTGAAGGAAACCACATGCTCCAGCTTGCCCAACTCGGCGTTAATCACCTCCATGTCAGGATAGTTGCCGATATTGACAAACGGCTCGTTGTTGGTAATCACCCAACCTTCCTTGCTCAGCCAAGGCAGATAGCGCAAGGCTTCCATCGGCTCAGATGAGAGGATGATGTCGGCCTGGCCTTCGGGAATGACGTCGGCGAAAATCTCATCATCGGAAATGCGCAGGTGCGAGAACACCGAGCCGCCACGCTGCGACATGCCGTGGATTTCGCTCTGTTTCAGGTTCATGCCCATATTCAAGGCAGCGTCAGAGATGATTTTGGCCACCGAAACGATGCCGTCGCCACCCACGCCGCATAAAACTATGTCTTTTTTCATTTGCTTATTCGTTTATTGTTTGACTACTTTTCTTTTCTGATTGCTTCGCAAGAAATCTTTCAAAATCACTTTAAAATCTTTCAAAAATCTAATTTATTGATTTTAAATGATTTTCATTATTGATTTTTAATAGATTTCTTGGCCGAAGGCCAATCCCATCACTTCTTCAGATGCTTTTTGAGTTCCACGATGCAGGTGCGGTGCGGGATGATGACCGACACGCCGTTGTAGTTCACCTCTTCCTCAATGATCTTCACGTTCTCTTCGTGGTTTTTCGGAAGCGGAATGATGTCGCGGATGTGCTCAGGCTCCACGCCGAGGCCTTCGCAGATGCGGCGGATCTTGTTGTGTGCCGACGAAGGCTGGCCGCCCGTCATGGCGGTGATGTCGTTGTCGAGAATCATGACCACGACATTGGCCTTCTCGTTGACGCAGTCCATGAGGCCCGTCAAGCCGCTGTGGCCGAAGGTGCCGTCGCCGATGACCGCCACGCTCGGGAAGATACCCACCTCGCTCGCGCCCTTGGCCATGGTGATGGAGGCTCCCATGCACACGGTGGTGTTGATGGCACCCATGTTGAAGCCCAAAGTGTAGCAGCCAATGTCGCCGAACACCTTGCCGCCCTTGTGGTTGGCCAACACCTCGTTCAAGGCATTGTAACTGTCGACGTGCGGGCAGCCTTGGCAAAGCGCGGGCGGGCGGTTGGTGACCACTTCCGGCACTTTGAACATCGTAGGCACGTCCATGCCGAGGGCCTTGGCGACCTTTTCGGCATTCAGTTCGCCGTCACGACGGATGGTCTCGTCAAGTCGACCCATCACGTTCTTGCCCTTGCCGAGGAAGCCCTTGATGTGTTCTTCCACAAACGGCTGTCCGTCTTCAAGGACAAGGATTTCGTCGCACTCGTCGTAGAGCTTATTAATCATGTCGTAAGGCAGCGGATACTGCGTAATCTTGACGACGGGATACGGGCACTTACCATCGGGGAAG
Organism: uncultured Bacteroidia bacterium; assembly: GCA_902785755.1. GTDB lineage: Bacteria > Bacteroidota > Bacteroidia > Bacteroidales > F082 > Limimorpha. The sequence goes on along the minus strand of CACZZO010000007.1, from coordinate 112,107 downwards.
TTTTCCATCAGGTAGTTGTAGGCGATACCCGTGGTGATGATGCCGAGGTTCTTTTTCGGGCCGTCGAAATACTTGTTGTAGCCCGATGTTTCCGAGGCTTCGGTGAACTTGGGCTGCTTGTCGATGAGGTCGCGGTAGAGGCGCTTGGCGTTGGCCGGCAGCAGCACAAACGACTTGGCGTCGGCGGGTTCGGTGAGTTCGTTTTGCGGACGCACGGGCTTGCGCACCACACCAGCGCGGCTGTGAGCCAAGCGGGTCGGGATGCGGTAGAGCACCGGCGTGCCGAGTTGCTCGCTGAGCTCGAAGCCGTAATGAACCATGTCGTAGGCTTCCTGCTGGTTGGAAGGTTCCAGCATGGGAATCATGGCCCAGTGACCGTAGTAGCGGCTGTCTTGTTCGTCTTGCGACGAGAACATGCTCGGGTCGTCGGCCACCACGACGAGAACGCCCTTCGTGCCGATGATGGCGGCGTTCATGAAGGGGTCGCCGCACACGTTGAGACCCACGTGCTTCATGCACGTCATGGCGCGTTTGCCGGCGTAGGCCACGCCGATGGAGGCCTCAAGGGCCGTCTTCTCGTTGGCGCACCAGTTGGCGATCACGCCGAGTTCCTTGGCCTGTTTCGAGTTGATGACATACTCTGTGATTTGGGTTGAAGGCGTGCCCGGATAGCTGTTGATGGCCGAGCCGCCCGCGTCAATGAAGCCTTGTGCAATGGCCTCATCGCCTAAAAGCAATAATTTCTCCATTTCTTTATTTCTAAATTTCAGATTTCAAGATTTCAAGATTCCAAGATTTCAAGATTTCTACATTTGAGTTTGGGCAAAGGTACGGAAAAAATTGACACGGGCAAGAAAAGTGTAAAAAATTGCATTTTTCAATGTTGGAAAAGTGCAAAAAAACAGGCGATTTAGTATTGGAAAAGTGTAATTTTTTTGCCATTTTAGTATTGGAAAAGTGTAAAAAACAGCATGATTTTCCATTGGAAAAGTGTAAAAAAATGGGTAAATTTGTATTGCGGAATGTAAAATTTCCGTATCTTTGCGGCTGATTTATAACAGATAAGGCCATGATCAAACGCAAGAAGGAAAACGAGATGCAAAATTATCTCCTCAACAACAAGCGTGCATTGCTCGTTACAGGTGCGCGCCAAGTGGGGAAAACCTTCACCATCCGAAAGGTGGGAAAGGCGTGTTTTGAACATTTTGTCGAGGTCAATTTCGTTGAACGGCCCGAAGCCCTGAAACTGTTTGAGGAGGCTGAAGGCACCCAAGACCTGCTTCTGCGCTTGTCGGCGTTCACGAACCGCAAATTGGTGCCGGGCAAAACGCTCATCTTTTTCGACGAGGTGCAAGAGTGCAAGGAAATGGTGACCGCCGTCAAGTTTTTGGTCGAAGAAGGCAGTTACAAATATGTAATGAGCGGCTCGCTCTTGGGTGTCGAACTGAACGACTTGCGCAGCGTTCCCGTGGGTTATTTGGACGAAATGGAAATGTATCCGCTTGACTTGGAGGAATTTGCAAACGCTTTGGGCATTTCCGACGATGTGATTGCGCATTTGCGGGAATGTTTCGAGCAGCGCAAGCCTGTGGACGCTTTCATTCATGGAAGGATGTTGGATTTGGTGCGACATTATTTATTAATAGGTGGAATGCCCGCCGTGGTGCAAAAATACCTTGACACGAACAACCTGAAAAGCGTGCTTGAGCAGCAGCGCGGCATTATCCGCACCTACAAGCGCGACATCACAAAATACGATGCCGGACACAAACTGCAAATCGAGGAGATTTACGACCTGATTCCCGCCGAATTGAACGCAAAGAACAAACGATTCACTTTGAAAGAGTTAGGCAAAAAAGCCCGCTTTGCCCGCTACGAAGGCGGCCTCCTTTGGCTGAACGATGCTGGTGTGGCCATTCCCACCTACAATGTGGAGGAACCAAAAGTGCCTTTGTTGCTCAACAAACAACGCAACCTGTTCAAACTGTTCCTGAACGACGTGGGGCTGTTAGCGGCCATGTACGGCGACAACATCCAACTGCGCCTACTGAGCGGCGATAACTACATCAATTATGGTGCTGTGTATGAGAACTTTGTGGCACAAGAACTCAACGCCCACGGCTTTGCCAATGGCCACGGTTTGTATTACTTCAACAGCAAAAAACAGGGCGAACTCGACTTTGTCATCGAGTACAACGGTGCGGTGTTGCCTATTGAGGTGAAGTCGGGGAAGAACTACGAGCGGCATCGCGCCCTCTCCAATGTCGTGAAGAACGAGCAATACGCTGTCAATCAGGCTTTCGTGTTCTGCCAAGACAATGTATCGGTGCGTGAAAAGGCGGTTTATTTGCCAATTTATATGCTGATGTTTCTCGACCAGCCCAAATTGGACGACCTGATTGTGAAATTCGACTTGACGGGGTTAGGATGAAACACTTTCATTCACCTTTATAATCTGTTCCCAAAGGGCCTCATCCTCATCGTCCTTTTCGTGCCAAATGATGTAATCGGCCAAGAGGCGTTTGCCTTCTTCGGGCCATTGTTTGGCCATTCGTGCGCGCACGGTGGCCTCATCGCAATGATCGCGGAACATGGCGCGGCGCAAACGGGTCTGTTCCGAAGCCGAAACCATCACCACGGCATCAAACCGCTTCTCCAAACGCTTCTCGAAAACCAATGCCGACTCAAACAGGACGTAAGGCGCGTTCTGCCGTTCCATCCATCGTCCAAAGTCGACGAACAAAGCGGGATAAAGTATGCCTTCCAAATCGCGTTGGGCTGTTTCGTCATGGAAAACCAAGTCGGCCAAATATTTCCTATCAATTTCTGAATCAGAAAGATAAATGGATTTGCCGAAACGTTTCACCAATTTCTCCCGCGCATCAGGCTCGAAATACATCCGCTTGGCGGCATCGTCGCTATTGTAGACGGGAATGTCCAAGCGTTGCCGAAAAAGTTCGCACACCCACGACTTGCCGCTGCCGATGTTTCCAGTAATCGCAACCTTTTTCATTGCACAATCAAGTATTCGACCTTGTCAGGGCGAGTGCTGAGGATTTTCACAGTTTTAGGCCATGCCGCAAGGCGCAAGTCGAGCAAAGGCTCCAAGACCTGCAACTGCCGCACGTCGACGGTCACGCTGAAATCGTCGGGGACGACCGAGGCGTAGTCCTTCATCGCCACGAGGCATTTCACCGTCATTGTTTCGGGGAAAAACCTCATTCTCAGGCTGTCGGCCACGCGAATCGGCACTTCAACATCCATTTCGGTATATTTCTCCACATTCACGGTCGCACGCACTGCTTTGGTGTTGGAATGGATTTTTCCGCCCGACAAATCGAGGTTGACCGTCTCGCTGAAACTCTCGCTCACATTGGCCCTCGAAACCAATTCGGTACGCACCGACCGCACCGTATCGATGACCTCCTGCGGGCCATAAATCGTAACCGATGACGGGTCGAGCACGGGGATGCCGTAGAGGTCGTATTGCCGTTGGGTCTTGATGTCAGAGCGTAAAACCACCGGCACCACCTTCGATTTCAGCCAATCCATGTCGAAATAGATTTTGCTGTCGTTCATGGTAATGTCGGATGGGCTGATGTCCAACATGTCAGCGACCTTTTCGGCCACATATTGGCTACTGAACGAATAGGTGTTTTCATCTTCCTGACGGTAAGGCACCTCGTTCAAAGCGATAGTGACCATCCTCTTAGGCTCGCGAATCATCTTGTAGCGCACCGTGTGGAAGCCGTCGATGTTCAGCGACATCTTCACCAAATGGTCTTTCGACGGAATCCACTGGTCGGCAGGCACTTCGGCAAACTGCAAGCGAAAAACGGTTTGGGTAGTGTAGTTTTCCGACAACTTGACCAAAAACCACGCGCCCGTGGAAATCGCAAGAAACACAAGAAAAGTAAGGATGGAGCAGTTGCTTTTTCGCTCCACCTTCTGTTTGATTTCAACAAATTTGTCCATATCAAGCTTGTCCGACCTTGGCACCGTTCTGCACAAGAGCGGTCTTCTCCACTTCCACTTCAGTGTTGGGAGCAATCGAAATGACGACGGTGGACTCTTTCACATCCACCACCTTGCCGTGGAAACCACCGATGGTGACCACCTTGTCGCCCTTCTTGAGGCCTTCGCGGAACTTCTGTTCCTCCTTGGCCTTCTTCGACTGAGGACGAATGAAGAACAGCCAGAAAACGACGATGAGCAAAACGATGAAGATGAGGCTCGACCACTGCGAACCGCCCGGTTGAGGCTGGCCTTCGGCTTGCAAAAGAATAAATAAGTTGTTCATATTCTGTGATTTAAAGATTTATGATTTCAAGATTTAATATTCAAAATTCAACTGGCAACCACCAACTCTAAACTTTCAACTCTAAACTCTAAACTAATACTGATTGGGCGTTTGCACCTTAGCCTTAATGCGCAAAATGTTCTTGGCGGGCATCGTGTTTGACATCACCGTGAGCGTGCGGTTTTGCATCCCATGATGCGACTTGCTGTCGTAAGACACTTTGATGCTGCCCTCCTTACCCGGAGCGATAGGCTCGTGAGGATAAGAACCCACCGTGCAACCGCAACTCGAATTCACACTACTGATGAGCAGAGGCGCGTTGCCCGTGTTGGTGAAATGGAAGGAATAAGTCACCACCTCGCCTTGCAGCAAAGTGCCAAAGTCGTGTTCCTTCTTGTTGAAAGTGATGATGGCTTGCTTTTCGTCAGACTTGCCCGCCGTTTTGGGATTAGTCACCAAATCGGTGGAAAGTTTTCCGTCGCCACTGCCGTTGTTGCAGGCGGTCAGGAAGCACAAAGCCAAAACCAAGATGGAAAAAAATTGTTTCATTGTCCTGTCGATTGTCTTGCTGTTCTGATAATCATCACCGAGCCTTGGTAGGTGGCATCGTTTTTCAGGCCATGGCATTTCAGCACATAGAAATAGGTGCCGTCCGAAAGGTTGTCGCCGTCCCAGTCGTTCTGGTAGTTCTTGGAATGGTAAACGATGCGTCCCCAGCGATTGAAAATGGTCAGTTCCGAGGCCTCATAATAGCGGCTTAGTGGCTCGTAATTTTCATATTCATAGGTCGTTTCGCTAAAGCCACGAGTAGCGTTGCCGCCACCCGAAGGCGTATCGCCGCCGCCGTCTAAAGAGATGATGAAATAGTCGTTGGTGCCGTCGCCGTTGGGCGTGAACACATTCGGGATTTTCAGTTTCACAGGCTCCACCCTGATCGTCTTAAAATAGGTGGTGTCGCAGCCTTGTGGATTGTAAACCTTTAATTCCGTAGTAAAGTCGCCCACTTCAACATAGGTGAAGCGCGGCTCGTCCGACGTGGAGGTGATGTTATATTGCTGGTTCAAAATCCAATAGAAACTACTGACATCCAGCGTATCAGACGAAAGATTCTCGAAAGAATAAATTTCATGCGGGTTTTGCAAATACACCGTATCGCCTGGATCGGTGCTGATTTCAACCAAGGGATTGGGATAAGCCCTCGGACTGACGCTGTCGCGCTGCATACAGCCACGCCCGTCAGTCACCTTGATATGATAGTATTTGTAGGCCTGCAAGCCGATGGCCCAAGAAGGGTCGCCCGGGGCAATGTGCAACGGGCTAACTTCCCACTGGTAATTGAAAGGCGGATTGTAAACCTCGTTGAGGCTGTCGACGTAGGAAATCATCTGCGCATCGCGGCCATTCTCCTCCTCGTGGTTGCTGCACGTTAGTTTCACTTGGCGGAATTTCACCTCAAAACGCGGCAACACTTCCACCCTGAACTCGTTTTGGCAAATCAACGTATCGGTTTCCTTCTCGCGGACTTCCACTCGATAGGTCGTGGACGAAAAAGGTCGCACGGTGATGCTGTTGGTGGTTTGTCCACCCGGCGACCAACTAAAGGAATACTGATAATTATTTGGCACCGTGAGCGTTACTGGCGACTCGCTGCAAACGGGCATTTCGGCGCTGCAAGTGATTTCGCAAGGGTCTTGCGCCTTCGCAGACATCGCAAAAACCAAGGCCGAAAGCAGCAGCAAAGTTTTGAATATGATGGTTTTGTTTCTCATCCTTGTTGAAATAGGTTGCAAAAATAGGAAATTTCCAAAGATGAACGCAACATGTGCGCGATTATTGTTTCAACTGGCACTTTAGAACTTCACCAACTTGACCACCTTGCCCAAACGGATTGGTACACCGTAATTGACCACATAAACACCTGCCGCCCAATTGCTTGCGTCAATCTCTACTGAGCCAACGAAACGCTTTCTCACCATTTCGTTGCCGAAAATATCGAAGACCGTCACATCCGTAAAACCTTCACTGTCCGACTTCACCGTGAACTTGCCATTAGTCGGATTAGGGAAAACACCCGACTCAATTTCAGGCATTTCCGGCGTGACGGGCGTGGGCATCAAGGCCTTCCAAGAAGCCTCCCAGCCCGTGTCGGTGGTGAGGCAGTCGGAGCGGAACTCGATGCACATCACATTCGATGAAGATTGCACCGTTGCAGGGCTTTGCGTGTTCCATCGCCCGATTTTCGGGGCGAAAACATTGTCGCCGTCGTAAATCCAAAGAAAATCGAAGTCGGTTTCCAAACTGAAACTACTGAAATCCAGTTCGATAGTCGACTCTTCAGGCCCACGAATCACCCAAATCTTGCGCTCATCGTTGTCGTAATTCTGATGGTCGAGACGGCCCGAATCGGCTTCCAAAACGGTGACGGGCGTGCTATCGTTAATGAGTTTGTAGTAATAATTCCAGTCCCAATACGGTCCCGGGTCGGTGTGGGTTTGGTCGGGATAATGCTGATGCCCACGAATTTGCACGCAAGCCCCTTCCCCACCAAGGTTGTAGAGGCCGTTGTTGAGGCAAAAACCGTTGTCTAAAGTGTCGCGGTCGTGGGTGCGTTGCCCGTTGATAGGTCTGTAACGAGAACAAATGCTCCGCACCAATGCCGCCGACGACTGGTACATTTCCTCCGTGAAAAACTCCCAAATATTGCCATAGGCTTCATGCTCAATGCCAATGGTGTAGCCGTTGGCCGTGCCCGCGTGCCAGGCCTTGTCTTTTTCACGCACCATTTGCGTAATCTGCCCATCAACGGAGCGGATGACATAATGCGCCGAAACCTCTGCATCGCAATTCTTGAACCAACTGATGCAGCCTGCGTAACTACCTTCTGTATAATGGATTACGACCGCACTCACCTCTTTGGTGCGCGGCTCCCAATTACAATCCGGCGCGGGGTCCCAAACGGCAGGCGGATAGTCGGGACTACGCGAAAAGCCCAATTCGGGCGCGGTAAGCATATCGTAATGCTCGGCGAAAACCGCTTTCAGGTCGATGTCATATTTCTGAAAACCAAATTGTTCCGCTTTTTTCTCGTCATTCAGGAAAAGGCACACCGAATACAACATGCTTTGCATGGGATAGACATCCTTCTCCTCCCCTATTGGCAATTCCGAAAGTCGCTGGACGACTGAAAGATAGCCTTTGATTTCATTAGCTTTGCTTTCCACAGCCAAACGTTCAAAAGCCTTCGCGTAGGCCAGCACATTCTTTTCGGGACTTTGCAAAATCTCCGTTTCCGAAATCCCCGACAATTCCGACACAAGATGCAGGTTTTCACGGAAATAGCCATTACCGTCCTTCACCAAGCCCATCAAGCCGTAGGCACGTGGCATGACATCGGGGCCGTCGTGGAAATAGTTGACATCGGTGAGATGGTTGCAGTGCGTGTTGGTGAAGGAGATGGCTTCGAGGAGGCCTTTTGGAATATCAGGGATGGCCTCGTAAGCGGCTTCAAAAGCGAGTCTATGGTTTTGGTTTTCTCTATTTTGGGATAATGACAAAATAGGTATTGAAAACAAGTAAATTAGCAGGATCGTGATTCGTTTCATTGGTGATGAATTTAATAAAACTACAGAATGACTTCCCAAATACCATTTTTTCTACTACCTTCCTTCTCAATAAATCCTTTTTGCTTTAATAAGGCAAAGGTTCTCTCCAATGTTCGTTTGGGAATGTCTAATGCTAACGCAACTTCCTCAATGGTTTGTCCAGGGACTTCCCTCAGTCTTTCAACGACTTGTGTTTCCCGTTCAGTCAGTTTTAATCCGCCATTTAATCCGCCATTCGTGGCGAGCTTGTAATAGGCTCGACCATCATAAGTATAAGGTGCATTGGAGAAAGTTGTTGGATCAAAATAGAGGGCAATCACCTGATAGTCTGTCTTTCCAGGAACATCAAGATACTGTACAGAAACATTTATGGACGGCTCTATCTTGCGCAAATGGTTGGCAATCTCCTGTTTGGTGTTGTCGGTCACTTGTTGGCCGACAATCTTAAGTTTGGGAGTAACGCCAAATACAAGCCATCCGCCGTCCGAATTGAGGAAAGCACAAGCCGCACACGATTTTGCCGCAAAAATAAACAAATTTGCCAACATTGGCGCATTTTTGTTTTTCGGGTTGGTTTGCGTTGTTTTCCTCGGCAGGGGTTCCGCCATGCTCCACCGCCTGCCTAACATCCTCTCACCCCTTTGGGGTTCCTTCGTGCCATAGCCCAAGTCACGGAGTGACGGAGGATAGTAGGCAGGGGTGAAATGCAATGAAACCCCTGCCAAACAAAAACAAATTCCGAACAAAGCCCCGCGAGGGGCGACAGAAAAAACACCGCCCTCCCGCTCCAAGGTTTTCCCAAGGAACGGAAGGGCGGAAAGCCAGATTTGAATGATTAAAACTAACTATTCTCGTATCTTGAAATCTCTTGCGTTATACTCGATGGCATCGAATTAATGGAATAATTCTTCTCCTCGCGCACACGTTTTCTAATCTCTCTCTTCACCGAGTCCTTGCTTTTTCCTGTAACTGCACAAAGCTCATCCAACAATATTGACTCAATGGAATAGAAAGAATCAATGTCCATAAGAAGCGTAAGTATCTTCTTCTTTTGTTTCTCTATTTTTTCTTTTCTAATTGAAGGCACGAGGCCAAAGCATATTGATGTAATTATGCTTGCAAACCCAAAAATCAAAGCGATGATTATTCCTGTATCCATATCACTAATGTATTTACAAAGTTATTCTCATACATTTATTCCACATTATGCACTAAACGCACAGAAATTCCATCGCTGCGACTAGTGTAGAAAAAGGGAATAAGAGTAGTGTCGTGGAATAATGCATTCGTCGCAAGACCCCAATCATCACGAGAGGCTGACCAGTAAGATCCAACGTTGCCCACATTATTGATAGTGGTTCCATCACGGTTGCCCGCAGCTGGGAGAAAGACCACACCATATTGCTCTAACTCAATCCATTGTGCAGCAGTAATGATGTTACTACTGAAATCGTCTCCGACGCTGTTTGTGTTGGTTAGATTGTAATAGTTGGGATTCCAGTCATCGGGCAACAAAATCACTCCGTTAATATCGCATACTTTCGCTTTTGCATAACGGATGCCCGAGGTTGTTGTACGGTTGTCAAAGACATAATCCCATTCAAACCCAGTTAATGTTCTCCATTGGTTAGGCTGGTAGCCGCCATTACTGATGGGATTATAGCCCCAGTCAGCTTGGCCAGTTTGGTCACACAAGCTATAGCCGTCGTTGCCGTAAGCGTAGTAATAACTGTAACTTGTACTCGTGCTCCACGGATAGTAACAAACAGCCCCATGGTTATAGCCACTAGTACCCCACCCAAAAAGGTCAATCCAACCTGAATAATCTTGAGAGATTAAATTATTGTTACATTTAATTCCATTTTCATAAACTGTTCCAAGAGTTGCGTTTCCGACATAATCATATTGGCTTTCACCAAACCGCCAAGTGTTGGTAGATGCCTGATACTGCAAATTACCTTGTGAGAAATAAATCTTGTCACCATTAGCATTGATGGTAAACTTTCCATTAATAGCACCAGCAGGAGCTACACTCGGATTGATTTCTGTCGAGACATATACCTCAATGCCAACAGTCAAATAGCCATTATCCAAAACAGTTGGAACAGCTCCGCGTGTCCCCGTATATGCTCCATCAGCGGAATAAGCGGAACCAGCCTCGCCCGCTTCCATAGCCTCTTGTGGCAAAAGAATAGCCCATCTCTCACCACTGCCTGATGGAAGGGTGATGTTGCCGCCGTTGACTTTGCTGTAAGTGAACAATGCATCAGTGAAATTCACCGTCACCTTATTATTGAAGCCCGCCACGCAAGTCGCCGCTTCGGAGGCCGTGGTCACATTAAACTTCACCAAGGCGCACTTGTTCAGCAAATGAGCTGTATAGTCCGTTGTGCTTGCAGCATAGTTCTCATTCGACGGTGCTGCCGAAATCACGGGCAAGTGATTCGTTTGGTCACTGATGACCACCGAGCAAGATTCTGTAACACCCGAAGTAAGTGTTTCGGCTGGCGTGACATTGCCGAGGAAATAGAATTGCAGCGGATAGCCTTCCGTTGCATTGCTGATGGCTCCTGTGAACAGGTTGCCGTTGTAGGTCAGTGCGCCCACATACTTGCCGCCGCTGGCCACAATGATTTGGTCGTTGTTTTCAAAGTCGACGGTTCCCGTGTTTGGGTTCACTATCACCCTTGAGCCATCGGTTGCCGAGCCATTCGAAGCACCACTCACATCAAGCGTGATGGTCACGGCTTCGCTTTGGTTTTCTGGGTTGTTTTGTTCGTTCTTCTTGCATTGCGAAAGGCTCAACACCAGTGCCAATGCCATTACGATTGTGCTAATTCTTTTCATTTCAATTCTTTTTTAACGGTTTGATTTTCTTTTCTTTAATTTTAATGTTGCATAGCCTGCGCCTGCCGCAAGCAGAATGAGTAGTCCGCTACCCATTGGCGTTTCGCCAAAGGTTTGGTTGGTGATGCCGCCATTGGTTGCACCAAAGCCCTGATTGTCAAGGTCGTCTTGGGTGAAGCCAAAGCCTTGGTTGGTGAGGTTGCCTGCTGTCGCTCCGAAGCCTTGATTCAGCAACCCCGATGCGCCAACCTCATTTCGATTGGCGTAATCATTGTTGCCGCCTCGCCCGAACAACCCTCGGGAGCCGTCATTCTGTGCCACCATCGGCGGCGACAAAACCAGTCCCCCTGTCATCGCCAGCAAAATCACGAATGTTTTCATTTTCTTTTTGCTCATTGCTCTTTTTTGATGTTTATTAAACTTGTTAGTTACTGATTATCAAACTATTTAACAGATACGCTTTCCTCAACACCAAACAATAGAAGCGTGCGCTGTGTTATATCACATCGTACTTGAAGGTCCTAGGAATTACCTGTAAAACAAAATGTAATAACAGCCCACGCATATAGCGTAGAGCCGTTATACAACCTCTTGTTTCACTATGGCTTGAAAATTTCCTAGGTTTTCAAGTACAAGGAAGCATAACGCTTCTAAGGTTCAAAATGTACGAACTGGCGAACCAATTCGGGGGCAAAAATAGGGATTTTTAAGGTGGTGCAAACGAATTTTTGAGAAATGATGAAATTTTCCCTAAATTTGCAGCCAAATTTGGGTCGCTTCGCGTCACTGCGAGGCACGAAGCAGTCCAGTAAACCTATTTTACTCTGGATTGCTTCGTCGTTCCTCCTCGCCATGATGCAAAGCTCTTCAGAATCAACAATTAAACAATTCAACGATTAATCAATCAACAATTAAACATAATGAACGCATTAAACGATTTCCAAAAAGAGATTCTTGCCGGCATCCCTGACGAATTGCCGGAAGTGAAGGAATACGACCTTAACATCAATCACGCGCCCAAGCGCAAGGACATCTTGACCAAGGCCGAGAAGAAATTGGCCATCCGCAACGCTTTGCGTTATTTCCCCGCCAAGTTCCACGCCACGCTGGCTCCCGAATTTGCCGAGGAACTGGAAAAATACGGCCGCATCTACATGTACCGTTTCCGTCCGTCCTACAAGATGTACGCCCGTCCGATTGAGGAATACCCCGCCAAATGCAAGCAGGCCGCAGCCATCATGCTGATGATCCAAAACAACCTCGACCCCGCTGTGGCACAGCATCCCCATGAGCTTATCATCTACGGCGGCAACGGCGCCATTTTCCAGAACTGGGCACAATACCGCCTCGTGATGCAATATTTGGCCAACATGGACGAAGACCAGACCTTGGCCATGTACAGCGGTCACCCGATGGGGCTCTTCCCGTCGCATAAGGACGCGCCGCGCGTGGTGGTCACCAACGGTATGATGATCCCGAACTATAGCAAACCCGACGATTGGGAGCGTTACAACGCCCTCGGCGTGACGCAATACGGCCAGATGACCGCCGGCTCCTATATGTATATCGGGCCTCAAGGCATCGTCCACGGCACCACTATTACCGTTTTGAATGCAGCACGCAAGCACGGTGGCAGCACAGCTGGCAAGCTGTTTGTCACCGCTGGCCTCGGCGGTATGAGCGGTGCCCAGCCCAAGGCTGGCAACATCGCGGGAGTGGTGAGCATCACCGCCGAAATCAACCCGGCTGCCACGCAGAAGCGTTATCAGCAAGGCTGGGTCGATGAGGTGTACGACAACATCGAGGAACTTTTCAAGCATGTGAACGCAAGCCTCGCCAAGAAAGAAGCCCGCAGCTATGCCTACCAAGGCAATGTGGTGGACCTTTGGGAATATGCCGCCGAGCACGACATGCATGTCGACCTCGGCTCCGACCAAACCTCGCTCCACAACCCTTGGGCAGGTGGTTATTATCCTGTCGGGCTGTCGTTTGAGGAGTCCAAGACCATGATGGCCGAGAATCCCGAAATGTTCAAGGAAAAGGTGCAGGCTTCGTTGCGCCGACATGTGGCCGCCATCAACAAACTGACTGCCAAGGGAATGTATTTCTTCGACTACGGCAACGCTTTCCTATTGCAATCGTCACGTGCCGGTGCCGACATTTTGAAAGAAGACGGCACTTTCCGTTATCCTTCTTACGTTCAGGACATTATGGGCCCGATGTGCTTCGACTACGGCTTCGGTCCCTTCCGCTGGGTGTGCGCTTCGGGCAAGCCTGAAGACCTCGCCATCACCGACGACATCGCCTGCCATGTGCTGGAAACCATCGCCAGCACTGCACCTGCCGAAATACAGCAACAGATGCGCGACAACATCCAATGGATCCGTGGCGCACAAGAGAACCACCTCGTGGTGGGTTCGCAAGCCCGTATCCTCTACGCCGACTGCGAAGGCCGCACCAAGATTGCCGCCGAGTTCAACAAGGCCATCGCCGACGGTCGCCTGAGCGGTCCCGTCGTCCTTGGCCGCGACCACCACGACGTGAGCGGCACCGACAGCCCGTTCCGTGAGACCTCCAACATCTATGACGGTTCGTCGTTCACCGCCGACATGGCTGTGCAGAACGTCATCGGCGACGGTTTCCGTGGTGCCACTTGGGTGAGCATCCACAACGGCGGCGGTGTAGGCTGGGGCGAAGTCATCAACGGTGGCTTTGGTATGGTCTTAGATGGCACTGCCGATGCTGACCGCCGACTCCACTGCATGCTGCACTGGGACGTGAACAACGGCATCGCCCGCCGCAACTGGGCACGCAACGAAGGCGCCACCTTCGCCATCAAACGCGCCATGGAGGCAGAGCCAAAATTGAAGGTCACTTTGCCGAATTTGGTGGAAGACAAGATTTTGGAAGGGTTGTTCTGATGAATGATTAAACCACTATGTTTATGAACAAGAGCAAAAGATTTTTCGTGTCGATATTGGGAATCCTGCTCATAGCAACCATGTTCTCCTCTTGTGGAGCCACCTACACAGCCAGCGGCACGAATGTTTCCAAAATCGACGAACTTGCCCTGATTGAGCCAATGTCGATTATGATTTATTACGACAAGCCGAACTCCGGCTATCGCGACCCGTCGTTGGCCACAGCTTCTGAGCAACTGCTTACCGACCTGTTGACGACCAACCGATACCCATTCACAGACCCCGTTCCTGCCGACTATGAGGGCGAAGGCGCACCCATCGCGAAATGGATTGGCACCTTCCCGGATCTTGAATCATCAGACATCAAGCATCTTAGGGTTCCAAAAGCACTTACCGAGTTGATTAAGTCCACGGGACACCGCTATGGCATCGTTGTACACGCATACGGCTATATTATGAGCAATGAACTTTATGACCAGAAAAAATTAGAAGAGCTTGTGGGCAACATCATAAGAACAGTTTTCGACGAGCCCAAGCGCTACACCGCAGGCGACCAGGTAGGCAATGCGCTCTACACGGCTGTCATCGACACGCAAACGGACAGGGTCGTTTATTTCAACAGCGTCCTCTCCAATGCCGACCACCCGTTGAGCAGAAGAAATGTCAGCAGCCAGATGAAGAGCCTACTCAGGAAATTTGATTGAAGTAATTCGATACAATACACTTAACCGATAAAAACATCAACCCTAATTATTAACCTAAAATTTTTAAAAATGAAAAAAGTATTGTTTGTAATCGCCACCTTGCTTATTGGCGGCATGATGCTCACCGGATGCAAAAAAGACCCTCAACCGACACCAGATCCTGATCCGACAACCAAAACTAAAACTGTGGTCTATAAGGTTGACAACACGTATAGTGGCCTGACCATGTCGGAATGTTTTAAGCTTAGTGTGACCTACCTTGATGCCAATGGCCAATCTGTTACCGAAAACAATGTCACGTTGCCTTGGACAAAGTCTATTGAAGCCAAGCTTCCTTTCACGGCCAAAATGGAAGGAACATTCAGCTACAATGCCGCTGATCTTCCTGACCAAGTTGTTTATGGAAGACGCTATGGAATTGGCACCTATGATGGCAACGCTCTCGTCATTTCCTTGGTAGGTAACATGTCATCCTCTTCAAAGGAAACTTTCCTCAGTATCATTGAGGAGCATCCTGACCGTCTGCAATTCAGCCAAGAGGAAAACTTTTGATTTCTACTTGGCACAACAACGAACCGCTCCATTTCGGGGCGGTTTTTTTATTGGAATTGTAACCAGATTTGGTTATTTTTACTATTTTTGCAACCGAAAAGCTTTTTCCAATGTACGAACAATACCTGACATATCATCACATACCCTGCGGTGCGGTACTTGACAGAATCAGGACAAAAGAGCATCTCACCCAACGCGAACTTGCATCCCGTTCCGAAATACCTTACCAAAGAATCAACGATTTTATTGCCAACCGCAGAAGGATTTCTCCCGAGAACTCTCTTAAACTGGAAAAGGCTTTAGGTGTTGATTATCAATGTTTCTTTTACCAAATCCAAACCAATTATGAGATTTTCCTCGCGACGAGACATATTTCTGAACAACCACAACCCGACAAGTCAAGATTCAGGAAAGCCTTGTTTTGGGACACTGATTTTGAGTCGCTTGACTGGCAACGCAATGCAGAATGGATTATCCAAAGGGTTTTTGAATATGGTAATGAAAACGAAATCAAAGAAACCATTCGATATTATGGCAAAAATAAAATTACCAAGGTTTTAGGCGACATCAAGGACAGTTGGAATTCGGAGAATAGAAACAACAATATTCAAAAGTATTTAGGTCATGAGATTGAGAACTAACATTGCCTCCACGGCTTCAAAAGAATACTCTCTCTCAACGACTATACAGAAATAAGATGCCTAAAAGGCAAATACTGGGAATTTGTATCGGAGGATTTGATGGAGCAGATTCCAATTTTGGAGAAAATGGAGAAAACCGACTAAACACAGAGGGCGTGATACTTATGCCGCGCCTTTTGTTTAACTTTTGTCTCGTATTGCAAATGCTGAGGCGGAGCTTCAACAGGTCATAGTTCAAACACAACGCTCCATTCCTTACACAGTTTTTCTAAAGTCCAAGAAGCGTTGGAACTGCTTGTTTCTGGCAAACGAAACACTTTGATGGATTGTCCGAACTGATTTTGTAGTTTTTCTCCAAACTCTTTGTATTTTCCATAACCATTTATGGCTATCTTTGTTATAGTCGGATTTTTTCTAACAAAACCAACAATATCGTTTGGAGTTCCTTTTAGGATACCTTTATCCGTGCTATTAGTTCGCTCAACAAACTGATAATAATCCCAAAGTACGACATGCAAATGTTCTAATAACACCTTTTTCTCGGAATAATTTGTAGGCAATTTTTGTGTTGCTAATTCTGCCAACATCTTCCACATCCGATTTCTATTGTCACAATAATACTCATTGGCACTAATAGACTTCTTTCCTGGTATTGTTCCCAAAAGCAATACTCGAGGCTCATGACACTTTAGTGGAGGAAAACCTTCTACAATAGTTGAATCATTCTTTTTCATGTCAGTTTAATTTTAATGAAGATAAGATAGATTAGTATAATTCCTCGGCCCCACCATAGTAATCGTAGACATCTTGATAATCAAAGTCTAATTGTTCTAAGATTTCCTCTGAAGATAGGCCGGTATTTATCTTGTTACCACCAGGTAAAGTTAAGACTACTCCATTGTTCCCATCATAGCCATTTACCCTTGGCATAATAGATTCTCCTTTTTTAGGGATTCTTTCAGGGTGAGCTAAAACGGTATCATCTGGATATTCATACCTTGGATAATTATACACCTTCTCCACTTTTGGAGCTGAGTATCTTTTATCTAAATAATCCGAAAGCAACGCTAACGGAATAATCCAAATAGGGCTTGTTACAAGCATTACTAATAAGGCATTATTACCCCTATTTTTGTTTGTTTTCATAAAAGTCCTCTTCTCGCCGCGCCCTCTTTTTTGGCTTTCTTTGTTTCGCATCATTCTCTGCGTAGAACAATATCAACAGTACCTTCCCAAGTGTTGAAGATGGTGTCGAAAACGGCATAATCCGTAGCCGTGAAGGTGAATCTGGTAGTGCGTTCCGTGAGGCGTGATGTCGTATAATAAGGTGCATCGACAGTAACCTTCCCCTCGGCATCAGTAGAGTAATAATGCGTTCCATTTACAATCAAATCGTTGTCGAAAGCATCAAGTTCTTCTGTCTTCAAACTGACATTCGGAAGCACTTGTCCGTCTTCAGTAGTCACTTGGAAAGTCACAGACTCCCTCGGGACGAAGAGTTTGCCATACGTGTCGCGCTTACAGGCAGACATTGCCATCAGCATCATCAGAACCAACAAAAGCAAAGATGTTTTTCTCATTTCTCAATCCCTTAATTCGTGACGGGAGCAACCTTTAATTATCAAAAAATCAGTTTCACGGCAGCAAAGATACAACTTTTTGGGTTGGGTAAGCGAAACTATTGATTTTTTGAGTCTAATTGCTGGGAAAGTTGTACCTTTGCAGCCCTAAACAAAATCGCATAAAACACACAATCATAATGAAAAAAGAAGTAAAATTCAGCCTGGTTTACCGCGACATGTGGCAGTCGTCAGGCAAATACGTGCCACGCAAGGACCAACTGGAGCAAATCGCCCCCTTGATTATCGAAATGGGCTGCTTCGACCGCGTTGAGACCAACGGCGGCGCCGCCGAACAAGTGAACCTGCTTTACGGTGAGAACCCGAATCCATCGGTACGCGCTTTCACGGCGGCATTGCACAAAGGCGGCATCGAGTGCCACATGCTCGACCGCGCCCTCAACGCATTGAGGATGAACCCCGTGCCCGCCGATGTGCGCCAACTGATGTATAAGGTGAAGAAAGCCCAAGGCGTGGACATCACCCGTATCTTCTGCGGCCTCAACGACGTGCGCAACATCATCCCGTCCATCCAATGGGCCAACGAAGCGGGCATGGTTTCGCAAGCCGCCATGAGCATCACCTACTCACAAGTGCATACCGCCGAGTATTACTGCAAGATGGCCGACCAACTCATCGCCGCCGGAGCCAAGGAAATCGCCTTGAAAGACATGGCCGGTGTGGGTCGCCCCGTGTCGTTGGGTAAGATTGTGAACCACATCAAGACGCAGCACCCCGAAATCAAGGTGCAATACCACGGCCACACCACTCCCGGCCTCTCGATGGCTTCGATGCTCGAAGTGTGCAAGGCCGGTTGCGATTATGTCGATGTGGCCATGGAGCCGCTGTCGTGGGGCACCGTCCATCCCGACGTCATCAGCGTGCAAGCCATGCTGAAGGATGCCGGTTTCCTCGTGAAGGACATCGACATGAAGACCTACATGGCCGCCCGCAGCATGACGCAGAGCTTCATCGACGACTTCCTCGGCTATTGGATCGACCCGCGCAACCGTTACATCAACTCGTTGCTGTTGGGTTGTGGTCTGCCCGGAGGCATGATGGGCTCGCTGATGGCCGACCTCAAGCCGGTACACGCCGCCATCAACATGAACCGCAAGAAAGACGGCCTGCCAGAACTCAGCGAGGACGAGATGCTCGTCGAGATGTTCCAGGAAGTGCAGGACATTTGGCCCAAACTCGGCAACCCGCCTTTGGTCACCCCGTTCAGCCAATACACCAAGAACATCGCCCTGATGAACCTGTTCGCATTGAGCAAGGGCGAACCGCGCTACGAAACCAGCATCGACCCCGCCGCTTGGGACATGATTCTTGGCAAGGCTGGAAAACTGCCTGGCACTTTGGCACCCGAAATCGTGGAATTGGCCAAGAAGAAAGGATTCGAGTTCTTCACCGGCAACCCGCAAGACAATTATCCCAATGCCTTGCCGCACTTCATCGAAGAGATGAAGAAAGAAGGCTGGGACCGTGGACAGGACGACGAGGAACTCTTCGAGTTTGCCATGCACGAAAAGCAGTACCGCGAGTACAAATCGGGCGAGGCCAAGCGCCGTTTCAACCAAGAGTTGGAAGCCAAGATGAAGGCCAAGTTCGAGAAGGCAGGCGGCGAGGCAAAGATTCCGGACCTGCGCGCCTTGCGCCACCCGAATGCCGAACCCGTCATCGCTCCCGTGAGCGGTGTGGTGATGTGGGAAGTGGACTTCGATGACAAGAGTATTGCCCCTGCCCCCGGAAAGGTGTACAAGGAAGGCGACCTGCTCTGCGCCATCAACAGCGAGCACGGCATGGAACCCGTTTACGCTCTCTGGTCTGGCAAGATCGTGGAGGCCACGGCTGACCAGGGCAAGCGCGTTGCGAAGGGCGAAACCATCGCTTTTATCGAGAAATAATTCTGGCACGGAAATTGATAATGCCACGCCAGTTCATTGAAAACAGAAATCAATTCACTAAATGTTTAATTAAAATCACAAAAAAAATGAAAAAATTGTTTTTGACCTTGGTCATTGCCTTCGCAGGCATCTTCACTGCAAACGCTCAAGTGTGGTTGGGCGGTTCCATTAGCGGTGTCATGTCAAAAGACACCAAGTCTTTTGAAATTGCTCCCGAAATTGGTTACAGCCTCACCAGCGTTCCGTTGACCTTCGCTTGTGCCGCCGACTTTGCTTATATTAATTCTCCTCTCAGAGAGGGCACGGGCTTAATGCTGACACCTTATGTCCGTTACACTATTGCCAATGTCGAGAAGTTCAGCGTTGCTATGGATGTAATGGGTCAATTCGGCCTTATGGATGCTGAAGGTTACAGAGTCGGTCTCAGACCTATCGTCGCTTGGATGGCCACAAAACATTGGACTGCCGCCTTCTCGGTCGGTTTCCTCGGCTATGACAAAATGAATTACTATGAACACGGTGCTTTCGTCCTTGATTTCGAAACCGCAGCCCCGCGTTTTGGATTGTATTACAACTTCTAAATCATAGAAATTTGAAACGGAAAGCCGCTCATTTGGGCGGCTTTTTTCGTTTATAGCAAAGGCGTCATAAACACTGGCATAAGCATAACATCACCATCTCTCCTCAAATCCTTGGTGTAAATCAAGTAATTTTGATCAATGCGCGAAGAAAACTTCACCTTGAATGTGTCCAAAGAAGCATGAGACTTGTATCCAGACGACTTCACCTCTATCGGACAAACTTTCCCTTTACGCGACAACAGAAAATCAATTTCATAGTTGTGGTTCCCTTTCCCCGTTGGCCAAGTATGGTAGTACAATTCATTGCCAGCCGCCTTCAGCATCTGCGCCACCATGTTTTCAAAAACATAACCCAAATCAGATCTCAGCTTATCCGACAACAACTTCTGATAGATAATATTGTCGGTATAGGCATTATCCCAGAACGCCAGAGTGATAAACAAACCCGTATCGCAGACAAACATCTTGTACTTTTCAACGCTCCCATGAAGTGCCAATCCCGCATTCGGGTCATTCGCATGACGCGCCATCAAAACAGTTTGAGAGTTTTCCATCTCCTGAACAAGTTCGCTCACAGAGCTTTGCCTATCGTTTTCCAACACACTTGAAACCTGATAGCGGGACGCATTGCTATTCAATTGGGCAGGAATGGCCCTGAACAAACGAGCGGCTCGTCCTGAACCATCAATCTTGAAAAAATCATCCTCATACAGTTCGATGATTTCGCGCTTTGTTTTGTCAACGGAACCCAAATTGTTGGTTTTTAGATAAGTATCAATTGCTTGTGGCATCCCTCCGACAAGCATATAGAGTCGAAAATCACGCATCAATTTGCGAATTACAGCATCACCAAGCGATTGTCTTTGTTCAAAGGCATTTTTCAAAAGAGGGAAAGTAACCTCATCGCCCAAAGCCCAACGGAATTCCTCATAATCCAAGGGATAAAGCGTGAGGCGTGTCTCCTCGCTCGGAATACGTATATCCTTGGTATTCTTTCTGATAGACAACAACGAACCTGTTTCAATGTAATCAAACCGACGGTCTTTTACCAACTTTCTTATGGCTTGGCGAGCCATCGGGCAATCCTGCACTTCATCGAAGATAACGACAGACTTACGGGGTGTCAAGGCCACATCATAAATGAATTGCAGCCGCATAAAGATGCTGTCAAGATTGGAAATGTCGTTGAACAGATTCCTCACTTCCGCCGAAGCCTCCGAAAAATCAATCAGCAAATAAGACTCGTACTCATTTTTGGCAAATTGTTCAGCCAATGTCGACTTTCCCACACGCCTCGCCCCTTTGATAAGCAATGCCGTGGCTCCCTTTTTCTCTTCCTTCCACTGCAACATCAAGGAATACAACTTCCGCTTGAATACCTTTTCTTCCATTTTTCAATGTTTTACTTTGTCTTTCAGCGGCAAAAATAAGGAATTTTTTCAGATTCCCACAATTTTTTCATCAGTTTTACCACAGATTCCCATATTTTTTTCATCAATTTTCCTACAGATTCCCACAATTTTGATACACCGTGGCCACACGGCTTACGTTGTAAACCTTCATCGTAATGCTGTCGCCGTGCTGCTCGGAGGGAAATCTCACGCTTGTATCGATGTTGTTGAAGCCGCCGAAAGCAGGTTCATCGGTGGTGAGAATGATGCGGTAATCGCCTGTCTGCCTGACGGGTATCACATAATCAGGGATGGAATTTGACCCCCAATTGAAGACGAAAATCAGGTTACCGCGCTCATAAACGATAGTCTTGTTGTTCTCGTCGGCCAACAACAACCACGCGGGCAAGGCGTTCATCACAATATGGTTTTTCACAAAATCGAGCATGGCCTTGTCGAAAGCACCCATGAAGCGATATTTCAAATGCTCGTTGTCCACCAACGACCACTGGCGACGGGCATAATGGTAACTCCAATTATTGCCTTCGCGCGGAAAATCAATCCATTCGGGATGGCCGAACTCGTTGCCCATGAAGTTGAGCCAAGCCTCGCCGCCCAAAGTGAGCGTGAACAAGCGAATCATCTTGTGAAGTGCAATGCCACGGTCAACTGTCATAGAAGGCGTGTCGATACTCATAGCGTTGTACATTTCGCTGCCTATCAGTCGGAACGCAATGGTTTGGTCGCCCACCAAGGCTTGGTCGTGGCTTTCGGCATAGGCCACAGTTTTGGTCTGCGGCTGGTGGTTGGTCATGGTGAAGAAGAAGTCGTTCATGTTCCATTGGTTCTCAGGCTGGTCTTTCAGCACCTTAATCCAAAAATCAGGTTCGCCCATGCCCAGACGATAGTCGAATCCCATGCCGCCGTCGGCAATCGGGTGGCAAATGCCCGCCATACCGCTTACATCCTCCGCGATGGTGATAGCGTAAGGATTAATTTCGTGACAAAGCGTGTTGGCCAACTGCAAATAAGTAACTGCGTCCCTGTCCACATTATCATTGAAATATTTCCACGGATTGTCGATGACGAGGCCGTTGCCGTGGTCAAGATAGAGCATTGAGGTCACGCCGTCGAAACGGAAACCATCAAAGCGGAAGTCCTCCAACCAATAGCGCACATTGGAAAGCAAGAATTGCAGCGTTTCCTCCTTGCCGTAGTCGAAGAGTTTGGAATCCCAAAGGTTGTGGTTGCCGCGCTCGCCCGCATGAAGGTATTGAAAATCAGTTCCGTCAAACAAGTTGATGCCTTCGCGGATGTTCTTCACCGTGTGGGAATGAACCAAGTCCATAATGACCAACAAGCCCATACCGTGTGCTGTATCAATAAGTTCCATCAGCTCTTCGGGCGTACCAAAACGCGAACTCGGCGCGAAGAAATTGGAGACATGATAGCCAAACGAGCCGTAATAGGGATGCTCCGCGATGGCCATGAGTTGGATGGCGTTGTAGCCGTCCGCCTTGATACGCGGCAATATCTTCTCGGTGAACTCCTTATAACTCCCGACCTTCCCCTCTTCTTGCGCCATGCCGACATGCGCCTCGTAAATCAGCAACGGCTCGTTTTTCAATTGCGGTGCGGTGTGCTTATATATATAAGGTGTGGGCGGATTCCAGAACTGGGCGTCGTAGTCCTTTGTGCCTTCGTCCTGAATCACTCGCTTGATATACACGGGAATGCGCTCGTGCTCACCGATTTGCGACTGCACCAGCACCTTCAGTTTGCTGCCGTGGACAAGCGTTTTTCCAAACTCGCTATCTGGCAAGAAGATTTCCCAAATGCCGTTGCCGATGTTCTCCAAAGGAAACTCATAGCGGTTCCAATTATTGAAGTCGCCCATCAGTGAGAGATAATGTGCGGCAGGTGCCCATTCGCGGTACCACCAACCGTGGCGGCGTTTGTCGTAGTTGAAGCCTAAAAACTGATGCGCCGTGGCGAAAGTCTTGAGGCTACCGTAGTTGTTTTTTATGTCGCTTAACCGTTGTTCGTAGCGGTTGTGGCGGTCGTCAACGGCTTTGCTGACGGGGGTTAGCCAAGGATCATTTTTTACGAGAGGGAGCATATTATTCTGTTTTTGTTTTGTTTTCGATGATTTCCCAATGGCCGCCTTTGTCGGGGCCAACGCGGCGAACCAAACCACGTTCTTGAAGTTTTTTGATGGCTCTTGCAATATTACTCCTATCTATTCCAATTAATGTGGCCATTTCTTGAGTGGTAATATCAGGATTCTTCATTATCAAATCCATTATTTTCTGTGGCGTTTTCTGTAGCGTTTTCTGTAGCGTTTTCTGTAGCGTTTTTGTACCAATACTTTCCACGTGTTTTTCATCTTTTTCCACATATTCTATATCCATTTCCATGTGTTTTTGGTCTTTCTCCACGTGTTTTTGCGAGTCTGTATTTCCTTCGGTGACATTATCGGTGACACTATCGGTGACATCCTTATAAAACGGCACCGTAAACCGAATGAAATGCTCCATAAAAGTGAAACATTCGCGTCCATAAACCTGCATAATTCTCGGCATACCAGAACCTAACGACTCGACCATCTCAACGTCCCTGAAAATCCGCATCAACTCTTTGTTGCGCGGGATGGAAACACCATTGAAAAACTCATCTTCCGACATATTTTCAGGCAAACGACCGTATGAAGTGATTTCAAGGCGGTCGGAGAAAATCTCGAACTTCGGCGGCACTTCGCGGCTGTAGTCATTATGGACGATGAAATTGATGACTGCTTCGTGAATTGCCCGCTCATCCCAAAGCGGGGTGTCGATGCGGCTCATATAGGTCAATTCCGTCGAAATGACATTCTCAACTTTCAGTTTCTCCAACACACGTCTTGTCGCGGTCAGCAAGCAACAATAGCCGTATTCATTATTCGAAATGAGGTCAACCCTATCCTTGCCTGCATATTTTGCCACTTTGATGGAATTCCCGTTTTCGTCGGCCAAAAGATAAGCGACATAGTTCAACGCTCCATCTTCGGTCAAAAGTTCCAGATTGCGCAAATAATTCTCGTTAAGCGGATGCTTTTTTTCTTCGTAATAAATCCGCAACTGACTGAATGTCAAATCCTGTCGTGGCGACCTGATACGACCCAACGAGTTCCTGACCCGATGGGCAAACAAGTCCTCTATCATCGTGGTGGTCATCGGTTCGGCGGCTGTTCCAACCCTTATGAAACAACCTCTGGTACTCATACCGTATTTGGCTTTGTAATAAGGCTTTTCGCTGCCCGACGCCACAAACACTTTGATAACTTTCACACCATCAACCAGTTCAGCTGTGACATCAAACAAGCCCATCGGCGAAGGCATAACATTCTTTCTGATGCGGTCCTTGATTTTCAGCATATCGCCGTCAATGTCAGATACGCCTATGGCTTTGCCGCCATCATCAACACCAATATAAATGATGCCGCCCTCCCGATAATTGAGGAAAGCGACAACTTCCTTCTCAATGTCGAGTTCGTCGGTCAATTCGCGCTTGAATTCTATTCTATTGGATTCCTTCATTTTCATCGTCTATAGCACCGCAAAAATACCAAAATCTCCTCAATGAAACACAACTTCCCCCGAATCCAAATCAATAACCTTCGTTTCAGAGGCTTCCAAATGCACAGGAACCACCTCGTTAGAGAAGTCATTCATATCGAACTCGTTGGCTTTGCGTTTGCCCATTAAAACGAGGGCATCGTGCGGAATTTTCATTTCCATATCGCGAGGCTCGTTGCGGTTGAAATTCACAACGACCAGCAAGCGTTCCGTTTTGGAATAGCGCAAAAAAGCATACACAAACTGCGGGTCGAAGTTCATATACCACGGGTTGCACCACATCAAATCGTAGAACTTCCCTTCGCTGATTGCGGAATGTTCTTGCCTGAAATGCAAAAGGTTACGATAATAACCGAAGAGTTTCCTTTGTTCTTCGTCAAACTGGCCACCATCGAATTGGCCGCCGTTCATCCACTTCTGATGTTCGGGCATACGGCAGTAGTCAAAGATGGAAGTGCGGCCGTCGTCGCCGCTGTAGCCTACTTCGCCGATGGCAGTTTCACCGCTCTCTTGACCGTTGTAAACCATAAACGGTCCCGTGTTCATCAAGGCGGAAAGCGACACGGCGGGCAAGGCGGCAAAAGCATCGCCAACAAACTGTGGCGAGGCCAAACGCTTCTCGTCGTGGTTTTCCATAAAGCGCAGCATTTGGGCATCCATCTCGTCCAAATCCTTCCACACTTGGCTAATCTCTTTGGCCTCGTGACCGTGGCAAAGGATGTTTTCCAAAGTGTTGTACAATCCAACTTTATCGTACAAATAATCGAAACCTGCTTCAAGGAAATGCTTATAAAGTGCTGGTTGATAGATTTCTGCAATCATCAGCGGCTGGTAATCTTTGCGTAATTCGGCTATCACCCACTGCCAAAATGCCACGGGTACCATCTCGGCCATATCCACACGAAAACCGTCCACCAGCTTGGCGCACCAAAAACGCAGAATGTCAAGCATTTTCTCCCAAGTGTCGTGGTTGTCGTAGTTCAATTTCACCGTGTCGAACCAATCATTGATGCTCGGATTGGGCGCAAACACATTGTTGCCCGTCGCCTTGGCGGGAAACTCCTCGTATGGCTGCTCGCTGATTCGCCTTGGCGAAACAAACGCCTGACCCTCGCAATAATAGAAATTACAAGGGTCAAAGTTCTTGTTTTGTCGCGCCAAATGATTGGGAATGAAGTCGATAATCACTTTCATCCCTTTTTCGTGGATTCGATTGACCAATTGTTCAAAATCGGCCATTGTGCCCAAATCGGGGTCAACGGAACGATAATTTGTGACAGCGTATGGCGAACCGGCGCGGCCCTTGGTAATGTCGGGATGCGTGCCCGTCGATTCGGAAGCGTGTTCCAGAATGCCCGTCAGCCAAATGTGGGTGAACCCCAAATCCTTAATCGCGTTGAGGGCGGTTTCATCGATGTCGTTAAAAGTGCAGCAGCCGTTTTCTGCCTTGCTGCCATTGATTCGGAACGCGGTTTGCTTGTTTCCGAACAGTCGTGGAAAGAGTTGATAGATATTCATACCGCAAAATTAGAAAAATTCCACTCAAATTCATCAATAATTGAAAAATGTACTACTTTTGCCCAATTATGAAAGCAAAGAAAAAAGAAATACAACCTCCTTGCTGTTGGACAATTGAAGAACTACATGAACAAGTTGAACTTGCTTTAGCAGACATCAAAGCAGGAAGACTACATTCATCAGAAGAAGCAGAATTGCATTTTACAAACTACCAATATGAAATATAACACACTAATTATCACGATTTTGGTTTTACTCTGCAAAACCCTCTCCGCCCAAGTCCAGCCCACTTGGGAATCCATCAACGAGCGGGGCTATCCGCAGTGGTTCTCCGACGCCAAATTGGGCATTTTCATCCATTGGGGCGTGTATTCCGTGCCCGCCTACGCGAGCCTCGAAGGCTACGCCGAATGGTACTATCGCGGCCTGATGACCAACGACGACCGCAAGGCTTTCCAAGAACGCATCTACGGAAAAGACTTTCAGTATGAGGACTTTGCGCCGATGTGGAAAGCCGAACTTTGGAATCCCGACGAATGGGCGGAACTGTTCCAAAAATCAGGGGCGAAGTATGTGCTTTTGGTCTCGAAACATCACGACGGATTCTGCCTTTGGCCGAGCCAATATGCGCCGAATTGGAACTCAGTGGAAGTGGGGTCAAAACGCGATATTTGCGGCGAACTGACCGAGGCCGTCCGCAAAAAAGGCCTCAAAATGGGTTTCTACTACTCCCTGCCCGAATGGAAAAGCGACATCCACCGCTGGTACGTTGACCCTGACGAAAACATTGGCACTTACGTCGATACGCACATGATTCCGCAGTTCAAGGAATTGATTACCAAATACAAACCCACTGTCCTTTTCACCGACGGCGAATGGCGCAACAGCGCGGAACAATGGCACGCCACCGAACTGATTTCGTGGTACTACAACACCGTGGGCAGCGACGCCATCGTCAACGACCGCTGGGGCGACGGACAGCAGCACGGTTTCCGCACGCCCGAATACAGCGCGGGCATCACGCTCACCGACAGACCTTGGGCGGAATGTCGTGGATTAGGGCGCAGTTTCGGCCTCAACCGCAACGAGCCTTTTGAAAACTATTTGACCTCCGACGAACTCATCCGCCATTTCTGCGTCCTCGTGGCGGCTGGAGGTGGTATGACGCTCAACGTAGGTCCAGCCGCCGACGGCAAAATCCCATTGTTGCAACAAGAGCGGCTTTTAGACCTCGGCAAGTGGCTCGAAATCAACGGAGAAGCCATTTACGGAACGCGACCTTACAAGAAGTTCTACGAGATGAAACCCGTCAGCATCTGGCGTATGGACGAGAAAATCAACTTCGATTGGAAGCGCAATTCCCCTGACCCTGCCATCAGCTGCGACCACTTCCAAGCGCATTGGCAAGGCTCGTTCTCGTGTTTGACAGACACCTATACCTTTGAAATACAGACCGATGACAAAGCCAAATTGGTCATTGACGGGAAGACTGTAATTGAAAACACTCAGGTATCGAAATCTGGCAAAGTGAAACTCGAAGCCGGTCAGCACAACATCGAAGTTTTCTACGAAGAAGACGACATGGAAGCCACCATCAGTCTGTATTGGTCGTCGAAGAAGATGGAAAAGCAGGTGATGCAAGGCTTCAAAATGGGTAAGATGCTACCTACGGAAGGCCTAAAGGCCACCTACACTTGCGAGCAACCCAACATTTGCTACACCCAAGGCAAGGATGCACTTTACGCCATCGCCTTGGATTACCCTGAAGACCAGTTGGTTTTGAACATAGAAAAACCCGAAAAAGACACGAAAATCACGCTGTTAGGCTGCCCGAAAACCTTGCCGTGGCGATACGAGAACGGCCAGCTCATCATCGACACGAGCGGACTGAAATACAGCGACTTGAAGAGTACGGCGGCTTGGGTGTTCAAGATGAAATGAAAAAAGCGGCTTAGGCCGCTTTTCTTTTAGTCTGTCAGTTCCTTAAGACCTTGATAGCCAAGGATTCGATTTGTTCCTTTTGGTATCCGCTTGATGTAGAAACGCTCGTCCTCCTGCACAAACTTGAAATGCAACAGGTCGCCTTTCGGAAAACAATCAATGAAACCGAAACGTTTAGGGCCGACATTCGTCTGATAGGAAAAATCGGAGGTTTTAACGAAGTTCATACGTTTGCCCGATTTCAACATGCTCGGCGTGAAACCGTCGAAATAATTGCGATTGGCCCATTTGCCGGCAAACTGCTGCGGATTCTTCAGGTCATACACCTTCACCATGAAAATTTTGCTGTTCTTCGGTGTCACTTCAAGCACCTTCTGAAAAACCACCTGCTTGTCCATCACGGCCTCCAAATAGAGCCATTGGAAACGGTTTCCCAACTTTTCCCAAATCGGCGTAAAATGCACCATCGCTGTGGTCGAGTCGTTCACTTGCATGACATAATCGCCCTGCATGGTGCGATAAAACTGCTTGGCATCCTCTTCCGTAAATGCGTCTTGCTTTTGCGCGAAACCGCTAATTGTCAAAAATATAGCGGTCAATAACAATGCTATTTTTTTCATATCATAGTCTCTCTTTCTTTGGTTTGAGCTTGCAAAATTAGAAAAACTTTCCATCTACTTTCCACAATCAGATTATTTCCCAAACATTCGCCTCACTCTTTCATCCAAATACCGCTCCGGCGAGGGCGCTGGGGCTTCGCCGATTTTGTTGCCCTTGCGGATGAGAATGTACTCAGGGAAGGTTCGCACGTTGTAGGCTTCAAGCAAAAGAATGTTGTCGCCGAGGTCTAAGAGGGGCCAGTCTATCCGCTTTTCGGCGAATTGTTGTTTGAAAATGTCCATCTTGTCGTGCGTGGCGATGGTGAGGATTTGCACCGAGTCTTGCCATTGGTAGTGAAGGCTTCTCAATTCCGCAAACTGCCGCTCGCTGACGGGCGACATACCGTCCACAAATTGAAGCAGCACCAAACCATCCTTGAAATCCGATAAGCTAACCACATTGCCGTTGCCGTCTTTTAGCGTGAATACAGGAGCATCCGTGCCAGCGACCAACCGATTGAATTTCTCGAAGAAATCGCTGATGATGGCCTTGTGCTCGGCATATTTCGTCTGGCTCTTTATATAATTAAGGTGGTCTTTGGCCAAACGGCTTGTATTGCGGTCACCATAGCAAAGTTTTTGCAAATTATAAATGGTGATGAGTTCGGCGAGACGCGGATTGTTGGCCATGAAGGGGTCAGTATCCAAATATTTCTTGAACGCCGCAGGGCTTTCCATGAAGGCATCGTTAAGCAGGTGGCCGTCGTAAGCGGCACTATTGAAATAGCCGCCAAACAGTTCCTTGAACAGGTCGATGTAGGCACTTTGGGTGTAGAGCACGGGCTGCCCGTCAAAATAGTCCTTGATGATTTTCTTGCCACCATCGGCACTGATGCCCAGGCGAATAGCGGCAATCTTATAACGGTTGTAGTTCTTCACATATTCCGACTTGATGTCGGGCACTTCGCGGCTGATGGCGTTTTGGATGGAGTCGATGTAGCGCATTTGGCGGCCCCGGTAAATCTGGTTGAAATGCTCCATCATGTAGCCGTTGACGATTTCCTCGGAATAAACGATTTGCCGGTAAATTCCCTTGTCGGAGGCTCGTTTCACACGGATGGTAGGCATTTCCTTTTCAAAATACGAAACGTTTTCCTCTTGCTCAGGAACAATGATTTCGATGTCGTAAGTGGCATTGGGTGAAAGAATTAGATCGACATGTTCCAACCCGATATAGATTCGGGCGGGGAGAATCTGCTTCACCGCGCCTTCAAGGATGAAATGGCCTTGGGCGTCGGTTTGACCTTGGTCAAGCAAGATGCCGGTTTCGTTGACGAGG
Organism: uncultured Bacteroidia bacterium; assembly: GCA_902785755.1. Classification (GTDB taxonomy): domain Bacteria; phylum Bacteroidota; class Bacteroidia; order Bacteroidales; family F082; genus Limimorpha. The sequence goes on along the minus strand of CACZZO010000007.1, from coordinate 82,031 downwards.
TCTTCGTAAGCAAAAAGCCTAACCAAAGTGTTGGTTTGGTTGCTTCGCCCGGTAATCGTCACATTTTGGGCGGTTGCCGTGAGGAAAAGCAGGGCAAAAAAAAGTGTAGTAATCCTTCGTTTCATGCTGTGAAAACGAGGAAAAGTCGTGTTTATTGCTTTTCGGGCAACTTCACTTCGATTGGCAAAAACTTGGAAGTGTCGCCGCCGTTCTTGTAGATGTCGCGGACAACGCTCGACGACACGCCAACCAACTCACTTTCAGTGAGCAAGAAGATGGTTTCCAACTCGGGATGCAGGCGCTTGTTGGCGTGCCCGATCATGTTTTCGTACTCAAAATCGCTGCCGCAACGTAGGCCACGGATGATGGTACGTGCGCCCACTTTCTTGCAGAAGTCGGCAGTGAGGCCTTGGTAGCTCTCCACTTTCACTTGCGGATAGTCCTTGAAAACGGCCTCGCACCACGCGATGCGGTCTTGCAAATCAAAAGTGGAACGCTTTTCCATATTGATGCCGACTGCGACATAAATCTCGTCGAAAATGGGCAAAGCCCTCAAAACGATGCTGCGATGCCCCAATGTGATGGGATCGAAGGAACCGGGGAAAACGGCTATTCTTTTCATTGTGTATTCGATTTTCTACAGGTGTGTCTTGTCGTCGCTTTGCGTCATTGCGAACGAAGTGAAGCAATCCAGGAATTAGTCTTTTTCTGGACTGCTTCGTGCCTCGCAGTGACGCGAAGCGGAGTAGGAAACAATCCGATTCAGCCTGCAAAAGTATTACTTTGTAACGACTTGGTGCAAATCTTTTCCAAGAATTTCGCTTATTGAGCGGAATGTTCCTTTCAAAAACGCCTCAATATCTTCATTTCCAATGAGTTTTATCTCCGTAATGCCTTCCTCGGTTTGCGGTTTGGGCTGGATGGCTTCTCCGCTTTCCATCAAGTACCAATAGGTGCGTTTCAGTCGCCATTCTTCGCCAACTTGATAGCAATGCCAAGAGGACGGCAATGCTTTGACAATCTGTAAATTGCCTATTCCCGTTTCCTCTGTCACTTCGCGCAAGGCAGCGTTTTCGGGTGATTCACCTTTTTCAATATGTCCTTTGGGCAGGTCGGGAATCCCGTTGCGCACAATGCTGACGATTTTCCCATCCTTGACCACGATTCCACCCGCCGCAGGTGCCATTCGGAAGGTCGTTTTCAAGGCTTCCACCACAGCATTTTCGCCCACTTCGTGGACAAAAGTGTCGGTTTGCTCCTTGTCGGCAAGCCATTCTTGCAAAAAATCGCAGAGGATGTCGATTTCGTATCTGTCAGATTCTGGGAGCATTGCATCGAATTTCAATGCGTTGCCATCAATTTTTGGAAAAACCAATGCTTTGTTTTCTTGAAAAATCTTGTACATTTGCAGTCGATTTTGATTGTTTTCAAGCGACAAAGATACACAAATTCGTTTCGACAAAGTTAAATTACTATGAAATACGATGACTCAGCATTGACTTTGGCCTTGCACCTGCTGCAAATCAAGGCCGTGAAACTCAGCCCGAAAGCCCCATTCACTTGGGCTTCTGGACTGAAAAGCCCCATTTATTGCGACAACCGCGTGACGCTTTCCTATCCCGCCGTGAGGACATATATCCGCCAGCTGTTTGTGGAGAAAATCGTGCAATACTATGGCAAGCCCGATGTGATTGCAGGCGTGGCCACGGGTGGCATCGCCCAAGGCGCATTGGTGGCGCAGGAATTGGGGTTGCCTTTCGTTTATGTGCGCTCCGAGAAAAAGTCGCACGGGATGCAGAACCAGATTGAGGGTGTCATCAATGCGGGGCAGTCGGTGGTGGTCGTCGAGGACTTGGTCTCCACGGGCAAGTCGAGCCTCTTGGCCGTTAATGCCTTGCGCGAAGCAGGTGCCGAAGTGAAGGGTATGGTGGCCATTTTCACCTACCAGATGGAGCTTGCCAAACAAAACTTTGAGGCGAAAAACTGCCAGTTGGTCACTTTGTCGAACTATGAAACCTTGATTCACAAGGCTGTAGAGGAAGCCTACATCACCGAAGAGGATGTGGAATCCCTGAAGGAATGGCGCAAAGACCAGCAGGCTTGGAGCGACCGCTGGAATTGACCTGATTCGAAGGCGTTTTGACCGAAAAAGTCCAAGAAAAAGTCCAAGTTGGACATTTCTTGGACTTTTTTTGGACTTTTAGTTGGAAATAATGAATCTAATTTCCTTAATATCAAAACAATACGGCTTGTTTTCCGTGTCCAAAAGTTGCAGTCTTCCAAATGAATCAATCCCTGTCATAAACAGCCGCAAAACCTTCCCTTCGACTTCATAATCCGCCCAAGTGCGGTAGCGGAAAAGCCGTTTCAAGTAATCTTTCTCAATGGAGGTAGGGGAGGACTTCAATTGCTGCACCTTTATTAATATACGCTCCGCGATTTGCTCCAACAAAGGCTTCAAATCATATTCCTTTCCCGTGACCATTTTCAGCGAAATCGGGTGCGTTGGCCAGTCTTGGAATTTCATTTGATTGACATTCAGCCCAATACCAATGATGGAAACATCCATCATGTTGGCCTTGATGGTGCTGTTGATGAGGATTCCGGCGAGTTTTCTGTTTTCAAAATAGATGTCGTTGGGCCATTTGATGGACAACTTTTCAGAGGGCAAAAGGGTGTCCAAAACTTCAATGATACCCAAGGGCACGGCCTCGGAGAGCAAAAACTGCCGCTCGGCGGGCAAAAAACCCATGTCCAAAGCCAAAGAGAAAGTGAGGTTCTTTCCAACCTCACTTTCCCATCCGTTGCTCCCCATGCCCTTGCCTGCGGTTTGCTCATCTGCACTTACCACCCAATTGCGGATGCCGTGTTCCGATTGTTGGCGTTGCAGGTAGGCGTTGGTGGAGTCAATCTGCTCTAAATGAATGTATTTGAGCATTATTTTACCACGATTCTTTGTGTCTCCTCACCGACTTGGACGGCATAGACACCTGCGCCGAAACGCTTCATGTCGATTTGGAGCCAACCATCGCACTGGCCCTCAAAGACGCGCTGCCCGGCCATGTTATAAATGGTGACATTTTGCACACCCTCGCCAACTATGTTCATCAAACCTGTGGTCGGGTTGGGATAGATGCTTGTGCCCGTGCCAAAGTTTTCATCCACATCGGCAGTCACCTCGTAAGAGAACTCGTTGCTCTCGCTGAAGCCGAATGTGCCGCCCGAGAAAAGCGTTGTGCCACCAGCTTTCAAACCATACACGCCTCCAACAAGTCCGTTGCCGCCTGCATCGTAAATGGTGAAGTCGTAGCAGCCGTCGCTTGTGATGTTGAGGATTTCGGTGTGCATGGTGTTGGCCTGCTCGTAGGGACCACCTTCAAGGACGACCTCACCCGTCAAAAGATTGGTCACTTTCCAAGTGGTTTCCTGTGGGTTGGCATCGGTGCGGATGCTGAGTTTCATCTCTTTGGCCACATTTTGGCGTGCAGCCTTGAAATCGTAATCAGCGATGTCGTTGGTCGGGACCTCGTCGAGGCCGCCGTTAATGCTCACAATCGCCACCTCCAAGGTGTTTTCGTCTTCAAGGTCGAAACTAATCTCGCCCAAATCGACAGTCGTCTTTCCAAAAGTCGGCAAGTTGCCCGTCCATTCCACCGTCTTGACAGGTTTCTCGTTGACGAGCACTTCCATCTCGACGGAGGTCAATGCGTTGCTGCCGTTGTTGGTCAGGAGGACTTCAGGCTTGGCCTCGCCGCTGCAATTGGTGCCCTTCATGTTGTTGATGTCGCTCAGCATGGCTTCGTTGGCATAGAAAGGCTCCATGTTTTCGCTCGACTTGCAGGCTTGCACCACCTCTTTAGAAACCGAATTCTGCACCCAAGCAATGGCATCCAACTGGCTCATGTCGTAGATGTTGGCCAATTCCCAAGTGTAGGTGTAAGCGAAATAGCTGTCAATGCTGTTAAGACTGCCAAGGGCTTGTCCACCCGAGCCGGGCAAGAGTTTCTTCATCACACTGTAGAAGTCGCGCTCACCGTTTGGGCCTGGGGCAGAGTTAAAGTGGATTTCCCTCTCAATGACACCCACATAGAGCTTGAAATTGCCCTCAACTGCCGTGGAAGTGCGGCCCATCACATGAACCGTGATGGTGTTTTCGGCCTCGTCCACCTCATACGAAAGGCGCATCTCCATTGGCGACTCCAAAGTTTGCAACTGATTGAGAATGTTTTGGTTCAATTGAGCAGGATTGCTCGAATAGCGGTTGCCGTCAATCACCACATGCGGAACGGAATTGACACCATAGTAGCTCGTTCTTGCCCCGTTTTCGGCGGTGTTGTGGAGATACATCGGGTCGGCAGCGGAAGGCCAGTTCACATGGTACTTGATGGCCGCCACTTTGTCAGGATTGGCTGCGATGAGAGCGTCCATTGCAGGATTATAGGCCGCACAAGGACCGCAACCAGTGTTGGTGAAACTTTCGAGAAGCAACATGCGCTCGTTTTGCGCATTGGCTTTCAGAGAAAAAAGCATCAGTAAAGATGCCACAATCAAAGTAGTTTTTTTCATTTGGCAATGATTTTAATGTGTTTTTCAGCACAAAAGTAGGCATTTTTCAAAAAATGGCAATATTTTTGTTGCAAGATTGGGAAAAGTTTCGCACTTTTGCAAGTTGAAATAAGGACACATTAACAATTAAAAAACGTAATCTATGATTAGAAAGTCTATTTTTACTCTGATGTTTTTGACTGTAATAGGCTGGGTTTCAGCGCAATCATTACAGTTTGAATTGAATGGTACCGTCTATACTGAAGGCGAATCCATCGTATGCAACACCCAATCCGAATGGGGTGAGTTCATTCAGGACATGCAGCTCAGGAACCTTACAGGCCAAGACATGAACATCTTGGTTGAAAAAGAGGTCTTGGATGACATTGAAGGCTGCATGAACTATTTCTGCTGGGGCATGTGCTTCAGCCCTGATATCATCGTCAGCCCGAATCCTGTTGCCGTGGCTGCCAATAGTGTCACCGAAGAAGGCGCACTTTCATTCCACGCCATGTTTGACGAAACCATCTTTGGCAAGGTGCAAGTGAAGTATTACGCCTATGATGAGCGTCATCCCGAAGAGAAAGTTTCTATCGTTGTCGTTTTCCACAAGTCGGGTGCCGGTGTCGACGAGCAAGTGCGCTACAACTTGGGTCATGCCTACCCCAACCCCGCCTCAACGGAGGTTCGTTTCGACTATGAACTTTCGGGAAGCGAAAACGCCTCTGTTTCCGTGTACAACCTGCTGGGTCAGGAAGTGCTTCGTGAAGAATTGAATGTCGCTCAAGGTCAGGTTTCGTTCTCGGTGGCCGACCTCAACGAAGGCATCTATTTCTGCAACTTGAAGGTGAACGGCCAGGCCGTGAGCACCGAAAAGTTCATCGTAAAGAAATAAAAGTTTTTTGTTTTTATAGCAATAGTTTTGTTTTTTCATGGTCATTGGAGAAAGCCGCTCTTCGGGGCGGCTTTCTCATGCGATTCATAGAGTTGCAAGGTTACAACCCAAAGAAAAGCCTATGTTTTTCGCAAAAAAATACGACTTTTGCACGCTATTTGATAAAGAAGCGGAGAATCAACCATTTAAACAAAACAACTATGAACAAAAAACTTGAAAGAGACGCGCAAAACAAAGTGATTGGCGGCGTGTGCGCAGGATTGGCCAACTATTTCGACATGGATGTCGCCCTCGTCAGGGTGATTTTCGCTTTAGCACTGCTGGGGTTCGGTGCGGGATTCTGGCTCTATGTGATTCTTTGGATCGTGTTGCCCGCCGGCAACGGAGTGACCATTGAGACAACGCTCGACGAAAACGGAAATTATGTCATGTCCGAACCGTCAGCCGAGCAAAAGAAGAACAAAGGCAGCCTCACCGCAGGACTCATCCTCATCGGCATTGGCGCATTAGGCCTTATCAATCAGTACATTCCAGAAATCAATTGGCAAACGGCCTGGCCGATACTGCTCATCGTGCTTGGCCTGCTGCTCATCATCCCCTTCAAAAGCAAAAAGCCATGAAAAGCAGGAACTTGTTTTTGGGCATCATCTTCCTCTTTGTCGGGGTGGTGACCCTTTTGGCTACGCTTGATGTCATTGAATTCAGTTGGGGTGTGGCTTGGCGGTTGTGGCCCATGCTGCTCATTCTCATCGGCATTGCCATTCTGCCGCTTCGCGACGGAATAAAAGCCTTGCTTTTGATTGCAGCTTTGACTATTGGGGTGTTCTTGTATCGCCATGAGGCTGAAAACGATTCGCGACTTTGGTTTTTCTCCCAAAACATGACCGAAGTGCAAGTGAATCAACCATGCTCATAAGGCTTTTTGGCTTCTTGAAGTGACTTTTTTTGAGTTTTAGAGAATTTTTTGAAATTTTTGTGCTTTGTTTCATGATAATTTGTTTACTTTGCACCTTCTTATAAAGTAATACAAATTTTCAGAATTGATTGCACTATGAAGAATCTCCATTTTACTAAACTGATTTTCACGAGTTTATTCTTGTTTGTTGCTGTTGTTGCGGCAAAAGCCCAAGACAACAGCATCAAAGGCTTTGTATATCAGGAATCCAATGGCGAGCCGATGATGTTCACCAACGTTTACCTGAAAGGCACCAACTACGGCGGATCGACCAACGAGAACGGTTATTTCAACATCAACCGGATTCCCGACGGCAAGTACACCTTATTGATAACCAGCGTGGGCTATGACACGATTTCGGAAACTTTCACGCTTGCGAACAACCAAAGCATCAGCCGCAAGTATTACCTGAAGGAAACCAGCCAACAGTTGGAAACGGTGACCATCACCGCCGACAAGATTGAAGCCCGCACCGAAACCAAGACTTCTGTCATTACGGTGACACCCAAGACGATAACCAAGATTCCGAGCGTGGGCGGTCAGGCCGACTTTGCCCAATACCTGCAAGTTGTGCCTGGCGTCATCTTCACCGGCGACCAAGGCGGACAGCTCTACATCCGTGGCGGCTCGCCCATACAAAACAAGGTGCTTTTGGACGGCATGGTGGTCTACAATCCCTTCCATTCCATCGGCCTGTTCTCAGTGTTCGATACCGACATCATACGCAATGCCGACGTTTACACTGGCGGCTTCGGTGCCGAATACAGCGGACGCATTTCGTCCATCATGGACATCTCCACCCGCGACGGCAACAAGAAACGCATTTCGGGAAAAATCGGCGGCAACACTTTCGGTGCCAAGGTGATGATTGAAGGCCCGCTGAAAAAAGCCAAAAAACCAGACGATGCCACGGCTTCGTTCATCATTTCAGCAAAGAACTCCTATTTAGAGCAGACGAGCAAGGCCATATATCCCTACGCATCGGAAAACGGCTTGCCTTTCAACTTCCAAGACATTTACGGAAAAGTGTCGCTCAATGCGCCCAACGGCAGCAAGGTCAATCTGTTCGGTTTTTCGTTCAACGACCAAGTGAACAACTACATGTCGCTCTCCAACTTCGGATGGAAGTCGTTCGGAGCAGGCACCAACTTCCTCGTCATTCCGGGCAAGGCTCCCGTGATGATTGAAGGTAACATTGCCTATTCGAGCTACACTTCAACGATGAAAGAGACGGACAACCCCGACCGCTACAGCAACATCAACGGCTTCAACATGGGCTTCGACTTCAGCCAGTTCATGGGCAAAAATACCCTGAAATACGGTATCGAAATGTTGGGCTACACCACCGATTATGTCACCTATAGCGTGTATGGACACAACAGAATCGGTGCAAAACTGAACTCGACCGAAATTGGCATATATGCCAAATACAAGGCCGTGTTGGGCAAATTCTTACTTGAGCCGAGCTTCCGCTTGCAGTGGTACGCTTCGCTGCCCGACCTTTCGCCCGAGCCGCGTATTGCCGTCAAGTACAACGCCACCGACCGTTTCCGCTTGAAAGCAGCAGCGGGCATGTACTCACAGAATTTTGTGGCCGCCACCAGCGACCGCGATGTGGTGAACCTGTTCTACGGTTTCCTCTCTGGCATTGACAACCTGCCCGACACCTACAATGGCAAACCCATTACAAGCTACCTGCAAAAAGCCAACCACTTCATCCTCGGTGGCGAGTTTGACCTGACCAACAACATGACGGTCAATTTGGAGGGTTATTGGAAAGATTTCAACCAGTTGACCAACATCAACCGCAATAAGATTTACGCCGACACGCAGCAAAACTCCGACATTCCCGACCTGCTGAAAAAGGACTTCACCAAGGAAACAGGCGATGCCTACGGCTTTGACGTTTCCCTGAAGTATGAGGACAAGCACTGGTATGTATGGGCCGTGTATGCCTTAGGCTTCGTGACGAGAGAATACGAGAAGGCAGTTGAGAGCGGCGTGGAGCTGACACAATACGCGCCCCACTTCGACCGCCGCCACAACATCAATTTGATTTTGACCTACACGGCGGGTGCCAAACGCGAATGGGAGTTCAGCGGACGTTGGAACTTCGGCAGCGGATTCCCCTTTACACAGGTGCAGGGCTTCTATGAGTATTATTCTTTCCAAGACGGCATCAATTTCGACTACACCACCACCAATGGCCAATTGGGTGTGCTTTACGGCAACCTGAACGAGGGCCGTTTGCCCACCTATCACCGCTTCGACATTGATGTGAAACGCAAGTTCTTCTTCACAGAGAACATCAATTTGGAGGTTGACCTCAGCGTGACCAACATCTACAACCGCGAAAACGTGTTTTATGTGAATTTGGTTTCCGGCCAAACAGCCCGTCAGTTGCCCATCCTCCCGACCTTGGGTTTAACCTTTTCGTTCTGATTTAGGGAATTGTATCGGACGCATAACGTAAACCTTTCAAAACGGCTGCCGTGGTATGGCAGCCGAATGGTTCATTTCACCACGGGGCTGTAGGGCTGTCGCATAGCGGCAGCCACTCATCATCCGGCCATTCAATTGGATTGTCAATAATAACAATCATGTGAACATGATTCGGCATCACCACAAATTCAGGGACCGCCATATTATCATTGATTTCCGGGATTTTTTCGATGCAACGTAATGCATAATCCCCTATTTCCGACAATTCCATCCGACCATCAACCACATCGCCAAAATACAAATCATGGTTTTTCGTGCAAAAGGTCACGAAATACCTTCCGCCATTGTAATCGTGCCATGTGGCACGCGGTGATTTCCGTTGTGGCAGATTGTATGGCATTAACGTTCAATTTTCTGCAAAGGTATTGAATAAATCCAAAAATAAACCAATTTAGCGGAAACAATAACACGGCTGCCGTCATAATGCTGGTTTTTGTATTTATGAGGGTTTTTCAATTCAATAAGCCATTCATTTCCTTACAAATACCACGTATAATAACGACAAGATTGCAATAATGGAAAGAATAATAGTTGTTTTTTTCCTGCGTTCTCTCTGTTGTACCTTTTTCAAAGTATCGGCTGCTTCTAAAGCCTTTTCTGCAATACCGTCTTTCGTTTGTTCAATGCTGTTTATTGAATTATCTAACTTTGATAGCAAATGTTTTATCCCCTCAAATTTTTCATATCCGATAGCCTCTTGTTTGGCCTGTCGTTGCAATTGCATACCATCTTCATATTGATTTGTCACTTTTTCACTTTCAGTTTTGATGAACTCAATATGTGGTTGAATGGCATTGGATTTGTTATCCACAGTGAAAAGACCCATTTCAGTGCTTATCTTAGTTAAAGACTCATTTATAGACGTTTCTAAAGATTGAATCTCTTTAACACAATCCTTTATTTTTTCAACTCGTCTAAGGTAATCTTCCTTCCGTTGCACCAGTTTTAATGTACGTTCCGCGTCTAAAGCAATTTCGTCAATAGTGTCTTGTATTTGTTTTATGTTTTTTATTGCATTCTCCGTTTTCGTTAGCATCTGTTCAATTTCCTCATCTTTTTCATACCCGACAGCCTCTTGTTTGGTCAGTTGCAACAATTCCACACCTTTTTCATAATGGTTTGCTACTTTTCTCCTTTCGTTTTCAATGTTATTTATATGTGGTTGCATCGCAATGGACGTGGTGACTTTGGTGAAACGATTCCTGGCATCTCTAATTTGAATCAAGGCATTGTTTAATGATGTTTCAAGAACTTTAACTTCACTGACACAACCACAAATTTTGTCTATCTTTTGTCTTCTGATTTCTTCAAGTATGGCTTCTATTCTTGAATTAGAGTCTTTGATTGATGTTGTCATAAAATTCTTAACCGACAGACTACACATAAGCTGACTTTGTATAAGACTCCCCATTGTATGAATGCCATTCAATGTTTTACAACGAGATAAAGCAACATACATTTGTCCATTCGCAAAAAAACCATTGTAAATATTCACTTTATCATAAGTTTGCCCTTGTGATTTGTGAATTGTAATTGCCCAAGCTAGCTTCAAAGGAAATTGCGTAAACGATCCAATCTCTTTTTCAACAACGCGTTTGTCCCTTGTTTCCTCATCTACCTCTAACACATATTCTTTAATTGACCAAGTATATGGGTCTACACAGCACTCTCCCCCATTATCAATTTGGACGGTAATATGATTATCACTCAATTCTGTGACCGTACCCATAGATCCATTCACCCATCTCCCCCCTGAGTCATTGACAAGCATAATAATTCGAGCATCTTCAGCCAAAACAAGTTCTTTATCAGCAACCATATCTGACTCTAAAACGCTGCCCATTATGGATGCCATATAGTGCTTGTGATTTGGAAGCTGTTTTAAATGGCCATCATTAATCTCTTTGGCTTTAGCCTTTGTCGGACATAAACTAATCGCATTATCATCAGCACGATTTGCAATTTGAAATATGCTAAAGTCTGGAATTCCTTCTCTAATATTTGATAAGGAATCTAAGAATCTTTCTTCATTTTGACGTTTAACTTCTGTTAGTTCTATAGTGAGCAAATTGCTACTATACCACAAATCAGACTCAAAAGCATATAGCCTATCCCCATATAACTGATTGAAAGTAGGGGTGTCTGCGGGAGTTAATACTGGAGGAAGTTGATAAAAATCACCAACAAGGATGAGTTGCTTGTTTCTAATACCAACTCGATTCAATGATCGTATTACATACTCAAACACATCTATACGACACATTGAAATCTCATCAATAAGAATAACATCCGCTTTCTTGAGGACATCAAGTTTATCGTTTGAAGAACAAACATCATTATGCCCTAATAATCTGACAGGTACACCAAACGTCCTGTGAATAGTGGCTCCCTCTATATTTAATGCGGCCACACCCGTAGGAGCACATTTGACAATGTTTTTTTCTGAATGCTTGGCAACAAAATAATCTACAAGAAAACTCTTACCTGTTCCTGCCTTTCCTGTCAAAAAAACATTATAGCCTGCGTCCAACAGTTTTATTGCTCGTTCCTGAGATGGTGTTAATTTTATCATATTAACCCTTATTACTGAAATTATAATAAAAGTTGTGGAGGCCTTTCGACCTCCACAACTTTGGGGTTTGTTGGGTTTACTTCCCTTCAGCCAGCTTCTTATAGCCTTCATAGCGGAGCTTGGCAAACTGCTCGGTCTTGGCGAACAGTTCCTTGGCTTCCTCGGGGAAGGTCTTCAGCAGTGAGTTGTAACGGACTTCACCCATAATGAAGTTCTGGAAGTCGGCCCAGTTGGGTTCCTTCGAATCCAAGTGGAAGCCGTTCTTGCCTTCCTCTTCCTCGGCGGGGTTGAAGCGCCAGAGGTGCCAGTAACCGCAATCAACGGCGAGCTTCTCTTCGTGCTGCGTGCGACCCATGCCGGTCTTGATGCCGTGGTTGATGCAAGGTGCGTAGCAGATCACCAACGACGGGCCTGGATAAGCTTCAGCCTCCTTGATGGCCTTGAAGTATTGGGCTTGCGAAGCACCCATAGCGACCTGAGCCACATACACATAGCCGTAGCTCTTGGCAATCATGCCGAGGTCTTTCTTGCGCACCTTCTTACCAGAGGCGGCAAACTTGGCGACAGCACCGGCAGGCGTAGCCTTCGAGGACTGACCACCCGTGTTCGAATAAACCTCGGTGTCGAGGACGAGGACGTTGACGTCTTCGCCGCTGGCCAACACGTGGTCGAGGCCACCGAAACCGATGTCGTAGGCCCAGCCGTCGCCACCGAAGATCCACTGGCTACGCTTGGCCAAGAAGTCCTTCTGTCCGAGCAGTTCGTTCTCAAGTTCGCAACCGTGGCAAGGGCAAATCTTGCTGCCCGCAGCCTTGGCATCCTTGGCCTCTTGCAGCTTCTGGGCGGCCACTTCGGCACCGTAGAGTTCCTTGCCTTGTCCGTTCCAGAAATCAACGCAAGCATCGATAGGCATAATGGCCTTTTCGAGGGCGGCGACAAATTCATCGGTAGCCTTGCGGTTGGCGACCGTGTCGTTGTAGGTGTTCAGCCAATTCTGCGTGGCTTCCTTCATCCAGTCGAAGACGGTCGTGTTCACCAATTCTTCAGCCTTCTTGCGGAGACCTTCGCGAATCTTGCTGTAACCCGTGGCCATACCAAGACCGAACTCGGCGTTGTCCTCAAACAATGAGTTGGCCCAAGCCACACCGCGACCCGTGCGGTCGTTCTTGCGGTAAGGCGTTGCGGGAGCCGAACCGCCATAGATGGACGAGCAACCCGTGGCGTTGGCCACCATCATACTCTCACCAAACAGTTGGGTGATGGTCTTGATGTAAGGCGTTTCGCCGCAGCCGGCGCATGCACCCGAGAACTCGAACAGCGGTTGCGCAAACTGGCTGTTCTTCACGTTGGCGTACTTGTCGATGAGATTGTCCTTGTAGGCGACCTTCTTCTGGCTGTAGTCCCAGTTTTCGGCTTCGCCCAACTGGCTTTCGAACGGCTTCATCACGAGAGCCTTGTTGCCCTTCATACCCGGGCACACGTCGGCGCAGTTGCCGCAACCCGTGCAGTCCATCACGGAGACCTGCATACGGAAATTCATTCCGGCCATCTCCTTCGGAATCCTCATTTCGATGGTGTTCATTGAAGCGGGGGCGTTTTGCTTTTCCTCGGCGGTCATCACGATAGGACGGATGGCGGCGTGAGGACAAACCAGCGAGCACTGGTTGCACTGGATGCAGTTGGCAGGATTCCACTCGGGAACGACAGTGGCCACACCGCGCTTTTCGTAGGCTGTGGTGCCAGCCGGGAAGGTTCCGTCGATGATGTCCTTGAAGGCGCTAACGGGCAGGTCGTTGCCACATTGGGCCACCATCGGGCGCATCACCTTATTAATAAATTCGGGGTCGTTGTCGTTATGCTCGAAGGCGAAGTCGGTCGTGCAAGGCAGTTCGGCCCACTCGGCGGGAATTTCCACCTTCGTGATTTCGCCACCACGGTCGACGGCGGCATAGTTCATATTAACGACATCCTCACCCTTCTTGCCGTAGCTCTTCACGATGAACTTCTTCATCTGCTCGACAGCGAGGTCGTAAGGAATGACACCCGAAATCTTGAAGAACGCGCTTTGGAGAATGGTGTTGGTGCGGTTGCCCAAGCCAATCTCGGTGGCAATCTTCGTGGCGTCGATGATGTACATATTAATATGGTGCAGGGCCAGATACTTCTTCACAAAGTCGGGCAGGTGGTACTTGGTTTCCTCAACATCCCAAGGCGAGTTGTAGAGGAAGGTACCGTTGTCCTTCAGGCCGCGCAGGCAGTCATACTTGCGGAGGTAGCTCGGGACGTGGACAGCCACGAAGTCGGGCGTACCGACGAGGTAAGGAGCCAGGATGGGCTGGTCGCCGAAACGCAGGTGCGAGCAGGTGTAGCCGCCCGATTTCTTCGAGTCGTAGTCGAAGTAGGCTTGGCTGTACTTGTTGGTGTTGTCGCCAATAATCTTGATGGAGTTCTTGTTGGCACCCACCGTACCGTCAGCACCAAGGCCGTAGAACTTGGCCTCGAAGGTGCCCTTCGGCAGGATGCTGATTTCGGGCAGCAGCGGCAATGAACGGTGCGTCACGTCGTCGTTGATGCCGACGGTGAACTGGTTCATCGGGTTCTCGCTGGCGAGGTTGTTGAACACGCTCATAATATGGGCGGGAGTGGTGTCCTTCGAAGACAGACCATAACGGCCACCGATAATCATCGGCTTGTTGGCAGCCGGGATGTCCTTGCAGTTGGCGAAGGCTTCGACGACATCCAGATACAGCGGGTCGCCATTGGCGCCGGGCTCCTTTGTACGGTCGAGGACGCAGATGCGCTTGACGGTCTCAGGCAGCACTTGGCCGAGGTACTTCACGCTGAAAGGACGATAGAGGTGTACGCTGACGAGGCCGAGTTTCTTGCCGTTGGCGTTCTCGCGGTCGATGACGGTCTTGATGACGTCGGTGATGGAACCCATAGCAATGATAACGTCGGTGGCATCGGCGGCGCCGTAGAAGGTGAACGGGGCATAGTTACGACCCGTAATCTTGCTCATTTCCTTCATATACTTGGCCACGATGTCGGGCAGTGCGTCGTAGTACTTGTTCTGCGCCTCGCGGGTCTGGAAGTAGATGTCGGGGTTTTGGGCAGTGCCACGGGTTACGGGGTGCTCGGGATTCAAGGCTCTGTCGCGGTATTCCTTCAAGGCTTCCCAGTTGACCAACGGACGGAGGGCTTCCATATCGGCAGCCTCAACCTTCTGGATTTCGTGGGAGGTGCGGAAACCGTCGAAGAAGTGCAGGAAAGGCACGCGGCCTTCGATGGCGGCGAGGTGTGCCACGGGAGCGAGGTCCATAATTTCTTGCACCGAACCGGTGGCAAGCATAGCGAAGCCCGTCTGACGGGCGCTCATCACGTCGGCGTGGTCGCCGAAAATGGACAAGGCTTGGGCGGCGAGGGCACGGGCCGAGACGTGGAACACGCCCGGAAGCAACTCACCGGCAATCTTGTACATATTGGGGATCATCAGCAAGAGACCTTGCGAGGCGGTGTAGGTGGTGGTGAGGGCACCAGCCTGCAACGAGCCGTGCACAGCACCGGCGGCACCGGCTTCGGATTGCATCTCGACGACCTTAACAGTCTCGCCAAAGAGGTTCTTCTGACCTTTGGCAGCCCATTCATCGATATACTCGGCCATCGGCGACGACGGAGTGATAGGATAAATGGCGGCCACTTCACTGAACATGTAGGCAACATGGGCCGCAGCCTGATTGCCATCGCATGTCAAAAACTTTTTTTCTGCCATAATACTTTTTTAAATGTTTAATGGATTAGTTTTGATTTGTTTGACTTAAATTATTGTTTATTATGTATTTTGTTCTTTCATCAGTTTTCTATTCTATATTTCATTCTGTATGATTAAAACGAACCTCCCTCTCAAAACTCAAGCCAACCCCATTATTTGACAATGCAAATGACAGCATCATATTTTGTTCCAATGCAGATGAACGAGGAAACTTTTCCGACACGATGATATGGCAAATCACATTCACCTTCTTAATAAAATCTATTGCAACTTTTTCATCTTTGAGTTTATCAGAGAACAAATCTAATGCTGCCGATAATTGGCTTGCTGCTTTTGTGTATGTTCCTTTTACTGCTTCGGATGTGTTGCCCTGTGCTTGGTCTTTAAACTCCAGAAAAGCGAATTTATTTTCATCAAATGCGGCTCCGTCTGCCATTCCGCCCTGTCGCTGCTTTATGAGTTTCTTATCAATAGGCAAAACCACGATTTCTTTTCGATTCGGATTAATACAAAAACAACAACGTGCAGCATCTTCTGTAGCAGTCGAAATATGGGTACATTCCTCATCATCCACAACCATTATTTGCTCATTGCGCGATATTTCGATGCAATCAAGGACTCCTAGATTGTATCCCTTGAAGGCGCTGACCAGTTTAAGCCTCTTCACAGCGTTTGGTATGTATCCTATTGATGTCATTTCTTGAGCGTTTTCAGGTAAAGCTGATACAACTTGTTGAAATCAGAACCAATGGCATCCGATACCACATCAAGATAATTGACAGAGACTATTCCTGTTTTGTCGTCTTTAATAGACTCACAATAGTTCTCGCCACCAAGTGAAAACACAGACACTTCAGCACTATCTACACGGAATTGTGGCGGGACAATGCTATCAACTTCCTCTTTGTAATCATTTACTTTTGCCAATTCTGCAGCCAGCATACTTACGTTCAGCGCAGAAAGCAAATACGGACTGTGTGTATTGATGATAATAGTACAATCCTTTTTGTGCTGTGACAGTCGGATAATCCTATTCAAAACCTCTCGTTGGTTCGTCGGAAACAGGTTTTGCTCGGGTTCTTCTATTACGAACGATTCGAAATCACTATCTTCCCTTGCATAATCAAGAACCATCAACAAAGGTAATGCGGATTGAATCCCCGACGAGCAAGCCTCCAACGGAAGGTGCTTCTCGGAATTCTCCAAAAGGGATATACATTCATTGCCAAGATCCCTGTTGTATTTCACTCCCAAAAACGAGGCATCGTAAGTCGCGTAATGATTCCTTGCCCTTTCAAAAAAAGACATGAACTCAATTAGCGTATTGGGCAGTGGCACTTTTGAAACAAGTATGTTTGCCAAAGATGAAGCAACAGCCCCTGTCAGGTTTCGTTCGGCAGGAATATAACAGGCGAGTCGCAAATATGCCCTCAAATAGTTGCGGTTTTTTGCCAACAGACTATCTCTCTGAATATTATCTATATCCGCTCCAAGTTTTTCCAGTTCCTTCTTCGCTGCATTACCAATTAATACCTGGCAGTATTTGCTTGTATCTTCCGGCTTCACGTCTTTGACAGATACAGAAAACACACCTTTGTCAAATGTGATATGAACTTCATCCCTCCAGTGATAGTTGATGATTGTATCAGGTTGGAAACAACTTTCAATACCAATTTTCCGGAACGCCTCCAATGGATTATCGTTTTCGCACACTTTGATCCACCAGTACACATCGGAAAGCACCGTCAGCAGTTTTGCAATGGTGCTTTTCCCCGACCCTTGGGGGCCGATGAATACCATTAGTTTCGACAATTCTATGTCAACATCCTTTACCGAACCAAAGTTATGTATTTTAATACTATCCATTTACCCTTTGTTTTTCGTTTCTACATCTATTTCAACTTGTTTATCCGAATGGAATTGGACATCACAATCTGTGATTTCCAAATTTCCATTTTCGATTTTGAACCGTTGCATTTTTTGCAACAGTTGCCTCTCTCGTGAACTCACCTTCAGCATAAATATTGCGTAAATGGCGAGATATGACCGACTTATCCCTATCAAACAGCATAGCGAGTTGGTCAAGTGTCAACCAAACCGTTTCATCCGACACCTGCACGTCCAATTGCACGATGCCGTCGTTGCTCTTGTAAACAACGATGGACTCGTCCGACGGCTGATATAGGCTCAAGTTGCTATTCATTGATATACATCGAAATACCTTTTTTGTGGTCAAAATTTTTGACCGCAAAATTAAGCCGCAAAATTAGACATTCCGCCACAAATAAACAACCTTATATAAAAAAAGATTTTTTTTGGCGAAAAAACACATTTTTTCAAGGGTTATTGAAATTATTTGTACTTTTGCCCGCTCAAACAAAGAAATCAACAACAAACAACAAATTAAACTTATTAAAAATGAAGAAATTAGTTCTTACTCTCGGATTGGCCTGCCTCTTCATGGTGGCCTGCAACAACACCCCCAAGCAACCTGAACAAGCTGCCGCGCCCGTTGAGGAAAAGACCGAAGTGGTCGAAGAAAAGCACGAATGTCCCATGGGCCAACTCAAGGCCGAGTATGCCAACTGGGAAACCATGACCGACGAAGCCAAGGCTGAACTGAACAAGAAAGCCTGCGAAATGTTTGCCCAAATGGACGCCAAAATGGCCGAAATGGAAGCCGAAGGCAAAGCCTGCTGCAAGGAAGGCAAAGAGGAATGTGAGAAGAAGATGGCCGAAATGACCGAAGAGCAAAAGGCTGAATGTGAAAAGAAGTGCGCCGAAATGAAGGCCCAGTGCGAGCAAATGAAGGCCGCTTGGGAAAACTTCGCCAACATGACCGTTGACGAGCAGAAAGACCTCGTCCTGAAGCGTCTTGAAGGCTGCGGCGGTGAAAAGAAATGCTGCAAAGGCGAAGAAGGCCACCAGTGCCAACATGCCGAATAAGCAACTTGAACAACAAACCACAAAAGAGAGGGCCGAAAAGCCCTCTTTTTTTGTTTTGTTTTATCCCCTATCCCATTTTTTCCTATTTTTGCAGTTTCATAAAACTGCGCCCAAATGTACGCCTATATCACCGGCAAGATAGCCGAAAAATCGCCTACTTTCGTCGTTCTCGACAATCAAGGCATCGGCTATTTCATCAACATCACGCTCAACACCTTCACCGCCATCGGCGAGAAGGAGGAAGCGAAGTTGTTCGTCCACGAGCAAATCCTTGAGGACGCGCACAACCTCTTCGGCTTTTATTCGGCCAAGGAGCGCGACCTTTTCGAGTTGCTCATCAGCGTATCGGGCGTGGGCTGCAACACGGCACGACTCATCCTCAGTTCGCTGACCGTCAACGAATTGAGCAACGCCATCGCCAACGACGACGTGAAAACCATCCAAGCCGTGAAAGGCATCGGCGCAAAGACCGCCCAGCGCATCGTCATCGACCTGAAGGACAAACTGAAGAAAAACGACTTCCCGACGGAAATTTTCGCCACGCCAAACAATACAATCAAAACCGAAGCGTTATCAGCATTGACGATATTGGGCTTCAGCAAAGCGGCGGTCGACAAAGCCTTGGACAAGCTGCTCAAGCAAATGCCCGAAGCCACCGTCGAAACCTTGATTAAAGAAGCACTCAAAGTATTGTAGAACAAGATGAAACGACATATACTCTTTATTTGTTTCCTGATGATGTCAGCACTGCTGTTCGCGCGAGCCATTCCAGCGGACTTTGCCGACATCTTCTACCCCAACCCTTACACCGTTGAGCCTGACTCCACCAAAGTGATTTTCCCCATCCCTATCAACACAGGCAATCCATTGCAGGACCTCAACAACCAATCGCCGCTCTACCTCAGCGACCCCGACAACTTCCAGACCGAAATCATCTACGACCCGCTTACGGGACAATACACCTTCAAACGTCGCATCGGCGATTTCTATTACGACACACCCACTACCCTATCGCAAAGCGAATACTTTGAGTATCAAAACCGTAAAGGCATTCAGGAATACTGGAAGGAACGCCGTAGCCAAAACTCGCGCTCGACCACCAACGGCTCGTCCATCATCCCGCCCATGTTCATCGGCGGCAAGGCCTTCGAAACCATCTTCGGCAGCAACACCATCGACATCCGCCCGCAAGGCTCCGTCGACCTCACCTTCGGCCTCAAGCACAACTACCGCGACGACCCTTCAATGAGTGAACGACGCAAACGCAACCTCAACTTCGAGTTCGACCAAGACATCCAGCTCAATGTGTTGGCCAAAATCGGTGACAAAATCAACTTCAACATCAACAAGAACACCAAGGCGACTTTCAACTTTCAGGACAAATTAGCCCTGAAATACGAAGGCAAGGAAGACGAAATCATCCAACTGCTTGAAGCTGGCAACGTCAGTTTTCCGCTCAACAGCACCCTCATCACCGGCACGCAGCAACTGTTCGGTATCAAGAGCAAGCTGAAGTTTGGCAACACCACCATTTCTTCCATCGTTTCCTATCAGGAAAGCGAGTCGCAAAACATCACCGTGCAAGGCGGCGCACAAACCAACGAATTCGACCTCAGTTGCTTGGACTATGAGGAAAACCGCCACTTCTTCCTGAGCCAATTCTTCAGGGACCAATACGAAACCGCACTTTCCACCCTGCCTACTGTCACTTCGAGCGTCAATATCACCAAAATCGAGGTTTGGATCACCAACACCAACTCATCCACGCAGAACACACGTAACATTCTTGCCCTCAACGACTTGGCCGAAGGAAAAGACGATTGGATCTACAACCCCGAAATCACTCCGACCAGCAACAAGCTCTTCCCGCGCAACGCCGCCAACAATTTGGTGAGCCGCATGGACACCACCCAAATCCGAAGCATCAGCACCGTGACCAACTACATGAGCAACGACCCCATGCGCATCGGCAGGTCAGGATACATGACCTCGGGCCGCGACTTTGAAAAAGTGGAAAACGCCCGCCGGTTGAGCAACACAGAATTTTCGCTCAACTCAAAGTTGGGCTTCATCTCATTGAATGTCAGCCTCAACGCCAACCAAACCTTGGCTGTGGCCTACCAATACACCATCGTCGGATCGGATGAGGTCTACCAAGTGGGTGAATTTTCCGACCAAGGCATCAACACACCCAATGTTTTGGTAACCAAACTGTTGAAAGGCACGACAGTAAACACCAAGATGCCCATCTGGAACCTGATGATGAAAAACGTCTACAACATCAGAGCCTACCAGATAAGCTCCAGCGATTTCATGCTGAACATTTTCTACAACGGCAACTCGAACAGCACGCCTTACGGCTATTTCACCGAAGGCTCGGTGAAAGGTATTGCCTTGCTCAATCTGATGGGATTGGACAACCTGACCACGCAAAACAACCCCATCGCAGGCGGTGATGGCGCTTTCGACTTCTTGGACAACGCAGCCACACAAGGCGGTACCATCAACTCGTCGAACGGGCGCATTTTCTTCCCTGTGCTGGAGCCTTTCGGCAAGCATATCCGCAACAAAATCTTCCCCAACGAACCCGAATTGGCCAACAAATACGCTTTCGACTCGCTCTACACGATGACCAAAACCTCGGCGGAGCAATATTCCGAAAAGAACAAGTTCAGCCTGAAGGGTTACTACTCCTCGCAGTCGGGCAGCGAAATCAGCCTCAATGCCATGAATGTGGCGCAAGGTTCGGTGACCGTCACGGCAGGCGGCGTGCAATTGGTTGAAAATGTTGACTATACCGTTGACTACACCTTGGGTCGCGTGACCATCCTGAACGAAGGCATCCTCAATTCAGGCACGCCCATCAACATTGCCTTGGAATCCAACTCAGGCTTCAGTGCCATTAGGAAGACATTCCTCGGCACCCGCGTAGAGCACGAATTCAACCGCGATTTCCACTTGGGCGGAACGGTGCTTTACTTGGGCGAGAAATCGTACACCCAAAAAATCAACTACGGCGAGGAAGCCATCTCCAACACCATTTACGGTGCCGACATTAGCTACAACACCGAGGCCCGTTGGCTGACGAGCTTCATCAACGCCCTGCCCGGCATCAGCACCAAAGCCCCGTCGCGCGTCAGGGTGGATGGCGAGTTTGCCCGTTTCATCCCCGGCCTTTCCAAGTCGGCAGCCGAGCCTGGCACTTCCTACATCGACGACTTTGAAGGCGCCAAATCGACCATCGACTTGCGTCTGCCTACCTTGTGGAACCTTGCCAGCACGCCCCAAAACCAAACCGACCTCTTCCCCGAAGCCGCCGCAGGAACAGGACTCAACTACGGCAAGAACCGCGCTAAACTGTCGTGGTACGTCATTGACAATTCTGTGTTCTACGACACCTATTCCAACTACCGTCCGAGTAATGTCACCAACGAGGAACTATCGAAAAACAGTGTCCGTCAGGTGCTTGAAACCGAGATTTTCCCCATGAAAGACATCGCAACGGGCACACAAACCAACGTTTCGGTGCTCAACTTGGCCTATTATCCCGAAGAAAGAGGCCCCTACAACTACGATGTCGACCCCACCCAATACTCCGCCGGTATCAACGAGGAAGGCAAACTCAACGACCCGAGCAGCCGTTGGGCAGGCATCATGCGCAAGATGGAATCGATTGACTTTGAAGCCACAAACATCGAGTACATCGAGTTCTGGCTGATGGATCCCTTCGCCGATGAGGAATTCCAAAACAACCCTGGAAAACTCTACATCAACCTCGGCGACATTTCCGAAGACATCCTCCGCGACGGGCGCAAATTCTACGAAAATGGTATGCCCACCTCTGAAGTGGTGGAGAATGTAGACACCACCATTTGGGGACGTGTGCCCACCTTGCAAGACCTCGTCGGCACCTTCAGCAACGATGCCAACGCCCGTCAGTATCAGGATATTGGCTACGACGGACTCCGCGATGTGGACGAGCGCAGCTTCTTTGAAACCAACTATTTAGCAGCCATCAGAAACCGCTTTGGCGAAGGTTCGGGAGCCTACAGCAAAGCCAACAACGACCCTTCGAGCGACAATTACCATTATTTCCGCTCCACGGAATGGGACTCCGACGAAATACACTCCAGTATCCTTGAAAGGTACAAGGACTACACCGGACCCGACGGCAACTCCCCTTCCGACGTGCAGCAAACCGAGGTTTATACGAACAGCAATTCCACCTTGCCCAATGCCGAAGACATCAACGGCGACAACACCTTGAGCGAAACCGAGCGTTATTACCAATATGTCATCGACCTCGACCCCGCCAAGATGATAGTGGGCCACAACCACATTGCCGACATCCATGAGGCCACCCAAATCGCGCTGCCTAACGGCACTTTCGGCACTACCACTTGGTACCAATTCCGCATCCCCATCAAGCAGCCTGACAGGGTCATCGGCCACATCGACGACTATTCGTCCATCCGCTTTATGCGTATGTTCGTCAACGGTTTCCAGCGTCCCATCGTGTTGCGTTTCGCCACCCTCGACCTCGTGAAGGGCGAATGGCGCACCTATTCGCAAAGCATCCAAGCCCCCGGCGAATACGAACCAAACGACATCAGCAACGAGACCACTTTTGACGTTTCGGCGGTCAGCATCGACGAAAACTACCACCGCCAGCCCGTGCCCTACATCATCCCGCCCGGCATCCAGCAAGAAAGGGTTATCGGCATGACCCAAACCACCCGCATCAATGAGCAAGCGTTGCAAATGACCGTGCAAAACCTCGTTGACGGTGACGGCAGGGCCATCTACAAGACCACCGACTTCGACCTGCGTCAATACAAATACCTCAAAATGTTCGTCCACGCCGAAGCAGCCCAAGAGGACAGCCCGCTCGACGACCAAGACCTTTGCGTCTTCATGCGTATCGGTACCGACTTCACCGAAAACTACTATGAATATGAAATACCGCTGAAGATGACCCCATGGGGAACGGCACGCACCAATGTGCAAGCCATCTGGCCTGAAATCAACAACTTGGACATCCGATTGGAAGACCTTGTGGAAGTGAAACAAAGGCGCAACGAAGCCATGAACAAGCCCAACAGCAATGTCAGGCTCAATTACATCTATTCCGAAAAGGTGAGAAAAGGCACTGTCGACAACAAGGACTACTACCATACCATCAAGGTGATAGGCAACCCCACCATCAGCGATGTGGAAGCCATGATGATTGGTATTCGCAACCCCAAGCGGCAAAACCTTGCCGATACCGACGACGGCCAACCAAAGAGTGCCGTGGTGTGGATCAATGAGTTGCGCCTCACCGAACTCAGCAGCAAGGGCGGCATAGCAGCCACTGGCCGATTTGAAGCAACCTTGGCCGACTTGGGCCGCGTGAGCGTGAACGGCTCCTATCAGTCGGCCGGTTTCGGTAGTTTGGACAGCCGCATCGCCAACAACACCTTCGAGGCCAACTCTGCCTTCAACGTTTCCACCGACCTTGAATTAGGCAAGTTCCTCGAAAACACCGGATTGAAGATTCCGTTGCACTTCGACTACGGCGAGAACAAAATCACCCCGCTCTACAACCCTTACGACCCCGACATCATGCTGAAGGACGCCTTGGCCGCCATGAACAGCGACGAAGAGCGGAAGGAATTCACCTCCACCATCCACGACTTCACGCGGCAGAAGAACATCAACTTCATGAATGTCAGGAAAGAACGTGTCAACAAGAAGCGGAACAAAGACGAGGGAAGCGAAAAGCCCAAGGAAAACCCGAGAGACCCCAACAAGGGCTTGGGCGGCGGACGAGGCAACATGCCCAAAGTACACTTCTACGACATCGAGAACTTCAACCTGTCTTTCTCCTATAACGAGACCTTCCAAGAGAACACCGACATCAAGTATTACATGGTGAAGGCCTATCGTGGCTCGTTGGGCTACAACTTCGCGGGCAATCCCAAACCCGTAGAGCCTTTCGCCAAGGCCAAGTGGGCCGCAAAACCCGCGTTCCAAATCATCAAGGATATCAATTTCTATTACGCGCCCAAGAGCATCACCTTCAACACGGAGATGTACCGCTACTTTTCCGAAAGGGAATTGCGCAACAAGAGCGGCGGTGAAATCATCATCACCCCCACCTTCTCGCGCCAATGGGACTGGACCCGTAATTATCAGCTTCGCTATGACCTCACCAAAGGCCTGAACTTCGACTATTCGGCCCAAGCCCAAGCCTACATCTACGAGCCTGCGGGCTACGTCGACAAGAGCGTCGACCCCGAAACTTGGCAGAAGAACCAAGACACCATCAAGAACGAACTGAAGCATTTGGGTTCCATGTCGCGATTCCAGCAGAACTTCAACGCCAGCTACACCTTGCCCATCAACAAGATTCCGATTTTCAACTGGATATCGGCCACCGCCAACTATCAAGGCACCTACACATGGATTGCCTCGGCACAATCCATCCAAGCACGCTTGGGCAACACCATCGAGAACTCGAACAACATCCAAGGCAACGCCACCCTCGATTTCACCAAGTTATATAATAAGGTGCCTTACCTGAAGAACCTCAACACCCCACAACGGCGCAACAACAGCGGCAAGGGCAACCGAAACAACCAAAGCAAAGGAAAAGGCGAAGAAGAAGGCGAGCAGCCCGCCGACTCGACCAAGACCAAACCAAAAGTCAATGTCGGAAAGATTGTCCTCGACAACAGCTTGCGTATCCTCACCCTCGTCAAGAAAGTTTCGGGCACCTATTCGTTAGCCAACGGGCAATCTCTGCCCGGATTCCTGCCCAAGGCACAATACTTCGGCATGAGCAGTAGCACAGGTTGGGCTCCCGGCGTGGGCTTTGTGTTGGGCAGCTCTTTCGGCGAAGACGACAACATCTTCAACAAGGCCGTCGCCCACAGTATTGATGTAGACGACGTCAAACGTTGGCTCACCACCGACTCCATTTTGAGCAACCCCTACACGCGCCACATGACCGAGACGATGAACTACCGTGTGAACACCGAACCCCTACCCGGCTTCAAGGTCGACTTCACCGGAAACCGTACCTTCGCCGAAAACCGCCAACACTACTTCCGATACAACAACTTGACCAACCAGTTTGACGTTTTCACGCCCACCAACAGCGGCAATTTCAGCATGAGTTACTTCATGCTAAAAACTTCTTTTGCGGCTTCCGATTCCACATCCTCCAAACTCTTCGACAACCTGTTGAGCTACCGCAAGACCATCGCCGAGCGCATCGCCCGCAACAATCCGCAATGGATTGAGCAAGTGAACGAATACGTCTACGACAGTGTGGCTGGCGACTATTTCCCGAAAGGCTACACCTCTGGCTCGATGGACGTGCTGCTCTATTCCTTCATCGCGGCTTATACCGGAAAAGACCCCAACACCCTCAGCCTCAATCCATTCCCGCGAATCCCGTTGCCCAACTGGAACTTCTCCTACAGCGGTCTGACCAACATTCCCGCCATCGGAAAGGTTTTCAAGACATTGAACATCACCCATAGCTACAAGTCGAACTATGCCATCAACGCATGGGCCAGCAATGTTTATTACGACGAGAACAACACCATCCAGACCTACGAGAATTCCGACCTTATCGTCCCGAAATACGACATCGCACAAATCGTCATCAGTGAGCAATTCGCCCCCCTGATTGGCATCGATATTGGCCTGCAAAACTCCATGACCACCAACTTCCAGTTCAAGAAGTCGAGGACCATGACCTTGAGTTTCGCCAACAACCAACTCACCGAAGTGAGTGGGCGGGAAATCGTCATCGGCGCGGGCTATCGCCTAAAGAACCTCAGCTTCTCCTTCACGCCCCTCGGTGGCAGCGGCAAGTCGCAAACCATCAAGAACGACCTCGTGCTGAAGCTCGACATCGGCTTCAAGAAAGACATCACCATCCTACGCCGCATCGACGAGCGCAACAACCAAGTTTCGGCAGGCCAGAACAAAATCAACATCTACCTCACCGCCGACTACACCTTCAGCAAACGTCTGAGTGCCCAAGCCTTCTTCAAGCGCGACGTGTCGGATCCGTTTGTGGCCAACACCTTCCGCAACTCCACCACTTTTGCCGGCGTGACCATCCGATTCAGCCTCGCACAATAAAATTTTCAACAAAATGCGGAGTGAGCCATTAAAATATGTATTTTCGCAGCCAAATTTAAACAACTTTAAAACATACAGAAAATGAATATTCCAGCAAATCTGAAGTACACCAACGACGACGAATGGATCCGCTTAGAAGGCGAAACCGCTTACGTCGGCATTACCGATTACGCACAACACGAGCTTGGCGACATCACTTTCGTTGATGTTGACCCCGACCTCGTTGGCGAAACCTTAGACGCCCAAGAAGAATTTGGCGCCATCGAAGCCGTGAAGACCACCGCCGAGCTGCTCATGCCCGTTGGCGGCGAAATACTCGAAGTCAACGAAGCCCTCGCTGACGAAGAGAACGCCAAACTCGTCAATACCGACCCCTATGGCGAGGCTTGGATCATCAAAATCAAGGTGAACGACGCCTCCGAGGTCGACGGCCTCTTGGATGCCGCCGCCTATGAAGCCAAGATCGGTTAATCCCTTGGAACGACTGACCAGAAATAGTTACCCGGGAATCTTGTGCGGAATCGTCATCCTGATTCTGACAGGAATCCCGGGTTCTGCTTTTCCACGGGTCAAGCCCATCGTGGGTGTTGACAAAGTGGTGCATGTCTTCATGTATGCCACTTTCGCCTTCCTCTGTCTTTGGGGCTACCGCAAACAGTTCATTGACAACGGCATGGTCTATCGTAAACGGGCTTTGCTCCTTGCCATCATCATCAGCATTGCTTACGGCGGCATCACCGAACTGATGCAGGAACATCTCGTGCCAAGCCGCACCGGCGACTGGTTCGACTTTGCCTCCGACAGCATAGGAACCCTCATCGGAGTAGGCGTTTTTCATCTTTTTTACCGCCACAAAAAATAAAATTTGCCCTATTTGCGTTTCATAAACAAATAATTCCTATTTTCGCACCCAAAATAGGAAGTAAAATCTAAAAACACATAACCAATGGAAGAGAAGAAATCACCTAAAGCCAATCTTGAGAACAAGAAAGTGATGTTCACGCAGATAGGTCTGATTATCAGCTTGCTTATCGCGTGGATGGCCTTCGAACACAAGAGCTACGACAAGCGCGAAATCGACCCGAGCTTGCTCCGCCAGACCGAAGTCGTCGAGGAAGAAATGGTGGAAATCACCAAGCAGGAAGAGCCAAAGCCCCAGCCTGTGGAAGTGCCCAAGCAGACCACGCAACTTGAAATCGTGGAAGACGACGTTGAAGTGGAAGACATCGAAATCAACGCCGAAGTGGACCAAGCCGAAGTCATTGAGGAGTATGTCCCTGTCGAGGTTGAGGAAGAAGAAGTCGTTGAGCAGGAAATCTTCCAAATCGTGGAAGAGATGCCTGCCTACCCCGGTGGCGACCAGAAACTGATGGAATTCATCGCCAAAGGCATCAAGTACCCCCAGATTGCCCGCGAAACTGGTATTCAAGGCCGTGTGTTCGTCGGTTTCGTTGTCGAGCCTGACGGCAGCGTCTCCAATGTGAAGGTGCTCCGTGGCATTGGTGGCGGTTGCGACGAGGAAGCCATGCGCGTCGTCAAGTCGATGCCGAAATGGAAGCCGGGCAAGCAGCGTGGTAAGGCCGTGCGTGTGAGCTACATGCTGCCCGTCAACTTCAAGTTGCAATAAACACTGCAATCCCAAAATGAAAAAAGCCAGCAAATCGCTGGCTTTTTTCATTTGAAATGGTCATAAACGACCTTGGCCTTCGCCGGTCCGACGATTTCAGAAAGCCGCTCCAGCGAGGCCTCCTTGATACCTTTCACTGATTTCAGTTCGAGCAAGAGTTTTTCCGCCGTCTTCTTCCCCACCCCCTTGATGTCGGCCAACTCGGAATGGATGAAACCTTTCTCGAATTTCTTTCGGTGGAATGTGATGGCGAAACGGTGTACCTCATCCTGAATGTGCGTCAACAGGCGAAACACCTCCGAATTGGGTTTCAAGCCCACAATGCGCGGCGGGAAACCAAACAGCAATTCATTGGTGCGGTGACGGTCGTCCTTGGCCAAGCCCGCAATGGGAATGTTGACATGAAGTTCATCCTCAATCACTTGCCTCACCACTTCCATTTGGCCTTTGCCGCCATCGGTAATGATGAGGTTGGGCAAGGGTTTCTGCTCCTCAATCAGCCTTGAATAGCGTCGGCGCACCACCTCTTTCATCGAGGCATAGTCGTCGGGGCCTTCCACCGTCTTGATGTTGAAATGGCGGTAGCCCGCCTTGTTGGGCTTGCCCTTCACGAACTGCACCATGCCTGCCACGGCATAGTCGCCTTGGAAGTTGGAGTTGTCGAAACACTCGATCACTTCAGGCATTTCGTCCAATAGCAAAGCCTCTTTCAATTGGTTGAGCACCCGTTTCTGGTGCCGTTCTGGGTCGACCAAGGAGCGTTGCTTTTCGAGGTCGATGCGGTATTGCATGGCATTGCGTCGCGAAAGGTCTAAGAGTTTCAACTTGTCGCCGCGTTGCGGGATGGTCACTTGCACCTCGCCGAGGGCGTAGTCCAATTTCATCGGGACGATGATTTCGGGCGCATGGTTGCCCATCTGTTGGCGCAAGTCGGCCACAGCCAAAAGCAGCAATTCCTCCACCGTTTCCTCAAGTCGGCGCTTCATCTCAAACGAATGGCTCTGCACCACAGCGCCGTCCTTCACCTTCATATAATTGACATAAAACAGTTCGCCGTCATCGACGTATGAGAACACCTCCACATCGTGAATCGTCGCGCTGACCACCGTCGAGCGGCTACGATAGTTCTCCAACAGGTCATATTTCACCTTAATTTCCTGCGCCTGCTCAAACTCCATCCGCGAGGCGTAGTCCATCATCTGCGCCTTCAGGTCGCGCATCACCCCACTCATGTTGCCCTTGATGATTTCGCGGATTTCAGCAATCATGGCGTTGTAATCCGCCTTGGAAATCAGGCCTTCGCAAGGGCCGTTGCACTTGTGGATGTGGTAATCAAGGCAGACTTTGTACTTCTTTTTCTCCACGCCGATTTCCGTCAGCGGCGTGCGGCACGAGCGCACCTTATACGCTTGTGTAAGCAAGTCAAGCAAGATATGCGCCGTGCGCACCGAGGGATAAGGCCCGAAATAATCCGAGCCGTCGTTCAGTTTTTTTCGCGTCAGGAACACACGCGGAAACGCCTCTTTCTTGATGCAAATCCAAGGGTAGGTCTTGTCGTCCTTGAGCATGATGTTGTAGCGCGGCTTATACTGCTTGATCATCGTGTTTTCGAGTAGCAAAGCCTCTGATTCCGAGTCGACTATGCTGTATTCAAGGTCGGCGATCTTGCTGACGAGGACGCGCGTCTTGCCGAATTGTTCCTTGTTGAAATAGCTGCTGACGCGGCGTTTCAGGTTCTTGGCCTTGCCCACATAAATCAGTTCGCCCTTCTTGTCGAAGTAGCGATACACGCCGGGCTTGTTGGGCAGCGCGGCGAGTTTTTGTTTCACTATTTCGGGAAGGTCATTCATGTTTCCTCATGTGGTCCCAGCCTTGTGCCTTGATGGGAATGACATGGTTATCAGGCGTAATCATTTCGGCAATGCCAACATTGTCAGTCATATAACCGATGACGGTCACATCCGCCGAAAGGGTCTTTATCTTCTCATAATCCTTCTGATCGATGGTGAAAAGCAATTCGTAGTCCTCGCCACCGCTCAATGCCGCCACCGAGGGCACAATTTGGAACTCCTTGGCCATTTTATCTGTCGTCGGGTCGATGGGGATTCTTTCTTCATACAGTTGGCAGCCCACTTTTGACTCCTTGCAGAGGTGAAGGATTTCGGAGGCCAGACCATCGGAAATGTCGATCATCGAAGTGGGTTTGATGCCCAAATTCTTCAATTGCTCCACGATGTCCTTGCGGGCTTCGGGTTTCAGTTGGCGTTCCAGCACATAGTCCATGCCCTTTAGTTGGGGCTGCATGTTGGGATTGGAGAGGAACTCCACCTTCTCGCGTTCAAGGATGAGCAAGCCGATGTAGGCACCGCCCAAATCGCCGCTCACGCAAAGCAGGTCGTTCTTCTTCGCGCCGCTGCGATAGACGATGTCCTCGTCTTTCGCCATACCAATGACCGTGATGGAAATGACGAGGCCCGTCTTGCTGCTCGTGGTGTCGCCGCCCACCATATCCACATGGTAATGCTCGCAAGCCAAACGGATGCCAGCATAAAGCTCGTCCAAGGCCTCGACGGAGAAACGGCTCGACACGCCAAGCCCAACCACAATCTGCGTGGGGGTGCCGTTCATGGCGTATATATCAGAGAAATTGCTGATGGCAGCCTTGTATCCGAGGTGCTTCAAAGGGCAGTAAGTCAGGTCGAAATGTATGCCTTCGATAAGCATGTCGACCGAAACGAGTGTGCGATAGCCCTCGTGGTTAATGACGGCGGCATCGTCGCCCACGCCTTTCAATGAAGAGGCGTTGCGCAGGGGAAAATCGGCGGTCAGTTGGTCGATGAGGCCAAATTCGCCGAGTTCGTCCAAATCAGTTAAAGTCTTAGGGTTATTTTCTTGTTCCATTTTTTGTCAAATTATGGGATGCAAAGGTAGAAAAATCCCCCATTTGCCGACCTTTCAAAGGCGGATTTTTTCTAATTTTGCGCCATGAAAACCATCAAAGACATTTACAAGATTGGTGTAGGCCCATCGAGCAGCCACACCATGGGGCCGCAAAAAGCCGCCCATCTTTTCAACAGCCGTTTTCCCGACGCAGCCTCGTTTGAGGTGACACTTTACGGAAGCCTCGCCGCCACGGGCAAAGGCCACATGACCGACTTGGCCATCCTCAGCACCCTTCAGGCACCCACGGAAATCGTTTGGAAACCCGAAATCATTTTGCCGTTCCATCCTAACGGCATGTTATTCAAGGCTTTCGACGCACATAAAAACCTTCTCGGCGAGTGGCAGGTGTTCAGCATCGGGGGCGGCAACTTGGCCGAAGAAGGCCAAACGGATGAGTCGCATGAAATTTATCCCCTCTCGAAAATGACCGACATCCTCAACTGGTGCGAGCAACGCGGACGAACCTATTGGGAATATGTGTACGAATACGAAAACCAGAAGGAGATTGAGGACTACATGCAAGAGGTTTGGCGGGTGATGCAGGCGGCAGTGGAACGCGGTTTGCAAGCCGAAGGCGTCCTGCCCGGACCACTCAACCTGAGCCGCAAGGCTGCCACCTACCATATCAAGGCCTCGGGCTACACCCACACGCTGAAAAGCCGTGGATTGGTGTATTCCTACGCCTTGGCCGTTTCGGAAGAAAACGCCTCTGGCGGGGTTATCGTCACCGCGCCAACCTGTGGTTCGTGCGGCGTGATGCCAGCGGTATTATACCATCTATCAAAGAGTTACGACTTCACTGAGCAGCGCATTGTCCGCGCCTTGGTGACGGCGGGATTGGTGGGCAACATCGTGCGCACCAACGCCTCCATCTCAGGTGCCGAGGTAGGCTGTCAAGGCGAAGTGGGCGTGGCCTGCGCCATGGCCGCCGCAGCCGCCAACCAACTGTTTGGCGGGAGTCCGGCCCAAATCGAATATGCTGCTGAAATGGCACTTGAACACCACTTGGGCATGACGTGCGACCCAGTTTGCGGCCTTGTGCAGATTCCCTGCATCGAGCGCAACGCCTACGCCGCTGCACGCGCCTTGGACTCGAACATTTATTCCACCTTCTCTGACGGTCACCATCGTGTTTCGTTCGACAAAGTAGTGGAAACGATGAAAGAAACCGGAAAAGACCTGCCTTCGCTTTACAAGGAAACCTCGCAAGGCGGATTGGCAAGGGATTACACCCAAATGGCTTGAAATCAAGCGTTTCACAGGTCTTTTGTAGTGCAAAAAGAAAACCCCTATCTTGAAACTCATCAAGTTAGGGGTTTGTTTTGTGGTCCCACTAGGGCTTGAACCTAGGACCTACTGATTATGAGTCAGTTGCTCTAACCAACTGCGCTATGGGACCGCGAAAAAGCGCGACAAAACGAAGATTTCCGCCTTTTTTCTTGCTTTTTGCGCTGCAAAGTTACAATTTTGCACCGAATTAGACGGAAAAAATCATCAAAAATGAATACAAAAATCAAAAACATCATCTTTGACCTCGGCGGTGTCATCCTCGACATCGATGAAACCATTGTGTATAAGGAACTCGAAAAGATGGGCATCAAGACTTCGGAACTGGCTCATTCAAAGGAGTTTATCGAAATCATGAGCAAATTCGACACGGGCATTTACACCGCCCCGACCTTCCGAAAGAGAATGAAAGCCCTTATTGGACAAGAAAAAATGACCGACGAGAAATTCGACTCCATCTGGAACGCCATGCTTCTTGACATCCCCCGCGAGCGCGTCGAAGCCATCGAAAAAGTGAAAAAGCATTACAAGATTTTCCTGATGAGCAACACAAATGTGATTCATTACGACTTGTATGTCAGGGATTTGCAGTTGCGTTTCGGCTATAACGAATTTGACGAACTGTTCGACAAGTCGTATTTCTCCTTCGCCGAGCATCTTGAAAAACCCGACCCGCGCTTCTTTGAGTTGATTCTCGACCATGAAGGCCTATTGCCCGAAGAAACCTTGTTCATCGATGACACGGAAAAGAATATCAAGGTAGCCAAGTCGTTGGGAATCAATACTTATCATATTAGCCGTGAGGAGTTGGTGAGGAATTTGTTTGAAAATGGGGTGCTTAAGGATGGTATTGTGTGACTATGGCCGATGGCTGATGACTATGGCTGATAGCTTGGTGGTAAATAGTTCTAATGCATTGGGGGAAAAGTGAAACAAATGTATTATATAAACATATAAATTACAAGTATTTATGAGAAACTTTAGAAACTATGATGTTTGGAATGCTGGGGTAGATTTTTCTGCTCATGTCTATGAATTAACTGAAAAGTTCCCGAGGAAAGAATTATATGCCCTTTGCGACCAACTACAAAGAGCATCAGTTTCAATACCTTCAAACATTGCAGAAGGATGCTCAAGAAAATCTCAAAATGAATTTGCCCATTATCTTGAAATCTCTTTGGGGTCTTCTTATGAAGTCGAAACACAAATGGAAATCGCCCGCAAACTAAAGTATGTAACAGAAGAACAATTCCAAAACATCATAGCAGAAGTTCAATCAATAGAGAAAAGATTGACCAGTTTAATAAACACAATTCGGCCAAATTAAACAGTTCAAAAACCACAGTTTACGTTGCCATAAGCCATAGCCATAGGCCATAGTCATAAACTATAGTAAACAAGAATCTCTTCTAAAACCCTATAAACTTCTTCAACCGAAAAAGCCTCCATCAACCTCATTTTGAACGGTTTAAAGTTAGGCAGACCCTTGAAGTAAGAAGCCCAGTGTTTCCTGATTTCAAAAATGGCGATGCGCTCGCCTTTCCATTCCACCGACCTCTGCAACTGAATCTTGCTGACGCGAACACGCTCCGCCACATCAGGCAAAGGCAACTCCTCCCCTGTTTCCAAATAATGTCGTATCTGGCTGAAAATCCACGGGTTGCCATAAGTGGCGCGACCAATCATCAGGCCATCCACGCCGAAAGTGTCCTTGTAGTGTTTCGCCGAAGGGCCGTCCACCACATCACCGTTGCCGATGATGGAAATGTGCATACGCGGGTTGTTTTTCACCGCCCCGATTAAAGTCCAGTCGGCGGGTTCGCTGTATTTTGTGGTACGCAAGCGTCCGTGTATCGTCAAGGCGGCAATGCCCACATCTTGCAGTCGCTCAGCGATTTCCACGATTTCACGGTGCTGGTCATCGTAGCCGAGGCGCGTTTTCACCGTCACAGGCGTTTTCACGGCCTCCACCACGGCCTTGGTGATGGCCACCATCTTGGGAATGTCGTTCATTATGCCCGAACCAGCACCTTTCGAGGCCACTTTTTTCACAGGACAGCCGAAATTGATGTCGATAATGTCGGGATGGGCGGTTTCGGCATATCGCGCCGCCTCCACCATCGGCTCAACTGCATTGCCGAAAATCTGGATACCTACAGGCCGCTCAAATTCTTCAAAATCAAGTTTTTTGATACTCTTTACCGAATCGCGGATAAGGCCATCGGCGGAAATGAACTCCGAATAGACCACATCTGCGCCAAACATCTTGCAGACATAGCGGAACGGCGGGTCGGAAACATCCTCCATCGGGGCGAGGAGGAGCGGATAATGCTCAAATTCAAGGTGGGCAATTTTGTACATAATTACAAGTTTACTTTAACTACAGATTGTACAGATTTCACTGATTTATTACCGACAGAATTTGGCAACTTCGTTGCGGATGGATACAGATGGGTTTTCACCGATTGAAATCTGTATTAATCGGGCGCTTGCGCCTTACATTTATTATTGCTCATCTGTTTAATCTGTATAATCTGTAGTTTGCTATTATTTCAGCGGCAAAATTACAAAAAGTGTATCTTTGCAGCAAAATCATCCGTCATGCAAGACAATTTGTTTATCGAAAACCTGAAACAATCCACGGGGATGAGGGTTTTTCTGTTTCTCATCATATTGTTAATCAGCAGTTTAATTGGTGTTGCCATTTCGTTTGCCTTCATGTTTGCCGGCGACACGGGAATGAAAATCGCGCAAGGGCTTTCTTCCATAATGATGTTCGTGGTGCCACCCATCGTGTACTACTTCATCACGCGCAAAGAACACCAAATGAAGGACTTAGGATTCCGTGAAATAGCTTGTCCGTGGTGGCTTTTATTAATAGGTGTGGTCGTGATGTTCGTTTCGCTGCCCGTCACCAACCAACTGACTGCGTGGAACGGAGACATGAGTTTTGGCTCGGCTTTCGCGAAACTTGAGGAATATCTGAAAACCTTAGAGGAAACTGCGCAAGTCGCCACCGAAAAGATGCTGAATGTGAACACTTTCGGCGGGCTATTGCTCAACTTGCTCATCATCGCGCTCATCCCCGCCATTGGCGAAGAAATGACCTTCCGGGGTGTGCTGCAACAATCGTTGACCCGCAAAATTAACCCGCACCTCGCCATTTTCCTTTCGGCAGCCATCTTCTCCTTCATCCATTTCCAGTTTTACGGATTCCTGCCGCGCATGTTCCTCGGCATCCTGTTAGGCTATATGTTTTATATCACCAACTCACTATGGGTCAGCATTTTGATGCATTTCGCCAACAATGGCACGGCGGTGGTTCTCTATTACCTGAATTACAATGGCATCGTCAACATCGACCCTGACCATTTTGGCGCAACGGAAAGTGTGTGGGTTTTGTTCGCAAGTGCCTTGGTGACTTCGGGGCTGATTGCTTGGAGTTGGTGGAAAGCCTTCGGGAAAAATCCCGATTCACCCAAGGTGAACCGTCAAAACATTCAGGAACAGTCTCTTACGTGATTGGTTATAATTCCCAGAAAAACCGTACTTTTGCAACCATTTTGAATCCTTGCCGAATGAAACCATCACCTATCATTGGCGTCACGCCGCTTTGGGATGCCGAGCGCAAGAGCGTCTGGATGCTGCCCGACTATTTGGACGGCATCAAGGCCGCTGGAGGTATTCCCGTCATCCTGCCTATCGAAATGTCAGAAACGGAAGCAGTCCGTATGATGGAAACCTGCGACGGTTTCCTGTTTACGGGCGGTCAGGATGTCGCGCCTGAGCTTTACGGGACAAAGGATGCCTCTGGAACCGTCGTCCCCAGCCCTGAACGCGACCGGTTGGAAACGCTGCTGCTGAAGAAAGCCCTGCACGCCGACAAGGCCATCTTCGGCATCTGCCGTGGGCTTCAGTTCATCAATGCGTATTTGGGCGGCACGCTTTGGCACGACCTCCCTTCGCAACATCCGTCAAGCATCGTCCACAAGCAAGCCAAGCCCTACGGCAACCCAACCCATAAAGTCACCGTGAGCGACGACCTGCAAGCCCTATTGGGCAAAGACACCCTCGAAGTGAACACGCTGCACCACCAAGCCATCAAAGACCTCGGCAACGGCCTGATTCCCATGGCCGAATCCCCCGACGGCCTCATCGAAGCCGTAAAAATGGCGGGCAAACGCTTCGTCTGCGCTGTGCAATGGCATCCCGAATACATGTTCAAGACGGATGCCGATAGTTTGAAGGTGTTTTCTTGGTTTGTGGGGCAGTGCTTATCGTAAACCTCAGTCGTGTTCCTCCAACCAAGGCTCGAGGATGGCGCAATACTTGTCGGTTTGCTCCACGAAGCAGGTGTGGCGCGCACCTTTGAACACTTCCCAGCGGCTGTTGGGGATGTTCTCATAGAGCGAAGCCGCCACCACGGGAGTGCAGATGTCGCGGGTGCCGCTGCAAATCAGGCAAGGTTGCTTGATTTGGTTCAGGCGGTCGGTATATTCAAAATTGGCCAAATTGCCCAAGGGCTGGTATTCGTTGGGACCCCAGCCATAGAGATAGGCTTCGTTGCCCGTGCGTTTGGGCCGGCGGAGACATTCGGGCGAATTTTCATCAATGCTGATGACATAACGCTCATAGTAATGCTCGTTGGCACGGAGATAGTCGGGGGCGTCCCAGTTGCCGGTGGCTTCGGCGCGACGGATGGCTTCCTGGTCTTCCTCCGACATGTACTTGATGAGGCGGTGCTGTTCGCTAGCCCAAAGCGAACTGGAGGCATGGCCTGACGAAAGAATCACCGACTTGATGCCTTGGGGCTGGCAGTCAATGATATAGGCTATGGCCTGCATGGCGCCCCACGACTGGCCGAGGAG
Source organism: uncultured Bacteroidia bacterium (assembly GCA_902785755.1). GTDB lineage: Bacteria > Bacteroidota > Bacteroidia > Bacteroidales > F082 > Limimorpha. Next base: position 44,983 of record CACZZO010000007.1, on the reverse strand, counting down.
GTGAATCTGGTCGAGGTGCAGATGCTCACGCAAGGCGATGAGTTCATTGATCCACGTTTCCTGAGTCCACAGTTCGGGATGGCCGTCGAGGTAGGAGTTGCCGCAGCCGATCTGGTCGTAGGAAACCACCTGTCGGCCCGTGTCGGCGATGCGGTCCAGCACCTCGAAATAGTTGTGCGTGCTGCCCGGTCCGCCGTGCAGGAGCAACAATGCGGGCTTGTCGGAGGGTTCGCCTACAATGCGGTAGTAGGTCTGATAGCCCAGAAAGGGCATATATCCTTCTTGTATGGGATGTTGATTCATGGCTTGATGTGTTTTTGTTTGTCGGGGCAAAGATACATTTTAGTGCATATTTTTGCAAAAAAATGCAGTTTAATCTTGCATATTCCAAAAATGTGTATCTTTGCGGACTCTCGTTATAAGGATAGTTTATGGAAAGCAAAGTATTATATCACGGCTCGACAAAAGTCATAGAACAGCCAGTACTGGGTTTGGGGAATCCGAAAAATGACTACGGATTAGGATTCTATTGCACTGAAAGTCTAGAACTTGCAAAAGAATGGGCCTGCACAGAACTCAGTGACGGCTTTGTCAATAGTTATGAAATCGGCTTTGAGGGATTGAATATCCTTCATTTGAACAAAAAGTCCTACCATATCCTGAATTGGCTATCGATATTGCTGCAAAACAGGACTTTTGTCCTTTCACAAGGGCTGCCTTCTGAAGCAAAAGCCTATCTGCTGGACAACTTTCTGCCCGAATACGAGCATTATGACCTTATCATAGGCTATCGTGCCGACGACTCCTATTTCTCCTTTGCCAACGCTTTTCTGAACAACACCATTTCTTTGGAGCAGTTGCGCAAGGCGATGTTCTTGGGGAAATTAGGTGAACAAGTGGTGCTGAAAAGCGAGGAGGCTTTTTCTCGCCTCATATTCAATGAGAGTATTCCCGTTGATAGCAGCCTATATTTCCCCAAACGGAAAGCTCGTGACCGTCAAGCCAGAGCGGATTTCCAGAATGAAAAAGCGGAGGTTTCACCCGCCGATGCCGTCTATATGATTGATATTCTCAGACAAAAATGGACCAATGAAGACCCACGCTTACAATAGTTTGTACCTTGAAGATGCCATGAACAACCTCGGCACCATGCTCGACTGCACCGTCAATGCTGCGCAGTACGACTTAGTTGTCTTTTACGAGATGTTCCTTTCCAGCGGTGTTGCTTCGCAAATGGAGGCTGGAAATCCCCGTTATCTTTCGGGAATGTCGGGGATGGAATTGATGCAACTGGTTTTGGAGAAGTCTTCTGACAAAACCCTACCCATTATGAATTATGCGCCTTTTGACCGCACACCTGAATACTGGGCCGGCTGGGCTTTGGCCTATTACCAATGGTATAGCGCTTATACGTTCCCCTTTATCCAAAAGAACGGCTTAAGTATCAGTACTGTCCTTTCGCTTTACCCCACTTTGCACGAAGCTGACCTCTCCAAATTTGTCCAAACCGCAGATATGCTTATCCAAACGCATCTAAGCACCCGCAAAAACACATTGAAAACCATTAGAAAGCAATCCCATCTCACCCAAAAGGAACTGGCCGACCTCTCTGGCGTGACCCTCCGTATGATTCAAGCCTATGAACAAGGCCATCAAGACATCCTGAAAGCCGAGGCACGGACAGTTTTTGCTTTGGCGAGAATGCTGGGGTGTACACCTGAGGTGATATGTGGGTAATGCAAAGCGTTTTTATTCAGCCAAAACAATGCATTTTTATCCTATTCTGGCTGGATTAAATTCTTTATTCAGCCAAAACGAGGTATTTTTGTGGTGTTCTGGCTGAATAAGGAGGTTTTGTACAAAAAGAACGACACAATTCCTCGATTTGGGCAGAGGCTTGGACTGCGGTATTTTTGTATGCGTTTGTAAACAAAACCAATTTTCAAAACAATAAAAACAACACAAAAGCCGTTGCCTTTGCAAATAACATAAAGTCAAATCACATAAAAAAAACGAATATGCAAAAGCGTTTTCAAAAAGCAATCGGTATTGCCTGTTTTGTAGCATTGATGCTCTGCTCAGTATTGATTATGACATGCTGTCATAGCGGTTTTAATACTAATAAGAATACTATTCATTACAGCGATATTGAAAAAATTCATATCGGAATGCCTCTTGACAGTGTGGTCTTGGTGTTGGGTCAACCATACGCCTTTAGCAGTGATCTTGGTTGTCATGATCTGTCGTGTAAGAATCCACGTGTTGTTTCTGATATTAAAATGACAAAAGTAACGGATATTGTTCATTGTATAGACAGCATATATCAAGATACGAATTATTGTTGCGAGGCAAATAGGGAGAATATGATGAACATTGAAAAACACGCCACCCTCGATTATACAGAGGAACCATCATTTCTAAAGAGCATTTTTAATTCTCCGATGTTTACTTACCCGATGTTGTGGATTCATTTGGACAAAGATTATCGAGTAAGTAATGTTTATGCGAAATACTACGGAAAGGGATGGGATGAGAAGTGCATATATTCGCTATCTAATAATCCTGATAAAGATGGTCAGAATGACAACATAGAATTAATAGTAGATGCGACTTTGTTCAGAAGGTGTTTCCCAAACTGATATAAAGACCCAGTAACGTTCATATATTGCTGTGGCTTTGTTGGTTATTTGTCTGGGATGCACAAGGGTGATGGTTAGGGGTGACTGCGGCATTGCCAGCGCGTTGGGAAAAACCGAAAAAGGTACAAGCATCCGATGCCTACTTATGCTGTTCGTTCAAAGGTGAGACAAACAAAAAAGGCGTAACCCTTTCGGATTACACCTTTTTTATCACCGCCGCCGTTCTGCGGGCCTTGATAAATGACTTTTTTTGAACTTTCTTGCTTCTTATATGGTTTTTATGTGTATTTTTGCATCCAATATGACCTCCCTCGCTTCCCGTTAGCTCAGCGCACCAGGGAGGTCTTCGATTTTATTGAAAGTCCCGGCCTATGATATACTCGAAAAAACCGCTCACCGTTGACGAACAGATTGACCGACTTGAACAAAGAGGGCTGAATTTCTCTGATAGGAAGTTGGCCAGAAACTATTTGCAAAACATCAGTTACTATCGTCTGCGGGCATATACATTCCCATTCCAAGACAACACCCCCAATGCCGACCACGAGTTTCTTGAAGATGACATCGATTTTCGCGACATTATCGACTTATATGTTTTCGACCGTCGATTGAGGAGTTTGGTTTTCAATGAATTGGAAAAGATTGAAGTGGCTATTCGCACCCAATTGTCTCTGGTATATTCTAACAAAAGCCAAGATCCATTTTGGTATTTGGACAAAAGTTGGTTCTCCCGCGCTTCACAAAATGAGTTTTCGATTCTGATGGATGCTGTTACAGACGATGTGAATCGTAGCAACGAGGATTTTATCAAGCACTACAAAACAAAATACGACTCACCTGAAATGCCACCAACTTGGATGTCGTTGGAAGTAGTGTCTTTTGGAACCCTAAGCCGAATGTACAAAATGCTCGACAAGTGTCCTGAAAAAAAGCAGATTGCTTTGGCATTTGGCGTTGGCAATGAAGATGTTTTTGCCAACTGGCTTCACGCTTTCTCCAACCTGCGCAACTGCTGCGCCCATCATAGCAGAATTTGGAACAGACGGTTCGTTGTGAATTTAAAATTAGCATACAACACAAGTCAGCCTTTCCTATTGACACAAAATACAACTGCAATCAAGCAGAACAAACTCTTTGCCTTACTCTCAGTCATCAAATACGTTGTGGATATCCTTAGTCCAGGAAACTCATTCAAACAGAACTTGACGGTTTTGCTGAATGACCATCATCGCCTATTGAAACTCAAAGAGATGGGGTTTCCATTGGATTGGCAGGATTTGCCCGTTTGGAAAAAGTAACAACAAAAAAGGCGTAACCCTCCCGGATTACACCTTTTTTGATAGTGTTTCAAGTAGCGTTTACTTCACCTCCTCAAAATCCGCATCAGTAACAGTGTCATCACCGCCGTTCTGCGGGCCTTGGTTCGGGTTGCCGCCTTGGAAGCCGCCGCCCATGTTGTTCGGGTCGAAGCCGCCTTGCGGGCCGCCTTGGGCACCGGCGTTCTTGTACATCTCCTCGCTGGCCTTCTGCCACATGGCGTTCATCTCGGCCATGGCAGCGTCGATGCCGGCGATGTCTTGAGCCTGGTGGGCGGTCTTCAGCTTGCCGAGGGCAGCCTCGATTTCAGCCTTCTTGTCGGCAGGCAGCTTGTCGCCGTATTCCTTCAGCTGCTTCTCGGTCTGGAAGATGATGCTGTCGGCTTGGTTCAGCTTGTCGATACGCTCACGTTCCTTCTTGTCGGCTTCGGCGTTGGCCTGGGCTTCGTTCTTCATGCGCTCGATTTCAGCGTCGGTCAAGCCCGACGAGGCCTCGATGCGGATGCTCTGGGTCTTGCCCGTGGCCTTATCCTTAGCGCTCACGTTCAGGATACCGTTGGAGTCGATGTCGAAGGTGACTTCGATCTGCGGGATGCCACGCGGCGCTGGCGGGATGCTGTCGAGGATGAAACGACCGATGGTCTTGTTTTGTGCAGCCATAGGACGCTCGCCTTGCAGCACGTGGATCTCAACCGAAGGCTGGTTGTCGGCAGCGGTCGAGAAGACCTCCGACTTACGGGTCGGGATGGTGGTGTTGCTCTCGATCAGCTTGGTCATCACGCCACCGAGAGTCTCGATACCGAGGCTCAACGGGGTCACGTCAAGCAGCAGCACGTCCTTCACTTCGCCAGTCAAAACGCCGCCCTGGATGGAGGCGCCGATGGCCACCACTTCGTCGGGGTTGACGCCCTTCGAAGGCTCCTTCTTGAAGAAGTCGCGGACGATGTTCTGGATGGCAGGGATACGGGTCGAACCACCGACCAGGATGACATCGTCGATGTCGTTGACGGTCAAGCCGGCGTCTTGCAAAGCGCGACGGCAAGGCTCGATGGTGTCGTGGATCAGCTTGTCGGCCAGTTGCTCGAACTTGGCGCGGCTCAAGTTGCGGACCAAATGCTGCGGGATGCCGTTGACAGGCATGATATAAGGCAGGTTGATTTCGGTCTCGCTCGAAGAACTCAACTCAATCTTTGCCTTTTCGGCAGCTTCCTTCAGGCGTTGCAAGGCCATCGGGTCTTTACGCAGGTCGATGCCGTTGTCCTTCTGGAATTCTTCGGCCAACCAGTTGATGATGACTTCGTCGAAGTCGTCGCCACCGAGGTGGGTGTTACCATTGGTGGATTTCACCTCGAACACGCCATCGCCCAATTCAAGGATGGAGATATCGAAGGTGCCGCCACCGAGGTCGTACACAGCGACTTTCACATCGTTCTTTTTCTTGTCCAAGCCGTAGGCCAAAGCGGCTGCAGTAGGCTCGTTGATGATACGGCGCACTTTCAGGCCGGCGATTTCGCCAGCTTCCTTGGTGGCCTGACGCTGAGCGTCGTTGAAGTAGGCCGGCACGGTGATAACAGCCTCAGTGACAGTCTGACCGAGGAAGTCCTCTGCGGTCTTCTTCATCTTTTGCAGCACCATGGCAGAGATTTCCTGCGGGGTGTATTGCTTGCCGTCGATGTCGATACGAGGCGTGTTGTTAGGGCCTTGAACGACCTTGTAAGGCACACGCTTCATTTCTGCGCCGACCTTGTCGTAGGTTTCGCCCATGAAACGCTTGATAGAGTAAACGGTACGCAGCGGATTGGTGATAGCCTGACGCTTGGCAGGCTCGCCCACCTTACGTTCGCCGTTGTCGGTGAATGCAACCACCGAAGGGGTGGTGCGGTGGCCTTCGCTGTTGGCGATGACGACAGGCTCGTTGCCTTCCATCACGGCCACGCATGAGTTGGTTGTACCTAAATCGATACCAATGATTTTTGACATTTTCTTGTTCTCCTATTTTTATTTGTTACTTATTTGTTGTCCACTTTTCGCTGCTAATCCGTTCCCCCTTCGCAAAGGAGGCCAAGGGGATTAAACAACGCCCCGCAATTTGTCAATCTTTATGCCAAAGGAAAAAACTGACAAAATGGCAATATTTCTGTTATTGCAGCGTTTTCACCCCGATTATCCTTGCCAAATTGGGAATTTTTCGTACTTTTGCACCTTTCTAAAACTGACCCTTATACAATGCAAAGAATACTTGCCCTTATCATTTGCCTTTTGCTGACAACCGTTGGGTTTTCGCAAGACAACAACAACTTTTTCAGCCGCCTGAAGAACATTTTCGTCGTTCACGACACCATATATATATATGTCAATCAAAACGCCAACGACAGCGTTGTTGACAACCTTGACGATGACGACGATGACGAAGAAAACGACGAGCGTTCTGAAAGCATTCCCATTCCTGTTGACACCCTCGACACTCACGACATGTTCCGCAAAGTGGTGCTTTTCGACAACGGGACATGGCTGTACTACAACATCGACATGGCCTTCATCCCCTACGCACTTGAATCAGACTATTGGATTACGGAACAGGTACATTCCTACAAGGACATCGCCCTGAAAGACCTCCCTGACACGGTGCAACTCAGGCTGGTCGATTCTTTGCATCGGTACTGTATTCCGCATCCCGGGCAGGTCACTTCGCGCTTCAAATACAGGTGGAAGCAGGCGCACAGGGGCATTGACATAGGCCTCCATACTGGCGACGCCATCTATGCAGCCTTCGATGGCATTGTTCGTGCAGCCTTGCCCATTAACCTGACAGGAGGCTACGGCAATGTGTTGGTTATCAGACATCTCAACGGATTGGAAACTTATTATGGTCACTTGACACGTTTCATTGTTAAAAGCGGCGACATCGTCAAGGCAGGCGAATTGATTGGCTATGGTGGTTCAACAGGACGCAGCACCGGGCCTCACCTCCATTTCGAAACGCGCTATATGGGCCAAGCTTTCGACCCCGAGCGCATCTTCGACTTCGAGAACGGCACGCTCCGCACGGAAGAGTTTACGCTCATGAAGCACTATTTCAACATCAATTCCCACTACGGCATGACCGACGCACAATCGAAAGTGGCCTCAACCAAGCCACCAAAAGCCTCAAAGTCTGGTGGTTCAGGAAAGGGAAGTCCTGTATATTATAAAGTACGCTCCGGCGACAATCTCGGCAAAATCGCCAAACGCCACGGCACCACCGTCGAGAAACTATGCAAGTTGAACGGCTTCAAGTCAAACAAAGTGCTGAAAGTGGGGCAACGGATTCGGGTGAAATAACACAAAAAAAAGCGAGGCTCAAACCTCGCTTTTTTTTCGTTAGGCTTGCATCCAAGCCTCAACATCCTCCAACTGCAAAGCGGGAATGTCGAGCTTGTTCTTCTTACGCAAGCCGTTCAGCTTCTCGCGCAATGCGGAAGGCTTCTCGGCCTTCAGTTGCTCGATGGTGTTGTAGCCGTTGGTGAGTAACAAGGTAGCCCAAGTCTCGGCCATGCCCAAGGCCATGAAGTCTTCCTTGGTGGCGTTCTTCACGACCTTCTCGGGACGCATCATCGGGAACAGCAGCACCTCTTGGATGGTGGTCTGACCCGTCAGCAGCATCACGAAACGGTCGATGCCGATGCCCATACCGGAAGTCGGAGGCATACCGTATTCCAAAGCGCGCAGGAAGTCCTGGTCGATGAACATGGCCTCGTCGTCGCCGCGCTCGCTGAGTTTCATCTGCTCCTCGAAACGGGCACGCTGGTCAATGGGGTCGTTCAGTTCGGTGTAGGCGTTGGCCAGTTCCTTGCCGTTGACCATCAGTTCGAAGCGCTCGGTCAGTTCGGGATTGTTGCGGTGACGCTTGCATAGCGGCGACATCTCCACGGGATAGTCGGTGATGAAGGTCGGCTGGATGTAGGTGCCCTCGCACTTCTCGCCGAAGATTTCGTCAATCAGTTTGCCCTTGCCCATCGAGTCGTCCACCTCAATGCCGAGTTGCTTGCACACGCCGCGCAGTTGGGCTTCGTCCATGCCGGTGATGTCGATGCCGGTCTTCTCCTTGATGGAGTCAATCATGGTGATGCGCTTGAAAGGGCGCTTGAAGCAGATTTCGTTGTCGCCAACTTTCACGGTATCAGTGCCTAACACCTCCGTGACGGCGCGTTCAATCATGGCTTCGGTGAAGTCCATCATCCAGAGGTAGTCTTTGTAGGCCACGTAGATTTCCATTGCCGTGAACTCGGGGTTGTGGGTGCGGTCCATGCCCTCGTTGCGGAAGTTGCGCGAAAACTCATACACGCCTTCGAAGCCGCCCACGATGAGGCGCTTCAGGTAAAGCTCATCGGCGATGCGCAAGTACATCGGAATGTCCAAGGCATTGTGGTGCGTGATAAAGGGACGCGCCGTGGCACCGCCCGGAATGGCTTGCAGCACAGGCGTTTCCACCTCCAAATAACCGTTCTCGTTGAAGAAACGGCGGATGCTGTCGATGATGCGGGTGCGGGTGATGAAAATGTCCTTCACCTTGTCGTTCACCACGAGGTCAACGTAACGCATACGGTAGCGCAGCTCGGGATCGTTGAATTCGTCGTACTTCACGCCGTCCTTCTCCTTGACGATGGGCAGCGGCCTCAACGACTTGCTCAGCACAGTCAGTTCCTTCACATGGACGGAGATTTCGCCCATCTGTGTGCGGAAAGCAAAGCCTTTCACGCCGATGAAGTCGCCGATGTCCAAAAGGCGTTTGAACACCGTGTTATACAAGGTCTTGTCCTCCTCGGGGCAGATCTCGTCGCGCTTGATATAGAGCTGGATGCGGCCTTTCGAGTCCTGCAATTCGCAGAACGAGGCGGCGCCCATGATGCGGCGGCTCATGATGCGGCCCGCGAGGGTGACCTCTTGGAATTGGTCGGGGTTGTTGTCGTCAAATTGGTTGAGGATGTCCGTGGTGAACACGCTCACGGGGAACGCGGCCTGCGGATACGGGTTGATGCCGAGCTTGTAGAGTTCGGCCAACGAATTTCTTCTGATTTGTTCCTGTTCGCTTAACATGATGCGTTTGAATTTTGGTGCAAAAGTAAGAAAAAGAGGCGAGACGGTTACAGATAGAACAAAAAAACAAGAGAAAACATTTCTAAACTGACTCCAAATCAAATTTAGAAATCAATTTTTACACCAAAACCCAATAATATCCAAAATATGCATATATTTGCCAAATTTTTAAATTGAATTTATTATGAAACTCAAATTATTGCTATTAATTACCTTATTGTTAAGCGTTTTCGTCAGTTGTAAAAAAGATTCTACGAATGAAGACAATAATGGTGGTAACACACCAGAAATACCACAACAAGTTGAAGAAGATTTGTCTTTTGTTCGTGTTTTGGAAAGCAAAACATTCAAAAAATCAGGATTATCTTCTTTCGATGACATTATTATGGTATATAAATATGACGGAAACAAATTAATCGGTAAAGAAAGGTATGTGAATGGAATAATAAAATACGAATATGTTGATTTTGAATATACAAATCTTTCAAGTACATGGATTTATCGATTTTATAGTAACAATGCAACAAGCGAGGCAATTTGTCATGCGGAGTACACAGATAATTCGTTCAGGCATATTAAGTACGAAGAAGGTATTTATTCTAATGGAAACACATCAAAATCATATTATGAATTTGACGGAAACAAGACCATGGGGCAAAAGCATTTTACTAACGACAGATTAACCCAGGAAACATTTAATTATCAATGGGATAGTTTGAAGTGTACATGTACAACACATTTCTATGACACGGCAACTGGTAATGTTAGAGGTATAAATGAACATGTTATGTCATATTTAGACGACACTTATTCAAGGCCTACTAATGTTTTTCTAAAATCCATAAGTTACTTTTCTGACGGGAGCGAGCATATATCCATAACCGAGACGTTTAATCAATATGAAGGGAAGAAAATTGTTAACACGAAGAGTTATGAAAATGGAGTATTACGAGAAGAATACAAGGATTATGTATATGATCGTAACAGATGTTCGTTTAAACAATTATTATATGATACAAATGGCCAATTGATTTTTGAAGGAGAAGGATATACGATTTATTATAATCCATAAACTCTTTTGTGTCACTTCACCACCTCCACAATCTTCTCTCCCAGAGCCAACTGAATCATGGCAATGGTTTTGCAGGTGAAGTTGTGGTTAAACATATTTATTCGCTTTTCGGGTACAACGCCCTAAACATCCGCAAAGTCTCCTTGTTGGGTTTCTTGAACTCACAAGGCTCGAATTGGCATCTTGAATAAAAGGGTACAGCTGAGTATCCTTCTTCAATGTAGGCTTCCACGGTTAGAAACATACAACCAGCGGTTTTCTGCCGTTGGGCCATGTCAGCAATAGCATTCACAATGGCTTTACCAATGCCTTTCGTGCGATGCTTTTCCTCAACCGCCAAATAAGCAATCTCCAAAGCAGGATAATGATGCTTGCTCAAAAAGGTATCAACATAGTTTTTCGACAAATCTGGCTTGTTGGCAGTATTGATGCCCTCCGCCATCTCTTCAAGTGAATCGGAATCCAATTCCAAGGAATCAAAACTTAGCGCAAACATGGCCACCAACTCAGAACCAAGATGAACCGAATAGGAATTGCAATAGTGGTTGCGGATGCTGTCATTTAAGCCTGAATGGATAAAATCATCCATGGCCTCTATGCCGCAATGGAAATTGGCCAATGAAGTAGCATCTTCAATTTGTCTGATGACCAAATTTTTCACACCCATTCCACTTCGTATTTAGGAGCGGTTTCCTCTGAATCGGTCTCTTTCTCTTTGTGCCACATGGCCAGCACTTCGCTCCAGATTTTTCTGGCGAATTCACCCGTGATTATTTCCCTTTTTGAATCTATGCCTAACATGTTCGTGTGTTTTATGCCGCAAAAATAGTCACTTTTTGGTTTTGTCGCAACAATGGATGAAAAACATTCACTTCGCCACCTCCACAATCTTCTCCCCCAAGGCCAACTGAATCAGGGCAATCGTTTTGCAGGTGAAGTTGTGGCCGCCGCCAAGCCAGCGCGTCACGTCAGATGGCCTGCGGTGGGTGAGTTCAGCAAGCTGCTTCTTGCTGATGCCTTTTGCTTTCATTATCGCGTCGATACGCTCGGCAATGTCGTCTGTAAGGAAATAGGTTTCCCTCGTCAATGGCGGTATTTTTGCCAACTCTTCGCGTAATATGTCGTCATAAATCTCAATCATATCCTGAAAATCATTTCTTCAGTGCCAGAATTTCAAGTGATGCTGCAAAGATAATACTTTTTTCTGACAATTTCGCTTTTATGCGAAATTTGTCCAAAAATTCGCAAATCAGTTGATGACAAATCCAGCCAATAATTACTTTGTCACCTCCACAATCTTCTCCCCCAATGCCAACTGTATCATGGCAATCGTTTAGCAAATCTATTTGGACTAACACGGATTTTTGTAATTTTGCACCTTCAAAACCTTACTCAAATGGAAAAACTTGAAAAAGCCTCAACCAAATGGTGGTTTTTCGTCATTTTGCTGACGGCGCAATCTGTTTTGTTACCTATCGTCAGCCGAAATTTCGACCCGAAGAACATCCAACAGATGGTCTATACAACACTTTCCCATGCACCACAAGGACATTTGGGCAGATTCAACATCCTTTTCCAATCCCTATCGCTTTTGATGTTCGTCCTGTTTTTTGTATTCAAGAACAAAGTCAGGATGATGTTCAACGGGTATGTCGCTATTTCTTACTTATCTTTCGCTTTCATTCAAAACATGGCCGTCACGGAACGCTACGGATTCAGTGTGGTCACCGTCAATTTGGTGATGTTCCTTTTGGTGGCCTACGTTTGGATCCGAGAGATCTTGAACCCAAAAAACACTTTTGATTTCAGCAACTTCCGATGGAAATATGCTTGGATGATTGTCCTTGCGCTGTTTGCCTATCTCTGCCCCTTCACCAACCAGGGAACGTTCGATTGGAACCCGTTGCATTTTTTCTATAAGAATTCCGTAACAGCATTTTGCTTGACAACACCAGCATTTCTAACCATACTGACCTTAAACATTCCTAAGATTAACATAGTAACCTATAGGATTACAGCCATCATTGGCACCATAATGGGAATCTATAACATGTTCAATTTACTCAATCCTCATACGGTTTATGTTGGTATTATGCATATACCCCTGTTAACCATTTCATTGTATTGCGCCATATTGAGCTATAGGTTGCCTTTGCACAAATGAAAACATTGTTTTTTGTAGTCATGATATTCTAAACAAATGACAAAAAATTGTATTTTTGCTCTCTAAACAAAAGAACATCACTATGAAAATTATATCCCAACCTATTAAACGGAGCGAATTAGAAGCTATGTTACCAGGTTATTTCGGCGACATGATAAAGGCCGTTGTCGATGTGCAAAAAGCGATTATCGGCTTGGATGCCGAACTGCACGCAGACATTGAGCAAGAGTTGCTTCAGCAAGGCTCAGAACAAGCCAATTTATGGGGAATCAACTTTTACCCCGAAATGGGAGGTGAGGACTTTATTGAATTCGACTCGCTCATCAACATTCGTCCCTATCAAGGCAATCGTAGCCGTGATGTTCAAGACCCCATTATTCGCAAACGTATTGTTGAAGTCGTAAACTCACTGATATTATGAACAATTTCCAACACACAGAATTGGCTGCAGGCCGTTGGGCAGCAATGTCACTAGCGGAGCAAATGCTGAACATTGGCAGCGAAGTGTCGCGGGCCAACCGTTGGCAGAGCAAAGGCAACATGGAGCAATGCCATCGTGCTGCCGACCGTGCTTTGGAGTTGCTTTCGCTCACCATCAACGCGCAACGCGGCAAGCACAACTTGGGTGAGTTTTGTCGTTTGTACGAAGTCCTTGCCGACTGCTATTACGGTGAAAATTTCTACCAAACCGACCCCGTCAAATTGCAACGATACTTTGACGTGTTTTATAAATAGTCACTATGCAGTTCAAAGACGTCATCGGCCAATCAGCCATAAAACAAAGGCTCATCCAAAGCGTGCGAGAAAACCACGTTTCTCACGCCCAACTCTTTTTGGGTCCTGCCGGAAGTGGGAAACTGCCTTTAGCCTTGGCTTACGCACAATATATCCTCTGTCCGAATCGGACGGAAACCGACAGTTGCGGCGTGTGCCACACTTGCCAAAAGATGCAAAAATTGGTACATCCTGACCTGCATTTCGTTGTGCCGACAGCGGCCACAAAAAAGGTGAAGAAAGACCCAGAATCGGACTTGTTCATGGAAGAATGGCGCGAGTATGTCGTTCAGAATCAGGGTTATGTCGATACTTCGAGTTGGTACAGTTTCCTTGACGTGGAGAACAAGCAGGGCTATATGTCGGTGCGCGATGCGGCCTCGCTGCTGCGCAAACTCAACATGAAATCCTACGAGGGCGAATACAAAATCGCCATCATCTGGATGGCGGAGAAAATGCGTGTGGACACGGCCAACAAACTGCTGAAACTCCTTGAAGAACCGCCCGAGAAGACCGTTTTCCTCCTCATCGCCGAAGATGGCGAAGAGCTTTTGGCTACCATCAAGTCGCGGACGGCTTTGGTGAAGATTCCGGCGATTGATATTAATGAGGTAGAAAACGCCTTGACTGAACGCCTCGGCTGTGATGCTCGACAAGCCCAAGATGCGGCGGTCATTTCGGAAGGCAACTGGCTGAATGCCTGCCACTTCGTGAAGGAATCGGAGGACAGGAAATTTTTCTTCACCACCTTTCAGCAATGGATGCGCCTCTGTTTCCGTGTGGCCTATCCCGAACTGATCGATTTTTCGGCCAACATCAAGACATTAGGCCGCGAAAAGCAGAAAGAACTGCTGGACTACGGCTTGCGCATCGTCCGCAACTCGCTGTTGTTCAACAACAACCTTGCGGAAATCGTCATGCTTCCCGATGACGAAAAGACCTTCAACTCGAAGTTTGCGCCTTTCATCAATCCGTCCAACCTTGCCGAAATCGCCGATCTTTTAGACGAGGCCATCCGCCACATCGAACGCAACGGCAACGCGCAACTCGTCTTCACCGACGTTGGCTTCAAGATGGTTGGACTGTTGAAAAAGAAATAGCCTTATTCCAAAACCTCAATGTAGCCGCCCAACTGGAGTTGGATGGGATTGCCAGCCTCGTAATAGCGCACATCGTGCAACACCTTGTCGAAAACATAGTTTTGGATGAGCACGAAGTCCTTGCCGCCGTCGATGAGGGCGTACATGCGGTCGCGGTCCAAGTCGCCATAATCGCCGCCAAAGTCGGTTACACCGTTCAATATCAACTTCTTGAACGTCTTCATGTCTTGGGTTTTGCCGTCCTTGTCGGTCAAAATGACATGATGCACAAAAGGTGAGCCAGTGATGGAGTCGATGCGCTCTTGCGGCAAAGTGTTGGTGAACAGTGCCTCAAAGCGGAGGTCGCTGAACGACGACAGCATATTGATGACTTTCAGCGTGTCGTAAGGCAATTCCTTGTTGTCGAAAAGTCGCGTGAGTCTATACTGATGCTTCCCGATGTTATCGATGCGGAAATTGCCCTCTGGGTCTTCGTTGAAATCAACCTCAACAGACTGAATATCAGTTAAATTCTTCTGAAAAATGGCATGGTCGCGCCAATCATCGGGATTGGCAGTGAAGCGCGTTGTGATGAAGCCACGGAAACTTGGAATATAAACGATATATGCCTTGTCGGCACCTTCCTTCAGCATGAAAGTGCCGCTGCTGTCCATAGTGGCATCGCCGACATAAAAGACCTTCGTGCGTTTTTCGTGATAGAACAGTTTGATTTTGTCGAACAGGTTGATGCGAGGCACAATTTGGTAAATCTCGACCTTAGTGCTTTGCGAAGCCAATTGCTTCACGATATTGTCGTGACTGGCCACACTGACGGGCATCTTGATGCGGATTTTGTACAAAGTGGTCAAAAGGTATTGCACCTGCTTGGGATGCGCCTTGTAGGTGCCGTTGAGCGTCCAGCCTTGCTCCTGACGCTCCAAAAGCGACTCGCGCTCGCGGCGGTCGGCAAGATAGATTTTCGTTACCGAAGCCGTGTCCCACACCTGAAAATCAGACGATTCGCCCTGCAAGGTGGAGAGATAGCGGTTGTTCCAAATCAAAACGCCGGCAATGACGACTAACAATGCGGCAATAATAATGGTGATGCGGTTGTTTTTCTTCATTTCGGATTATTTTTTACTGTATTTCTTTTTCCTGATAAACGCCATGACGAAACCCAAGGCGATGATGAGGGCAATAGGAACCAAAGTATTGATAACCTGCCATTTGCCCCGCTCTTGGTTGACCTTGGTCACATCCAATAGGCGCACTTTCAGTTCGCGGGAGCGGATGTCAATCAAGCCTTCGCCGTCGACCAAATAACTGATGGCGTTCTCGATAAATTCCTTGTTGGCGTAGGTGTTTTGCGTGTATTGGTCATAGCCCAAAGGCAACGGTGTCTTGCGCTTGATGTCGATTTGGTTGCGGATAATGTCGCCGTCGGCCACCACGATCATGGCGGTAGGTTTACTCTCCTCCATGAAGTCAGTTGCCTGATCATCAACAATTTCCTGCGGGATGCGGTTGGCATACAACGACGGGAAAGTGCCCTTCAGCAGGTATGCCACATTCTTTCCTTTTGAACTGAACATACGCCTGTCGGGGGCTTGGCGCAGCATGGCCAAAGTGATGAAAACCGGCGCGCCCGACACCTTAGTATAATCAGAAGTCTTGAGCAACGGAATCTGTTCGATGCCGTTGGCCGAGGTGGTGGCATCCATCGAACTGACGAAATCGGCCTTGATGGCGTTCATGTGGCGCACCATCGGGTGGTCGGAAGCGGCTTGCAGCAAGGGAAAATAGAACCAACGGAAAAACTCCAACTGGGCTTGTCCGGCCATCTGACCCGTGCGGACGGGCAAGGCGGCGCAAGTCAGGTCGAGAAGCAAGTCGCGATTAAGGCGCACACCGTATTTGAAAAGCATGTCGTCGAGGTTGAGGTCTTGCTCCAAACCGATGGTCGACTCTTGGCTTTGCAGGCTGTCCATTGTGGCATAAACGGGTTCCACCAACCATAACACCTTGCCGCCGTGCATGATATATTGGTCGATGAGGAACTTGTCTTTTTCGTCGAAAGGCTCGGTCGGTTTGGCAATGATGATGGCGTCATACGAGGGGAAAGCCTTCACATCCTTTTCCTCGTTTTGCGTGCGGTGGATGAGCGCATCGATTTTGCCGTCAATTTGAACGCGACCCACATTGTAGTTTTGCGCCAACGACTGCGCGATGTCGTACACTTCTTGTTCGCCCAATTCGCCATGACCTTCAATGAAAGCAATGTTGGGTTTCATCATCCGCGTCACCTTCTTGACCGCATCAATGAGGCGGAATTCAAGGTTCTGCATCGAGGCGTTAAGCGCGTCTTCCGACGACTTACCCAATTGGTTTTCAAGCAAATCTATGGCAATTTCAGTATCATTGCGGTAACTCACCAAGGCACCTGGCCAAATCACCAACTCTTGCGAAGAACCATCGTTGTTGCGAACGCTCACATTGGTAGGATTCAGGCCTGCCCTATACAATTGCGTGCGTATTTCCTTGATTTCGGCAGGGTCGTTGCTCTCGGCAGGATTAATAAACTCATAATCAATGTATTTCGTGTAGGCACGAAACTCGTCCAACATCTCTTTTGTTTCGCGGCGCAACTTCTTGAAACCTGCCGGAAACTCGCCTTCGAGATACACCTTGAAATAAACATAGTCATTAAGTCCGTTGAGAATCTCTTTCGTCGTGGGCGACAAAGTATAGCGTTTCTCGCTCGTCAAATCGAAGCGGGTGAATACAAACGAGCCAATCACATTGACCAGCACGACAATCACCACCGCAACCACGAAGGAAACTATCTGGTTCTTTTTCAAATTCTTACGCTTGTTTTCCATCATTCACCTCCTTACCATTTGCGGCTTGCCAAAACCAATTTCGTAGCACTCAAAAACAGCGCTATCACACTCAAGAAATACAACACATCGCGCGTGTCGACCACGCCGCGACTCAGCGAACTATAGTGCGCGTTCATGCCCAACTGCTGGATGAACAAATCGACTTTTCCGAACAAGGAAAGCGAATAGATGAACTCAAAGCCAATCAAAAGGAATCCGCAGAGGAAAACCGAGATGATGAAGGCCAATATCTGGTTGTTAGTCAACGAACTACAGAAAATCCCGATGCTCACGAAACTTGAACTCAGGAGAAACAGGCCGGTATAGGAGCCCCAAATGCCGCCGATGTCGAGATTGCCTTTGGGCAGGCCTAATTGGTAAACCGAGTAATAATAGACGAATGTCGGAATCAAGGCCAGCAAAACGAGCGCGACACCCGCCAAAAACTTCGCCCAAATGATTTGCCAGTCCGACAAAGGCTTGGTAGTCAGCATCTCAATAGTGCCCGTGCGGTTTTCTTCGGCGAAACTGCGCATTGTCACGGCAGGCACAAGGAAAAGGAAGACCCACGGCGCAAGGATGAAAAGGCTGTCGAGGTTGGCGTAACCATAGTTCAGCACATTGAAATCGCTTTGGAACACCCAAAGGAACAGGCCGGTGATGAGCAGAAACACCACAATCACCATGATACCTATCAGCGAACTAAGGAAATTGCTGATTTCTTTCTTAAATAAGGCGTACATGCGCGTATGAATTTTGAGGTGCAAAAATAGGAAAAATGTCGGTACGCTGTACTACAGACGCTTTTTGCCTGAAAAAAATCCATTCCGATTCATCATGTGATTTCGGGCGAAATCTATGTGTTTTTGTCGAGATTTCGCCCGAAATATCTACTTTTTGGGCGAAATCTATCTAAATTCGGGTAGATTTCGCCCGAAAAGTTTGGTAGATACATCCAAATATCGTAATTTTGCAGCATCTCATTAAGTACCACCATGGAAAGAATTATCGGAAGAGATGCTGAAATCAGCAAGTTAAAAGCCATCGCGACAAGTGACCGTTCGGAATTTCTTGCATTGTTCGGGCGGCGGCGTGTAGGCAAGACCTTTCTCGTCAACCAAGTCTTCAAAGACCAATTTGCTTTCAAGATGACAGGGGTCATAGAAGGCACGTTGAAGGACCAGTTCACCGCCTTTTCCGATGCCATGGAGGAATTTGGCTATGGCCTCTCCGAAACACCCCAAGACTGGATGTCGGCCTTCGTCATGCTGAAAAACGCATTGAAGGAAAAAACGAAGAAATCGGAACGCTGCATCATCTTCATCGATGAGTTGCCTGCTATGGATGCCGAAAACTCGAATGTGGCCGGAGCAATAGGTTATTTTTGGAACAGTTGGGCTTCGCTTCAGGACCAAGTCGTCCTCATCATCTGCGGCAGCGCGACAAGTTGGATGATTACCCATGTCATCGACAGCAAAGGCGGCTTGCACGACCGTCTCACGGAAGAGATGCCCATCCATCCTTTTACTTTGCACGAAGTGGAAGCATACCTCAACGAGCATCAATTCGTTTGGAACAGGCAAATGATGCTCCAATCCTACATGATTTTCGGTGGCATTCCTTACTATCTCAGTTTATTGGACAACAGGGAAAGCCTGATACAGAACATAGACCGCCTTTTTTTCAGTAGGGACACAAAGATGCGACGGGAATTCAGACGGTTGTTCAACACGCTCTACAAACACCCCGAAAGATACATTGAGATTGTCAAGTCGCTGAGCAAAAGCCGCCAAGGCATGACGCGAGAGCAATTGGCCAAAGAACTGAAATGCGCCAACAACGGGCATCTCGGCAACAAACTGGAGGATCTCGTCCAATGCGACCTGATTCGGAAAAACATCGTCCGCGAAAAAGAAATCAAGGGCAAGGATGCCATTTATCAACTTTGCGATTTTTTCAGCCTGTTTTATCTGACTTTCGTTGACAGGGCTGAGATTGAGACGGAATATTGGTCGCACCACATCAACACGCCCGAAGTGAACACTTGGATGGGGCTGGCCTACAAGCGGATATGCATGGCCCATATCCCGCAAATCAAGCGGGCACTCCGAATCGACGGCATTTCAACACTCAACTACTCATGGCGAAGCAAGACCTCGAAACCAGCAGTCCAAATCGACATCATCATTGAACGAGCCGACAAAATCGTCAATGTTTGCGAGGTCAAATACAGTCAGGACAAGTACGAACTCGACAAAGAAGAATACGAGAAAATCAACAGAAGAAGGAGCACTTTCATTAAAGAAACAGGGCTTCGCCACGCCTCTTGGCTCACGATGATTACCACCGAGGGCTTGGCCAAGGGAATGTATTCCGAGATGATTCAGAGCCAAGTGACATTGGATGACTTGTTTGAAAAACTATAAAGACTATCGCACCACCATTGTGTTGGACAATGACAAAATCCACAAAATCAGTCAATTGACCGTAGACAAGCCTGACAGCGAGAAGAAAGAGGCCTTTTTTGAGCGGAAATAGTTTGAATTTTTCCTATATTTGCAACCTCAAACGAATAAAAAACCAGAAAAAATAAGGAACAACACATTATGTATCAAATTTTTAAAGACCAACTCGAAAAATCGAAACTGATTCTGTCAGGAGTAAAAAGGAACCAACGCTTGGGTCGGGAGGCCGGCGTGGAGGAAAGCGTGATACAAAAAATGGAAGAAGACTGCAAGCGCTTGGAAGCCCTTTCTGCCGAAATGGACAAAATTCAAGAGGAATTTCGCAAGAAAGGTGAAGAAGCCCACAAAGCCTTGAACACCTTGAAAGACCGTACCCAAACGGTGAAAAAGGCCATCAAGAACAAGTATGACCAAACATGGTGGGTCAAGTTCGGCATCCCCGACAGGAGATAACGCCTTCCCCTTCAAGACTTTACAGAAACCGCTTCTATTGGGGCGGTTTCTTCGTTTTGATGAGTATCTTCTGCTCGCCCTTCAAAGTGGTGGCAAACAAAAACCACTCATCTCCGTCGCTGATTTTCAGCGTTTTCCGCAAATCAGCCACCGAAAGCGGGAAATTGCGCACGGCTATGCTCGCCTTGTCCACATTCTGAAGCAGGGTTTGTTTCACCTTTTTATTATAAGGTGTCCAACCATCCACCTCGAAAATGCGACCCGGAAAATCGGAAATCAAGTCTTCAGAAGTGTATAAATTGCTGTTTTTATGCAATTTGAAAACATCAAAACGCTGGGTTAATAGTTTGAAACAACCCGCCTTCATCACGGCGGGATTGGGTTCGTAAAGGTATTTCAACACGCTTTCAGCAAGTTTTCCGGAACTGTTCCGCTCCTCCTCCATCGTGAAACGCACTTCTGGCTGCTCCGTCAACAAATTGACGCAAACGAACTGAATTTCACCCTGATAGCCACGTTCCAAGATGAAATCCAACTCCTTACACTCATTGGCGACAGCCACCACATGGACTTCCCTCACCTGATGCAATTCCTCAAGAGCCTTGCTGATGTCGAGCATGGGTGACAACTTAATCATCACTTTCTCAGCCTTTTGCAAAAGCAATACCTGCAAATCGGCCACATTGGGCGTGCAATCGGCGATGGAAACGGTCTTGCGGCCATATTCATCCCTTCGAGCAGGGTCTATGAAAACACAATCCTTTGGTTCGCAATGGCTTAAATACTCCTCCGCCGTTTCGTTCCAAACCTTGATGTTGGCATTCAAGACCTCAAAATTGTGCCTCGCCAAATCGCAAAGTTCGGCTTGCCGTTCCACATAGTCGGCTTGCTGGAAATGCTGCGATATATAATAGGTGTCGATGCCCAAACCTCCTGTAAGGTCGGCAAAGGTATTGCCTTTTAGCAAGTTAGCCTTATAGTTCGCACTCGCCTCCGATGAGCATTGCTCAATGGAAAGGTGCGCGGGAAAGAGTAGGTCTTCGTTTTCGCTCCACTCCGGCACTTTCTTTCGCAACAACTGTCGGGCGGCTATCTGCCTCAGAGCCAATGAAAAGTCAGTGCCGACGGGTGCCTTCTTCAAGGCAAGCGTCGGCACATCGGCGTTCAGGTTTTCCCTGATAAACTGTTTGGTCGATTCGTTCAAATCTTCTTCAAATTGACCACTTCCAAATCGGTGAGGAAACGCCACTCGCCGCGAGGAAGTTTGTATTTGTCGAGACCAGCGAACATCACGCGGTCGAGTTTCGTCACTTCGTAGCCGAGGTGTTCAAAAATACGGCGCACGATGCGGTTGCGGCCCGAATGGAGTTCGATGCCAATGCTCTTCTTGCTGTCGTCGTCTTGGTCGTATGCGATGCTGTCGGCAGCAATGGGGCCGTCATCAAGTTCGATGCCCTCAGAAATGCGAAGCATGTCGTTCTTGGTCAAAGGCTTGTCCAAAATGACATGATACAGCTTCGGGACTTCGCTGCTCGGGTGAGTCAACTTCTTGGCCAAGTCGCCATCGTTGGTAAACAGCAACAAGCCAGTGGTTTGCTTATCCAAACGACCCACGGGATAAACGCGCTCAGGGCATGCGTTCTTCACGAGTTCCATCACCGTATCGCGCTCATACGGGTCGTCGGAAGTGGTGATGTAGCCTTTGGGCTTGTTGAGCAGGATGTAGCGGAGTTTCTCGCGATTGAGGGTCTGGCCGCCATACACCACCTTATCTTCAGTCTTCACTTTATAGCCCATCGTGGTAATCACCTCGTCATTCACCATCACGCAGCCGGCCTTGATGAGGTCGTCGGCTTCGCGGCGCGAGCAGATGCCACAATCGGCCAAATACTTGTTCAGGCGGATTTCGCCAGTGGCTTTCGGGCGGTCATACAACGGGTCTTTTTCGCGAACATAACCCTTGCGGCCACGGCGCGGTTCTTCCTCGTCATCGAAACGGCGACGGTCGCGGGGGCGGTCATCGAAGCGGCGGCCACCACGCGGGCGGTCGTCATCGAAACGACGCCTTGGACGGTCATCGTCGTCAAAGCGACGGCGTGGTCTGTCATCGTCATGGAAACGGCGTTCACGCGGTTTGTCGTCATCAAAACGGCGACGCGGACGGTCATCATCATCGAATCTGCGACGCGGACGATCATCGAAACGGCGTTCACCGCGAGGTCTTTCATCATCAAAGCGGCGCGACCTTGGGCGGTCATCGTCATCAAAGCGACGGCGCGGACGGTCGTCGTCATGGAAACGACGCTCACGCGGCTTGTCGTCATCGAAACGGCGGCGTGGACGGTCATCATCGTCAAACCTACGACGCGGACGATCGTCATCATCGAATCTGCGACGCGGACGGTCATCGTCGTCAAAGCGGCGGCGCGGACGGTCACCAAACTTGCGGTCGCCGAAACGGCGGTCGCCACGGTCATCAAAGCGGCGTTCACCTCTCGGCTTGTCGCCAAATCTTCTCTCTTCTTGCCCTTCCTCGTCACCATCGCGGTGATAGAATTTGAAGGACCTTCTCTGTTGGAACTCTTCCGGTTCCCCAATTCTGGTGCGCGGACGCTTGCCAGATCTTTCGTTTTCAGTCATTTATTAATGTATTAGTGTTGTTGAAATTGGGCGGCAAAGGTAGGAATAATTTGTGAAATTCCCCCTATTTGCTCAAATTATTAATGCAAACTCTCGAAAAATCACGTTTCAAGTCGTTGATTTTCTTTTCCTTCAGTGCCTCAAACTTCCTAAATGCCTCGCTTTCAGGAAACATTGGCCTATGCTGAAGCATCTGTTTCAATTCATTGGCGGCTTGCATGGCGGGTTTTTCCTTCGGGTCAATAGCGAAATCGGTGAAACGTTCCCAAATGTAACGCACGGCTTGTTCAGTTGGGTGTACCATGTCCTCTTTATAAAAGCGGTAATCGCGCAACTCGTCCAAAAGGATTTCGTAAGCGGGGAAATAATGGGCGTTGTCAAATTGCGTACATACTTGATTTACAGCTAACAGCAAAGCAGCTTTGCTCAACTGGTTTTCGTGCAAGCCGTCTTTCAGATGACGCAAGGGCGACACGGTAAAAATAAATTGCTTTTCAGGATGGGCTTGCAGCATCTTTGCAAGGCAGTCCGCCGACTGCTCCATGGAGAGGAACTCCCTGTCAAATTGTCGGGCTGGCAACTTGTGGCAATTGGCGACCACCTGATGGGTTTCCTTATGCCGAAACACCCAAGAAGTCCCCAAACTGACAATAATCCATCTTGATTCCATGAAATGCTCGTGAGCCGCTTTCAGGTTTCCGTTCACCTGTTCCAAAAGCGCAGTTTCAGAGATATTCCAAAATGCCGTGTTGTGGCTGAAAGTGCAGTATTGCCCCTCGCCTACTTTTATCACTTCCTCAGCAATAAACGGCTTTCCACTATGCAATCGCTCCACCGACTGCGCAATGCTGGCAGGATTATACAGCACACCGAAAGGATTCACCATCGCATTGAAACCCAAGCCTTTGCAGATGCCGCCCACCTCATCGGCGAAACACGAACCCAAATAGAGCAAACCATCGCCATAACGGATGGTTTGCTCTAAAGGTCGGATTTTTATTTCGGTCTGAAGAATCATTTATTCTCAGCCAAAAACCGCTCCACTTCAATCCCTGCCATGGCACCCGTTCCGGCAGCCACGATGGCCTGACGGTAAATGCGGTCTTGGCAGTCGCCGCAAGCGAAGATGCCCTCCACATTAGTGGCCGTCGATTTCGGCTTGGTGATGATGTAGCCTTCCTCATCCATGTCAAGTATTCCTTTGAACGGCGCAGTGTTGGGCGTGTGACCAATGGCCTCAAAGAAACCATCCACATAAATGGTACGTTCCTCCTTGGTGTCGCTGTGGTAGAGCACGGCACCTTTCAATTTCTTCATAAAGCCTTGTTGCTCACCGAAAAGTTCCTTGGTCTGGTGTTTCCACAAGACCTCGATGTTGGGCGTGTTCAAAACGCGGTGTTGCATGGCCTTTGAAGCACGAAGCACGTCACGGCGGACGATGAGATAAACCTTGTTGCAGAGTTTGGCCAAATAGGTGGCATCCTCGCAAGCCGTGTCGCCGCCGCCAACGACCGCCACGTCCTTGCCTTTGTAGAAGAAACCGTCGCAAGTGGCGCAGGCTGACACGCCACCGCCCTTGAATTCTTCCTCGGTAGGCAAGCCCAGATAACGAGCCGCCGCACCCGTGGAAACGATGATGGAGTCGGCGAAGATTTCGCCGTCATATTCCGTCGTCACCTTGAAAGGTCGCTGGCTGACATCGATACCTGTGACTTCGCCTTCGCGAATCTCAGCACCAAAGCGCAAGGCCTGCTGACGGATTTCCTCCATCATGTCAGGGCCTTTCACACCGTTGGGATAGCCCGGAAAATTCTCGATTTCGGTGGTTTGGGTGAGTTGTCCGCCGGGTTGCATACCCTCATAAACGACGGTTTTCACATCGGCGCGGCATGTGTAGATGGCTGCTGTGTAGCCCGCTGGGCCTGAGCCAATAATCAGACATTCAACATGTTCCATATTTACAAGTTTAGAGTTTAGAGTTTAGGGTTAAGAGATATTTTCGGCAAAGGTAACTTTTTTTTCGGAAATTGAACAACAATTCAAAAAACATTCGTATCTTTGCAGCCGCAAATCGAAAGATTCAACGCAGTTAAATGCAATCGGGGTGTGGTGCAGTTGGCTAGCATTCTTGCATGGGGTGCAAGCGGTCGCCCGTTCGAGTCGGGCCACTCCGACAAAAAAGCAGCAGATTTCTCTGCTGCTTTTTTTGTTTTATTGGTATTGTCGTACGGGTCACAAAAAAAGGACACCCACCATTGGATGTCCTTTTTTCAAATGAAACTTCAACAAATCAATACTCCCAGAGGCTCTGTTCGAAATCGAACATCTTGTTCTTGATGCGCTCCGATTCGTAGAGGGCATCAATGTTGAAAGCGTAGGAGTTGATGTAACGGTCGTACACGTTTTCTTCTTTGATGATGTAGCTGTCGAAGATGCGCTTCTGCAACACTTCATCATAGGTGCGGCGCGAGGCCGAGTTGTTGCGGTTGAAGGCGAAAGCCTTGGCTAACACTTCGCGGGAATTCTCATAAGGAATCCAGCAGACTTGCGACAGGCCACCGTCGTCGTCGACAACGATAGGACCCAAGGCAATGATGCGAACCAAGAACTGCGACAATTTCTTATCGAAGTACCAGTCTTCCTTAATGCGCAAACGGGTCACATTGAGCATACGATCCTTGAAAGCAATCTCGTTCGGCACTTCCTCGCCGTCTTTCCAAATGACCGGCGGGTCGCCAATCTTCGTGTTTTCTTTTTCAAAATCGGCCAAAGTCAAGGGAGTCACCATGTCGTCGATGTTGTTCTCGACGCGATAAGGTGTGATGTCACCGTTTTGAATGCCATCATAAATCACCGTGATAAGGTTTCTCCAGTCCTCGGTCGGATTGATTGGGTAGTAGAACACTTGATTGATCTTCTGACGGAAGTCGATTTCCCTAATCACCGTCTTCTTCCACATGACATTGGACTCGTCGATGGGTGGAAGCGGCGAAGGAGCCTTTTCGTTCATGATTTGCTGCTGGCCGGAGAGGATGCTGTTCTTCGGGGGCTTGATGTCGGTCGTCTGGGCATTGAGGCTCAGGCTGCCGAAGAGCACCGCAAGGGTCAACATGGAAACAAGTGTCTTTTTCATCTTATAAAGGTTTAAATTGTTTACTTGATTTCAACACCAATAGGCGTGTCGAGGGTCTTGGTCTTGCCATCGTTACCACGCACTTGGATAGCGGTGAAGAGGAACGTGTCACCCACATTGGAACCGCTGATGGCGTTCTTAATCTCGTCGGTAAAGGCACCGCTGTTGGCCTTGGCTTCCTTGGTGGTACCAGCCTTGGTCTTATAACGGAAGGTGTAACCCACCACATCGTACTTGACACCGTCGAAGTCGAAATCCTTCATTTCTGCTTCAACACGGTTGGCAGCGAGCAGAGCACTTTTCGAAACCAAACCATTGACCACGTTACGGATGAGGGCTTCAGGCTTGGGAAGGTCTTTCACGCGGAACTTCATGCTACCGAGGCTTGAACCACCCGAACTGACATTGATGGTCACTTCGTTGGCCTCGCCGGGACGCAAGTTGTAGGTGCCATTACCTGTTCTGCTCAGCGTACCGCTGCTGGCCGTGGCACTGATTTCGCCACCGACACCGCCACCGACGGCAATCGGGTTGTCGATACCGCGATAGACCACATTCATCTTAGTGGCAGAAACTGACACCGCAGGAGGAGCCACAGTGAATGAGCCAGAGAACGGGAATTCTTCAATCTGGTTGGTGGAAGGATCGAGCATGTCGATGACACCCGTGTAGTTGTGGGTACCAACGCCAACATTCCACTCCAACGGAATCACGCCTTGGGCATTGCTGGTGTACTCTCTTTCGGCACCGCCATCGAGCTTGACGCGGGCGGTCAATTGTGAGTTCTTCCAAGCAGTCACCATAGCTTGTGCCCTATAGGTCTGGCCCGAAAGCAGATAACCACTCTCAGCAAACACTCTTGCACCAATTTCGTCGAAGGTGAAGTCGGAAGCGTGGATGTCCGACATCAATTCGGTGAGGGCGTTCAACTCAGCAGTCTCGGCCTCAGAGATAATCTTGTTCAACAAAGTGACATCAGCAACCAACACCGTGTGGTGGAAGTTGTGGTATTCCCAACTGTCCTGAACAGGGTCGGTCATGCCGGGATAGTAGCTGATTTTCGCGCCATAGTAGTTGCCTTCGAGAGGGAGTTTCTTCATCTGGCTTTCAGCATAGCCGTTTTCTGTGAGATAATCTTTCGTACCATAGATGCTGTCGGTAATCAGGCCGACTTCGTGGAGGTGTTCAGGACCCATAGCCTTGATGATTTCGCCACGGAAGCGTCTGATTTTCTCTGAAAGCTCGTATGCCTTACCGCCATTGCCCGGACCTTCAGGATTGCCCATCATGTACTCGGTAGGACGGTTGTAGTTGTCTCTCGATTTCACCTTTGCGGTGTTGACATTATAGATTTTGCGGCCAAAGCGCACGGTGTCGGCTGATTTCAGCAGACCGTCGGCAAGTGCAGTGGCGGCATCTTTTTCCTCAATCTTCTTCACCAAGTCCCACTTCAAAGCCTCAACATAGTTGATGAGGTCGGTGGCTTCCTCTCTCAGAGCCTGTGCCTGCTCCCAATAGGGGCCGACCTTTTCCTTATCCAAGCCGTATTGCTCTTCAAAGGCGGCGTATTTCTGATTGATCTGATTCGAAAGGGTGATGTTGGTGGTCTGAACACCAGAGTTCACTGTGTCGAAGGCATCCAAGATGTCCTTCGAGACATTCATGGCTAACAAGGCAGTATAGACCAGGTACATCATACCGATCATTTTCTGTCTTGGGGTTTCTTTTGCGCCTGACATATTCTTACTCCTTTTTTATATTAGACAATAGGTTTGAGTAGAATTATGCCTTGATGTTCATTGCTGACAACATTCCACCATAGACGTTGTTGAGGGCGGTCAAGCGCTGCGACAACTGCGTCAACTGCTGGTTGAGTTGACCGGCGTTCTGTGATGAAGCGGTGAGGTTATCCATGTACTTGTTCATAGTTTCGGTCAACTTCTTGCTGGCGGCTGAAGTCTGCTCGGCACCTTGGAGCTGGAGCTCATAGATGGAGTTGAGCGACGTCATGCTGTTGGCCACTTTCTTGATGGTGTTGGCATCAAGGGCGCTGAAGTCGAGCTTGCCCAAAGAATCGGAAAGCTTCTGGTTGGTTTGGACATAAGCTGACGAGAAGTCGGAGATGGACTTCGTGGCGCGGTCCATGGCGTTGGCGTAGTTGGTGGTGGCGGCCATAGCATTGCTGATGTCGGCCATCTGTCCAGCGTTTTCGGCCAATCTGTCGAGACCCTTGCCGAGTTTCTTGAAGGTATCTTCGCTGACGTTCATCTTTTCAAACATCTTGCTCAGCATAGCATCTTCAGCATCGGTGTGAGCAGCCTTACCGGCACCGCCGCCCGTGGTGGCAAACTGAGTACGCGTTTTTCCGTCCCAATCCTCTTCGAGTTCAACAAAAACATTATCCCAAGCATATTCGACATGTTGAGGTTCGAAAGCCGACATGAAGAAGATTACGGCTTCGATACCTAAACCAAGAGCCAACATGAAGTCAGCACCAGGAATGTGGGTCAGTTTGAAGTAAGCACCGACCATAACGACTGCAGCACCCCAACCATAGAGGTAGCCCATAAAGGTTTTGAACTTTCTCGAAACGAGGAATTGTTGGAATTTGCTAAGTTCTTTTTTTGCCATGACAATTAATTTTAGTGTTGTTTTTAACTTTGATTAATTTTTATAATTTATTGATTTCTTTTTGCTTAATGGACTTATCTATATACCCTCGACATCCTCGGGTTGTCGCCCTTGTTGCGGCCTAAATAAGGCTGGATGCAACGGAAGCCTGTGTAGCAGTTGGCCGAATCTTGATACTGGTAGTCGCGGGTTGTGACTTGCAGATAATACGACACATCTTTCCATGAGCCGCCACGCACAACCTTACGCTTCATGACTGGCGGGTCGTCGTTCTTGGCGTTGTAGGTGTAGTTGGGGTTCATGTCCCAAGTGAAGTTGTAGGAGTTGGGGTCAAAGGCAGTGTTGGTCCATTCGGCCACATTGCCAGCCATGTCATAAAGTCCCCAGCCATTGGGAGGATAGCAGCCCACGACAAGCGTGCGCAAGCCACCGTCGGCGAGGTAGTTGCCCCTTCTCGGCTTGAAGTTGGCCATGAAGCAGCCTTTCGCGTTGCTGGCGTTAGGACCGCCCCACGGATAAGGATTCAGCATTTTGCCGCCACGGGCAGCCCATTCCCATTCGGCCTCAGTGGGCAGACGGAACTCCGACAGGTCGGCATCCTTGCGGGTGCGCAGGTAGGCATTGAGCAACTCGGTGCGCCATACGCAGAAAGCACGAGCCTGCTGCCACGTGACACCCACCACCGGATAGTTGTCGTAAGCCGGATGCCAGAAATACTTCTCGGTCATCGGGTCGTTGAACGAATAGGCATAGTCGTGAATCCAGCACAAAGTGTCAGGATAGACATTAATCACCTCGGCACGGGCATAGACCGAGCGGTCGCTGTAGCCCTGCTTACGGTTCGACCAAGCGCCCTTGCGGTCAACATTAATGCCCGCATCGGCTTCGCCAAGTGAATGGTCGTTTTGCACCAACTTGTCGTCGGCGAAATCCTTCTTGGCAGCGGCAACCATGTCGAACCAATAATAGGAATAGTACAACTTCCTCGTGTCGATTTCCTTGCGGCGGAAATATCTCTCATGCTCAGGAAGATACATTGGTTCGAGGGTTTCGCGCACCTCAGCATCCTTGCCATTCCATTCAATTTTTTCTTTCCAGTTCAAGTGCGGCGGATCGAACACTTCGCCGTTTTTGCCCTCGGTGATGGCATATCTATCGGGGAAGTTGTCTGCAAGAATCCTTCTTGCGATGGAATCCCTAACCCAATACACGAATTGGCGGTACTCGTTGTTGGTGATTTCGGTCTCGTCCATGAAAAACGAGGAAACTGAAACCGTTTTCGGCTCGTTAAGGTAGGAGCCCGTGATGTCTTCACTGCCTACACCCATAGTAAAATTGCCTTGCGGGACGAACACCATCCCGTAAGGATCAGGTTGATTGAAAGTCTTGTTGGACTTTCTCACTCCAACCAACTCGCCTTGATTTGAATTGCCGCAGGCCGTGAGCAGCAGTGCGACGGAAAATACGAACAGTAGTCTTTTCATCTTCTTGACAATGAGATAATTACTATTTTATTATTTCTTTTTCTCGTTTATTTTTGCGTGACGATTTCAAAGATGTTTTCTTCTAAAAAACCGCCAAAATTAGCAAATATTATGTTCAAACCACATTTTTTTCTGCATTTTCTCCATTTTTTTGTCCCGAACATGCTTTTTCAACACTTCAAATTCATCCGTTTTCATGTTCGTTTCTACAAGTATCTGACGCTTCTGTAATCCCTCGGCGTGCGGTCGAGGTCGAGTTTGAAGCAATAACTCAACCCTATCTCGTGCGAGCCCGGCAAGAGGCCCGTCGTATTAATATCATAGGAATAAAGCACTGTGATGTCCTTGATGGTAAGGCCTGCCATGAGGCCAACCGATTCCTGCGGACGGTAATTGACACCCAACGAGAACAAATTGTTGTAAACCACCCGGGCGCTGGCGTTCAACTGCGTCGAGGCGAGATTGCTCATCACGCTCACAGAAGGAATGAACGTGAACAACGGCATGTCCTCGAATTGGAACGGATAGCCCGCCACGGCGTAGAAAGTCCTGTCGGTGGTGAAACTGGCACTGCTTTCGCTGTTTTCACCAAGCGCTTGACTCATCGTTTCGAGTATATTGACGACCGAAACACCGACATAGAACGATTCCGGCATCTGCCAAAACAAACCCAGATTGGCATCCACCATCATCGCGCTTTCCTCGCCCAGCCCCTGCAAAATGGGGTCGCTGGCGTTATTAGGATTCAGTTTCGAGAAATCGACGGTGCGGTTGAGCAAGGTTGCTGCCACACCTATGCCGAGGGTGGAACCGCCCAAATCGAGGTGGAAGGAATAGCCCAAGCCCACATTGACGTTGTTCTCGAAGCCCAACTTGTCTTGCATAACGGAAAACTCCACGCCGCCGTGCAAAGCCCTGATAGGCATGTCGCCAGTCAGGAGGAAGGTTTGCGGGGCAATGTCGTTGCCGTCGTTGTCGACAAAGCCCGCCCACTGCTGGCGGTAAATTCCCAACAAATTAATGCCTTCGCTCATGCCGGCAAAGCCCGCATTAGCATAGGCGTAGGAATTCGCATGGTTGGTGAAGATGGGCACCTGCTGCGCCTTGAGGCCAACCGATGCCGACAGCAACATGGCGATAATGAGGACGATATGGCTGATTTTCTTCTTCAAACTCGACATTATTGGTAGTTTTGAAACCGCGAATTTACGAATTTAGTATTTATCCCGACAAAATATTTTTCAAAAAACTTACCTGAACAGCCTGATGATGTCGTTGCCGTTGGCCAAAATCACCAATCCTAACACGATGATGAGGCCTATCGTTTCGGCCACTTCCATAAATCTGTCGGAAGGCTTGCGCCTCGTGATGATTTCGACGAGAAGGAACAGGATGTGGCCACCGTCAAGAGCCGGAATGGGCAGGATGTTCATCACGGCAAGGGCGATGGACAGGAAGGCTGTCATGCGCCAGAAGAGGCTCCAAATCCATGTTTCGGGGAAGATGCTGCCAATGGAGATGAAACCGCCCACGCTCTCGTATGCCTTGGTCTTCGGGTTGAAAATGAGCTTGACCTGCTTCCAATAGTCCGACAGGCCGTCGAAGGTCTTGACAAAACCTGCGGGAATGGCTTGGAAGAAGGTGTAATCCTTGGTCTCAATCTCAAAATAATCAGGCAGATAAGTTCTTGTGTAGGCACCTATCACGCCTTCGTCGGGCAGGTGCATGGCCAATGCCAATGTGTCAGTCTTGCGCAACACCTTGACTTCAATGTCTTGGTTCCTGAACTGTTTGACATTCTTCACAAAATCTTGATAATAAGGCGTTTCAATATCATTAATGCCTATGATGACATCGCCGGGTTGCAGTCCACCCGCTTCGGCAGCGGAGTTGTCCATCACCTTTTCGACTACGAAGGGGAAGCGATAGGTGATGAAGTTGGCGTCTTGCTTGCCGAGGAGTTTAGTCAAGGCATCCTCTGGCAGTACAATCGTAGTGTCCTTGCCGTTGCGTTCCACCTCGATGGTCTTGGCCTTTTCGAGGATGATTTGCATGGGAATGTCTTGGAATTTCTCGATGTATTGTCCGTCGACTGCCAAAACCTTGTCACCGTCGCGGAGGCCGAATTCGTAGGCCAAGCTATCGACCGAAATGCCGTATTTATTGGCCTCGGCGGTAGGCAGGTATTGCTCGCCCTCCTTGGTCAACAAGCCTATGTAAATGAAAATGGCCAACAGCACATTCATGGTCACGCCGGCAACCATGATGATGAAGCGTTGCCAGGCCGGCTTCGAGCGGAACTCCCACGGCTGCGGGGGCTGCTGCATCGCCGACTTGTCCATCGACTCGTCAATCATGCCGGCAATCTTGTTGTAGCCGCCCAGCGGGAACCAGCCTATGCCGTATTCGGTCTCGTCGCTACGGCGCCAGTCGTCCTCAGACAAAGTACTCAGGTCAATGGGGTCGTATTTCTTCTGTTTCTTTCCCGCCGCATCCTTGTATTCGGTGGTGGTGTATTTCTCGGGCACATTCGGCGAGAAGAACTTGAAACGCCACTTGCCGTTCACCTTCTTGCAACGGAAAATCGAGAATCCCCAATCGAAAAAGAGATAGAACTTCTCGACACGGGTCTTGAAGGCCTTGGCCGCCAAGAAATGGCCCAGTTCATGGATGAAAATCAGGATGGATAGGGAGAGGAAAAACTGCAATACCTTTATTAATATAGTCATGGTTTGTAATGTTTATCGGTGAAAAAAACGGCGCAAAGATAGTGATTTTTAGTTTTCGTCAGGCTGATTAATGGTCATATATTCAACAGGATTGATGGCGATGCCGTTGTGCCAAATCTCGAAATGCAAGTGTTCGATGGTCGCTTTGTCGCCCGACTTGCCCAAAATGGCGATGGCCTCCCCTGCCTTCACATAGTCGCCTTCCTTCTTCAACAAAGTCGCATTATGCTTATAGACAGAGAAATAGCTGTCCTCATGCTGGATGCCGATGCAATAGCCGCTGTTGATGCTCCATGTGGAGAAAACCACCGTGCCGTCCAAGGTGGCATTGATGATTTGGTCGCCGTCAGAGGCAATATCTACCCCGAAATGTCCTTCATTGGAATTGAAACCGCTGATAACCTTGCCGTTGAGCGGGACGAAGAAGTTCTTCACCCAAGTGCTTTGCTTGGCGGCTGCAAAGTAGTCGTCGCCGAAAAGGTTGTATTGGTTTTGGGCCTCGTATTCTGCCCTTAGCAGGCTGTCTTGCATTGACTTCTTCAGCGTAATCGTGTCGGTAACGCCCTTGGGCAACGGTTCATAGATATTAATCGAGGCCAAGGCACTGTCGGCGGCAAAGTCGTAACCTTCAACGATTTTCTGGAGGTTTTCGAAATAGATGTCTTTTTTGTGCATTTCGCGGCTGAGCGAGTCGGCACGCAAGTTGAGCAGATAGACCTCGCGGTTGAGGTTGGTGTCGGTGTAACCCGGGATGTACTCACGCAAAGGCGTGAAAGCGATGATAAATGTGGTGATAATGATGAGCAGCAGCGCCAAACCGATGATGACCAAAATCAAGTTGAGGAGGTTCAACCTGAAATTGAGCATGGGCCGACCGCTCTCATCGTGCGACATGAGAAAATCGTACTTATGGTTGAGTTTCTTCAACGAAACGTTCCGAAGGCTGAATTTCCTCGGTTTTTTATCTTTTGTTTCCGTCATTTTGCAGTTTTATAAGGTATTAATAACCTGCAAAAATACAATTTATTGCGGGATAGGTGGAAAATAGTTAGAACAGGGCTTCGGTAGGACGATAATTTCAAGATTGCGCCAGAAAACTGCATAATTTTTTGGCGCAATCTGACTAAAAATGCGAGATTGCGCCAAAACCATATTTGTTTTTATTGATAATCAGATTGTTATGTTATTCAGATTTTTATCTGATTCTATTTACCGCAAAAAAGGAAAACAAAATGCCACAAAAAAAGACCCACCCCTTTCGAGGCAGGTCTTTTGCTCGTTTCCATTATTCTTTGACGTGGGACTTGGGGACGTGGGACGCGAGACTACCTTGTCCGCAAGTCATTCCGCATTCCTAATTCCGCATTCTGCATTCAGGATTACATCATCCCGTCCATTCCGCCACCCATCGGCATAGGAGGTGTGGGAGGTGTAGGCTCCTTGTGGTTGCTGATGACGCACTCGGTGGTCAGCAACATGCCAGCGATGGAAGCAGCGTTCTCCAAGGCGACTCTCGACACCTTCACCGGGTCGATGACACCCGTAGTGAGCAGGTTCTCATACACCTCGGTGCGGGCGTTGAAGCCGAAGTCGTTCTTGCCTTCCATCACCTTGTTGACGACGACCGAGCCTTCCAAGCCGGCGTTCTCAACAATCTGGCGCAGCGGCTCTTCCAAGGCGCGCTTGATGATGGCGATACCTGTGGTTTCGTCCTCGTTTTCGCCTTTCATCTTCTCGATGGCCTTGATGGCACGGATGAAGCCGACACCGCCGCCAGGGATGATACCCTCTTCGATGGCAGCGCGGGTGGCGTTCAAAGCATCCTCGACGCGGTCTTTCTTTTCCTTCATCTCCACTTCGGAAGCGGCACCCACGTAGATGACTGCCACGCCACCAGCCAACTTGGCCAGACGCTCTTGCAGTTTCTCGCGGTCGTAGTCGCTCGTGGTGGTCTTGATTTGGGCCTTGATTTGGTTGGTGCGGCCTTCGATGTCTTTCTTGGCACCGTGGCCATTCACGATGGTGGTGTTGTCCTTGTTGATGCTGACCTTGTCGGCCTGACCCAGCATTTGCAGGGTGGCATCCTCAAGTTTGTAGCCCTTCTCTTCGCTGATGACGGTGCCACCGGTCAGGATGGCGATGTCTTCCAGCATTTCTTTTCTACGGTCACCGAAGCCAGGAGCCTTGACGGCAGCGACTTTCAGCGAGCCACGCAGACGGTTGACAACCAAGGTAGCCAAGGCTTCGCCGTCGATGTCCTCAGCGATGATGATGAGGGCGCGACCAGTTTGCAAAGTCTTTTCGAGCACAGGCAGCAAGTCCTTCATCACAGAGATCTTCTTGTCGTAGATGAGGATGTAAGGATTCTCATAGACGGCTTCCATCTTCTCGGTGTTGGTCACGAAGTAAGGCGAAATGTAGCCACGGTCGAACTGCATACCTTCGACGACGTCAACGTATGTGTTGATGCCTTTGGCGTCCTCAACGGTGATGACACCTTCTTGTTTCACCTTGCCCATAGCCTCGGCGATGAGGCCGCCGATTTCACTGTCGTTGTTGGCGGAAATGGTAGCCACTTGCTTGATCTTCTCGTTGTCGC
The DNA here is from genome assembly GCA_902785755.1 of uncultured Bacteroidia bacterium. Lineage (GTDB taxonomy): Bacteria > Bacteroidota > Bacteroidia > Bacteroidales > F082 > Limimorpha. Next base: position 9,850 of record CACZZO010000007.1, on the reverse strand, counting down.
CATCGACCTTCACCGACATCTTCTTCAGCGAAGCGACCACAGCGGCAACAGCCTTGTCGATACCACGCTTCAGGTCGAGCGGGTTGGCGCCGGCGGTGACGTTTTTCAGACCCGTGGCCACGATGCTCTGGGCCAACACGGTGGCGGTGGTGGTACCATCACCGGCGAGGTCGTTGGTCTTGGAAGCCACTTCCTTCACCAACTGGGCACCCATATTCTCAACGGGGTCGAGGAGTTCGATTTCCTTGGCGACCGTCACACCGTCCTTGGTGATTTGGGGAGCGCCATACGACTTTTCGATGACCACGTTACGACCTTTGGGGCCGAGGGTCACCTTCACTGCGTTTGACAAAGCATCGACGCCTTTCTTCAGGCCGTCGCGCGATTCGATATTGAAAAGAATGTCTTTTGCCATTTTATTTGTTGTTTAATTGTTGACTGTTGAAATGTTTAATTGTTGTTTTTGTCACAAAACTTGCAAAACCCGTCAAAACCTTCTTCAGGTTGGGGAAGCCTGCCAACCGGCGGCTTCCAGCGGCAAGGCGGTTGCCGTGCCGCTCAACCAAGAAAAACAAGTTTTGCTTGTTTTGTGGGTTTTGTGAAATTAGATGATTGCGATTACGTCGTTTTCACGCATAATCATATAATCCTTGCCGTCGAGGTGGAACTCGGTGCCGGCGTATTTGCCGTAGATGACTTTGTCACCCTCTTTCAGGGTCATTTGGTTGTCTTTCGTGCCGGGACCAACGGCGACGACGATGCCTTGTTGGGGTTTCTCTTTTGCGGTGTCGGGGATGATGATACCGCTTGCTGTTTTCTGTTCGGCTTCTGCTGGCTCAATGACCACGCGGTCAGCCAAAGGTTTGATTGCTAATTTTGCCATTTTATTTGATGTTTAATTGTTGATTGTTTAATCGTTTAACTGTTGTCGATTCGCGTCATTTGCAAGGAGGAACGACGAAGCAATCTAATGCCGCTCGTCTGGACTGCTTCGTACCTCGCAGTGACGCAAAGCGCGTCAAAAAGACGACGGCGGGCATTAGTCACATTTCGTGCCAAAGTGGAAAATGGCAGGGTTTTGTCAGTTGGGGTGACAAAGTGACACGAAGAATGGCTATCTTTGCGCCCGATTTTGCCAACTATGTCCAACATCAACGACGAAAGGAAACTCAACGAGCGTTATCGGATGATGACTGAGCAGCCCGTCAAAAGGCTGATTCTCAAGATGGCCGTACCCACCATCATCAGTATGCTCGTGACCACCATCTACAATATGGTGGACTCGTTCTTCGTGGGTCATTTGAGCACGGAGGCGGTGGCAGGTGTGGGTGTCTCCTTCGCTTATATGGCTTTCATCAACGCCTGCGGATTCTTTTTCGGGCACGGTTCGGGCAACTATATTTCGCGCGCCTTGGGAGCCAAACATGGCGAAAACGCGGGCAAAATGGCGGCCACTGGATTTTTCACCCCGTTGATTATCGGCACTTTGGCAGGTGCGATTTGCCTTGTGTTCATTTCGCCCTTATCAAGAGCGATGGGTGCCACCGACAGCATCTTGCCCTACGCCAACGACTACCTCCGTTTCATTCTGATAGCCACGCCTTTCATGATGTCGTCGCTGACCCTCAACAACCAACTGCGACTGCAAGGCAACGCCCGTTTCGGCATGATCGGCATCGCCTCGGGCGCCATCCTCAACATCATCCTTGACCCTATCTTTATCTTTGTGCTTGATTTGGGTGTCAGTGGAGCATCGTTGGCTACGGCGGTGAGCCAATGTTTTGGTTGGTGTGTCTTGCTTTGGGGCACTTCGCGACCGGGCAATGTGCATATCAAGTTCAAGAGCTTCACCCCCACCTTATTCTATTACAAGGAAATCACGCGCGGCGGACTGCCTTCGTTGGCACGACAGGCTTTGTCGGTGGTGGCCACCATCAGCCTCAACCGCATGGCGGTGCATTATGCTCTTCCGGGTAACGAAGCCTCCACTGTGGCGGCTTTCACTATCGTGTCGCGCATCACTATGTTCTGCTTCGCAATTGTTATCGGGTTTGGACAAGGGTTCCAGCCTGTTTGCAGCTATAACTTTGGCGCCAAATTGTATGCCCGCGTCAAGGAAAGTTACTTGTTTTGCATCACGCTTTCCACGGCTTTTCTGATTGTCTTGGCATCGGTGGTCTACATTTTCGCCCCCGACATCATCTCATGGTTCCGAGGCGAAGACCCCGAACTCATTCGCGTGGGCAGTCAGGCCTTGCGCTGGCAGTGCATCGCCTTCCCCTTGATGGGTCTTTGCACCATGACCAACATGCTGTTCCAAAACATCGGCTACACATGGCAAGCCACCTTGCTTTCCATGTGTCGGCAAGGTTTGTATTTCCTGCCCGCCGTTTTCATCATGCCGTGGCTGTTTGGCATCACAGGCCTCGAAGCCGCCCAAGCCGTCGCCGACCTCTGCACTTTCTTGACTTCTTTGCCGTTTGCTGTTGGGATTATCAGGGAACTTGGGGCGAAGGCACTCAACTGAACAAATCCTCCGCAGTCACCTCTGAGTCCACTATATCTTTGTTAACGCCTTCTGCGACACCGAAAGTGGTGACGAAAGTGCAATTCAACGCATAAGCCGTCTTTTCTTTGTCCTTGAATAGTTGCATTCTGCTACGAATCTCTGTTGCATAGTTTTTCTTGATAGTATAAGAGCCTACGCAAAACTTCATTTCGCAAAGGTTGATGGTTCGGTCGCCTCTTTCGATGACAAGGTCTATCTGTGCCCTTTTTCCTTTCTCGTTCTTGGGCGGAGTATAACGCCACGAAGAAGCCGATGTGGAGATACCGGAAATCCCAAGGCTTTTCCTGATTTGCGGCAAGTGTGTAAGGCAGACCAATTCAAAAGCATATCCTTGCCATGACTCCACGGAATGGGAATTGTAATTATGTGTCCACCATTGCTCATCTTTGCTATCCAAAGCATCAATGAATTTGTAGTAGAAAAGGGTATAAAAATCCACCAGCCTATAAAGCGTCCCCCTCAACTTGTTACCGTACTGCTGATACGAAACGATAAAATCGCAACGCTCCAAATTTCTTAACACGATAGTCAATCGGTCACCTTCAAGCGAACTGGATTCCTGAAGTTCTGTATAGGTCATTCCATCGTGGTTTCCGTTCAAAAGAGACACTATCTCAAGGTATTTGTCGGCTTTATTGAAAACGGCGTTATACAGTTCATCAAACTCGGTTCGAAGTTCCGAATTCTTACGGAAAAACAGGCGGTCGATATTTCCAATGAGCGTTTGCCCTGAATCTAACAGACTCAAATAGAAAGGAATACCGCCCATTACCATATACAACTGAAGAATCTGATACCTACTCCACCTGATGCCTCGACTGAACAGATATTCCTCTGTTTCCTTCAACGTAAAAGGACGAATATAGATGTTGTTGGTGATTCTCGCATGAAGACCACCCGGATTATCCACCAATTTATCCATCATCCAGGAAGAAGCAGAGCCACTGGCAACAAACATAATATCCTTTCTGCGTGCGCCCCAGCCATTCCAAAACGACTCCAATGCTTCCACAAACTCCGACTGTGGCGTGTCAATCCACGGCATCTCATCTATAAAGATCACTTTTCGTTTCTCATCGGGGAGGGATTCAATATATTCCTCCAACGCATCGAAGGCGTCTTCCCAAGAAGAGAATTTGGGCTGGAGTTTGAGTCCCGCCGCTTTTTTCAAAGCCTTCGCAAATCCACGAAGTTGCTTGACCTTCGACAACTTGTGTCCACCAACGTATGTAAAATCATACTTCTTGTCAAAAAACGTATCCACAAGAAAAGTCTTGCCCACACGTCTTCGGCCATACACAATCACGAACTCCGAGCGGTTACTTTCGTAACACCGTTTCAATTCCGCCATTTCCGCCTCACGGGCTATTATCTTGGAAGTTTTCATGCCAAATGCTTTTTATCACGATGCAAAGGTATTGAAAAATCCATACCAAAAACAAAAAAAAGTGCGAACTTTTTGTACTTTATCTCAAACATTTTTTCAGATAAAGTACATTTACCTCATAACTTTTTCTTTTAATAGGTGATTGATCAGAAGAACGGGTTTAATATTGGGATTATTCGGGAACCGGGGAAAGTCGCAAAAGTGTCCATAACTCGAAATTTTGTTGAGATATGGACACTTTTGAGTGTTATTGTCGGAACAAATCGTCCATAACAACCTCGTTTTGCACAATGCCGGAATGAATGCCGCGCAAAACGCCGTAGGTAGTCACCATAGTTGTAGCAAGGCTTTTTCGGGTCTTGGTCTTCGCCTTGAAGATGGCCAAACGATTGCGCAACTTTTCCTCATAATCCTTGGTGATGGTATATGGTGCCTCCGAGAATTTCATTTCACATAGATTAATAACCCTATCTGAACGGTCAATCACCAAATCGATTTGTGTTCCCTTTTCAGTTTCATCACCCAGCATCCTCCACGTGCCTGTTGTGGTTGATATTCCACTGATGCCCAATCTTTGCTTAATCTGTTCAAGATGTGTCATGCAGATGGTCTCAAAACTGAATCCCTGCCACGACTCCACCGAGTGGGAATGCATGTTGTTTGTCCACCAGTGTTCATCTTTGGTATTCTTCCCATCCAAGAACTTGAAATAAAACAATGTGTATGGGTCGCAAATGCGATAAACCGAATTGCGCACAGATGACTTGTATTGCGAGTAAGTTTCAATGAAATCGCAGCGTTCCAGATTCTCAAGCACTTTGGTGAGCCTGCCTCCCGACTGTCCCGTCTTTTCGATAATCTCCGCCCTAAGCAACCCCTTCTTGCTTTCCGACAAAGCGTTCATTACCGCGATGTATTTGTCGGCATGGCTATACAAAGCGTTGAAAAGCTCATCGAACTCTTCGCGCATCGGGGCATTTTTGACGAAAAACAAACGGTCTATATTCTGTGCGAGGCTTTGTTCTGGGTTTAACAAACTCATATAATAAGGAACGCCGCCCAAGGCCATATAGCACTGAAGGATGGTGTATCTGTCCCATACACATCCGTTTGCGTGCAGGTATTCCTCACATTCACCCAATCGGAAAGGCCGCAGATAGATTTGTTCCGTAATGCGGTTGTGCAGCCCGCCCTTGTTTTTGACCAATTTATTCACCATCCACGAGGTGGCCGACCCACAAGCAATGAAAAGGATGTCGTTGCGTTGCGCCGCCCAAGCATTCCAAAAATATTCAAGTGCTTCCACGAAAGAACTCCGTGGGGTATCAATCCAAGGCATCTCATCGAAGAAGACAACCTTTCTGGTTCCTTTCGGCTTGCTTTCTATCAACGTCCGAAGGGCTTGGAAAGCCTCATCCCAATTGGCCAAAACCGGAGCAAATGGAGAGCCACTATAGGCTTTCAGTTGTTCGGCAAACCGTTGAAGTTGTTTTTTCGGTTTCTGTTTTCTCGCCCCGACGTAAGCAAAGGTGAGTCTGTCGGCGAAGACATTGTTCACCAAAAAAGTCTTCCCTATACGGCGACGGCCATAGACAATGACAAACTCCGACTTCCCAGAGTTGAACTTTCGTTCCAGCGTGTCAATTTCGCTTGTTCTTGCAATAATCCTATTCATATTGTCCGATTAATTATGCCGACAAAAATACAAAAAAACACAGATATGGACACTTATAAATCACAAAAAATGTCCATAACTCGAAATTTTGTTGAGATATGGACACTTTTGAGTGTTATTGTCGGAATAAAATGGCCGTGACAACCATAAATAAAGCGGCTGCCACGGTACTTCGACAGTCTCAGCAACCTTGTGACAGCCCTACACCACCCCGCATGGGCTGTAGGGCTGTCGTACCACGGCAGCCGCATTATTCATCCGCGTGTTGCAAATGCTGATATTCAGGCTTTCCGAATCAAATTCAGGAGAACGGGTGTATTACAAATCCCATGTTCGTTGCTGTCAGATAGCAAGACATGACAAACTCGACCATCATAAATGCCAAAATGACAGATAACTCCCCTATAATCTAAATGATAAACCAAATAACCTCAATGGCAAGTCAAGCAACTTTTGGCATAAGGATTGACAAAGCGTTGATGCACGGTAAGTCTGCCAGCCGAACAGTGTGGCAGGATTGTTTCACTAAATATCACATTTTATGACATAGCAATATTCGAAAGCGGCAAAAGTGTGTGCTGACATCATCGTCACCATCATTTTGGCCATGGTCTGTAGCCCGTAGGTCGGGTTGATTCTTTCGCTGGTATGGATTTTAATTTCCAATCGCGAATGAACAAAAACGGGGTGGTTGGATGAATTCCAACCGCCCCAACTTTAAACGTCAGAAAAACAGCCGCCAAATCACATACAATAGCAAATCGAAAAGAATATCAACGGTTTTCTCAGCCACTTTTTCCATTAGTTTGTCGGTGAGTTTTTCTTTAAACGAGCGCCAAACACCTTTCAATTTGGCGGCCTACTTGGTAGGTAATTTTTGATGTATTTTCATTTTGAATGATTTTGTCCCGCAAAAATACAACCGATTCTCGTATGATACGAGCCTATTAATAAAAATTTAATACCAACAGTATCTGCAATTTAAGCAATTTCGTCGTATCTCGTAATTTGGAATTATGAAGTTGACATATCAGTAATGGCCAAAATCATTTATGTATTTAACTTCGGATTAAACCCAGGATTCTTCACTCTTATCTGTTCCTCAACAAACAGCAACATCTTCATAATGGTCTCCAACTCCGTGGACAAACTATCTGATTCTTGCTTAGTCATTTGGTTTTGCCCGTGATGGGTTATTCTTTTCCTAAGAGCATGAAAACTAGCTTTATCAGGCCAAAGTGTTTCAATCGGCGGCAGTGTTATTCCTTGCTTCTTTTCAATTCCCTGATAGTATAAATCGATATCGCTCGGTTGTTTCTGGCCGCTTTGACCTTTGGTTTGTTTTGGCTTCTTACTTATTTCAGACAACACCTTTAACCCATTTTCAGCAAATGAATAAATCCGCAAGACCATTGATGAGAAAAACGCATCAAGCATATAGTCAACAAAACCAAAATCATAAGATGGAAACCATACAGACTTTTCATATCTCTGACTTTCTTCGTTCCATTCTTCTACCTCTTGTGATTCAGCTTGAATCGAAGCAATTATTTCCTCTCTCATTTTTTCCAATTTCTCGGGAACGAAATCTAGCAAGTTATTAATGGATTCTGCCTCTTGCATGGTATTCGCCTGAAACATATTTCTACCTTTACCAATCATAACAATTTGATTTTATGTTAATTATAAATCACTTACATTAATCCGTCCCTTCCTTAGCATTTTCTTTCAGTTGACTCTCCTTATGCTTATCAATCATTTCTTTAATGTAATCTGCAGACAAAAACTTTCCTAACGATCCATATCCTTTTTGATTCACAATAATCAACATACCATAAATGATACCACCCTTAAACAAAATACTACCGCTATTTCCTGGGAAAAATGAAGATTGTATGGCAAGGGCTTCAAAACAGTTTTTCAATTTTATACCATTACTTTCCGTATTTTTCTTAGTAACATAACAGACACGTTCCTCACGCTTAATTACGCCTTCATCTTCCCATATCTTTCTAAACGAAAACATTGCCAATTCAGCCCCTTCCTCAATGGGTTCTGAACTCAACAAAAAAGAATCAAATGATTCTTGTATATTGTAAATAATCAAATCATCATGGATTCCTCCTCTGTCAGCTTTTACTTTTCCTTTTGCTCCTCTACCATTATGAATCACCATCTTGTTATTAATCTCCTTGTATTCTCCTTCATATAGATAATACAATTTCGAATTATTCCTTTTACATTTATTACAAATTGCAACATGTGCAGCAGTAATCAAATAGTTATCAACAATAACCCCGTTACCATTGAAACTCATTTTATCATACTTATCAATGAAAATTGGCACCAAATACTTGTCATACTCCGCACAATGCAATTCCTCAAATGGAATTGGGGGGTTGGGTAATGTAATTGGATTACCATTCTGGCCAAAGTCAACACACCTCATGTCTCCCATAGCCTTAGAATCTGGATTATCAAACAGACCTTCCATGTCAATTTCTTCATCAAACAAGTTCATATTATCTCCTAGTTCTTCCATATCCACTTACATTTTTATTAATTACAATTTTGTACTAATCGAACTGAACTTCCATATCGACGACCATATGTATCCCTTTGAATTAATTGATTCTGTATGTAAATACCCGCTGCATTTGAACTATGACCAGCGTTATGCATCAATACTGATGAAGACCAATATGTGGCATAATGATTAAAACCTGATGATGAAACATTATTACGAGAACCAGCCATTGGTAAAAAGACAGCGCCTGCATTTTGAATAACTATCCACTGAGAGGCGGTAATAATATTACTTGTAAAACTCGCAGCTACATTTGCATTACTTATACTATATATACTTGAATTCCAATTATCAGGTAAAAGAAGCAGCCCGTTCATCCCATCTACTTGGGCCATCGCAAATCTGATGCCCGAATTAGTATTACGTGTATCTAGGATATATAACCATTCAGATGATTTTAGTGTTCTCCATGTATTGATTGTATTACCACCATTGCTTATTGAATTATAGCCCCAATCAGCCATACCAGTTTGATCGTATAAATTGTTATACCAGCTGGTACCATACGCATAATAATCAGAATTTGTTTGACTTGTACTCCAGGGTTGATAGCAAATTGCACCATGATTGAATCCGCTTGTTCCCCAACCGAAAAGGTCTATCCAGCCGTTGTAAGATGAAGAGATGTTGCTGTTGGCATCGCCAATGTAGTCATACTGGTTGGTTGCAAAGCGCCAAGTGTTAGTGCTGGCTTGGTATTGAAGGTTGCCTTGCGAGAAGTATACTTGGTCACCACCAGCATTGATGGTAAACTTCCCATTGACGGCACCAACAGGAACTACGCTCGGATTAACCTCAGTCGTGACATTCACCTCAATTCCAGCGGTTTGGTAGCCGTTCTCGGTAATGGCAGGCACTGCGCCGCGAGTACCCGTATATGCACCATCTTCAGAATAGGCAGTACCGTCTTCGCCTGTCTCAACCGCTTCTTGCGGCAAAAGGATGGCCCATTTCTCGCCGCTGCCTGCGGGCAAGGTGATAATGCCGTTCCCTTCTTGGCTATGTGTCAAAGTGTTTCCCGAAAAATCCACGGTCACTTTGTTCTTCATTCCGATGATACAAGTGGCCGCCTCAGAAGCCGTGGTCACGTTGAACTTCACCAAAGCGCATTTGTTCAACAGATGGGCGGAATAGGCTGTTACGCCCGAAACATAGTTCTCAATGGAGGCTGCACACGAAATCACGGGCAGATGCTCCGTTTGGTCGCTGATGATGACCGAACATTCCTCCGTTGTACCAGCGGAAAGGGTTTCTTGCGGGATAACATTGCCGAGGAAATAGAATTGTAAAGGTTGGTTTTCCGTCGGGTTGGTGATATTGCCGCTGAAGTTGGTGCCGTTGTGAGTCAGGAATCCGACATATTTGCCGCCACTGCCCACATAAATCTTGTCGCCAGTTTCAAAGTCGACCGTGCCCGTATTGGGATTCACCACCACTTTCGAGCCGTTGTTTTGTTTTACGTCAAGGGTGATGGTCACAACCTCGTCGTTGGAGGTCGTTTGCCCTTCGTTTTTCTTGCATTGCGACATCATCATGGCCAATGCAAAAGCCATCAGAATCATGCTGATTTTCTTCATTTTATGTTCTCCTTTTTACTTTTGTTGTTTCTTTTGTTTGTTTATTGCTGCATAG
>CACZZO010000006.1 GCA_902785755.1 uncultured Bacteroidia bacterium | reverse complement strand
CCCATGCTGGCGGCGGAAAGGAAGGCACGCACGGCCTCGGCGATGGAAGCCGAAACGACAAACAGCGTGGCCAAACCAGCCCACATTATGGATGCCTTGGTTCCCTTGGCGGTGCTGATTTTCGGCACCATTATCGGGTTGGTTGCAACGGGATATGACGCTTCAGTTTGGAATGATAATAGCGAGGGTTTCTTCCCCAAACTCTCCGCTACCATTGGGGCGGCCAATTCCTATCAGGCTTTGCTTTGGGCTTCGCTGTGTTCCATGCTGACCGCCATTGTGGTGACGCTTTTGCGCGGCGCATTGGCCTTTAGCAAGGTGATGGAAGAAATGGTGGAAGGCTTCAAATCCATGTTCAACGCCGTGCTGATTCTGACGATGGCTTGGTCCATCGCGCTGAGTTTGTTTCGCAATTGCTTTTGGAATGGTCGCTCTCGCCCGCTATAGTGCCCGTGCTGACTTTCCTTTTGGCCGCATTGATAGGCTTTTCGACAGGCACTTCATGGGGCACGATGGCCATCCTCTACCCGCTGATTTTGCCTTCGTCGTGGCTGCTTTGCCAAGAGCAGGGCTTGTCGGTGGAGGCCACGATGCCGCTGTTCTACAATGTGGTGGCCTCGGTGTTGGCCGGCTCCGTCATGGGCGACCACTGTAGCCCGATTTCCGACACAACCATTATGAGTTCGCTTGCCTCAAGCTGCAACCATTTGCAACACGTCAGTACACAGATGCCATACGCCCTCACCGTGGGCGGCGTGGCCTTGCTGATAGGCATTTTGCCCACGGCCTTGGGACTGCCTTCGTGGGCGGCCTTCCTGCTGGGTTTTGCCGTTTTGGGTTTGGTGGTGCGGCTTGTAGGGAAGAAGGTATAAAGATTTTGCCTATTTTTGCCGCGATGAAGCCGTTGGGAGAATTCAGAGTTCAGAGTTTAGGGGTTAGAGTTTAGGGTTGTGGGAAGTTGAGAGTGGAGAGTTAAGAGTGGTTGGATTTCGGTTTTCTTCTATGAATATGGAAATAGATTTGTAATTTTGCAGTTGAAATAGCCAGATAATTTGTTTTGTTTAAAAGGCTTTTCATTGACTGTTATGAGCGAAATAAAGAACAAATACTTACACGAACTTTCGTTGAAAAAAGAGTCGGAAGACCATATAGAGTTTAAAGAGGCAAAACGTGATTTCAATTTCGATGGAGGGTCGCACACCGACCCTAAGAAACGTCGGCACTGCGTGCTTGGATATGTGGCGGCGTTGGCCAATGAACGAGGCGGCAGATTGGTGTTTGGGATGAAAGACAAAAAGCCTCACGATATTGTGGGTACAAGTTTCGCCCAAGACAAACTTGGTGATTTGGAGGATGAAATCTACGAAAGATTGAAGATTCGTGTCCCGGTCACAGAAGAGTTTGAACCATCAGAAGATGCCGATGACAGGAAACGTGTTATTGTCTTCCAAGTGCCTTCGCGACCTATTGGCAAAATGCTGAAGTTTGAGGGTGTGCCGCTGATGCGGACTGGAGAAAGCCTTAGAGAGATGTCGGACGAAGAGATGTTCAAGATTCTGTCGGAGCAGGAACCTGACTTCTCGGCAAAAATATGTGAAGGACTGACGATGGAGGACTTGGATCCTGATGCCATCAAGGTTATGAAACAAAAATATGCTGAGAAAAATGAGAATCCTGGATTTGAGGCTTTTTCTGACGTGCAGGCCTTAAGCGATTTGGAATTGTTGGTTGACGGCAAACTGAACTACGCCGCCTTGGTGTTGTTGGGGAAGTCGAAAGCCATCAGGAAGTTCCTGCCACAGAACAATGTGGTGATTGAGTACAGGAAAGACCCTGCGAGTATTCAATATGATGAGCGTCAGGAGTTTCAGCAGCCGCTGTTTTTGGCCATTGACAGTATTTGGGCCTATATAAACCAACCTTCTCTGAACCCGCAAATACACATAAGCGAGAATGCATATATTTTCGACGTGAAGCTATTCAACAAGGCGACTGTGAGAGAGGCCGTGCTGAACGCCATCACCCATAGGTCGATGATAGTGCAGAATGATGTGGTTATCAAGCAAAGCCCGACAGAGCTGACCATCACCAATGCGGGAGGCTTCCCAGTGGGTGTCGACAAAAGTAATGTGCTTACCGTGAACAGTACGCCGCGAAGCAAACGATTGGCAGAGGTGCTGCAAAAGACGGGACTGGTGGAGAAATCGGGTCAGGGCGTTGACAAGATGTTCACCAATTGTATTATGGAGGCCAAACCTCTCCCCGACTACTCGGCAACCGACAACTATCAAGTGAGCCTTACACTGCGTACTGAGATTCGCGATGTGGCTTTTATGATTTACATCAGGCAGGAGCAGGCCAAACGACCCGAGCATCACAAGCTGAATGTGTTCCAACTTTTGGCCATCTACAAAGTGCGTTTTGGCGAGGAACTGGAGGTGCTGGCAACAACAGTAGATTCTCTTGTGTCGGAAGGAATACTTATGCGGTCAAAAACGGGTAGGTTATCTATGTCAAGAGCGTATAAGAAGATTGCATCGGAGATTGGTAATAGTAGCGTGAAAGTCAAAGAAAATGGAGGAGTAAATGGGGGAATAAATGGAGGAATAAATGGGGGAATAAATGGAGGAATAAACGGTGAAGTGGATAAATTAAACAATGGTCTAAAGCGAGTTTATACGATTATTCAAGACAATCCTGGTATAAAAGTCAAGCAAATTGCAGAACTTCTTAAAAGATCTGAATCAACAATCGAGAAGCAATTGTTGACTTTAAGAAAGAAAGATTTAATTGAACATCGGGGCTCTCTTAAGACTGGAGGGTATTATACCAAGAGTTAAACCCTTGTTGTTTTCGAACCATTGCGGTGTGATTTCAATTTTGACTACTTTTGCAGGCGATGAAATTGCGGATTTATATATGGATTGTTTTGATGATGGCGGTGATGATGGTTAGGTGTAAGACTCCACCAGACTCCCCCGCCCAGACGGGCACCCCCTCTGAGAGGGGGACGGCCTCACGGGCACTGAAAAACATTGATAGTTTGATGTGGCACCATCCCGACAGCGCCTTGGCGGTGATGATGGAATTTGCGGATAGCCCCAAGGCCGACAGCCTCAATGCCTTTAACGGGCATTATTGCCAACTGCTGGTTTCGGAATTGCTTTATAAGAATGACTATGGGCAGAGCAACCGCGCAAAACTGTTGCAGGCTGTTCATTATTTTGATAGTCTAATGCAGGTCCCTGAGCTTGTCGAAGGGCCGTCTCGATACGTGAATGTTTTTCTCTCGGCCCGCGCCCATTATATGAATGGCGTGGGCTATTACGAGCGTGATAGCGTGGTGGCGGCTTGCGGGGAGTATCTGAAGGCGTTGGAGATTGTGGAGACGCATTTCCCGAATTTGGAGACGCAAGATTTTGCGTCTCTACATGTTGAACATCTGCCTCGGTTTATGGCGTTGACATACAATCGGCTTGGTGATTTGTTTTACGGCCAGTTTATGCAGGAACCAGCCATTGTCTGCTACAAGAAATCCTTTGTTTTCAGCAAAATTGAAGCTACATCGGCCAATGGCATTGCCAATTTGATGAGTCACCTTGGAAATCAATATAGCATTTTGCAACAAATGGACAGTGCCGGATACTATTTCAATGAGGCATTTAAGTATTTAGCCGATACAAACAATTTGGCCTACCGTGATTTGATTTCAGGATTGGCATTGTATAATTACTATTCGGGCAAAAGTGTAGAGTCAGCGGTAAGTGACTTAAAACGAATGGCCACACAAACTAAAGATGAGGATGAAAGGCTGACACGATTCTTTACCATTGGTTCCATTTATTTTGAAATCAGACAATTTGACTCGGCAATGGTTTATTTGACACGAGTGTTTGAAAACAAGGATAATGTTGTGATGAAAAGAGGTGCTGCCAGGTCGTTGCGCGATATTTTCCAAGTAAAAGGTGACACGCTGAAGGCCACCCAATATGCCCGTTATCAGGTGGAAAATCCAGCTCTTGAAGCGGAAAGCAACAGGCAAGTCTCGCAGCTCAACGACATGTTTCAACAACATTTGCAGTGGGAGCAAGAGCGAGCCGAGGCCGAAAGGCAGCAGGCAGCGCGGCTGCGGAGGAACAGGATGATCGTCGTGGTGTGCGTTCTGGTTGCGGTGGCAGCGCTGTTGGCTTGGTTGCTGATTAGGCGCAGGATGAAGCAGCAGCGCGACGCGGCGAGCCAACAGATGGAAGCCGTGCAAGAGGCGCACCGCTTGGAGAAAGCCTCAATGTCGGGGAGGCTGAAGAAGAGCAACCAAGAACTACGCGAACTGAAGGATCAGATGCGGCAACAGGCGGGCAGCAGTGCGCCGAAACAGGAGGCGCAAGCAGTGTCGTTCAACGACGAGCCTATCTGTCGCCTCATTATGGAGCGAGTGCGCGAAGGACAATTCAAGGCGCAGATGGATTGCAAATTGTACCAGGACTATGCCTTGGGCAAGGAGCAGGTGATGGCTTTGCGCGAGGCTGCCGACCGCCACTTCAACCAGTTCACCGTCCGTTTGGCCAAGGCCTATCCCAACCTCACCAAAGGCGACCTTGACTATTGCTGCCTCTATCTGCTCGGCCTTTCGGATGCCGACGTTTCGGCCTTGATGCAGCGCGCCTACAACACCGTGAGCGAGCGCAGCCGCAAACTGAAAGGCGTTTTCGGCAGCGAGGAGTCGCTTTCCGCAACGCTTTGCAGCTTTGCCAGCGATTCCGCATCTATTTGATTATAGGGACGATAGCCAAAAACCCGCACAAATCCGCACATTGTTTTTCTTGACAGGTGTGGGATATTGGTGTAGTTTTGCCGAAAATTTCAAAATCATACGAATATGAAAACGACAAAACAATTTATGATGATTTGCTGCCTGATGGTGATGGCGGCGACGGGTTACGGCCAATCCAATCCTTGGGACGGATATGATTTCAGCGCTGAATGCGAAACAGGACAAACCCTGTATTACATTATTACAGATTCCATTAATCACGAGGTGACCATGACGCATCCTGCTCCTTATAGTTATGTCACATTAGATTATTGGGACGGCTATGACGAACCCGCAGGCAACATTGTTTTTCCTTCGGAAGTGACCTTCGAAGGACAGACCTACACCGTTACCAGTATTGATGACGGAGCTTTTAGGGGATGCGGCGGAATGACAGGTTCTTTGGTGATTCCGAGCACGGTTACTTACATCGGCAGTTATGCTTTCGACGGATGCTCTCAATTTACTGGCAATTTGGTGATTCCTGATCTCGTGGTGGTCATTGGCGACTGGGCTTTCAATGGCTGCATGAGTATCACTGGCGAGATTAATATCCCCAATTCCGTGGTTTCCATAGGGTCGTATGCCTTTTCCAGTTTATGGAAAATCACGGCTTTCAGAATTCCTGAATCGGTTACTTATCTGGGTCCTGGTTTCATCTGGGCCTGTTCTAAACTCGTGACTCTGGAAGTGAATGAGAACAACCCCGTCTATTATTCTGAAAGTAACGCCATTATTGAACGAGAGACCAAGAAACTGATTCAAGGCACGAAAACGACCGTCATTCCAGAAGACATTATTGTCATTGGAGAAAGGGCTTTTCTGGCCGTTGAGAACCAAGGTAATCTTGTCATCCCTCAATCTGTCGTTTCTATCGAAGATGAAGCCTTCAAATATGCCACATTCACAGGTACTTTGACGCTTCCCGAAAACTTGCAGTATATTGGTAAATATGCATTTTACACCACTTATTTTACTGGAAATCTGTATGTTCCAGATGGAGTTACCACCATTGGCGACCATGCGTTTGCTCGTACAAGATTCAAGGAAGTTCACCTTCCCGAAGCACTGAAAACTATCGAATGGGACCTGTTTTGGGATTGTGGCCGCTTGGAGCAACTTGAAATCGGTTCGCAAGTCGATACCATACAATCGGGTGTTTTCCAATATTGCGATAGACTGAATTGCATGAAAATCCATTGCGAGGTTCCGCCAACGGCTTGGTACAATGCCTTTTCTGGTGTGAACAAAGACATTCCTGTCCACATCCCCGTCGGGACGCTTGCCGACTATCAGAGCGCACCCTATTGGAACGAGTTCACCAATTTCATCGAGGACGGTTTGATGTCGGTGGATGAGGAAGAAACGAGCCTGGTTCAAGTGACTTGCTATCCCAATCCTGCCAAGGAAAAGGTGATGATAGAAGGCATTGAGGCTGCCGAAATGCAGATTTACAATGCCATCGGGCAATTGGTGAAGACGGTAAGAAACTCAAACGAAATTGGCGTAGAGGGCTTGCCGGAAGGGGTTTATCTGCTGCACATCCACGACAAGCAAGGCGTTTCCCATACGAATCGGATAACCATCGCGAAATAAGCCATAAGAAAAACCATCTTTGGCCTGATTTTTGCATAATAATCATCTTGTAATTTCAAAATCAATGAGTTATGAAAACAACAATGAAATTAATGCTGATGCTGCTGGTAGTGGCAGGTATGTTTACTTTCTCTTCTTGCAACAAGGATTGGGGCTACGCTTTCAGTCCGGAAGACAACGAATTGGTTCGCAACGAAACCCACTACTCTATGAAATGCAGGTTTGCGCCGCCGTTCCACGACGACTATTCCATCGAAGCGTTCTCAGAGGAAACCTTCATTGGGGCTTCCCTTGGCACGTTCAAGTTCTATCACATCCCTTACGAGATGCTGGGGCAAACCATCGACCTTACGAAAAAGACAGATTATCCTTTGAGTTTTTCTGTTGGTTATCAAGACTTTTCGTGGCATTCGTCGCCCGATGACATTGGAGGTGCCATTCACGATGAAATGACCTTTGACGGTGAATCCCCGTTCAAGAGTGGCACAATGCTGCTTGAGGAAACCGAAAACTGCATCACATTCACGCTCAAAGGCAAGTTGAAAGACGGCTCCACCATTCGGATGAAACTGGTGGCTCCCGCAGAAAAATAGAAATCCTCTTTTGAAAATTCGGAATTCAATTCCGAAAATTTCGATAAAATTCGGAATGGTATTCCGAATTTTTTTATTTTTGCGGCAAAATTAACGGCTATGATAGAGCGTTTCTTAAAGGCGGAAACCCTTGGTGAGGACAGCACTTTCCTGTTTGGCGCACGACAAACGGGGAAAACCACCTTGTTGCTGCAATTGTTTCCCAATGCCCGCTTCTACGACTTGCTTGAAAGCAACACCTATGAACGTCTGCAACGCAATCCTTCCCTGTTGAGGCAAGATTTGGAAATGTGCGAAAGCGGCACTTTGGTCATCATCGATGAGGTCCAGTCGCTGCCCATTCTTTTGAACGAGGTGCAATGGCTCATCGTTCGGAAAGGCCTCCGTTTCATCCTGAGTGGGTCGAGTGCCCGAAAACTGCGGCGCGGTGGAGCCAATATGCTTGGCGGTCGGGCAATGCAAACCAACCTCTATCCTTTGGTGAGTGCCGAAATCCCTGATTTCGATGTGGTTAAAGCCGTCAACCAAGGTATGATACCGAGGCATTATTTGGCCAAGCCGGACAAATACTGGTCGATGTTGCAGGCTTACGTGGCGGTGTATCTTCGCGAGGAAATCAAGGCAGAGGCCTTGGTGCGCAACCTCTCCACCTTCACGCGCTTTTTGGAGGCCGCCGCCCTGACCGACGGAGAAATGGTGAACTACAGCAACATCGCGCAAGACTGCGGTATCGATTCCAAAACGGTCGCGGCCTATTTTTCCATTTTGGAGGAAACTTTGGTGGGCTATATGGTGCCTGTATATTCCAAGGTCGTGAAGCGCAAAATCAGGCAAGCGCCGCGTTTCTACTATTTCGATGTCTCCATTCCCAATTATTTGTTGGGCCGTCGTGCCTTGAAACCGGGTTCAACGGATTTTGGGCACGCCTTCGAACATCTTGTCATTCAGGAAATTATCGCTTATTTGGGCTATCGTGGGCAATTGGATAAATTGTCATATTGGCACACCTATACCGATTACGAGGTGGATGCTGTTTTGGGCGATGCCGAGGTGGGCATTGAAATCAAATCGACGGACGAAGTGCAATCGCGGCACTTGCACGGTTTGAAAGCCTTCAAGGAAGAGCACCCCGACGTGCGTATGATTGTGGTTTCCCTCGACCCTAATCCCCGCTTGCTCAAGGATGTGGAAATCTGGCCCGTCAAGCAGTTCTTTGAACAACTATGGGCCGGGAAAATCTACTGAAAAAACGTGAAAATTCGGAGTAGTATTCCGAAAATTCCGATAAAATTCGGAATTGTATTCCGAAAATTCGCACAAAATCAACCCTCGCAGCGTTGACCTTCGTACTGCTGGACTTCGTCGTATTTATACTCCAACTGAATGCCCACTTGCTTGAACATCTCCTCGCTTTCTTGTCCGGAATGGTAGCGGCGCTCGCACACCACGCGCACGATGCCGCAGTTGATGATGAGCATAGCGCAAGTGCGACAAGGGGTCATACGGCAATACAAGGTGCTGCCGTCCAAGGCGATACCGCGACGGGCGGCCTGACAGATGGCGTTCTGCTCGGCATGGACGGTACGCACGCAATGTTGGGTGACACTGCCGTCTTCGTGGATGACCTTGCGGAAAAGATGACCCACGTCGTCGCAATGCGGCAGTCCACGAGGCGAACCGACATAGCCCGTCACCAAGATTTGCTTGTCCTTCACAATGACGCAGCCGCTGCGGCCACGGTTGCAGGTGGCACGCTCGCTGACGGTGTCGGCCAAGTTGAGGAAATAGTCGTCCCACGACGGGCGGACATGCAATTGCGTCAGCACTTTTTCCACTTGCTGGTGCAGTTGGGGAACGGTGCCGTCGTTCATAAACACGAAATCCGCCTCCTTGATGCACGCTCCAAGGTTCTGCTTGTTGGGGTCGGTAGCGGTCATCTCGCGCTCCTCGTTGGCCACAAAGGTCTCGAAATCAATGTGGTCGGTCTCTGAGCCGCGAAGATAGATGCGGTCGTAGCGGATTTTGCGGTCGGCATCGACGGCGAAAAGGTAAAACTCGCCTTTTTGTCGCAACGAAGCGATTTCGCCCGGTGTGCGCACGCTCTCGATGACAGCGTTTTTGCCTTCGGCCTTGGCACGCTCGAAGAGTTGGTCGGTGATGTAGCTCGGACAATTCTTGGCGCGGAGGTCGTTGCCCACGAGGGTGAGCGTGTCGCGGTTCACTTCAAGGCCGCGACGCTGACATTCTTCCGCAATATAGGCCCGCACCGAATAATGCACGAAACCTTTCTCCTTGACGAGATAATCGACGATGGTGCCTTTGCCCGCACCGAGGGTGCCTGTGATTCCTATGATGATCATGATATTGTTGTTTTTGTTGTCACTGTTAGCGCAGGGACTTACGTCGCCTGCTTACTGATGTGCCGCCCCTACGGGGCTGGTATTAACTCTAAACTCTCAACTATTAACCTGTTCCTTAATCTCACTCACCCACTTCTTCAATTCCACCGGCTTGAAGTTCTCGATGCCCTCCAAAAGCGCTTTCGGGTCGTCGCTGACGATGAGGTTGTCGGTGTGCTCGCGGTGGATGAAGCCGTCGTTGGTGGCGCGGTCGAGGAAACTGACAATGTCGTCATAATAGCCGTTCACGTTGAAGAGTGCGACGGGCTTATCAAAAACACGCAACTGGCTGAGCACCATCACTTCAAAGAACTCGTCCATCGTACCCACACCACCTGGCATGGCGATGAAGGCATCGGCCATATCCTCAAGGATTTTCTTGCGTTCTGACATCGTCTCAACCACAATCAATTCATCAATGTCGGGGCGTCCCACTCGCATATCCAACAGGTGTTGCGTGATGGTTCCGACGATCCGGCAACCGCGTTCCTTCATCACTTCGGCGATGATGTTCATCAAGCCCACGTTGCCGCCGCCGTAGAGCAGTTCGCAATGGTTGTCAGCCAAGACGTGCCCCAATTCGGCTGCCTTTTGGCGATAAATCGGGTCGAAGCCCATACTGCTGCCACAAAAAATACATATTTTCTTCATTCGGTAAATTTTTGCAAAGGTAAGATTTTTTATTTTTGCAGCTTAAAAATATGGATAGAAACTACAGATTGAACAGATGTAACGGATTTTTGAAACGGAAATTCTTGGCACAAGTGCCGATTAATACGGATGTTATGCGGCGGCAAATCCGTATCCATTGGATGCTTGCGTCCTTCAAATTTTCGGAATTAAATCTGTAAAATCCGTTGAATCCGTAGTTATAAAAACGTAGTTATAAAAAACTGAAACTATGACTCGAAACATCGGAATATTAGGCGCAATGGCGCAAGAAATCGACGAGGTGAAAGCCCTTCTGACGGAAAAGACCGTCGTCAAAATCGCCAACCGTGAGTTTGTGGTGGGCAAAATCGGCAACGTGCGCTGCGTGGTGGCGTTCTCCAAATGGGGCAAAGTGGCCGCCACGATTACCGCCACCTTATTAATACAAGAGTTCGCAGTGACGGACTTGTTTTTCATTGGCACGGCAGGCGCATTGGCCGACGGCCTGAAAGTGGGCGACATCGTCGTTTCCAAACGCTTGGTGCAGCACGACTTGGACGCACGCCCCATCATTTCGCGCTTCGAGCTTCCTTTACTCAACCGCGTTTATGTGGACAGCGACCCCGACCTGACCGCTTTGGCGGGCCGCGCCGTGAGCAACCTTATTAATAAAGGTGTAGAAAGCATAGTGGGCAAGGAGGCCGTAAAGGAGTTCAACCTCAATCCGACTTTGCATTTCGGCGACATTGCCAGCGGCGACCAGTTCATCAACAGTGTTGAAAAACGGGACGAAATATTGTCTTTGTTGCCTGATGTCCAATGTGTTGAGATGGAAGGCGCGGCCGTGGCGCAGGTCTGTTTGGAGTTTGGCACGCCCTTCACCGTCATCCGCACCATCAGCGACACCGCCGATCACAACGCCCGCGTCGACTTTGGGAAGTTCATCGTCGAGGTGGCGAATGCGTATTCGCGGGCGATTGTCCAAGAGATTATGCGGTTGGTGTGATTCGGTAGCCACAATGCTTCAACAAGCTCAGCAACCTTGTGACAGCCCTACAGCACCACACTCCTAACTATTAACTTCCAACTCCTGCCGGATTATCTCCCAAAACATCCCCATTCCCACTTCCAAAATGTCATCAGGAAAGTCAAACATTGGGTCGTGCAACGCAGGTTGTTCTACACCTGAGCCGAGGCCGAAGAAACCTATCGGGCAGATGCTCCCGAACCTTCCGAAATCCTCCGACCAGCGGAAAGGCTCGTCCAAGTGGCCGAAGCCCAATTCAAGGTTTTGGGCGGCTTGTTCGATGGTTTTCACGCAATTGGGGTCGCTGTTGGTGGCGGCAAAGGCCTCGTGTTCGGAGAAGTTGAAGTCGAAAAGGTGGTCTTTGGCCTTGGCGCGGCAAAACTCAATGATTTCAGTGGCCATCAGTTGCAGGTTGCGGTCGTCGAAGCTGCGCAAAGTGAGCCAAATCTCGGCGTGGCCGGGCGCAACGCCGAAGGTTTCCTCGCCCAAAATGGCGTGCGTGATGACGAAGGTTGTCAGCGGCTTCACCTCTTTTAACAGTTCGCGTTTTTTCTCCAAATGGTGGATGAGCAAGGCAAAGAGCTCAGAAGGGCTGTGTCCCGTTTCGGGCTGCGAGGCGTGTGCCGTGCGACCGTCGAAGATGAGTTTCAATCCGAAGGAAGCCGCCGCAAAGCAACCATCCTTCACCATAATTTTACCTTTGTCGAAACCGGGCAGGTTGTGCAGCCCGTAGGCCACATCGGGCTTGATTTGCTCGAATTGAGGGTCGTTGAGGATGGCTTGTGCGCCTTGACCGGTTTCTTCGGCGGGTTGGAAAAGCAGGACCACTTCGCCTCGGTCGGGGCGTTGCTCACCGAGCCATCGCGCCAAGCCGCAAAGGATGGTGGCGTGGCCGTCGTGGCCGCATTTGTGCGAAACGCCTTGGTTTTGTGAGCGATAAGGCAAGTCGTTAGGCTCAGGGATGTGCAGTGCGTCGATGTCGCCACGTATGAGGATGCGCTTGCCGGGCCTTGTGCCTTTGTAAATGGCAGCCAAGCCGTAGCCGCCTATTTTTTCAACGATTCGGTCGGGGCGGGTTTGTTTCACCCATTCGTTCAAGATCCTGTTGGTCAGCGTTTCCTGTCCTGACAGTTCAGGATGCGCATGGAGGATATGGCGTAATTCGATGAGGTTTTGCATTTTTCAAATTTTAGTGTACAAAAAAAATGACGGCTGCCCACAAACTAAACCTTGACCTCTTTCCGCAAGGCGTGGCGCACCGTAAGGAAAGCCGAGGTGCAGCCCACTGCGAGAATGGTGGCAAAGATAAGCAACACATCCTTGAGTTTCAAAAGCACTGGATAAGCGTCCACTACATAATTGCCCCCTGTGCCGAACTTCACGAAGCCGAACTGCTGTTGCAGCAGCACCAAAATGATGCCCAACAGCAAACCGATGATGCCGCCCGCCACGGATATTAGCAGGCCTTCATTGAGGAAAATGCGCTGAATCAAGTGTTTGTCAGCACCCATAGATTTCAGGATTTCGGTGTCTTTGCGCTTGTCAATCATCAGCATGGAGAGGGAGCCAACCACGTTGAATGTGGCCAAAATCAAGATGAAAGTGAGGATGACATACACCGCCCATTTTTCAGAACGCATGATTCGGTAAAGCGTTTCTTGCTGTTCTTGTTGGTTTTTCACGATGAAGTCCTCCCCTATCGCAGCTTTCACTTCTTTTTTCACCTTGTTAATATCGGCGTATTGGGCGACGAAAAGCTCTACATTTGAGGCTTTGTCCTCGTATTCAAGCAGTTCCGAAAGCCAGTCGAAAGGCACGAGCACTAATTTTTCGTCTTGTTCCTGCTCGGTGGAGAACACGCTGCGCACGTTCAGCACATCGGAATTGAAACTGTTTTCGAGACTCATCATGGAAGCGTTGCCGCGCTTGGGCACATACACGCGCACCATCGCGTAAGGGTCGTGGGCATTGATGCCGAGATACCACGCCACACCCGCGCCCGGAACGGCGAAGCTATGCTCGTCCTCGTCGGCAAGTTGCAGGCCGTCATTGCCGTAGATGATTTCGTTCAGCCGTGCAATGTTCTGATATTCAAGGCCAACACCTTTCACTTGACCGATGTGTTGTTTGTCGTTAGCACGGAAAAGAGCGTCTTCGGTAATCGTGGGAATCACCATCTCAACACCTGGGATTTCTTTGAGTTGTCCCAATGGAAATGCCGTCAAATCAATCGTCTTGCCTTTCACTGCGGCGATTTGCAAGTCGGGCGTGAGGCGATTGTTCATCGACGAAATCACCTTCTCCAAGCCATTGAATGCCGACAATACCACGATAAGCGCAAAAGAGCCGACACTAATACCCAAAATGGAAATCCATGTAATGATATTGATGAGGTTGTGGCTCTTTTTGGCCAAAAGGTAACGGTTTGCTATGAACAGCGGCAGTCTCACTTTTCGGGATGCAACAGGTTGTCGATGTTTTCTATGTAGTCGAGTGAGTCGTCCTCGAAGAAACGCAGTTCGGGCACGACGCGCATCTGATGGCGGATGCGGTTGCCAAGCAAGCCCCGGATAGCTCTGCCGTTTTGGCCCACTTCCTCGACCACCTTTTTCTTGTCATCCACGCCGAAAACGCTCAAATACACATTTGCATAGCCAAGGTCAGACGTGACCCTCACATGGGTCACCGTTATCATCAACATCGGCACTTTCGGCTTCAGTTCCTTCTGGAAAATATCGCCTAATTCTTTCTGTATCAGTTTGTTTACTCTTTCTAATCTTTTGCCGTCCATCTCTTTATCAGTTTACAGTTTGCAGTTACTCAATTTTAGGGCTGTCACACCTTGGCAGCCTGATAATGCGGGGATTAAAATCTCCCGATAACATAGGGTCGCCCTTTCAGGGCTTTTTAATGAGTGCAAAAATAGGCAATTCTTTTGAAATCGACTGAAAAACCATGCAATAATCAGGGCAAACGCATCAAATTTGTAAAAGTTGCATCAAATTCTGTTCATAACATGCTAATTTCCCAAACTTTTTGTGAGTTTACCCTGAGAGGCTATGCCGTTTGCAGGATAAT
The DNA here is from genome assembly GCA_902785755.1 of uncultured Bacteroidia bacterium. Taxonomy (GTDB): domain Bacteria; phylum Bacteroidota; class Bacteroidia; order Bacteroidales; family F082; genus Limimorpha. Next base: position 133,278 of record CACZZO010000006.1, on the reverse strand, counting down.
TCTTATTTTTGCAGCCATGTTTCATGCCTCATTGACATTGGGAATGAGGTCTGTTCACGGAAAGACGCAGAAGATTTTGATACCATAATTAAATAAACCCTATAAATCGAAAACTATTATGAAAGCAAATCAAATCATCAAAAACACAAAGCTTTTTTGGGCATTTATGCTCGTAACAGCAGTAGCAACAAGTTTCGTGAGTTGCAAAAAAACCACCACTGATTCTGACACTCACACGCAAAAATTCACTTTAGGCGCAACTGAGTTCGACATCAACAACGCCTTTGCTATCGAAAACATTCAAGACAGCGGGTTGATTTACAACGCTATAGTGTTGTCGCAAGCTGATTATGTTGGTAGCTTGGGCAGTAGAGCCAAAGGGGCCATCATCGTTTTCAGAGGCGACTACACCTCTGGCACACACGACCTTGTTTTCGACCCACAACAGCCTTTAGCCCACTTCCCGATGTATCTCATCGCAGAACACGAAGTGGACAACATCATCAACTTCAGCCTTGAAACCCTTATGGACCAAGCAGATGTCTATGTTGCCGACAATGGCTCGTTTACACTCGCAATGGACCAAGACAAGTTCACCGTCACAACAACAGATGTCCAAGTCAAGAAAGTGAAAGACATGACACAGGTCGCAACCTCTTCGGTCGACTTTGAAGACAATATGTTGAATTTTGTCCTTTCCACTGTCGAGGAAGGCGACTTTAACGGCACCCCCCTCGTGACGGCAGGCAGGACAAAGCTTGACATTTTCTCCACGCCGTACAACGTCGCTGCTTTCATTACTGCAACCGGCAACTTGATTGGATTCATCTCGGAGACATCTTTCGACAACGACATTCCAGAGGGTACCTATTCAAGCAATGACAACTCAATTATCTATGTGCAAAGCATGAGCCTCAAAACGCTCAAGTTTGCATCAAGCGGTGAAGCCTCGGTTACAAGAAATGGCGACACTTACACCATCAACATGACAGGTTTGGCCATCGACGGCATATCTGGCTCACCTACAATGCACTATGTTGGAAACATGCCTAACTTTGATTTCCCGTTCCCTGATGAATAATCGATAAGTGCAAATAAGACAGTTGCACAAATGGCTCCAAGCGGTAACACATTTTTTTCTCCGTGTTATGAAAAAGGGTAAACTGTCACATCGTATCACTTGGCGTGTTATCGGAATCATGTCGTTCTTCAATGTGCTGATCTTTGGAGCCATACTCGTGTTTGTCTTTAGAGTATCTCTCGTGAACAGCGACATGCGCGGGCAGTATGTCGTGGACGGGATAGAAGGCAAGATAGAGTCAACGCTTTGGGCGGTGCATATAGCGGCGGCCAACAGTCGTGACGAGATAGAGAGAAACTTGGAGAGCCCAGAGCAAGTCTTTGACGCTTTGGAGCGCGAAATTACCGTGAACCAATTCATGGGTTGCTTTGCAGCCTTCGAGCCTGACTACTTTGAAGGCCAGGGTCGCTGGTTTGAAGCTTATCTTTATCATACCGACCCTTCGACAAGCTCAGGGACAGACAGTACTCGTATTGAACGCCAGCAGATAGGCTACGAACCCTTCCCCTTCCTCATCGCTCTGATGATTAGCGTCAGCAGCAGTTTTGCCACGCCTATCGGTTCGCCCACGCACATGCTTGTTTATGCCCCGGGAGGCTACCGTTTCAGCGATTTTATACGTATCGGTCTGCCAATGAATCTCATCATCTTGGCGGCCAATATATTTATAGTCAACATTGTTTATCCATTAACCCCTCTGCCATAAAATAATGACCGAAACGAAAAAACAAATTTTCAAAGCACAAATGAATTAATATTATAATTAATTCCATAAACAAAAATTACAATTATGAAAGAGACTATTGACTATTCAAAAAAGGAAAACTGGTACCAGATTCCGGAAATCACCAAGGACATTGACACGTTTTACGTGTACGCCACCGAGTACATCATGGGGAGCATGACGAAGGACACTCCTGATTACGCGACCATGGACAATGTTGAGATGCTGGAAGGTGCTGCTGGCGAATATGCCCTGCACGCATCCGCATACGCCGAATCCACCAATGTGTTCATGCCGTACTATCGCCAGGTGGGCCTGCGCTACGCCGGCGTTGTCTGGAAGAGGGACGGCATTTTCGATGCAGCCATTGCCGGTATGCCCTACAACGACATCGTTGCTGCGCTGGACTACTATTTCGGGCACTACAACAACGGTCGCCCGTTCATCATCGCGGGCCATAGCCAGGGTTCAGCCATCGTCAAGATGGTGCTGAAGAAATATTTCGTGGAACATCCCGACTACTACAAGCGCATGGTGGCCGCCTATCCCATTGGCTATGCTTTCACCAAAGACGAGTTCAAGGCCTACCCGCACATGAAGTTCGCCACCGGCGAGTGCGACACAGGGGTTATCATCACCTGGAACACCGAAGGGCCCAAGAATAGGGAAGTGAATGCCAATACTTGCGTGCTACAGCCGGGCTCCATGAGCATCAACCCGCTCAACTGGAAGTTAGACAACACTTACGCTCCTGCGAGCGAGAACTTAGGGTCGCTCTGGCCGAACGAGAAAACTGGCGAATTAGAGATTAAAGACCTTGGCGCGGATGCCCAAGTGTTCCCCGACCGAGGCGTAGTGGTGACCCACGCGAAGGGTGAGAAAATGGACGAGGAGGCCGCCAAAGTCGCTTCCGAATTCTTCGGCCCGGATGGCCGCCACGGTGAAGATTACGCCTTCTTCTACAACAACATCAAGGCCAATGTCGCCAAACGTATTGCAACTTATAAGTCAAATCAAACCGATAAAAATTAATTTTAAAATCATGAAAGCAGAAACAATTATTTTTGGAAATGTCATCACAATGGATGAGTTCAAGCCCTATGCGGAGGCTATCGCGGTGACCGATGAAAAAATCATCTATGTAGGAAGCAAGGAAGCTGCCATGAAACTTCAAGGGGATAAGACCAAAGTTTTGGATTATGGAAGCAATTCCATTTATCCGGGTTTTTTGGAAGCGCATTGCCATCCAGGATTTGCAGGTAACATCATGTTCGGCAGGGCAAACTTGGCAGAAGGCAAGACACCTGAGGATTACTTGGCCATTCTGAAGAAGTATGTCCAAGAGAACCAGGACAAACCGCACTTCGTGGGTTCGGGCTGGTCCGATGACCTGCTGTATCAGTTGAATGCCAAGCAATTGGATGAGATATGTCCAGACAAGCCCATGATCAATCAAAGCGGTAGCGGTCACATGATGTGGGTCAATACCAAGGCGATGGAGGCATTCGACATCAACGAAGACGCCGTGAAACAATGGGGAACGGAATGTATCCATGTTGATGAGAATGGCAAGCCGAATGGCCTGCTTGCCGAAAAGCCTGCCATCGATCTGGTCAAGAGGGTCCAGCCGGATCTTGCGCAGGCGAAGAAGGAACTGCTCGGCTTCCAGCAATACGCATTTGCAAACGGGTATACGGGGGTATATGACGCCGGTTACCAGCTTCTGACCAAGCAAGACCCCCGTGCCTACAAGGAGCTTGACGATGAAGGCAAGCTGAAGATGTATTCCTTCTGCGGCAGCTTCGTCAATGACAACACCGATACGCCCGAGGAGGACATGGATAGAATTGCAGAGGAGGCAAGGGAATATAACGGCAAGCATGTGAAGGTAATCGGTGCCAAGGTCTTTGCCGACGGCGTTGTGGAGGGTCACACCGCGTGGATGCTGGATGATTATGTGGACAAGCCTGGGTACAAGGGTGTAACAAGATTCGATGACCACGACAAGATGGTAAGGCTCGTCAAGGCGGCGGCCGCGCACCAGATGAACGTTCACGTCCATTCCGTTGGCGACGGCGCCACCCGGGCATGGATTGATGCTTTTGCCCAGGCGCAGACCGAAGTGGGCAATTTCGATATGCGAAATGCCCTTGCGCACTTGCAGGAAGTTACGCCGGAAGATGTGAAGAGAATGGGCGAATACAATGTTATGGCCGTATGCGGCATCATGTGGGCCATGAAGCATCCTGCCGGCTTTCCGCAGGAGGTCGCCTATGTTGGCGAAGAGAAGTCCTATAATGCCTATCCAGTCAAATCCATCATGGATGGAGGCGGCGTGGTGGCCAACCATTCTGACTACCCGGTGTCGCCTTTGTTCAGTGCAGTTCAGGCGTTCTGCATGGGCGTATTGAAGAAGCTGCCGTCACTCCCGGATGACTATATCAGAAATATCGACCAGGCTATCAGCCGCTATGAGGCGCTGAAGACCCTGACAAGCAATGTGGCCTACATGTGGCACGAAGAGGAGCGGATGGGTTCCATCAGCCTGGGCAAGCTTGCCAACTTCACTGTTTTTAATCGTGACTTTATGCACGATGATTTTGCCCAGATTGAGAAAGCAAGATGCCTTGCCACCATCGTGGACGGCGAGGAGGTCTATAAGGCGAACTGATAACGACAAATACAAATTGGTATTTCACAAACAGTAAATATAAGAAAAACAACATTATAAACGAAAATAATCATGAAAGCAGATCAAATCATCAAAAACGCAAAAATTTTCACTTCTGACAAGAACAACCCGCAAGCGACCGCCCTCGTGGTGAAGGACGGCAAGTTTGTCTATGTGGGCGACGAAGCCGGCCTCGCCAATTACGAAGGCGAAGTCACCGACCTCGGAGGAAAGTTCATCATGCCTGGCATCATCGACAGCCATGTGCATATTACCATCCCTGTAGGTTTTGAGTACGCACCCATGGGAGAGCGCATCGAGCCGGACGGCAAGCAGGCTGCCCTGGATCTGATGGCGGACTATATCAAAACGCATCCCGGCGAGAAGCGTTACAGGTTCTACATGGAGAAAAGGTTCCTGAAAGGAGAGGATATAGTAAAAGAGGAGCTGGATGCCATCTGCCCGGATGCCGAACTGCAGATCCAGGAAGGCGAAGGACACAGCATCTGGGTAAACTCAAAGATTCTTCAGCGGCACGGCATTACGGACGACACGCCGGATCCCATCCCGGGTCTTGCGTATTATGTGCGTAAGGACGGACATGTGACCGGAAATATGTACGAGGGCGCAACGGAAGTTCGTATCATCCTGGACAGCGGAATGGAACTGACCGATGAGCAGGTTGATGCGGCGCTTCAACGTTGGATTGATTTCTCCGTCGAATATGGCGTTTCTGCGGTATTTGATGCCGGTCTTCCGGGCGACATGAAGTTCCATGAGAAGGTCTATAAGCGTCTGGTCGAACTGGACAAGCAGGGGAAACTGCCCATTTATGTGGACGGCAGTCTGGTGGTGAACGCGGAGCGGGATGCCGAGGAGGGTCTGAAGCAACTGAAACGCATACAGCGTGAATATAACACGGAGCACTTGAAGGTTCATACCATGAAGATTTTCATGGACGGCACCCAAAAGATCCATACCGCGGCTATGGTCACTCCATACGTGGATGTCCATACGACGGGAGCTACCGCTTTCTCCGCAGAGGGGATCGCAAAGCTTTTGAAGGAACTCAACGAAGCCAATCTGGATCTTCACCTTCACACCGTGGGTGAGCGTGCGTCACGCACGGTACTGGATGGTGTTGAGATGGCCAAAAAGGAGATGGGAGATGACCTGCACGTGAGAGTAACCTGCGCCCATCTTGAAATTGAGTGCGACGATGATCTGGAACGCTTCGCCAAGCTGGGCGTGTTCGCAAACTTCACACCGCACTGGCATTCTGGAGACCCCGCCATTGCGGCTACATGGCTTGGCGAGGAACGTGCCCGCAAACAGTTCCGCTGCAAAACGGTCTGGGACAGCGGCGCCACCGTGGCCTGGTCCAGCGACAACATTGTCTTTATGGATTTCACCACCTGGAACCCCTACTTAGGCATGGAAGTGGGCATGACCCGCTGGATTACCGAAAAGACCAGGGACTACGAATACACCAGAGCCGCCAAGGTATTTCCGCCTGAGAACGAGAGAATGAACATTGAGGAAATGCTCATCGGCTATACCATCAACGGTGCCAAACAGCTGGGCATCGAGGCCAAAAAGGGCTCCATCGAAGTCGGCAAGGATGCCGATTTCCTGGTGTTCGACAATGACCTTCTGACAGCAGAGCAGCAGGGCTTCAGCTATAACAAGCCCACCGATGTGTATTTTGCCGGTAAGAAGGTGAATTAAAAAACATATCGCAAATAAAGAATAGGAGGATCATACAATGAATGAAGACAGACGAATCACAGACGGCAATTATGACAAGTCGTTGGCGGTCAAGTGCGCCAACGGCATTTTCGTCGGCAAGAAGACTGACGAGCTGATTATCTGGAAAGGCATCCCTTACGCCACGCAGCCGGTGGGGAAACTTCGTTGGAAGAAAGCTCTTCCTGCCGCAGACGATGACGGCGTGTACGACGCGACAAATCCCGGCCACGTTCCTATCGGGCCGCTGAACGACTCGATGGGTACGGCGGAGTTCGGCGAGGACTGCCTCGTGCTGAACGTATATTGCAATACCAACTGCACTGACAGCAAGAAGCCGGTCATGGTGTGGATTCACGGCGGCGGGTTCTGCGCCGAGTCGCAGGCGTCGCCCCTCTACGACCTCACCAGCATCGCCAAACAGTACCCCGACATCCTGTTCGTGTCCATCGACTACCGGCTCGGCTTCATGGGATTCATGAACTTCGAGCGGGTTCCCGGCGGAGAGAACTTCAAGGAGGCTGGCAACCTCGGCTTGCTCGACCTGCTTGAGGCCCTCAGATGGGTACAGAAAAACATCGCCAAGTTCGGCGGCAATCCGGACAACGTGACGATTTTCGGCGAGTCGGCAGGCTCGGCAAGCGTCACGTTCCTCCCGCTCATCGACGGAAGCGAGGGACTCTTCAAGAGATGCATCGCACAGAGTGCCAACATCGCCTACTGCGACACGATGGAGCATGGTATCCACGTCACGCAGAACTACCTGACCGCAACGGGCTGCCAAACCATGGACGAGCTGATGGAACTCACCACAGAGCAGCTTGTAGATGCCTATCAGAAAGCATACGCCATTGACAAGAACTGCCTTCTCGGAGGTGCCAATTTCCCACTCCTCGACGGCGTCACGCTGCCCGAGGATCGAGCGGTCATGTACGGGATGTGGGGAGACGAGAAGATGTCCAAGATTGATTTGATGATTGGGTCTAACTTGGACGAAATCAGGTACTTCGTTCCGCTTGAGGGCGGCGAAGAAGCCTTCGCAAATACGCTGAGGTGGATCGCAAAGAGGGATCGCGCACTGCTCAACGACCAGGAGAAGGCCATGTACGACGAGTTCATGGCCACGCTCGCAAACGAAAGCGAGTTGAGCCGATTGGAGCAATACTGCAACGACATCAACTTCCGCGCCGGCAACACCAATATGGCCATCAGGCACGCGGCCGCTGGCGGCAATACCTATATGTACTTCATCAAGAAGCCGGTGACAACCCCCTATCTTGGTGCAGTACACGCGGCTGAGATTCCGTACCTGTTCGACAATTGCATCCCGGACCCGATGGGGAGCGGAGAGATCGTCTGTAACGAGAACTGCGAGTTCCGCCACGTCGCAAAGGAGATGTGGGTCAACTTCGCCCGGACGGGCAACCCCTCAACCGACAAATACGAGTGGAAGAAGTTCTCGGGTGATGACCGCCAGACGATGGTCTTCGACGATGCCATCGGTATGCAGAAGGACCTGTTCGGAAAGCGGGAGGATCTGATGATGTCCTGGGCAGAGCGCCTTGGGAACGGGTCGTCCAAGAGGGTGTGCTAATCTTTATGAAATGATATAAAAGATGGAATCCCGAATCCATTTGTCAGAGCATTTTACCTACAGCAAACTGCTACGGTTTACGTTGCCCTCCATCGTGATGAATATATTCCTTTCCCTGTACATTATCGTGGACGGATATTTCGTCGCCAATTTCGTGGGCACGACGGAATTTGCAGCCATCAACCTAATCATGCCAATGCTGAACATCCTCGGAACCATCGGCTATATGTTCGGTGTGGGGGGCAGTGCGCTGATTGCAAAGACGCTTGGGGAGAATGACCAGAATCAAGCGAACCGTCTGTTCTCCCTGATTGTGTTGGTATCGTCAGGCTTGGGTGTTTTGATGATGGTTTCGGGATTCATCTTTATGCGGCCCATCACCACCCTATTGGGTGCGGAAGGGCAACTCCTTGAAGACACTGTGCTGTACGGGCGAATCTTCATTCTGGCTTTGCCCGCATGGATACTGTTGTATGAGTTCCAGCTTTTCTTCATCACCGCCGAAAAACCCAAGCTGGGGCTTGCGGTCACCGTACTCGCAGGTCTCAGTAACATCGCCTTCGATGCACTTTTCATCATAGGCTTCAAATGGGGTCTCGCAGGTGCGGCAGCAGCCTCGGCCTTGAGCCAGCTTGTGGGCGGCTTGTTTCCGCTCATTTATTTCATGCGGAAGAACGACAGTCTCCTGAGACTGGTGAAACCTGTTTGGAACGGCAAGGCGATTGTGAAAAGCATGACCAACGGGTCCTCGGAATTCATGGCCGAAGCCGCCTGGTCCCTTGTTGCGATGGTCTACAACATACAACTGCTTAAGTATGCGGGCGAAGATGGCGTTGTCATTTTTGGCCTGCTGATGTATGTCAGCCTGATCTTCTCGGCCTTGTTCGTTGGGTATTCCAACGGGATAGGATCGGTGTTCAGCTATCATTACGGTGCACAGAACCACGGAGAGCTTAAGAACCTGCGAAAAAGGAGTCTGACGCTCATCGGACTTGCATCCGTTGCGATGTTTGTCCTTTCCGAAGTGCTGGCCCGTCCGTTTTCCGCCTTGTTTTTGCATGACGCCCCGAACCTGTTGCCGGATGCCGTACACGCGTTTCGGATTGTCTCCCTCACCTACCTGTTCACTGGGTTGGCTGTTTTCGGCTCGGCCTTCTTTACCGCGCTGAGCAACGGGCAGGTGTCGGCGCTGATCTCCTTTTTGCGGACCTTTGTGTTTGAACTCGGGGCAGTACTCCTGTTGCCTTTACTGTTTGGCTTAGACGGCATCTGGTATGCCGTTGTCTTCGCTGAACTGATGGCAGCTCTCGTCGGAAGCATCTTTATGGTTGTGCTGCGAAAAAAATATCAATACTAATAACTAAAGACAAAAGAACAATGAATGGCGACTCACACCCCGTCTGCAATGTGAACTACTACGACATTGTCAAGGTCTTAACCAAGTATTATTGCATTTAAAATGAAAAATCATGGCTAAAAAAAGCATTGTCAAATTATTTGAAACCAGAAAAGGGCAGATGGATGATCTGCTGCACAGGGATTTTATCAATAACGGAATTGCTACATTCCCAATCAAGATTTCTTCTTATTACGATGTTATCCACCCCCTCAGCGTCAGGCGATACGAGACCCTGAATTCGGATTTCAAGGATTTAGTTGAACTCGATGCCGGGGTGATTCCTCCAGATTGTCCCATTGTGCTGAACATCATTGAGGACTGCCTCACTGAGGAGGAGAAAAAAACCATTGTCACGACTATCCAGGAGTATTACGCCTACAAGCTGGGCGTGGTGGAAAATGTGGAGAAACGGCATACCAAACGCTTTATCTTTATGACTGTGGGCCTGATTGTTTCTGCCTTTTTGCTTTGGCTCTCGGAAGGTCTGGACGACATTTCGCGCGAGTTGTTCTTTGTCCTTTTCTGGTTTATTGGAGACACCTTGTGCGATTATATCCTTCTCACCGGACACGACCTCAGAAGAGACAGGAGAACAGCCGGGCAGCTTGCAAGCATCAAGGTGACTTTTTCCAAAAGTTTTGACGAGTCCGATTACACAAAGGAGGACGTGGACAAACTGTATTCCGAGATTGCACAAGATGTGAAGAAAACCATTCAGGAAGAGGAAATGAATAAATAAAACTACGATCATGCAAACAAGATTCAAAGAGAGAGCCAAGGTCATAGACATCGTGATTACCGCCTTGGCCGCTATGCTCTCGGTGGGTACGATGCTTTACGGCATCTTCCATTACGGGCTTGGCGAAACCTGGCCCGAGTTGGTGCTCAACGTATTCTACATCGCCTGCGTGGTGATGATTTGGATGTACTTTTTCGACACAGGCATCACCACAAAGCAGTTCAACTATTGGTGTACCCTTTGCGTCGGCATTACGGTGCTGTTGCGCGATGTTCTTTTTCCACCTCCGATTGCCTATTACCCCATGAAATTGGTATGTTCCACCCTGTCGGTGACATTGCTCTGTATGCTGACCTACTTCTATGCCCGAAAAAACTGGGAGAGTTACACCAAACGGAATTTGTGGGTGATTTGTATCATTGACATGCTTATTGCCATACTCTATAACATCGACATAATTCTCGAGCCCGAAGACGAATTCACCAAGTATACCCTCACAGAGATTTGGATACGCCCGACCATCACCTACGGGCTTGTGGCTTGTTTTGTATCTGAAACCAAAAAGAAGGAACAAATATGATGAAAAAGCGCAAAACCCTCTACATTCTTTTGGCACTGTTAGCCGTTGCGGTGCCAGCCTTGGCCGTCTTTACGGGAATGGACTTGGATGCCACCTTAGCCAATCTACGGCGGGAATTAAGCCATGACTATCTGCAAATTTCAGAGACGCAAGCCGAGTTGAAGAATTACTACGAAGTGCAACACGAGAAGATGGTGGACATTGCCAAGAAATGCAACGACCAATCGCTGATGCTGTATTCCCAAAAACAGGACTACACCTTCGACATCAGCTATGCACTGGAAAAGGTGACCCAGGAATACGAGGACTTCAACAAGAACCGCACCCCTTACGACCGCATCGTGAACAAGTTGAATATCGAGATCAACCGCTATGCGCGACTGATTGAATCGCTTCGCCGCCTCCCACCTGAGTTGAAGGAAGTGGAATTGGTGCCCGACAGCCTTGCCTACCATAACGACTCATTGGATGCCCACTTGGAGCACAACGAAAGCCTCTTGGAGCAGAAACTGTATGAACATGTGGACCTTATCATGGCCACAATCGCGACACTGGACACTTTGGCTGGAGACAGTTTGGCAATCGGGGATAGCCTTGCTTATAATAGCGATACGGCAGAAGCGGTGCTGCCCGCTGAAAGCCTCATGGAGGAAATAATGCCAGAGCAAGAGGTTGCCATCGTTGATTCGATTGCAGTAAAGGACACAACGGTCAAAGAGGGAAGCGTTCCGCCGTTCATCTTGAGCGAAATGGGCCAGATGGAACGTGACTCTTGCCTTTTCTATGCTTCCCAACTGCTGAGAATCTATGCCCAAACGCGCGAGGTGGTCATGGCCGACAGCACCTACTACATCGAAGCCTGGCTGCGCATGAAGGAATCTTACGACTATGCACAGGATTACTACAAGATTCTCCAGAAAAGCGTGTTCGTGGAGGGCCAGACCCCTTGGATGCAAATCCTGAGAAATCCCACCTTCTACTGGCAACAGGCCAAAACCGCAATGGAAGAGCGGTTCACCTCGAATTTTTTCCAAAAACTGTCAACCTATGATGAATCGGACAACATTAACAAGGACAGCCGCTTCAACAACTCGGCGACGCTGTTCTGGTTGGTGGTTTACATTTTATCCTTATTCGTCTTGTGGGGCATTGCCGCATTGCTGATGCTTCTTGTCTATCGTTTCCTGAAACCGCTGAATCGAGTAGCCAAAGAACAAAAGCGTTACATTGCCCTTCTGGTGGGCTGTGTCTTGTTTATCGTCCTCAGTTATGAAACCACGCAGGACGACAGGGCGACCAAGTCCATCAGCCTGATGCACACCTTCATCTGCCTGCTGATGGCCATTACAACAGCGCAACTCATCCGATTGGAGCCTGACAAACTCAAAAACGGCATCCGAAACTACCTGTCCACTATTTTCACGGCACTCTTTGTCATCAGTTGCCGAGTGCTTTTCCTGCCCAACGCCTTCCTGAATTTCATTTTCCCTCCTCTTTTGCTGATTATGACGGTGTGGCAAATGATTTCCAATTTGCGCCGGAGCAAGAAGTCGGATCGGGCCGATGCCATTATTTGCTGGTTCTCTTTAGGCATTACCGCCGTTGCCATGCTCTTCAGTTGGGCTGGTTACATCTTCCTCGCACTCATCATTTTGGTTTGGTGGTATTTCCTATTGACAGCCATCCTTGCCATTGCCACCATAAACCATCTGCTGTATTGGTACAAGGAGAATCGGTTGAACAAACGAGTGGAAGAGCACAAGGCACAGATTACCTATTTGACAGGGGCAGCCAAGGAGAAAATGTTGTTTTCCGCCACATGGTTCTACGACCTGATACATGATGTGTTTGTCCCGCTGTTGGTGTTGGTGTCGTTCCCGTTGTGCATCCGATGGGCATTGAACATTTTCGAGTTCAACGACTTGTATCGCCAGATTTTCGTGCAGCCTTTCATTCAACATGACGGTGCGGACGGATTTCGGGTGTCTTTGTATAACCTGTTGTTCCTTGCGGGATTGTTCTTCGTGTTCCGTTACATGAACAAGGCCATTCGCACCATTTGGGAGCATACCCAGTACAACCGTTTCCTCCGCAAGTACAATCGAAAAACCGTCCGCAGCAACGAAATCAACCTTTCGTTGGGCAATAGCCTCATCAGTGTATTCGTTTGGTTTGTTTTCATTTACATCTTCATCGCCACGCTGAACATCCCAACCAGTTCGTTGGGGCTTATCGCAGGCGGTTTGTCAGCCGGTATCGGTATTGCATTGAAGGACATCATCAACAACTTCGTTTACGGCATCCAACTCATGGGCGGACGCTTGAGGGTTGGCGACTGGATTGAGTGCGACGGCGTGCGCGGCGCGGTTACTGACATCAATTACCAAAGCACGCAAGTTGAGACCTACGACGGCGTCACCGTCTCTTTCCTCAACGCGGCACTATTCGCCAAAAGTTTCACCAACCTTACCAAGAGCAACTCTTACGAATGTCTCAAGTTGCATGTGAGTGTGGCCTACGGCACTGATTTGCAGCGTGCGCGCGAAGTACTTGTTGAAGCCATGCAGATAATGCGCACCAAAGACGCTTACGGGCGGGAAGTCGTGGAGCCGAAGAAAGGCATCTATGTGGTATTTGGAGCCTTTGGCGACAGTGGCGTTGATATAATAGTGAAGCAATACGTCTTGGCTGCCGAGCGCGTAGCCTACGCCGACCGCGCCCCGGAAATTATCTACAATGCATTGAACGCCAACGGCATAACGATTCCGTTCCCGCAGCGCGATTTGCACATTATTAAGGATGATGACGATTCCGAGGATTAATGTTGAGATGTAGGGCTGTCACACCGTGGCAGCCGCATCGTTCAATACAATCGGCTAATGTAATACGACAGCCCTACAGACCACCAGAACAAGTTTATTCCTTCCGCTTCGAGTCCATGATGATGGTCACGGGGCCGTCATTAATCAGTTCCACGGCCATCATCGCGCCAAATTCGCCACTTTGAACCTCGCGACCAGAGATTTCGGCCAAACGTTTTAGAAACATCTCATACAGCGGAATGGCCTGTTCGGGACGGGCGGCGCGGATGAAACTCGGGCGGTTGCCTTTCTTGGTCAAGGCATGAAGGGTGAACTGGCTCACCACGAGGAACGAACCTTCCACTTGGTTGATGTCTAAGTTCATGGAATCGTTGCCATCGTCGAAAATGCGGAGTTTGGTGAGTTTCTGGCAAAGCCATTCCACATCCTCCTGCGTGTCAGCCTCCTCGATGCCGAGCAAAACCATCATCCCCAAGCCGATTTCCGATTTCACTTTACCGTCTATCGTGACGGATGCGTGAGTTACTCGTTGTGCTACAATTCTCATAAGTCAAGGTCCCTGAGCCCGTCGAAGGGCCGATTCAACAATGCATTAGTTTAAAAATCATCTCCCTATACAAATCCTTCTCGCTCACCTCGCCGCTGTCGTAGCCCTTCGACTTCATGTCGAACTCACGGAGGATGGAAATGCAGCGGATGCAGACTCCAGGAGGATAGTTGCGAGCGGCCACTTGGTAATCTTTGACGAAATAAGGATTCACACCCAACACACTCGCCAAAGCGCCTTGCGACTTGTCGGTGGCAAAATGCAGTTTGAGAATCTTCGTGAAATAGCCGTAAAGCGTTATCGCCGTGACCAACAGCGGATTGTCCTTGCCGTTGTCACCGAAATAGTTCACAATGCGGTTGGCTTTCAGCACGTCGCGGCTACCGATGGCGTTCTGCAACTCGAATACATTGAAGTCCTTGGAAATGCCAATGTTGCGCTCCACATCTGCATCGTCGATGCTCTTGTTTTTGGGCAAGGCGATGGTGAGTTTCTTCAGTTCGTTGGCGATTTTGTGGAGGTCGGTGCCGAGGAAATCGGCCAACATCTGCGTTGCCTTCGGCGTGATGCTATAGCCGTCTGCCTTCAGATAATTCTGTATCCAGCTGGGTATGTTGCTGTCGTACAGCTTCTTCGACTCGAACCAAACGCCTTTCTTGTCAATCTTCTTGGCCAAGGTCTTGCGTTTGTCGAACTTCTTGTATTTATAGACGAAAACGAGCAGCGTGGTTTCGGGAATGGTGTCGAGATAGGCCTCGAAATTCTCCAAGTTCTTCACATCCTGCGCTTCCTTCACGATGACCACCATACGCTCGCCCATCATCGGGAAGCTGCGGGCGTGGTTGGCGATGGTTTCCACATCCACGTCGCGGCCATACAGCACGATTTGGTTGAAGGCGCGGTCGGCCTCGTCCAAGGCCTCGTTTTCGATGCTATCCGAAATCATGTCGATGAAATACGGCTCGTCGCCCGTCAGGAAATAGATGGGCGCGAAGTTCTTCTTGTGGATTTCGGAAAGAATCTGTTCGTAAGTCATCAGAACTTCAAGTGCTTGACGGTGATACCATTATTAATAAGTTGTCGTAGTGAGTCGATGCCAATGCGCAGGTGTTCGCCGACAAAGTTCTTGCTGACGTGCTTGTCGCTCTCCTCGGTCTTGACGCCTTCGGGCACCATGGGGTTGTCGGACACCAAAAGCAACGCGCCCGTCGGGATTTCGTTGTGGAACCCGACCATGAAAATGGTGGCTGTTTCCATATCGACCGCCATGCAGCGGATTTTGCGCAGATAGTCCTTGAAATTGTCGTCGTGTTCCCACACGCGACGGTTGGTGGTATAGACCGTGCCCGTCCAATAGTCGCGGCCATAGTCGCGGATGGTGGTGGAGATGGCCTTTTCGAGGCTGAATGCCGGCAGCGCAGGCACTTCGGGCGGGAAATAGTCGTTTGAAGTACCCTCGCCCCGAATAGCGGCGATGGGCAAAATCAAGTCGCCAACCCTGTTGATTCTCTTGATACCTCCGCACTTGCCAAGAAACAATACAGCCTTGGGTTTCACGGCAACCAACAAGTCCATAATCGTAGCAGCGTTGGCACTGCCCATGCTGAAATTAATAATGGTGATTTCGCCGTCGGTGGCACAGGGCATTGATTTGTCGCGGCCAACCACCTCAACGCCTTGCCATTCGGCGAAACGGTCGACATAATTCTGGAAATTGGTCAGCAGTATGTACTTCCCGAACTTCTCCAGCGGCAAGCCCGTATAGCGCGGCAGCCAGTTTTCAACTATCTCTTGTTTGGTTTTCATTTATTCTTTTATTACTTTGCAAAAATACACATTTTTCCCAGATAATTCAGCAACATTAACTATTTTTGCAGCATGGAAGAAAAACACATACTTTTAGGCAAGACCCCAGCCGAAATTCAAGAGGTGGTCGAGAAATTGGAATTGCCCAAGTTCACGGGCAAACAATTGGTGGACTGGATTTATCTGAAACGTTGCGCCTCGTTTGACGACATGACCAACCTCAGCAAAGCCTCACGCGCCTTGCTGTCAGAACATTATGAAACAGGATTGAAGGCTCCCGTCAAGGAACAAGTGTCGACCGACGGCACGAAGAAATACCTCTTCCCTGCCGGTGATTATTTCGTTGAGGCGGCCTACATCCCCGACAGAGAACGCGCCACGCTATGCGTTTCCACACAAGTGGGCTGCCAAATGGATTGCCTCTTTTGCGCCACGGGCAAACAAGGTTTCCAGAAAAACCTCTCCGTGGCCGAAATCATGAACCAGATCCTCAGCCTACCCGAATTCGACACGCTGACCAACATCGTATTTATGGGCATGGGCGAACCTTTGGCCAACTACGACAACCTGTTGCGCTGCCTGAGCATCCTCACCGAGGAGTGGGCCTTGGGCTGGAGCCCGACACGTATCACCGTTTCCACTTGTGGCCTGATTCCCAACCTGAAACGCTTCTTAGAGGAGTCGAAATGCAATTTGGCCATCTCAATGCACAGCCCCTTCCACGACGAGCGTCTCAAACTGATGCCCATCGAGAAAACCTATCCCATCAAGGAGGTGATTCATACCGTGAAGCAACATGACTGGCATGGACAACGCCGCTTGTCATTTGAGTACATCCTCTTCAAGGACCTCAACGCGAGCAAGGAACACGTCAAGGAGATTGCACGACTACTCGGAAGCACCCGTTGCCGCTTTAATTTAATAAGGTATCACGCCGTGCCGAACATTCCGCTGAAAAGCCCCGACATGGCCACCATGACATGGTTCCGCGACGCGCTGAACGACAAGGGCATCATCGCCACCATCCGCGCCTCACGCGGGCAGGACATTGATGCGGCTTGCGGGTTGCTGTCGACGAAGAGCCTGCTATAAATGTTGGTTCGGTCTTTCGGGTCATTGATATTTCTTTCCCGGAAAATATTTGTTCACCTTTTTGCAATAATCGGCATAGTCGGGGTATTTTCCGCTACTGATTTCCTCGGCGAGGCTTGTGCTGCCCAGGAAGAGGACTATCAGAAGCAACGCTCCAATCATACTCCAATTGACAATGCCAATGCCTGCCCCGATGGAGAAAATGTAAAGGCTCACCCAAATGGATTGTTCTGCCAAATAGTTCGGGTGACGGCTCACATTCCATAAACCAATGGTGTTGAAGCCTTTATTATAAGGTGCAGGAAGGTCTTCGAGTTTTCGTCCCTCATTGAGAAGTCTCCTCTTCTTGGAATGAAAAGCCCATTGTTGCTCATCGGCGACAGTCTCATAAACGATGAAGCCCAACATTAGGATCGCTGCCACCACATCCACCCAGCCGAATGGTGCCGTGGAGTTCATGCAAACAAGGGCTGGAAATGTCAGCATTAGGATGAGGGCGTTTTGATACATCGAGATGAAGAACAAATCGAAAACGAGCCACACGGCCCTGTTCTTAAACGGAGGCGTTGACCGCAGCACTTTCCAGCGGTAGTCCTCCTCCCCTTCCCAGAATTTCAGTTTGTAAGCCCCTTTTCGGGCAAAGTTGAAGGTCAGGCGCAAGCCCCAAACGGTTGCCAGCACCGCCATCACCACCAACCGGGGATGCATCCCGCCTTTGACGGCAATAATCCAGCAATAAGCGATAGGCAGCAAGCTCCAAATCTTGTCGACTTGGCTGTTGTTGCCCGTGATTTCGCCTAACGTAAAGCACAAAAACGCGCTGCATCCGGCAATGATACCAAGTGTTTTAAGCACTTCGAGTTGCGAAGCATCGAGGGCAGGCCCCATATTGATGTAAAGGATTGGACAAACGACAAGCGAGAGCACAATCAACGTCCCAATGAGGGGAATGTTCATTTTTTTCATAGTTGTGGTTTTTCGATTTAAATACTACATCCTAAACACCCCAAACTGCTGTGGCGGGAAGGGCTGGTTCAATGAGGCGGCGATGCCCAAGGCGAGGATTTTGCGCGTGTCGATGGGGTCGATGATGCCGTCGTCCCAGAGGCGGGCGGTGCTGTAGAACGCCGAGCCTTCGTAGTCGTATTTGGCCAAGATTTCCTTCTTCAGCTGCGCGATTTCGTCTTTCGGGACTTCCAAACCTTTGTATTTGTATTGGTCTTCCTTCACTGTGGCAAGGACGCTGGCCGCCTGTTCGCCGCCCATGACGGAGATTTTGGCATTGGGCCACATGAAGAGCAGCCTCGGACTGTAGGCGCGACCCGCCATGCCGTAGTTGCCCGCACCAAACGAGCCACCGAAAATGACCGTGAACTTGGGCACGTTGGCATTGCTCACCGCGTGTACCATCTTGGCACCGTCCTTGGCAATGCCGCCCTGCTCGTACTGCTTGCCCACCATAAAGCCCGTGATGTTTTGCAAAAACACCAACGGGATGTTTCTTTGGCAGCATAGCTCGATGAAGTGCGTGGCCTTCAGTGCTGATTCTGAGAACAATACTCCAAAGTTGGCAAGGATGCCCACGGGGAAGCCCATCAAATGCGCGAAACCGCAAACAAGCGTGGTGGCATACCTCGACTTGAACTCTTGAAAACGGCTGCCGTCCACGATTCTGGCGATAATCTCTCGAGGATCGACCAATTTGTGGAAGTCGATGGGCGCGAGGCCGTAGAGGTCGTGAGGGTCGTAGAGAGGTGCCTCAACGGGCAACATGTCCAACTTTTGGCGGTGCGACTTCTCCAAGGTCTTGAAGATGTTGCGGCAAATCTGCAAGGCGTGTTGGTCGTTCTCGGCCAAGTGGTCTGCGACGCCTGAAATCGAGGTGTGCATCTCGCCGCCACCCAATTCCTCCGCCGTGACCACCTCACCCGTGGCGGCCTTCACCAAGGGCGGTCCGCCGAGATAAATCGTGCCTTGGTTGCGCACGATGATGGTCTCATCGCTCATGGCCGGAACGTAGGCACCGCCAGCGGTACACATGCCCATCACGATGGCGATTTGCGGGATGCCCAAGGCCGACATGCGGGCTTGGTTGTAGAAGAACCGCCCGAAGTGGTCGCGGTCGGGGAAGACCGTGTCTTGCTCGGGAAGGAAAGCGCCGCCGCTGTCGACCATATAGACGCAAGGCAAGTGGTTCTCCATCGCAATCTCTTGGGCGCGAAGGTGTTTCTTCACGGTGTATTGCATGTAGGTACCGCCTTTCACTGTGGCGTCGTTGGCCACAATCATCGCTTCGCGGCCTTGAATCACCCCGATGCCGGTGATGATGCCCGCCGAGGGGAAGTCATTGTTATAGGTATCGTAGGCCGCCATCGGCGAAAGTTCGAGGAACGGCGTGTTCGGGTCGATGAGGAGGTCGATGCGCTCGCGGGCAAGGAGCTTGTTGCGTTTCTTGTGCTTGGCCACAGCGGATTCGCCGCCGCCTTGCATCGAGGCCGACATCGCCTCGCGGTATTGCGCCATCAGCGCGAGCATGTTTTTCTCGTTCTGCTTGAACTCCTCTGAGTTGGTGCGTATGTTGGATTTCAGGGTCTGCATGATGGTAAAATTCTCAATATTAGTTTTATATCTTAGTTGTCGGTGCATGTGGAATGCAAGTGCAAAAGTAGTAAATTTGGTTGAAATCCGAGAAATTTTAAGGTTTTGGTGCGCTGTATTCCATAAAAACGTATTTTTGCACGATGATTGCGAAGATAAAAGAAGTCAATACAAGGAAGGAATTGAAGACGTTTGTGCATTTCCCAAACGCCTTGTACAAGAACAATCCTGTTTATGTTCCGCAAATCGAGTCGATGGATTTAGACACCTTAACCCCTGAAAAGAACCATGCCTTTGAAGTTTGCGAAAGCAAGTATTGGCTTGCCTACGACGAAAAAGGAACGGTGGTCGGAAGGGTTGCAGGCATCATCAACCGCAAATACAACGAAAAAACAGGCAGAAAGATTTGTCGCTTCGGCTGGATTGACTTCATTGACGACCGCAATGTTTCCAAAGCCTTGATTGACACCATCGAACGCTATGCCAAGGAAAAAGGCATGGACACGATAAACGGTCCGATGGGCTTCCTCGAGTTTGACCCCGCAGGTGTGTTGGTGGAGGGTTTCGACAAACTGCCTACCCCCTACGGCAAATACAATGCACCTTATTATGAAAAGCACCTGACGGAATTGGGGTATGCCAAAGATGCTGATTATGTGGAATATCTCATCAAGGTTCCGGAGGTCATTCCCGACCGTTATGAGCGTATGGCCCAGTTGGTTTCCGTCAAAAACGGACTGCATCAGGCCGAATTCCACAATCGTGCGGAGCTGCATCCCTATCTCGACGGCCTGTTCCGTTGCCTCAACTCGGCTTATGCCGCCCTTCACGGTTTTTCTGACCTTTCGGAAGGGCAATGCGAAGACCTGAAGAAGCAATTCCTAACCAACATCAATGTCGACTACGTCTCCATCGTTCTCGATGCCGACGAGCAAGTGGTAGGTTTTGGTGTAGCCTTGCCTTCGTTGGCCAAGGCCATGCAAAAGGCCAAAGGCTCGCTGTTTCCTTTCGGTTGGCTACACATGCTGAAAGCCCTGAAACACAACGACACCATCGACCTGCTTCTTATCGCCATCGACGAAAAGTACAAGAACAAGGGCGTGAATGCCATGATATTCCACAAGTTTGCTCAAGGCATCACGAAAAACGGCATCAAATTCATTGAATCGACGCGCGAATTGGAGGACAACACCAGCGTGCAGAATCTTTGGCGCTATCTTGAACACGACCTTACCAAGAGAGCGAGAACGTATATAAAACAAATCTGAATACCTATGAAAACTCACCTTTTACAACAATCCTGTGCAAAATATAGGGCACCACAAGAGGCCCAAGCCAAAGGTATTTATCCTTACTACAAACCCATTGAGTCTGAGCAGAGTACGGTGGTTAAAATCAATGGGAAAGATGTGCTGATGTTCGGCTCTAACAGCTACCTCGGCCTCTCCAATGACCCACGCCTGAAAGAGGCCGCAATCGAAGCCATCAAGAAATATGGCACCAGTTGCTCAGGATCACGTTTCCTCAACGGCACACTTGACATTCATGTGGCATTGGAAGAAAAATTAGCCAAATTGGTGGGCAAGGAACAGGCCGTGTGTTTCAGCACGGGTTTTCAGGTCAACTTAGGCGTGGTTTCGGCACTTTGTGGCCGCAACGACTACCTGCTTTTGGACAGCCTCGACCATGCTTCCATCATCGAGGGCAGCCGCCTTTCGTTTGGCAAGGTGTGGAAATTCAACCACAACGACATGGACAACCTCGAGGCCAAACTGAAACTTTGCAATCCCGATTCCGTCAAACTCATTGTGGCCGACGGCATCTTCTCAATGGAGGGCGATATTGTTCCCCTGCCCAGGATGGTCGAACTGGCCGAGGAATACAATGCCGATATTATGATTGACGATGCCCACTCTCTCGGCGTTTTGGGCCATCAGGGTCGCGGCACCGCAGACCATTTCGGCCTTACCGACAAGGTCGATTTGATTATGGGCACTTTCAGCAAGTCGTTTGGCTCGTTGGGTGGTTTCATTGCCGCCGATTTCGACATCATCAACTACCTGAAACACAACGCTCGATCCTTGATTTTCAGTGCGAGTATGCCGCCTGCAAATGTGGCTTCGGTGAGCAAGGCCATCGACATCATGCTCAGCGAGCCAGAGCGCATCCAGCACCTGTGGGACTTGAGCAACTATGCCCGCAAGCAGTTCCAAGACAGAGGCTTCGACACAGGAAACAGCGAGACTCCGATTATCCCGTTGTTTGTGCGTAGTTCAGAGAAGGCATTTTGGCTGTGCAACAGGCTTTTGGAGGATGGCGTATTCGTCACGCCCGTCATTGCGCCCGCCGTGCCCGAAAACGATGTCCTAATTCGTTTCGCACTTATGGCCACCCATACTTTTGAACAGGTGGATGAGGCTATTGAAAAGATTACCAAGGCATTTAGAGAGATTGGTGTGATTTGAGGATGGTTGTTTTCATAACAGGCATATCTTCCGGATTTGGCCTTGAAACAGCCAGGTTGCTGTCGAATGAAGGTCATATTGTTTATGGCACGGTTCGCCGCTCGGTGGAGCCTTTGCTTAATGTGCATTATTTCAATGTCGATGTTCGCGACAAAGAAGCCATTGAAAAAGCAGTGGCACAAATCGTTGAAAAAGAAGGTCGTATTGACGTATTGGTCAACAATGCCGGCATGGGCATTGGCGGTCCGTTGGAGTTTGCCTCCGAAGAGGAAGTCCGCTTGCAGATGGACACCAACTTCATGGGTTTGGTGCATTGTGTGGATGCCGTTTTGCCCCACATGCGTAAGCAAGGCAGCGGCAAAATCATCGCATTGAGCAGCATCGGCGGCCTGATGGGACTGCCGTTCCAAGGCTTCTATTCCGCCAGCAAGTTCGCCATCGAGGGCTATTGCGAGGCTTTGAGATTGGAGACCAAGGCGTTGGGAATCAAAGTGGTGGTTCTTCGTCCAGGCGATTTCAGCACGGGATTCACAGGCAGTCGCAAAAAAGTCAAAAATCAAGCTGCATTACAAGCCTACCCGATTTACAAAACCGCCATCGAGAAGGTGGAACATGACGAAAACGGTGGTCTCAAACCCATCGTTTTGGCCCGAAAAATCAGTCAAATCATCAAGAAAAACAATCCCCGAAACGGCTATGTGGTGGCATCGTTGGAGCAAAAACTATCTGTCTTGCTGAAACGCATCCTGCCCGCCAAGTGGTTTGCTCGAATTTTGGCGTCGTATTACCGGGTTTGAGGGAAAATGTTTGACAGAAAAAAATTTACAACAAAACACAAAACATGAAAAAAACGAGAACAATTCTTCTGTGCCTGCTGGCAATAATGGCTGCAATTCTAAATGTTAAGGCTCAAGAAGTTACAATCACTTTACATCCAGGATGGACTTGGATTAGCTGCCCGAGAACTGACACAGTGGACTTCTCCACGGCGTTTGGGTCATTCACTCCACAAACAGGCGACATCATCAAGTCGCAATGGGGCACTTCCATTTACAAGGGCAACGGGCAATGGAGAGGCACCATATCAGAATTTTACCCTGGATATGGCTACCACTACTATTCGACCCGGACGGTACCTGTTACGGTGACTTTCAGCGTTCCTAATCCGCAAAGCAATGTTCCCACAGGTGCCATTGATGGCATCTTTTCGGTGAGTGATACAACTACAGTGTATTTCTCGCAAGGCAACCTGCAATACCAAGCCTCCACCGACACATGGCGTTTTGCCGAAAACCAATGGGACTACGTTGGTAGTGACAACCACAACATCTCCTCCTCCTTCGATGGTTGGATTGATTTGTTTGGTTGGGCTACAAGCGGTTGGAACAACGGCAACACTTACTATCATCCGTGGGATTACAGCTATTCAAGTGGAAGCCAATACGGACATCCCGGACAATCCAATTTGACTGGCATGTATGCCAATGCTGATTGGGGCGTTTACAATCCTATCAGCAACGGCGGAAACACCACAAACACATGGCGCACTTTGCTCATTGATGAATGGAGTTATGTCTTCAACACGAGAAGCACTTCATCAGGCATTCGTTACGCCAAGGCGCAGGTGAACGGCACAAATGGCGTAATTCTGTTGCCCGACGATTGGGAAGCAGCCACCTATAGCCTAAACAACACAAACAGTAGCGAATCAACATTTGACAGCAACACCATTTCAGCAACACAATGGACCATTCTTGAAGGTGCTGGTGCAGTTTTCTTTCCTGCCGCCGGCTATCGGTTTGGCACTTCGGTCGGCGAAATCGGCTTGTGTGGCTATTATTGGTCAGCATCATACTTCAACAGCACCTACGCATATCTTACGAGCATCAAAGAATCGTACCTCACTACAAACAATGCGAGTAATCGATGCTATGGTCGGTCGGTGCGATTGGTTTGTTCAGCAAGGTAATCCGACCCTCGAAAAAATCCTCAACTTTTCGTTTTGTTTTTTTGTTCCGTGTCAACGAAATTGCTATCTTTGCGCCCAAATCATAAAGCAACAACAAAACGAAAAATATATGCAAGACAAACTGCAACAATTGACCGACAGGCTCTATAACGAGGGCTTGTCGAAAGGAAAACATGATGGCGAAGAACTGGTGCAAAAGGCTCAGGCTGAGGCCAATCGCATTGTGGCATACGCCAAGGCCGAGGCCGACCGCATCATCGCCCAAGCCAACAAGGAAGCCGAGGAACTGAAAACCAAAGTGACCGCCGACGTGAAAATGGCCGCCACGCAGAGCATCGCCGTGACGAAACAGGAAATCGAGAAGATGGTGGTGACCAAGGCCGCCCAAGAAGGCGTGAAAGCCAATATGGGCGATGCCGCTTTTGCGAAAGAACTGATTGCCAGCGTGGTGAAGGCTTTCAACCCACAAAACGCTTCGCCCGTCGATTTGAGCCTTATCCTGCCCGAATCGCTGAAGGCAGAAGTGGAGCCTTTCGTGAAGAACGAAATCGCCAACCAGTTCAAGGGCGAGGTGAAGGTTGACTATTCCAAGAAGATGAACGGCGGCTTCAAGATTTCGCCCAAGGAAGGCGGCTATATGCTCAACTTCACCGACGAGGAGTTCACCCAACTCATTGCCAACTACCTGCGTCCCGCCACCAAGAAAATCCTCTTCGGCTGATGGATAACTACGTCTATATCGTGGCCGGCTTGCCGGAACTGACTTCGGGCTTCGGAAAGACCAACAGTTGGTCGGACTTATGGAGGAGGGTTTCGATGAAAACTCTTTGGGTGCCGACTTCTACGCCAAGGCCGCCGAGAGCAAGAACCGCTTCATCCGCGAGTATTTCGATTTCGACGGACGCCTGCGCAATATGAAGGTGAACTATTTGGCCAAACGCCTCAACAAGCAGGGCGACAACTACCTTGTGGAACTGCCCGAAGCCGACTTTGAAGAAGAGAAGCAAATCAGTGAGATTCTCGCCGATGCCGACTTCGTGCAGCGCGAGCAGAAGATGGACGAGCTGAAATGGGAGAAGGCCAGCGACATCGCCCGCATGGACTACTTCAACATGAACGCCATCCTCGCCTTCCTCGTCAAGGCCAAGACCGTCCAACGCTGGGCCGAACTTGATGCGGCCAAGGGTCAGGAGATGTTCAAGAAACTGGTTCAAGAGATTAGAGGCACGAGCGCGAATTTGGATTTGAGCGGAGGAGGGAAAGTATAGGTAAAAATACCGATAATTTGAAAATATCGGTAAAAAAGCCGATAATTAGAGAATATCGGTTCTAAAACCGATAAACGGACAATAAAAAACGCCAAAATGGGTTATACACATAAAATATCAGTAAAAAAACTGATAAAAATAAAATATCAGCAATAATACTGATAAAACAAATTGGATAGAGAAAGCATATAACAATGGTACAAGCAACAATTTCGGCAGACATCGTTTCTTCAACCTCGTTGAGCGTTGAGGAACTGACGCTTTTGCAATCGGAGATTCGCCGATTCCTTGAAAGCCTTTCGGAAAAGTCGCAAGGTAAGAATTGGGGTCGATTGTTCAAAGGCGATTCGGTCGAGATTTTTATGCGTGACCCACATGAGGCACTTCGAACGGCATTGTTGTTGAAGACTTTGGTGAAAAAGACATTTTCATGGAAGAAAGATACAAATGCCAAGCGCGAATTGTTCAGAAAATATGGTGTACGGCTGGCCATTGGCATCGGTGAAATGCGTACAGCAGACCAAAAACAAGATGTTTTGGACGGAGAGGCAATTTACTATTCAGGAAGGTTGTTGGAAAATCAGAAACATACTGGTAAAGAAAGGATTGTCATGAAGAGAAGTATGTTTCTTGGTCATAAAAACTCTTCTTTTGCTGAGCAAATGGATGTTGTGTTGGAATTTTTGGATGTTTTGTTGAAAAATGCGACATCAAGACAAAGCGAAGTCGCTTATTATAAGTTGCTCGGAAAAAAGGAAATAGAAATAGCCAATTTGTTGAATATAAGGCAGCACGCTGTAAATCAACTTAGTAATGCTATCGGTTGGAACGCCATCGAATCCGCCGTAAAATACTTTGAAAAACTGGACTTCGAATCATGACGTGCAAACTCCTCATATTGCAACTTTTGGCGCACCTTATCAGCGACTTCTATTTGCAGACAGAAAAGTCCTGCAAGAGCAAGGCCGACAATGCGTTCAAGTCGAGGCATTTGTACATTCATGCGATGATTACTTTTGGCTGCGCTTGGCTGTTTTCCTTGAATGTGGGCTTTTGGTGGGCAGCGTTGCTGATTGCTGTGCTGCATCTCGTCATCGACGGCCTGAAATCGGTTTGCAAGAACCTGAAAGGCGCGTTCTTCATTGACCAGTTGCTGCATTTGGCGGTTATTGTCGCGGTGGTGGCTCTTTTTAATAAAGGTGTAATCTCGCTCCCGATATGGTTGCCCGAAACAAAGGTTTTGCTGTGGATTATGGCTCTCGTGTTTTGCTTGCGCCCAGCCAATTTCATCATTCAGAACATCTTCAAGGAAGCAAAAATTACCATTCCTGACAGCGGAAAAGAACAAAGTTTGCCCAATGCTGGTCGTGTGATTGGCAATGTTGAAAGGATGCTTACGCTGGTTTTTGTCATGTTGGGGCAATACGAAGCCATAGGCTTTTTGTTGGCTGCCAAGTCGCTGTTGAGGTTTAGGGAAACGGATACAGTGAAGTCGGAATATGTTTTGGTCGGCACTTTGTTGAGTTTCGGCATCGCGATTTTGATGGGTGTTGCCGTGAAATTGTTGATAGAATCGAATGTAATAAGCTGAAAATATGGATTGCTTCGTGCCTCGCAATGACGCAAAGCGATAAAAAGAAAATCTTGAAATAAGAAATATAGAAATTAGAAATCCAATAAATAATGAAAACAACAGGAAAAGTTACAGGAATCATTGCAAACCTCGTCACTGTGGAGGTGGACGGCCCTGTGGCACAGAATGAAATCTGCTTCATCGACTTGGCAGGCACCAAGCTGATGGCGGAGGTCATCAAGGTGAACGGGAACAAAGCCTCCGTGCAGGTGTTTGAGAGCACGCGCGGCCTCCAAATCGGCGACAAGGTGGAATTCCAAGGCTACATGCTTGAAGTGACCTTGGGCCCCGGTTTGCTTTCGAGCAACTTCGACGGTCTGCAGAACAACCTCGCCACCATGACGGGCGTGTTTCTGAAACGCGGTGAATACACCAAGGCCTTGGACGAAGAGAAACTTTGGGACTTCAAACCCCTCGCCAAGGCTGGCGACCAAGTGGTTGCCGCCGACTGGTTAGGCGAAGTCAAGGAAGGCTGGCTGCCCCACAAAATCATGGTGCCGTTCAACTTCAAGGGCACTTACACCGTGAAGTCGGTAGCTGCTGCCGGACAATACAAGATCACCGATACCATCGCCACGCTGACCAACGCGGAAGGTGAGGAAGTGAAGGTGACCATGATCCAGAAATGGCCTGTCAAGGTGGCCGTGGGTGGCTATGTGGAAAAACCTCGTCCCTTCAAGGTGATGGAGACGGGTGTGCGCACCATCGACACGCTCAATCCCATCGCCGAAGGTGGCACGGGCTTCATCCCCGGACCTTTCGGCTGCGGCAAGACCGTGCTGCAACACGCCCTCGCCGAGCAAGCCGACGCCGACATCATCATCATGGCGGCTTGCGGCGAGCGTGCCAACGAGGTGGTGGAAATCTTCACCGAGTTCCCCGAACTGAAGGACAAGCACACGGGTCGCAGCCTGATGGAGCGTACCATCATCATCTGCAACACGTCCAATATGCCGGTGGCGGCTCGTGAGGCTTCGGTCTATACCGCCATGACCCTCGGCGAATACTACCGCGCTATGGGCATGAAAGTCTTGCTGCTCGCCGACTCCACCTCGCGTTGGGCGCAGGCCTTGCGTGAGATGAGTAACCGCTTGGAGGAACTGCCTGGCCAGGACGGCTTCCCGGTCGATTTGTCGGCCATCATCTCCAACTTCTACGCTCGTGCGGGTTATGTGAAACTGAACAACGGCCAATCCGGCTCCATTACTTTCATCGGAACGGTGTCGCCTGCAGGCGGTAACCTGAAGGAACCTGTCACCGAATCCACCAAGAAAGCGGCCCGTTGCTTCTATGGCCTTTCGCAGAACCGCGCCGACAAGAAGCGCTATCCCGCCGTCGATCCCGTGGATTCCTACTCGAAATACCTCGAATATCCCGAAATCATTGAATATCTTGACAACAAGATTGAAAAAGGTTGGGTCGATAAGGTGACGAAGACGAAATACATCATCCGTAAGGGTAAGGATGCCTACGAGCAAATCAACATCTTGGGTGACGACGGCGTGCCGATGTCGTACCACGAGCAATATTGGAAGTCGGAACTCATTGACTTTGTGATACTTCAACAAGACGCTTTCGACGAAATCGACGGCTCAACGCCGCTTGAACGCCAAAAGTTCATGCTCGACCTTGTGCTCGAAATCTGCGACCGTAGCTTCAAGTTCGACAACTTCGAGGAGTGTACGACCTACTTCAAGGGCCTGATTAACATCTGCCGACAGATGAACTACTCGGAATTCAAGTCGGAAAACTTTGAAAAATATCTTGGACAGTTAAAGGAGGAACTGAAACATGAGTGAGAAAGCCTTTCAACGCATCTATACGAAGCTGACCGCCATCACCAAGGCCACCGTGACCCTTGAGGCGCAAGGCGTGGCCAACGACGAACTCGCTGTTGTGGCAGGTCGTTTGGCGCAGGTGGTGAAAATCAAGGACAACGCCGTCACCTTGCAGGTGTTTGGCGGCACGGAAGACATCCCGACCAACGCCGAAGTGACCTTCTTTGGCGAGCCGCCAACCTTGAACGTGAGCGACGAACTGGCCGGCCGTTTCTTCAACGCTTACGGCGAGCCTATCGACGGCGGTCCGGCTGTGGAGGGCGAGAAACGCCAAATCGGCGGCCCCTCCGTGAACCCCTACAAGCGTCGTATGCCTTCCGAGCTGATTCCTACGGGTATCGCCGGCATCGACTTGAACAACACTTTGGTTTCGGGACAGAAGATTCCGTTCTTCGCCGACCCCGACCAGCCTTACAATAAGGTGATGAGCATGGTTGCCCTCCGCGCCGATGTCGATAAGATCATCCTCGGCGGTATGGGTCTTTCTAACGACGACTACCTGTTTTTCAAAAACGAGTTTGAGAGCGCGGGTGCCTTGCACAAGATCATCAGTTTCGTGAACACCACCGACCAGCCGCCAGTCGAGCGTCTGCTGATTCCCGACATGGCCTTGACCGCTGCGGAATACTTCGCCGTTGACAAGAACGAGAAGGTCTTGGTGCTGCTCACCGATATGACTTTGTATGCCGACGCTTTGAGTATCGTGAGCAATCGTATGGACCAAATCCCATCCAAGGACTCCATGCCCGGCTCACTTTATTCCGACCTCGCGAAGATTTACGAAAAGGCCGTGCAGTTGCCCGATGGCGGTTCCATCACCATTATTGCCGTGACGACCTTGAACGATGGCGACATCACGCACGCCATTCCTGACAACACGGGTTATATCACCGAGGGACAGTTGTTCCTCCGTGCCGATGCCGATTCGGGCAAGGTCATTGTGGACCCGTTCCGTTCGCTGTCGCGTCTGAAGCAACATGTGCAGAACAAGAAGACCCGCGAGGATCATAGCGCGGTGATGAACACCTCGGTGCGACTCTACGCCGATGCTTCCAACGCCAAGACGAAGTTGGAGAACGGCTTCGACCTGAGCGACTACGACCTTCGCTGCCTCGACTACGCCAAGGAATACGCCACGCGCCTCCTCGCCATCGACGTCAACATTCCGATTACGGAGATGCTTGACACAGCTTGGGAGTTGTTCGGCAAGTATTTCACCAAGGCCGAGACGGGCTTGAAGGAGAAACTCATTGAAAAATACTGGAAAGAGAAAGAATAATATGGGAACATCTCACTTGACCCTTAATCGTCATTGCGGGCTTGACCCGCAATCTCCCAAGCGTGAAAGACTGTCTTCGCGCATAGGAGATGGCGGATCTTTGTCCGCCATGACGGTAAAAGGCGTTAGGGTAGTGAACCCCATGCACACATCCATTATAATGTAATCATGGCCATCAAATTTCAATATAACAAGACCTCGCTGAATGAGATGAACAAGCAGCTCAAGACGCGAACCCGTGCCCTCCCCACGCTGAAGAGCAAGGAGAGCGCGCTGCGCCTTGAGGTGAAGAAAGCCAAGCAACATTCGGAGAGCCTTGTCGCACAGTTAGAGGCCGAACTCAAGTCGTATGAGTATATGGCCCGGCTTTGGAATGAATTTGAGCCAGGACTGATTTCCGTGACCGATGTCAAGCTGAAGACCGTCAAGATTGCGGGAGTACCCGTGCCGTCGTTGGAGGAGGTGCTGTTCGACGTGAAGGACATCAACCTCTTCACCAAGCCGATGTGGTATGCCGACGGCGTTCAAATCCTGAAAAACTTGGCACAGTTGGGCATCGAGTCGGAGGTCTATACCGAGGTGAGCCGCGTTTTGGACTACCAACGGAAAAAGACCACGCAGAAAGTCAACCTTTACGAGAAGGTGCAAATTCCTGGCTACAACGAAGCCATACGTAAGATCAAGCGATATATGGAAGATGCGGAGAACCTCGACAAGGCTTCGCAGAAAATCGTGAAAAACAAACACATAGAAGAGGAGGAGGCAGAATATGGTAACTGAAATGACGAAATATGATTTCATCCTTATGAGCGGCGATGCCGATGCCTTCTTGGAGAAGCTGCAATCGGTGGGCGTGGTGGACATCACCCGCTCGCTGAAGCCCATCGACGAGAAATCGGAGAAGCTGTCGGCACGGGCGGAGATTTACCGCGATGCGCTTACGGCCTTGAAGGAAGTCGAAAAAGCGGAAGACCCGGGTCAGAAGCCGACCGACTTCGCCGTGGAGGTGATGGAGACTGTGCGCGACAAAGGAGCCATCGAAGCCCAGTTGCCGCAACTTCGCAAGGACGCGGATGAGTTGGTGCCTTGGGGCCAGTTTGACGCCAAGAGTTTCGACCGCCTCAAAGGTACCGGACTGAAACTCCACTTCTACAAGGCGAAAGCCATCGACCCAGCTTGGAAGGAACAGTACGCGCTGAGCGAGATTTCGAATCTCGGCGGCAACAGTTATTTCGTGGTCGTTTCCGACTCCGACGACTACGACTTCCCGTTGAAGGAACTGCCTGCTCCCGACCGCGACTATGCCGCCATCGAGAAGCAAATTGCCGACTTGGAGGCGCAGGTGAAAGAGAAAGAGCATCGTTTGGCCCAACTGAAATGGCACGAACCTGTGATTCAAGCCGAGTTGGACAAGACTTTGTCGAAACTCGATTTGCATTTGGCCAACGTCGCGGGCGAGAAGGCTGCCGAAGACTATATCACTGTCTTTGAGGGCTTTGCTCCCGTCGAAAACGAGCCTGCCTTGCACGATATGTTGGAAAAGGAAAACATCCTTTATTTGGTCGATAAGGCCAAAGCCGATGATAATCCGCCAATCAAGTTGAAAAACAACAAGTTTGTTTCGATGTTTGAGATGCTGACCGATATGTACGGTCGGCCCAAATATGATGAGTTCGACCCAACCGTGTTCATTTCCATCTTCTTCATGCTGTTTTTTGCCTTCTGCATGGGCGACGCGGGCTACGGCCTCGTGCTCATCTTGGCGAGCCTCGGGCTGAAGAAAGTGTTGGGCAAGATTGCGCCTCTCGGCGTGACCTTGGGCATTGCCACCACGGTCATCGGCTTGCTGTTCCACACCTTCTTCTCCACGGATATGCTCACTTGGAGCTGGCTCCCAGAAGGGGTGAAACGCATCATGTTACCCTCGAAGATTGCAGGATACGACGGCACGATGGTTTTGGCATTGCTTGTAGGTATCGTACACATCTGCCTCGCTATGATTGTCAAGACCTATCAGAGTACCAAGGTGAAAGGCTTCGCCAACTCCTTGGGCACTTGGGGCTGGACACTACTTATTGTAGGTGGCGTCATTGTGGGCGGTCTCGCCTTGATGGGCGTGATGGACAAGGCCCTGACGAAGTGGATTGTCATCGTGTTAGGCAGCCTCTCCGCCTTGGGCATTTTCTTCCTCAACGACTTGAAACGCAATCCTTTGCTCAACTTCGGTTCGGGCTTGTGGGATACCTACAACACGGCCACGGGCTTGCTCGGCGACGTGTTGAGTTACTTGCGTCTGTATGCCTTGGGCTTGGCTGGTGCCAAACTCGGCGAGGCTTTCAACGCCATTGGCTTGCAAGCCCTTGGTGATGGCGGTTTCGGTTGGGTGGCTTTCATCCTCATCGTGGTGATTGGCCATGTGCTGAATGTCGCGATGTGCGTGTTGGGTGCCTTCGTGCATCCCTTGCGACTCAACTTCCTCGAGTTCTTCAAAAACTCCGGTTACGAAGGCTCAGGCCGCAGGTACAACCCTTTACAATCTTAAATTTTGAATCTTGAATCTTAAATTTTAAATCTTTAATAATATGTTAGCAACAATCTTAGGTTATCTCGGTTTAGGCCTCGTGTTGGCCTTGGCAGGTATCGGAAGTTCAATCGGCACTTCGACGGCGGGCAACGCTGCCGAAGGCGGCCTCAAGAAACGTCCCGAGGCATCGGGCAATTTCATGGTGCTGTCGGCACTACCGGCCACTCAGGGCATCTACGGCTTTGTGGCCTTCTTCATGCTGCTGAGCAAGATGCAAGCCGACCCGTCGAATGGTCTCGTCATCTTTGGCGTGGGCCTTTGCGTGGGCTTGGTCTGCATGATCTCGGCCATGCGTCAGGGACAGGTTTGCGCCAACGGTATCGTCGGCGTGAGCCAAGGTCACGACGTGTTCACCAACACCTTGATTTACGCCGCTCTTCCCGAGTTCTACGCTATCTTGGGTCTTGTCGGCGCATTGATGGTGTAATTTCGAGAGGACAACCAATTAGGACAAAGGCGACTCCGTTTTGGGGTCGCCTTTGTGAATTATTTGCAAGTACGAAAGAAATATGTAATTTTGCAGCGTAATTATTGGGTTAATATCATTATGAGTACAAATAACGAGCAAAGCAAAAAGTTGGATAGACAGTCTGGATTAGTCATGGATCTTGGCTTAATTATGGACGGCTTCAAGAATGACAATCCCTTTATTCGTCAGGAATGGGTGAAAAAAGGTGATTATTACGAGCAATTCTCCATATATGATGAAAATCAAATCACGGTAAGTGGTATCCTTTCATAAAACATTGAACCATGCCAAGTTGGAGTGAAATATTCAATAAGTTTTCAAACACCAAAGAAGAAAACAAGATAACATTTTTAGTTGAAGAGAAGAAAAAGTATCTTGATGAGATTTCCAAATGTACAGGAAGAAATGTCATCTCTTATTACTCTGGATGGTTGCAAAAGCCGACAGCCTCGGATGTATCCATAAATGATAAGGATATGAACGCTTTCATGGAAGCCGTTTATAAACTTGACAAGTCCAAAGGGGTCGATTTGATTTTGCACACTCCGGGTGGTGACATCTCCGCTACAGAAAAGATTATCAATTATTTGCACTCTATCTTCAACAATGATATTAGAGCCATAGTGCCGCAGATGGCAATGTCGGCGGGGTCAATGATTGCCGTTTCCTGTAGGGAAATAATGCTGGGAAAGCAGTCATGTCTTGGTCCCTTTGACCCACAGATAGGAGGTGTTGCTTGCCAATCTGTTTTGAAGGAGTTTGAAAAGGCGAAAGAAGACATAAAATCAAATCCCCATGCTTTGGGTTTGTGGCAAGTGATTTTTTCTAAATATAATCCTACGTTTTTGGTTACTTGCGAGCAGGCAATAGAGTTATCAAATGACTTAGCCGATAACATTCTATCAAAAACCATTTCCGAAAAGGGAAAAAGAAAAGAGATAATGAAAGCCTTCAACAATAACGATGCGACGAAAGTTCATAGCAGGCATATCTCAAAGGAACAATGCAAGGCTGTGGGATTGAACATTATAGACATGGAAGAAGACCAGCATCTTCAAGATATGATTTTGAGTTTGCATCACTGCTATATGATTTATCTTGAACAAACCATTGTAACAAAGATAGTTGAAAACAACAAGGGCGGTTGCATTATGCGGTTGTTGAATGTGGGTAATGGTAAATGAAAAGCAATATGACCACCTCCATTTTCCGACTTGATGAAATCCGATGCGATGGCACCTTTGCAGAAGCATCAAGAGATTTTGAAGCAATCTCTGTTGTTCGAGGGCATTTTTCATCTCTTGAAAAGGCAATTGCTGCAATGAAGCGAAACGCTTCGGAAACCTATTTCCCTGAAGAAATCTACGCTTATTTGGTGAAAGAGATTTCCGTTGATGGCAACCTTGGCGATGTGGACTGGTTAAGTGTCAGGTCATACAACCCGTCAGGAAACTTTCTTGAAGCGTGTTTGCAAGACTACAATCTTGCCAATGATTTCCATGGACGAAACAAAGAAGACATTCATTTCAAGGTTGGGGATATTGTTGAAGCCTTGTGTTATAAAAGGATTGTTATAGGGATTATCGCAGCATTGCCGCCTACACCAGAAGACCATTTTCCAGTGCTTGATGCCATGGACGATAGTTATCTCATCCTGCCAATTTCAGATAATCCTGACGACCACATCCATATTCCTCCGACCCATGTATTTCGGTTGCAACATGCCATTTCTGAGGAAGAAAGAGTTGGCCTCCAAGAAAAACTGCGAGCAAGATGATTTCCTCGAAAAGATAGCATAATTCTCAAAATGTTTATATTTGCAGATTGAAAGCAAACGATAATAGTTGAACCAAAACAATCGAACAAAAAATAAACTCAAAAGACATATTATAATCAGATAGCACTTGTTGCTGTCCTTGAATGTCAAAAACTATTGAAAACAGAAAAGAGTAAAAAGTAACATATTATAAACCAAAGCATTACTATTATTTCGCGTCGACCGAAAAACCCGGCAAAGTTATTTTGGAGATAAGACACCGATAATGATAGTGAGGTTTCCGTTGCAAACGGAGATTTTCAACCCTAATAGTACAGTGCTCACAAATTGTGGGCTTCTTAAGGGTTGAAAAGGTCTCCTTGCCGGGTTGCCTTGGTACGCGATAAGAGGCTCACGCTTTTTGTCGCCGCGCCGATTGATAGCAGTGCTCCAACTATCAATCCAATATGGCAGGAAACAAAAGCCTCAATGCGGCCATGAGAGCCAAACAGGATGAGTTCTATACTCAAATTGACGACATCAGTGCCGAACTGAAACACTACCGAGAACACTTCCGCGACAAGGTGGTGTTTTGCAACTGCGACGACCCTTACGAAAGCAATTTCTTCAAGTATTTTGCCCTCAATTTCAACAGTCTCGGCTTGAAGAAACTGATTGCCACTTGCTATGACGGCTCACCCGTGATGGGCAACGAACTGCTGTTGCAATTCGACACTTTGGAAAGTGAACCGAAGAAAATTGCCTACAAAGTGGAGATTACCGAGGTGGAAGACTACAACGGTGATGGTGCCGTGAACTTGGCCGATGTAGCCTACTTACTGCAAAACGACAAAAATGTGCTTTCCCGATTGCAGGGCAATGGCGATTTCCGCAGCCCTGAATGTGTGGAATTGCTGAAACAGGCCGACATTGTATGCACCAATCCGCCGTTTTCCCTTTTTCGCGAGTATGTGGCGCAGTTGATGAAATATGAGAAGAAGTTTTTGATTATTGGAAATCAAAACAATGTGACTTATAAAGAGATTTTTCCTTTGCTAATGAATAACTCGATTTGGTTAGGTTTTAAGTATGGAGGTCAAGAATTTGAAGTACCAATGGACTATGAGAAAGATAATATCTATGTAAGTGAAGGTCATAAATATGCCAAATTCGGCAATATTTGTTGGTTCACGAATCTTGATCATAATAAACGACACGAAACACTTGATTTATGGAAACATTATACGTCAGAAAATTATCCCTATTACGATAATTATGATGCAATAGATGTGGGGAAAGTTTCTGACATCCCGTGTGATTATGATGGGGCAATGGGAGTCCCAATTACATTTATGTGTTCATACAATCCTGAACAATTTGAAATCCTTGGAATTACTGATAGAGGCAATGAGTATGGATTAAAAAT
Organism: uncultured Bacteroidia bacterium; assembly: GCA_902785755.1. Taxonomy (GTDB): domain Bacteria; phylum Bacteroidota; class Bacteroidia; order Bacteroidales; family F082; genus Limimorpha. The sequence goes on along the minus strand of CACZZO010000006.1, from coordinate 97,192 downwards.
AAAGGAATACACCAAAGCAGACTCTTCTAAATACAGTGACCTAAACAGACGAGGAGCCATTTGGGTAAACGGAGAGTTAAAATCTACATTTGCAAAACTTTTAATCCGCAGAAAACAATGAGAATAGATTTGACACAAGTAACCATCGGCGAGTTGGTGGAAGGCTACGCCGACAACAGCGCGACCGAAGAAGGCATCGTCGGCTACGGCGGTCGGCTCAACATTCGCCCCAAGTACCAGCGCGAGTTTGTTTACGACGCGAAGAAACGCAACGCCGTGATGGACACCGTTTGGAAAGGCTTCCCGCTCAATGTGATGTATTGGGTGAAGGCGGGCGACGACCATTTTGAGCTTTTGGACGGACAACAACGCACCATCAGCATTTGCCAATTCGTTTGGGGCGAGTATCTGATGACTTTTGACGGTATGCTGACCAATTTCGACGGACTTTCCGCCGAAGGCAAGAAGCGCATCCTCGACTATCCCTTGCAGGTTTACATTTGCGAAGGCACTGAGGACGAACAGATTGACTGGTTCCAAATCATCAACATTGCTGGTGAACGCCTCACCGACCAAGAAATGCTCAACGCGATTTACAACGGACCGTGGATTACGCAGGCCAAACGACGCTTCAGCAAAACAGGTTGCGTGGCTTATCAACTCGGAAGTGACTATATGGACGGCAAGCCCATCCGTCAGGCCTATTTGGAAACGGTGCTGAAATGGATTTCGAAGGGCAACATCAAGGAATATATGATACAGCACCGCTACGACGAGGATTGCGACGAGTTGTGGCAGTATTACCAGAATGTCATCCGATGGGTGCAGATGCACTTCACGGAGAAACGCAAGGAGATGAAGGGTGTGCAATGGGGCGAGATGTACAACAAGCACCGCGACGACCCCTATAAGGAGAGCGAGTTGCGAGCGCGTGTGCGCGAATTGATGAAAGACAGCGATTTGAAGAACAAAAGCGGCATCTATTGGTATGTGATGGATGGCGACGAGCGTCATTTGGACATCCGCGCCTTCGACAACAATATGAAACGCGAGGTGTACGAAAGGCAGAACGGCATCTGCGCTATTTGTGGCAATCATTTCGAAATCGAGCAGATGGAAGCCGACCACATCAAGCCATGGTGTGATGGAGGTCACACGGTGGCCGCAAACTGCCAGATGCTCTGCCGCGACTGCAACAGGCGGAAGAGCGGGAAATAAAGCAAAAGACGGGTGATTTCTTACGCTTGATAAAACACCTGCCCCACACGGTCAATATGGTCGCCGATGGGGGTGTTGATGGTCTTGTAATAGTCAAGCAAATCAACTGAATAAAGCAACTCCAAGTCGTCGATTTCGGTCAGGATTTGGAGCAGTTGGTTGTAGTCTAACCCTTTGCCCAACGCGGCCAAGTCAATGTCTGAGCCTTCGCGGTAGTTGCCTTTGGAGCGACTGCCGAAAATCAACACCTTTTCGATGTTGGGATGACGGCGAAACACCGCTTGCAGTTCGCTGATGACGGAATCGCTTAGTCCGAATTTCATGATTGCTGATAGTCTTTGTTTTGTGATAGTTGCTCCAATTTCTCGTCCAACAATTTCAACAAAGGAGCGTAACGGCTGAAAATGAGTCTGACAATGGCATCGGCTTCTTCCTCGTCGTATACATGACTCAACATGTTGCGCGATTTTGCCATTTGCCGCCATCCGTCATGGTCGGAAATGAGGCCATCCTCGAAAGCCATTTTTAAAGTGCCGTTGGGTCCCAACATGAATTCGTATCCTTTGTAGATAAGCAGGTCCTGCATGACTTTCCACGACAATTCAAAGGTGTACTCAAAACGTTGTACGAGACCTTCTTGTTCCAATTCTGACAAGTCGTCAATCGTTGTGCCACTTTCGGTCACTTCGACGAGTCTTTGACAAGCCTTGTGAAAGTTGGAATAGCGTTGCAACCAACGGATGTCTGCCTGTTGTTCCATCGTCTCAATCGTTTTTGTGTTTATTCTGTGGCAAAAATAGAAGTTTTCTTTATTATGCGCAATAGGTTATCACATTTCGTCCTTCAGCTTTTCAATCATCCTTCGTTCCTTCTTGGTCGGGCGGCCTGCACCACGGTCGCGCCACTCGGCTTTGTAGGCACGCATGAACTCGATGCGCTCGTATTCCTCCTTGGGAGTGAGGTCGTTATAGACTTCAGGCACTTGCTTGGCTGAAACGCGGTTCTTGATGACCGTTTTCACCTCTACCACCTTGTGCAACTGCTCAATCTGCACTTGAATGACATCGCCGACCTTCACTTCGCGCGAAGGCTTCACGGGATTGTCGTCAATTTTCACCTTGCCGCCCTTAATGGCATCGGCAGCCAGCGAGCGCGTCTTGAACAGACGCGCCGCCCACAGCCATTTGTCTATTCGGACGATATTTTCTTCTTCGGTCATTTTGTTGTTTTTTGGGATTGCTTCGCAAGAAATCTTGAAAAATCAATTCAAAAATCTATTGAAAATCATATAGTTATATTTCGGAAAATTTTAATTCCGATTTTTGATAGATTTCTTGGCCGCAGGCCAATCCAATAATACTATTTCTCTTTGAATATCAACTGAATCGGCACCCCGTTGAAGTCCCAAGTCTCGCGTATCTTGTTCTCCAAGAAGCGCTTATAGTTGTCCTTTACGTCCTTTGGTAGGTTGCAGAAGAAGATGAACTGCGGAGCGATACTCTTTAGTTGGGTGATGTACTTGATCTTTAGGAAACGTCCGCGCGAAGCAGTAGGCAATGGCACGGAATTGATGATTTCCTGCATCTTGTCGTTCAACTCGCGCACGGGCACGCGACGCTCGCGGTTTTCGTAGACCTTATGGGCGGTCTCCAGCACCTTATATATACGTTGCTTGTTGATGGCCGAGGTGAAGATGATGGGATAGTCGGTGAAAGGTGCGGTGCGTGAACGAATCAGTTCCTCGTATGCCTTGTGCGTGTTGGAATCCTTTTCGACCAAATCCCACTTGTTGACGACCATAACCAAACCTTTTTTGTTGCGCTCGATGAGGCGCAGGATGTTCATGTCTTGGGCCTCGAAACCTTGTGTGGCATCAAGCATAAGAATGGCCACGTCGCAGTCCTCAATGGCGCGGATGGAACGCAGCACGGAGTAGAACTCGATGTCCTCTTCCACCTTGCTCTTTTTGCGCAAGCCTGCCGTGTCAACGAGCATGAATTCCATACCGAAGGCATTGTAGCGCGTGTAGTTGGCATCGCGGGTTGTGCCGGCAATGTCGGTCACGATGTGGCGGTCCGTGCCGAGGAAGGCGTTAATCAATGACGATTTTCCGACATTGGGCCTACCTACCACGGTAAAACGTGGCAGGTCGGTGTTGAAATCGGTGGTGTTGGAGGGCAAAAGTTCGCAGATTTTGTCCAATAGTTCGCCTGTACCCGTTCCCGTCATGGCGGAAATCGGCCAAGGCTCGTCCAAGCCCAAACTATAGAATTCGCCAATCAGGTTTTCCTTGTTAGGTTCGTCTATCTTGTTGACAGCCAACAAAACAGGTTTCTTTTGCAGGCGCAGAATCTGTGCGACTTCCTCGTCCAAGATGTGAAGTCCGTCGCGACCATCCACCAAAAAGATGATGACGTCGGCTTCTTCGATGGCCAAGTCAACCTGCTTGCGGATCTCTTCTTCAAAGATGTCGTCCGACCCCACCACATAGCCGCCGGTGTCGATGACGGTGAATTCCTTTCCATTCCAGTCGCTCTTGCCGTAGTGCCGGTCGCGCGTCACGCCGCTCGTTTCCTCCACGATGGCCATGCGCTGCTTCAGCAGACGGTTGAACAGCGTCGATTTTCCCACATTGGGTCTTCCCACAATTGCTACAATGTTTGACATGTCTTTGATGGTATTAGTTTTGGGCTGCAAAGGTAGGGATTTGTAAGCAAATTGGCGCAAATCAAGCGATAAAACTTTTCCAAAAGCCATTTTGCGAGACAAAAAGTAGTAGGAACATGCAAGCTGAATGTCGAAATTTTTCTAATTTTGCAGAAACAAAACTCTTACTATCATGCGCAACACCTTATTGATTATTGTCGCTTTCTCCGCCCTGCTGTTTTCTGCCTGCAAGGGAACTGGAGAAACAAAACAAAACAAGCAATTCACTGAAAAAGAAGCCCTCGAATTCCTCTACGCTTACATGCCCCTCGGCGACAGCGTGGACTATACCGAAGACTATTACCGCGAGTGCATAAACTATGCCTTCCGCGCCAAAGCGGAAATGCCTTGGGGTGCCAGCATCCCCGAGCGCGAGTTCAAGCATTTCGTGGTGCCTGTGCGCGTCAACAATGAGAATTTGGATGCCTTCCGCAGCACCTATTACGAGGAACTGAAAGGCCGCGTGAAAGACCTTTCGCTGTATGATGCCGTTCTCGAAGTGAACCATTGGTGCCACGAACACGTGAACTACAAAGGCTCCGACAGCCGCACCTCCGCCCCGATGGCCACCATCAAGACCTCGTGGGGCCGCTGCGGTGAGGAATCGACGCTGTTGGTGACGGCCTTGCGCACCGTGGGCATCCCGGCGAGACAAGTCTATACCCCACGCTGGGCACATTGCGACGACAACCACGCTTGGGTGGAGGCTTACGTCAATGGCCAATGGCATTTCCTCGGCGCCTGCGAGCCTGAGCCTGTGCTCGACTTGGGTTGGTTCAACGAACCGGCTTCGCGCACCTTATTGTTACATACCCGCGTCTTCGGCGATTATGATGGTCCGGAGGAAGTCATCAGTCGCGGCGACAACTACACGGAAATCAACGTGGTGGATAATTATGGCAAGACCGCCAAGACGACTTTCACCGTCGTGGACGAGAACGGAGCGCCGCAAGCCAATTTGCCTGTGGAGTTCAAGATTTACAACTATGCCGAGTTTTGCACCGTGGTCACCAAGACGACTGACGAAAACGGGCAGACTTGGCTCACCGCTGGCATGGGCTGCATGATGGCCTACGCTGCCAAAGACGGTAAGTTTGGCTACCAAGTCTTCAAATCGGGTGAAAATGAGAATGTTACCATCACCCTCGACCACGAGGAAGGCACGATGGACAGTTTTGAGTTTGACATGGTGCCGCCCGCCTCGACCTGCGTCTTGCCTGAAGTGACGGCTGAAATGCGTGCCGAGAACGACCGCCGTTTCGTCTACGAGGACTCGTTGCGCAACGCCTACATCGCCGAATGCAAGAAAGCCCAGCAAGAACTGATTATGAACACGGGCAACAAAACCCTGTGCCGCATCTACGAAAAGACTTGGGGCAACTACCAAACCATTGCCGACTTCGTGAAGTACGCCCAAAGCAAGAATCAGGAAATCAAGGCGGTGGAACTGCTTAAAAACATCTCCGACAAGGACTTACGCGACATTAGCCTCGAAGTGCTGAAAGACCATTTCGACAACACACCCGACCTCACTTCTTCGATTATCTCCATGCCGCCCGACCTTTACGCGCAATACATCCTCAGTCCGCGTGTGAGCAACGAAATGCTCGTACCTTACCGCAAAACCCTCACCGAGTTTTTCCCCGAAACGGAAAGGCAACAATTTCACGACTCCCCCGCACTGTTGGTCGATTGGGTGAAGAAAAACATCCAAACCGGCGACAACCTGAATCCGCAGCGTTATCCCATCTCGCCTTTGGGCGTGCTGAAAGCCCGCAAGGCCGACCGCCATTCGCGCAACATCTTCTTCGTCAGCATGGCGCGGAGTTTGGGCATCGCGGCACAGATCAACCCCGTGAACGGCAACATGCAATACTTTGACAAACAATGGAATAACGTCGATTTCGAGGCTGCCGAACCCGCCAAAACAGCTATCGGTTATTTGGACATCCAATACCGCCCCATCGCATCCGTCGCCGACCCGAAATACTACACGCACTTCAGCATCAAGAAGTTTGACGGCAAGAGTTTCCGCCTCTTGGCCTACGATGCCAAAGATCCCGGCATTGACGACGGCATGACGCTCTCCACCTTCGAGCGTCCCACGCCTTTGGACGAAGGCTATTACATCCTCACGGCAGGCACCCGCTTGGACGACGGTACAGCCCTGACCCACAGCGAGTTCTTCACCATCAAGGCGGACGAGACAACCAAGGTGAACCTCATTTTGCGCGAGCCGAATGCTGATTTGAGCGTCATCGGGAGTTTTTACTCCAACAACCGCTTCACCGACCCTGAAACGGACGAGGAATACAACCCGAAACAACTCATCAAGGACAGTTACTACATCCTCGGCCTTTTAGACCAAGGCAGCGAGCCGACCACCCACGCCATACAAGACATCGCTGCCTTCCGCAAAGAATTTGAAGCCAGCAACTTGCCGCTCATCTTCATCTTCAGCGACAAAGCCGACTACGACAAGTTCAAGTTGAAGAGTTTCAGTGAGTTGCCTGACGGCATCATCTACGGCTTAGACGACGGCACCATCCGCGACGACCTCGTCGAAAGCCTGAATCTGAACAACGACAGCCGTCCCATCTTCATCATTGCCAACGCCAACAGCGAAGTGGTTTTCGTGAAGCAAGGCTACACCATCGGCTTGGGCGAACAGATGCTGAAAGTGATGGCGAAAATGCAACAATGAAGTGATTGAAAAGCAAGTTTTGTCCAAATCCATACTTTTTTACCCACATTTGGACAAAAACCGAGCAAGTTTTGTCCAAATCTTGGTTTTTTGACCTGCTTTTGGACAAAAACTTATAAAATACTCATTCGGTATACGCCCTTACATTCTTGAAATTGAGACAGCCATTGTTTGGTGTATCCAATTCAAACTCGCCATCGTATAAGACTTGCGTCGACTTGACCGAGTCCTTGAAAACATTCCTGAAATAGTCCAAATTCTTGGAAAAATCTGAATGATAACTTCTTGCCGATTTGACCTCAAAGGCATACAAGCAATCAAATCCGCGCTCCTGTACAATGTCAACTTCCTTCTGCTGGCTGTCGCGATAGAAATACACATTGGGCTCCTTACCCACATTGTATCGGCTTTTCATAAATTCGGCCACAACCATATTTTCAAAAACACTCCCTCGAAGAGGATGATTTTCAAGTTGTTTCTTGTTCTCGATACCTAAAAGGAAACACACCAAACCCGTATCAAAAAAGTATAGTTTGTGGCGTTTCACGATGCGTTTTCCAATGTTCCGAAAATACGGCGGTAGCATTGCCACAATGAATGAAGCCGTCAAAACGGTGAGCCAATGCTGGGCGGTTTTAACGGAAATGCCGATTTCGTTGGAAAGTTCGGAGGCATTGAACTCGCAGCCGACACGAGCAGCACACAATCTCATAAAATGCTGAAACTGTGTCATTTCGTTGATATTGACAATTTTCCTGACATCACGCTCAATATAGGTGTTGTAGTAATGACGGCAAACATCAGTGGGAGTTCGTTGGGTGCTCCAAACTGCGGGATAGCCGCCATTGAACATCAGCATATCGGTATCTACTTTAAAATCATTTAGTTCATGCACAGAAAGAGGCAGCAAGGTCAAGATGGCAGTTCTACCCGCCATAGACTGCGTTATCTTTTCCAACAAGGCGAAATTGCTGCTTCCCGTTAGGATGAAACGCCGCTCGGGATGCTCATCCACAAAAACCTGAATGGTGGAAAACAATTCGGGCATATTGTGAACCTCGTCCAAAATGATGTTCTGCTCCTGACGCAAGAAAAAATCATACGCATCTTCAGCCATCCTTTCGCGATTGCGGACATCCTCAAGGTTGACATAGAGATAATCCGGGAACAGCATTTTGCATAGCGTTGTCTTGCCTGATTGACGTGGACCAACGAGCGTTACTACAGGGAACAACTTAGACAGTCTTAAAAACTCCGCACTTAAATCTCTGTGTATCATACCATTTTATTTGTTTTATGAAAATTTGGAATCCAACTCCAAATTTTCACGCAAAAGTACGAAAGTTTTTTGAGTAAACAAGGTTTTGAAAGGAAAAACTACCCAAGCCAGAAAAGATTGCTTCTTTCTGGCTCGGGTTCAGTTTTATCCGATTATCATTTCCCGCTCTTCCGCCGGTTGCACTCACGGCAGAGCATTTGGCAGTTTATTTTCAAAAAAGCGGCTCCAAATTGAACGTGAGAAACTCTTCAACGGGTATTCCGCCACTGCCCACTATAAACGAATGGGCGGGGTTGAATTGCTCCCTAAACTTTTTAAGTCCCTCGTTTCCAGTTCGGCGGCCACTTTTTACCTCTATGGCGACACACTTCCTGTTGTACTCAATGATGAAATCGACCTCGTCATTGCGCTCGCGCCAATAGTACATCTTGTATCCGACTTCGTCAGCCTGATTGAGCAAGAACGCCCCGACAGCCGACTCCACCCATCGCCCCCACTCGGTTGGTGTCGTGAACGCCTTCTCGAAAGCAACCCCAGACTGCGCCGAAAGCAGGGCGGTGTTGTAAACCATAAGTTTCGGCACCGAATTATACTTGCGTGCCGCATCATTGGCATATTTGTGCAACCCGCAAAGCAGCCTCGACTCGTCCAATGTGGTCAGGTAATTGGCAAGCGTGGTCACATTGCCCGCGTCCAGCAGTTGGCCGAGCATCTTGTTCAAAGACAGTTCCTTGCCCGAATACACACAGCCCAAATCAAACAATTGGCGCATCAATTCAGGCTTATAGACGATTTTCGTCGACAGCACATCCCGCTCAATGGCCGGAGCCACAATGCTTTCCTTGACATACCGCTGCCAACGGCGGAAATCCTTTATCAAAAGCGCCCCGCCGGGATAGCCGCCATAATACACATATTGGTTGATGTCGAAGCCGAAAGCCTCGCGCATCTCCAGATAACTCCAATGCGACATGCGAATGATTTCGAACCTTCCGGCAAGCGACTCGGTCAATCCGTCTTTCAGTAGCAGCCGCGAAGAGCCAAGCAGCACCACCTTTATCGGAACGTCATTGAAAGTGTCCATGTCCCACTCCTTCTTTACGGCTTCGCTCCAATTGTCAATCTTGTGGACTTCGTCAATGACAAGAAGATACTCCGATGCTTGGGCTATTTGCAGTCTTGCACGCGCCGTCGACCATGTTTCGCCAATCCAAGCCGTGCTCTCGGGAGGAACGCTATCCGCCGTGACAAACAAATAGGGCAAGTCTATTTCCTGCAACACTTGTTTTACCAAGGTCGATTTCCCCACCTGTCGCGGACCAGATAACACTTGTATGAAACGCCGAGGCTCTTTCATGCGCGACATTAATTCATCAAATTGTGGTCTTCTATACATAATACGTTGGTTTTGCGGCTGCAAAGATATACAAAATTCTCAAATCTCCGTTACAAAATTCTCAAATCTATCCTACAAAATTCTCAAAAGTTGCTTACAAAATTCTCAAATCTCCTCTACAAAATTCTCAAAAGTGCATAAAAAAGCCCCGACAACACACCGTTGCCGAGGCTTTTCCAAACCATAGTAAAGCGACTGCCTTACAATTTGCGGGCAATCTCCTTTTCGGTGTAGCCCTCGATGATGTCGCCGACCTTGATGTCGTTGAAGTTCTCGATGTTCAAGCCGCAGTCCATGCCGGCACTGACTTCTTTCACATCGTCTTTGTAACGTTTCAGGGAACCGAGCACGCCCGTGTAGACCACGATGCCGTCGCGAATGACGCGAATCTTCGTGTTGCGGGTAATCTTGCCGTCCAAGACCATGCAACCGGCGATGGTGCCGACCTTGCTGATCTTGAAGGTTTCGCGGATTTCGAGGTTGCAGGTGACCACTTCTTCGATTTCGGGAGCCAACATGCCTTCGATTGCCGCCTTGATTTCTTCGATGGCGGTGTAGATGATGGAGTACAGACGAATGTCTATCTTCTCATTCTCAGCCATCTTACGCGCTTGAGCGGTAGGACGCACATTGAAGCCCACGATAATGGCATTGGAAGCCGAAGCCAGCATGACGTCCGACTCGCTGATGGCACCCACCGACTTGTGGATGACATTGACCTGAACCTGCTCGGTGGAGAGTTTCAGCAAACTGTCGGCCAAAGCCTCCACAGAACCGTCCACGTCGGCCTTGACGATGATGTTCAATTCCTTGAAGTCGCCGATGGCGATACGACGACCGATTTCGTCCAAGGTGATGTGCGGGCTGGTGCGGCGTGTCTGTTCGCGTTGCAACTGCTCACGGCGGTTGGCGATGGCCTTCACCTCGTGCTCGTCAGTCATCACATTGAAAGCATCGCCGGGCATGGGCGCACCGTTCAAACCAAGCAACAGCACTGGCGTTGAAGGTCCAGCCTCTTTCACCTGTTTGTTGTGGTCGTCGAACATGGCCTTCACCTTGCCGTAGGTCGTGCCGGCCAACACCATGTCGCCAACTCTCAAGGTGCCGTTTTGCACCAAAATCTTGGCCACATAACCGCGACCTTTGTCGAGGGCCGACTCAATGACCGTACCCTTGGCCAAACGGTTCGGATTGGCTTTCAGGTCGAGGAATTCGGCTTCGAGAAGCACCTTTTCCAGCAAGGCATCCACATTCAAACCGATTTTGGCGGCGATTTCCTGATCTTGGTACTTGCCGCCCCAGCTTTCGACAAGGATGTTCATGTTGGCCAACTGCTCACGGATCTTGTCGGGATTGGCAGTAGGCTTGTCTATCTTGTTCAAAGCGAATACGATAGGTACACCAGCAGCCTGTGCGTGATTGATGGCCTCAACGGTTTGCGGCATCACGCTATCATCAGTGGCGATGACGATGATGGCCACGTCAGTAATCTTGGCACCACGGGCACGCATGGCCGTAAATGCCTCGTGACCGGGCGTATCCAAGAAGGTAATCTTCTTTCCGCTTTCGGTAGTAACTTCGTAAGCACCAATATGTTGTGTGATACCACCAGCCTCGCCAGCCACCACATTCGTATTACGGATGTAGTCCAAAAGTTTGGTCTTACCGTGGTCGACGTGACCCATGACGGTGACGACAGGCGCACGCGGCACGAGGTCTTCCTCACGGTCGTTTTCTTCCGTTTCGGCGATGGCTTCCTGCACATCAGCACTAACAAAGTCGACTTGGAAACCAAACTCCTCGGCCACCACAGAAAGTGCCTCAGCATCAAGGCGTTGATTGATGGAAACAGGCATACCAAGGCTCATGCAGGTACCGATGACCTTCACGACTGGCACGTTCATCATCGTGGCCAATTCGTTGGCGGTCACAAACTCGGTCACTTTCAGGACTTTCTTGTCCTCCTCTTGACGCATCATTTCCTCCATCATGCTTCCCGCCACCTGCTGACGCTTCTCGCGGCGGTGCTTTGAGGTCTTCGACTTGCCCATAGGAGCGAGGCGTGCCAAAGTGTCCTTAATCTGCTTCGAGATTTCCTCTTCGGTCAGTTCGGGCTTTTCCTCGCGCTTGCCTTGCTTCTTGTCCTTCTTGCTCAGTTTGGCGTTGTCCTTCTGGTTCTTCTTGTTGGCATTGTCGCCGCCTTGCGGTTTCTGGCCTTTGCCTTGCTGCTGTTTGTTGTCGCCGCCCTGCTTCTTGCCGCCTGGGTTCACATTCGGGCCAGTCGGGTTCTCCGACGAACCTTCCGGTTTGCCCTTGATGCGCTTGCGCTTTCTCTTTTCAGGGGTGGCCTTTGTGCGACGCTTCTCGTCGGGCAGTTCCACCATGCCGAGAACAGTCGGGCCTTGCAGTTTGGGTGCCTCAAGTTTGATGACACGAGCCTCCAAGGATGTCTTCGGCTCGTCCTTCTTGACAGGTGCCGGCTTCTGGGGCTGGGGTTGCTCCTTTTTCTTTTCCTGCTTGGGCTGTTGCTGCTGTTGGGGTTTCTTTTCCTGCTTTTGTTCAGGCTTTTGTTCAGGCTTTTTGTCGGATTTCTGCTTGTCCTTTTTCTTGTCCTTGCGAGGTTTCGGCTCAAGGTCAATCTTGCCGACGATGTTCAGCGAAATGCCAGAGGGATTCTCCTCTTTCTTTTCAGGCTCAGCCTTTTCGGGTGCAGGCTCTTGCTTTGGAGCTTCTTCCTTCACCTCTATCACAGGTTCTGGTTCAGGCTCCGGCTCCGGTTCGGGCGCGGGCTTGGGCGTCTTTTTCACTGGCGACGAAATGGTATTCGAGCGGATGATGATTTCCTCGTGGTCCTCTTCCTCCGCAACCTTTTGTGATTGCAATGCCGAATCAACGGAAACACTACCACCTTTATAAGAGAGGTTGCCCAATTTCTTGGCCTCGTTCTTCACTTCCTTCTCGCCCTGATATTCCTTCACGAGCAGGCTATACATGTCTGCCGTGAGTTTCGTGTTGGGAGAGGGATCCACTTGGAAGCCCTTCTTGGCGAGGAACTCCACAATGGTGTCCTTTCCCACATTGAATTCTTTTACCGCTTTGGATAATCGAATCGTGAAATTAGTTTCTTCGGACATAGTTTCTTTCTTTGTTTCTCGTTTAGTTGATTATTGCATTGCCTCATTCGGCGTCTTGTTCAAATTCGGCCTTCAGGATGCGGAACACATCCTTGACGGTTTCAATCTCAAGGTCGGCGCGAGTGGCCACCTCTTCGGGCGTGTACGACAGCACAGCCTTGGCCGTGTCGCAACCCATGTGGACGAGCGAGTCGATGACCCACTGGTCGATTTCGTCGGAGAACTCTTGCAGGTCAACGTCTTCCTCGGCATTGTTGGCTTCGCTGTTGCGATAAACGTCGATTTCGTAGCCCGTCAGTTTGCCGGCCAACTTGATGTTGTAGCCACCCTTGCCGATGGCGAGGCTGATTTGGTCGTTCTCCATGTAAACATTCGCCATCGTGTTGTCGCTGCTGAGGACGATGTTCGTGATTTTGGCCGGACTGAGGGCGCGAGTGATGAGCAACGTCGGGTTGGTGGTCCAGTTGATGACGTCGATGTTCTCGTTGCGCAACTCGCGGACGATGCCGTGAATACGAGTACCCTTCATGCCGACGCAGGCACCGACGGGGTCGATGCGGTCGTCGTAGGATTCAACGGCAATCTTGGCGCGTTGGCCAGGTTCGCGGACAATCTTCTTGACCGTGATAAGGCCGTCGTAAATCTCGGGCACCTCGGCTTCGAGCAAGCGTTGCAGGAAGATTTCGGAGGTGCGCGAAAGCGTGACCACAGGCGAGCCATTGATGCTCTCCACGCTCTTCACGATGGCGCGGAGGGTGTCACCTTTATTATATTTGTCTTCGGGAATCTGTTCCGACTTGGGCAGAATCAGTTCGATGCCTTCGTCGTCGGCAACGACGATTTCGCGTTTCCAAGCATGAAGCACCTCGGCAGTAACGATTTCGCCAACCTTCTCCTTGTACTTCTGGAAGATGTTTTCCTTCTCATATTCAGAAACTTTGGTCTGCAAATTCTGGCGCAAGGCCAAAATGTCGCGGCGACCGAAGCTCTCGATGCGCAATTCCTCATTCACTTCTTCGCCCACCTCAAAATCGGGCTCAATCTTGATGGCGTCCGACAATTTGATTTGGCGGAGCGGGTCGGTCAGTTCGTCGTCCTCAACCACGGTGCGGTTGTGGTAGATTTCAAAGTCGCCCTTGTCGACGTTCACGATGATGTCGATGAAGTCGGTGGTGTCGGTGTCGAACTTCTTGTTCAACATGCCACGGAACACATCCTCGATGATGCGCATCATGGCCTCGCGGTCAATGTTCTTGAACTCCTTGAATTCTGAGAAAGTTTCTACTAATTTGTAGTTGTCCATTTTTGTATGTTGATTGTTTATTGTTTAATCGTTGATTGTTGCTAGCGTTTCGATTGGCTCAACGGACTTAGATCTCTGAGCCTGCTGAAGATCCGCTCAAAATATGATTGCGGGCTTGATTTCCACTTTCTTGCGCTCGAAGAACAGGTTGACAGGTTCCTCGGCGGGCTTTTTCTTTGAGGATTTCTTGGGCGCAGGGGCAAATTCCACCCTTTCCTCATCGAAACCGACAAGTTTGCCTTGCAACTTGCCCGTTTCCTTCGTCTTCACCTCCACGTCCTTGCCCACATATTTCCGCAACTGACGGTCCATCTTCAAGGCACCCGAAAGCCCCCACGACAGCACGCTCAGTTCATAATCCTCCACATCGCGGTCGAGTTTCTCGTTGACGTAGCGGCTCAATTCGGCGCAATGGTCGATGTTGACGGCCGTGTCGGAGTCGATGTAGACTTCAATCACGTTGCTCGGCTTCACCTTCACTTCCACCAGGAAGCGGTCGGTGTCGGCTAAGGCTTCTTCGCAGAGGGGTGCCACTTGTTCTTTTGTAATCATTATTATTATGTTTATATTTCTTCCTGCCCGAAGTTTCGCAACGCTCACATCGGGTTGTTTTTGGGTCGCCCTTTCAGGGCTTCGTTTCCGCGTCGCTTTGCGCTTCCCTTTTTCAAAGGAGGTGCCAGCAGGGCGAGGGATTCAAACCATTCATTTCAATACTTCAAACAAAAAGACCTGTTACTCAAAGTAGCAGGTCTTTCTTCCACCTCAAGTTGTCGAGCAAGGATTCGAACCTTGACAGGCAGAACCAAAATCTGCAGTGCTGCCATTACACCACTCGACATCATTCGTTTCCGAATGCGGCTGCAAAAGTACAACTAATTTCGTTACGCGCAAGCATTTTTTTCGATTTTTTTCGAAAAATTTCCATTTTCCGATTTCAGATAGGTTTTTCGACAGGTTTTGCGCTTTTTTGAGGGCTGCGTAACGCAAAAATGGCTATCTTTGCCGATTTGAACAAAACATCAGACAACAATCATTATCAAATAATTCAAAAACAGATGAAAAACTTCAGATTAATTGCAATCCTCGCGCTGTTGGCCATTTTCGGCACCACCGCGAGCGCCCAAGAGGGCAAGACGCTGAAACGGAAAGTGGCCATTGGCCGATTCTCCAACGAAACCCAGTACGGCAAAGGCATCTTCTACGACCGTGAGAACGACCCCATGCGCAAGCAAGCCATGGACATCCTTTCGTCGAAGTTGGCTGCCAGCGGCAAGTTCATCCTGCTTGAGCGCGACGACCTTGACGTGCTCGTGAAGGAATCAGGCTCTGACATGAAGAAAATCGGTGCCGACTACATCATCCTCGGCTCCATCACGCAATTCGGGCGCAAGACCGAAGGCGACGAGAGGATTTTCAGCACCACGAAGACCCAAACCGTTGAGGCCGCTGTGAACGTGCGCCTCGTTGATGCCGCTACGGGCCTCATCATCTATTCCGACGAGGCCAAAGGCCAAGCCGAAACCTCGTCGAAGACTACTTTGGGCCTTGGCGGCACCGCCGGTTTCGATGCCACGCTGAGCGACAAGGCCATCTCGGCAGCCCTCACCCAATTGGTGGAAAACATCATCAACAAGTGCATGGACAAACCGTGGCGCGGCTATGTGCTGACTGTGGACGACGGCAACTACGTCATCTCGGGCGGCGCAACGCAAGGCATCACCCCCGGCAGCAAGTTCGGTTTATTCAAAAAAGGCAAGATGGTGAACAACCCGCAGACGGGTGCCACCGTTGAACTTCCTGGCAAGAGAATGGGCCAAATCACCGTGAACTCCAACTACGGCGACACGCCCGAAACCGAGATTTCGTTTGCCACCTACGAAGGCGAAGCCATCGACATTGACCACCTTGAACTTTATTACTTAATGGAGGAATAAGCCATGAAAAAAATCATTATTGCCACACTTTGCCTTTTCGTTGCCACTTTGTTCAACTCATGTGGCGTAGGCAATTATTCAGTCACTTCGGGCATTGAAGACAAGGCCGCCGTATGCTTCTCGGCCTCAAGTGCCTACGATATTGATGTCACCATCGACGGGCAACAATACACCACTTCCACCGTGAAAGACATCGCCCACAAGACCCGCCGCAACATCAAACAGACCGCCAAGCAGTCCATCGTGACCACGCCTGGCCGTCACAAAGTGGAAGTGACCCGCAACGGACAAACCGTCTATTCAAAAGAGGTGATGCTCTCGACCGGCGACACCAAAATCATCGAGTTATGAAGAAACTCCTCGCTGTTGCCTTTTTAGCCGTCCTGTTCAGTTCGTGCGGCCCCCAAAAAGCAATGCTGTACAATTGGGGAAACTACAAAAGCACTGAGAAAGCGTATGATTATGAAGTGCTTATGTATGACTATTATCACACACAAAGCCCTTCAAGCGTGTGCGCGTTGCTGTGCCAATACGCCTACATGGTGAAACACCCGGGCGGAGCGAGAGGGATAGTCCCTCCCGGCATTTGCGCCGAGTATGGCTACCTGCTGCTCAGTCCCGACACGCCAGAGATTTTCCTCAACAATGCCACAAAAAAGCAAAAGGAAACCTTCGGCAACTTGAGCGACTATGGCGCCTTGTTCAGGGAGAGAGGACTGGAAATGTTCCAAATGGAAATGGAACTCTATCCTGAATCGGCGGTTTTCATCACACCTCTTGTAAAAAAATTCAGCCAACAATAAGCCATGAAAAAACTATTCATCATACTGATTGCGGCCTGCTCGTTGTGCTTTGCATCGTGCAACACAATGAAACACACACGAGGCGAACTGTATCCCAAGATGTACGAAGAGAAGCCCGTGACCTTGTTGGTCATGCCGCCCATCAACAACTCCAACAACGTGGAAGCCAAGGAGTTGCTTTACACTTCGATAAGCCTGCCTTTGGCCGAAGCCGGCTATTATGTGATTTCGCCCCATTTGGCCATGGAAATCTTCAAGGCCGAGAGTGCCTACGATGCCGAGAACTTCTTCGACCAAAGCGTGGGCATGTTTGGCAGGGTGTTTGGCGCCGATGCCGTCATCTTCTCCGTCATCGACGAGTGGAAGAAGGTCGGTTTTGGCATCCAGACCAAACTGAAGTTCATCATAAAATCGACGCGCACCAACGAAGTGCTGTTTGACCGCACCTGCAACCTTTACCTCGACCTGAATGACAACAACTATTATGGTGGAGGCCTTGTTGGAGTGTTGGCCAACGTTGCTGTTTCGGCCATCAACACGGCCTTGACCGACCACATCATTGCCGCCCGAATGTGCAACCAGTTCGTCTTCGAGGATGTGCCCCAAGGCAAATACAGGGCCGAGCACTTGCAAGACCAAGAGACACCCGCAAGAGAAAAGGACATCTCGACCAACGTCAAAAAATGATTTTGGCAAAGGCAGAAAACGATTCAAAAATCAACAAAACACTTTTATATCATTATGACTTTCAAAAGGTTAAACACGATTACAGGATGGTTGGCAGGCATTATCGCCACCATCGTGTATTTTCTCACCCTTGAGCCTACCGTAAGCTGGTGGGACTGCGGCGAGTACATTTCAACGGCTTACAAACTGCAAGTGGGACACCCACCCGGGGCGCCATTGTTCCAGATGATTGGGCGTTTCTTCTCGCTCTTCGCAGGCGGCGACGTTACCAAAGTGGCCATGATGGTCAATGTGATGTCGGCCATTTGCAGCGGCCTCACCATTGTCTTCCTTTTCTGGACCATCACGATGATGGCTCGAAAAGTGTGGATGAAAGAAGGCGAGGATGCGCCGTGGGTAAATAAAATAGGTGTGCTTTTGGCTGGCTTTGTAGGCGCGGTGGCCTACACCTTCACCGAGTCGTTCTGGTTCAATGCCGTGGAGGGCGAGGTCTACGCCATGTCGTCGTTTTTCACCGCCGTCACCTTCTGGGCCATCCTGAAGTGGGAGCAGGTTTCCGACGACCCGAAGAGCACCCGATGGATTATCCTCATCGCGTTCCTCATCGGACTCAGCATCGGCGTCCACCTGCTTAACTTGCTGTGTGTGCCCGCCTTCGTGTATGTGGTCTATTTCAAGAAATGGCAAAAGACCTCGTTCTGGGGCTTCGTGTTGGCTGGTGTGGTTTCGGTGGCGCTTTTGTGGTTCCTCAACATGTTCCTCGTGCCGCAAGTCATCAACCTTGCGGGCAAGACCGAACTGTTCTTCGTGAACTCGCTCGGTGCGCCGTTCAACCTCGGTTCCATCGTGTTTTTCGCCGTCGTCATCGCACTCATCATTTGGGGTTTGTGGTTCACCGCCAAGCGCGGCAAGGTGATTTGGAACACCGCCATCATCTCCCTGATGTTCATCCTCATCGGCTATTCGTCGTTCTTCATGCTGATTATCAGGGCCAACACCAACACACCCATCAACGAGAACGAGCCGAAGGAAGCCCTTTCGATGTTGGCCTACATCAACCGCGACCAATACGGCAGTTGGCCTTTGCTTTACGGCCCTTATTACAACGCCCCCATCTCCGATTTCGTTGAAGGCACGCCTACCTATGTGAAAGACAAGGAGAAAGGCCGCTACATCGTCACCGACGAAAACCTGCGCAGCAAGCCCGACTATCCCGCCGAGATGAAGACCTTCTTCCCGCGCATGTGGAACAGGGACAAGCAAGCCTTCTATGAGAACTACCGCAAGAACGAGAACGGCGCCATCATGGGCACGCCGGTGCGCGTCAGGAACTATCGGGGCGAAGTGCTCACCATCACCAAGCCCACCTTCGGGCAAAATCTGAGGTTCTTCATCGACTACCAATGCAATTGGATGTATTGGCGCTACTTTATGTGGAACTTCGTTGGCCGCCAAAACGACATCGAAAGCCAAGGTGAACTGACCCACGGCAACTGGCTCAGTGGCATCAGCGCCATCGACAATGCCCGCCTCGGCGACCAAGACAACATCCCGGCCTGCCTGCATAATCCGGGCCGCACGACCTATTATTTCCTGCCCCTCATCCTCGGTTTGATTGGCCTCTTCTGGCTGCTCAAGAACGACCTGAAGCAAAGTTGGATCATCTTCCTGCTCTTCTTCATGACCGGTTTGGCCATCGTCATCTACCTCAACCAAACCCCACAGCAGCCCCGCGAGCGCGACTACAGTTACGCCGGCTCGTTCTACGCCTTCGCCATCTGGATTGGCTTCGGTGTGATTGCCCTCATCGACTTGATCGGCAAGTTGACCAAGAAAAACAGCATGATAACCACCGTGGCCGTCGGCTTGGCCTGCTTCTTGGCCGTGCCTTGCGTGTTGGCCAGCAACGGTTGGGAGGAACACAACCGCTCAGGCAAGACCTCGGCCCGCGACTGGGCGAAGAACTACTTAGCCCAACTTCCGCCCAACGCGGTCATCTTCACCCGTGGCGACAACGACACCTTCCCCTTGTGGTATGTGCAGGAGGTGGAAGGCTTCCGCACCGACGTGCGCGTGTGCAACTACATGCTTTCGGGCGGCTATTGGTATGTCCACCAAATGGGCCGCAAGGTGTATGAATCGGAGCGGCTTCCGCTCACCTTGACCCCGAAGGAATACGACAACGGCGTGAACGAGCAGGTTCCAGTGGAGGAGGAGGAATACTTCAAGGGCAAGACCGTGGAACTGAAACAAGTCATCGACTTCATCCACAACCCCAAGGCCGTGAAACGCTATGTGGGCGGCTCCTACAATTATGTGCCTTGCCGCAACGTGAAACTCACCGTCGACAAGGAAGCCTGCATCCGCAACGGCATCGTGCCTGAGAGTATGCAAGACCGCATCGTCGACGAAATCACTTGGGAAATCAAGGACAACAACCTCTGGAAATCGAGCCTCATGCTCTTAGACTTCATGGCCACCAACAACTGGGAACGCCCGGTGTATTTCACCTCGTTCAGCGACATGGCGAAGGTTTTAGGCATCGACAGGTACCTGCACATGGAAGGCTTGGCCTACCGTTTCATCCCTGTTGAGGCCGAAGACTACCTCAAACGCTATGGCGGCGTGTATCGCGACGGCAGCTATGACCTGTTGGTCACCAAAGCCAACGAAGGCATCACCAACTGGGGCAACATGAACCAAGAAGGTGTGGTGCCTGACCGCGAGAGCGTGCGCAACCATAGCTACGCCCAGTTGGCCTACTCGCGCTTGGCGCAAGCCTTAGTCAACCACGGCCAATTCGACTCTGCTGTTATCGTGATGGACAAGTTCCAAGAGTTCTTCCCCAACGAGAAGTTCCCCGCCGAAATCCACACCTACCAGTTCCCAGAGATGTACTACATCTGCGGTGCCACCGAAAAGGGCGACGCCTACCTCAACACCCTCGTCGCCAACTATTGCGACAAGGTGAGGTACTACGGCAACATGAAGCCCAAGTTCAGGAAGTATTTCGAGGAGGAGATTGACGAAGGCATGAGCCTGCTGAGGCACTTCGGCGATGTGGCCAAGAAATACGACCGCTCCGAAATCAGCCAAACGATTTCCGACCGTATGATGGAGTATCTTACTGCATATTACGGGGAGTGAGCCGCAAGTGCTTTGAAACGAAAACCAGCGTCCAATGAGTGGGCGCTGGTTTTTTTGTAAAAATCGGGCAAATTCTTCTAAGTTGCAAATCGAGCCTCAATCCACCTTGGCCTCCTTGCAGGAAGCCACTAAAGTGAACAGGTCTGCCCTGCAAAAGATGCTGCAAACCATGAGCGAAAAAGGCTATATCTCCCGCGACAACGACGGCTGGCGCGTGTTCATCACTCCTTCGATGTAAAAATGTCGGCAAAAACACCCAATTTTGGTGGTAAGCGTACCACCTTTGGTGGTGGTAAACCTTATTTATCGCTGACTTTCCACCTTTTTCCGCTTCACGGATGATTGTTCGCTCCTATTCCTTCACCACCTTGTCCGAAAACACCTTCCCGTCCTCCAACATGACGCGCATCATATAAGTGCCTGTGGGCAGGCCAGCCATATTGAGGCTTTCCAGATTCTTGCTTTGTGTTTGCACCATGCGGCCTTGCAGGTCGTAGAGTTCTATTCGGACGGGCTGAATATCGGGTGAATAATTCAGGTGCAGCTCATCACGGGTTGGATTGGGGTAGAAATCGTAGGGGCGCACCTCTATTCCGCCCTCGGTCGCGCTCACCGCTCCGTCGTGGTTGAGCATAAAATAGACCCAGCCTTGTCTGGAGGGGTGGCCACTCTTATAGCCATAGCCACTCCAAGCCACGCCTTTCTCCTCACCCTCCGCGTCCTCGTACACGATGGGGGGAAGAAGCGAATACGAACTCAGCACAATGTCCCCCGTTTTGCAGAAGCGTTTCCATTCCACGTTAAAGTTGACGTCCATTTTCACAATGTTGACGCTTTCTTCCGGGAAGCCATATTCCTTGTACAAGAAGTAGACGGTGCCGTCGCTCAGCATCTTCAGCCCCAAGGGTATCCCAAAGCTGCCCCACCAATGGGAGTCGTTGAACACGATATAGCCTTTCAGTTGCTTGGTGAAGAGGTCGTATCTTGCCACGGCCACACCGCGATCTTGTGTCATAGCCGAAAAATTCGTGTCGTGCGTGTACTCTGCGGCAACCAACACATCGTTCCCTCCCGCCGGAATCACTTCGGTATTATAGTTGATTGTGAGACGCTCATGCTCATATATATAATACATGGTGTCGTAATATGGATAAGAGGCGACAAGCTCTTGCCTCAGAATCCCGTTGAGGTTTACGGTTTCTTTGTGGAAGAGCGAGTCTATCACGAAGACGTCGAGGTTGGCGTATGGGTAGTCGTTTATATAATAGTACCATTTGTAGTATTGGATAGGTGATTCCTTGAGCACCCTTAGCGAACCTGCATCGTAGAAGATGTTTTCGGTGAGCAAGGCCTGGTGCTTCAGTGTACCGTCGAGGCCGATGCGGGCGATGTGCTGATTGGCATTTTGCACGGCAGGCCTGAAGTATGTCATGATCAGGTCGCCCCAACTGTCTATCAGGAAAGCGTTGGAGCCACACCCTGCCACTCCCTCACAGATGGGCACCACAACATCCTCTTCGGGGTTGGAATGTAGGTCGTCGTCGGGGAAATGGGATATGCGCACAAAGGTGCTGTCGCAGTCCTCACGATACTCGATGGCGACTCGGATGTTGCCCTCGCCCCGTGGGTCGCGGGCCAAGAATGAAGGTTCTATGATTGCTGTGTCTGCCACAAACAGAGAGTCGGTAATGGTCAAGGGGAAGGATGTGGGGGAAATCTTGTAGCACATCCTCCCGAGGGGAATGGCATCGCCGTTTCCGATTTCCTCGGCGAGGTTGATGTCGATGAGGTGGTCGCCGTCGCGCTGCTGCATGGAAGTGTTGATGTTATAGAAAAACCCTGTCGTGTCGTGATACAAGATCGAGTACATATCACGATACTGGGCTTGCACGGCTGATGCCGCAAACGCCAAAACAAGTAATGGTAAAATGGGCTTCTTCATGGTGTTATGGTTTTATAGGTTAGACATTACGCAGCAAAAATACAAATTAAACCATTTCAAACAAATAATTTCTTCTTTATTTCGATTTTTTTTCTGTATTAAAACAATTATCGGGATGCCATAATGTGAAAGGCAGGGGTTGAAACCGCCTGCCTCGTTTCTTGTCACCCCTTTGGGGTTCTCATTCCTTCACCACTTTGTCCGAAAACACCTTCCCGTTCTCCAATGTCACCTTCATCACGTATTGCCCTGCCGAAAGGCCTTGCAGATTGAGGCTTTCGAGGCCATTGCTCTGGGTGCGCACGAGGCGGCCTTGCAGGTCGTAAAGCTCTATGCTTTTGGGCGTTACATCGGGGGAGTATTGCAGGTGAAGCTCGTCTTGGGCAGGGTTTGGCCAATAGGCATAAGGGCGGATTTCCTGAACTAAAATCTCGTCTGTCCCCACCGTGCCGTCAGCGTTGATTTTGAGGACAAAAAGGTCAAAACGACTTGATGCATCATCATGTGTACCACCCGTTACAATGCAGCCTCCGTCGTTGGTTGCAAAAAGGTAAGTGGCTTCCAAATACCTTGACGGATAGGAATATGTCTTTTCCCAAAGGACTCCAAAAGTGTCATCCGTTTTGGTGATAACAATGCGATTGGGGAACGGAGAAGAGATTACGCCGTCACGGCTGTAACATCCATGATAAATGCCTTGCCCATTTTTATCAATGTCAATGGCATTGAAGGCAATAGGAACTTCAGTTGAATTGTTTTTGCTGCCGATGACCAAATAATTCTTGATGTTTCCTTCCAAGTCCGAAGAGAAAAACAGTGTAGATTGGTCGGTTTCATAAATTGTAAGTCCAATATGCCAGTCCTCGTAGGCTTTGGCGGAGAACAACAAAATGGAGTCGTTGAAAACCCTCACTGTACCGTTGCCTGCTGCATCATGCAATATCGAATGGACGGTGTCGCCCAATGTTTGAAGGATATTCCCATATTCATGCAAGGTGTCGAACACAAAATCATCATCGAAACTGAACAATCGTGGCCGTAAAGCAATATCCCCTGGTACCCTATGCGAGTTTCTGTATTCCCCAAAACGGTTGCCTTCCGGAAACTCAAATATGGCGTTGATCATAATGCCTATTCCACAGTCTTCAGTTTCTTCGTGAAATTTCGTCAGTGTCCCGTCCAAGGCAATTCTCATGTACAAGCGATGGTAGTCTTGTTCTGGGCGAAGAGTGGTTGCGTACAAGAAATCGCCCTCACTTGTGAACAAGGATCTCCCAACAAGAAACCGGGGGAATTCGCCTGGCAACTCAACTTCTTTATAATCCATCAGTTCGAGTTCTTCGCTGAAATGCATGACAAAAGGCTTTGTGATTTGCTCGTCCCAATGTATCACATGGCCTATGGCATAAAAAGAGTCCGTATGCCAAGGGTCGCGGTACAACCCTTCAATGCCCGAGAACACATTATCATTGCCAATGGGCAGTCTTTTGAGCAAAACGCCGTCTTGGGAGATTTTTTTCAATTCGCCGCAGCCTCCATAATAGTCATACACGGCGATAATAAAGCAACCGTCATCGGTTTCGATGGCGGCACTGGCGCAAAACGACTTTTCCGCCTGCTCATACACATTGAAGAAGCTTTCCCTTTGCGGGAAGGCTGTTGCGAAGCAAAGCGACAAGAACAAAACAATCAGTATTTTTTTCATAACATGAGCTAATAAGACGGCCCAAAGTTAGTACAATTTGGTTTGCCGGTTTCATATATGGGAACTTCTAATTTTACTTTTCTTCCGCTGCGCGAAACTCCAGACAATCAGCCCAATGCCCAACAAAACGAAGGGGATGCTGAGCCACTGGCCCATGTCGAAAACCATGTTTTTCTCGAATTCCACTTGTACGTTCTTCAAAAACTCGATGCAGATGCGCGAGCCGAAGATGATGATGAGGAAGGTGCCGAACATCAGGCCGGGTTGCTTGTGGCCGAGGTCGCGCTTGTAGTACATCCAAAGGAGGATGTCCATCGCCACGAGGCAGAAGAAGGCCTCGTAAAGTCCCGTCGGGTGGCAGGGCAGCCACTCGCTCGGCGGGCAAGGCGCGTCCCAAGCGAAGCAGGGCGTGTAGTTGTCGAAAGTGCCGCAAAACTGTTCCTCGCCACGCAAAAAGACGAAACCCCAAGGCAGCGAAGTCGGAGTGCCGTAAATCTCGTGGTTCATCACATTGCCCACGCGAATCATCGAACCAACGAGGCACACGGCCACCACAACGCGGTCGAGAATCCAGATATAACTGATTTTCTGCAAGTTGTCTTTCTCTTTCTTGGACTTGTTGTAGTTGCGCACATACAATCCAAGGCCAATCAAAATGCCGAAGGCACCGCCGTGGCTGGCGAGTCCGCCTTCCCATAGCTTCAGCATCTCAAGCGGGTGCGCCAAATATTCCTGCGGCTCATAGAACAGGCAATGGCCCAACCGCGCCCCAACGACGGTGGATACCAACATATAAACCAACAACTTATCCATCGAGTCGTCAGTCATTCTCTCTTTCTTGTAGATTCGCCGCATCACGAAATAGCCGATGAAAAAGCCCAAGGCCCACATCAGGCCGTACCAGCGAATCTGCAACGACCCCAAATGAACCAACACGGGGTCGACGTTCCAAGTGATGTAGTTTAAAATCATAATGTCAAAAATTTAGCAAACAAAAAATCAAGTCAGTTGAAATTGCTTCCATTTATCAGGGATATGCAAGTCGTAGTCAGCCACTTCCAAATGTACGACATCTGGCAACAGGCACTGTTTAAAACGGCTCTCATATCGATTCAAGAAAACAGTGCTATTACAAATCGAGTTCAAATCCGTGGAATAATGGTTGGGGGGAAAATACACAAAAACCTGCTGCTTTGCTTCCTTTGCCAACTCTACCGCAGGAATCATATCGCTATCAGCAGAAACGACAATCGCCACATCACACTTTTTCTTATAAGCATCAGCAACAATTTGAGTAGCGATACGGACATCCGATTCCTTCTCTTCATAAGTACGAATCTGATACCCACACTTCCGACAAACAATCTCTTTTTTCAAATACTTACCTAAAATCAATTGAAACCTTGGATTTTCCTTATTTGCTTGAAAGAAAGCGTTCTGGTTCCTTTTCTTCTCAATATCATACGGACGTGCGGAAAAATACTTTACAGCAACCAATTCTTGTTTTTCCTTCATAAACAAATCGAAGAACTTCACCATATCAAGCCAATAATACTTCTTCCATCTCGCTTCAGAACGTAAGCCATAGTAGAAATTAAATCCGTCTACATATACAATAACTCTTTGTTTTTCCATACCAATCAAAAAATAAGCCACCTTTTGTGGAGGTGGCGGGCCGTAGTATTTTCCACCTACGGGGGATAATTGTGCTGCAAATATACATCTTTTTCTTCAAACGCAAGTTTTTTAGGCAAAAAAAGGAAAAAAATCCATATTGGTGTAACTTTTTGTCCCAAACTTCGTATTACCTTTGCAAACGATGGACAGAACCCAATACAACCGATGCGTGGAGCAATACGCCGACAGGCTTTTCCGCTTCGCGTTCTCGAGCCTCCGCAACCGCGAGCAGGCCGAGGACGTGGTGCAGGAAAGCTTTGCCCGCATTTGGGAAAAGGTTGAAAACGTGGAGTTTGAGAAAGCGAAATACTACCTCTTCACCACTGCCCACCACGCCATGATTGACGAAGTCCGTCACCGCCAGCGTTTTGCGAGCGTCGAGGAGCCTTTGCCCGCCGACGCGAAAACCACGCCAAGACAATACCCCGACGTGAACGAAGTGCTCCACAAGGCCTTGGCCACACTGCCCGAACCGCAACGCAACGCCCTGCTCTTGCGCGACTACGAGGGCTACTCGTACCAAGAAATCGGCGACATCACGGGGATGAGCGAGGCTCAGGTGAAAGTGAACATCTTCCGCGCCCGCACCGCTCTTAAAAACAAACTGAAAAGCATCGACAACCTTATAGACATAACGTCATGAAAACGAACATCACCACCGACAACTACGAAGCCTATCTCCTTGACTACATGGAAGGCAACCTCAACGCCGACGAAACGAAGCAATTGAAGGTTTTCGTTGCGACCCAAGGCTTGGACTGGAACGAGCTGACCGCTCCTCTGCCCTATCTCGAAGCGCCACAAGTCGCCTACGAAGGCAAGGAAAGGTTGAAACAAAGGCCCCTGAACTTGTCGAAGGGCCGAAGAAAACAGACTATCGTGCCGCTCTATGTCAAGATTGCCTCGGCTGCCGCTGTCGCCGGACTGCTGCTCACCGTGAGTCTGTGGCCCGAAAAGTCGATGCCCAAGGTAGAACCCATTGCCGAGTTGAAGCCCATCCTTCCCGGAAGGCTCATCACCGCAAGCGAAGCCACAACGACCTTGCCGCCACGAACCGTTCAGTTCGTTCAGCCGCATGTCGTCAAGAAAGTTTTCAAGAAAGAAAAACCGACGGTTTCCGAAAACGTTGCAGAAGCCATTTCAGAAAGAGCAGAAACGCCGCTTGTGGCAAAATTGGAGCCTCAAAAAGCGCAATCTTTACCGACTTCGGCAATTATCGACGAACCCGATTTTGACCTCGTGGCCTATCGCATGGACACCCATTTAGCCTTGGCGCAAATCGAAGCCAACCGTTTCAAGGGCTATTCGGAAGATGAGGACTATGACCGCGAACTTTCGCTCATAGGAAGAGGCCTGCTTTGGTTGACGAATGGTCGCCACGACAGTTTCGCAAGCCTCATCGGTGCGGGCGTAAGCAAAGCCAAGCAAGACCTCACCGAGGCCGCCACCGACATGGCCTTGGCAGCCTACAGCAATTTCAACGAACAATTTGAGGAAACCAAGGAACGCTGGGAAGAGAGACAGGAGAAATAATTTTTTGGCACGCAGAAATCGCAGAATCTAAGGAAACCTGACGGACGCTTGTTTTGCGTCGCATCGCGATTCCCAAAATTCTGCGGATTCTGCGTGAAAAAGATTCCCAACGCGAAAAAATCAGAAATTGATGCTGAAACCGAAGCTCAGCGGATGTACCTTTGCGTCGCTCATGTCGAACATTGGCAGGATGGCATAGTTGGCGAAAAAGCCCAAATTCCTACCACCCACGCGGAGCGAAGCATCCAACTTGAACTGGTTCACCCGAGCAGTGTAATAATTCTTGATTTGCGACCCGTCGGCATACTTCACGCGGTTCCACTGCGCGATGCGCAAGCCACCCGTCACACCTGCATCAATGTACATTTTGCGCGTCGGGCGGATTTCAAGCATCAAAGGCACTTGCAAAAACAGCGTGCCGTTCTTCGTGTTCTTGACGATTCTATTGGGGTCAGTCGGGACAATGGTATAAACCACATTTTCAGGATTATACTCAACGGTGATGTCGTTGTTCCAACTGAAATTGTTCCAGCCAATACCCACGCCCGTAAACAGGCCTACAATATGTCTTTTGCTGAACGCGATGCCCACATCGGCAATGTTGAAGCCGAAATACCAACTGCGCAACGGCCTAAGACCCAACCCTTGGGCACCATTGTTTGTGCTCGCCGTGCCCACTGGCATGTTGAACAGCATGTTCAAGCCTGCCTCAAAGCCGTTCCAGTTGGCATCAAAAAGGAGGTTCTTTTTCTCGGGGCGCTTGCCTTTGGATTCAGGTTTTTCAGGCTCGTCTTTCCTCGGATCTGGACTATTGTATTGGTAATCATAATGATACTCATAGTTTCCGCCATACTTTTTCTCAAAACGATCTCCCCATTTCTCCATTTTTCGTCCCCATTCTTCCATATCGGCTCCCCATTTTTCCATGTCTTGCTCAAACTTTTCCCAGTCTACTGAGTCGGAGAGCATTTGCATGTTTTTGCCAAGTTCACTCATAAGTTCCTTGAACTGTGGCATGTTGGGAGCAGCCGTTTTCATGTCTCGTTTGTCACTACACTGCAAACGCCGAACATCCAAGTCCCCCGTCCCTGAAACAAGGGAAATCAAGGTATTGCATCTACCTCCAAACTCCACATCGCCCGTACCCAAGATACGGACACAGACCTTGTCGTAATCCAAATCAAGTTTCACATCACCCGTGCCAGTAACCGTTAACGAAAGGTCTTTCCCCTTCAAAACACCAGCAGATATGACATCACCAGACGAAAGCAAGGTCAAATGGTTCAATTCAAGAAGCGTAACATCGAAATCGGCGGTGCCATCCAAATAAACAGCAGTGTCCGCCATGTTGTAATTTGCATGCCATTTGTGATTGGCATCCCACGCCACAACATACTGGTCGGATTGACGGATGGTCACATCGCCTGTGGCGTTTACAACAACGGTATTCACATTCTTACCAATCTCGGCTGAGGTTTGGTCCTGCGCCTTCACGCTTCCGAAGGCCAGCAGCAGCATCGCTGCAAAAATCAATCGTTTTTTCATTTCGTTTAGGTTTTAATTATTTCTCTTGTTACTTTTGTTCTTCGCGAAAACATCAGTAATACGGAGAAAGGGGGAAAAAGTTACGGGCTAAAACAGACTTTTTTTCATAAAAATCCGACAAATCCATAAAACAACACATAACAAACACTATTTTATGTAATTACAATTTCATGCCACACTCAAAAAGTAACTTTTTGCAGGTAATTTCAGCCTTTCACGGTAACTTTTTGCAGGTAAAATCGGTTCTCCACGGTAACTTTTTGCAAGTTGTGTATCCTCAAAGTCCATTCTGACGTAGTTCATAAAAAGCGAAAAAATAGCATTTGCGCTCGGCGGTGAGGGTGTCGCCTTCGGCCAGTTCCAACTTCACATACACCTTCTTCAAGTCGGCCTTGCGCAAACATTCACTTAAACCTTCCACAACGAATTTCTTGTTCTCGTTGGCCTCCAACTGCACCTTCATTTTTTGCTCAAACAGCGGATGGTCTTCAAGGTTGCACACCGTGACGGACAATGTTCCATCAATGTTGCGGAGCAAGTCGGAGGTGACGAAAACGCCGTAATCCTTTTGGTCAATGCTTAAAAGCACTGGCGCAAAAAGCGTTTTCAGCCGCTCTTGCAGCACCTTGGGACGGCCGTAATAGTCGATGGACGACCACGAAGTCACGGGCCAAGCGTCGTTGAGTTGCCAATAGAGCGTGCCCATATTGTAAGGCTTCGCCGTGCGGTGCGCCTCAATCGCGATTTCCATTCCGTATGCTTGCGAAAGTTGGCTTAAATAGACGTATTCATTAAAGTCTTTCGGCTGAATGTCAGGATAATAACGTTTGATGAAGTCGTCGATTTGGCGCGTGCCACGGGCATGTTTTTGGTGCGCCGCAATGACCTCGGCATCCATACTCAATTCTTCGCCTTCCGCGATTTTCAGCAAGGTTTGGTAATCGGGATAGCTTTGGTAGCCGTATTCGCTGTTGAAGCGACCCACCTTCTCGCGATACATTTCGTAGGGCAACTCACCCCACCAAACGCCCCAATAATGCACATCGCCTTCGGTCAGGCTTTCGGGGCGGCCCCAACCTTTCGAGGGCGAACTCGGCCAATAGGGTCGTGTGCCGTCGAATTGCACAACGGCTTGAGGCAGAATATTTTCAAAGAGTCGGTCATAGCCTGCTTTGATGGCCTTGTCATCCTCTTCGCTCCAATTCAGCGACTTTTGCCAGCCCCAGTTGTAGTAGCCTTCCGAAATCTCGTTGCCACCGCACCACAAGGCCAAAGAAGGATGCGAAGCCAAGCGTTTCACCTGCTCCTCCGCCTCGATTCGGGCGTTTTCTAAGAAAGCCTCGTCGTAGGGATACATCGTGCCGGCATACATGAAATCTTCCCAAACCAAGATGCCGAGTTTGTCACAAAGCGTGAAAAAGTCGTCGGAAGGATATATGCCACCTCCCCACACGCGCAACATATTGAAATGAGCGTCTTTGGCTTGCTCCAAAAGACGAATCGTGTGGTCAACATCATTCCAGGTCTCAATCATCTCCTCGGGAATGTAGTTC
The DNA here is from genome assembly GCA_902785755.1 of uncultured Bacteroidia bacterium. Taxonomy (GTDB): domain Bacteria; phylum Bacteroidota; class Bacteroidia; order Bacteroidales; family F082; genus Limimorpha. The sequence continues at coordinate 66,926 of CACZZO010000006.1, read as the reverse complement.
GCGCCTTTGGCATAGAATGGCACACCGTTTACCTTGAAATAGAACGCCCGCCCGATGCTGTCAGGCTCATCGATCATCTCGAAGGTTTTAATACCAGACCATATTTTCTTGAAATCCAAAACCTTATCCCCGTCTTTTAGGAGAACATCAAAGACATAAAGCGGTTGTTCGCCCATCTCGTTTGGCCACCATAATTCTGGATTTTCAATTTCAAAGTTCAGGATCTCATTTTGGGTACCGCCATTAAGGTGTATGTTTTTCTGGCTGTTTTTCTCACCATTGACATAGATTTCCGCCACGTAATTTCCTTCAGCCTTACTTTCCACATCAAGGCACAAACGCATCGTAGCCTTCTCGTTATCAATGTTTTCTGTGAGAATATATGCATCTTGCAATTTCGCATTCGACCAACCAATCAATTCCACCCGTTTCCAAATGCCCACGTTCTTGTACTTCGGCGCCCAGTCCCAGCCGTGCTGGTAAGGTGCCTTGCGCGTGACGGCGTATTTTTCAGGCAATCGGGGCTGATGTTGCTCATACAGAGCCAATTGTGTGCTGTCGTAACGAAGGAAATGCACTTCCAAAAGGTTGTCTTTCTTTTTCAGCAAGTCTTTCACCTCGTGTTTCCAAACGCGGAATTGGTTGTCGGCAAAGAAGAGTTTTTCGCCGTTCAATTTCACTTCTGCGTAGGTGTCAATGCCATCAAAAACAAGTTCAACTTTCTCTTTATCAAGCAGTTCCTTATCTGCATCGAAACGTAAGGTGTAGTCCCAAAGATGGTCGGAAATCCAAAGCAATTGGTTTTCCACCGTGCCGAGATAAGGATGGGGGATCAGGCCGTTTTCGTAAAGGCTCTGCTGCACCACCGAGGGCACATCGACCTGCATATTAGTATCTAAGGTGTCGCCCGTGAGCGTCCAGCCTTGGTTGAGGAGTTGCACGACGACGTTTTGCTTTTCAATTTGTTGACACGCTGAAAAGGCGAATGTCAGGAGAATTAAAGGAAGTAGTTTTTTCATTTTGAGTTTTTTTTGGCACGCAGAATGCGCAGAATCTTGGGAATCGCGATGCGACGCTTATTTTGCAGCCGGTAGGTTCTGCGTATTCTGCGTATTCTGCGTGAGATAATTATTTTAGTGTGAGATAATTAAAACGGGTTCAACATCTTTTCCATTTCGTAAATCAAGTCCTTGTTCGACTCGGTCCAGACCATCGTCGCGCCTGTCGCGTCCTTTTGGTCGGGATAGAGTTTCTCGTTGAAGCGCGGCACCCAATGCGCCAACGAGGCGTGGCAATGCACCGCACCCGTCATATTCAGGATGTCCTTCACGTTGCCGAGATTGATGCCGCCGCCGGGCATAATGGCGATTCGGTCGCCGTAGCGCAACTGCATCTCCGCAATCATCGGGACACCTTCAAGAGCCGTGGGTTTGCCGCCCGAAGTCAGGATTTTGTCGAAGCCGAGTTCAATCAGTTTTTCGACGGCCTCGAAAGGTTTCACGCAGGCATCGATGGCGCGGTGGAAGGTGAACTTCAGCCCTTCGCCAGCCTCCATCAAGGCCTTAATCGTCTCAACGTCAAGTTCTCCCTTGTTGTTCAAGGCCCCGATGACCACGCCCTCAAAGCCAAGTTTCTTGCAGAGCATAATGTCGGTTTTCATCATCTCGATTTCGTCCTCGTCGTAGATGTAGTTGCCCGGTCGCGGACGGATGAGCACCCGCATAGGGATAAAAGAAATGTCGATGGCCTTGGCCAAAGTTCCAAACGACGGCGTAACGCCGCCCACTTCGAGGCACTCGCACAACTCAACGCATTGGGCGCAGCCATCCATCGCGTTCTGCAACGACTTGATGCCGTTGGCACAAATTTCCAGTCTAATCATAGTTTCAAAATTTTGGGGCAAATATAGCGGTTTTGTTGTTATCTTTGCACAAATTTTCCAGCAATGAAATCCAAACTTCTCACCATCCTTTGCCTTTTCGCGATGACCACCTTCGCGCAAAACACCCACATCCTCCCCACCCCTCAGCAAGTGAAAACCGCTGAAGGCCAGTTTGTTTGGGACGATAATGTCGTCCTCACCTACGATGCCTCCGATGCCGAAATCAGCCAAATCGTCACGATGTTTCGTCAGGATTTGGACCGAATCAGCGGCAAGAAAGTGCAGTTTTCGCGCGGGGTCATCAAGGGCAAGCACTTCATCGAACTCATCAAGACCGACCACCTCGGCGTGAGCGAAAACGAGGACCAAGCCTACCGCCTGACCATCAACCGCAACTTTGTGAGGATGGAAGCCACAACCAACACGGGACTTTTCTACGCCACGCAAAGCCTGAAGCAACTCTACCGCTACGCCTTCCTGCAAAGCAAGGGAAACGAAATCGCCCTCCCCTGCGCGACCATCACCGACTGGCCCAATTTCAAGATTCGCGCTTGGCAAGACGACATCAGCCGTGGCCCCATCGTCAGTATGGACTATTTGAAACGCCTCATCCCGCAAATGGCTGAATGTAAGCTCAATGCGTTCTCACTCTACACCGAGCACACCTTCAAAACTAAATGCCACCCCGACATTGCTCCCACCGATGCCTTCACCGCCGAGGAAATCAAGGAATTGGAGGAGTTTTGCAGGCCGTATCACATCCAAATCATTGGCAATCAGCAATGTTTTGGGCATTTTGAGGAGATTCTATGCAACCCGTTCTACAGCCATTTGGCCGACACGAAATGGAACCTCAACCCCGCCAAGGAGGAAACCTACAAATTCCTTGAAGACCACTTGCGCGAGGTGGCAAGAGCCTACAAGTCGCCGTATTTCAACATCAACTGCGACGAAACCGAGAGTCTCGGTCAAGGTTATGCCAGGGCGTATGTGGATTCCATCGGAGCGGAAAAGGTTTATTACCAACACATTAACCGCGTCAATCGGATGCTTCGCCCCTATCGCAAGCGCGTGATGATGTGGGGCGACATTGCCGACCAGCACCCCGAAATCCTTGACAATTTGGATGACGACATTTTCCTCATCGCGTGGAGTTATGTGGACAAAAACGATTTCGACGACTTCCTGAAACCTTACAAGGCATCGGGGCGGAGTTTTTTCGTCGCGCCTGGCGTGAGCCTTTCGGAACGGGTTTGGCCCAAGCATTACGAGTTCAGAAAGAACATCAGCAACCTTTGCCGCGACGGTTACAAAAACGGTGCTTTGGGCGTTATCAACACCTGCTGGGATGATTTTGGCGAATCACTGATTAACAGTGCGTTATATGGATTGGCTTGGGGTGCGGAGATGAGTTGGAATGCGGTTTCCACCGATGAACGCAATACCGAAACCAACTTTGCCAACCATTTCTTTGGAAGCACCTCTGACACATTTATCAACTATCTTGACAGCATCTCCGAAATCTCCAAAATTGACGACATCGGTAAGTTTAGCGCATTGACTGAACATATCACTCCTTTTTACCCATCTCAAATCACTGATTCCACTAAGAAGGCCAACCAATTACTTTTTGAAAAACTGGATCGTTTAGAACTAATTGAATGGGCTACGGTCGAAAAAATCAAAAAAAACAGGGGCATGATAGACAATGCCATCTATTCGATTATGCGAATGAAATGGTGTACCCTCCGCAATATTGCGCGTTGTCAATTATACAAAACATACAATGATCCAACAGAGGAAAACGTTGATTTCAGTCAGCACATGATAAATGGATTGTTGTGGCACCTTCATCAATTAAAGAAAGAATATGTCAAAGTATGGAACATTGAAAGCCGCCCCTATTGGTTGGATGTCAATTTGAAGAAATACGACGACATTGCACGCGAATTGCAACAACTTGAATATCTGCCGTTTATCGAAACCACAACCAACGAGAAAGGGCACGCCGCCGTTGCTTTGAAAACCGTTTTTGGCGATAAGGAAATCCGCTATACCCTTGACGGAAAAGAAGTTACGCAAAACGATTCCGTCTATCAAAGCCCCATCGTTTTGGAGCGGCCTTGCCTCGTGAAGGCGGCTTGCTTCAATGAGGTGGGCGAGCCGACTTGCGCCGAGCGTTATTTCTGCTACCACAAAGCGATGGGACGTCTGAAGCAGTTGAACAGTCCAGCAGGTAATTACCGTCCCGAATATTCTGGCGGCGGCGACAATGCCCTTGTGGATGGCACGCTTGGCGGCGACGACTACAAAGACGGACGCTGGCAAGGTTTCTATGGCACCGATGCCGACATTGAAATCGACTTGGGCAAATGGACGAAAGTGGAAGCTCTAAACATCGGCTTTTTGGTCAATGCCCACGACTGGATTTTGCGCCCCGACACGATACAAGTTTACGGTTCCTACAACGGGAAAGACTACACCCTGCGCGGCACCTTCCCCCTTACCACCAAAGTAACCAGCGAGGGTAATTTCACCTTCCGCGAGCGTTTTGAGATACCGATTTCCACTCGTCTGCTTCGCATCGTGGTAAAGAATCCAGGAAAACTGCCAGAAGGTTTGCCCGGAGCGGGATTTGATTCTTGGATTTTTATGGATGAAATCGTGGTGGAATAGAGGAAAAACGCTAATTTTGCAGCGAAAAACCCGTTTGCGCTATGCAACCTATGAGACTCTACACCGCAGGCATCGCTGATTTTGAAAGCATCAGACAGGCTGGACGTGTCTATGTTGACAAGACCGACCTTGTTTACAAATTGTCGCACGAATCGAAATTCGTCTTCTTAAGCCGCCCTCGCAGGTTTGGCAAGTCGCTGCTTTGCAGTACGTTAAAATACTATTTCCAAGGTCGGAAAGACCTTTTCGAAGGCCTCGCCATTGCGGAATTGGAAAAAGACTGGAACAAGCATCCCGTGCTGCATTTCGATTTGAGTGCCTGCAAAAACCAACCCAACCTACAAGAGATTGTCAGGACTTTGGAATGGGAACTGAAAGATTATGAACGCCTTTATGGAAGAGACGAGACGGAAACCACCCCAGGGAAACGCCTCAGAGGGCTTATCGAACGCGCCCACGAGCAGACCGGCCTGAAAACCGTTGTCATCTTGGACGAATACGATGCGCCTTTGTTGGATTACTTGCACAAGCCCGACCAACTTGAAGAGGTGCGCCACATTATGCAGGAGTTTTACCAGACAGTCAAAATTTGCGACAAGGACGAGCAGTTTGTCTTCATCACAGGCATCACCAAATTCAGCCAACTGAGCATCTTCTCCACCCTGAACAATCTGCGTAATATCTCGATGGAGCCGACTTATGCTGCCCTTTGTGGCATCACAAAAGAAGAACTGCTGACTGTTTTTGACGAAGACATACAAATGGTTGCCAACCGCTACAAGCAAACAAAAGAGTGGATGATCGACCGCCTGAAACTCGATTACGACGGCTATCATTTCTGCGACGGCTCGCCCGACATCTTCAATCCTTACAGTTTGATGAATGTATTTGTTTCTCAACGACTTGATTACTATTGGTTCGGTAGCGGGACACCGACTTTCCTTTTCGAGGAGATGAAGCGATTCAACACGAATCTGTTGGAATTGGAACAATTGCAGGTGCCGTCCACCCAGTTCGACGTGCCCTTCGAGGGAATGACTTCGGCTTTGCCATTGCTCTACCAAAGCGGCTACCTCACCATCAAGGACTACAACTTCATTCGTGATGTTTACACGCTCGACTTCCCCAACGCTGAGGTGAAAGTAGGCTTTATGGACAACTTCCTCACCCGAATGATGAACCTCTGCAACACCAACACGAGAGGGTTCGCCGGCGACTTCTATGCGCACCTATACGACCACGACCCCGATTCGGCTATGAAATCTATGCAAGCCTTTTTTGCATCAATTCCATATTTGGAATTTGGCGAGAAGGAATTGGACGATATTGCCAAATACGAGGCTTATTACGAGGTGCTTACATACGTTGTGTTCTCCATTTTCAATTGTCGCACCTTCACGCAGGTGAAAGTGGCTCGCGGGAAGACCGATGTCGTCGTGTTTATGCGCGATGCCGTCTATGTGATGGAGTTGAAGATGCGCGGCACGGCGAAAGAAGCCTTGGCGCAAATCAACTCGAAAAACTACGCGATTCCTTACCAAACCGAAGGAAAACCCGTAGTGAAAATCGGCATTGCTTTTTCACAAGAGACCAAAACCGTTTCGGATTGGATAATCGCAAAAGATTGATTCTTAACGGTTTTTGAAACAGCCAGACTTGTTTTCAATAGTTGTTTGGCTATAATTCATCTCATATTCAAAGTGTTGCGTAGCAATATTGTCACCAGTGAGTTCGACCCGAAGCACACAGTTTTCCTTAATCAAACTCTTGAAAGAAATCTGTTCTGAGCGTTGCTTACATTCAGGCAAATCGGCTAATTCCTTATACTCTTCGGCCAAAACTCGTTCACCTCGTCTGCTTTTTGTCACCAATGCCACATGAATCTGCAATCCTGTAATCCTGCTTGGCCCAAGATTCTGCAAAACCATTTCCAAAACACATGGAGCCTTCTCAAAAAGCAAGGCTGGCTGGGATTCAAAACGCACATCCTTAACAATCAACACTGGAGCGGCATCGCAGGGCAAGACTTCAATTCGAGCCAAAGCGACATTATCGGGAACTTGCCCAATCTTAAAATCAATCTCAGTTGTTTCCGCATAATAGTATTTCTTTCCATTGAACATAAAACCTGTCGCGTCATAATGAGGCTCACAATTCACCCCGACGGCCATGTGGTTTGGTGCCATCAACAGCACAAAATCAATGTTCATTTCATGCAAAATTGCAGCCAACAACACCGATTTATCCTCACAATCTCCGCAGCCATCTACAAGAGTCTCAATAGGATAGCGGACATACTCATCCTTTCCTTTCGATATAGAATCATACGAATAAGGCAATGACTGAACATAAGAGAGCGCGACCTCAACCTTATCAGTTTCAGATCTTGCTATGGCTTCCAACTTCCTCGCCAAATCCCTTACAACCGGCTTGCCCTGCTCGGAAAAAACAAAGCTTTCACGATTGTCTCCGATTTGTTTCCCCTCCATTTCATAACGATAAAAATAATGGTCTCGTTCCTTCTGATAATAATCGTACAATTCTTCCGCAACTTTGGTTTCACACACCCTTGCCGTATCATTGTACATCCAAACACGATGAATCAAATATTCACCTTCATCCAACGCAACCCATTGGGAATAAGTCAGATTGGAAACCAGCAATAGCAATACAAACAGCCAAATGTTGCGCATAATAGAAGCATTTTCCCTCTATTAACGCAAAAATCGTGCTAATTGTTGCCTATGCGAATGGCCAATGGCTTGCCCTTACCGTGGGTCAGCCATTGGCCATAAGCAATAAGCCATAGTTATTTTCCCCAGTAATGGAAAGCCTTCACTTCTTTCATCAGTTCCTTCACGGCGGCTTCCAATTGCTCATCCACGCCGGCAGCCATCTTTTCAGGGGTGTTGCGTACTTTTACGTCAGGTTCCAATTGCGTGTTTTCCAACCAATTGCCTTGCTCGGTGCGGTAGCCGATGACAGGCAGGCCGAAATACAATGACGGGTCTTGCAAGGTTTCCCAAGTCACGCTCGACATAGTACCGGGAACGGGCATACCAACGAGTGTGCCCATTTTCTTGTACTTGTAAACCCACGGCGTGCCGTGCGCGTTGCTGTAGTTGGCCTCGCCGATAATCATCACCGAGGGCTTGTTGTAGCGTCGCGAAGGCATCACGCAGGCCACGCTGTCGTTGATGACCTGTTCAAGGTATTTCTCGCCGCTGAAGAGAATTTCGATGTCTTCGTGCAGGCGACCACCGCCGTTGAAGCGCGTGTCGATGACAATACCATCGCAAAGGTTGTACTTGCCAAGGATTTGCGAATACACGTCGCGGTAACTGGCATCGCCCATACTGCGGATGTGGACGTAGCCGAGGCGACCTTTTGAAAGTTTCTTCACCGTTTCCTCGTTGTGCTTCACCCAACGGTTGTAGAGCAGTTCGTTCATCGCGCCGTGGCTGATGGGTTTCACGGTCTCGTCCCAAGTCTTGCCTCCGTCCTTGATGGTCACCAAAACGGTTTTGTCGCGCTTGTTGTTGAGCAGCGGGTAATAGTCCATATCCTTCGTAATCTCCACGCCGTCAATCTTTTCGATAATGCAACCAGCTTTCACCTTGGAGTTTTTCTTGTCGAAGGGGCTACCTTCCACCACCTCAGCGATTTTGAGGCCGTCGCCCTTATAATCGAGGTCGAGAATCACGCCAAACTCAGCCGTGGCATCGCCACCACGACCCGAAGGACGATAGCCCGAACCCGTGTGCGACACATTCAATTCGCCCAAAATCTCACTCAGCATCTCGGAGAAGTCATAATTGTTGTTAATGTGCTGAAGGAAAGGCTGGTAGGCTGTCTTCATCATTGGCAAATCCACGCCGTTCTTGTCCTTCATGAAGAAACGTTTCTCGGTTTGTAGGAAAACATGGTTGAACATATATTCGCGTTCCTCCGCAAGGTCGAGCTGCATTGTGGCATCATATTTAATCGAAGTCGACTTGCCTCCCTTGTCCACCTTTTGCAGGTTGCCACCCGAAAGCACAAAGATGTTGTCGCCTTTCATGCGCAGTTGTGCGCCGCCTTGCCCCATTTTCTTCAAAATCTTCATCGACTTTTCGCGCACGTCGAGTTCCCAAAGGTCGTAGCCCTTCTCAAACGAGGCCATGAAATAGAACTTCTCGCCATCGGCGGAAAGTGCCATGCCGCTCAATCCCGACGACATAGGCGTGAGACGGATAATGCGGTCTTGCAAATGTTCCAAATCCACCTCTATCTTCTTGGTTTCCTTGGTTTTGTCATCTTTTGAGGTCTCTGAGCTTGTCGAAGAGCCGTTTTTCTTATCGTCCTTTTTGCCTTTTTTGTCATTCTTCTTCTCTTCCTTCGGCTCGTCTTTCTTATCGTCCTTCTTGCCCTTTTCGGTTTCCTTCAGCAAGGCATATTCCTCTTTGCTTAGGCGGAATTTGTCGTAGGCATCTTGGTTCAGGAAAGCAATGAAAGCGTCGTTTTGGCTGCCCCAAGAGGCATGGGAACGCATACCGTAACGGTTTGAACGATAAATGATTGCATTGCCATCCATCGCCCATTGCGGACTGCCGTCGATATAGGCACTCTCGGTGATGTTGTAAATCGTCTTCGAGCCGTCAGCCTTCACGATGCCGATGTCGGAATAGGGGTCGCGCATGTGCGAAATCAGCGTCAAGGCAAACCATTGTCCGTCGGGCGACCATTGATAAGAGAAGCCATAATCATCCGTGTCGTAATGTTGGCTTCCATCGGTGATTTGGCGCACTTCCTTCGAGGCTATGTTATAGACTTTCAAAATGTTGCGATTCTCAATAAAGGCGATTTCCTTGCCATCGGGCGAATAAGTCGGAGCAATGCGCTCAATGCCGTCGTTGCCGAACAGAGGCTCTTCTTTAATTAAAGTGGCGTAAGCAAAGTTGTAGTCGTCCTTGCGCTCGATGGTGGCCTGATAAAGGTTCCAGTAGCCGTCGCGCTCTGAGGCATAAACGATGGTACGTCCATCCTTTGCAAACGAGGGGTTGCGCTCGGCCTGCGGGGTATGCGTGATTTGCTTGGTGGTGGCATATTCGTCCACGCCCGTCACAAAGACTTCGCCGCGCGAAATGAAAGCAATCAGTTTGCCGTCATCGCTCAAATCAAAGTCGCCGATGCCCTTGAAATCTTGTTTCACCAACTGCTCAGGCTCTTGGTCGTTCACAATTTCAATGTGTACCTTTTGCGGCTCACTGCCAATGCGTTGCGTGTAGATTTCGCCCATGTAACCGTAGCACAACAAGCCGTTGTTGGCCACGCTCAAGAAACGCACGGGATGCGTCTTGAAATCGGTCACCTTTTCCGCTTTTTCGAGGTCGTTGGCAGGGGCTTTATACACGTTAAAGTTGCCTTTGTTGCGCTCGCTCAGGAAAACAACTTCCTGATAACCGGGCAGATAGCGCGGATCGCGGTCTTCGCCGACATTGGTCGTGAGGATGGTGTGGGTCTTTTTCTTGGCGTTGTAATACACCACATCGCGGGCCACGGACGAAACATGGTGCTTGCGCCACACATTCTCGCTGCCCTTGCGGTCGTAGTAGAGGAACGACTTGCCGTCCTTGTCGAACGACATGCTGCACACCGGCACGGCCACTACCTGCTCGGGCCGACCGCCTTCGGTGCTCACCTTGTAGAGTTCGGTAATCCAGCCCGAGGCAAACTGCACATTCTCAGCCCCTTTCATCACTTGGGCAGAGAAATAGATTTCCTTCCCGTCGGGAGAGAAAGCCAAAGGCATCTCGGTAGCCGAGTTGGTCGTAATGCGTTGAGGCACACCGCCTTCGGCAGAAACCAAATACACATCGAAATTGCCGTTGCGGTCGGAGGCGAAGGCGATTTGCTTGCCGTCGGGCGACCAAACCGGTTCCGAGTCGTAAGCGGCATTTGTGGTGATTTGCAGGGCTTTGCCGCCCGAGGCGTTCACCACATACACATCGCCTTTGTAAGTAAAGGCAATCTTGTCGCCATTGGGCGAAATCACATTGTGACGCAGCCACAGAGGCTGGGCGGAAAGGTTCAGGCTTGCCGCCAAAACGAGAGTTAACAGTATCTTTTTCATAGGGTTATAGATTTTTTGTTATTCCATCTTATTGTTTGCAAAGATAGGCAATTATTTGGATTTAAAAGAAGTTGACTGTTGTTTTTGTAGTGCCGTAAATCTCAGCCAAATGATTCTGCGTCAGCCAAACATTATATTCTATTAATCTTATAATCAACAATAAATCCGACAGCAAACGACAACATTCGACTACAAACGTTTAATCAACGACTCGGTCTTGACAGATGTCGTTTCTTTGCGCCATATAAATCATGCGCAAAAATGGAAACCATGAAAGAAAACGAGATTGTTTTATATCAGCCAGACGAAACGGTCAGACTGGAAGTGCGAATACAAGAGGATTCGGTATGGCTCACCCAACAACAAATCGCAGACCTCTTCGGGACAAAGCGTCCAGCCATCACAAAGCACCTGAAGAACATCTACTCCAGCGGCGAACTTGACGAAAGTGGCACATGTTCCATTTTGGAACTTATGGGTAACGACGGAAGACAGATGTACTCCACGAAGTTCTATAACCTTGATGTCATCCTGTCTGTTGGTTATCGCGTGAACAGCATCAATGCAACAGCTTTCCGCCGATGGGCAAATCAAGTTTTGAAAGAATACCTGCTCCGTGGATATGCTGTCAGGCAGCAACTACAAGCTTTTCAAATGCAGTTGGACACACGTATTGAGGAGCAAAACAAAAGGATTCGACTATTGGAAGAAAAAACCGATCTCCATTCTGAAAAGATAGACTTCTTCATCCGTACCAACCTGCCGCCCGTGGAGGGCGTGCTGTTTGAGGGCCAAGTCCTTGACGCACGCCTGTTTGCAGAAAACTTGATAAAGACGGCGCAGCAGGAGGTCATCCTCATCGACAATTACATCGACGCTTCTGACTTTGACATCCTTGAATGTCGAAACGCCAACGTGGAGGCGACCATTTTTGTGGAACGAATCACCCCTGCCCTGTTGGTATTGCAGTCCGATTGCCTCATGCAGACTGGCCGCAAAACCGAACTACGAACCACACGCACACGAGTACACGACCGCTTCCTTATCATCGACAATCATGTCTATCACATAGGCGCATCGCTCAAGGACCTGGGACGAAAACTTTTTGCCTTCAGCAAGATGGGATTGGACAAGGCGTTGCTTATGGGACAAGTGATTTGAAACGGCAATAGCAAGAACCAACTAATCCAACGATTCAGGTTCCTCTTCGCCACCATCATTATCGAAACCTGTATCAAAAGCCAAAAACACTTCCAGAAACGCTGTCTCGCGGAAGAAATAACTGGGGTCGTCGGTGAGTTTGTCTTCCATAAAGTGGAAACCCCAATTGGCGTATTCTTCCATAGTCTGCATCAGCATATCAACCGCCTTGCGTGAAGTCATTTCGCCTTTTTCCAAAGCGATGAAATCAATGTCAGTGCGGGCAACAAGTGCGGTGAAAATGTACTCGCGAAGTTTCGGGTAGGCTTTCCGTCCTTTGACAGAATCCAAATTGCCCCAGTATTGGATGGGCTGGCCAAAAGTCTTGCGTTTTTGCGTGTCTTCAATGAGCGGCCTCTTTTGGTTGAAATAAAGCCCAATAAAAAAGGCTACAATGAAAACTTCATAACCGCCTCCAAATACCTTTCCTCTATCCTCGCGTAGAGAAGTTGCACCGCGCCCGTAATCGCAAAAATTCTTGATGATATTGTCCTCGTATCTCTTTTCCCATTGTGGGTTCCGGCTTGCCCACAAATCATATATCTTTTCCGCTGCCATAGTTCATTATCTTATTGGTTTAACAACTGTTTGAATGGTTGACAAGTCCTTGTCATTGAACGGTTCGACTTTCTCAATCCTGTAAACAGAGCAGGAAAGTTTGTTGATTGTATCGAAATCCAATGCCTTTTGTCCTGTTGCTTTGTCGATGTTGAGCAAGTCTTTCGTAACGATGACGCATTGCTTGTCAATGGTATCTATCACGTTGTAGAAAGTATCTTCTTTGAAACCTCCGAATGAAGAAGTCGGTGCGTCAAAAATCAATGGATAATCCTGTTCACGTTTCAAGGTAGTGATTCGTGAGATAGCGAACAGCACCGACATATACATTGTTGTCTTCAAGGCACCGTTTGGATTCTCAATGCGTGTTCCGTTGTCGCTGTACAGTTCAATACGCGCCGAATTGTTAATGGTTTTCCGAATACGTATTATTCCGAAAAAGTCATTTTTGTTCAACTTCTGCAAATATTTGTTCGATTCAGTTTCAAGCATTTGCAGGAAATTGTTGATGTTTTGCTCTTTTGCGTTTGCGAATGCTTTGGTTATTCGTTCAAATGCGGTGTGAACACGCTGATAAACCTGTGTCATTGAACTTGTGGGCTCAAGTTGCGACAGTTTTTCTTGAATTTCTGCCTTTGCACTCTCCTTGAATTTCAATGTTGTTTCCAATTCAGAAACACGGCTTTCGGCACGGCTTTTAGCGTCAAAGAAGCCTCTCAAATCGGATATGCTTTTGTCAAGCAGTTCTGCGCTTAACCCCGATTGCATCAGCAAATCGTTCTGATCCGTTTCCAACTCTTGCAACTGTTTTTCGACTTCAGCCAATTCGGTTTTCCTTTTGGTGATGAATTCCAAACGGTCAGAAATAGTGGTGGCAATTTTTGAAATCTCTTGCTCTGTGTCGCCACTTAATTTGATTTGGCGAGAGTGCAACTCATCTATGAATGAATTGGGGAACAGTGGCTTTTCGTCAACTTCTTTACTTGAGTTTTTATTGGCCTCTGCTGCTATATGGGCAAGATATTCATTCATTTTATTGCACATAAACTCGTATGCCTCTGAACCTTTTGGAGCAGGGCGACCGCAGACTTTGCAGATTTCATCGTCAATCATTTCTTTCATTGTCGCCTCATCGGGCAAATTCCACGGCAAAGGAACGGCATCGTTGGCAAGTTTTTGGATTTTTAAGATAGCCTCGCGTTCTCCAGCCTCTTTCGCACGGCGTTCCGTTTCCTGTTTGTCAAGTCTTCGTTTTTCCTTGCTCAAAGCAGACACTTTTTTCGAATACTCTTTTATGATTGCAGGGAAAGAACGCAAAATCCAATATTCGTCCAACAAGTTAGTGCTATAGTCGCACGATGACAAAGCACCTAACTTGGCGCGTTTGTCTTTCAGCCCTTTAATTCGTTCTTTGATAGCTTGATAGCGTTCAGAAGTTTCTTGGTTCTTTTCCAATGCTTCCAACTTGGCTGCGAAATCAGAAATTGAAATCCTTTTTTGGGTCAATTCTGTCTTGATGCTCTGAATGTCGTTTGTAACATCATTCAGTTGTGTATTCAATTCTTTTGCCTGCTTTGATACTTTCTTGTCGTTTTGCAATTCACGGTTTGCGGCATTGGCTGATTTCTGCTCGAAACTTGATGTCAATTCAACCAATTTGTCAAAATCCTTGATTCCAGAAAAGGTATCGACCAATGTTTGCAAAGCAGTTTCGTTATCGAAAACATTGAGTTCGTTTTCGCCTTTGAACAAACAATATTTGCGGATGACTGGCTCAAAACACATATTCAGCAACCTGTCTCCAGAAATGGAATGTCGTTCTGCACCATCAATGAAATAACCGACAAACTTAAAATCCTTTGTGCGAATGTTATTTTCGGATAATCTCTCAAAAGTGAATCTTTTCTCAATCTCTTTCTCGCCATCGTGTTCAAAGGTGATGCTAACCGAAACCTCATCGCTTTCGCCAATCTCCAATTCCGATTTGCGCTTTTCGGAAATATGCGAATCCTTACGGTTTTCGCCTGTTGTGTCGAACAGCCATTCCAACGCTTCAAACAAGGTCGTTTTTCCATCACCGTTGTCTCCGATTACCAAAGTAAGCCCTTTTGACAAAGAAAGGTGATTGCTTCCATAATAACTGCGGAAGTTGTTGATTTTTATGTCTTTGATAATCATATTCTTTTTATTAGAAAGTTACTGACTTCATTGTAGATTTCCCTTTCAGTGGCCTTTTGCTCATTTCGATTGATGATTTGGGCAATGGCTTGGATTACGGCAACATCAGAATCCAAAGCATCAGATATTGAATTGTAATCATTGGGGTTATAGCTATAGAAATTGACAAGTTGCTCATCAGCAATCACAGCCTGCAAAATCTTATCGTCATTGGTTTGATAGGTACTCATATTGCTCTAATTAAATATGGATAGATTATAATGATTCAAAACATCTTGGAGTTCGTTGTCGGTATCATTCAGATTCTCCGACAACAAGGCAAAATCACGGACACGCCTTAACTCACTTTCGACAAGACTTTTTTCCAACGAGTAACACTCCTCGTCAAAAACATTGTCAGGAATGACAATCAAATCGTGTATGATGGCGAAACGTTTGTCTTTGTGTGTTCGCAGAACGCGCCCACGACGTTGAATGAATTGGCGCGGGTTGCCCGTGCTTGCACAGAAAATAGCCAATTCGCTTCGCGGTACATCAACACCTTCGTCCAAACACTTCATTGACGTTAGAACATCAATGCTGCCATCGGCAAAACCCTTGAGCATTGCATCACGGTCGGCTGATTCGGAAGTGAACTGACGGACAATGATATGGGAATCCATATCACGGACAATGCGAGTGAAATCGTCTATCAGATGTTCGGTTTCGGGGTCAGACGCGATGGTGTCGGAATGGTCGAAAATATCAGCCTCGAAATTATCGGGCTTGTTGCCTTCGGGAACATAGACCAACGTGTATTTCAGACTGCCTTTTTCTTCCATCCGCTGCCGAACAATCTCCTGAAAAGCGGATAACTTGTTGGCGGCTTTGTGAATGATGCGTTTGCGTTTCAGCAAAAGCATTTTCAATCGTTCCTGGCTTTCATCGTCACGGAAGCCCATTATTTTGACAATCTTCTTTGAAAGTTCAACATATTCAGTCATCTCGTTTTCAGTCAGGCGAACAATGTGTGGATAATAGTAATATCGGCACAAAGCCCCATTCTGAATGGCTTCAGCCATTGAATATTCGAAAGTGTAACTGTCGGCACAGCCAAAGAAATCCATCAGTCTGCGGTTGCCTGCATCGTCAAACTGTCTTTCGGGCGTCGCCGACAACCCTATGCGGCGCAAGTATTTTATGTCAGATAAACGTTGGGACATCAATCCGCCGCCCATATTGTGAGCCTCGTCTGCGATAAACAGCAGTTTGTTTCTGGGAAATTGGTTCAATTCCAAAAACACATTTGAGCGGACGAATGAAGCATAAGTGGATATGATGATATAAGACAAATCGTTGTCGGCGTTTGTCATTTCGAGCAAGCGAAGATTGGCAACTGCCGATTTCCAGTTGTTGTATTTTGAGCAAACCTTAATGATGGTGCCGAAATTGAACTTTTTACATTCAATTTCCCATTGCTCGACAAGCGTAATAGTCGGCACAAGAATAATTGCCTTATAATAACCATTCCGTTTGTATATCTCCAACAAACAATTCAACGAAGTGATAGTCTTGCCCGTACCCGTCGCCATAGCGAAAAGCCCCTTTTGGTTGTTGGCTTTCCAGTTTTCAAATGCCTGTTTCTGATATTCTCGCGGACCTGATTCGTAGGGGAACCGGGGCTTGCCGAAGTCGATAGGCTCAATGGTTTCGCCTTGCTTCTTGGTTTTCTCTATCTCGATTTCAACCTTGTTTTTGGCTTTGTCCAATGCCTTTATCACAGACTTGGGCAAGGTTTTGTTGACAATGTCCTGTTGAATGATTCTGTACTCATCTTCCAGCAAATCTTTCAGTTCCTTATACTTGAAGGATTCAACGATACGGGTTTTCACTTTGTCGATTGGGACAAAAACGACATTCTCGTCTTTGCCGCCAAACACGAGTTCAAATTCGCCCTTGATTTTGTCTATTGTGGCGGATGCAGGGTTGCCGTCCCAGTCGCAAAAAGCCGTGAGGCTTTCGATATTGTCAATCAATGCTGAACGTGAGAAGTTGCAAGAGCCATCGAAGCCGACTTTGTTCACGCCGTCACTGAAAATGCCTGTTTTGGTGTGTGAAATGCCGATGCCATCTTTGGGTGCAACGATTCTGATTTCAAGCCTGTTGTTACGGATTAGCCACGCAAGACATTCGAAAAAGTGAACATCACGCTCCGACAAAGTGTTTTTGAGTTTCTCGATGTCGCTGATGTCGAAAAATGGGATTGGCGTATCAAGTTTGCCGTTGGCAATGGCGGCTTTGTCCTGTTCGGTAAGGATGTCGTTTACAATCAGATTCATTCGACCGCCATTGTAGAGGAAAGAAGCAAAGCCATCCGCTAATACATTGATTGCGGAAGAGGAAAAGAAGCCCAGCATCAAATCGAACTGCGTGGCATTGCACAGGCAATCGGAGAAGAAACCTATCGGCTCCCACTCTGTCCGCGACTTGAAATGGCGGTGTGCTGGAAATGTTACCTCTTAAAGCATCAAATAAAACAATTTGCGCACATCATATCATCCCCAAGAATATCCACAAGCGTCGTGCCTTTGCTTTGCTTGCGGCTTTCTTCTTGGCGTTTGATTATATCAAGTTTGATTTGACGAACTCGTTCAGGCTTGCACAGGTCGGCAAGGCTTTCGCCTTGGTTCCAAGTGTAGCCGTCTTTCTCAAACTCCATCGCTATGGCGTAAAGGTCAGGATGTTGCTCATACAGCCAAATCCATTCTATCTTTTGTTGGAAAAAGCAAAAATAGCAGCCTGAACGACTGCGGCAATATGTTCCTTGCTTCCCGTCCACTTCAAACGGGATTTCCTCATAATAGGCAGGCACACCCACGCCGCTTTCGCGCAACAAATTGAAAATGTCGTCTTTGACAAGCACATCCGTGTTTTCAATCAAAGGGAACTCGTCCAATTGCCCTACAGGGTAATCCGTCGTTTTCAAGAAAGCAAACACGGCCTGGTTGAACATCTTGACATCATAATCGAGCAAGGCGTTCATTTTCTTGGAGTAGTAGAACTGCTTCGTGATAGGCTTCCTGACTATTTCCATCACCTCTTCGCGCACGAAGTCATTCGGGCAGATAATATCGTACAAGGAAACGATTTGGTCCAAATGGTCATTGCCCAAAAACTTGCTAATGACATCGATGCTCCAAATGTTTCTACGGAAAGGGAATATGGCCTGAATGTTAGGTTTTGTGGAAATGTAGCCATCCCTGTCCTCGTCGCCACGGATTCCGACATACGAAATGGCCAAGTCGTTGCCCACATAGCGCTCAAATTCGGCGAGTTTCATCTTTTGGGTACACCAACGGGCTTGTGGCGAAGGGAGAAAACCGCCAGCCGCTTTCAGGAAGTGATGGAAAGGTGTTGGCTCCGAACTGGTTTCAGCCGCCCGTAACCGCTTGATTTCCTTGCCAAGATATGCCTCAAGCCGTTCAATCAGTTGTTCGGTTTCCGCCAATTCGCATCCCGTGTCCGAATTATAGTATTCTATGGGCAATTTCGGATAATTCTGCTTCATATAGATAGCCAATGCCGCACTATCCTTACCGCCGGAAATACCTAATATATGTCTGACATTCATTGTTTTAACTTCTTATCCAGATTAGTATTTTTGCATTTTTGGTATAACCCCTCTCACTCCGCCCTTCGGGTTCTCAACATCACCTTTATAACGCGGAATTAAGTGAATATGAACGTGAAAAACGCTTTGTCCAGCGGCTTCGCCTACATTGATGCCAACATTGAATCCGTCAGGATGGAAACGCTCTGTCAATAGTTTTTTGCAGTGGTTTACCACCAACCACAATGCTTGCTGCTCGTGATTTGTAAGGTCGAAATAGCTTGCAACGTGACGTTTGGGGATTATCAGCGTGTGGCCTTTGCTCACTGGGTAGCCATCAAAAAAGGCCACTGCGGTGGCTGATTCACACACCAATCCCACTTTCGGATTAAGGTTGCAAAATGGGCATCCTATAGTGTCGTTGCGCTTATGTCTGTGCATCCGCTTGTTGAAATGCCGATACTCGTAGATTTCGCAGTTCTCGTTAGAAAATACACTTTTGTACGGCAAGACCACATTGCATTGATAAGTTGGCTGTTTATGCACATAGTGGATGCGGAAACCTTCGTGTTTCAAATCGCGGCGAACAGCGAAATAGGCTGTCCCCGTTGGTTTTAGCAGTTCCGAAACTTCCATCAGCACCTCTGCCTGCTCATTGGGTTCGAGCACGTTCAGAACATAATTGCAAATGATGGTGTCAAAACGCTTTGTCGGGTATTCGGGTCGATAATAATTGTCATAACCCACAATATTGAAACCTTCCTTTTGAAGTTCGTCCGTATCAAAACCAAATCCACAGCCAAAATCCAAAATCTCGCCTTTCAGAAGGTTGCTTTGTTTGAGCCAACGAGTGGGAAACGAAATCGTTGTCCGTTCCTTGGCTGTCAAATGAGGATTGTTTTTGACCTTGTTCATTGCTGCCAATATTTGAAACCCATATTTTCCGCTATTTGCACCATCGGCGAAAAGGTTCGTCTAAAAACATTGTAAAAATCAGGTTCAGAGAGTTTTACCAAGTCGGAAACAGAATCGTAAACAATCAGATAATCTTCCAAAAGGGTATTGTTCGGATTCTTATTAAACAGCGTTTTTATCGCATTTTGCTGAACGTTTGCGAATGGTCGCAAATATTTTTCCAACGGCGGAAGATTGTTGCTTTTGGATGAATTGATGCTCGAATCGGCAGGAATCAGATTCCACAAAAGATTGTGCGACACGAAACTCCACGGAACGAAATGGTCGAGGTCATATTGTCTCGCAAATATCTGTTTACCAGTATATATGCAATTTAAACTTCCAACCATCTCGATATAGGTGTTCCAATACTGACGCTGTTTCGTCAGCGAATCACGTTGAATCGGCTTGATAAGTTTTGACGGGACATCGGGGACATTGGGATTGCGCTTTTGCAGAAATTCGGTCAAGTTCCAGAAAATGAAATCACGCAAAATGCTGTAGTGTTCCGTCAGATAGTCAACCCAATTGTCATTGATTACAATCTCTTCGCCATAAATAGCATAAAGACAATTGTTTTCAAGCCTTTGCGATTTGGCAATAACATCATCATCGTAAGTGTATTTTATCCAAGGCGACAAAAAACGATAAGGTACATTGATAGTGAAAACGCGCAGAAACCGCTTTGTTTCATTCAGATTTTCAAGCAAATACTTCTTAATCCTTTCTTTGTCGGATTCAATTGAAATCTGAAACGTATTTTGGATTTCAAGCGATTTGTCGAACAAAGAATCCGATTTGCCGAATGAGAGTTTGAAATAGTGAATCGGATACCAAGACTCCGCCACCATTCCAGCAATGATTTCCCAAAACGACATTTTTGTCTTCCGCTCTTTCACCACAATATCAAGCAGGGCCACAAACCAATAGAACTTGTATGTAGCCGTCGTGTTTTTGAAAACCTGCGACAATCGAGTTACAGAGGGTTTTATGCTATCGGGTAAAGTCATACTTGCTTTGTTTTGGCATCCAAGTCAGATTCCAACGCCAACAGGAAACTTGATTTGCCTGTCCCGTATGAGCCAATGATGGTGAACGAATGGATTCCCGAATGGAAATCTTTCAATATACTTTGGATGGCCTTTCTAACATTTGGGGTTACAACATACTGTTTCTCTGCCAGAAAGCCGTTTTCAATATTGGCCGATAAGTTGAAGGTGTCATTCATAATACTGCTCGATTAAAACCTTTGGGTCAATTTGTTGGGTTATTTGCAACTGCCTAATTCCCGCCACATCACTATATGCCATACTTGCGGAATACTTCTCCGACAACAATCGCAACATATCAATCAATTCCAAATCTGTCATACAAAATATCAAGCCTACTTCTTGGAGCAAATCGAAAGGAATGGTGTTGTCTTCGGCATCCTTATAAATCAGAATCGCAAAGAGGAATATTTCGGGGCTGACTTTCTTCTTTCCCTCGACATTGAAGTAATATGCCTTGTCATCGTCGTGTTCATCCTTCTTTTCTTTCTGCCTCAACAAATCCAAATCCATCAAAAGTGTCGAAAAATCTTCGTTTGATTGAGGATTTCGGGGAAGACAATAGTTCTGCAACAGCACGCCAATATCTTTCTTCACCGTGTTTTCATTGAACTGGTACTCTTTCCCCGCTTCTTGGGTTTTCCTTTTTACGAAGGTCAACACTTGGTTTCGGTCGAACCTGCGGCGTTCTTTTTGGAAATCAACAAAAAACAGGTTGTATATAGAGGCAATATTGGAATATACCAAAAGGAAATGGAGCAGCCACAAAGTCCCCAAATCCTCCATAAAACGGTCTTTGCCGTCTTTGTCATCAAACAGAAAATCAGGAATCCAATTTATTCTTTCATCCTCACTCTTCAAGCCAAAGGCTTTATACCAATATCGAATTGCAGCGACCATATTTTTCCCTACTCCTAATTCAACAACAGCATCGGGTGAATTGAAGTCTTTTTGGGCCGCATAAAAATCATACCCCTTCTTCAGCCACAACGACTTGCAAGGAAATGATTCGTGCCCTGAAAATGTGAAGTTTGTATTCATAGTTTGTTCATTCGTTGATGATTTATTCACGACATTGTTTTTGTAAATAGGTGTTCATGATTGCTGAAGCAATTCCCAATGTCCGCCCTTGTCGGGGCCTACGCGGCGGATGATGCCTAATTCCTGAAGTCGTGACAAGGCAGAAATCACACCACCGAGAGAAGCGTTATCAATCATAGAAGCCAATTGGCTTCTTGTATAGGAAGGATCTTCCTGTACCTTGACGAGAATTTCACGTTGCAAACGAGAAAGTCTCCTGTGGTTTTCTGTATGGTTTTCTGTATGGTTTTCTGTATGGTTTTCTATCCTTGCAACAGCGCGAAATTTAAGCATAATATCGCCAGGATGCACGATGTATTCGGGTTCGGGAATTCCGTAGTTCTTGCAAAGCGTGCAAATCTTTTCAATTCCACGCCGCCAAGATTCCTTGAACTCTATGTTTTGGCTTTCTGTGTTCATGCACCGAATGGAGATTATTGCCTGCAAAAGTACACTTTTTCCAAAACCAATCCCAATGTTTTCACTTCACGACAAACCTCAACACTCCATCCCCCTCCAAAAACAGCTCCAACCCATCCCCCACATGCACCTCACCAACACCTTGCGGAGTGCCGGTAAAAACAAGGTCGCCTTCCTGCAAAGTGACGAAACGCGAAACATGGGCAATGATGCGGTCGAAGGTGAAAATCATGTCGCGGCTGTGACCTTGTTGCGCCCAATTGCCGTTGAGTTTCATGCCGAAGGAAATGTCGGCATGGTTTTTCAATTCGCTGATTTTCTTGAATTTGCCGATAGGTGCGGAATAGTCGAAAGCCTTGGCGATTTCCCATGGATGCCCTTTGGCCTTGCATTGGCTTTGGAGGTCGCGGGCGGTGAAGTCGATGCCCACGGTGATGGCATCATAATAAAATTGTGCGTCTTGCTCGGCAATGTTGCGCCCTGATTTACAGATTCGTAGCACCAATTCCGTCTCGTAATGGATTTCCTTGCTGAAATCGGGATAAGGAAACGGCTCGCCTTCGGGCAACAGCGCGGTTTCGGGCTTCATGAAAAACATCGGCTCGGTCGGGAGGGCATTGTCGAGTTCCTTGATGTGCGCCAAATAATTGCGTCCTATACAGATAATCTTCATGGCTTTCAATGTTTTACCTTCTTTCCGCCCATGCGCAAACGGATGGCCGTCACCACTTTTTTCGTGTAGAGCGGGAAGTCGTTTTTCATAATCCAGTCGTAATAAGGCGGCTCCTTGCGGAAGATGTCTTCCACGCGCCGGCCCTTGTATTTGCCGAACATGAAGACCTCCTTGCCTTCATCGTCGAAGATGATTTGGCCGGAGAGGTCGGCGTTTTTGTGGTGGGCCGAAAAATCTGCCAACTGCTTCATGTCGTTGGTCGGTCCTTGCGATTTGTTTCCCTTAGCGTCTTCAAAATCAACGCCTTGGTAACGATCAAGCATGGCGCGAAGCACATCGTAAGTGGCTTTGGTGTCGGCAATCGCACCATGAGCACCTTCCAATTCGGCGTGGCAGAAGAACCGGTAAGCGCCTTTCAGCGTGCGGGGTTCCATCTTCATGAAAATGTTCATCACATCGATGAAGCCACGGTCTTTGAGGTCGAAGTCGTAATCGACGCGGAGGAATTCTTCCACCAAAAGAGGAAGGTCGAATTTCAAGATATTGTAGCCCGCGAGGTCGGCATTGCCGATGAATTGGGCGATTTCCTTGGCTTTTTCGCGGAATGTGGGCTTGTCGGCCACCATTTCGTTGGTGTAGCCATGCACTGAAGTGGATTCTTCGGAAATCGGAATTTCGGGGTTGAGCAGCCATTCGCGTTGCTCTTCCTCGCCGTTCACGTTGATTTTCAGCACACTCATCTCCACAATACGATCGTGCGAAGTGTTCAAGCCTGTGGTTTCGAGGTCGAAAAAGGCTATGGGTCGTTTCAGATTAAGTTCCATGAAGTTTTCAAATTTGAGCGCAAAAATAATACATAAAACGCAGCGATATTCAATTTTTTCTTACTTTTGCCCCACTTTTCAAACAAAAATGAACATTTAGAAAGTATCAAATTATTGAAAGACATGATGGAAGAAAATGAAATGAAAGAAAAAGACGAACTGTTCTCAAAGGCAGTGAAAGCAGGCAAGAGGACTTACTTTTTCGATGTGAAATCAACCAAGAATGATGAGAAGTACATCACCATAACCGAGAGCAAGCGCCGCTTCGACGAGGGTTTGCAGCGTTTCTCCTACGAGAAGCACAAGATTTTCCTCTACAAGGAAGATTTCGAGAAGGTTTCGAAGGGCCTCAACGACGCCATCAACTTCATCGAGACGGGCGAATATCCTGCCGACTACTACGACCAGCCGGAGCCTCGCCGCTACGACAATAATGTGGAAGGCGAAAGCCATACCGAAATCGACAACGCCATCGATAGATGGTTCGACAATTTGGACAAGTAATTTTCATCGAACAGAAAACAACAGAGGTCGCCTTGGTGCGGCCTTTTTTGTTGCAAACTGCCGAAAAACACAAACTTATCAACAAATCGCGCCAATGTTGATAACTTTCCGCAAACCACGGCAATAAAACACGGTAAAACTCGTAATTTTGTAGCGCAAATTTTGACTGAAATGGGAAAGACTATAGCGATTGCAAATCAGAAGGGTGGCGTGGGCAAGACCACCACGGCCATCAACTTGGCGGCAAGTTTGGCCGTCCTCGAATATAAAACCCTACTCATCGACGCCGACCCGCAAGCCAACGCGACTTCGGGCGTGGGCATCGACCCTAAAAGCGTGGAAACCAGCATTTACGAGTGCATCATCGACAATGTTGACCCGAAAACCGTCATCACCGAGACGGAAACCCCAAACCTGTATTTGATTCCCGCCCACATCGACTTGGTAGGCGCTGAAATTGAGATGATTAACCTACCCAACCGCGAGCAGATGATGAAGCACGCCCTCGCCGACATCAAGAAAGAGTTCGACTTCATCATCATCGACTGCTCACCGTCATTGGGCTTGGTCACGGTCAACTCGCTCACCGCAGCCGATTCGGTCATCATCCCCGTGCAATGCGAATACTTCGCCTTGGAAGGCCTTGGCAAGTTACTGAATACCATTAAGATAGTACAAACCCGCCTCAATCCCGACTTGGACATCGAAGGCATCCTGCTCACCATGTTCGACACGCGCCTGCGCCTGTCTAAGCAAGTCGTTGAGGAAGTGAAGATGCACTTCCAAGATTTGGTCTTCAACACCATCATTAACCGCAACACCCGCTTGGGCGAGGCGCCCAGTTTCGGCAAGTCCATCATCATGCACGACGCGGCCAGCGTGGGCGCCATCAACTACCTCAATCTTGCGCGAGAGATATTGGAAAAGAATCACATCACTAAAAACGCATAAACCGCCATGTCCGACAAAAACAGAAGAGCCTTGGGCCGTGGCTTAGACGCCATCCTGCAAAGCCCCGAAACCGACATCACCAGCAAAGACATCAGCGGCGATTTTGTGGCCGGTGCCATCGCCGAAATCGACATCAACCTCATCGAAACCAACCCCTTCCAGCCCAGAACGGAATTCGACGAAACAGCCTTGAAAGAGTTGGCACAATCCATCAAGGAACAAGGTGTGGTCCAGCCTGTTACGGTCAGGAAACTCGGCTACAACAAATACCAACTCATTTCCGGCGAGCGCCGACTGAGGGCCTCCAAAATGGCAGGTTTGGCCAAGATTCCGGTGTTCATCCGCGTGGCCAACGACGAGCAGATGCTTGAATTGGCCCTCATCGAAAACATCCACCGGGAGAACCTGAACGCCATCGAAGTGGCCATTTCCTACCAACGCCTCATTGACGAATGTAACATGACCCAAGAGGAAGTGAGCGACAAGGTTGGCAAGAGCCGCAGTGCCGTGGCCAACTTCCTGAGACTGTTGAAGTTGCCCGCCGAGGTGCAAATCGCCATCCGCGACGGACATATCACCATGGGACACGCCCGCGCCCTCATCAACATCACCGACAAGGAGCAGCAACTGAAACTCCTCCAACAGATTATCGAAGGAGAGATGAACGTGCGCCAAACTGAGGAATTGGCCGAGAAAGCCAAGAATCCCGAGGCCAAGGAGCGGAAACAGACCAATTTCATCCCCGAGCATTTCAAGAGCAAAATCAAGACCTTGTCGCAAACCCTGAACACCAAAGTGAAGGTGACGCGAAACGTGAAAGGCCAAGGCAGCGTGGTCATCGACTTCAAGGACGAGGCCGAGTTTGACCGCATCATGGAACTGTTCAACAACAAATAAATGCCATGCCGCGCCGCTTCTTGTTTTTGCTGGGCTTCATCCTGATTTTCGCCTTTCAGAAAACGGAAGCGCAAAATGTGGTGTTCGACACCATCGGCAACACCATCATCACCGCCGACACCATCGTAAAACAAGAGAAACCGTCCA
This sequence comes from uncultured Bacteroidia bacterium, assembly GCA_902785755.1. Classification (GTDB taxonomy): domain Bacteria; phylum Bacteroidota; class Bacteroidia; order Bacteroidales; family F082; genus Limimorpha. The sequence goes on along the minus strand of CACZZO010000006.1, from coordinate 41,232 downwards.
AAACCGCCAAGGCGAAAAAGCCGCATAGTCCGACGAAAGCCACTATCATGTCGGCCTGCCTGCCCGGATTGGGACAGATTTACAACGGCAAATGGTGGAAAGTGCCCATTGTTTATGCCGGTTTGGGCGGACTCGGCTATTTGGTTTACAGCAACTATTCCGAATATCGGGCCTACCTTCACGCCTACGAGTTCAAGACGGGCGACCTGCCCGAAGGCGTGACCCTCACCCAGCATGAAACCGATTTGGCCAACAGGTACGCCGACTCGCAATTGCAAACCTACAAGGAATCTTATCGCCGTGATTTTGAGTTCTTTACCATCCTCACAGTGGCGTGGTACGGGCTGAACATCTTGGATGCCTGCGTGGACGGGCACCTTTATACTTACGACATCAGCGACGACCTCAGCCTCAGCGTCGACCCTTATTTGAGGCCTATGGAAACGCCTTTCAAGATGCCGCAATACGCCCAAGTGGGGCTTTCATTTACCTTGGGGTTTTGACTTCCACCTTTGTTCTGATTGTGGATGGCCACATGAAAAATCCTACAGAAACATGCCAAATCTTGGAAAATTTTGAAGATTTGGCACGTTTCTGTAGGAAATTTGTTTATTTTCCTACCACAAATTTCCGCGTCCCCTCGCCCACGGTGATGAAATACAACCCTTCCGGCAAACCCGAAACATCAATCTGCTGCGTTTCACCATTAAGACTGCCCGTTTGGACGGTTTGGCCCATGAGGTTGGTGATGTGGTAAGTTTGGTCTGGCAGAGACCCACGGTCGTGCGTCTCAACGAACAAAACGCCGGTGGCGGGATTTGGATACACCGCGAAAACACCGTCTGTCGGTTCATCAAGGCCAGTGGAATTTGAGTAATAGAAATCATATTGAATGACATCTCCCATATCTATTGTGACTAGTTGCAACTCATTGAATAACGGAATGTCCAAATCAAAGTATTCTTTCCAAAATGAGGAAAGCCCTGCAATGTTGTTGATGTTTACTGTCGAGTCGTAAACAAAACCAAATTCTTTATTCAGATACAGCCATTGTCCTGTGTTGTTATCATAGCCACTGTACTCGCTAATGTTGGTGCAATTGTTGTTTCCGTCGTATGCCAATTCAGTCTTTTCGCTATAATACCATTCTTGGGAATTTGTACTCAGTCGAAGAGAAACCCTTGACAACAGATTACCTGCATCGTCATACTCGTAGACTTCCTTATAATACGCGCCCCATTCCACAGTCGAACCTGGCTCGGTGTTGCGATAGCAACGTGTCATTTCGTTGCAATATCCTTGGGCATTGTAACTGTAAAAGGTCTTTTCAAAAGCATAACCGACTAAATAACGCACCATCGTTTGAGGCAGACCATCCACATATTCCCAAACTTTCTTTTCCTCTTCTATCCAACTGCCGTCCTTGAAGTTGTATTTGAGGAAAAGCGTCTGGTTTCCTTCTCCGTCATACACATAGTTGTATTTGGTTTCAAAATGCCAGTTGGTACCGTTGTAATAGGATTGGATTGCTTTCGACAACAGGCCTTGTTCGTTGTAAGTGTATTCCGTCTTATTCACGGCCCCCCCATTGTTTGACCTTATTGAGGTCACACGATCGAGGTCGTCATAAGTATATTCTCGGGTAGAACAGACATACCATCCGATGGTACCAACACGATACTCGGTTTGGCGCGTGCAGTTGAGTCGGGCATCGTATTCATACAAACACCTTGACCATCCTGTTGTGACGCTATCCAGTTTCACGATATAACTGTTATCATTGCGATTCATTCGCTGTATTCTCAGCACTTCCGGCTCATCGTAGGTTTGTTGTGCCGTAGCTGACACGAAGCAGCACATCAAGGCTGCAAGAATCATGGATTTTTTCATTGTATTAGGATTTTAATTGTTCTAATTTCCGTTTCAGTCTGTAGAGCTGTCATACCACGGCAGCCGCTTATTGTCATGGCTGCACGGGCGGCTGCCACGGTGTGACAGCCCTACAAGGCCGCGATTATTTCACCACAAATTTCCGTGTTTCGCCTGCAAAGGTAATGAAATACAACCCTTCCGGCAAAACCGACACATCAATCTGCTGGGTTTCAGAATTGAGGCTGCCCGTGAGGACAGTTTGACCCATGAGGTTGGTAATTCTGAATTCGGAATGATGAATGATGGATGATGAATGGTGAATGGTGAGAACGCTATTGGTCGGGTTGGGATAGATGGTGAAGGGCTCTGAATCCGAAGAAGGGCCGTCTTCCTCGATGCCGTTGTGCCATTCCTCATACACCTCGTTGCAGTTGCGGTTGCCGTATTTGAAGAACAATTCGCCTTCGCGCCAATAGCAGCGCATACCTTCCACGCGGTAGTTCTTGCTTCGGTTCATCAGCCTTTCGGGGAAGAAACTGCTGAGGTGGCCGATGCCGCACACGATGGTGCCGCTGAAGAAGCCTTGGTCGTCGCTCACTTGCAGCATTCTGAACACTCGGCCTTCATATTCGTATTGCTCAACCGCGTCGACGTGCATCGTGAGGCTCGCCGTGCCGACCTTGATGACCCAACTGTCACCTTCTTGGGCACCAAAATCATAGAGCACGGTAAACTCCTGCAAATCTTTGTTCCACCAATACACCTTATTGCCTCTCAGCCTTTCTTCATAGATGTATTCCCGTGTCACTTCCGTGTGTTCGCCCTTGTCGTACAAAGTGTTGGTGCGGATGATGACGGTCACGTTCTTGTGGTTGATGGTGGTGTCGGCGGCATATTCCAGATGCTGGAAGGTGATGCTGCCGTTCTCGTTTTGGATTTCGTAGTACCATTCGGGTTGGCCTTCGCCGATGTTCAGGTACTCGAAATCCGCCTTTACCGTCACATCGAAATTGGGCATCACAAACTTGTTGCCTGCCACGGGAATCCTGAAGGTTTCGTCGTCAGCCTTATAGACCACCACCCCGTTAAACACATAATCAGGCTGAACATCAACGGAATAGGTGATTTCCTCGCCCATCATCGCCGAATTGACCGAAAGCGTGACTTGTCCTCCGTTTTCATCTCCTATAACATTGATATTGTGCTGGTTGCAGTCTTCCTCAACATAGTTGATGTACTCATAAAATCCCTCATAGGCTTCTCGCGCACCACAAGGCACAATCAAACGGACAGAATCATTGCAATCCCTGAATGAACTTCCGCCATCAACTGGAGGCGTGGGTGTCATAAATGTGACCGTCTGCAAAGCCGTACATTCCTTGAAAGCAAAGCCTCCTATGGCTTCCACGGCACTCCCTAAAACCACGTTTTCCAAATGGCTACATGTGGCGAACACACCGCCACTGAGTCCTCGTATCGAATTGGGCAGCATTATGGAGGTCAAGTTGTCGCACGAACTGAATGCCGCTTGAATGCTTTCCACCATATCACCTTCGAACTCCACCGAAGACAATCCCGTATTGGAGAAAGCCGAATCTTTGATAATCCGCACAAACCTCGGAATGACAATGTGCTGCAACGACGAGCAATTGCTGAAAACAGTCGCGTTGATTTCGGTGAGGTATTTGGGCAAAACAATGGAAGACAGAGCCTCGCAGTCGGCAAATGCCGCATTACCGATAGTTGTTACGGAATTGGGCAGATTGATTTCCGTCAAATTGATGCAGGCATTAAACGCAAACGCACCGATGGAGATTACCGATTCGCCAAGCGTAACGGAGGCAATATGAGTGTTGAAAATAAACGCATTGTCGCCAATAGCAGTCACCGTACTGGGCACAGAATAATGCTCTCCCGTTTTCCCGCGAGGATAATACAGCAACATATTCTCATTGTGGTCAAACAAAACGCCATCTATCGACTTGTAAAACGGGTTATTTTCCGAAACTTCAATTGTTTCCAATGCGCCGCACCCGATGAAGGAATAAGTTCCGATGGTTTCCACCGATGCCCCAAAGAAAACGTAAGTCAAAGACGAGCAATTATAAAACGCATCTTCCCCAATAAAACTGACCGCATCAGGCAAGACAATGGAAGTCAAGGCGGTGCATCCATTAAACGCGCCACCGTAAATGTGTGTCACAGAACTTCCGATACTCACCGATGACAAAGCGCTACAATATTCAAAAGTGCCACTGTCAATGTAAATCACCGAATTGGGAATCTCAATGGAAGTCAATCCCGAGCAACCTCTAAAACCAGACAGGTACAACAAGGAATTGGGAAGTGTCACCGAGGTCATTCCCGATTGGTAAGCGAAGGCATTCGTATCAATACCTACTACTTTATATTCCACATCGTTGTATGAAACGGTTTCGGGTATCTCCACTGCACCTTCTACACCATAATAGACCATCTCCACATAAACTGTAGAGTCGCTGATAATTGAATAACAAAGTGTCTGTCCCGTTGGGGCAACGCTTTCAAAATCATAGGCCAAGGCTTGCACGGCGAAGCCAGCCAAAATCGCTAAGGTAAAGAATAATTTTTTCATAATTGTAATTATTTGATTGTTAATGATTTGATTTTCAATTTAACTACGGATTTTACGGATTATACAGATTCCAATTTGATGAAAATCCCGTCAAATCCGTGTAATCCGTAGTTTTTCATACTGCGTTGACGATTTCCTCGAAAGTCCGTGTGTCGTCGGGGAGGTTCATCTTCATTTGCTTGATACGCGACTTGCGGCGGTAGTACGACTCGGTTTGGGTGTCCAAGAGGATGGAAATCACCTGGTTGGAGAAACCATTTTTGGAGAGGCAGCAGATGCGCACATCCCACTTGCCGAGTTTGGGATAGAGCTCCAAGAGACGCTGCGAGAAGCCGTCGTACACCAAGTCGGTGAGGCTGATGAAGTCGGCCCAGTCGTCGTCGCTGAGGGCGAAGTTCATCGTGTCGGCGGTCACTTGTTCGCCGAGGGTTTGCGCCGTGGTGTAAACCTTGTTGCGCCCCATAATCTTGCTCGTCATCAGCAGGTCTTTTTGCGAGAGCGTCTGACGGTCGCGGCGGAGGTCGTCGTTGGTGCGGATGAGGTTCTCCATATCGCTCACCAACTCGTGGATTCGGTTTTGGTCACGCTCCACCTGACTGCGGAACTGCTCCACGGCCAACTTGTGGTCGCTCACTTTCTTCCTCACAATCAGCACAATGACCAACAGGGCAATCACCGCTGCGGCAATGATAAGCCAAAGCTTGAGGCTGCGGTTGCGCATCACGACTTCCATCTCGCTCTTTTGTGCCTTCAGTTCATACTCGGCCTTGAGGCGTTGGAGGTTGTCTGAGGCGTGTTCCTTGTCGGCCTGCATCATATATTGAGTGAAAAGGTCTTGGTATTCAAGGGCTTTCTGCAAGTTGCCTTCGTTGTAGGCGATGGCGTAGAGCGTTTGGTACACCGACATTTTCAGTCCAGCCCTTTCGCTACGCAAAGCAGCTTCGAGATGAGGCTTGGCCTTGGCGTAGTTGTCTGTGTAATAATAGAGTACACCCATCGTCATATTGGCAATGTCGGTGTTGTTGTCGTCGAGTTCGCCCTCCAAGGCGCGACGGACGCAAGTCAGGGCTTCGGGATAGTTGCCCACGGGCAGGTAGTAGTCGCGGCCCATCTCCAAATAGATGTCACTCTGCATTGGCCTGTCATTCAATAAGGTGGCGATGCTGAAAGCCGTGTCATAATAACGCTTGGTTTGGGCAAACTGCTCCAACGATTTCGCCACGCGGCCACAGTTGCGCATCGTGGTCATCACGGCAGCGGAATCGTCGATTTGGCGGAAACATTCGATGGCTTCGCGGTGCATTTTCAGGGCATCCTCAAAGAGGCCGTGTTTGTTGTACATCGCGCCGAGGTTGTCCTTGAGTTGGCCTTCCAAGCGGAGGTTTTCGGTGGTTTTTTCGCAGCCTTGCATCAGTTGCAAGGCTTGCAGGAAACGCTCGGCGGCTTCTTCCGAGAGTCGTTGCTGGCGCAGATCGGCACCTTCTTCATATAAAGCGCGCGCCTGTTGCAGGCGTTTGGCGGGCGAGTCGCAGGCGGTCATCATCGCGCCGATCGCGACGGCCAAGAGGATTAGGGATTTTAGTTTTGTTTTCATAGGCACATGTTTTATTGGTTGGTTGGGGATTGAAATCCCCATTGAAGTCTGGTCGCCCATTCAGGGCTTCGACATCGCAAAAATATACAGAAAAAACGCTTGTCAAGAGGTTTTCGGGATGCCTCCCGGTTTTGTCCATGCTTTTTGTGGATTGTCCAGTATTATTTCATTGGAAATCAACGATATGATTTTTGGATGGACAAAATCTTGTCGCTATGAAAAATGGGCGACTTTTGAAAAAATCGCCCAAAATTCATCGTAATTACACAAAAAGTGTTACACAAAAGGTGTTACACTAAAAGTGTAATCAAAAATCAGTCTTTCCGATTGCGTTCCTTCACAATCTCCTCCTGCTTGTCCTTCGGCGTCGGCATGTACTGGTGGAACTCCATCGAGTAGTTGGCGCGGCCCGAGGTGAGGTTGCGCAAGGCGGTGGCATAGCCGAACATCTCCATCAGCGGGACGAAAGCATCCAACTTTTGAGAGCCCTTACGGAAACGCCTCATCGCCTCGATGCGGCCACGACGCTTGTTGACATCGCCAGTCACATTGCCGATGTAGTCGTCGGGCGTGTTGATTTCCACCTTCATCACAGGCTCAAGCAGCACGGGGCTGGCTTTCATGAAGGCCTGCTTGAAGCACATCTGGGCGCAGAGTTGGAAGGCCATATCGCTGGAGTCGACGGGGTGCGAACTGCCATCCACAAGGACGCACTTCACATCCACGACGGGATAGCCCGCGAAAGGACCTTTGTTCATGGCAGCCGCCAAACCCTTCTGCACCGAGGGGATGTATTCCTTCGGAATCACGCCGCCCTTGGTGATGTCGACAAACTCGAAGCCGCCGCCTGGGTTAGGCTCGAAGCGGATGACAGTGTGGGCAAACTGGCCCTTGCCGCCCGTCTGCTTCACATAGCGGTAGTTGCACTCGAACGGTGCGGTGATGGTCTCGCGGAACGACACCGAAGGTGCGCCCACCGTGACCGGCACCTTGAACTCTTCCTTCAATCGGTCGACGATGATTTCCAGATGCAACTCGCCCATCCCCGCGATGATGGTCTCTTCCGTTTCCTCGTCGAAGTGGGCGTGGAACGATGGGTCTTCGTTGCAGAGCTTGGCCAAGGCCTCGCTCAGTTTGCTGCGGTTCTTCTTGTCGTCGAGGTTGACTTTCATCTCGATGACCGCAGGCGGTATATTAATGGATTCCAGCAAGATAGGCTGATTCTCGTCGCAAAGCGTGTCGCCTGTCTTGGTGTATTTCATGCCCACGAGGGCCACGATTTCACCCGCACTGGCCTCGGTGATTTCCTCGCGTTCCTTGGCCTTGATGCGGAAGATGCGACCCACGCGCTCGTTTTTCAATTTGTTGGTGTTGTAGACGCTCATACCGTTCACCAATTTGCCGCTGAAGATGCGGATAAAGGTCTGCTGGCCCACATACGGGTCGTTGATGAGTTTGAAGGCCAAAGCCGAGAAAGGCTCATTCTCAGAGGGATTGCGCTGGTAGGTCTTCTCCTCGTTGGCGGGGTCGTGCGCAATGACGGCACCCAAGTCCTTCGGCGAAGGCAGGTAGTCAACAACGGCATCCAAAAGCAGTTGGATACCTTTGTTCTTATAGGCTGCACCGCAAAGCACCGGCACCATCATCAGTTTGATGGTGGCTTGGCGGATGGCAGCCATCAGTTTTTCGGTCGGGATTTCCTTGTCTTCGAGGTAGAGTTCGGCGATTTCGTCGTCCAAGTCGGCGACTTTTTCAACGAGGTTGCGGCGGGCTTCCTGAGCCTGCTCCACCATGTTTTCAGGAATCGGGCCGACGATGCGTTCCTTCTCGATGAAGCGCACCGAGTTCATCTGCACCAAGTCAACCATACCCTCAAACGTAGTCTCTGCCCCGATGGGGAGATGCAGTGGTACAGCATTGGCTCCCAAGTATTTATGCATTTGGTTGACCACCTCTTGGAAGTCGGCACCCGTGCGGTCCATCTTGTTGACAAAAGCGATACGCGGCACACGGTATTTGTCGGCTTGGTTCCACACCGTCTCCGATTGTGGCTCCACGCCACCCACGGCACAGAACACCGCCACCATCCCGTCGATGACGCGCAGCGAGCGTTCCACCTCAACGGTGAAATCAACGTGGCCGGGAGTATCGATCAAGTTAATCTGATAGCCGTTCCAATGCGCCGTGATGGCCGCCGAAGCGATGGTGATGCCGCGCTCCTGCTCTTGTTTCATAAAGTCCATGGTGGCTTGTCCATCATGCGTTTCACCCACCTTACGGTTGACGCCCGTGAAGAATAGGATGCGTTCCGAAACCGTAGTTTTTCCTGCATCGATATGCGCAGCGATACCGATGTTTCTCAATTTTGAAATGTTTAAACTCATTATTTTATCTGATTATCAATTGTTTACAAACACAAATCGGGTTTTCGATTCGGGCTGCAAAGGTAGGAAAAATTATTGAAATGGCAATTCATTAGTTTTTCAATTCAAAAAATTGCAGACTTTCGGGCCATAAGTCGATTTTTTTATGCGTTATAGCCCTAAAGTATGCAAAAAAAGTCAAGCAAAAAGGTCTTTCAAGGTCACTACATTTTGGAACAAGTGGCTGTATTTGTTATGCGTCAGGCCGTAAGTCGTGACGAGAACTGGATGGACCGCCCTGCGGATGTTGCGCGCCTCACGGAACGCCCTGATTCGCCGCTCCATATCCTCATAGTCCTTGGCTTTCATCTTGAAAATGCCGTCATAAAACTTCATCTCGCACACATTAATCACCTTGTCGGCCCGCTGGATGATAAGGTCGATTTGCGCCTTCTCCTCCGCACTGGCAGGCGTTGTCCACGAATACACTTGCGTGATGATGCCCGAAATGCCAAGGCTTTTCTCAATTTGCCTATGATGGTTCAAGCACAACTGCTCAAAGGCAAGTCCAGCCCAAGTGTCGTGCAGCCGTGTCCCGATTTGGTACTGCCAAAACGGCTTGTCGGAATGGCCGAATTTCTGGATGAACTTGTAATAAAACAAGGTGAAAGGATCCACGAGTTGATAAATTCCCATTCGGGTCTTGTTGCCGTAGCCTTTGTAGCAACGGACAAAATCGCAGTCGATGAGGTCTTGTAGGATTTTGGAAAAATGCCCGTTCATCTCCAATTTTGTCACTTGCAAAATTTCTTCCCTCGTCAGCCCTTTGTTTTTCGTACTCAGGGCTTCAACCACCTTGATATAGTTCTCCGACTTCTCGAACAGTGAATTATACAGCGCATCAAATTCGTCGTCAAGTCGACCTTTCTCGGCAAAAAACATCTCATCTACATTCTGCGAAAGGCTTGCACCGCGTCTGAGGTTCTTCAAATAGTAAGGGATGCCTCCCATAATCATATAACACTCAGCGATTTCCTTTTCTTCCATCTCAAGACCACGGTTGCGGATGTATTCCTTGCACTCGGCCAAAGTGAACGGACGGATATACAACTTTTGCGTGACGCGGTTGTGCAACCCGCCACGGTTTTTCAGGATTTTTCGCGTAATCCACGAGGTGGCCGAGCCGCACAAAACCAGCACGATGTCCCTTTGCGTGACCGCCCAATCGTTCCAGAAATGCTCAAGGGCCGAGATGAGGTTGCTCCCGCGAGAGTCTATCCACGGCAGTTCGTCAATAAACACAACCCGTTTCGTCTTGCTGCGTTTGGCTTCGAGCAATTCGCGGAGTTTCTCAAAAGCCTCGTACCAAGTGCGCGGCTTGGTGAATTTTCGTCCGTCGCCATATCTGTTGAGCGTGGCCGTGAAGTTGGCCAGTTGGTCACGTTTGCCTTTCTTGGCAAGACCGGTCAGTTTGAAAGCATACTCGTCGTTGAAAAAGGTATTGACGAGGAAGGTTTTTCCCACCCTTCTGCGGCCATAGACCACCACAAATTCGGCCTCCTTGGACTCCATGATGGACTCCAAATGCCTGATTTCGTCTTTGCGCCCTACCAGCAAATCAGAAGAAGGTTCGTTTCGCTTTGCCATTTCAATATGTTTTTCCGATGCAAAAGTAGGAATAATTGTGATACCATCGGCCAAAAATTGCAGACTTTCGGGCCATAAGTCGATTTTTTTATGCGTTAAGGCCTGAAAGTTTGCAAAAATTCAAGGAAGCCAAAGAAACCGAAAGCCCACTTATTTCACAAACTTTCCTTCTCTTCTTATTCCTTTATCATCCACTCCCTCAACGAAATACGCGCCTGAAGCCCACTCTGAAAACATCCAAGCGGACTTCCATTCCCACTTGGTCGAAACCGACTTGACGAGTTGCCCCGATAATCAGCTACTCCCAATGGGTAAAAAGTGTCATTACCGTCGGTGAGCCATTCGAGGCTGAAATTGTAGAACATCGTCGAATAACCCGATGCGCCCGCGTAGGCTTCCTCGACATAGAGTCCAATGGTGCCATCGGGCAGGACGCAGAGCGAGGAATAGGCAGAGCTATAGGGCACGATGCACTTGCTCACGATCCAAGTCTGGCCCTCGTCGTAACTGACATAGACGGTGATCTTCTCGCGGTTGGCACCGTAAGGCACGGAATGTAGCAAACGATTTTTGTCATGGCCTTGGTTTTCAGAAGTATAACGAATCATATCACCATTGCGCACCCATCCCGAGACGGTGAGACTTTGGTCGGCAACGATATTGAAGTCGTCGTGATGCGGAATTAGTCAATAATCAAAACGAGCAAAAGATTTTGGCGATTTTTTGTTTCAACTCCCCCAATTGTCCCTGTCCAAACTCCTATAATTAATGGCCTCCGCCAGATGATCGGTTTGGATGTTTTCGCTGCTGTCGAGGTCGGCTATGGTACGGGAAACTTTGAGAATGCGGTCATAAGCACGAGCCGAGAGGCCGAGACGGTTCATGGCGTTTTTCAAAATATTGCGGCAAGGCTCGTTTAAGTCACAGTATTTTTGGATAAGTTGAGAAGTCATTTGCGCGTTGGCATGGATGGTCGGGAAATCCGCGTAGCGTTCTTCTTGTATCTTTCTCGCTTTGATGACGCGCTCGCGCACCTTCGCACTCGACTCGCCGCTGCTCTTTGACGACAAGTCCTTGTAATCCACGGGGACGACTTCAACATGCAAATCAATTCGGTCCATCAACGGACCACTGATGCGGTTGAGATATTGCTGCACCATGCCTGGTTTGCAGGTACATTCCTTGTCGGGATGGTTGTAATAGCCGCAGGGACAAGGGTTCATCGCCGCCACCATCATGAAACTGGCTGGAAAATCGACCGTCATTTTGGCGCGGGAGATAGTCACGACACGGTCTTCCATTGGTTGGCGCATCACCTCTAACACCGTTCTTTTGAACTCGGGCAGTTCGTCAAGGAAGAGCACACCGTTGTGGGCAAGCGAGATTTCGCCAGGCTGCGGATAGGTGCCACCGCCCACCAAGCCAGCATCGCTGATGGTGTGGTGCGGACTGCGGAACGGTCGCGTCCTGACCAAAGAAGCATTGCGTCCAACCAAACCTGCCACAGAGTGGATTTTAGTGGTTTCCAAAGCCTCGGCCATCGTCAAGGGTGGCAAAATGGTAGGCATACGCTTGGCAAGCATGGTTTTGCCGCTACCGGGAGGTCCGATAAGGATGACGTTGTGGCCGCCAGCCGCAGCAATTTCCAAAGCCCGTTTGATGTTTTCTTGCCCTTTTACATCACTAAAATCGAACTCGTAAACCATCTCGTGCAATGAGTCAGCCATGTCGATGGTCACGGGCTGGATGGTGTTTTCGCCGTTGAGGATGGAAACAACTTCATGGATGTTCTCCACGCCAAAAACCTCCAAACCCTCCACCACAGCGGCCTCGCGTGCGTTGGGCTTGGGGACGATGAGGCCTCGAAAGCCCTCCTGCTTGGCTTTTATGGCAATGGGCAAGGTTCCCTTGATGGGATTAAGCGTGCCGTCGAGCGAAAGTTCGCCCATGATGACGAACTGCTCCAAACGGTCAGTGTTCACTTGTTCCGAAGCCGCCATGATGCCGATGGCGATGGGCAGGTCATAGGCCGAGCCTTCCTTGCGGATGTCGGCGGGAGCCATATTGATGACGATTTTCTTGTGCGGGTAATAATAGCCGAGATTGGTGATGGCGGCCTCAATGCGTTGCTGGCTTTCTTTGACCGCATTGTCGGGCAAGCCGACCAAATAGAAATTGATGCCTCTGTCGATGTTCACCTCAATGGTAACTGTAATCGCGTCGATGCCGAAAAGGGCGCATCCGAATGTCTTTACTAACATGATTGTGGGGTTTTAAGGGTTTATTGTTTGATGTTTTCTTTGTTTTTTCTCGTTTTTTTCGGCGAAAAGGCCTTGTTTTGTAAAAATGTTGTAATTTTGCAGGCAGAAATCTATAGGGGAACAGTCCGCAGACGTCCAAAATTTGGTGATGACCTTTCGAGCGAGCCAGCCTGTCGATTTCTTTTTTTATACCTCTATCGCAGTGATGCAATACTGCACTTTCTCGCCTGTCCGCTTTACGCCTACCATCATTTTCACAAGACCAATACCTATCAACTCATGGTGCATCTCCAGCATATAGGCAAACACCTTTTGATTGGCGACCCCTTTCTTCGGAGGCTTGGGCTTGCCGTAAACCACTGAACACCGAAGTATGGTGTCTAATTGCAGAACCGCCAAAGTCGATAAATAAGAAATGGAAGCATGGTGAACTGTTTCATTAATCGACAGAAACCGCACATTAATAAAATCTTTCAAATGCGTGTTATATACCGCTTTTGAGGGATTCGCTTCATACCAACATCTGTACACATCTGAAATAATGGCCTCCTTTGATATCCTCTTTCGTGTTTCCCATCGGAACTTCAATGGTTTTGTTGTCTTTTGCATCCATAACTATAATAATTTAGTTTCACTCTGCAAAGATGCAAAACCTGTCAAGAAAAAGCCGTTGATTAAACGTTTGTAATCGACAGCAGTCGTTTGTTGTCGTTTGCTGTCGGATAGATGACTGATTTTCAATTGGAAATTATTTCACGCAGAATACACTGAAATCGCAGACCCTGCCAGACGCAAACTTATCGTCGCTTCGCGCTTCACAAAGTTCTGCGGATTCCGCGTGTGAACAAATCCTTACTTCTTAGGTTTATAACCCGAATCTTGGAAAATGTTCTGCAAATCTTTCCTGTTCATCAGTTCGACCAAGTCGTAGTCGTGGTTGGAGGCATAGGCGCGAATGATGTTCAGGCCGAAAAACTCGCCCAAACGTGAGGGCGCATCGTTGGTGTAGGCTTGCGTAAAAGGGCCGTCGCCAAAATACATCATGTAGGCATCCAGACCAGCGTCATAAAGGCGGCGGTTGCCAACAATGTCGGCCCAAACCTGACCTTCGTTTTCCACCGCCCATTGCCACTGCTGGGAGGAATAGCCAAGCAAAACGCTGTCGGCAATTGAGGGACACATGGCTTCGATGAAATAGTTCAAGCGACCGTAAAACACCATCTCGCCAACAATCTGTCCCTGCTTGCGCCAATCGTATAAATAATACATATACAGGCGGTTGGCCACATCTTTCGCCAAAGTCGCCACATTGGTGCGCGTCTGAATGTATTTCGGCATCCCGATTTGGTCATAAACCGCATCGCCATCAAGGTACCAGTCCAGGGAAATCACCAAATTGCCGTCAATGACCTGCACGGGCGGCTCGTCGTAATTGACACCCGTCACACAAGTAAAAACTTTCTTGGGAATCTCAATTTCAGGGTAATAATGGTGGAAATGCGCAAACACATCCTCCACCATCGGCTCCACCTGCTTCAGGTCGGGAAATGCGGCTTTCACCTTATTATATAAGCCAATGCTGTAAGGGTCGGTGGCGAAGTCTTTCAAATACTTCACCGCATTGAGGTTGTTGAGGTCGCCGCTGAGGAACACGCGGTAACGGTCTTGGATTTTCATCAGTTCAGCCTGAAAATCAGCCGTATCGAGATTGAAGAGCACGTCTTCGTAACGGTCGAATTCGAGGTCGTATGGCTCTGTTTTGATGTTGAGTTTTGCTTTGTAGGCCGGAGCCTTGTCTTGACATGATACGAACAAAAAAGCAAAAGCAATGATGAATATTTTTTTCATGATACTGTGTTTTCTGTGTGAGCCAAAATTTCTTCGCGAAGCATCTCGAAGGCCATGATGGTCGCACGGTTGATGACATTTTCGCGTTCCTTGCCGAAATTGAAACGTTTGGAAACCACGCCTTTCGCCGAAGCCACACCAATCCAAACCGTGCCGACTGGGTTTTCTTCCGTGCCGCCACTCGGTCCGGCAATGCCCGTTGTGGCCACGCCAAAGTCCGCCTCCATCAGATTTCGGACACCCGTAGCCATGCCTTCAACCACCTCTTGACTTACAACACCATGTTTCTCAATTGTTTCGGCTGGTACGCCCAAAACCTTGGTTTTCATCGGAGTAGCGTATGTAACCGCAGTACCTTTGAACACTTCCGAACTGCCCGGAATCAAAGTGATGGCATGGGCAATGTTGCCGCCCGTGCAACTCTCTGCCGAGGCGAAAGTCATACCTTTATTAATTAGGAGGTCGAAAACCGTGCGCTCAATGGGCTGGTCTTGCATGGCGAAAATGTACTCTGAAATCAAGGCCTTCAACTTCTCGACTTCGCTGTCCAAAGTTTTGCGAAGGAAATCGGCGTTTTCATGCCTTCCGCTCAGGCGCAGGCGCACCATGCCGTATTGAGGCAAATAGGCCAACGAAAGGAAATCGGGCAAATGGTCTTCCCAATCCTTGATTTTGTCGGCCAAAAACGACTCACCGATGCCCGTGGTCATAATGACGCGCTTTTCGTAAGGCACCGCATGGAACCGTTGCTTGATGCGCGGCAAGAGTTCATCGTTGAAAATGCCCTTCATTTCGTAAGGCACGCCCGGCATGAAGGCAAACACGACCCCGTTTTTCTCCAACCACATGCAAGGTGCAGTGCCGTAAGTGTTCGGGATGTATTGACATAATTTCGGCAACATGGCCTGGCCTCGATTGCGCTCGCTCATTTGGAAGCCTCGGCGGTTGAAAATGGACACGATATTGTCGTAGGCCGCTTGGCAAAACTCCAATTCGGTATCGAAGAACTTGCAGACCGTGGGTTTCGTGATGTCGTCGGCAGTGGGGCCGAGACCGCCCGTCACAAGCACCAAATCGGCATTCATGCAAGCGTTGAAAGCATCGAGGATAGCTTTTTCGGAATCGCCGATGGTCAAGGCGGAATCCAATTGGAAACCCGCACCCGAAAATTGCTCGCCGAGCCATGCCGCATTGGTGTTAATCACTTGACCAATAAGCAATTCGTCTCCTATGGAGATATTTTTTATGATGATTTCGCTCATAGTTGAATCAATTTTCCGCAAAGATAGGTCATTTTTCGACCGTTTTGACAGAAAAAACGGCCATTGCAATTATTTTCGTATTTTTGCACCCTCAAAATCAACAATTAAAATGAACCAACCCATTCCTGCATCACAATTGATCCTCAACAACGAGGGCGCAATATACCATTTGAACCTTCATCCCGACCAAATCGCCGACGACATCATTTTAGTAGGCGACCCCGGGCGTGTCGTCATGATTTCATCGTTCTTCGACAAAATCGAGTTGCAACGCCAGAACCGCGAACTTGTTTCCTGCACTGGCTATTTCAACGGCAAGCGCATCACCGTGCTCTCGACCGGCATGGGTACCGACAACTTAGACATCGTGATGAACGAACTTGATGCTTTGGCCAACATCGACCTGAAGACGAGGATGCCCAAAGAGGAACACCGCTCGCTGAACCTCGTCCGCATCGGCACTTGCGGTGCTTTGCAGCCCGACATTGAAGTGGGCGACAGTTATGTGGCCACCCGATACGCCATCGGTTTGGACGGGCTGCTTTATTTCTACGAAAAGCACAAAGAGGTGAACGAAACCGCCATGCGCGACGCTTTCATTGAACAGATGGACTACCCGAAAGACCTGCCTCTCCCCTACGTCGTGGAAGGCTCGAAAACACTCTTCGACCGCTTGTCGGAAGGCTATTACCAAGGCGTAACGGCCACGGCACCGGGATTTTACGGCCCGCAAGGTCGCACGCTGAGGATGCACTTGACCTATCCCGAAAACAACCGCAAAATCGAGGCGTTCAACTATCAAGGCTGGCGCGTTTGCAACTTCGAGATGGAATCATCTGCACTCTACGGCCTCGGCAAGATGATGGGCCACAATTGCCTGACCATTTGCGTGGCCATCGCTAATCGCGTGACCGAAAAATTCGCCATCGACTATCATCCATACATAAAAAAATTAGTTTTGAACACCTTGGAAAGATTGTCCAACTAACGGGAAAAAATCGGACATGACCGAAAAAAACACCAATTTTCAACCAAAAATGCGCGGCGAATAGAAAAAATGTGTACTTTTGCCGCTTAGAAATTTCGACTCTTTCTGTAAAGACATAATAATCAATACAATGAAGAAACTTTTCCTCACATTCATCGCGTTTTTCGCAGTTTCTGTTTCAGTAATGGCCGATGGCCATGTCGACTCAGTCCGTTACCTGACCACAAGATGGCGCAGAAACTGGTTCGTTTCGGCGGATGCAACCATTAGTTGGTGGCAAGGAAGCCTGAGAGTGCCTGAAGCTTTCAGCAACAGTTTCACCAAAGTATATTGGAACGACCCCCATTTTGGTGTTCATGTCAATTTCGGAAAATGGATCAACCATAAAACTGCTTTGAGATTTTCGTACGACAATACTGTCATCAGCAGTTTCATCTATGGGAGACACCCCCGTTTGGAGCACATCCAATTCCTTTATGGCGACGATCCAGTAGTGGCAGAAGCGGTAAACGGCGCAGAAGTCTACAAGACCTCGATGCACTATCATAACCTCTCGGCGCAATACATGATTAGCCCGATTGACTTTTTCCAAGGTTACTATAATCCCAACAGGGTTTGGACACCTGTGTTTTACCTCAGTGCAGGTGCCGCGTTGACTTCCAATGAGTTGTTCCTTACAAAGAACCTCATCAATTTCGTCAACTACTCAAAGCCGAAAGACGTCACAAAGGTTGACGGCACCAATTTCGAGTTGTCATTGGGTGCTGGTTTGCTCAACAACTTCAGAATCAGCGAACATTTCGACATCAACCTCGACATCAAATGGAACTTCCACAGATGGACTTTAGACTCTTGGGCACACGAATATCCCGATGGCGGTCCTGCATTCTTCGACAACAACGCCGAAAACATCAGGCCGAAAAGATTCGACAACATGTATTCCGCCGCTTTGGGCTTGACCTACTACTTCAGCAGAATTTACGATCTTCCGGCATTTGACACTACTAAAGCAGATAAAGGACCTTGCGACACCATCGTGAAGATTGTCACCATCCAAACGGACGAAATGGTTTCCTACCCGTTCTCCATCTTCTTCCACCGTGATTCCTACGAATTGATGTCGGGCAGAGATTTGGTCAACTTGGCTGAAATCGCCAGAGTCGCCAAGGAATACAACTACAAGATTCGCTTGAGAGGCTCATGCGACAGTGCCACCGCAACGCCTTCCTACAACCAGACTCTTTCGGAGAACCGTTGCAGAAAGATCATGTCGGAATTGTTGAAGATGGACATCCCAGAAGACCAAATTATTCTCATGCCCATCGGAGGCATCAAGGAACTCAACCCGACGGAATATGACCGCCGCGTGGTGATTGAGTTGGTGAAGGATGTTGACTAAACCTTCCCACACCATCCTAAAAAAGCCTGACGAGCAAATCGCCAGGCTTTTTTCTTTGACAGCAGTTGCTTACCAAACCTCTATTTCATCCACGAAAATCCAAGCGGGATTGCCGAAGCCGTCGTGGTCTTCAGGCAAATCGTGGCCTTTGATGACGACCTCCACGAACCGTGCTGCAACGGGTTCAAACTCCAATTCGTAGGCGAAGATGCCGTCCCTGTCTTCCCAAGTGGAAATCGGGATGGTATTTTGTCCCACCTCGCGGAAGTTTTCTCCATCATCGGAAACCAACACCTTCAACGAACTCGGATTGTAAATCCAAGCACCTTTATTGACCAAGGCATGAAAACGCACATGGCGCATTTCAACGGATTGCTCCAAGTCGATGACAGCATCCAAAGGATAGCCACAAAAACCCAACCAACGCCCTGAATTGTAGGCTCCCCGACCCAAATTGCCGTCGTTCAGCACCTTGGCTCCAGCGTATGTGTATTTTTCGGCAGGCTGCTGGCGCAAAGAAATCGGCTTGCGCGTTGCCAGATTCGGTGCAACCGTGTCAGCCCATGCTTTCGGGTTGAAGATATGGTCGGCATAGGTGTAATGATAGAGTTCGTAAAACTGCCTCATTTTCTTGCAACGCTCCACAAACGATTCAAAGTCACGCTCTTTTGGATTGTTCCACTGTATTTCTGTCAAGGCTTCCATACGCGGCAAGGCCATGTATTGCACATGCCAGAAATGGGCGATGTATTCCGTCCAAATGTTGGCCTGCACACCGATGATGTGCTTTTGCTCTTCAGGCGTTAGTACCTCAGGCAGCGGCTGGAACTCGTACACGCGCTCCACGGGCAAGTAGCCACCGATGCACATGGGCTCGCTGGCGATGTCCTCGCTTTGATAGTAGTCGAAATAGAGATGCGACAAGGGCGCCATAATCACATCATGGCCCTTGCGTGCCGCCTCGATGCCACCTTCCGTACCGCGCCAACTCATGATGATGGCCGTCTCGGAAACGTTGCCTTCCAAAATCTCGTCCCAACCGATGACACGGCGGCCACGCGCCTCCACCACCTTCGCCATGCGGTTCATCACATAGCTTTGCAGATAGTCCTCGGCGGAGAACTTGTCATCTTTCTTAATACCTAACTCCTTGATTTTGGCTTGGCATTTCGGACATTTTTCCCAACGCACCTTGGGGCACTCGTCGCCGCCGATGTGGATATAGGGCGAGGGGAACAAATCCATCACCTCATTGAGCACGTTTTCAGCAAATTGCATAGCCTCCTCGTTGCCAGCGCAAAGCACGTCTTCCGAAACGCCCCATCGCCGCCATACCTCGTAAGGACCGCTCGTGCAGCCCATTTGCGGGTAACAGGCCAAAGCCGCCTGCATGTGACCCGGCAAGTCGATTTCGGGAATGATGTTGATGTGACGCTCGGCGGCATATTGGATGAGGTCGCGGAGTTCGTCTTGGGTGTAGAAACCACCATGCCGGATGGTGTCATAAAGATTCCCATTATGCCCGATGACCGTGCCATTGCGATACGCTCCAATTTCCGTCAATTCGGGATATTTCTTGATTTCGATGCGCCAGCCTTGGTCTTCGGAAAGGTGGAAATGGAACTGGTTCATGTTGTGCATGGCCATCATATCCAAATAAACCTTCACCGAGTCCAAAGGGATGAAGTGGCGGCAAGGGTCTAAGTGCATACCACGATAGGCGAAATTGGGGTGGTCTTTGATTGTGCCGCAGGGAAGTTGAGAGTTGAGAGTTGAAAGTTGAGAGTTGTCAGTTGAATCCTTCAGAGGAATTGGCAAACTCTTGCGAAGGGTTTGGATGCCGTAGAACACGCCTGCGGCGTCGGCGCCTTTAATGACAACTTGCTTTGGCGTAACGCTGATTTCGTATGACTCAGCCTGACCGAAATCGGCGGGAGCTAATTTCAGCACGATACCGTCAGCATTAGCACCTTGCATTTCCTTGAGTTTCAGTCCAAAGCCAAGGATGTCGTTGACATACTCGCTAAGAAACTGCGCCTCACGGTGCAGGTCGGCTTCGTAATAGACAACGGTCTTGGGACTCAATACGAAAGCACCGTTGTCGTTCAGTTGCACCTCTTTGGGTTGTGGGATGATGTCGTAATTGGCAACGGGAAGTTGCTGTTTGGTGCAGGCGGTCATAATGAATGCCGCGATGATAAATAAAGATAGCTTTTTCATAGGAAATAGTGTTTAATCGGGGCAAAACTACACATTTTTCAATTAGGTATGCTGTTTTTCATTACCTTTGCATAAAAATCATCCAATCATGAGAGCAAAAACATATAATAACTACACTTCCATGAAGGAAGCATTGTCAAGAATTCCCAAAAACATATTGATTACATTCTCCGAGCATTTTGACGCGGCCATACCCAAATCACTTCCGAAAGAGGAATTTGCCGAAAAGTTGAGTTCGGTCTTGCTTGCCTCAGCCCCTGAATGGCTGAAAAAACTGCCTCCATACGACATTGGAATCCTCAAGGAACTTTCCAACGTCGAGGCAGGCACAAGGCTCGTGAAACCAAGACTTTATTTCCCTTTGCCTTCCGTCATTTACAACTTCCTGCAAGTAGACGAAGAAAAATCCTTGGAAAACGAGACCATTACCTACTATCTGACCGAAGATATACACACCGCCATTTCCTCTTGTATTTTCGATGTGTTCGACAACGACCTGATGCGTGAGTATCAACAATTGCAGCAATACGCCTACGGACTTCTGGCGCTTTACGGCATCCTTCCCGTCGATCAATTCTGTGATGAAATCGAGTGTTTTCCATTCACATCTGAGGAAACCACCAATGAACTCATCAAAATGTTGAGCTTGTCGGAATTGTTTTTTATGCATTCCAACCAGATAGACGAAAAGAAAGACGAAGTCGTGTTGGTGTCACCTTGGGTCGAGGATTCAAAAAAGGTTTGGAAAGAAATCCAAAAACGGAAGGAAATCCCTTACAAAGTATTTGAATACGAAGAAATTATGGCAGCCGGACAACTACCCTACCCTGCCTTTACAAGCGAGTACACGAAAGACCTGATGGACTTGCTCAATTACACAGACAACGCTTTCAAGGACAAAAAGACCTTCGAACCGGCCGAACAAACACTGACCGACATTTGGTTCAATATCCAAGCAGGGGAATCGCCAATAGCAGGCATTGAAGCGATGCTTGCCGATTTCCCGTCGAAGCACAGAAAACTGACCGACGAAGTCGTCGGCCTATACTCAAACTACCAAAACTCCTTGCCCCGCTGGGACTTGAAAGGCCATTCGCCGACAGAAGCCTTCGAAATGGGCATCGATCTCCCAAAAGAGAAAGAATACGACCCCGGATCTTTCATCGAATCAAACGGCACGCCATTTGTCAATGCCAGTCCTAAAATCGGGCGCAACGAACCTTGCCCCTGCGGAAGCGGCAAGAAATACAAGAACTGCTGCGGGAGGAATTAGGCATTTTTCCAGATATTATAACCCGAAGTTTTCGGATGCGCTGTTTTTGTATTAACCTAAATTCATTATTCCTTGCGTTTCTTGCCAGCAAGATAAGCCGCCCCAAAGCCTATTAGAACGGCAATGCCGCTGCCCAAGGGAGTGGTGGCAGGTTGGTTGGTATCCAGTTCGTGATACGGCAACATTGGCCTTTCATTAATGCGGGAGCCAAAATATTCCTCATCGGGAGCCATTCCACGTTGGAACAATCCACCGCCATCGGGGGCGGCAAAGGTTGTAATACTCATTCCGAGAATGATTGCGATTGTTATTGATAGTTTTTTCATATTTCCATTGATTTAAAATTCAAATTATTAAAGATTCAAAACGGTTTGTTTGGCCTTGTAGGGCTATCACACTGTGGCTGCCGCATCATATAACCGATCGGGGGCGGCTGCCGTAATACGACAGCCCTACAATCACCATCGTTTATTCCACCACAATTTTCTGCGTCCTAACATCGTTGCCGTTGATAAGACGCAAAACGTACACACCCGCCGACATTCCGCTGGTAGAGACATTGCATGCCGCGTCAGAACTAACGACCACACGACCCGTCACATCAACAATCTGCAACGTTGCATTTGCATCCGCATCAGTGATGACAATATTCCCGTTGCTGATGAAAGCGAAGGTCTCATTGTCGCCGTCTGCGTCCCCGCAGGCGGAAAACACCAGTTTGAAGCGTGAGGCATAATCGCTCGTTTTGGCCTCAAAGATATAGCTTGGTTCGGCCAGCAGGTCAACATCCGCACCCGTGAGGTTGTCGATGAGATGCAGATAGCTGAAATCCATACCGTCGGCATTTACGGAGATGGTGTATTGGCCGTTCTTGGCGGCTTTGAAATTGACAGCCTGCTCATTGCCCTCGCAAGGCACAATGGCTAATTCCTGACACTCACTTTGTGCGAAAAGTCTTGTCCTTCTCTCGTTGAGGGAGAATTTCTCCAAAGGCTGACCCTCGGCGGTCTTCACAAGAAGGCGGTCGATGAGTTTGTCATTCTCCATCAACTCCACACGGATGGTGCCGCTTTGTTTTGCCGTTGAGCCACGACCCGGGTTGAAAGTGATGGAAGCGCCAGCAGCCGTGGCTTTCACGAAGAAGCCCTCGGCGGGTTTCAGCGGATTCTCTTCTGAAATCTCACTCACGATGAGGTCGTCCTTTGCCTCGTTCATCACATAGCAACCATTGGCCACATTCACGGAAGCATACGAGGTGACATTGTGCGCATACGGGTTGCCCACGAGGTTGAAGCCTTGCAAGGCATGGCCTGTCGTATATGACAAAGGCACATTGACTGTGGCGGAGCCGTTGTTGATTACTCCAGTAAAGTTAAGTGTCATAGCTTCAAGACTTTCCATCATGCCTGAAAGCGTAATGTCGTCGATGAGAAGCGCACCTTGCTCCGAACAATTGAAATGACGGATGGCAACATAACCCGTTTGGCCTGCATATTGGTCAAGATTAACCATATATTCATACCAAGTGCCAATGTTGCGGCCAGTCTTTGCGTTCATCGTCCATTCCTGAACGGTGGTGAAGTCCGTAGTATCAGTATTGCCCGTGGTGGAAACGGCCACTCCGAAATATTCGGCTGGGAAATTGGCATCCTCGGCACAAGCCCAAAAACGGATGCTTGATGTCGAACCAAAATGAACTTGCGGCGAAACAATGTAGTTATCGGGGAACAAGGCTCCCGGGCCTGGATTATATTTCCACGACTCGCTACCGATGTGTCCACCGCCATTGTGTGAAGTGGATGCATCCGAAACAACATGCCACTCGTAGCCGTCTCCATCGGCATCGATGTTCGTCCAGCCTTGCATAGTGCCGTCGTCGAAATCGTAATCATAGTTGAGCGTGAAACCGCAATTGTTTGCATACAAATAACCTTTGCTCGCCTCCATTTGCGTGTAATTGTTTTCAGTGGCTTCTTGGTTGATCCAATACACAGTCGGCTCGTCGTAGTAATACAGGTCGTATTCATTGCTCGTCAAGTTTTTGACGGAAGCAACATCCATGTTTTCCACCATAGGATGGGCAATTAAATGCCAGCCATCCTTTGTGCCTGAAGTATAAGGCATGATGGTCTTTTGCACCGTGGCCACGACACTGTCAGTAGTATGGTATAGTTGTCCACCGTCCTCAATGATAATGGAAGGGGGACAGATGAAATTGGCACGAATCATAAAGGTTCTGTTTATTCCGTATGGGAATGAGCCTATGTCATCCCAATCTGAACCGTCATAAGAATACCATCTTCCATTTGGATCACCCGCATCGGCACAAAGTGCAGCCGGATAAGTAGCACCACTGGCATTGTAAAATATGACCCACACATTTTTTGTAGAATCAATTCCAACAGGTTCCCCAAAACCGAATTCTACAAAGTCCTCGCTCCCCGTGAAAGCAATTTCCATACTGCCTATTGGATTGGCAGGAGCATTGGAACCATCATTATAAATAGTAACCACACCGTTCATTGGCATACAATCGAATGCAGATATCTTTTCAAGCATCGTACCCGTGTAGGAACCAGCAGGGAACATGACACCCCAATAGAAGTTTTCTCCATTATACCCAAATCGGTTAATCCTAATGCCATCATCGTAATAGTACCAATTATTATCACCTCCATACATTTGCATATCATCCGTAACAGAAAGATTGCCTTCTGGTTTGATGGTAAGAGCGTTTCTTTCAGAATACAAATTCAAGACAGATGCCTCGTCATTAATTTCCGCATCTGCATAAAGGATTACCGTTGAACCTTCCGAAGGCAATTGCTGTGGAAGCCAGTTGTTGGCTTCGCTCCATAGGTTTGAATTGGTTCCGACAAAAAAGTTATAATTTGAGGCCACTTCGAAATTGGCTACCAAGACAACATCTTCCGTGAGGTTGAAAGTATAGTCTGCATCGGTGGAAACCACAATGCCATCTACCGTCCAATTGCTGAAAACACCTCCTGTTTTTGGTTCGGCATGCACTGTGCTTACGGTGTTGCTACAAGTGCCGTATTGACTTATGGAAGCCTCGCCCAGCATCTCGGAATTCACACTGACGACGATTTCGGCAGGCCTTTCATGATAGTTGGTGAACGACGACCATCCCGATGCTCTTTTATAGATGGCTTGAGTGCCGCAAGGAACATAAACAGGGATAGAATTGCTGAATCCATCAAATGTAGAACTGCCTAATGTGGGCGGAGTGACACATTTCGAATTGATTTCGGTAAAGCCGATATTATAACTGGAGAAAGCGTTGTCTATCGAAGTTACAGAACTACCAATAACCAAAGAGCCTGTAAAACTACAATGTCTGAAAGCATCATAAGCTATCGTCGTCACCGAATTGCCTATAATCAAAGAGCCTGTAAAACCACAATTGTTGAAAGTGTAGGAATAGATTTCTGTCACACCATCACCAATGACTAATGAGCCGTTCAAGCCGCTGCAACCAGAGAAAACATCTCTTTCAATCGTAGCCACTGAATTTGGAATGACTAAATCCCCAGTAAAGCCACTGCAACCATTGAAAGCACTATTTCCTATCGTGGTCACGGAAGTGGGAATAATCAGACTTCCTGTTAAGCCACTACAACCTTGGAAAGCACCAGCGCCTATCGTGGTCACGGAATTGCCGATGGTCAGGCTTCCTGTAAAGCCACCACAATTTTTGAAAGAACTCTCTTCTATCGTGGTCACGGAAGTGGGAATAATCAAACTTCCAGTAAAGCCACCACAGCCTTGGAAAGCAGCATTTCCTATCGTAGTCACGGAATTGCCGATTGTCAAGTTTCCAGTAAAGCCACCACAATCCAAGAAAGCACACTCACCTATCGTAGTCACGGAATTGGGGATGGTCAGACTTCCTGTGAAACCGCTGCAACCAGAGAAAGCCCACGATCCTATCGAGGTCAAGGAATTGGGGATGATCAGACTGCCAGTGAAACCGCTACATCCTTCAAAAGCACTACTGCCTATCGTGGTCACGGAATTGGGGATTAAAAGGTTGCCCGACAAATTTTCGCAATAACAGAAAGCTTCTACGGGAATAGAAGACAACCCGATAAAATATTGCAACTCTTCAAATGAAGAGATGCTCGAATTATACATAAAATAAGATTCACCATAAATATTACACATATTTGTCACTGAAGCGGCTTCGGCATAACTCAATTCACCATCGCCGTTGGTGTCCCAATGCTCCACGCAAATGGCCTTCACATTAGCATCAGCAAAAGTGATGTTGCCTTCTTGAACGAAGTGAGCCACCAAGGTCATATCACTCGGCACATAAAAGATGTAGTCGGCTTCAATAGATACTATCGTTCCATTAATAGTCCAGTTGGCAAAAGCATAACCTTCATTGGCTGTGGCCGTCACCGTACAAAGTTGACCAGCCTCAAACTGACCGCCACCCATCACCGTGCCACATTCTTCTGGGTCGGCCATTACAATAACCGTGCCTCCACACAATCCTATAAAATCATTGAAACCGCCCCACGAAACCGAAGAGTACGCCTCTTCATGACCACAGGGGACATAAACAGGTTTCGAATTGGAATACGAAAAAGGATAAGAACCCAAAGATGGAGGTGTTTCAGCAAGACTCATTAAGGAAGAAAAGCCACTGCCACCAGAAAAAGCCATATCGCCTATCGTAGTCACGGAATTGCCGATGGTCAGGCTGCCAGTGAAGCCTCTGCACCCATCGAAAGCCCAATTTCCGATTGTAGTCACGGAATTGGGGATGGTCAGGCTGCCTGTGAAGCCTCTGCAATTATTGAAAGCATAATTGCTTATCGTAGTCACGGAATTGGGGATGGTCAGGCTGCCTGTGAAGCCTCTGCAACCAGAGAAAGCAAACCATCCTATCGTGGTCACCGTATACGCCGTGCCGTTATAGGTCACAGATTCTGGAATCACTAACGGGCCTGTGGCTGATGTGCCGTCTACATGGCCTGTCAAAGTCACGGAAACGCCGTCGCTATTGACGGAATAGTTCAGGTTGCCCACAGTGAAACTCTGGGCCATTGCATTTGTCAGTCCCACCGCACTCATCAGTAGGACAAGCAGGGCAGTACGAACCGCCCTTTTCAAAGGTAAGAATTTAATACTCATAACATTAGAATTTAGATTTAACTTAAATAATCAAAACACAAAGTAAAATCCTTTTTCTTTGGAAACCAATGTTTTATACTATCATTAAAAGATAGAAAACCATATTTGTTTCCAATAGTAATTCCTATCCATTTTGGATAAAATCTCCAAAAAAGTTGTAATCCAAAATCTCGGAAATGCGTTTCAGCAGGTCGGTGTTGATGGAGGCGTTGGCATACACTTTATACAAATGGTTGGGCGTGCAAGGAATCTGTTTGGCGAGCCAAACGGTGGTTCTGCCTTGCTCTTTCAGCACGGCCTTAATCCTGTTCCCAATATGTACCTCCTTGACCTTCGACATAAAAAATGCGTGGAATTTGTTTCTTGCTTGGGTTCAAGGGATTCCACGCCCTACCTATCTAACAAGTCATTCCACGCCGTACAAGTACGGCATTTCATAACTAACCTTGATAGGGTTGTCCTCCCAAAAAGGAGGACGGGTGGAATTTTAGAACCCAAGGACAGCTATAAACGCTATCTTATTTATATGTTATGGTTGGTTGTTCTGCTTGTGTTTTAACTAATTATTGAGTTTTATTGTTTTCTTATCAGATTCTCTATCTTTTCAACGAACTGATGTGTCGGTTCTTGCAAGGCTTGTGCTTCTTCCTTGGTTATGTCGTATGCACAATTATAATCAGCTTTCTGTCGCAACTGAAACAAACGGGCAAGAAAACTTCCATCTTCCAATTGCACCATTTCAGTCTTCACAAAATGTTTGCTGAACTGAGTCAACATCCCCGAATGGGTATGAGCGACAATTTCCCAGTGGATAAACAGAGCTTGCACAGCATGAAAACAAGCATAATAAAAACGATTTACGGCCATATCAGAATAACCCATATCCATCATTTCATCAGCCTGATTCAAAAAGCGATGCGTCCTTTCAACCTGCATGTCAACCAATATTTTCCTGTCTTCTGGTGTCATTGCAACAAATTTACTGCATCTTTTTGGACATTTTCATAAAAAGGAGTAGCATGATAGGACTGCCATTCATCTTCCGTGTACATAATAGGGTTTATTTCCTCTCCCAACTCGCAACCAAGCAATACAAAAGGATAACTAACATTGTCATAATCCGCCTGCGTCAGCTTTTCTTTATTGAGGATGAGAAGAATATCCCAATCCGAATAGGAGTGAGCAGTCCCTCGTGCCCGCGAACCATAAAGCCATGCCTCGCTCCCCATTGGAACTACTTCTGAAGCCAATCGTTTAATACCAATCAACGTGTCTTCCATATCACATTTTGATTTTCAATCCGCAAAACTACAAATAATTTCCCAAAGCACAAAAAAAACAGCGCACCCGAAATTTTCGGATGCGCTGTTTGGATGGTTTGTGAATTGATTACTCGCCCAACTTAATACGCACAAAGTTCACCACAGTGGCTTCCTTGTCGGCGGCCTGGATGTATTCGGCGACGGTCTTCGGGTCGGCAACGAGGCTGACTTGGTTGAGCAGGCAGCTCTCCTTGTAGAACTTGTTCAAGCGACCCTTGGCGATGTTCTGAATCATGCCTTCGTTGAGTTGCACCGTGCCGGGCACCGTGGCCTTGATTTCGCGGGCCTGTGCGCCTTGTTCCTCGGTGATGTAACCCTTGGTGATGTTCGAGTTGATGTGGTCGTCGCTGTCCACATGGTTGGGGTTGATGCCAGCCTTGCGGAGGGCTTTCTCCACTTCCTTCTGGATTTGCTCTTCCTTGGTCTTGTCGATGGCAACGGAAAGCTCGCGGTCCTTCACCTCTTGCGGGATGGAGGCTTCGCTCACCGAAAGCGGGTTCATGGCTGCGACGTGCATGCACACCTCGTGGCTCACTTCCTCAACACCAGCGAAATTCTTGTTCATTTCGACGATGGTGGCAAGGCGGTTGCCGGGGTGGTTGTAGTTGGCCACATATTCACCTTCCAAAACCTTGAAAGCGCCTAATTCGGTCTTTTCGCCCGTGACAGCACTTTGGTTGGCGACGAGGGCTTCAACGGTCTGGCCATCAAGCTCCATAGCTTTCAGGGCTTCGATGTCCTTCACGCGATTGGCGACGGCCTTGTCCAAAACGTCCTTCGTGAACTTCACGAAGTCGGCGTTGTTGGCGACGAAGTCGGTCTCGCAGTTCACCATGATAATAGCGGCGTACTTGTGGTCTTCCGTAGCCTTCGAAAGCACGCAGCCTTCAGAAGCGGTGCGGTCGGCGCGCTTGGCGGCCTTGGCCATGCCCTTCTTGCGGAGGATGTCGATGGCGGCCTGGATGTCGCCGTCGGTCTCAACGAGGGCCTTCTTGCAGTCCATCATGCCGGCACCCGTCATTTGTCTCAGTTCATTGACTTGAGAAGCGGTAATATTCATTTTGTTTCTTGTTTTAAAGGTTATTATTAAATATGGCCGATGGCTAATGGCCCTTTGACAAGCTCAGGCACCTTAACCATAGGCCATAAGCCATAGGCTATAGTTTAGTTCTTGCCAACGGGACGGCGAGGACGGCGGTTGCCACGCTGACGGCGGTCGTCCTTGTTTTCCTCTTCCTCGTTGTTCTCTTTCATCTCGTCAACTTCTTCCTCTTCCTCTTCTTGGATGAGGTCCTTGTTGTTCTTGCGCTCGGTGATACCTTCCTCAATGGCGTCGACCATCTTGCCTACGATGAGGGCGATGCTCTTCGAAGCGTCGTCGTTGGCCGGGATGGGGAAGTCGATGAGGTTGGGGTTGGTGTTGGTGTCGACGATGGCGAAGGTCGGGATGTTGAGCTTGCGGGCTTCAGCAACGGCGATGTGTTCCTTCATGATGTCGACCACGAACAGGGCCGAAGGCAGACGGCTGAGGTCAGCGATGGAGCCGAGGTTCTTCTCGAGCTTTTCGCGCTCACGCTCGATTTGGAGCTTCTCGCGCTTCGAGAGGCTCTTGTAGGCGTCGCTGCTCATCATCTTGTCGATGTTCGTCATTTTCTTGACGGCCTTGCGGATGGTGGCGAAGTTGGTCAGCATACCGCCGGGCCAACGCTCGGTCACGTAAGGCATGTTGACTTTCTGGGCGAGTTCGGCGACCACGTCCTTGGCCTGCTTCTTGGTGGCCACGAAAAGGACGCGCTTGCCCGATTTTGCCAGTTGGCAGAGGGCGTTGGCGGCCTCGTCCATCTTGGCTTGTGTCTTATAAAGGTCTATGATGTGAATGCCATTGCGCTCCATGAAAATATAGGGAGCCATGTTCGGATTCCATTTTCTTCTGAGGTGACCGAAATGACAACCGGCATCCAATAATTCTTCAAATGTTACTTGTGTCATGAGTTTTCTTTTTAATGTTTACATTCGCTAAATACAATCGCCGAGTAGTCTTGACATGAAGAATCTCAGCAATTTGGATACTAAACAAAATCGCTCGGCTTCTGAGGGCTTAACGTTTGCTGAATTGGAACTTCTTACGGGCACCGGGCTGACCAGGTTTCTTACGCTCGACCATACGCGGGTCGCGGCGCATCAAACCTTTGGCTTTCAGGGTGGGACGATACTCGGGGTTGATTTCGCAAAGGGCGCGGCTGATGGCGAGGCGAAGGGCCTCGGCCTGGCCATTGATGCCGCCACCGTCGAGGTTGACCTTGATGTCGTATTGGCCGAGGGTTTCGGTCAGCATCATAGGCTGTTCAACCACATAGTGGAGGATGCTCGTCGGGAAGTACTCCTTGTAGTCGCGCTTGTTCACCGTAATGTTGCCACTGCCGGCCTTCATATAGATACGGGCCACGGCGGTCTTTCTTCTACCTAAAGCGTTGATAACTTCCATGATTAATTCTTGTATTGCTTATGAGTGTTGATTTTGAGTTCGATGGGCTGTTGCGCCTCATGGTTGTGGTTGGGACCTTCGTAGACGTAGAGGTTCCTGTAGATGGCATCGCCGAGTCTGTTCTTCGGGAGCATGCCGCGCACGGCGTGTTCGAGCACGAAGGTGGGCTTGCGCTTGAGGTACTCAGCAACGGTTCTTGTACGTTGGCCACCCGGATAGCCGGTGTAGCGCATGTAGTACTTCTGTGTCATTTTGTTTCCAGTCAGGACCACTTTCTCTGCATTGATGATGATGACATTATCACCACAATCGCTGTGGGGAGTAAAGCATGCCTTCCTTTTGCCACGCAGAATCATGGCAACCTGGGAAGCCAAACGTCCCAGGATTTGTCCTTCAGCGTCGACGACATACCACTTCTTGTTGGCATTTTCCTTGTTGACGCTTACTGTCTTGTAACTTAAGTAGTTCATTTTGTGTTTAATAATGTTTATCCAATTCTATAAGACACTACCCTCTTTTGGGCGTGCAAAAATACATCTTTCTCCAATTCGTTCCAACTTTTTTGTGCATTAATTCACTTTCGCCCGAAAATCAATGCGTTAGAACCAACCAGAAACAGTTTTGGATGATTGAACGAGGCCGCAAAAGTACGACTTTTTGGGGTTATCGGCAACCATTTGGGTGTTTTTTTCTATTTTTGCGCAAAATTTAATAAGAATGTCCATCGAAATCCAACATATCACCAAGCGTTACGGCGAGCAACTCGCCCTCAATGACGTGACGCTCACCATTAATAAAGGTATCGTCGGACTGCTCGGGCCCAACGGCGCGGGCAAGTCGACGCTGATGAAAATCATCACCTGCTTCATCCCGCCCACCTCGGGCACGGTGAGCGTGGAAGGCCACGACGTCATGGACGCCCCGATGGCCGTCAAGCGCATCGTGGGCTACCTGCCGGAGCACAACCCGCTCTATTTGGACATGTACGTCCGCGAATACCTTGAGTTTGTGGCCGGTGTGCACCAACTGAAAGGCGAAGCAGCCACGAAGCGCATCGAGGCGATGATTGAAGAAACAGGCCTTGGCCTTGAGGCACACAAGAAAATCGGAGCCTTGTCGAAGGGCTACCGCCAGCGCGTGGGCCTCGCCCAAGCCATGATGCACGACCCACAGGTGCTCATCCTCGACGAACCCACCTCCGGCCTCGACCCCAACCAGCTCATCGACATCCGCAACCTTATCTCCAACCTCGGCAAGGAGAAGACCGTGCTGCTCTCCACCCACATCATGCAGGAGGTGGAAGCCATCTGCGAACGCGCCATCATTATTAATAAAGGTGTGGTGGTGGCCGACGACAAGATCGAGAACCTGAAGCAGGAAAACTCGGCCAGCAACGTCATCATCGTGGAGTTTGAAACTGAAGTGGACGAAATTCTATTGCGCGGTATTCCACAATTGGGTCGCGTGCAGCGCGTGAAGGGCAACCATTGGATTCTCGAACCGCAAAACGACACCGACATCCGCGCCAACCTGATGCGCTGGTCAGTGGAAAAAGGCTTCATCATCAAGACTTTGCAGAAAGAGGACTTGAGCATTGAGGAAGCGTTCCAGAAACTGACGAAATAATTTTTTGACGCGGCGAGCCGCGTCAAAAAATTATTCGTACCTTTGCAGCCTCAATCGTGGAAAGATTTGATTTGATTGCAACCACAAGAAAAAATGCTAAAACAATGCTTTTTCCTTGGGTTCCTGAGCCTGTCGAAGGACCCTTTCAACTTCAGACTTCCCACACAAATTTATTATTAACTAACTAATAAACAATTTGTTATGGGTTATTATTTCACTTCAGAATCCGTTTCCGAAGGTCATCCCGACAAGGTATGCGACCAGATTTCGGATGCCGTTTTGGACGAGATTCTTCGTTACGACCCCACCTCGAAGGTGGCTTGCGAAACCTTGGTTACCACCGGCCTCGTCGTGGTGGCGGGCGAAATCCGCACCAACGCATACGTTGAGATTCAGGACATTGCGCGGCGCGTCATCGATCGCATCGGCTACAACAAGTCGGAGTACCAGTTCGACGCGCAGTCATGTGGTGTTTTGTCGGCTCTTCATGGTCAATCTAACGACATTTTCCAAGGCGTAGGTCGCGAAAACCCTGAAAACCAAGGTGCTGGCGACCAAGGCATGATGTTCGGCTTCGCCTGCAAAGAAACCGAGAACTACATGCCTTTGACCATCGACCTCTCGCATCTGCTGCTGAAAGAATTGGCCGCCATCCGCCGCCAAGGTCGGCAGATGAGATACCTCCGCCCTGATGCCAAGTCGCAGGTGACGGTGGAATACGGCGAAGGCTGGAAACCGCTTCGCGTCGACACCATCGTCATCAGCACACAGCACGATGAGTTTGCTGACGATGAAACCATGCAGAAGAAAATCGAAGACGATGTGCGCAACATCCTCATTCCTCGCGTGAAGAAGCAGCTTCCCGCCCATCTGAGGAAACTCTTCGGCGACGACATGAAACTCTATGTGAACCCGACGGGGAAGTTCGTCATCGGCGGTCCTCACGGCGACACAGGTTTGACTGGCCGCAAAATCATTGTCGACACCTACGGCGGTCGCGGTGCCCACGGCGGCGGTGCCTTCTCGGGCAAGGACAGCTCGAAGGTGGATCGCTCGGCTGCTTACGCCGCGCGCCACATCGCCAAGAACCTTGTGGCCGCAGGCATTTGCGACCAAGCCTTGGTGCAAATTGCCTACGCCATCGGCAAGGCAGAGCCTGTGGGCTTCTATGTGAACACTGACGGCACCTCCCATGTCAAGATGAATGACACCGAAATCGCCATGAAAGTCAAGGAATTAGTCGATTTACGACCCTACTTTATCGTGAAGCGTTTCGGCCTCACCAACCCGATTTTCGAGGAAACCGCCTCTTACGGGCATTTCGGTCGCAAGGCCGAAACCCGCAAGGTGGAGGTCTATTACGAAGACGGCGACACCTTCCGCGAAGGCGAACACATCTTCAAGAATGTGGAGTTCTTTGCTTGGGAAAAACTCGATTTGGTTGACGAACTGAAAGCGGCTTTTCGCGTTTAAGGTTCTGGACAAAAAAAGAAGCCTGCGGGAAACGACTCGCAGGCTTCTTGCTTTCATAGAGGCAGATTACAATTCGACCTCCTCCTCTTCCATTTGCGACATCACAATCAAGGTCATGATTTCCTCTGGTGTCAGGCCCAAATATTCAATGGATTTCTTGGCATCATCAGCCAATTCACTTTCAGGATAGTTGTCGATGACCTTTTGGAAAGTCTCGTGAGCGCGAGCCGTGTCATTGAGTTGATCGTTATACACGTATGAACCCAACAGGAACAATCCCGTCGGTGCCCATTTCGATTGGGGATATTGGCGCACCAACTGGTCGCAAAGTGCAATGCTCTTGTCGGAATCCTTCAGCAAAATGTTGATTTCCAACGCATGATAGAGCCATTTGTCGGCAGTGGCATCGTCAGGGTTTTGCTCCACAAATTTGCAGTATTTCTCCGCCACTTTGGGAGCCTCGGCCTCGTTTATCGATTGGTCTTGGTTGAACAAAGTAGCTTCAGCTTTTTTCAGGTCTTCTTGGGTCAGTTTCTTCTCGCCGCAGGCCATCATGCCGAAAGCCAACAGGGCGAACATCATCATTTTCAGTGTGTTTTTCATAATTTCAAAATTTATCTGTGTTTCTTTTTGTGCGGGAAAATCATGCGGTAATCCACGTCACAACGACCGTCCATGATGGCCTTCAACTTGCCTTGCAACAGGGTTTTGCGTAGCGGCGCGATGCGATCCACATAGACATGGCCCTGCAAATGTTCATACTCGTGCTGGATGATGCGGGCGCGGATGCCTTCAAAAACTTCCTCGTGCTCTTGGAAGTTCTCGTCAAAGTATTTGATGCGGATTTTGTCGGGACGCATCACCTCTTCATAAATGTTAGGCAGGCTGAGGCAGCCTTCCCTGAAAGGCACCTCGTCGCCGAAAGTCTCAAGGAGTTCGGCGTTGATGAAAGCCTGTTTGAAGTCTTTGGCGGCTGGATAATCGGGATAGAACGGGTTGCCGTCGACGATGAACAGTCGGATTGACTTGTTGACTTGTGGCGCGGCAAGGCCGACGCCTTCGGAATGGGCCAAGGTCTCCCACATGTCGGCCAGCAGTTTGTCCAACTCGGGATAATCGGGAGTGATGGGCTGGGCGATGGCTTTCAGTGTGGGGTGGCCGTATGCTACTATTGGTAATATCATAGTTTAGGGTTTAAAGTTGAGAGTTTAGAGTTGAGGGACTCCATATACGATTGCAGGATGATGGTGGCGGCGATGGTGTCGACGAGTTCCTTGTCTTGGCGGCGCGACTTGCTCAAACCTGCGTCAATCATGGTTTGGTGTGCCATCACGGAGGTAAAACGCTCGTCGTAACGCACGATTTTCATGTCGGGCAGCAGTTTTTTCAGCCGGTTGACGATAGGCTCGATGTATTTCGAGCAGTCGGAAGGGTTGTTTTTCATGTCCTTCGGCTCGCCGATGACGATTTGCTCGACATCTTCTTTCTTTACATAATCCATCACGAAATCGACGAGTTTGTGCGATTCCACCGTGGTCAGCCCATTCGCAATAATCTGCAACGGGTCTGTAACGGCGATGCCGCTGCGTTTTCTGCCCAAGTCGATAGCCATTATCCTTGCCATTATCCTTTAGAATTGAGCCGCAAAAGTACACAATTTTTAGGCATCGGCAGCATGTGAAAAACAAAAAACTCTTGCTTTGAATCAAAAGTCACACATATTCCAATCAGGTGAAACAGGTCTTTCTAAAGACGGCTTATTTCTTCCTTCGTCAGCCCAGTAGTGGCAACAATTACGGCTTCATCCACACCAGCAGCCTTCAACTTGATGGCAATTTCCAAAGATTTTTTTCTTTCGCCTTCCTTCAAGCCTTCTTCTTTGCCCTCACGGAAATGTTTCACATTACTATTATTAATGTCGTTGTAGTCAAACAAGGATTTTTCGTACTGCCTGCGCTCATTGGGTTGCATCTTGTCTATCTCTGCATGACGGAAAAGCGAGGCAAACACCCTTTCCTGCAAAGCGGCTGGGCGTTCCATCAGCCTCGAAAGGTTGCGCAACACAAACAACCACTTGTCGTAAAGCGTCACCAACTCGTCTTCTTTCTTATTGAACTTAGGCAACTCAATCGTGATGAAAGACAACTTGTCGTAAAACACTTCCTTGGTCGCCACGTTCATCAGTTTGG
Source organism: uncultured Bacteroidia bacterium (assembly GCA_902785755.1). GTDB lineage: Bacteria > Bacteroidota > Bacteroidia > Bacteroidales > F082 > Limimorpha. The sequence goes on along the minus strand of CACZZO010000006.1, from coordinate 5,633 downwards.
CTTCATGATGGACATCCTCGCTGCTCTTGTCGAAGATGAAGTTCAGGATGCCTATCGTGTAGACGGGATTCAACTTGTAGTCCCAATCGCCACGCTTGGCCTGCTCACGGATGGGGAATGTGGAGTAATATACCATTCGGTCAGCAAAATAATCCTGATCTACGTTCTGCATCTCCACAATGATATGGTCGCCCTTATCAGTGGTGCAATACACATCGAAAATGGCACGGCGCGAATACACTACCTCGTCAAGATGTTCTGAATTTTGATAAGTGATGTCCGCAATGTTGTGCCTGCCTTCGAAAAGGGCGTTCAGGAACGAAATCAAGTATTCCTTGTTCAGTTCGCTGCCGAAGATGTACTTGAAACCGAAGTCGGTATATGGGCTGATGTATCGCTGTCCAGTCATGGTTTGATGTTTTTTACCCTGCAAAACTACATATTTTCCCGAAACCAATCAAAAATCCAACAAAAAAAGAGGCTCAATGAACCTCTTTCGCTTTGGGTGGGAGATGGGATTCGAACCCACGACCCTCGGAACCACAATCCGGTACTCTAACCAGCTGAGCTACACCCACCATCTGTTCCGTTTCTCGGAAATCGGCTGCAAAAATAGGACTTTTTTCTGAAACAGCCATGCTTTTTCGGCAAAAATTTCAATTTTTTCTTTTTCGGCTCCATATCAGGGACGAAATCCGTATTTTTGACGGCGCAAACAGCAGGTAGAAGATGGACGAAAAGACGAAACAGAACCAATCACCTAAAGCGTTGGCTTGGAAGCGTTTCCGAAGCAATCGGCTCGGAATGGTTTCGTGCGGCTTCGTGCTCATTTGGGCGATTTTGGCCTTGTTCGCCTACACCATCATCCCCGACAAGACGCCCAACGCCAACCGGCAAATTCTTGAAATCAGCACAAAAAAACCGGGCTTCGAGGTGGATATGCTGATGATTCCGAAGGAAACACCGCCCGCAAAAACACCTTTTTTCCAGTTTCTCTTCAATGGTCGACCCGACGACTGCATTTATTTGCCTTTCGACAGCATCCGCGTAGATGCAAGCCAAACCACGGTTTATCTCTATCAATCGGAAGCAAGCCTGAATGTTAGAACGGAAATCATTGATAACAAGGAACTTGTTGGGTTCGGCGCTTCGACAGGCTCAGGGGTCTTGGTTTTTACTTCTGCGGAGGAAGCCGACACCTATATAAGAACGCATTGCGTGAAGCACCGCAAATTCCTCCTCGGCACCGACCAGTTCGGGCGCGATTTCCTCAGTCGTTTGGTGTTGGGCAGCCGCATCAGCCTGACGGTGGGCTTCATCGCCGTGCTGCTCAGTCTGATGATTGGCATTTTGGTGGGAAGTTTGGGCGGTTTTTTCCGTGGCAAAGTCGATGATGCCGTCGTTTGGTTCATCAATGTGGTTTGGTCCATCCCTACCCTATTGTTGGTCATCGCCATCACTTTCGCCTTGGGCAAGGGCATCGCGCAAGTGTTTATCGCGGTCGGTTTGACGATGTGGGTGGAGGTGGCGCGTATCGTGCGCGGACAAATCCTCTCCATTCGCGAAACAACCTTTGTTGAGGCGGGCAGGGCGTTAGGTTTCAGGGATTTGCGCATTATTTTCAAGCATATTTTGCCCAACATCCTCAACCCCATCATCGTGGTTTCGGCGGCCAATTTCGCCTCGGCCATTTTGCTCGAAGCGGGTTTGAGTTTCCTCGGTATCGGGGTGCAGCCGCCCATGCCTTCATGGGGCAGCATGATCAAGGAAAACTATGCCTTCATCATCCTCGACGCGGCTTATTTGGCCATCTTGCCGGGCATCGCCATCATGCTCCTCGTGCTGGCTTTCATGCTGATTGGAAATGCACTTCGCGAGGCTTTAGACGTGAAAAACTGATGCACCCTTTATGTTTGGGAATGGCTTCGCCAGAAATCTTAGAAAATCATGTCAAAATCCATCAGAAATGATTTTCTCTGATTTTCAATATATTTTCAAAGATTTCTACACGCAGTGTATACCATATTAATTTTAAGGTGTTTCCCATTTCCCAAAAAAGTTGTATCTTTGCGCCCTCAAAATCGCGGGTGTGGCGGAATTGGTAGACGCGCCAGACTTAGGATCTGGTTTCGAGAGAAGTAAGGGTTCGAGTCCCTTCATCCGCACAAAGTATATATAATCAACAAGTTAGAAATGAATATCACACAAAGTACAAAAGGAGAAAACCTCATCTCCATCAAAATCAGCGTAGAAAAAGCAGACTATCAAGAGACCGTCGAAAAGACCTTGAAACAAATGAAACAGCGTGCCAACGTGCCTGGTTTCCGTCCCGGCATGGTGCCGATGGGCATGATCAAGAAGATGTATGGCGCCAGCGCGAAAATGGAAGCCCTGAACACGGTTGTTTCCGACAGCCTCAACAAGCATATCGCCGACAACAAACTCGACCTGCTCGGCTATCCGCTCAGCGACACCGAACAGCAACAGCCCGCCGACCTCGAAAACCAAGACGACATCGACTTCTACTTTGAGGCCGCCATCCGTCCCGAAATCAACATCGACTACACGAACACAATGGTCGACTTCTACCATATCATCCCCACCGACGAGGAAGTTGACAAGGTGATTGATGACCTCGTGGAACGCAACCCCGACACCTCGCATCCTGACAACGTTGGTGAGAACGACCGCCTCGAAATGAAGGTGCGCGAAGCCAAGGACGGCAAGGAAGTGGAAGGCGGTTTCCAAAAGGACGGACTTTATGTCCACATGGACCAAATCAAGGACGAAGAAAGCCGCAAGCAATTGATTGGCAAGGAAGTAGGTTCAGAATTTATCTTCAATTTCGCCAAAGCTCTCGGCTCTGAAGAGGCCGCCGCCAAGGTGTTGGGTGAAGGCGCACCCGCCGCTTCCGACTTCAACATCATCATCGACGACTCGCTCCATAACGAAAAGCCCGAACTGAACGAGGACTTCTTCAAGAAGATTTTCCCCAAGGAGGAAATCAAGGACCTCGATGCTTTCAAGAAGGCCGTCAAAGCCGAAATGGAGAAGCAGCACGAGGCCGAAACCGACCCCATTCTCTTCAACAAAATGATTGACGAATTGGTGGCCGCCGTGCATTTCGACCTGCCCGACGCTTTCATGAAACGCTGGATTGTGGAAAACAGCCGTGGCGAAGTGAAGGCTGAGGACGTGGAAAAGAACTACGAAAAAGACTATGCCAAAGGTCTGCGTTGGCAACTCATCGAAGACGCCATCGTGAAGGCCAACCCCGAACTCATCATCACCGACGAGGAACTGAAGCAGTTTGTGCTAAAGCAAATCTTCCCCGGCATCGACTATGCCACTTTGGAAGACGACATGAAAGCCAACTTGGACAAGATTGCTGCCAACTACCTCAAGAACGAACAGCAAGTGAACCAACTGAAGAACCAATTGGCCGACGTGAAGATGACGCAGTTCCTGAAGGGCAAGATGAACATCAATTTTGCCGAAACCACCTCCGCCGATTTTATGAAGAAACTTGAGGAGGAACGCAAATGATCACCGAATTCCAAAAATACGCCACCAAGCACTTGGGAATGAACACCCTGAGCCTTGAGCAATACATGTCGAAAGTGCGCAGTCAGGGCTACATTTCGCCGACCGTCATCGAGGAGCGCCAACTCAATGTGGCCCAGATGGACGTGTTCAGCCGCCTGATGATGGACCGCATCATCTTCCTCGGCACCGCCATCGACGACTATGTGGCCAACGTCATACAAGCCCAGTTGCTTTTCCTTGAATCGACCGATGCCAAGCGCGACATCAATCTCTACCTCAATTCGCCTGGCGGCAGCGTCTACGCCGGTTTGGGTATCTACGACACCATGCAGTTCATCAACCCCGATGTGGCCACCATTTGCACTGGCATGGCCGCTTCGATGGCCGCAGTGCTGATGTGTGCTGGCGCATCCGGAAAACGTTCCGCCCTGCCCCATGCCCGCATCATGATCCACCAGCCTATGGGCGGCGTGGAAGGTCAGGCCACGGAGATTGAAATCACGGCACGCGAAATCCAGAAACTGAAGAAAGAACTCTACGAAATCATCGCTAAGCACTCAGGCCAAACCTACGACAAAGTCTGGGCCGACAGCGACCGCGACTATTGGATGACCGCTGAGGAAGCCAAGGCCTACGGCATGATTGACGAGGTGCTCATCAAGAACAAAAAGGCTTAAGCAATGGCCAAGAAATCAGACGTTTGCGCCTTTTGCGGAAGAAAGGCCAACGAGGTTCGGCTGATGATACAAGGCATCGATGCCCAAATCTGCGACAGTTGCGCCGAGCAGGCTCATACCATCGTCAAGGAACAGTTTGGCAGCGGGCAAAAGTTTGATTCCAAGGGCTATTCACTGAAAAAGCCCGCTGAAATCAAGGCTTTTCTCGACCAATATGTCATCGGTCAAGACGAAGCCAAGCGCACATTGGCCGTGGCCGTCTACAACCATTACAAGCGCATCAGCCAAAAAGTGAATGCTGATGAGGTGGAAATCGAAAAGTCGAACATCATTCTTGTGGGCGAAACTGGTACAGGCAAAACCCTTTTGGCCCGCACCATCGCCAAGATGCTCAATGTGCCTTTCGCCATCGCCGATGCCACGGTGTTGACCGAGGCAGGCTATGTGGGTGAGGACGTGGAGAACATCCTCGTCAGGCTTTTGCAAGCCGCCGACTATGATGTGCAGGCCGCTGAGCGTGGCATTGTCTTCATCGACGAAATCGACAAGATTGCCCGCAAGAGCGACAACCCCAGCATCACCCGCGACGTGAGCGGCGAGGGCGTGCAACAGGCCATGCTGAAACTCTTGGAAGGTTCCGTGGTGAATGTGCCGCCTAAAGGTGGGCGCAAGCACCCCGAGCAGCCCATGGTGGCCATCAACACGAAAGACATCCTCTTCATCGCCGGCGGTGCCTTCGACGGCATAGAGCGACTGATAGCCGCCCGCAAGCGCACCAATGTTATCGGCTACGGCGCAGGCGGCAATGAGGTTTTGGACAAGAACAACATGCTCCAGTACCTCTCCCCTGCCGACCTGAAAAAGTTCGGTTTGATTCCTGAAATCGTTGGTCGTTTGCCCATCATCACCCACCTCAATCCTTTGGACGAGGCCGCGCTGAAGCGCATCCTCACCGAGCCGAAGAACGCTTTGGTGAAACAATTCACGAAATTGTTTGCCATGGATCACATCGACTTGATCATCAAAGATGAAGTGCTTGATTTCGTGATAGAGAAAGCCATTGAGTTCAAGGTGGGCGCACGCGGACTGCGTTCCATCATGGAAGCCATCCTAAACGATGCCATGTTTGAGATGCCCTCCGACATCAATGTCAAGGAATTGGTCGTCGATCGCGCATACGCCGAGGCCAAATTAGAAAAATCGGGGATGCAGAAACTGCATGTGGGGGATTGACCCTTTCCTTCCTATCATTTTCCGACAAAAGACAAAAAAAGAACGGTGCCGAAATTTTCGGCACCGTTTCTTTTGTCGGCAGGGGGAAGATTATTCCTCTCTGCGCTTCTTGCCTACCATGTAGGCTGCGCCAAGGCCGAGCAACACGGCTATGCCGCTGCCCAACGGGGCGGCGGG